>NZ_JAAAUC010000020.1 GCF_009908165.1 Frigidibacter albus
GCAATCGCCCGACCCGCTGCACGCAATGAAAGTTCCGCGCGCCGGGCGATTGCTCAACCCGCGCCGAAAGGCGTAAATGACCAACGGGCTCCGGTCGCGGCTGGATGAAAGACCAGTGGCAGGTCACCAGGCCAGTGTCTGGGAGGCCCGACCCTCAGGGGTGACCGAAATCTCGCCCGGGATGATCGCGACCAGCTTCGGGGACAGCATCAGCCACCCGGCAGATGATTGCGAAACGGATCGGCGAGATCGCCATTGCGCCAGACGCGATCGCAGGCGGTACCCTCTCTGCGCTCAATCAACCCTCCGATAGAACGTTGGCAGTATCGTGATCCGGCCCACCGCCCGGAGCTAGGCGCGATCTTGTCTGTGCGCCTCGCAGCGCGGAATGTGGCCGCGCGGTGGTATAATTGGCGAGCCAGACCGCCATGAGTTCGCGGGCATGGGGCAGATTGCCGAGCCGGACGCGACCTTGCCGCACCATGATCGCCGGAAAGTCGGTCTGCAGGGCATGCTGCCCAAAAGGACACGTTGAATGTCGCGATGACTGGCATTAACCTTTCGCCTGTGCGTGCTTCATGGCTCCTTGCGACGTTTGTGTATCGGTTCGGGTGCTGGTCGTTTTCGGAAGCGCGCTACCAGCCACGGCCGAATTCCGTGATCGAAGCTGGATCAGGATAGTTGGGAGCTTGCAATGCTGTCGCAGTACTTCATGCCTGTACTGAACCTTGCCGGGTTGATGGCCTTGATAGCGCTTTCATTCAGCGCGACCTCTAGACTGTCGCTGAATAAGACAGTGCAGCAGATGGTCTTCGGCGCGATCCTTGGTGTAGGGGCAGTCCTGGTCTATCTGCAACCGATCATGAACGTGAGCGGTATTCAGAATGATCCACGCAATCTGTTCGTCGGCCTCGCAGCTGCGATTTTCGGACCGATTTCTGGTCTGATTGTCTTCCTGATCGCTGCTTTCACCAGGTACCATGAAGCTGCACCTTCGGCCAGCGTTTGCATTTTCTCTCTACTTACGGCCGGATGTGCAGGGCTTTGCTGGAGACATTTCACCCGAGATGTCGAAGAAAAAAATGAGGTTCACTTTGTCATCCTGGGTCTGACCATCAGTCTGTCCTACCTCTCTACCTTCTTGCTGCCTCGCGAGCATTGGCAGGATATCTTTTCAACGGCTGTTCCGGTATTGACCACGACGAACATCATCGGATCCCTGCTTCTGGGAAGCCTGCTTGAACGTCACCGTCGACAAACCGAACGAGAGCAACAACTGGTCAATCTGGCGTCTTCCGACCCGCTGACCGAAGTAATGAACCGTCGAGCCTTCGAGAAAAGCTACGAGTCGTCCGTCCTGAAAAAGCCGTCATCGGGCACGGCCTTTATCATCGTTGACCTGGATAATTTCAAACGCATCAACGACACCCACGGACATGCCGTGGGTGACCTGGCTCTGGTCGGCCTATCCAAGATCCTGCAGCGCAGCATCCGCAGCCGCGATCTGTGCGCCCGGTTTGGAGGGGACGAATTCCTCATGTGCTTCCCAAATATAAGCGCCGGCAATACGGCCAAAATAGTTGCGCGTATCCAGGATGCGATCTCCAGATTCGGGAACGAGGATCTTGATCTGCCTTTGGGCCTGTCGGTAAGTGTCGGCGTGTGCTGGAGTGAAGGCCCTCTGTCGCTTGAATCTGCATTCGAGATGGCCGACCAATGCCTGTATCAGGCCAAGGTCGGAGGCAAGAATAAAGCTGTGTTCAACGTCAAATCTCACCTCACACCCAAGATCCATGACGGGAATATCGCGTTTGGCTAGGTTGGGTGCAATCTGGCTCCTCTCACCCCGATCAAGATTGCCGATCGTCGAGCGGCCCGATGCCCGGGATCGTCGTCTGCGCAGCGAATTTGCGCTCTCCGCCCGCACGACGCGCGCGCTGCGCGTGTGATCGGCTTATCCAGGCTATCCGCCTTCGGCTTACATAATCGTCAGAGTGGGAGGGCTTCCAGACGTCGGGGCGTTGGCCCTGCAGCGTGCCGGACCTCGTCGGAGCAACCGATCATCGTGACAGTGCCGCGCCGCGCCGAACCCCCAACTATTGATGTCAGCTGTCGCCGCGCAGGAATTTCGCAAGGTCGAGCGTCATCACGCTATGTCCTCCCGCACACCCTCCGCCACGATCTGCAGCATCCCGTCCGGCAGTGGCCGTTGCAGCCGCAGCGCCTCGGGGGCGGGGGCGGTCAGCCAGAGCCGCCACTCCTCGGGCCGGGTCAGGATGACCGGCATCGCCTTGGGATGGACAGGCGCCACTTCGGCATTCGGGGGGCAGGTGAGGAAACCGAACAGGTCCGCCGTCACCTCGCCCTCCTTCAGCTTGCGCACCGAGGTCCACTCGGTGTGGAGACCGGCGAAGAAGGCCTGCGGCCGATCCTCGGCCAGAGCGAACCAGACCGGGTGATTGCGCGGCGCACCGGGGCGGGCGTCGAGTTCCGAGAAGCTGGTGAAGGGCACAAGGCAGCGGTTCTGCACCCCGAGCCAGCGCCGCCAATGCGGCGAGGCGGCGTTGCGGATGTTGGTCACGCCCGGATCGGTGCGCTTGCCCACCAGGAACTGCGGCGGGGTCGGCATACCCCAGCGGGCGGTGCCGAGCCGCCATCCGCGGGGCCCGGCGCGAAGGATCGGCGCGGTGTAGTCTGGGTAGATGCCGGGCATCGGCGGCAGGTTGCCGGCGCTGTCGTCCAAAGCCTCAACCGCCTCGAGCACGGCATCGAAGACGTGCCGCATCGCATCTTGGCTCTTGGTCTGGCTGTAGAGGTTGCACATCTGCGGCTCCGGACTGTGGAGCTTCAGCATAGGATGCGGGCGCGGGGCGGCAACCTTGGTGATTGCCGGGGCCGCGCACCGGGTCAGGGTCTTGCGCCCGCACCAAGCCCTTGCATTCGATCCACGCAGCCGCTAAATGCGCCCGCAGTGCCGCCTTAGCTCAGTTGGTTAGAGCACCAGATTGTGGATCTGGGGGTCACCCGTTCGAGCCGGGTAGGCGGTACCATCCTTGCTTTTCCCATATGCCCTGCGCCTGCAGCGGGCCCCAGTGCCCCTGCGGGTCTGGTTTTGCCCACTTGTGCGCAGCCTTCGCGCAGGGATGGTCCCTTGATCTGCTGCGCGATCATGCCCAGATGACCGCGTTGGCGCCATGCTGTCGCCGTGCTATTTTTGCGTGGGACGGCAAGGTTTTGCGCATTGCAGCATGAAGGTGCTGCACCTGCGAAGGGACTGCGCTATGAGTGGTCGAACGGGGTGTGAAACGGGATTGCGATTCGGGCCGGGCGAGCCCGGGGAAGCAGCGAGATCGGGTTGGCACTCTTGCCGGCCAAGGCAGCCAGAACGGTTCGGTTCCGCCGTCGATGGGAGCCAGCATTATGATCGTCAGAAGAATGAGACCAAGAAACGACACCCCCTCCCTCATGATGACACGGCGTGGATTGTTCGGCTCTGCCGCATGCAGCGCGCTGCTTGTTGCCGCTGGCGGCCCTGTCTGGGCGCAAGAGGCTGCGCCGGTCGAGGTGCCCGCCGCGGAGCCAGAGCCGGCGCCGCCGCCCCCCTTCTCCTATGACCTGCTGACCGAGACGATGCGCGAGCGTGCGTTGCACGATCCCGAGCCGGTGCCGCCGCTGGAAGGGTTTCTGGCCGACCTTGGCTATGACGACTACCGCCAGATCAATTTCCTGCCGGACCGCGCCCGCTGGTCGGTGCCCGGCAGCCCGTTCCGCGTGCAGGCCTATCACATGGGCTGGCTGTTCGCCGAGCCGGTGCGGATCTTCGACGTGGTGGAGGGCGCTGCGGAGGAGATCGTGTTCTCGACCGACGATTTCGAATACCGGCATGAACTGGGCGAGCGGGTGCCGCAGCACTTCAACCTGCCGGGCGTGGCGGGTTTCCGTCTGCATCACGGGTTGAACCGGGCCGATGTGCTGGACGAGTTGGTGTCTTTCGTCGGCGCCAGCTATTTCCGCGCGCTTGGCCGGGGCAACCTCTATGGCCTCTCGGCCCGCGGCCTTGCCATCAACACCGGGCTGCCGGGGGGCGAGGAGTTTCCGCGCTTCACCGCCTTCTATCTGGAGCGCCCCTCCGAAGGCGCGCAGCAGGTTGTGGTGAATGCCGCGCTGGAAAGCCCCAGCGTCACCGGCGCCTACCGCTTCGTCATCACCCCGGGGTCGGACACGGTGATGGAAGTGACGGCGCGGCTGTTCTTCCGTGCCGATGTGGCACAACTGGGCGTGGCACCGCTGACCTCGATGTTCCTCTATGCCGCCAACAACCGCGAGTTCTTTGCCGATTACCGCCCCAAGGTGCATGACAGCGACGGGCTGATGATCACCCGGCCCAATGGCGAGGTGCTGTGGCGCGCGCTGAACAACCCGCCGCGGCTGTCGGTTTCGGTTCTGGCAGAGCCCGCGATGCGCAGTTTCGGGCTCTATCAGCGCGACCGCGATTTCGAGCATTACCAGGATGCCGAGGCGCGCTATGAAAAGCGTCCCTCGCTGGCGGTGGAGCCGCTGGGTGACTGGGGCTCGGGTTCCGTGCGGCTGGTCGAGATCCCGTCGGACCTCGAGGTCAACGACAATATCGTTGCCTTCTGGGCGCCGGATGAGGCCATCCGCGCCGGCGAGATGCGCGAGTTCCGCTACCGCCTGCATTGGGGCGCGCTGGCCCCGGATCCGAACGGCGATCTGGCATGGGTGGCGGATACCCGCGCAGGCACGGGCGGTGTTTCGGGCGCCGAGGCGGAACCGGGGACGCGGAAGTTTGTTGTGGACTTCGAAGGCGGCGTGCTGGGACAGCTACCCCCGGACGCCGAAGTCGCCCCCGTCGTGAACATCATGGGGGGCGAGGCCCTGACCACAGTGCTGTCGAAAATCGACGGAACCGGGATCTGGCGCCTGGTCGTGGACGTCCGCGGCCGGCCCGGAACCGTAACAGAGATGGTTGCCCATGTTGCTGGGTATGACCGCAAATTGACCGAAACCTGGCTGTATCAATGGGTGCAGGAATGAGCTTTGAGAAGGGCGACATGCAGATGCAGGACGCCGATCACGTTGGAACACTCATCGGGGCCCTTCCGGCCGCGCCCTTGGCCATGCCCCGGCAGGTGCTGGAACGGCCGAGCACGCTCTGGTCGCGGCTGATCGCCGTGTTCGGGGCCGGGGTCCGAACCCGCAGGCTTGGAAACTAAGCCTTGTCGCCCCGGCAGACGAGCCTGCCCCGGACCTGGGCTGCGCGCAGCCTTGCACTGGTGCTGGCTATCGGCCTTGGCTTTGCCGCGGGCGCACTCTTCTTGCAATACGGCTCGGGCGACGGGCTGCAAGCAATGGACTGGCTGCGCAGCGGGTTGATCCTGCTGTCGACCTTCTGGCTGTCCTGGGGCGCCTGTCAGGGCATGCTCGGGCTGTTCTCGCGCAGCAGCCCTGCGGTCATTCCGGCCTTGGCGGAAGATGTGCCCGTGATCCGCGGGCGCACGGCCATTCTGGTTCCGGTCTATAACGAGGAGCCGGCCCCGGTTCTGGCGCGGGTGGCGGCGATGGATGCCTCGCTGGCGGCGCTTGGGCTGACCGACAAGTTCGATTTCGCCATCCTGTCGGACACCCGCAATGACGAGATTGCCGCGGCCGAACGCCGCTGGTTCCTGCGGCTGATCGCGGAACGCGGCGCCGAGGGGCGGATGTTCTATCGCCGCCGCGCCGTCAACACCGGCAAGAAGGCCGGCAATATCGAGGATTTCATCGAGCGGTCGGGCGCGGCCTATGAGTTTGCGCTGATCCTCGATGCTGACAGCCTGATGGAGGGTGGCACCATCGCCGAGATGGTGCGGCGGATGGAGGCGGACCCGAAGCTGGGCCTGCTGCAATCGTTGCCAAAGGTCATCGAGGCGGAGTCGCGCTTTGGCCGCGCCATGCAGTTCTCTGCCAGTTTCTACTCGCCGATCTTCGCCCGCGGGCTGGCGACGCTGCAGGGCCATACCGGCCCGTTCTGGGGCCATAACGCCATGGTGCGGGTGCAGGCCTTCGCGCAAAGCTGCGGTCTGCCGGTGCTGGCGGGCGATCCGCCCTTTGGCGGCCACATCATGAGCCATGACTATGTCGAAGCGGCGCTGCTGGCGCGGTCGGGCTGGACGGTGCGGGTGGATGTCGACCTGGAGGGCTCGTTCGAGGAGGGCCCCGAGAACATCATCGACTATGCCAAGCGCGACCGCCGCTGGTGCCAGGGCAACCTGCAGCATTCGCGGCTGCTGATGGCGCCGGGGCTGAAGCCGTGGAGCCGGTTCGTGTTCCTGCAGGGCATCCTCGCCTATATCGCGCCGCTGTTCTGGCTGGGGTTCATCACCGCCTCGATCGCCGCCATCGTGCTGGCGCCGACGCCGGACTATTTCCCGACCCCCTATGAACAGCTGTTCCCGACCTTCCCGCATAACGACACCGCCAAGGCGGTAGAGCTTGCCATCGGCATCTTTGGCCTGCTGCTGCTGCCCAAGCTGCTGATCGCGGCTCATGCCGCCTGGACCGGCCGCGCCCGTGGCTTTGGCGGCGGCTGGACCGGGCTGCGGTCAACGCTGACCGAGCTGCTGTTCTCCAGCGTGATCGCGCCGGTGATGCTGATGTATCAGACAAGGTCCGTCGCGCAGGTGATGTTCGGACTCGACAGCGGCTGGCCGACCAACAACCGCGGCGATGGCACGCTTGGCATTGCCGAGGCTTGGGCCAACAGCCGCTGGATCGCGCTGACCGGCCTTGCCGGGCTGCTGTTCGTGTGGTGGCTGACGCCGGTGCTGGTGGCCTGGCTGCTGCCGGTGGGCCTGCCGATGCTGTTCGCGCCGCAACTGATCGCCTGGTCCTCGCAGCGCAGCGGCCCGGCGCGGACCGGCGGGGCGCGGCTGTTCACCGTCCCGGCCGAGATTGCGCCGAGCCCGGTGATCCTTGCCTGGAAGCATATCCTTGCGGTCTGGACCGGCACCGCCGAGGCCGAGGCACCCCGTCCCGGACCGGCGCCCGAGCCAGCAACCGCCTATGCCTGACCCCATGCCGGGCGCCTCGGTGCGCGATGCGCGGCTTGACGTGCTGCGCGGGCTGGCGCTGGTGATGATCTTCATCAACCACGTCCCGAACACCGCCTGGGAGGGTTGGACCAGCCGCAATTTCGGCTTCTCCGACGCTGCCGAGGGGTTCGTGTTCATGTCGGGCCTCGCCGCCGGGCTGGCCTATTCGGGCGGCTTCCGGCGCGCGTCGCTCTGGCCGGCGATCACAAGGGTCTGGGGCCGGGCCTGGGCGCTGATCCTGGTGCATATGACGGTGACGGTCATCGCGCTTGGGCTGACCGGCGCCGCGGTGCTGTGGTGGGGCCTGCCCGGGATGGCCGAGATCAACAATGTGCCGCCCTTGCTGGCCGATCCCTTGGCCGGATTCCTCGGGCTGGCGCTGCTGTCGCACCAGCTTGGCTACATGAACATCCTGCCGCTCTACGCCGTGTTGCTGGCGGTAACGCCGGCGCTGCTCTGGGCTGCCCTGCGCGCGCCCTTGGCGTTGATCGCGGTTTCAGTGCTGGTCTGGCTGGTGGCCGGCAGCCTGCGCATTGCGCCACCAACTTATCCGACGGAGTCGATCTGGTTCTTCAACCCGCTCTCCTGGCAGCTGCTGTTCGTGCTTGGCCTCGCCTCGGGCACGGCCATGAAGCAGGGCAGGCGGCTGGTGCCGGTGCGGCGCCGGCTGGTGGCGCTGTCGGCTGTGGTGGTTCTTGGTATCATGGTCTGGGCGCTGTGGGACGATCTGGGTGCGCGGCTGAACGCGGGGATGTTCGCGCTGCGCGACACCTGGCTGCCGGATTTCCTGTTCGACTATGACAAGACCTTCGTGTCCGGCCCGCGGTTGCTGCACTTCCTCGCGCTGGCCTACCTGCTCTCGGCCCTGCCCATCGTGCGCCGCGCCTGCGCGCACCGGGCTGCCTGGCCCCTGGCGGTGCTGGGGCGGCATGGGCTGACCGTGTTCGCGCTTGGCACCGTGCTGGCCTTTGCCGGGCAGGCGGTAAAACTCGCCGGGCTGCGCGTGGGGCTGGACCGGGATCTGGCGCTCGACACCGCGATCCTGATCGCGGGCCTTGGCCTGCAACTCGCAGTGGCGATGGTGCGGGAGCGGGCGGCAGGGCGGCAGCGGTGAGAGGCGCGGCATATTATCCCGTGCAATCTCCGGACCTGCTGCTATGCTGCGCTGCAGCAAAATGGAGGGGGAGCCGATGGCCGGCAAGGTAATCGCAGTCGCACAGCAGAAGGGCGGATCTGGCAAGACCACGATTGCCGTCAACCTGGCGGTGGCCTTCCTGCAACAGGGCGCCAAGGTGTCGCTGCTGGATACCGATCCGCAGGGCAGCCTTGGCCGCTGGTTCATGGCGCGGCGCGAGAGGCTTGGGGATCCCGGAATGGAGTTTTCCACCTCCTCGGCCTGGGGCGTCGGCTATGAATGCGAAAAGCTGCGCCGGGATGCCGATTTCATCATCGTCGACACGCCGCCCAAGGTCGATGCCGACCTGCGCCCGACGCTGCGCGAGGCCGACCTGATCCTGATCCCCGTCGCCTCCAGCCATGTCGATCTGTGGGCGACCGAGGGCGTGCTGGATCTGGCCCGGCGCGAGAGGAAGCGCACGACCGTGGTGCTGAACCGTGCCAAGGCCGGCACGCGTCTGGGCGAGGAGGTGGCCGAGGCCGCCGCCGCGCTGGAGGCGGAGCTTGCCGAGACGCGGCTGGCGAACCGCATCGTCTATGCCGAAACGCTGGGGGTGGGGCTGGGTGTGCTGGAAGCCCCGCGCCGCGGGCCGGCCGATGACGAGATCCGCCGCCTTGCCGCCGAGGTACAGGCGCTGCTGGCCTGAAGCGCGCAGCGTTTTCCTCCGACTGCGGTCACCCGGCCTTGTTGCCGGGGCCGAACAGCATCCACCACGCATAGCCCGCTGCCCCGCCGAACAGCAGCGCCCAGCCGGGATTGCCGCCGTAGAGCTCGAATGCCGCCCACAGCGCGGGCGCGATCACCACCGCCCGCCGGCGCCAGATCGGGCGGAAGAACGGGTCGGCGGGGTCGAGGAATTTCATCGCTACTCGCTTTCGGGCGCGGCTTCGGCCTCGGGGAACGGCCCCGCAAGTTCCGCCGCTTTGCTTTCCTTGTCGAAGACACAGGCATAGCGCTCGGACGCACCGTCCGGCAAGGCCATCGTGATCAGCGCCACCCCGTAGCTGGCCGATCCGAAGGGCTCTACCTCCACCGATGGCGCGCCCGGTCCGGTGACCAGCGCGCGGCAGGCGCTGTCCACCTCGGCGCGGAATGCCTCCCAGGCATCGTCCGAACTGGCGGCGGCGGGGAGGGCCAGAAGCATGACCAGGGCAGGGGGCAGCAGGCGAAACATCGGATTTTCCTTTCAGTCCAGTGCGTGCAGGGATGCACGACTCGGGCCAAGGTGCCAGACTGGCGGCCAGAGGAGGACCCCAGATGACCACAATTTCCCGCGAGACCACCTGCCAGACGGTGCTGACCACCTTCGAGATGACGCCCGGCACCTGCGGCGACCTGCAAGAAGCGCTTGCCGCTGCCTATGCCGAGTTCATCCGCCACCAGCCCGGCTTCATCTCGGGCGCGATCCACGTCAACGACGCGCAGACCCGGATCGCGAGTTACAGCCAGTGGCAAAGGCGCGAGGATTTCCAGGCAATGCTGCGCACACCAGAAATGCGGGAACGCAACCGGGCCATTGCGGCGTTGTGTTCAAGATTCGAGCCGGTGATGTACGAGGTGGCAGAGGTGTTCTGACACGGCCCGGCGCGGCATTGAGGGAAAGGACTACGGCATGGAAGGTTTCGTCGAGGCTCTGGGCTGGGTGGCATTGGTGCTGCTGGTGGTGGTCGGGCTGATGGCTGGCTGGGGCGCCAGCGCGGTGTCTGGCGGGCGGCATCTGGGCCGCTATCTGCTGGTGGGCGTGGTGACGGCGCTGGCGGTGCCGCTGCTGGTGATCGCCGCCGGGATCGGGGCGCTGGCCGCCTCGGGCATCGTGATGGTGCTGCTGGTTGCGGCGGTCGGCGCGGTGATCGTGCTGGCGCTGGTGCGGCTGCTGTTCGACTGACGGCGGGGCAGGGGGCGTTTCGGGGCGCCCCCGTTCGGGGCGCCTCAGAACTCCAGCCAGGTGCCAAGCTTCAGTGCGGCATCGCCCTTGCCCTGAACCGGGGCGGATACCCCCAACTGCAACTTGCCGCGCCTGCCGACATCGCGCACGGCCGAAGCGGTGAGGCGGGCGGTCGTCTCGCCCTCCACCACCCGCTCCATCTGAAGCTGTCCCATAACGATCAGCTTGGGCCGCAGAGTTGCGCCAAGTGTCAGGTCCAGCTTGGTGCTGGCGGTGGTCAGCAACGTGCCGTCCACGTCCAGCACCAGTGTCGGCGGCCATTCGTCGGTCAGCGCGACGCCCATGCGCAGTTGCGGCTCCACCGCGACCCAGCCGGGGCCGAGCGGGGTGCCGAGGCTGCGGCCCCAGGCGGCGCCCATCATGCCGAAGGCCTGCGGCGCTGCGCCGGTTTGCAGCCCGACCCCGCTGGAAAAGGCCAGTCGCCCGGGGCCATCCTGCCTGCCCACGGCGCGCTGCACGAAGATCATCCCGATCTGCGTATCCCCGCCGCTGCCGAGATCCAGCCCGACCGTCCAGCGCGGGGTCAGCCCGTATTCGGCGTAGAGAGATGTCCAGCCAGCGGCGTCGCTTCCGGCCTCGCTCGCCGTCTCATGCGAGAAGGACAGGAACAGATCGCCCTTTTCGCGCGGCCAGGGGCCGGCCGATGCCCCACCGGCGAACAGGCACAGCACGGCCAGCACCACCAACAGCCCGGGCAAGCGCGAGGGAAGATGCGGGACCATCGGTTGCCTCCTGTCCCGGCAAAGGTGCAGGAGGCGAGGTTAACAAGGGGTTAAGATCGGGGGGACTGGTCGGGGCGCCACCCCGGAAAGCGTTGCCGGGGTCAGGCTGCAGAATGTTGAAAAAGTGCAACTTCTGGCGTAAAATCCTAAAGAAATCCGCCCAAAAATCGCATAACGCGCAAGCGACTTACCGACCCCGCCGTGCCTTGCCGCCGCGCATTCCGCCGCGCCCGCCGGTGCTGCGGCCCGATCCCTTAACCGCCGCCTCTGCCGCTTCTTCCACCACCGACTGCCGCGCCAGCGGGTCATCGGCAATCGCCAGCTCCACCGCCTCCAGCCGCTTCACCTCGTCGCGCAGCCGCGCGGCTTCCTCGAACTCCAGGTTCTCGGCGGCCTTGCGCATCGCGGTCCGCATCGCATCCAGATGCGCGGCGAGGTTGGCGCCCACCATCGGCTTGCCGATCTTGGCAGTGACGCGCGATTGGTCGGTGTCGCCCTGCCACAGCCCCGACAGCACATCGTCGACGTTCTTGCGGATCGTCGTCGGGGTGATGCCATGTTCCTCGTTATAGGCGACCTGCTTGGCCCGGCGGCGGTCGGTCTCGCGCATCGCCCGTTCCATGCTGCCGGTGATGCGGTCGGCATACATGATCACCCGGCCTTCAGAGTTCCGCGCCGCCCGCCCGATGGTCTGGATCAGCGAGGTTTCGGAGCGCAGGAAGCCTTCCTTATCCGCATCCAGAATCGCCACCAGCCCGCATTCGGGGATATCCAGCCCCTCGCGCAGCAGGTTGATGCCGATCAGCACATCGAAGGCCCCCAGCCGCAGGTCGCGCAGGATCTCGATCCGCTCGATCGTGTCGATGTCGGAATGCATGTAGCGGACGCGGATGCCCTGTTCGTGCATGTATTCGGTCAGGTCTTCGGACATGCGCTTGGTCAGCGTCGTCACCAGCGTGCGGAAGCCCGCCTGGGAAACCTTGCGGACCTCATCCAGCAGGTCATCGACCTGCATGGACACCGGGCGGATCTCGACCATCGGGTCGATCAGGCCGGTGGGGCGGATCACCTGTTCGGTGAAGGTGCCGCCGGTCTGTTCCAGCTCCCACGCGGCAGGAGTGGCCGACACGAACACCGATTGCGGGCGCATCGCGTCCCATTCCTCGAATTTCAGCGGGCGGTTGTCCATGCAGGACGGCAGGCGGAAGCCATGCTCGGCCAGCGTGAACTTGCGCCGGTAGTCGCCCTTGTACATCGCGCCGATCTGCGGGACCGAGACGTGGGATTCGTCCGCGAACACGATGGCATTGTCGGGGATGAACTCGAACAGGGTCGGCGGCGGCTCGCCGGGCGCGCGCCCCGTGAGGTAGCGGCTGTAATTCTCGATGCCGTTGCACACGCCCGTCGCCTCGAGCATTTCCAGATCGAAGGTGCAGCGCTGTTCCAGCCGCTGCGCTTCGAGCAGTTTCCCCTCGTCGTTCAGCTGCTGGAGGCGCAGGGTCAGCTCCTTGCGGATGCCCTTGGTCGCCTGCTGCATGGTCGGGCGCGGGGTGACGTAGTGGCTGTTGGCATAGATGCGGATCTGCTTGAAATTGTCGGTCTTGGCGCCGGTCAGCGGGTCAAACTCGGTGATCGCCTCCAGCTCTTCGCCGAAGAAGGAAAACCGCCAAGCCCGGTCCTCAAGGTGGGCGGGCCAGACCTCGACACTGTCGCCGCGCACCCGGAAGGCGCCGCGGGCGAAGGCGGCATCGAGCCGCTTGTATTGCTGCGCCACCAGCTCCTGGATGAAGGCGCGCTGTTCGTAGATCTGCCCGACGACCATGTCCTGCGTCATCGCCGAATAGGTCTCGACCGAGCCGATGCCGTAGATACAGCTGACCGAGGCGACGATGATCACGTCATCCCGTTCCAGCAGCGCCCGGGTCGCCGAGTGGCGCATCCGGTCGATCTGCTCGTTGATCTGCGATTCCTTCTCGATATAGGTATCCGACCGCGCCACATAGGCTTCGGGTTGGTAATAGTCATAGTAGCTGACGAAGTATTCGACGGCATTCTCGGGGAAGAAGCCCTTGAATTCGCCGTAGAGCTGCGCCGCCAGCGTCTTGTTGGGCGCAAGGATGATCGCCGGGCGCTGCGTCTCTTCGATGATCTTGGCCATGGTGAAGGTCTTGCCGGTGCCGGTGGCTCCCAGCAGCACCTGGTCACGCTCGCCCGACCGCACGCCCTCCGCCAGTTCCTTGATCGCCATGGGCTGATCGCCCGCCGGCTGGAACGGGCTGTGCATCACGAAACGGCGGCCGCCTTCCAGCTTGGGGCGGGTCAGCACGTCGGGGCGGTGCATCGGCATGTTCATGTTGTTGTGGGGCATGGCGAGACCTGTTGCTGCGGCCGTCCTAATTTGATCTGTTTTTGTTCCGGTTCAAGCGCTGATGCGCGGAGTTTCCGGATGGTTGACGGATTACCCGGCATTTTCGGCACTTGGGCCCGGCGGGGCGCCGCGAATCCGTTGCGCGATGGGACGGATGATCCTAGTTTGTTCCTGCAAGCAGCAATAAGGCTGCCGACCGGGTGCACCACCCACCCACCCCTCGCTCCCACGCTCCGGTCGGCAGTCGCTCTCCTCCGTTCGCAAGGGCCTCGCCGCGCCAGCAACCCCCTTGCAGAGCCGTCCGGTTTTGCCGATAACGGCCCTGTCTCAGAAGGAGGGTTCAGCCATGCGAGTGCGTATCTACCAGCCAGCCAGAACCGCCATGCAGTCCGGCGCTGCGAAGACCAAGACCTGGGTCCTGGACTACGCCCCCGCCGCCGCGCGCGAGATCGACCCGCTGATGGGCTGGACCAGCTCTGACGACACCCAAAGCCAGGTGCGCCTGCGCTTCGACAGCCGCGAAGCCGCGGAAGAATATGCGCGCGAGCATGGGCTGTCCTATGACGTGCTGGAACCCCACCGCCGCAAGCAGAACATCCGCGTGCGGGGCTATGGTGAGAATTTTGCGACGGACCGCCGGGGTGCGTGGACTCACTGAGCGTTGTAGCTCGGGGCATAGTTGCTGCCGGCTGGGGGCATAGTTGGCCCAGTTCGGGGCATAGGTTTGGTAACTCCTTGATTTTACGATGACCGCCTCTGGCGGTCATCTTCGTTTTGGGGGGGCTAGACCTTACGCCGCCGGCTCCCGATCACACTTTCCCTCCATGACGACGGCAAGGATTGCCTCCGACAGATCCGGCCCTACGCGTTGGAACCCCAACAGCCTTGCCATGGCCCGGGTCATTTCCTCTGGTGGCATAGGTCCGCTCTCAGCCCGAATTCGTGTCGCAGCCGCCGCGATTTCCATTGGAGGCAGATACTCAGCCTTCAGGACCGCCCCGTTCTCTGACCTTCGATCACGGACCGGAGGCGTGGCCAGCTGTGCGTCATTCAACACGAACTGCCCGAGGCGACGAAGCCTGTTGTCGCTTCTCCGCTGAACTGCTTGCAGGGCACGCACTGTGGCATCGACGATGCGACCACCGGTGCGGGACTTGCCGAAAGCGGCCGCAATCCGCCGCGAGACCTCATCTACGTGGATCGGCCCTTCGATGTCGACGATCTTGATGATCAGATCGCCGAGTTGACCCTGCGGCGCTTCATGCGGCTCCACCGATGCGCGCACAGATAGTTCCGCGCGGGTATAGGCAGGAGCTATGAGCTCCAGATGCCCGATCTCGATCGGGCTGGTAGGTGCGTCATCTTTCATGACGGCCTGAAGGATGCCGACCGCATTGGCGCCGCGCACGGCAATTCCGTCTGATGCGGCTTCCTTTGCTTCGAGCAAGGCTTCGGCGAGGCGTCGGATCTCATGGTCGCGCCGATGGAACCAGTCTGTGCTCCAGATCCTGTGGAAACGCCAGCCAAGGCTTTCCAGCACATCCTGACGAAGTCGGTCCCGTTCACGCGCCCAAAGTGCCGAGTGATAGGCAGCCCCATCGCACTCGACCGCCACGATGTATTGGGCGGGCCGATCAGGGTGGCGCGCACCTATATCTATCCGGAAACCAGCGGTTCCGACCTGGAGGTCTGCCTCGTAGCCTAGCTGTGAAGTCTCAGGAGGTTGTTCACCCGGAAGGGGCTGTCGGCCTCCAGACCTGTCGCAATCCGCTCCTCAATGACGCCGGTCTTGGCGAAATCGAGGAAACGCTTCAGCACGCGAGGGCCCTCGCGGGAAGACCGGCTGGGATCAATGTCGCCCGGACCGAAAGAGGCGAAAACCTCGCATCGGATCCTGGCGCGCGAGAAGAGAACGTTCAGGCGACGCTCTCCGCCCTCTCCATTGACCGGGCCGAATGACATGGAAGCCAAGCGCCCATTGGGGTCCTGCGGGCCGTATCCGACAGAGATCAAGATGACATCTCGTTCGTCTCCCTGCACGTTCTCGATGCTCTTGACGAAGACATCCTCGGAGCGCCCCTCCCGCAGGAACGCGTCAAGCACAGGGTCCCGGCGGCGTTCGTATTCGAGTGCTTCGGTCAACGTATCAGACTGAGCCTTCGAGAAGGCGACGACGCCCAGCGAAAGCTCTGGGCTTGTGCGCGCATGCTCCGCAACCGCCTTCACGACATGCTGTGCCTCGATCTTGTTGGTTCCGGCCCGTTCCGTGCCGGTTTTGCCACGGGCATACGCACCAGGCACGCCGCGGAACTTCAGCCCATAGTTCGGGTCAAGCTGCAGCGGTGAGGGTGAGCGCGGCGCGTTTGACCCCTTCGGCATCACGGGCGAGCAAGGTCCAGATGTCCGCCGGAACCTCACCATCCTCGCGAAACCGCCCCCAGATCGGATAATCCAGAAAGCGCAGGTCAAGGCGCTCAGATCCCAGAAGGCGCAGAAGCTGGGCCGTGCGCTCGTGATCGATATGGGGGTCCTGTATCCACGGCCCCAAGACCAGAGCGTCACGGGGGATGAGCGCGCCGATCTGCCGGGCGGCATCTTCGCCTTCGGGGGCGGCGCAATCGGGGTGTCCGAGCCAGTGGACTTCGGCACCAGGCGCGAGCCGGCCGACCGCTGCCAACAGCTCGCGCCGTCGCTCTTCCGCCAACCGTGCCGCGGGCCAGTCGCGCGACGCAGGGTGCGAGCGCGAGCCGTCCGTCACGCAGATGACGCTGCAGTCCAGACCGATCCGGCTTGCCTCCGACAGGGTCGCCCCGCAGCCCAAGGTTTCGTCGTCGGGATGGGGTGCGACCACGACCAAGGAAGACCGGCCGCCAATCAGCATCTCCGCCGTTGCGGGTCTTGCGTCCTGCAACGAGCGCAGCAGATTGCCCCTCATTCAAGCCACCAGCGTCTGCTCAGATCGGGGTCGGTCAGGATGCGCTCCACCGCGGCTTGCGCCATGCCGTCGGGGTTGGCCTGTCGAATGTAGAACTGCAGATCGCGCCTGATGCGGTCCGCCGGATGCGCCGTTGCGAAAGACGCAGCACCAAGCGCCTGATCCATCGCGGTCATCAGTGCCACGGCTTCATCCGCCACCACAATGCGGGTGAGGATGGCACATGGAATGTCTGCGGCGGTCGCCCTTGGCCTTTCGATGACACGCGCCGCGTTCCGAACCCACAACCGCGCCGTCTCGCAAGCCGTTACCATGCGACGCAGCCGCATGGACTGAGGCGGCGCATTGGTCTGGCCCCTTTGCTGCAGCTGGGTCGCGGTGATCGATGTAAGCGCCTGCATCGCGCCAAGCTGCACGGCTGCATAGCGCCAGACCCCGCCCTGAAAGTGCGGCTCGATCAGATAGTCGCTGGCGTTGCCGAGCAAAATGGCATCGGTGACGGAAAGGCCGTCGAGGTCGCACCGCCCTGAGGCCGTGGCCTTCATGCCCGACACCTGCCATTCCTCCGGAAATAGGCGCCCCTCTAACTGGGTGCGAGTGAACAAGAACAGTCGCGGCTGATCTGCGCAATGCCTATGACGATTGTTACCTCGCCGAAAAGGCTCTTCGACCTTCTTCCGGCGCCGCTGAGATTTGGCGTAACCGGGGTGCCAAGTGGGCGTGCCGTCGATGGCGGGATGCAGGGACTTCTGAACGCAATGTGGCGTGACCACCGTCTAGCGCTATCTGCGCGGCCATAGGCACGGCCGGCTGTCGCCGTAAGGTGTTGATCCATCAGGGCAAGTGCCAGCTCTCCTATGACCCAATCAAAAGCCAGTCATGCCAGGCACCACCCGCAGGCGCTCTGATCAAGGAACTTGCTGCCCACCTCAGGTTCCTCTATTTTCAACCCAGATCCATCTGAAAGGACATTCCGGAATGCCCAACGATGACATCATGACCGTGAAAGAACTCGCCGATTATCTCAAGATCGCGGAGAAAACGGCTTATCGGTTCGCATCCGAAGGCAAGGTTCCGGGCTTTAAGGTTGGCAGTGCGTGGCGGTTTCGCAAAAGCGAGATTAATCGCTGGATCGCCCAGCAGGAACAAGAGGGGAAACAGAAATGACCGGGCAACAACAGCGTGACGAACTTCACCGCCAGATCTGGGCAATCGCGAACAACGTGCGCGGCGCGGTTGACGGCTGGGACTTCAAGCAATTCGTCTTGGGCGCACTCTTCTACCGTTTTATCAGCGAAAACTTCACCACCTACATTGAAGGCGGCGACCCAAGCGTCAACTACGCCGCCATGCGTGACGCCGACATCCCTGTCGAGGCCGTCGATGACGCTGTGAAGACGAAGGGCTATTTCATCTATCCTTCGCAGCTTTTCAAGAACGTGGCCAAATACGCCAACACCAACGAAAGCCTGAACACCGACCTTGCCGCCTTCTTCAAGGCGATCGAAGGCTCGGCCAATGGCTACCCGTCCGAGCAAGACATCAAAGGCCTGTTCTCCGACTTCGACACCACCAGCAACCGCCTTGGCAACACGGTCCCCCAAAAGAACGAACGCCTCGCAAAGGTTCTCAAGGGTGTCGAAGGGCTGAGGCTCGACTTCGCGGATGCGAAGGGGGACCCCTTCGGCGATGCCTATGAGTTCCTGATCTCCAACTATGCCGCCAACGCGGGCAAGTCGGGCGGCGAGTTCTTCACCCCGCAGCACGTGTCCAAGCTGATCGCGCAACTCGCCCTGCACGGCCAAACCCGCGTCAACAAGATCTACGACCCCGCCTGCGGCTCTGGCTCGCTGCTTTTGCAAGCCAAGAAACACTTCGATGACCACATCATTGAAGGCGGCTTCTTCGGGCAGGAAATCAACTACACCACCTACAACCTCGCCCGCATGAACATGTTCTTGCACAATGTGAATTACGACAAGTTCAATATCCAGCACGGCAACACGCTGGAGGACCCGCATTTCCTCGACGACAAACCCTTCGACGCCATCGTCTCGAACCCGCCCTACTCGGTGAAATGGAAGGGCTCAGACGATCCGACCCTGATCAATGACGAGCGCTTTGCCCCCGCCGGTGTGTTGGCTCCGAAATCCAAGGCCGACTTCGCCTTCGTGCTGCATGCACTGCATTACCTGTCAGGCAAGGGCCGCGCGGCGATTGTCTGCTTTCCGGGCATCTTCTATCGCGGCGGGGCGGAGCAGAAGATCCGACAATATCTGATCGACAACAACTATGTTGAAACCGTCATCGCGCTGGCGCCGAACCTGTTCTTTGGCACCACCATTTCGGTTACAATTCTTGTGCTGGCCAAGAACAAGCCAGACACAAAGGTGCAGTTCATTGATGCGTCGGGCGAGGCGTTTTTCCGCAAAAGCACTAACACCAACCTGATGGAAGATCGCCATACCGACGAGGTTATTCGCCTGTTCGCCACCAAGGAAGACGTGGCCCATGTGGCCGAATGCGTGGATCAACAGCGCATCATCGACAACGACTACAACCTGTCGGTCAGCGCCTACGTGCAGCCACGCGATACCCGTCAGGTGACGGATATCGCCGTGCTGAACGCTGATTTGAAGGTGACCGTCGCGCGGATCAACCAGCTTCGCGCCGAAATCGACGCGATTGTCGCGGAGATAGAAGCGTGAGCGATCTGGGGTATTTGGAGCGGCTTTTGGATGGGGCGACGGTGGAGTGGGTGCCGCTGGGGCAAGTAGCCAAAATTCTGCGAGGGAAACGGCTCACCAAAAGCGAACTGTCTGAGGATGAAGAATACCCCGTTTACCACGGTGGCCTTGATCCCTTGGGTTACTATGGCGAAGCCAATCGTCCAGCCAACTCGGTGATGGTGATCAACGTCGGGGCTTCTGCGGGAACGGTAGGATTCAGTTCCGTTGATTTCTGGTCTTCTGATGGGTGCTTCACCTTGGCGCACGCTGATGAGATCAATAGCAAGTTCTTGTATCATTTTTTGATCGGCCACGAACATCACATCAAGGGTCAAGTAAGGGTTGCCGGAATTCCAACACTAGACGCTTTCGTGGTTGAAAAAATCCTGATCCCCATCCCATGCCCCGACGACCCGCAGAAATCTTTGGCGATACAGGGCGAGATTGTGCGGATTTTGGACGCTTTCACCGCGCTTACCGCAGAGCTTACTGCAGAGCTTACTGCAGAGCTTACCGCCCGCAAAACCCAATACAACCACTACCGCAACCACCTCCTCAGCTTCGACGGCGCGGATGTGGAGTGGCGGGTCTTGGGGGATGTCGTCGATTTTCAGAATGCTAAACCGCATGAAAAGCTTGTTACATCTGACGGTGATGTCGCGCTGTTAACCGCGGGCTTCATTTCAAGTGAAGGAAAGTCCTTAAGACTTGTAAGGCGGGAAGACGTATTGACGCCCGCGTTCGTGAATGATGTGGCTATGGTAATGAGCGATCTGCCAAACGGTCGAGCACTCGCGAAGACCTTTTTCGTTGACGCGAATGACCGCTATGCAGCCAATCAACGGGTTTGCCTGTTGCGGGTGAAAGAGGCTGCCGCATATTTACCGCGGTTCCTTCACTATGTGCTAAACAGGAATGCGCAGTTGCTTGCTTACGACAGCGGCTACGACCAAACGCATCTCAAGAAAGACTGGATTCTTGGCGTTAAGGTTCCCGTCCCCCCGCTCGCCGAGCAAGCCCGCATCGTCTCGATCCTCGACAAGTTCGACACGCTGACCTCCTCGATTAGCGAAGGCCTGCCGCGCGAAATCGCGCTGCGGCAAAAGCAGTATGAATACTACCGCAATCTGCTGCTGAGCTTTCCCAAGGGGGATCAGGCATGACCAAAACCCTTGAAGAGATCGCCGCGCAACTGCGCGATGCCAATAAAAAGGTCCAACTGATCTACGCCTTCAACGGCACCGGCAAAACCCGCCTGTCCCGCGCGATGAAGAACCTGATTGCCCCCAGGATCGAGGGCGACGACACCCCCGCCCGTAACAAGATCCTCTACTACAGCGCCTTCACCGAAGACCTGTTCTACTGGGACAATGACTTGAAGGGGGATGGCGCTGCCAAGCTGGTGATCCAGCCCAACAGCTTCACCGACTGGATTTTGGTCGATCAGGGCCAAGAGGTGAACATCACCCGCGTGTTTCAACACTACTCCAAGGCCGCTCTGACACCAACCTTCAACCAAGCCTATACCCGAGACAACGCGGACGGCAGCAAGTCCGAGGTTAAGGCCTTTTCAGAAGTGACCTTCACCATCGAGGCAGGCGATGACGCGAAGACGGATGCGTTCAAGATCTCGAAGGGCGAAGAAAGCAATTTTATCTGGAGCGTCTTTTACACGCTGCTGGAGACGGTGGTGGCCGAACTGAGTATCGCCGAACCCGATCAGCGCGGGACCGATCAGTTTAACGCGCTGGAATATGTGTTCGTTGACGACCCTGTCAGCTCGCTGGACGAAAACCACCTGATAGAACTGGCGGTGAACCTCGCGGAGCTGGTCAAGAAGGCCCCCGCGCAACTGAGGTTTGTAATCACCACGCATAGCCCGCTGTTCTATAACGTGCTGCATAACGAGTTGGATTTGAAAAAGAAGCCCGCGAATGACGGCTGCTATTTGCTGGAACGCCATGCAGACGGGAGCTTTACGCTCAACACCAAATACGGCGATGCCAACAAGAGTTTCACCTATCATCTGCATTTGCGGCGCATGCTGGAAGAGGCCATCGCGCAAGATAAGGTCGAGCGGTATCATTTCACCTTGCTTCGCAACCTTTATGAGAAGACCGCAGGGTTCTTAGGGCATGACAAATGGGGCGACTTGTTGAATACCGCCGAGGGCAACAAAGAAGCCTATGTGCGCTTGATCAACACCTTCAGCCACTCGTCGCTGTCAACCGAACAGGTGGCCGACCCTACCCCGCAACAGAAGCAGACAGTCAAGTTTTTGCTCGATAATCTGATTAACAACTACGGCTATTGGAAACAGGAAGCGCAGAATGGTTGAAAATCTGACCCCTATCGCCGAGAGCAAGAATTTCATCGTTTTGGACGCATATAACCGCATCGAAGATGCCGCCAAAGGCCACCAGAGCGAAGGTGATCTGGAGCGTGAATTGGTTCGGGATCTGGTCGATCAGGGCTATGATTTTCGTCCCGACATCGCATCGTCTCAGGCGATGCTCGCCAACATCCGCATTCAGTTGCAAGAGCTGAACACCGTTGTTTTTGCAGACGTGGAATGGGCGAGATTCGTCGAGACCTATCTGGATAGGCCCAGCGAAGGCATCCTCGACAAGACCCGCAAGATCCAAGACGACCACATCCATGATTTTGTCTTTGACGATGGCCGCATTCAGAACATCCATTTAGTCGACAAACGCAACAAGGCCCGCAACAAGCTGCAGGTGATCAAGCAGTTTGAGCAAACCGGCTCTCACGCCAACCGTTATGATGTGACGATTCTGGTCAACGGCCTGCCCATGGTGCAGATCGAGCTGAAACGGCGCGGCGTGGCCATCCGCGAGGCTTTCAACCAGATTCACCGCTACAGCAAGGAAAGCTTCAACAGCGACAATTCGCTTTTTAGGTTCCTGCAGGTGTTCATTATCTCGAACGGCACCGATACCCGTTATTTCGCCAACACCACGAAGCGGAACAAGAACAGCTTCGACTTTACGATGAACTGGGCGCAATCCGACAACGGCTTGATCAAGGATCTCAAGGACTTTACCGCAACCTTCCTGCAAAAGCGCACGCTGCTGGATGTCTTGCTGCAATATTCCGTTTTCGATGTCAGCGACACCTTGTTGATCATGCGCCCCTACCAGATCGCGGCGACCGAGCGCATCCTATGGAAAATCCGCAGCTCTTATCGGGCCAAAAGCTGGTGCAAGCCTGAAAGCGGCGGCTTCATTTGGCACACCACGGGGTCAGGTAAGACTTTGACGAGCTTCAAGGCGGCTAGGCTGGCAACCGAGCTCGACTTCATCGACAAGGTTTTCTTCGTCGTCGACCGGAAGGACCTCGATTACCAGACGATGAAGGAATATCAGCGGTTTTCTCCCGACAGCGTCAACGGTTCTGACAGCACCGCGGGGTTGAAGCGTAACCTGGACAAGGATGACAACAAGATCATCGTCACCACGATCCAGAAGCTGAACAATCTGATGAAGGCCGAAGCTGATCTGCCCATCTACGGCAAGCAGGTGGTCTTCATCTTCGATGAATGCCACCGCAGCCAGTTCGGCGAGGCGCAAAAGAACCTGAAAAAGAAATTCAAAAGGTTCTATCAGTTCGGCTTTACCGGCACGCCGATCTTCCCGGAGAATGCCTGGGGCGCGGAGACCACTGCCAGCGTGTTCGGGCGCGAGTTGCATTCCTACGTGATCACGGATGCCATCCGCGACGAGAAGGTGCTGAAGTTCAAGGTCGATTACAACGACGTGCGGCCGCAGTTCAAAGCCATCGAGAGCGAGCAAGACGAGAAAAAGCTAAGCGCCGCCGAGAACAAGCAGGCCCTGCTGCATCCCGAACGGATCAAGGAAGTTTCGCAGTATATCCTGAACAATTTCCGCCAGAAGACGCATCGGCTACAGGCCGGAAGCAGCGGCTTCAACGCCATGTTCGCGGTCAGCAGCGTGGATGCGGCCAAGCTATATTACGAGACGCTGAACGCCCTGCAGGCCAGCAGCGACAAACACCTGAAAATCGCGACGATCTTCTCCTTCGCCGAGAACGAAGAACAAGACGCCGTCGGGGACATTCAGGACGAGAGTTTTGACGTTTCGGCGATGAACAGCAGCGCCAAAGAATTTCTGAATGCAGCTATCAGGGACTACAACGCGTTTTTCAAGACGAATTTCGGCATCGATGGGCGGGGTTTTCAGAACTATTACCGAGACCTGGCGAAGCGCGTCAAATCCAGAGAGGTCGATCTGCTGATTGTTGTCGGCATGTTCCTGACCGGCTTCGACGCCCCGTCCTTGAACACCTTGTTCGTCGACAAGAACCTGCGCTTCCATGGCTTGATGCAGGCATTTTCCAGAACGAACCGGATTTACGACGGGACCAAGACCTTTGGAAATGTCATCGCCTTCCGTGATCTCGAACAGGCCACCGTCGATGCGATCACGCTGTTCGGGGACAAGAACACCAAGAATATCGTCTTGGAGAAAAGCTACGACGAATACATGAAAGGCTTTCAGGATCAGGAAAACGGGAACACCAGACGCGGTTTTATCGATATCGTGAACGAACTTGAAAACCGGTTTCCGAACCCTTCAAAGATCGACAAGGAATTCGACAAAAGGGCATTTGCAAAACTGTTCGGCGAATATCTCCAGGCCGAAAACATCCTGCGGAACTACGACGAATTCGCGGCATTGAAAGCCTTTCAGGACGTGGATGCCAGCGATGCAGAGGCCGTCGACCTTTTCAAGGCGCAGCACCATCTGAACGACTACGAGCTGCGCGAAATTGAGAAGATCCATCTACCGTCTGAGCGCATGATTCAGGATTTCCGGTCGACCTACAACGACATCCGGGACTGGTTGCGGCAAGAAAAGAACGCGGCCGACAGCCAGAAATCCAGCATCGACTGGGATGATGTGGTGTTTGAGGTCGATCTGCTCAAATCGCAGGAGATCAACCTCGATTATATCCTCGAACTGATCTTTGAGAAGAACAAGAAGTCGAAAGACAAGGCAGGTTTGATCGAGGAGGCCCGCCGCGCCATTCGCGCAAGCCTGGGCAACCGGGCGAAAGAGAGCTTAATCGTCGACTTCATCAACCAGACAGACCTCGATCGCCTCTACGACAAGGCAAGCCTGATCGACGCGTTCTTCGCCTTTGCACGGGAAGAGCAACGCCGCGAAGTGGACGAGATCATCACATCCGAAGATCTGAATCCCGAGGCCGCAAAACGTTATATCGCGGTCTCGGTCAAACGGGAGTTCGCGTCTGAAAATGGTGCCGACCTGAATGCCATATTGCCCAAAATGAGCCCGCTGAACCCAAAATTTCGAAGCAAGAAGGCGACAGTGTTTGAGAAGATCTCCAACTTTGTTGATAAGTTCAAAGGTGTCGGTGGTGAAGTGTGAGTGCGGCGGTTGGCGTAACGATGAGCATCGCTGCCGTTCAGACGACGTGCAGCGAATGACTGCCCTCCACCCCCTCCGTCGCCCCTGCAGCTTGCCCGCTCCCTCTACATCAGCCCGCGCAGCCCTTCCGCGCTCTCCGGCATCCGTGCCAGTGTCGCCTCCAACCGTTCGCGCAAGCGTGGGCCGCGAGACAGGGCATCCTCGAACGCTTCGGCAAGGTCGTCGGGCCGGTCCTTCGCGAGGATCGAGATAAGGAAGGCCGCCTGTGCCCGGTCCTTCCGCGCCTTTGCCTGATCGGGGCCGCCGTGGCGCCGCTCGGCGACGATCAGCTTGTGGATCGCAAACCGCTCCGCGCGCGGGATCCCCACCAAGACTCCGGAGCGATACAGGGCAGTCTAGGTTGTTGATGGACCGGTGGTGACCTGCCACTGGTCTTTCATCCAGCCGCGACCGGAGCCCGTTGGTCATTTACGCCTTTCGGCGCGGGTTGAGCAATCGCCCGGCGCGCGGAACTTTCATCGCGTGCAGCGGGTCGGGCGATTGCGGTGGTCAGGTGCAGGGCGAAGCCTGCGGGGGTCTGGTAACCAAGCGCGGAATGCGGCCGCGCGGTGTTGTAATCGGTGACCCAGGCCGCCAGCAGATCACGGGCATGGGCGAGGTTGCGGAACAGCGTCTCGTTCAGAAATTCGTCCCGCATCCGGCCGTTGAAACTCTCGACGAACCCATTCTGCATCGGCTTTCCCGGCGCGATGTAGTGCCACTCGATCTTGGTCTCGGCGCACCACTTCAGGATCGCATTCGAGGTCAGTTCCGTCCCGTTATCGGAGACGATCATCCCGGGCTTGCCGCGCCGTTCGATCAGCGCCGTCAGTTCCCGGGCTACGCGGCGGCCCGAGATCGAGGTGTCGGGGATCGCCGCCAGGCATTCGCGTGTGACGTCATCCACCACGTTCAGCACCCGGAAGCGCCGGC
>NZ_JAAAUC010000021.1 GCF_009908165.1 Frigidibacter albus
CCGCGCGTGATGCACATCCAGATCGACATTGTTCACCGCGGTGAACCCGGCAAAATCCTTGCCCAGGCCGCGGGCGGATAAAACCACCCGCGGCTGGTCCTGCGTCTGCACAGGGGTTTGCGTCATCATCATGCCTTACTGGGTGACCAGCGAGCAGCCGCTTTTTGCCGGGTCGATATAGGCCTCATCGCCGGGGATGGTGGCGAGCACGTTGTAGTAATCCCAGGCGATGTCGCTGTCGCCGGGCTTCTTCACCTCCATCAGGAACACGTCGGTGATCATCCGGCCATTCGCGGCGACCTTGCCGGTATGGGTGAAGACGTCATCCACTGGCAGCTCGTGCAGCTTGGCGGCAACGGCCTCGGTCTCATCGGTGCCGGCGGCCTCGATCGCCTTCAGGTAGGACAGCACGGCGGAATAGGTGCCGGCATGAACCATGTTCGGCATCGCGCCGGTGCGCTCGAAGAAGCGCTTGCCGAACTCGGCGGTTTCCTCGTTGCGGTTCCAGTAGAAGCTTTCGGTCAGGGTCAGGCCCTGCGCCGCTTCCAGCCCGATGCCATTGACCTCGGCCAGCGTGAACAGCAGGGCAGCAAGCCGCTGGCCGCCTTGCACGATGCCGAATTCCGACGCCTGCTTGATGGCGTTCTGGGTATCCATCCCGGCATTGGCAAGGCCGATGACGCTGGCGCCCGAGGCCTGGGCCTGCAGCAGGAACGACGAATAGTCGGTGGTGGCCAGCGGGTGACGCACGGCGCCAACCACGGTGCCGCCATTGGCGGTGACATAGGCGCCGGTATTCTCTTCCAGCGAATAGCCGAAGGCATAGTCGGCGGTCAGGAAGAACCACTTGTCGCCGCCCTGCTCCACCAGCGCGCCGCCGGTGCCGACGGCAAGGGCATGGGTGTCATAGGCCCAGTGGAACCCGTAGGGAGAGCATTGCGGGCCGGTCAGTTCCGTCGTCGCGGCGCCGGTGGTGATGGTGATCTTGCCCGCATCCCTCGACAGCGCCTGAACGGCCAGCGCCACGGAGGAGGTCGTCAGCTCCATGATCGCATCGACCTGCTCGGTATCATACCACTGGCGGGCGATGTTCGAGGCAATGTCGGCCTTGTTCTGGTGGTCGGCGGTGACCACCTCGACCGGCATGTCCAGCACGGTGCCGCCGAAATCCTCGACCGCCATCAGCGCGGCCTCGTAGGAAAACTTGCCGCCGAAATCGGCATAGACGCCCGACTGGTCGTTCAGGATGCCGATCTTGACCTTCCCGTCGCTGACCTCTGCCAATGACGGCGAAGCGAGTGCCGCAAGCGCGCTTGCGGACATCAGAATTCTGCGCATGTCTCAACCTCCCTTGAAACGCGCGGCCCGTCCGGACAGCACTTGGCCGCCCCCGTAAAGGGTGCAGGCGCGACGTCTCTGTTCAAAAATGGCCATACGGGCTCCTCTCCCGTCTGACTTGGCTAACGATCACAGCAAACGGCCTTTGACACAAGCCTTGGCGAAAGGTTAATTGCATACAGGATCTGTCCATTTTTGAACAGAACTTGCCATGACCTCGGGGGCAGCTTGCAGAACTTCGACTGGGACGACCTGCAATTCTTTCTGGCCGTGGCGCGCACCGGCCAGCTGTCGCGCGCCGCCCGGCAGCTGCAGACCAGCCATGTCACCGTCTCGCGCCGCATCGACCGGCTGGAGGCGGCGCTGAAGCTGCGCCTGTTCGAGCGCAATCCCCGCGGCTATGAGCTGACCACCTTCGGCCGCCGCCTGATCGAGACCGCCGAGCGCATCGAGGCGGAAACCGAGCGGATGAATGTCGAGCTTCTGGGTGACAGCATCGGCCAGCGCGGTGTGCTGCGGGTGGCAACGCCGGAGGGCTTTGGCAGCTTCTTCTCCACAAGGCTGCTGCCGCGCTTCAGTGCCCGCTTTCCGAACATCCTGCTGGAGCTGGTGACCCTGCCGCAGATCCTGTCCCTCTCGCGGCGCGAGGCGGATGTGTCGGTGACGCTGGACCCGTCCAAGGCCAGCCCCTACATCTCGGACAAGATCACCGACTACTCGCTGCACGTCTATGGTGCGCGGGCCTATCTGGACCGGCACGAGCCTATCACCACGCGCGAGCAACTGCTGGAACATCGTTTCATCGGCTATATCGAGGAGATGATCTTCGCCCCCGGCCTTGACTATCTGGGCGAGGTGCATCCGGGGCTGCGCGCGCAGTTCCGCAGCTCCAGCATCTTCAACCAGCTGGCGGCGACGAAGCTGGGCGAAGGGCTGTGCGTGCTGCCCTATTTCATCGCCAGCCAGCACCCGGACCTGCAGATCGTGCTGGCAGACAAGGTCTGGCTGCGGCGGAACTACTGGATGACCTGCCACCGCGACGTGCGCCCCATCGCCCGCGAGCGGGCGGTGATGACCTGGCTGGCCGAGGCGGTCCGGGCCGAGGAGGCGGCGCTGATCCGGGGGGCTACAGCTTCAGTTTCTTGAACACCGGCTCGGGGATGTTGCGGATGATCGCCATCACCAGCGCCCAGACGGGGCGGACGTAGATCACGTTGCGTTTGCGCGTCACCGCCTTCAGCACCGCCGCCCCCAGCTCCTCGGGCTGCGCGGTCAGTTTGGCGGGCAGGTCCATTCCGTCCGTCATCCGTGTCGCCACGAAGCCGGGCTTCACCGTCACCACATGCACGCCGGTCTTCGCCAGCCGGTTGCGCAGGCCCGACAGGAAGGCGGTGAACCCGGCCTTGGCAGAGCCATAGACGTAGTTCGTCGCCCTGCCCCGGTCGCCTGCGACCGAGGAGATGCCGACGATGGTGCCGGTGCCCGTCGCCTCCATCCGGTTGGCGATCAGGCCGAGGATCGCGGCGGGCGCCTCGTAGTTCGACCGCATGACCTGCGCGGCGGCGGCGAAGTCCATCTCGCCGGCCTCCTGCTCGCCCATCATGCCGATGGCGCAGATGACGATGCCGGGCGCGGCGGGCAGGCTGTCCAGAAACCCGGCGTGGCCGGCGGTGTCCAGCACGTCGAACTCATGGGTGCTGACCGGGACGGCGTAGCGCAGGCCAAGGTCGGTCGCCTCGGGCTGCAGGCTTGCCACTTTGCGGGCGGCCAGCTGCACCGGATGGCCCTTGGCGGCGAAGGCATGGGCGCAGGCGAGGCCGATGTCAGAGCGTCCGCCAAGGATCAGCACTGGCGAAAGGTTTTCGCGGGAAAGCGTCATAGGTCGAGCCTTTCGGACAAAGCGGAGGCGAAGCTGCGGGCGCGGCCTTCGGCGGCGCGCATGGCAAGGAAAGCGGGCAGCCGCGGATCGGCGCGGCGCAGGGTGGCGGCGGACATGCGGGCATCCTTGGCAAGGTAGAAGCGCCCGCCGTGATCGAGCGTGATGGCATCGAGCCGGTCCAGCAGCGCCAGCGTGACGGGGTTCACCGGGAAATCGAGCGCCAGGGTGTAGCCCTCCATCGGGAAGGAAAACCGGCTGTCCTGCGCGCCAAAGCGCTTCAGCACTGCAAGGAAAGACCCCTGCCCCGAGGCCGCGATCTCACCCAGCAACGCCCGCAGCCCGGGCTCCGAGGCCGCCAGCGGCAGCACGCATTGGAACTGGGCAAAGCCCTTGCGGCCATAGATGCGGTTCCAGTGTAGGATGCCGTCGAGCGGGTAGAAATAGCTGTCCCAATCCACCAGCGCCCGTCCTGCCGACCGCCGACCCTTGCGCCAGTAAAGCGCGTTGAAAGCGCCGACGCTGTAGCGGTTCAGCGCGAAGCCCGGCGCGTCGAACGGCACGGTCAGCAGGCGCTTGGCCGGCGCAACGAGGGGCCGCGCGCGGCGGCGGTTGTCCAGATCACTCGGCGCAGCGTGCTCGCCCAGCATCACCAGCGACCGGCCAAGGTTGGCTCCGCTGGCGAGGCAGTCGATCCAGGCGACGGAATAGGTGGCCTCGGCCGAGGCCTCGAACAGCGCCATCGCGGCGGCAAGGTCGGGGGCGGGCACGGTCTCCTGCAAGATCCAGGCGCTTTGCACGGGGCGCAGGCGGATGGCAGCGCGCAGGATGATGCCGGTGAGGCCCATGCCGCCGAGGGTAAAGCCGAAGAGGTCAGGGTTCTCGGCGCGCGAGGCGCGATGCACCATCCCGTCGCCATCCATCACCTCGACCCACTCGACGCTCGCGGCCATCGAGCCGTCCTTGTGGTGGTTCTTGCCATGCACATCGGCGGCGATCATGCCGCCAAGCGTCACGAACTTGGTGCCGGGGGTGACCAGCGGAAACCAGCCGCGCGGCAGGAAGGCGGCGATGATGTCGGCCAGCAGCACCCCCGCCTCGGCCACCAGCAGGCCGGTTTCGGCATCGAAGGACAGCATCCGGCTGAAGCCGCGCATGTCCACGGTACCCCGCGCCGACAGCGCCGCATCGCCATAGGACCGGCCATTGCCGCGGGCGATCAGCGCGCCCTCAGCCACCAGCGCGCGCACTTCGGCATCGCTGCGCGGCCGCGTCACCCGGCACTCGAGTTTCGGAAACCGCCCCCACCCTGACAGGATCATGCCCGCGCCCCCGCCAGGGCGCCGGTGAACACGAAGCGCCGGTCGAGGTGGAACTTCACCACATAGCCGATGGCGAGCCCCAGCACCGCCCCCGCCTCGCGCGCAAGGTCCGTGCCCCAGATCATGAAGGCCGCCGTCTCCATCCCCCAGAAGATCGCGGTCGTGACCAGCCCCATCGCGGTGTAGAGCGAGAACTTGCGCCCATGCGCCCGGGCGCCGCTGGCGGTGTCGAAGAAGATCCAGCGCTTGTCGAGGATGTATTTCAGCACCAGCCCCACCGCCGTTCCCGCCAGCACCGCCAGCGCGAAACCGCGCGCCGAGCCGTCCAGCGCCAGAACCGCCCGCTGGGTGCCAAGGTTCGCCACCGTCGCCAGCAGCGCGAAGAAGGCGTAGCGCAGGATCAACACCTGCAGGCTCACAGTACCGTCCCCGCAATGCCAAGCGCCGCCATCAGGATCACGCAGCTGCGGCTGACCGGGTCCTTGACCGCGAACACCACCGGGTCGTCATGCATCTTGCCGCGGTGCGTGACCATCACCATCCGGCTGATCCAGTAAAGCAGCACGAGGCAGATCCCCCACAGCATATGCGGCGCGCTGTAGAGCTCGTTCACGTCGCCCGTGCTGGCATAAAGCGCCATCACCAGCACCGCGACATAGCCCGCCGAGGTCGCCATCGATTCCACCAGCGGCAGGTCATCGACATGATAGCCACGCCCATGCGCCGTGACCTTGCCCGAGGCGATGCCGTCCACCAGCTCTGCCTGGCGCTTGACCGCCGCGAGCGCGAAGAACAGGAAGATCGAGAAGGCCAGCAGCCAGACCGAGATCGGCAGATCGGTCGCCGCGCCCCCGGCAAGGATGCGGATGGTATAGAGCACCGCCAGCGCGCAGATATCGACCACCAGCCGCCGCTTGAGGTACAGCGAATAGCCCGTCGTCAGCGCGAAATAGCCCAGCATCACCAGCAGGAACTGCCCGCCAAACAGCGCAGAGATGAGAATGCCTGCCAGCAGCAGCCCCGCCGCCATCCCTGTGCCCTGCGCAATCGGGATCGCCCCGGCAGCGAAGGGCCGTGTGCGCTTGCGCGGGTGGCTGCGGTCGGCGGACAGGTCCAGCAGGTCATTGAGCACATAGACACTGGAGGCGATCAGGCTGAAGGCCACGAAGGCCGCCAGCGAGGCAAGGATATTGCCGGGGGTCATCTGATGCGCGGTGAACATCGGCACGAAGACCAGCAGGTTCTTCATCCATTGATGCGGGCGCAGCGCGTGCAGATAGGCGCGCCCCGGGGCGGACACGGTGGTCAGATGCTCTGCCTCGACCTCAAGCCGGTCCACCGCCGCGCGGGTGGCGGGGGCGGCATTGACGGTGATCGCGCGGGACGCGGCCTTCCAGACCGGCATGTCGGCCGCGGCATCGCCCATGTAGTGAAAGCCTTCGCCAAAGCTGCGGGTGCAGAACGCGGCTTTTTCCGCGCCCTTGAGGTTGGTCCCGTCCGCCGAGCCATGCGCCACATCGAACAACCCCAGATGCGCGGCAATCGCCGAGACAAGCTGCTGATCCGAAGCCGAGACCAGCGCCGTGCGCCCGCCCGCCGCCCGCCAGTCCCGCACCCGTTCCAGCACCGCCGGGTCATAGGGCAGCGATGTGACGTCGACCTGTGCGCGTGCCGCCAGCGCCCGCTTCAGCGCCGCCCTGCCCTGCCGCAATGCCGCCATGGCGGCAAGGGGAGTGGTCCAGTCCGACGCGAAGGCGGACCAGAAGGTTTCATGGAGCATGTCGGAGCGGATCAGGGTTCCGTCGAGATCTACGACCAGCACTTGTGAAACTGTCATGCCTGTTCTTTTTTGTTGTTCGTCTGCCTGCCTCGGCCTTGGGGCAGACTAGCACCGGCCACGCCTGCGCCCCAAGAACTTCCCGCCGCCCCGGCGTTTTCCGGGTGCGGCTGCTGCATTTGTGGCACCCCATTCGGGCGGCATCGGGGCGGAATACGGGCACAGTACGGACTTGGCCGCCCGCCAGCGAAAAGGGGCGCCGAAGCGCCCCTTGACCTCCATGCCGGCCGGGCCCGTCAGTTGGCCGCGGTCGCCGTCAGGTTGATGATCGACGGCGTGATCTGGTTGACCACACGGCTCCAGCGCGTGACCGGCTGTTCCGAGACGAAGACAACATCATTCGGGCGCAGCTCGAAGCGGGTGGCCAGCAGCAGGTTCGCGGCATTGCGCGCGTCGAGCTGCCAGGCGGTGACCGATCCGAATTCGCGCGGGTCGGGCGAGCCGCGCAGCACGTAGATGTGCCGGGCGTTGGCCCGTTCATTCGCCATCCCCGAGCCCTGCTCGTAGATCGCATCGGCCAGAACCGCCTTGCGGTCGAAGGGCAGCGGATAGCGGCCCTGCTGGGCAATCTCGCCGGTGAGGTAGACATAGTCGCGTTCGACCGAGTCAAGCTCCAGCCTTGTCTGGAAATTGTCGCGCGCCTCGGACATGTCGGCGCGGCGCAGCGAGACTTCGGTCTGCAACTCGTTGATTGCCGCCTCGCGCAATTCTGCACGGAAGGACGCCAGCTGGATCTGCTCCGAGAAGTAGGATTCAGCCTTGGCCAGATCGTATTCGGTGTCGACGAACACGCTGTCGCCGTCGGTCAGCCGCACCTTCTGCAGGTCTGGCTGGGTGTAGAACTCGGCCAGCGGGATCTGGTAGATGGTGCCGTCGCGGTAGATGCGGATCGTGGCGTAGTCCTGATCGACGACGGTGATGCCGCCCGCAGCCACGATGGCTTGGTCGAGCCGCAGCGGCGTCAGCGAGATCGGAGCGATGGTCGGGGTGTTGACCGCGCCGCCGATCGAGACCCGCTTGGAGTTGAACTCGGCGATCTCGAGGCTGAAGGTCGGGTCGATCTGCGCTTCGACCAGGCGGCGGAACACCACGGCCTCGGCTTCTTCCAGCGTCAGCCCGGCCACCGGCACCCGGCCGACATCGGGGACCGCGATGGCGCCGTCATCTTGTACGGTATAGCCCTGACGGCTGTTCTGCGCGGCCAGCAGGCCCGAAAGCTCCTCGATGGTATTGCCGGCCTGCGGGGTTGCCAGCAGCACGACATCGCCGACGCCGATGGTGTAGGGACCATCTTGCACCGGCGGCGGCACCCGGGTTTCCAGCACATCGGGCCGGCCCTCGGGCAGGAAGGCGGTGTCCGGGATCTCGCCGGCGCCCCGGAGCGACCCGCCTGCCCCGGCCGTGGCGGTGAACACGCCGGGCAGCGATTTCGGCGCGAAGGTGGAACGGTTCGCCGCCAGCAGGGTTTCGGGCGTGATCTGCACCACCTGCACCTTGCCGTCGCGGCTCACGCCTTCTTGCACCGAGGGGGTTTGATACACGACGCCGCAGCCGGCCAGCAGGGCCACCACGCTCAGGCTCGTCAGAATACGCACGGGAAATCCTCCGCTATTGGGATCGCAATGCCGGCCCCGGGGCCGAAGGAAGGGGAAAGGAAATGCGGGATCATCTGATCACCCCGCGCATCGAGATCGCGCCCACGTCGGGGCTTACCCATTGCAACGACTGCACCACCGCGCCACCCGAGACCCAGTAGAAGTTCTCGAAGTCATTGCCGGGGTTGGTGCAGGTCTCGGCGATCACGCTGGCGCGGATCTGCACGCCATCAAACGCCAGATCCTCGGTGCCACGCGGGCTGATCTCGCAGACATAGCTGTCGATCTCGATGCCGTTCTGGCCATCGAGATAGCGGTGGATGCGCACCGCAAGGCCGGGCCGCCCCGCCAGAACCAGCACCTGGCTTTCGGCAATGTCGGCGCTCATCAGGTCACCGGCCAGCGCACGGGTGCTGGTCATAAGCCCGCCGCGGGTGGACAGCGTGACATTGTCCTGCGTGCGCCAGATCCGGTCGCCGCCGCGCTCGGACACCAGCACGAAGGTGGTGACCGCATTCCGTTCAAGCAAATTGGCGATCATCAGCGGTGCGCCGGCCTGCACGCGCGCGGCGAAATCGGCCGCCACCATCGGTTGCGCCTGCGCCATGGTCGTTTCCGGGCTGCCGGCCAGCTGCGACAGGCCCGCGACACGCTCGCACCCGGCGGCAAGCAGCAGCAGCAGCGGCGGCAGGGCCCAGTTCAGTCGGGATGCCCGGATCATCGCCAGAACCTCCCCCAGTTGTCTTGCAGTTCGGGCCCGTGATAGTCGCGCGTCAGCCCGTAAAGCCGGTTGCGCACGTCCAGCCTTGCGCCGCCGTCGCGGGTGGTCGGGCGGATCGTGGAGCCAAAGCCGCGCTGCGAGGGCTCACCCACGATCCAGCTGAGCGGGATCGAGAAGCGGATCCCCTTGTCGAACGAGCCTTCGCCGAAATCCTCGAAGGACACATCGGTCAGCGTGAAGAACGCGCCCACCGTGAAGCCGTTGCCGAACTCGCGGTCGAGCCCGAAAGTCGCGCCCCAGTCACCGGCAAGGTAGCGGCCAGCATCGATCTGGCCAAGATAGCCGCCGCCGAGGTCGTAATAGGCCGAGGCATGGCCGGTCACGACATCGTAGTCCTGAAAGCCGAAACCGCTGTCGAACTCGCGCTGCACGGCGTAATTCAGCTCTGCGCCAAGCGCCAGACGGCTGTCGACCGGCTTCCACAGAACCTCGCTCGACACACCGCCATACATACGTTCGAGATAACCCGCCGTCACCCGGCCATAAAGATCGGGACCGGGCCGAAAGAAATACTCGCCGGTCAGATGGCTGATCTCGGCTTCCTCGGTCTTGTCGTACCGGACCACATCCGAGCGCACACGCTGGATGACCGAATTCGACTCGCGCGTTGATTCATCAAGGTTGCCGACCACCTTCTGGCGGATGGCACCCGAGACGATCAGACCCGGCGCCAGATCGACACCGAAGGACAGCTGCGCCCCGAAATCGGCGCGCACCGGCGCGTCGGGATCGAAAAAGGCCTGCTGGCTGTAGGGGCGCAGGCTCCAGTCGAAGGCAGGATACTGACGCAGCGGCGCGCCAGCCGGATCGAAGCGCGACTCCGCCGCGTCCGAAATGTCGGCCCGCGCAAAGGACTGCCAGGTTCCGTCCGGGGCCAGCTCCAGTTCTTCCAGATCGGCGCGGCGCAGGGTCACGGCCGAGGTCGGCATCCCCCGCACCACCGGCACGATGCGGAAGGTGCCCACGGCGCCCGGCAGGGTCGCCGTCAGCACCCGCGCGGTGCGGCCGAGCGCTTGCGGCGCGGCATCGTAGCCGGTGTTGCGGATGCGGACCGTGGCGGTGCTGCCGGTGATCGACAGCGACTCCAGTTCGATCCCCTGCGCTTGCAGCGCCGCGTCAACCCGCGCGCTGAGGCTCTCGCCCGGCAGGTCGCCCCAGCTTGCGGCCGCACGCTGATCGGCCACGGACACCGGCACCACCGGCGGCGGCGCAGGCTCGCGTCCCGAGGTGAAGCGGGCCCTGCCCGGGTCGAAGGCCAGCGTCGCCATCATCCCGACCTCCGATCCATGCAGGGCAAAGCCGGTCAGATCGACGCCATTGCGCATCCGGTAGGTCGCCGCGAAGTTGAAGGGCGAGCGTCGTTCGAAGCCGGCGAAGTCCACCTCGCGCTCGTAGGCATCGGACGAGTATTCAGCCTTGAAGGACAGCCGGTCCGAAGGCCGCCATTCGACACCGCCGAACAGGGCCGCTGGCCCGCGGAAGAAAGTATCGAAGGCAACCTGTCCAGTATCGTCGATGCCTGTAAACCCGGCCGGCCGCGTCTCGAACCCGTCATTGAGAACACCCAGCGGGTTGTCGAAGCTGCCGTAAGTCGCGAGCCGGCCCCAGCCGATCCCACCCGTCACCACCAGATCCGGACGCACATGCTTGGAGGCTGCCACGAACTCCGACCCGAACACCCCGGTGCCGCCGAAGTCGCGCAGCCCCACGACAACACCGGGCATTACATCGCCTTCGACGCTGATCTGGTAGCTGACGTCAAAGCTGCGGTCGTACAGCTCCTGGTCGTCGCCGGGACCGAAATAGTTGTCGATGACCGAATAGCGGAAGGTGCCCGACAAACGCGGCGCGATCTGGAAGGTCAGCGAGTTGCGCAGCACGCCGCTATAATAATTGGTGGTCAGTGCAAACTCGCCATCAGCCGCCAATTCCCCGCTTGGCATGTCGATGAGTCCGACAGTTCCATAGGTGGAATAGGTTGGCCTGTCCTGAGCCGAGGCTGTCGTCATGGCAAGAACCGCCAGTGCAGACAGCGCCCAAGATGCCGGCCGAAGCCGGATGCGCGCAACGTGGGCCGGGGCCATTGGTGCAGGAATTTGGCGCATTGTCCCCGGCTGCTTCTGTCCGTTCACCACTCTGTTAGATACTGTGACGCAGTGCAGCAAGTCTCAATTTCCAGCGCCGGCAGGTTTCCTCCGAAGGTGTCCGTTTCGCATCTATCGGCATCGTGAACAGGGTCGCGCACCGGCACCTGGTCTATTTTGTTGGCAAAGCCCGCGCGATTTTCTATGCGGGGGGCATGACGTTGCTTTCCAGTATGATCCGCCGTTTGCGCAAACCCTCGCGGAGGCCCGTGACCGAGCAGGACACAGACCTGCCCGACAGCGCGCATCCGCCGATGGCCCCCGAAGAACCCCTCTGTATCATCGGCGACATCCATGGCTGTGCCGACCTGCTGGAGAACCTGTCGCTGAAGATCGCGGCAGAGGTGGACGCAGACACCCGCATCATCTGCGTCGGCGATTACGTGGATCGTGGCGATGCCAGCGCGGCCGTGCTGCGGATGCTGATGGAAGAGGCGACGCAGCCATCCAGTCGCCTGACCTGCCTCGCGGGCAATCACGAGGATATGCTGGTCGGGTTTCTCGACGATCCGCAACAGGCCGGACCGCGCTGGCTGCGGTATGGCGGGTTGCAGACGCTGGCCAGCTTCGGACTGCGCGGCGTCAGCGAGACGATGGGCGGCGCCGATCTGGACCGGGCCCGCGACGACCTGCGCGCGGCGATGGGGGCAGAGCTTGAAGCCTGGCTGCGCGGACTGCCCCTCCATGTGCAAAGCGGCAATGTCGCCATCGTCCATGCTGCCGCCGACCCCGAGCTTCCGATCCTTCAGCAAGATCGCAAGGTGCTGCTCTGGGGCCATGCCGGCTTTTCCCGCCGCCCCCGCGCCGACGGGATCTGGGTCGCGCATGGCCATACTGTCGTGCCGGAGATCCGCCAGCAGGGTGGGCGCCTCGCGGTGGATACCGGCGCCTACGCCACCGGACGGCTCAGCGCGGCGATTGTTGGGCCCGAAGGCACCGTGCGGCTGGTCTCGACCTGACCCAACCTGCCGAGGCCGAGCGCCGCAGACGCCGATTCTCGGTTGCGGCTTCGCGCGCTGACCACAATCTAGGCAGATGTCACGGTGCCGTTGCAAAGAGTTTGCCCCAACGTCACTTTCGCGGGCCAAGAGGACACAGGCTGGCAGGAAGCCGCTGGCCTTCGCACTTGCAGCATTTTAAGACTTGCGAAAGCATAGGCTACGGGACGATGTTAGCGGAAGTCGGGGCACCTGATGCCCTTAGCCAGTTACGTGTGATGCCCGTTAGCCAGTGACGTGGGTCTGCGCCCGACAGGGCGCGCTCCGAGATCTAAGCCGCTGCTGCCGGGGACGCCGCGCAGTTGATTGATATTCAAGGAAATTCGACCCAATCCGGGCGGGAGACAGTGATGAAACATGTGGTGATCTCAGACAGGTTCGACCACATCGACGCCGTCGGCTCCACCGCCGGGCGTCGATATCTTGGGGCCCCGAAGCGGCTTTTTGACATTTTTTTGGCTCTGCTGATTCTCCCTGTGGTTGCGCCGATCCTCGCGATCCTCTGGGTTCTGACCCGCCTTGACGGCGGCCCCGGCTTCTTCGGGCAAGAGCGTGTCGGCAAGGATGGCCGCCGTTTCACCTGCTGGAAACTGCGCACGATGGTGGTCGATGCCGAACGCGTTCTGGCCGACCTTTGCGCCTCGGACCCGAAGGTCGCCGAGGAATGGCATGTGAACCAGAAGCTTGCCAAGGATCCGCGGATCACTGGCGTCGGGCGCTTCCTGCGCAAGTCGAGCCTCGATGAGCTGCCGCAAATCCTCAACATCCTGTGGGGTGACATGAGCTTCGTCGGCCCGCGCCCCTTCACCGTCGGGCAAGAGCACCTCTATGTCGCCGCCGGCGGCACTGCCTACTTCCATCTGCGTCCGGGCGTCACCGGCTTCTGGCAGATCGAGGGCCGCGGCACGACGCGCTTCGTGGACCGCGTGCGCTTCGACGAGGACTATTACGCCAAGGCCAGCCTCGGCTGCGACCTGCTGTTGATCGGCAAGACCTTTGGTGTGGTGCTCAAGGGCACCGGTCACTAAGCCGCCCGTAAGGGCCGGCCGGGCCGCTTCGGGATCCGCGCTCGCGGGTTGCGCGCAAGCCCTGCGCCCACCTTCTCCTAAGGACTGACCGTGCGACTTCTCATTCTTGGCATCAATTACGCGCCCGAGATCATCAGCACCGCCGTCTATACCACCGGACTGGCAGAGGCGATGGTTGACCGGGGGCACGAGGTGAGGGTGGTCACCGCACATCCCTACTACCCCGCCTGGAAGCGCTCGCCCGGTTACCCGGCATTCTGGTATCGCCGCGAGGCACCCCGCCCCGGGCTGGACGTCACCCACTGCCCGCATTACGTGCCGGCGCGCCCCACCGGCGCCCGCCGCATCCTGCACCATGCCAGCTTTGCGCTGACCGCCCTGCCGGTGGCGCTGTGGACAGCGATCCGTCACCGCCCCGACGCGGTATTTGTCGCCGCTCCGGCCCTGGTGGCTGCCCCGGTCGGTTGGCTGGCCGCGCGCCTGGGCGGAGGCAAGGCCTGGCTGCATATCCAGGACTATGAGGTCGAGGCGGCCTTCGCCACCGGCCTCCTCAAGGAAGACAGCCGCATCGGCCGCGCCGCCCGCGGTTTCGAACGCTGGATCCTGCGCCGCTTCGACAAGGTCAGCTCGATCTCGGCCCCGATGCTGGCCAAACTGACCGAGCAGGGCATCCCGGCCGAGCGCATCTTCGAGCTGCGCAACTGGGCGGATCTCTCGCGCGTGGTGCCGCTGACCGGCCCCTCGCCGCTGAAGGCCGAGCTGGGGATCACCACGCCGCATGTCGCGCTCTATTCCGGCAACATCGCCAACAAGCAGGGGCTGGAGATCATCCCGGCCGCTGCCCGCCTGCTCGCGCATCGCAGCGACCTGACCTTTGCGATCTTCGGCGACGGGCCGTTCCTCGCCGAGTTGAAGAACCTCTCGCAAGGCCTCAGCAACATTCAGTTTTTCCCGCTTCAGCCCCGCGACAGGCTCAGCGAGCTGGTCGGCATGGCAACCGTCCACCTGTTGCCGCAGATCGCCGGCGCCGCCGATCTGGTGCTGCCCTCGAAGCTGACCAACATGCTGGCCTCGGGCCGCCCGGTGCTGGCCACGGCCGAGCCTGGCACCGCGCTCGCCGGTGAGGTTGCCGGCTGTGGCGAGATCACCCCGCCCGGCGACGCGGCCACGCTGGCAAGCGCTCTGGAGCGGCTGCTGGACGATCCCGCCCGGCGCGAGGCGCTTGGCGCCGCGGCCCGCGTCCGCGCATTGGACCGCTGGGATGGCAGCCGGATCCTCGACCGTTTCGCCGCAGAATTGCACCACATGACGGGCATCGCAAAGGCTGGTGCTCCCGCACCGAGCGACGAGCCCGGAGCGGACCGGACCGGACCGGACTTGATGATGAAAAGGAACGAACCGTGACGAAAAAAGCTCTGATCACCGGCATTACCGGCCAGGACGGCTCTTATCTGGCCGAACTGCTGCTGGAAAAGGGCTATGAGGTCCATGGCATCAAGCGCCGGGCCTCGCTGTTCAACACCCAGCGGGTCGACCACATCTATGAGGACCCGCATGTCGACAACGCCCGGCTGAAGCTGCATTATGGCGACCTGACGGACTCGTCGAACCTCACGCGGATCCTGCGCGATGTCGAACCCGACGAGGTCTACAACCTCGGCGCGCAATCCCACGTCGCCGTCAGCTTCGAGGCCCCCGAATACACCGCCGATGTCGATGCGATCGGCACCCTGCGCCTGCTGGAGGCGATCCGCTTCCTCGGCCTCGAAAAGAAGACCCGCTTCTACCAGGCCTCGACCTCCGAGCTTTACGGCCTCGTGCAGGAAATCCCGCAGCGCGAGACGACGCCCTTCCACCCGCGCTCGCCCTACGCTGTCGCCAAGATGTATGCTTACTGGATCGCGGTGAACTACCGCGAGGCCTACGGCATGTATGCGTGCAACGGCATCCTCTTCAACCACGAGTCCCCCCGCCGCGGCGAGACCTTCGTGACCCGCAAGATCACCCGGGGCCTTGCCAATATCGCCATGGGGCTGGAGCCGTGCCTGTATATGGGCAATATCGACTCCCTGCGCGACTGGGGCCATGCCAAGGACTATGTCCGCATGCAGTGGATGATGCTGCAGCAGGACACGCCCGAGGACTTCGTGATCGCCACCGGCGTGCAATTCTCGGTGCGCGAGTTCATCAGCTGGGCGGCGTCCGATCTGGGCATCACGTTGGAATTCACCGGGACCGGCGTTGACGAGATCGCCACCGTCACCGCGGTGGAGGGCAACCTCGCGCCGATGGTGAAGACTGGCGACGTGCTGATGCGGATCGACCCGCGCTACTTCCGCCCCGCCGAAGTGGAAACCCTGCTCGGTGACCCGACCAAGGCCAAGGAAAAGCTGGGCTGGGTCCCCGAGATCACCGCGCGCGAGATGTGCCGCGAAATGGTCGAGGCCGACCACAAGTCGGCCCGCCGCCATGCGCTGCTGAAAAGCCACGGGCTGGAACTGCCGGTAAGTGTGGAGTGATGCGGGGGGCTTTGCCCCGCATCCTCATTCCGCAGGCAAGACACGCGAAGGGAACTCTCCATGACCTATGACCTCACCGGCAAACGCATCTGGGTCGCCGGCCATCGCGGCATGGTCGGCGGCGCCGTGGTGCGGCGCCTTGCCTCCGAAGGCTGCGAAGTGATCACCGCCGGGCGCGATGTCGTCGACCTCGTCGACCAGCGCGCCGTGCATGACTGGATGGCCGCCACCCGCCCCGATGCCATCGTGCTGGCGGCCGCCAAGGTCGGCGGCATCCAGGCCAACAGCACCCGCCCGGTCGACTTCCTCTATGACAACCTGATGATCGAGGCCAACATCCTCCACGCCGCGCATGAGCAGGATGTGGAGCGGATGCTGTTCCTCGGCTCCTCCTGCATCTACCCCAAGCTGGCACCGCAGCCGATCCCCGAGGACAGCCTGCTGACCGGCCCGCTGGAGCCGACCAACGAGTGGTACGCCATCGCCAAGATCGCCGGCATCAAGCTGACCCAGGCCTATCGCACCCAATACGGGCGCGACTGGATCTCGGCGATGCCGACCAACCTCTACGGCCCCGGCGACAACTATGACCTGAATTCCAGCCACGTCCTCCCTGCCCTGCTGCGCAAGTTCCATGAGGCGAAGATGGCCGGCGCGAAAGAGGTCGTGGTCTGGGGCTCTGGCACGCCGCTGCGCGAGTTCCTGCATTGCGACGACCTCGCCGATGCGTTGGTGTTCCTGCTCAGGGGCTATTCGGGCTATGAGCATGTGAACGTCGGCTCGGGCAGCGAGGTCACGATCCGCGCGCTGGCCGAAACCATCGCGAAGGTGGTGGGCTACGACGCCGAGCTGACCTTCGATGCCACCAAACCCGACGGAACCCCGCGCAAGCTGATGGATTCGGGCCGCCTGCACGCGATGGGCTGGAACAAGGTGCGTCCGCTGGAAGACGGGATCGCGGATGCGTATGTCGAGTTCCTTGGGCGAGGGCAGGCTTGAAACACCTCCGTGACAGGCTGATGACCTCGCCCGTTACCCGCCGCTTGATTGGCGGCTTCGGGATGATGGATCCCTACGTCCGCAGGGAAAGGCCCCTAGAGCACGCGGCAAAACAGGCGTTCTGGCTGCTCTGGGAGGGAAGGATGCTGTCCAATGCTCATGCCGTTCTTTTCACCTGCGAAGAAGAAAAGCGTCTGGCCCGCGGGACGTTCTTCGACCACGCTGACTATCGGGAAACAGTGGTCGCGTTCTGCGCCGCCAATCAGGCTACATCAGCAGCGCCCGGCCCAGATGCCTTCCGTGTAGTGCATCCACTCCTTCAGGGCCGCCGCTACCTGCTGTTTGTCGGACGCATCCATCCAAAGAAGGCTTGCGACCAGCTTATCACCGCCTTTGCCACCGTGGCGGATCTTGACCCAGGGCTTGACTTCGTCATTGCGGGGCCAGACCAGACCGGGTGGGTTCCGGCGTTGAAGGCGCAGGCCGAAACCCTGGGCATCGGCAACCGCGTGCACTGGCCGGGCATGATCGGCGGTGGTGTGAAGCAGGAAGCCTATGCCAATGCGCTTGCCTTCGTTCTGCCCTCTCATCAGGAAAACTTCGGGATCGTTGTCGCTGAAGCCCTCTCGGCGGGCACTCCCGTGCTCATTTCCATCAAGGTCAACATCTGGCGTGAAATCGAGTCTGATGGGGCAGGCCTGGTGGTGCCCGATACGGTCGAGGACACCTCGGACATGCTGCGCCGCTTCCTGACGATGCCGGCAGAGGCAGCGTCCGGCATGCGCCTGGCGGCGCGCCGTTGCCATGATGGCCATATTCCGTGCCGAAGGCGGCGCAGGATCTGCTGTCGGTGCTGGAGGAGGCGGCACACGGCACGTCGAGGCCCATCCGATGACATTGCAGGATCAAGGCGGCCAGCAAGGCGATACATTCGCCTGAAAGTCATGCTTCTCGGTCAAGAACCGCGTGCTGCGCGCAGTATGGGGAATGATCCGGACGTTGCTGGCTTCGTAGACACCGTCCCCCTTCAACCGCTGGCGCCTCTTGCCGCCGCGGGTATTCGGGGCGAAAGTGCATCCGACAGCGCGTGTCTATGCCGGTGCAAGGATCTGGCATCCCCCCAATCTGCAGATGGACGCCTACTCGGTCCTTGGCCCCGGAGTTGTCGTCTACTGCATGGACCGCATTCACATCGGCATCACGCGATAGTATCTCAGCGGGATCATCTGTGTGGCGGAACTCATGATATCAGTCGTTCCGATTTCCAGCTGCGGACACGGCCGACCGACATTGGGGCGAGCACTTGGATTTGCGCCGAAGCCTTCGTAGGACCGGGGGTTGGTGATGGTGCGGTTCTGGCGGCACGCGGCGCTGCCTTCTCCGGTCTCGCGGACTGGACGTTCTATCGCGGCAATCCGGCAATGGCAGTTAAGGAAAGGTCACGGTTTGTTCAGTAGCGGACATCAAATAGATGCCTTCCAGCAAATAACCTCCAAATGCCGCATTCATTGGCCGGAAGCCCGCTCATGATCACGAAACACGTCTCCCCGTTTTGGGCCGACCCGGCAAGCTATCTGCCGCTGGTCTACCTTTCTCTGTCGGTGCCGCTTCTCGCTCTTGAGCGAAACGCAATTACGGGTATGTCGGATGGTGAGGTAAATATCGCGCCGTTACTTGCGTCGTATATAATTCTCTCAGTCGCCTCCCTGTCAATCTACAGGTATCGCTCAGTTTTCAGAAGTGCGTTTGCGCCTGGAGATCTGTTTTTTATGCTTTTTGTTACCATAACCTTGGTGTCGGTATTTGCACACGGAAGCTTAAATCCCCTTCTGCAGTCAGGAGTGCTGATTATAATCGCGGCTGGTTTCCGTGCGGCGAGTGTGAGCTCCCGTTTTTTCACGGGCCTGCAGATCGCTTCACTCTGCATGTTGGCATTCATGGTGTTTACCGTTCTTGTCTTCGGCAATCCGACCCAACGGTGGATAAAGGGCATTCACCCCAACCTGTTCGGTGGCGTGGCTGTAGCAACTGCTATCCTCGCAAGCTTCGGATCCTCGCGGAGGTTTGAGGTATGTGCCGCAGTCAGCTTCTTTTGTGCGCTCTATGTTTCAAGCCGGTATGCGATGGTCTCAATTTTCATATTCTATTCGATATATTGGGTGCTGAACATTAAGCGCATCGGCATCGTGCGCATCTTTTTTGCAGCCGCCGCGATTTACTTTTTGGCCGCCGACTTCCTTCTATCGCAAAACTTCGGAGTTATTGGAAGTGCACTTAAGCTGAACGCGTCCGACCGGGGTCTTTCCAGCGGATTCACAGGTCGAGACCAACTTTGGGAGAATTTCTCTTATCAGTTCAATGAACAGCCGCTCTTCGGATATGGATTTCGAAACAGAGCTGGTTACAGCGGAGCTCATAACGGTTTCCTCAATTTAATTCTTGAGAACGGCCTTTTGGGATCTGTGTCGATATTGGGATTCTACATTTACCGCTTCATCTCTGTGGCCCGCGAGGCGCTGTCGACTCCTACGACCGAAATAAGAGGCCGCTATCTCGCTGGAATGTTTGCGGTGACCTTCGGGGCGATGCTGCAGCCGCAGGTCCTCAGTTTCGGGGACGCTTTCTCTGTTACGGTCCTGTTGCTGCTTCTTGCGGCTCCGGGCTCCGAGAGGGCTGGGTCCGCGCATGCGGCTGAACTCGCGCTGACGCGGCGCACGACAACATCGCGCTCACGCGCTATTCGCGACAACGCGAGGTATGTGCGGTGACCAATGCGGCGCAATCTTTGATCGGGGGCAACTGCCACGCGACGGGACAGTTGCCCCGCACCATGCGTGGGTCTCGAACGACATCAAGCATGAACTTGCTTGCCCCCGCCGGAATCGCCAGCGCTCATCAATGGGACACTGCGCAGTTACCGATGCGGTGGAGGATCTCATGAAAAGGAACTCCGGGACATGACTGTTGCACGCGCAGAGGCGATGAGCTTGAAAGATGAAATTGCCCCGGTGATCGCTGGCGGTTTCTGTGTCGGTTGCGGGGCCTGCGCGGTCGCGGCTCCCGAGGCAATCAGCATGGTGCGCGACCGTGACGGTGTCTGCCAGCCGCAGATCCGCAAGCCCGCGCTGCTGGATGGTGTTGCGGGGGGCGTCTGCCCGTTCTCGGATGCGGCCCCGAACGAAGACGTCCATGCGCGCCGCCTGTTCGTGGGGGATGTGACGCCCGATGCACATCTGGGCTGCTACCGGCGAACGCTGGCAGGCCATGCCGCTGAAGCGGATTTCCGTCAGGGTGGCAGTTCGGGCGGCGTCACCACGTGGGTCCTGGTCGAAGCTCTGCGCCAAAACAAGATCGACGCCGTCGTGCATGTGCATCCCGCAGCGGGCGGAGCGCTGTTCGATTTCGATCTGGCCCGGACAGAGGACGAGATCCGCTCCGGGGCCAAGACGCGCTACTATTCGGTCAGCTTCGAGACTGCCCTGAGGCGCGCCGTCGATGCCAAGCTCAGGATCGCCTTTGTCGGGGTGCCTTGTTTCGTGAAGGCGGTGCGCAACCTAGCGTCGCGCGACCCCGACATCGCACGGCAGGTCGTGCTGACGGTCGCAATCATCTGCGGGCATATGAAATCACCGGGCTTCGCTGAAAGTCTCGCGTGGCAGGCGGGTGTGCCGCCAGATGACATCGCTGCGGTTGACTTCCGGGTCAAGCGGCCTGGGCATTCGGCAAAGCAGTACGGGTTTTCGGTGAAGCGCGCACAGGACACCGCCACCTTGGTCAAACCAATGAGCGAAATGGCGGGGCGACGTTGGGACGGCGGATACTTCCGGCTGAAAGCCTGCAATTTCTGCGACGATGTGGTGGGCGAGACGGCGGATATCTCTTTCGGGGATGCTTGGCTGAAAGAATACGACGGCGATCCGGGAGGCACCAACGTTATCGTTGTGCGCAGCGAACTAGCCGACGCCCTGATCCAGAGCGGTCAGAGCTCGGGCGCGCTGGACGTGCACGACCTTCCACCTGAACGCGCGATCGCCTCGCAGAGTGCGGGGTTCCGCGACCGGCGGGATGCCTTGGCTTACAGGCTCTGGCTAGCCGACCGCCGAGGCGGCTGGCGTCCGCAAAAGCGGGTTCAGCCGGGGCGTGACCATCTGACGATCATGCGCCGTGTGATCTATCGGTTGAGGGGGGTCGTGCGCGTCCGGAGCTTTGCCAGCCTGCGCCTGAGCAAGCGGTTGGGTAGCCCGCGTCCCTACGTGTGGGAAATGACATTCTGGCACGCCATCCTGCGGCTCGCTGGAGATCTTGAATCCCTCACCGCGAAGATTTCCTCGCGCCGCCGCTAGGCGTCGGCGCCCTGCAACCTAATCAAGGCTCTAACCATGAAAAAGACGGTCCTCTTTTCCTACCAGCAGCTGTCGAACGTCGGCTGCGAGATCATCATCCGGGGCACTGTCGCGTTCCTGACCCGGACCTTTCCGCAGCACGATCTGGAGTTCGTCGTCTCCAGCTACAATCCCGAGAGGGACAGGGCCTTGCTGGCAGACGTGCCAAGCGTAACGGTTGTGCCAATGCAGGGCTGGAAGCGCTACCTGCGCGGGCTGCTTCAAAAAACTGGCTTGTTCGACTCGCACTGGGTTCCCCGCTTCGCGACATCGGAGTTTCGTCGCGCGGATCTGTTCTGTTCGGTCGGCGGCGACATCTACACGATGTTCGGCAACTCCATTCCGCATGACTGGCTGGGCTATGAAAACTTTGCGAGCAGACACGGCATCCCGTCTATCATGTTCGGCGCCAACATGGAGCGCTTCGAGGTCGTGCCGGAGGCTGACCGCAAGAAGCTGATCGACCACCTGAAGCGGTTCAAGGTTTTGGCTGTGCGCGACGCGGGCACGGTCGAGTATCTGGGCAGCCACGGCGTTTCCGACAACGTGACCCTGCACCCGGACCCCTGTTTCTGCCTGCGCCCCGTCACGACCTTCGAACGCAGGCCGATCCGACGGATCGCGATCAACTTCACGCCGATCCTGATCCGCGACTTCGGCGCGCCTGTGGTTGAACGTTTCGCACGGATCGTCGAGGCGCTTGTCGGCAAGGGCTATGAAATCTCGTTCGTGCCGCATGTCTATTCCAGCGAAGACCTGCCCTCGCTCAGCGATCCCGACGCGCTGGCGCGCCTCTACGCGGCCCTGTCGCCCGAGGTCCAGGCACAGGTGAAGAGGTTCGAGGGCCCGATTTCCTTCGCCACCGTGGCCGCCGCCCTGCGCGAGATCGACCTGTTCGTCGGGGGGCGAATGCATGGCTGCCTGAATTCGCTGACCCTTGGCAAGGCAGTCTGCTTTGTGGGTTACAGCCGGAAGGTGCGCACGATGGTGGACTGGCTGGCCTCGGAGAGCCCGTTCAGCGTGATGTCGCGAAGCTATGGCGCGGTGCCCGCAGACGAGATCGACGTAGGTTGGTTGGAACAGCTGATCGCGGCGCATGACATCTGGGCGGCGGCGGATCCGGGCGGGAAGGTGGTCATAGACACGCAGGCCTATTTGGACGGCTTGACCGCCCGTGCCCGAGTGGCCGAGGCGGTCGACTTGAATGCATCGAAAAGATAACGAACATGGCAGAGGATCCTAAACGGCACCGGCCAGCAGGCAGCGGGCGCGTTGCCTTCAGGGGCATGGTCTGGACTGCGGCGGCGCTGATCTTTTCCAAAGCGCTGTCCTTTGTCAGCCAGATCGCCCTTGGCTATCTCCTTGCGGTCGAGACCTATGCGATCTTTGCACTCGTCACGACGGCTATGATCTTTGTAAGCGGGTTCCAGAATTCCGGCGTATCCAAGGCGCTGATCCAGCAGCAGGAGCGTCTGGACGACCTCTTGCCCGAGTATTCTGCCTTCGCGCTGTGGATGGGCCTGATCGGTTTTGTGCTGCTAGTCGTGACGGGGGCAGCCTTCCAGAGCCTCTACGACGTGCCAGGCCTGTTCCCCATCATCTTTGTTCAGGCTCTTAGCCTGCCGCTGATCGCGATGTCGACGATCCTGATGGCGGTGCTCAGCGCTCGGCTGGCGTTCCGGACGATAAATCTGATCGAGATGCGCCGGTCGCTGGCATACTATGCCGTTCTGATCGTCGGTGCGGCGCTGGGCACTGCGGGCTTCACGATGGCGCTGGCGCTAGTGGCTGGCGCAATACTGCATCTGGCCATGCTCACCCGCGCGGCGGCGCCATTTCGGATTGGCATCCGCCTGTCGTTTGCCCGGTTCCGTGCTCTGGCATGGCAATTGCGCTGGATCATCATCTCGGCGTTTTTGTTCGCGCTTGGCATGAACGGTGATTACCTAGTGCTGGCCAAGATGCTGCACCCGCAAGAACTGGGCTATTATTTCTTCGGCTTTATGCTGATAACCAACGTAACGATCCTGTTGGCCAGCGGCATCAACCAGACCCTTCTTCCGGTCTTTTCTAGGCTCAAGAACGACCTGCCCGCGTTGCAGCGGCAGGTTCTGATGTCTAGCGGGGCGATCACGCTGTTGGCGTGCATCCTGTCGATCTGCCTGATCGGTTTTGGCGCGGTGATGGTGCACCTGATCTGGGGCGGCAAGTGGGATGGCGCGATCGTGGTCGTTCTGTCGGTCGCCGCGATCCAGCCATTGCGCCTCACGGCGACCATGGGCGGAGTCGTCTTGGAGGCGCAGGGCGCCTGGAGCCTGCGGTTGGCGACACTTTTGTTCGATGGCGCGCTGATCCTGATCTGCTCGGCCGTCGGCGCCTGGCTCGGCGGGCTTTTCGGCGCCTCCATCGCCGTAGCGGTCCAGCGGGCAGTGACCGGGCTGGTCACCTTTCCGATGGGTGCGCGCCGGATCGGGATCGGCTGGCGGCGGATCGTGGCCTTCTGGCTGCGTTGCCTTGGGCCTTACGTTCTCGTGGTGGCGGGGCTGTTTCTGCTGGCGCCGGACCGCTATGCAGATGCCGATACTTGGGTGATCGTGGGGCGGGCAGCACTTGAAACTGCCGGAGCACTGGCGGTGTTCATGGCCGCCAACATGGTGTTGAATCGCGACCTGCTCGGGGCGATGGCCGGGGTGATCCGGTCACGGAAACCCGCGTGAAACAGCTATCTTTAGAAAGTGCGGATCCGGCCATGACCCAGCAAAAGCGCCTTCTCTTCATCGCATCGGGCACAGAGGGCTATGGCGTGCGGCGGGTCTGGGACAGCCTCGTTGGCGGCCTGACGGCCCGCGGCTACACCGTCCAAGTTGCCCTCTTGACCAGCGGAGCCGGAGGCGCGCAAGACTGGCGCGCGATGGGGGCAGAAATTACTCAGATCGCCCCGGGCGCCTCCCTGCAGAACGCCGGTGAAGCCCGCTGGGGCAAAGCAGCTGCGCTAGGATCACGCGCGCTGACCCAGTTCCGGATGATCGGGCGTCTAACGGCGCTGGCGCGCCAAATCGCGGCAGAGAGGATCGTAATACAAAGCCCGCTGGAAGTGCCGATGGCGGCACTGGTTGCCCGACGCTGCGGTATTCCGCTCTACTGGATGATGCCGAACGGTGTCTCGGACACGTATCCCCTGGATATTAACCGCAGGCTCTATGCGCTGCTCGGGCGCCACGCCAATCTCACGGCGCTGGCCAACTCCCGTTATACCTTGGGCACCTTGGGCACCTTGGGTGCACGGGCCGTTCAGGCGCAGGTCGTTCATTTGGGGATCGACGTTCAGGCGTTTGCACCCGAACGGTGGGATCCAGCAGCCACTGCTGAGCTGCGCAGATCCGCCGGGCTGCGCGGGGAAGGTGCGGTGCTCGGGCTTTTCGCGCGGCTCGTGCCGAGCAAAGGCCTTGGCGTTCTGGTCGAGGCGCTGGGCCTGCTGGCCACCGAGGGGCAACGCCCGGAAGTGCTGATCTGCGGTGGCCCTCTGGACAGCGATTTCGCGTCGTCGGTTATGTCCAGGGCGCAAGAGCTGGGCGTGAGGAAGCAGCTATTCTTTCAAGGACCGATCCGCGATATCGGCCCGTGGTATGCGGCCAGCGACATCATCCTTAACACTCGCCTTGACCCGGAGCCCTTCGGCCTGTCGGTGATCGAAGGCATGGCGATGGCAAAACCGATTCTTGCGCACCAGGCTGGCGGTCCCGCCGAAACTGTGCTCGACGGCCAGACAGGATGGCTGATCACCTCGCCCGACCCCGCCTCGTTTGCCACCGCTCTGCGTCGCGCCTTGGCTGACCGACCCCGGTGGTCCGAAATGGGCCAGGCCGCCCGCGCCCATGTCGCGCTGCAATTTAGCGAGGAGCGGATGCTTGACCGGCTCGAAGCGGTCTGGAGAGTGGCGGAGCAGGGCTGACGGGGAAGCCTCTGGTGTCCACGGAAGAACGTCCACGCGCCGCTTAAGCCAGCCGCAACGCGCGCCGCCCGATTTCTCCCGTGCCAAAACAGGCAAGTATCAAAGCTCCAGCTGCACAAACGCAGAGCGTCGCAGCAGAAGACATTGCGATGAATGTAAGCTGGTAGTCGAAAAGATATGCGCTGCGCTCCAGTGCCTTCTGAACCATTCCGAGAACCAGCATGTGAGAAAGATAAAAGTAGTAGCTTCGCTTCCCGAGCCAAGACAGCAGTCCATATCCTTGGTTTCTGCCAGTCTAAAGCTGGATACTGCGACCATGCACAAAAACGCCGAGGCGAGCATGGACGTCAGCTTGAGATGCGAGATGGCGAGGGCTTTGTTGCGCAAATCCCTTGAGGTTCTGAGTTCCCCTGACCTGCCACTGGTCTTTCATCCAGCCGCGACCGGAGCCCGTTGGTCATTTACGCCTTTCGGCGCGGGTTGAGCAATCGCCCGGCGCGCGGAACTTTCATTGCGTGCAGCGGGTCGGGCGATTGCG
>NZ_JAAAUC010000022.1 GCF_009908165.1 Frigidibacter albus
CCCCGGCCTCATGCTCCTGCAAAATGCCGATGATCTGCTCTTCGGTTCGTATCGTTCGCTTCATCGTCCGTCCCTTCCTTGGGGCGGACTCTAGTCACAACTGGAGGAAAAATCCCGTGGCAGGTCAGATCCAGTAACGCAGCGCGTATCGGATCCCCTCGGCCTCGATAGCCTGGATCCGCACGTCAGGCGGGGGCGCAAGGCGGATCAGCGGGCTCTGGAGCAGCGCCGCCCGAAGGGATTTTGCAGCCTCGGCCGCCGGCGTCTCGTGACCAAGCGTGATCTCGAGCTGCGCGCGGAATTCACTGCGAGGGGCACTATAGTTGACGATCCGTTGGCGCGAGATCTGGCTGTTGGGCAGGATCACATAGGTGGAGTCGCGTGTCAGAAGCCGCGTGGTCCGCCATCCGATCTCGATGACCTTACCTTTGGCCAGCCCTTCGATGTCAACCCAGTCACCGATCCGGAACGGCGCCTCCAGCCCCAAAGCGATTCCCGACAGCGTATCGGCAACCACGTTGCGGATGGCAAAGCCGAGCAGGGCAAGGACCACGCCCGAGCCTGCAAGGACACTGCCCGCGCTGTGACCCGTCAGCAGCAAGGCGCTGGCAACGACGGCAATCAGGAAAAAGAGCGCCGTGAGCAGATCGCGAAGCAATTGTGGCACTGGCCGACTGCGGGGCCGCGCTCGCGAGAAAACGTGATCCGCCACCCGGCTCAGCAGCCAGGCCATGCCAAGGTAGGCCGCAATCTTCAGCCCATTGCGCCCGTGCCCGCCGAGCAACTCGACATCCAGACGTGCGCGCACCGCAAAGGCAGTCAGATTCAAGGCGCCCAGCACGCTCAGAAACAGCACGGGTGCAAGCAGCTTGCGAAACCCTCTCATGGCCTTGGCCCAGTCGGCTGTTCCTGTGCGAAGCCGTTCTCGCGCGCGAGGCAGCCCAGCAGCGATTGGCTAGTGGCCCGCGTTCCCGCCCGGTCAAATCCGACTCTGCAAGACGGGCAGCGCCCGGCAGCTGCCCGCGGCACGGCCGCCCCACAGTTGGCGCAGTAAGCTGGAATGGTCCGGAGCATTTTTCTTGCCCTCCTTTTCTTCGTGGTTTGAACAGATGGAGATTCCTGCCGTGCGCAGCGCACGACGGTGCAACCTCCAAAATGATGAGGCCGCGCTCGGCATCCGCCCGCGCCGCCGTTCAGTCGAGGAACTGCGCGCCGAACGAGCTTGGGGGATGGACACCCAGAACCTGCACTTCGCGTGTATTGCCATCACCGTCGACAACCCGCCTGCGCTGACCCACCGCCATTCCCATCAGCGTGACACCCAGAAAGCTACCGACGGACAGCGGTCGGCGCGCGTAGTCGGGGTAGTCCCAGTGATAAAGCAGCCGCGTTTCCGGCGGGCGGCGGTCGACCCTGAAGGTCACATGGACCCTCCCCGTGACGACATCGGCGGCAAGCTCTTCGGTCTCGGTGATGGTGGCATCAAGCAGCGCCTCACGGATCAGTCGGGCGAGCCGTATGAACCGAGGCCCCCCAAGCTCTTCGCAGCGGAGCTTGTGGTCATTCAGCTGCCAGTAATCCTCACGGCTGAGCACTGTGCGGATCGGACCGCGACTGGTAAAGCCGCCCGCACCCGGGCGGCTGGCGCCAAAACGGCACTCGAAAGGATTCTCCGCGCCTCGCGGCCGCGGGGCTTTGATATGGCAACGCATGATTGTTCCTCAACGGACGATGTCCGCCTGACTGACCTTGATCTGGAAAGGTTGAGCCCCGGGAGAAGGCGTCAGCAGGCAACCGCCTCTGCCCGGGGCAGAGTGCGCGTCAGCAGCGAACCAGAGTAAATCCGGAACCTGACTTGATGAGTGACTGTCAGCATGACTTTGACTTAGGTCGTCGCACTGGCGAAAACAAGCTGGCCTCCCGGAAACCAGGAATTGAGCTGGAGTGTCGCCTTTCCGGCACACTAAGATCCAGACTTGCGCTGCGCACGGCTAGATCGAAACCCGCCGCCACGATGTCAACAAGCCGTCCCTCGGTGACGATGTCGATATGAACCTGCGGATAGCGTTGCAGATAGCTCAGGACCAGTGGCGCCATTATCTCGCGGGCTGCCGTTGCGAAGGCGTTGATGCGCAATGTGCCGGACGGCGTCTCTTGCTGGGAGCGCGCGGTATCCATCGCTTTCTGGATGTCCTCGAGCGCTGGCTTGATCTGCACGACGAAAATCCGCCCTGCATAGGTGAGCGAGACGCTACGGGTTGTGCGGTTGAACAATCGCACGGCCAGCTCCCGCTCGAGCTTGCCCACTGCGTTGCTGATTGCCGTGGTCGACATGCCGAGTTCGAGTGCCGCTGCCCGAAACGAGCCGCACCGCACGATGGCCAGGACTGCCTCGAGTTCGATCAGAGAATGGCGTCCCATTGTCCCGCTCTCCGTAACACCCCATCACGATTTGTCTCGATTATCAGGAGGAAAGTCCATCGCTAGATTGGCCTAATGACAGTCAAGGAGATGAACATGTCAGTGGATCTACCCAAGCCAATCGCCGACTATGTCGAAGCGAACGCTCGCCTCGACATTGACGGCATGTTGAAGCCCTTCCTGAGCGACGCTGTCTTCATCGACAACGGCAAGCATTTCGAGGGACAGGCGGCGATCCGCCAGCTTTTCGAGCATGAAGTGATCCCTGTGAAGGCGATCTTCACGCCCGATACTGTTCGGGAAGAAAACGGCGATGTCGTCGTTGAGGGACCCGCCCATGGCGACTTCCCGGGCAGCCCGCTCCGCTTCACTTATCGGTTCACATTGGTGCAAGGCGCCATCAAAACGCTGGAGACTACGGTATGAATATCAAGGTCGATCCCATCGAGTTCGCCGGCAAGCGCGTGCTCGTCAGCGGTGGCACCAAGGGTCTGGGCCGCGCTACCGTCCAGCGTTTCCTGGCCGGCGGAGCCCGCGTCATCACCGCCGCCCGCGCGATCAAAGATCCCATCGAAGGCGTCGATTATGTGCAGGCTGACCTGACGACGGCAGAAGGTAGCCAAGCGCTGGCCACCGCTGCGCTCGAACGTCTGAACGGCATCGACATTCTCGCCCATGTCATCGGTGGCTCGGCTTCGCCTGCGGGTGGCTTCGCCGCGCTGACAGACGACCACTGGCTCGCTGAGCTGAACCTCAATCTGCTCGCGACGGTTCGGCTCGACCGCCTGCTGATCCCCCAGATGCGGGAGCGGGGCGAAGGCACCGTGGTGCATGTCACGTCGATCCAGTCCGTCTTGCCGCTGCCTGAGTCGACGACCGGCTACGCCTCCGCCAAGGCGGCACTGAGGACCTACAGCAAGTCGATCTCGAAGGAACTCGGTCCCAAAGGCGTGCGGGTCAACTCCGTCTCGCCGGGCTGGATCATGACCGATGCCACCGGAGACTTTCTCGAAATGCTTCGGACTGCCAATGGCGGCACGATCGAGGAAGCGCGTCAGGCTGTGCTCGATGTCTTGGGCGGCATCTCGATCGGGCGCGGAGCAGAACCTGAGGAGGTGGCCGACCTCATCGCTTATCTCTCCTCCAGCCGTGCTGCTGCGATCAATGGCGCTGAGTTTGTCATCGATGGCGGCACGATCAGAACCGTTTAAGGGTGGCTTCTCGTCGTCCGCCTTCGCGCGGACGACGAGATTTTTCCTGCCCTTGCCGACGGACGATGCCGTCGCAGGTTGCCTCCACGAAAAGCCGACAAAGGTCGGCGGCGATTGAAAGAGAAGCCCCAACCATGCCTGACACTTCATCCTGTGAGAGATGCAGCTGGGCTCAAGAAGACCCGCTGATGCGGGACTACCATGATGCTGAATGGGGCGTGCCGCAGCGAGACCCACGGATGCTATGGGAAATGCTCATGCTGGAGGGGTTCCAGGCAGGGCTTGCCTGGATCATCATCCTGCGCAAGCGTGAAGCCTTTCGAGCCGCCTTCGCGTATTTCGATCCGGTCAGGGTCGCCGCGTTTGACGAGCGAGATATTGAGCGATTAATGGCGGATCCTGGCATCGTGCGCGCAAGCGCGAAGATCGAAGCCACGATCAGAGGCGCCCAGATCTACTGCGACATGCAGGAGCGCGGCGAGGACTTCTCGGCATTCTGCTGGTCCTTCACGGGCGGCGCACCTATCGTTGGTGACGGTCACAGCTGGGTCGCGAGTTCACCACTGTCAGAGAAAGTCTCGCAAGAATTGAAGCGACGCGGCTTCAAGTTTGTCGGGCCGACCATCACCTACGCGTGGATGCAGGCGGTCGGCATCGTCAACGATCATTCCTTTAGTTGCTTTCGACGGCACTCGGAACTCAAAGCAAAACTCTAGGACGATCCCCCTTCATCAACTGCTGGCGTGCAATCTTGGTCCCAACCGCGCGGGCGCAGGACCAGACCAGCATGCCCGACGCACGCGGACTCCACTTTCATTTCACGCTTGTCGGCGGCGCGATCTGGTTCACCGCCAGTGGATGCCGCCCGTGCAGCACTCAGCTTCAGACCGCCTGAAAGGAACGACCATGTTTGCCGTCTATGCCAAAGAAGCCAATTTCAACGATCCGCTCGCCTCCGTTGTCGTGGGAGAGCGTCCTGACCCAATCGTGCAAGAGGGTTGGGTAAGAGTAAAGGTGACCCATGCCAGCCTCAACCGGCACGACATTTTCACCCTCCGCGGGATGACCTCCCAAGAGGAGCCGATCCCGTTCCCGATGATCCTCGGCAACGACGCAGCAGGATTGCTCGAAGACGGGACGCCCGTCGTGCTCTACCCTGTGATGGGGACAGAGAGCTGGAAGGGCGACGAGACGATCGACCCTCACTGGCACGTCATTAGCGAACTCGTGCCCGGAACAATGGCTGACTGCGTCGCGGTTCCGAAGCGGAACGCGGTGCCTATTCCAGAAGGTCTATCGGCGCTCAACGCATCACTGCTCGGCACAGCCTGGCTCACCGCCTATCGCTCGCTTTTCACCAAATCTCGGTTGATGCCGGGCCAGACACTTTTGGTCCAAGGCGCTTCGGGTGGCATGTCGACCGCACTCATCCAGATGGGTCGGGCAGCGGGCTTTGAAGTGTGGGTCACGACCCGCAATGATGAAGGGGCAGCAATCGCCGAACGTCTCGGCGCCAACCGGATATTCCGGCATGGCGATGCCCTGCCACGCAGTGTTGATGCGGTCGTTGACAATATAGGGGCTGCGACGTGGGCAGACAGCCTGAAAGCTGTCAAACGGGGCGGCGTCCTGGTGATCAATGGCATCACGACAGGCCACACTGCCGAGACCGATCTGCTGCGCATCTTTGTCGAACAGATCGACATCCGCGGAACCATCATGGGCACGCTCGAAGAAATGAAGGCCATGATGCAATTCGTCATCAGGAACAACATCACGCCCGAAGTCGGAGCGGTCGTGCCGATGACTGAAGCCCGCGAAGCGATCCGCAAAATGATCGAGGGTCGCACCCGGGGCAAGACCGTGTTCACACGATGACATGATCTCCATGGATGCGCTCGGCTGCATCCCGATCGGCCGCCGCGCCAACCGGATGCGGTGGCCGAAGTTATCGTTCGGGCGTCGGAAAGCGCGTCGGTAGCGCACCGTTGAGAATGCTGAGCGAGAGGTGGGCAGAAGGATTGCCCGTCTCTCGCAACTTCGGCGGTCAGGCAAGGCCGCTTTTCACGTCAAGTGCGCGCAACCCGAGGCTGCGTCAATGTCTGATCACCGCCCTGCACAGCGCGGGGTGCGGAGCTCGCTGCGTCGCAAACGGACGTCCGCTTTCTAGGTATCGCCGCAACTGCCATGCCGCGGCCCCGTCAGACCGCTCTCCGCCCTTTCCGTCGCCGGGCAGCTTGCGCTTCCCTACATCAGTCCACGCAGCACTGCCGCGCTCTCCGGCATCCGTGCCAGTGTCGCCTCCAACCGTTCGCGCCAGCGCGGGCCGCGAGACAGGGCATCCTCGAATGCTTCGGCAAGGTCATCGGGTCGGTCCTGGGCAAGGACCGAGATCAGGAACGCCGCCTGTCCCCGATCCTTCCGAGCCTTTGCCTGATCAGGCCCGCCATGACGCCGATCCGCGACGATCAGCTTGTGGATCGCAAACCGCTCCGGCCGCGGGATCCTCACCAGGATGCCGGAGCGATAGAGGGCAACCGCCGGGATGGGTTCCGCGATCAGGAAGTTCAGGTAGTTGAGGGCCTGCGCGCTGACCTTGAGTGCCGGGAGGGGCTTGACCCCTTCATCGCCGAAGGCGGGAGTGAGGAACTCGACCATCGCCTCGCCCCGGTTCTGCCGCCATTTCCAGATCTGGCGATCCTGCACACCCGGAACAGGATCGAACTTGAGCGCCTGCAGGATCTCGCCCGGACTTTCCTCCACACGGTCACCGAGCGCAACCGACAGGCGCTGGAAGCTGGCGAAATCAATGTCCCCGGTCTGGGCGAGCTCGTCGGAATCGAACCTCACGCCGAGCTCTCCCTGGTAGAGGGCATAGGCGGCGGTGCCCACGAGGGTTCCTCCAAGCCGGAAGACCCCGGCGCGTGCGAAGGCCAGGAGCAGGGAGCCGGTATCGCGATCCGTCCCGATCAGCCCCTCGGCGCGCAGGACGCGGGCCAGCCGCGCCATCGTCTTCTTACGCTCCTCGCCCTGAGCCTTCAGCTCTGTGGCACGTGCCAGACGCGTGCGCAGCTCGGGGGTGCCTTCGCCCAGGTAACGGCTCTTCATCTCGGTGCCGAGGCGGAATTTGTCGTAGAGGTAGGCGCGCCCGTTGCGAGAGCGCTCCTCGATGCTGCCGATCAGTTCGGAGGCCACCTCGTCAAGGTGCAGGCGCAAGAGGTCTTGGTAGGCCACCTGTGCGGCGCGGGAATGGGAAACTGCGGTCATCGTGGGCACCTGAACTGTGTGCATCAAGTATGAGACTGCTGCAGGCAGACGCAAGAGTGCAGCGTTTATAAATTTGCTGCACATAGTCCTGTTCGTGGGTCGAAGTCGCCTCCGATTGGGAGCCGCTGTCACAGCGCGGGTGAAATTGCCGAGAAGCAGGCGAGATCAATCAGCTACCAGATCGTGGACGACGCAGGAGCAGGATGAAGGCCGTGCTTCAAAAGCTACATTATGGGCAGCGCTGATGCCGCCTTATTTTACTTTAATGCACTGCAGCGTCGCAGGCCAGGCTGCTTCGCGCCACCGGCGATCCCACTGGGTCGGAGGTTCCTGTGGTGTCTTCTAGACCCAATCCGACCCAAGAACGCGCCATGGCCCGCCGGGCAAAGTCCATCGAAGGGGCCGCGCGCCGATCGCCCAGGTAAACCGATGCGCAAGCACGGCGAGCGGTCCGCTGATGGCGTGCCGCCGCGCGGCTTCACACGAACGCTGCTTCGTGACTGCGCGCAGCACCTCGTGATCATTGAATGGCTGCTGCGCGGGGCGGGGTGGTAACTTCCAACATGACCGTCCTCCTTTGTAGATCCTCGCAGACCCACCCTGGCATATCGATGTCCTCAAGGCGGTCACATTATCAGAGCTTTCCTGAACGCTGACATGGTCCATGTTCAGGATCTTCGCTCGCGAAAACGGGGCTAGGTGACCGCATCTGTCACCCAAATGGCGCTATTGCGAACAGTGATTCCCAAATCGGGCGGCAGCAACAATCGGCAAGGGAATCGCGGCGGAAGTCAGGTATCCCCTACCTGGGCATCGGCTGGCAATGTCTTGCCCATTGCAACTGTGTCGGCCATTCATGGTCTGTGAGGAAAGCTTCCGAAGCGGGGATGGGCGGCTGAGACCAACCACATGTGGCTGAAATACTACCGAAACTCGCTTTGCGGCGGGGCAAACACGAGACTTGGGGAAGACGGTCGAGGATGTCCATCGTTCAACGCACCGTTGAAGCGTTCCCGCGTGGGCGGACGACCGAAGAACTTGTAGTCCTGCTGGGCGCGGCGTTCGATGAAGGCAAGCGCCGCGCCATCGTGGCGGAACTTCAGGTCTTGTCGCAGTCCGGTGTGATCCGCCTGGAACGGAATGGAAGATGGAAGCCGGTTGCGGTTCCCGTCCCTCGGGGAGCGCAGCAGGTCGGCCCGCCGGCGCCCGCTGCGACTCCACGCGAAGAAAACGTCCTGCTCGCCGTGCCCGGGTCGATCGCCAGTGAGCCCGCACCAGCAATCGGAGACAACGGCGAAGACGAGTCGGCGGCTGCGGTCGACCCGCATGCGCTCCTGCGTTACTGGCGGTCGGCCCTCCGGTCGGATCCGCGAGGAGCCATCACGCAGATGCCCGACCGCCACGGGGCGCAATGGGTTCTCGCGACGGGAACCGGACCTCTGACACCGGGTGACGATTCCCGGCGCACCCTGAGCTTCCAACTTGACTCCCTCCCAGCGGAGTTTCGGCAGGCGCTGTTGCGGCGCGAGGCCAACGAGATGACGCTCGCAGTCGGTTGGCCGATCATGGTCGGCCGGAAATCCGGTGTGCCAGTGATCTGGCCGGTGGGGCTTTTGGCCGCGGAATGGTCCCGGACCGGGGGCACGTTGCGCGTCGCCATCGAGGCGGACGATGTTCTGGTCAATCCCGATTGGTTGGAGGGCGCCGCAAGGACGGCCGGTTGGCGCAGGTCGGAGCTGTCGGAGGTATTCGACGCGACAGACGGGGTTGGATTGCGGGCCGAGGATTTCTTGAACCGGCTGCGCGAAGCTGCGGCTGGGCATCTTCGCGGCCGGGTCAATGGGCTGCAGATGGCGGCGCAGATCGATCTGTCGGCGGGAGGGATCTACGACATCGCCGCCCTGTTCCTTCCGACCGAGTCCACCTTCACCGCCGGGGCGGTGCGGGACCTCGATGCGATCGGAAGCTGGCCACTCGACCGCCTGGGACGCACGGCGCTTGCTCCGGTTCTCGGCCTTCCGCCTGCCTTCGCGGGGGTCGCGCCGCACGATGTCAACGTCGGCTCCCTGAATGCCGAGCAGATCGAAGCGGTTCGTCATGCCTGCAACGCCCCGCTGACGGTCGTGACCGGACCACCCGGCACGGGCAAAAGCCAGGCGATCGTGTCAATGGCGGCATCTGTGCTGCTTCATGGCGGCACCGTGCTTGTCGCCTCGAAGAACCATCAGGCCTTGGACGCCGTCGAGGAACGGCTCGGGGGCCTCGCCCCTGATCTTCCCTTCCTTGTCCGCACCCTCGACCCAATTCGCGGCGTCGACAAGTCGGCGGAACAGGTGCTCGACGACCTGCTGAACGAGACCAGTCCTCGTGCGCGTCCGCTGGACCCGGAGCTTGTGGGCCAAGCGGCCTCCCTCTCGCTGGCTAGGCGCAGGTCCATGGAAACGATCCGGCGACGGGCGGACCTGGAATGCGAGATCGCGGCGCTGGTGGAGCGGATCGCGGCGAGGGAACGTTTCGCGGCAGGCGATGACCGCCCGGCTGAAGCCGTGGACGCCACACCGGGATTTGTTGTCCGCCTTTATCGCGCCATCTTAGCCTTGTTCTGGGGGCTCAAGACGACCCCGGCGAAAGATCAGCGCGGCGCCTTGACCGAAGGCGCACCCTTGTCGGCCCTGAGGGCGCGACTTGATGCACTGCGCCTGGAACGTGATGCGCTTCCTGCCGATGGCGACCCTGTCAGGTTGACCGCGGAAATCATGGAGCTCGTGACCGCCATCCTTCCGTCGGCATTGTCAGGACGCGTCGCCCTGCGCGAGGACGAGCGACAGAAGCTGGATGCGGCCCGCGCCGACCACCAGTTCCACGGGGAACGCGCTTTTCCGTCGGATCTGGCACGGGCTGTCCTGCAACATCGCCCACTCTGGTTGGCGTCCGTGCTGGGCACGCCAAAGCGGCTCCCCCTCGGTGACGCTCTGTTCGACCTCGTCATCTTCGACGAAGCAAGCCAGTGCGACATCGCTTCGGCCCTGCCGCTTTTCGCCAGAGCAAAGCGCGCAGTGGTCGTCGGCGATGACCGCCAGCTCAGCTTCATCCCTCAGTTGGGTCAGGCGCAGGATCGCAACCTGATGAAGGCTCAGGGGCTGCCCACGGCCGGAATGGGACGCTTCGCCCAGAGCCGGCAGTCCCTCTTCGACTTCGCGAAGCGGGTGCCCGGTGTGCCGCGCGTGCTTCTGCGGCACCAGTATCGTTCGGCGGGACCTATCGTCGATTACATCAGCGAAACCTTTTACGGCGGGCAGCTGACCACCTCCTACGATCCGACGACGATCCGCTCGCCCCGGGACCAGAAGCCGGGAATTGCGTGGACCCATGTTCCCGGGCCCTCGTTCGCGCAGCAGGGCAACGTGAACCCGGCAGAAGCCGAGGCGATCGCGGCCCACGTCCGGCTTTTGCTGGTTGAGCAGGGATACGCAGGCAGCGTCGGCGTCATCTCTCCCTTCCGTCCGCAGGTGCAGGCGATAGAAGCTGCGGTGCGGCGCGTGGTGCCTGTCCAGAAGCTTGAGGGCGCCGAGCTTCGCGTCGCGACCGTCGACGGGTTCCAAGGACATGAGCGGGATGTGATCCTGTTCTCGCCCTGCCTCTCCGCGAACAGCGCACTGTCGGCTGTTACCTTCGTGCAGAAGGACCTCCGCCGACTGAACGTTGCCATCTCCCGCGCCCGGGCCGTCGCACATGTGTTCGGCGATCTGGACTATGCGCGCTCTGCGAAGGTGCGGGCCTTGGCGCGGCTTGCCGCCGTGGCGACCGAACCCCGCCGCACTGTTGGCGAAGGCGTCTTCGACAGCGAGTGGGAACGACGGGTGTTCCATGCTCTGACGGACCGCGGGCTCGATCCCAAGCCGCAGCATGAGATCGCGGGACGGCGCCTCGACTTTGCCCTCTTTGGCAAGTCTGGGGTGATGCTGGACCTCGAGGTCGACGGACGCCACTGGCACCAGGACGCCGACGGACGCCGCAAGATGTCCGACCACTGGCGCGACCACCAATTGCAATCCCTTGGCTGGCGGGTGCGCCGGTTCTGGGTCGATGAACTTTCAAAGGATATGGAGGCCTGCCTTGACCTCGTCGAACGAGACCTTTCGTAGATCGCGCGTGTTCAGCTACCTCGCCGGGGGCCTTACCGCGTTGGGCCTCGGCGGCATCGGCGTGCTGGTGTTCCAGGTGAACGACCTCAGCGAGCGGTATGGGCAGATCGAGCGCGACATCGATCACTATTCCGGCCAGCGCGACCAGTTGCGGCAGCAGCGTGAGGAGCTTGCGCAGGAAAACGCGATCCTTCAGGCCAACCTGCAGGGCGCCAATGACGAGCGTCGCAGGGCGGAGCAGAGCCGCGCTGAGGCGTCGCAAGCCGAGGCTGCTGCCCTTGCGGCCCGGGATGCCGCGCAGGGTCAACTGGAGGGCCTGCAAGAGCGCGAAGCTGCAGCGCGAGAGGCAATCGCAAATGCGGACAAAGAGCGCGATCGGATCAGGTCTCTGACATCGCAGCGGGAGGAACTCGCTCGCTCGGTCGCAGCCCTAGATCGCGAGAAGGGGCAACTTGAGCAGACCGTCTCGGCTTTGCGGTCCGATAACGCGGCGCTTCAGGATACCGTCGATGAGCTTGAGCGGCAGCAGGAAACGGCCCGCACCACAGTGCAAGGATTGCAGGTGGAAACCGAGGAACTTCAGGCCCTTCAGGCGAGGGTAGAGGCGCTGAGGGCGGAAGAGGCCGACCTGAACCGAAGGATCGCAGATGGCCGTCAAAAGTCGGAAACGCTTGTCTCTTCCGCGACTGACGCTAAGGCCCGGCTCGAAGAGCTCCAGGCGCAGGTCGCCGCCGAAACGCAGGCGCGCGACGCCGCCGCACGGGAGCGCGGTGTCGCGGAAGGCCTACTGGCTAGCGTCAGAGCGCAAGTGGACGCGCTTACGCGCCAGCAGGGCGATCTGCAGCGGGAGGCCGATGCGGCAGCGGAGCTTCTCCGCCAGTCCGAACAGAGCCGTCAGGCCGCCGATGCCGCCCGGCAGCAGGCAGAATTGGCATTGAACGCAGCCCGCCAGTCCCTCCAGCCACTTCAGGCGGAACGGGACGCAGCGCAGGCCTCTCGTGATCAGGCGCAGGCTGAACTTGCCGGGATCCAGAGCGACATGGAACGCGGCCGCGCGGTCCTTGCGGATGTCGCACAGGCGCGGAGCGAGATTGCGACGCTGACGGGCCAGCGCGATGCCCTGGCTGCTGAAGTGGAGCGCCAGGAGGCCGCGAACGGCGTCTTGGAGGCTGACCTTGCCAACGCGGCCACCGATCTGGCGCGGGCACGCGAAAATGTCGCGGCGCTTGCGGGACGTGCCGGAGCCGCAGAGGCTGCCGAGGCAGCCGCGGCCGCTCGGCTTGCGGCCATCGAAGCCCAGATCGATCAGGCCGATGCGCGTGCCAATGAGGCGAATGCTGCATCGGCCGCGGCGCGACAGGCTCTGGCTTCGGTAACCGCCCAACAGGAGCAGGCTGTCTCGGCGCGCACCGCCGCAGAAGATGAACTGACCAGGCTTGACGGAGAGCTCGATCGCAGACGCTCTGCCCTTGCAGAGGTTGAAGCTGCGGAGGCGCGTATCGCGGGCCTCGCCGCGCGCGACCAGGAATTGACCCAGGCAGTCACGCAACGCCGTCAGGAACTTGCGGGCATCGAAGCCAACCTCGCCGGCATGCGTCGAGAGGTGGCATCCGCGAACCATGAGTTGGCGAAGTTGGCCGCGCAACGCGCTGGTCTTGCGTCAGCTATCCAAGAGGCCGAAGCACGGGCAGCCACTGCCCCGGTCGAGGCGCCGGAAATGGCGGCACAGACTGAGCCGACGCCGCCTGCGTCACCGGCCCAGCCGACCATCACGCCCGTTGTCCAGCCATAACCAGTATCGGAAGGATGTCATTCATGCTGACCGGAAGCCCCCTCCTCGTCTTGATCGTCGCTGGTGTCTTGGCTTTTCTCGCAATCGTCCAGTTCTGGCTGGCGACACGGCATGATCATGCCGTCTCGATCCAGGGGCCCTTGGAAGAGGAACGGGCGATCTTCGCCCGGATCGCTGAGAAGCGCGCGACTCTGACCGATATCGAGCTCGATCTACAGAAACGCCGCGAAGCCCTCGCCGTCGTGTCCGATATCCAGTCCGAAGTGGATTCACTGACCCGAAAGCGGGATCAGCTTCTCGACGAATGGGCTCAGAGCGAGGAGCGCCGCAACGAAGTTCAGACGATTCGCCGGGAGATCGAGGAAGCCCAGATCGACAAGCTGCGGCTTGATGCCGAACTGGCGGCGGCAAAGGCCGAGCATGATGAGGTCCGGGATCGTCTTGCCCGGGCCGAACGTCTGTTGGACCAGGTCGATGCGATGAAGGAGGAGCATTCGGAGCTGACCGCGAAGATCGAGGAACTGCGTCCGGAACTGCGCCGACTGGAAGAGGCACAGGAGCGAGTCGATCGCCTGGCCGAACAAGCTCGAATTCTGGAAGCCGACATGGCCAGGCTGGAGGGCGCGACCGCGTCCCGTCAGGGACAGCTCGCCGAAATGGAAGAAGCCGCCCGCTCTGGCCGCGCGGCGGTTGCAGGTATTCAGGAAGATCTGACCCGAGCCCAGGCGCAGCTTGCCGCCGCAGACGTCGAGCGCAAGGCGTTGGACGCCCAAATCTCCCGGCTGAAGGACACCCGCGCCGCTTTGGAAGCGCGCATCGCCGTTCTCGAAGACAAGATCAAAGTGACGGCCGGTGGCGCGGCAGGCGAGGACCCCTTGCGCGAACTCAAGACCGAGCCGCAGGTCGTCAGCGTCCTGCGCAGCTGGAAAGAAGCCGGGGTCATGGAGGAGAACGACGCTCTGCATCGGGTGCAATTGCACTTCCAGGCTACCGGCCTGACCTACCCCGAACGGACCCTCCGCGCCTTCCACACGGCCATGAAGGTCAACGAGAGCACGCAGATGGCCGTGCTTGCGGGGATCTCCGGCACCGGGAAAAGCCAGCTGCCCCGTCAATATGCAGCAGGGATGGGCATCGGATTCCTGCAGGTTCCGGTTCAACCGCGGTGGGACAGCCCGCAGGACCTGATGGGATTCTACAACTACGTGGAAGGCCGTTTCCGGCCCACCGACATGGCACGGGCACTTTGGGCGTTGGACGAGGTGAACAACCCCGAGGGAGCCTTGCGCGACCGGATGCTGATGATCCTGCTGGACGAGATGAACCTGGCGCGGGTCGAGTATTACTTTTCAGACTTCCTGAGCCGCCTGGAAAGCCGTCCTGCGGGAGCCGAGGTCGGTGATCGGGCACGCCGGAAGGATGCAGAAATCGAACTCGAGATACCCACGCCGGATGGCAAGGTCCCCCGGATCTTCCCCGGCTACAACCTCCTGTTCGCCGGGACCATGAACGAGGATGAATCCACGCAATCCCTTTCGGACAAGGTGGTTGACCGCGCGAACGTGATCCGGTTCGCCGCGCCGAAACAGATCGTCCGCAGCACCACAAAGGGCCAGCGACCGCCGACCGAGGCGCTGCGGCGGAGTGTATGGGAACGATGGTCGAAGGCAAAGCGGACCGATGAAGAGCGTGAGACCACGCAGGCCAAGATCGAACAGATGGTGGGTTTGATGAGGGACCTTGGCCGTCCCTTCGGCCATCGTCTTGGCCGCGCGATGCTGGCTTACGTGGATCGCTATCCGGTCACGGAAGGCGTGCCCAACGTTGTCAATCATGCCCTCGCTGATCAGGTCGAGATGCGGCTGTTGCCGAAGCTTCGGGGCGTTGAGGTTGAAGCGAAGTCCCAAGAGCTTGCCAGGCTTCAATCCTTTGTTGCGGTTCTGGGCGACGATCCTCTTGCAGACGCCATCGGGCAATCGGTCGAGGCTGCGGCGGCGACGGGACAGTTCGTTTGGCAGGGGGTCACCCGCTGATGAAGCGGCTGGTGCGTCCCTGGTCGATGAGAGAGGTGGACGTCGGGATTCCCTACGGACCCGCCGCCTGTCTGGTCAGCGAAACCGGCGCGGACGTGCCGAGGGGCCTTGAGCATGCCGAGCTTATGGCAGGTGCATACAGAGGCGAGGCCAGAAAGCTGCTCCTGCACCCCTATCCGAAGCGTGGCCTGGGCGTGAACCCTCTGCGCGCGGATTTTCCGATCCGCCCGCCGCTCAATCGCGAGCCCAAGACAGAGGATGAAGAGTTCGCTGCAGACACGCTGAGGCGGATGAACGAGGTTCTGGCCCGGATACAGGAGCTGGAGGATGCCCTCGACGACCCGGTCAGCCTTTGGCCGCGCCTGCGCGACGCATGGAAGCGAGCCGAAAACGAGGCCGATCCGCGGATGGCGGAAATAGTCAAGCAGTCGCGTGAGATCGGGCCGGTCCTGCAGGACCTCGAACATCGAATTCGCCGTGTCTTGCGCCGGACGCGTGAACTGACGCCCCTGAATCGCGTGCAGGAAATGGACCGCGCTTCAATGCTCTGGCTCAGCCGCCAGCCTGGTCGGACGGTGGCGGAGCGGGCGGGTCCAGCACAGCGCATCCTGTCCACGGTCAGATACGAGAACTTCGACACCCTCGAGAACCGGGTGTTCCATGCCTATGTCAAGCTTGCCGCCCTTGTGGCGCGAGAGTGGCAGAGGGAACATCGGCGCGCGCAGGGCAGTGACCGCTTCCGGATGGTGGATGGTTTCCGCCTTAGGTGCCGAGCCATCGCGCGGGACCTGGACGATCTGGGCGTCGGTGTCGCCGATGCCGGTGTCACGCCAAACTATGTCCTGATGCAGGACAAGGGCTATCGCACCGTGCGCCTCGCCTGGGAGCGACTGCTGCGCCGCGAGCGCATCCTGGATGATCTCTGGGCTTGGCAGGCACAGACATGGACGGATTTCGCGGTCCTGGCGATCGTTCTGGCGATCGATGAACTGGAGGAGGCGCGGCTCATCGCGCAATCGCCCATCGTCTGGCGACAGGAGGCGGTAACGGGGCGATGGTTCGACCAGGACCGCCCTCTGGCGGTGTTCTGGCTGGAGGAGACAAGGCGCATTGTCGAGGTCCAAGCTCGGCCAGAAAAGCCCGGAGCCCTCCTGACACTCGCGCGAGCCCACGTCTCCGTTCGGATCACCGATCCTTCCCGGTCCGACGTGCCGCGGCGCATCGCGGTGTGGACGCCCCACGCCATGGAACGGCTGGATATTCAGGATGCGGTCGATGGTGCGGCCACGACGCTTGCCGAGATCGCCCAGATCGCTTCGAACGAGGTCATGCGCGATGGACTGATCCTGACGCCTGCACAGGACAAGCCGGAACATGCGATCAGTTCCAAAGGAAAGGCACGCGTAGACGCCATCGCCTTCGATGCATCGGGCGACAGCCTCCGCCTCGGCATGGAGGCGCTGAGGGATTTCATTCGTCGCGACATCTGGCGGTGATCGGATGAGCAACCGAAAGCTCTGCGGCTACGACGTGAATGGCTGGCGCGATGGCGTCGCCCGCAACTGGGTTGCGCGACCTGGAGACGAAGAGGAAATCGGTGTCCTGCGGATCGTCGAAGGTGCAGTCCTACCCGAGGTCGTGAGGGCCGGCGATGAGAAGGCCGAGCGCTGGATCGGCGGGGCACAGGCGGATTTGGCCCCGCACGGCCGCGGCGGCGGATGGGGCAAGTTCGGCACGCTGGATCGACGCCGAACTGTCGGGTCTCTGATCCGTGACGAGGAAACGGCACCCGAGATGCTGGCGGCAGCGTTCACGGGCCTCGCCCAAGGTGCCAGCCACTCGGTGGTGGCCATCGAGGATACAGATCGGACCACCGAACCAATGCAGGAGCGTCTGTTTGCCGCCTTGGCCAGCGCCCGTGCCGGTAAATCCCTGCTCGTGTGGCGGTCGGTCTTGTCCGTGCTGCATGCGCTGAACACGGGAATGCTTAAGGACGCTGCCCGCGATGGCGCCCGCATTGGCATCATCGGTCATGTCTCCGACGGTTTCTCCATCCAGACCCTCCGCATCCGGGCCGAGCTACGCGGGGCCCACGAGCATCTTTCACCGGAGCGACGTCAGGTCGGAGACTGCGTCGCATCTCAGTTGGGATATGCTGGCCTTGTCGAGGCTGCATCGGCGCAGGTCATGTCTCTCGCGCCCACCAGCCGTTCGGAGCACTTCAAGTCGGCCCGTTCGATCGGACGACTTGCTTTCGGCCTCAAGACGACGCCGGAGCCCTTGCGTCAGGCGAACGGGGACTGGGACATCCTGATCCCGCCAAATGCCCTGGCTGTGCCCGTGTCGAAGCTGCCCGGGCGTTGCATGACGTTGCTGGAAGGCTGCGACTTGGTCCTGTTCGAGAGCCTCACCGAGGGAGCTGTGCGGAACGAACTGTTACGGCATCTGCAGGCCGCTCTGACCGTGCCCCTCACCCCGCTTCCGGCGACGGCAGTCGCCAAGGGCGCTCTTCTCGCCGCAGAGCGGCACGCTGCCGGTCAGACCGTTTATCTCGACTTCCTTCCCCGCATTGCGACCATCGTGCAGGGAGCCGAGGGTGCCTTGAGCTACGATCTGATTGGTGACGCCGAGACCCTGCCGGCAGGCAGCCTCTACAGAAGCCCAAGACCCGCCCGCTTCGCCTTGATGGCGGGGCAGGAGAGGTTTCAGGTCTATCTGCGCAAGGAAACCCACACCAAACCACGCAAGGCAGTTATCGAGGTCGGGGTCCAGTCGCAGCAGTCCGCGCCGGTCGATCTCTGGGTGGAGCAGGTGCCGGCGGCTGGACGCGCCAAGATCCTGATGCAGGCTCCGACCTTGTCCCGGCAGTTCACGGTGGATTGGGATGCCGCAGAGGTCCAGGACAGGACGTGGGACGAGCTTCTCGAAGACCTTGCAACGCCGCCTGCCACGATTCCGAAGCGGCTTGTCCTCCCCTGCGGCATGCACGCATGGGAGAATAGCCCGAAAGGCCCGGGTCTGATCGCCTTGCTCGACCAGAATGCAAGGAAGGCAGGACCCGATTGGGCTGAGCTCGCGACAAAGCTGGCGGCGCGACCGTTTGGTCAGTATTGCATTTCCAGTGACGGGCAGGTGCCGGCCGAGGCGCCGGACGGGGCGCTCGAGCAACTCGAAGATCTGACGCAGCGCGCCCTCATTACGGTCCAGCGGATGGCCAGCGGCGCCGTCGCGCCCCATACCGCGCCCCTGAAGTTCCTGACCTGGCAATTCCGGCGCTGCCCGAATGAAGTTGCAACACTTCTCCTGGATGCGTGGGACGCCCGCGCCCACGGTCAGACCCATGCGTTCGCCACCTCCGCGGCGGCGTGGGTGCTCATCCGTCAGGGGCTCGGGCGTATCGTCAAGGATGCGGATCAGGAGAGCCGGGCTCTTGCCCTCCTGCTCCAGAGGCCAATGGATGCATGGTCGTGGCGCGAAGAAACAGCCGCCGCCGCGTTCCTGCTTTCCCGCTCCGACACGTGTCCTTTATCGCTTGAACGGGCGGAGGTGGATCTCCTTGGGAGGCGAGTGATCAGGGAGTTCAAAGAAAGCGTGGGAACCGAATACACCAGGTTCAACTACGCGCCATTCCTGCTTGTCGGCCTCCTGCGATGGCGCCTGAAATCGTCGCGTGCCATTGTCGCAGGCCATGATCGGCTTGCCGACGAGTTCATCAGCGTCGTCGAACAGGCAATCGGCGACATTTCGCAGCGCGCGGGGCGCGTGCCGAAGCTCAAGCAGGTCGCCGAAAGATGGCTCCCGATCCTATCCAAGACTCTTGATGAACTTCGCGGATCAGGAAGGGATCCGGATCTTCTGGCCGCCATTTATGATGCATGAAGGGTATTGGCAGACGTCGTTGCGCAACTCAGGGCCGAGGTGCGACTTCCCTTTCCTTCCATTTCTGTCCGGCCAACGGACGGTCTCGGTGGTGCCGAATGCAATGAAGCGGCTAATGAGCGGCTCCTGCGCTGACCGGTTGGCCAGGCCTTGTCGGGCGCCTCGGCAAGGTCGCGGCGGCGGTCAACATCAGAAATGCCGGGTTACCCCGGTCCTTCGGGGCCCTGGCGCCCGGGCAGGGAGCGGCCATGGCAGAGGGTTTCAGGCAGAGCCGGCTCACCAGATGTGGCTGAAGCGGGCCATGAGCTTGCCGATGCAGATATCGCCCGCTATCCTCGGAGATCGCAAGCAGCAGCAATGCCATCCCTGCACACAGACGATGCGGCAGAGCCCAGATGTCACAGGTTTAAATGAAGCGCCCGACGTTGGACGATCTGCAGCGCGAGCAGGAAAACTTTATCGGCCCGCCCAAACCGCCCCGCGGACCGAAGTTTGCTCGAGCCCTTTCCGAAAGTGAAGGGCTATACCTCGATGCAATCCTCACGATCCATGTGTTCCGCGCCGCACTTGAAGATGATCAACCGATCGATCCCGAGCGGCTGCCCGACAGGCTTGTCGAAGCCATAGAGAAGCAAGGCGGCGCTAGCAGCATGCCCATTGTCGAGGGTCGTCCCCACTACAGCGCAGCCGACGTCCTGAAGGCGTAAGCGTCCGGTCCGACCGCTCTGCCGCGGGGTGAGAGAGGCGGATAGTGTCCACCATCGATAGTGGACACTATGGTGATGGCGTGGCGCGTCGGACGAAGCGTCTTTGGACGGATGAGGAGAA
>NZ_JAAAUC010000023.1 GCF_009908165.1 Frigidibacter albus
AATGCCGTCGATCCCCAAGCCTGGCTCGCCGACACCCTAGCCCGCATCCCAGACTACAAGATCACAAAGGTCGACGACCTGCTGCCCTGGCGCTGGAACCGATAGCGGTCAGGCCGGACGCTTACCTGAAGGCGATCATAAGCGCAGTAGAGCCGGCTGGCGTGTAAGCCCGCCTGCTGAATACGGCGTCTCTGTCCGAACGCGGCGCTGACGAAACCCGGACTCGCCAACGAAGTAGCGGCCCGCAGGGATGTTCAGCCTTTTCTTCCTATCCTCTCGGTAGACTCCGTGGCGCAACTTTCCTCATGGGCGCCCTTCAGGCTCCCGCTCGGCCAGGGAATGCGTTCGGCCTAAAACACCGGCGGTCGCGCCGGCGGAGGAATTTCCGGTGCTGCATCGGTGAAGAGGTTCGGGAAGAGCCGCTCACGGTAAGCCAGAGGGAAGGCGATGCGGACGGGGCCCTTTGGTGTCGTTGATTTCAGGAAGCCCCCGGTCGTCAACTCTGCCAGATCGCTGCTCGTCGAGCGCTCCGAGGCACCGGTGACGTATCTTGCATCGCCCCGCGCCATCTCCCCGTGGCGCAGGACATGGGTGATCAGCTGCGGCAGGCGCTCCTTGCCGGGATGAAGATCCGAGATCAGCCGGGTGTAACGATCGCTGAGCCGGCCCAGGTCGAACATCGCTTCCGTAAAACGGATCTGGTCCAGCATGACGGTCAGGAACCACCCCGTAAACGTGGTCAGGGTGGCAAGCGAGAGGTTTCCGCGCCCGTCAAGGTCGCCCCGGCGCGGCTGGTCGGCAGACGCCATGCGCTCCTTGTATTCGGCCGGATCGGCCAGACCTCGAGCCAGGCCACGGCTGATCGACCAAAGCCCATGTCCGCCGACGCCGGCGGTCTGACACATGGCGTGCGACATCAGACGACTTACCCGGCCATTCCCATCAAGGAAGGGGTGGATGTAGTTCAACCGGTGATGCGCCGCGGGAATGGACAGGATCCGGCCGGTGGCGCCGCGCGTCAGCCCCCGGTAACGCATGGCGAAATGGTCCAGGAAGGCTGGCACCCGCGACGCCGATGGCGGCAGGTGTCGACCGACGGCGACCTCCTCGCCCTCGGCTCGAAAGGCGCCGGGGACGATCTCCTTGCGGATGCCGTCATGCTCGATGAAACGCAGGTCCTCTGGCATGGCCTGGTAGAAGCGGCGGTGCAGATCGGCGATGAAGGCCACCGAGGTGGGCTCTGGCAGATCTCCGCGGGCATGTGTTTCGTCGACCCATTCCTGCACGCGCACATGCGCTGCTGCCTCCTCGGCGAGGGGGCGGTTCTCCACGGCATCGAGCCGCCCCTCCAACGCGGCCTCGATGTCGCGTGGTCGGGTGTTGTGCCCTTCGATCAGGTTCGAATAGTAGGCGTTCATGATGCGGGTCATGGCACGCAATTCGGCGGCACTGTCGGGATGAAGGCGCCGCCCCAGGGCTTCAGCCGCCGAGCGGATCTCGAGTGCCAGATCGGTCAATGCGACCGGGATGGTCTCTTCGATGCCGCAGGGTTCGATGCGTGCCGGTGTTTCGAGCGCCATTTTGCCGATCTTCATCTCAGGTAAGCTCTTCTGAAACTAGGCTTTATGGAGCGCATCTGCAAGATTTTGCCGATCTACCTTGCGGATATTCCATGCGCATAGGGGGTCGCCCAGGGGGGCCACAGACACAGCCCCGGCCAACACCCGTCTGAAGACCGGTTGAAGGAGCTGCAACCGACGGACTCTGGCCCCAACCCACGGCGGCTCGATCTGCGAAAAATGATAAAGAGTGTGGAAATTCCAAAACCGGCGATGTCCCGAGGGCACGCTTCGACTGTTGTCTTACTCACCGCGGGGAAGGTCGCTCAGTGCATCTGGGGCACGCATTTCTTTAAGTAGTCGGCTCGAAACAGGAGTTCGCCCGCTTGGGCTCAGCGTCAGAACACACCGTCCTTAGCATCTTCTGGTCAGTTTCCAAGCCCCTCGAGGCAAGCTGCACGAGAGCTCTGCGCCCTGGCCGAAGTGCGAAAACTCTCTCGCCCGCCTGTTGATGCGACGACCGTCCGGACTGGGAAAGAGACGGCGGACTAGTGAATCTAAGCATTTGATATCTTTGTGAAAATCTAATTATTTCCCCTTGCGCAGGCCGACTTCTCGTGATCCTACAGCGCCGCTCCGCCTCGGCTGGCGGTCACCGATTCGCTTCCGCCTCCCATCATCTCGCCCGGGCAGCCCCGGGCGCCAGCTTTCTACGTCCAGGCCCATGCTCTCATTCCCACCTATCCTTCCTCCTTGCAGCGTCGCCGGACCCACGCTGCGGAGCCCGCCGACGTGCCCCGCGCCCTCGAAGTGGCGCCGGACCATGGGGAGCGGAGGCTGCGCGGCATCCTTAAACCAGCACGCCTCATGGACGGTGAGCTGCGCCTTGCAAGCCGCATGAGCGGCGATGGGGACATCAATGCCGAAGCGCCCGAGTGTCGGCCCATCATCCGGCGGTCCTGGCCCGGCGGCGTCTCCGGAATCCGCCCGAGCATGCCCTGAGGCTGCCCCCCGGATATGCCCTCGGAAAACTCGAAGGCGTCAACCGCGTGAGTATGCGAAATAGTTTTTCGCGAACATGGGTTTAGACGTCCGGCTTGGGCGCGTTTTTTGTGGATATCGGCAGCTTAAGGGTTTCGGTTTTCTGCTCGACTCGGAATCAATGGGGCCATCGACAACAGCATGAAGGAAGTTCCGGAGAGATCAGCATCACCAAAGAAAAGCCCGGCGCGAGGCCGGGCGAAAAGTGTCGGGCGAACCCGTATGATCGACCTTTAAGGTAAGCTCTCAACAGAAGAGCGCAAGCGGTTTTCTCGACATTTCCACATCTTCAGCCTGCTCCGGCCTCCGGAGCAGGGCTGGTGTCCTATTGTCGAACGGAGACTCTCTGCATGAAGCCATCCGCTTCTATCCACTTTCTGCCCGACCCGGCGAAAGGCCGCGCGGTGCGTCCGATCCCCAAGGCCTCGCAAGGCCACTTCGTCGGCGAATTCGTCTTCGGGGTCGAGAAGCCGCAGCGTGTCGGCTTCGCCAGCCTGCTCGAATTCAAGGCGGCAATCTGCACGGTCTACCGCCCTGGTTTCGTGGACCTGGAGGAACAGCTCGCGCCGATGGCATTTCGGAAGCTGGATGGGAAAGTCGGCCATCATCACTTCGACTATCGCGCCACATTCAGCAATGGGCTGCGCATCGGAATTGCCGTGAAACCATCGCACATCGCCGACCGGCCGGAGTTCCGTGCGGAGATGCGGGCTGTAGCGGAAGCTGCCGTGCCGACGGTTGTCGACAGGATGGCGGTGGTGACCGAACGGAACATCCATCCGATCGAGTTCTTCAATGCCAAGCTCTTTCATGCGGCGCGTCGGCCCGTCCAGGAAGAAGACCGGGTGATCGACGATCTGCGGTCGAGCCTGACCGGCCCCGTCACGGTCGGGCATCTGATCGATCAGGGCCGTCACGGCGGGGTTAGCCTGTTCGGTATCGCGCGTGCCATTCACGGTGGCGGCCTGAGGCTGGTGCGCAAAGAGCGCGTCGACCATTCGGCCCTCGTTGCTGCCAACGCCGATGAGGTCGTGGCATGAAATTCGGGGGCAGCAAGCTCGCAGTTTCGACGCATGTTCCGGTCGAGAAGGGCGCCATCTTCGAGTTGAACAAGCGCCGTGGCACGGTCGTCGAGCTGCGCATCACATCGTGCTTGGTCCTGTGGGAGGAGTTCGTCGACCCAGAAACTGGCGAGGTGCTGCCTGCCATCTCCGACACGGTATCGAACGAGGATTTCTGCCGTTTCGATCTGCACGGGCGCCTGAGCATCATCCGGCGTCCGTCTGCGGCAGCCCCCGTAGGCAAGCGCGACCGGAGCCATCGCACCGATGCCGAGATAGCGCGCATGCGGCACCGCTACTGCTACGTGTCCGCCGCACAGAAGCTCATCGTTGACGGTGAGTTGGAGGAAATCCGTGCGGCGTTCATTCTGCGAGGCGTTCACATCATCGCGCTCGGAACGCTCTACTACACCCAGTATCTCACCAAGAAAGCTGGTGCCGCCGACAAACGTGGCGGTGCAAAAGTCAAGGTCGGCACGCAGTCGAAAGTGCCGAAGTCTCCGGCGCACATCTACAAATGGTATTGCGATCATCGACGGCGCGGCCAGAACGGGTTGTTCGACGAATACATCAGCTCGGGAAATCGCGGCAGGCGTTATACGGAGGACGAAGAAGCTCTCGTTCACTCGGTCATCCGCCAGCGTCTCGACGAAGAGCGTTGCTCGATATCTTCTATCGTGACCAGCGTGCAGGCGGTGTTCGACGTTCACAACGAAGATGCTGCAAGGTCGCATCCGCCTGGGAAATCTTTCAATCGTCCGGGCTACGAATACATCCACGCAGCCATCGATGCGCTCGCGCCCCTTGACCATGCCATCCGGACGAGGGGCCTGAAGGTCGCATATCGCAACATGCACGCGCTGGGGGTAGGGGTGAAGACCGACCGCGCGCTCGAGCGCGTGGAGATTGACGAATATACCTTCGATCTCATGGTCATCCTGAACGGCTTGGGGATCTGGGACTGGCTCCGCTCAGAGGAGCGGGAAATGCTCGGGCTGGATGGCTCGACACGTCGGGTCGTCCTCTCGGCCGCCATCGATGTCCACACCCGTTGCATCGTTGGCATGCGGATCTCGGCAAATGGGACGACCTCGCTCCTCCGGGAAACCGTGGAGATGATTTTCCTGGACAAGACTCCGATCGCGGACGCGGTCGGAGCGCACGAGCCCTGGAACATGCATGGCCGCCCGGAGACGATCGTGCTGGATCGCGGGCCGAATTACATCGGCGACGAGGTTTATGACCTGCTGGCTTGTCTTGGCATCATCAACCTCGGTGCGCCGGCAAAGAAGCCTTGGCTCCGGCCGTTCATCGAGCGCCTCTTCAGAACGATCCATCTGGGCTTCGCGCAGCGCTTTTCGGGCCGGACATTCAGCAACGTGGTCGAGCGGGGAGAGAACGACGCGGCGGCTCGCGCGTCGTTGACGCTCGACGATTTCCTGCAGTGGCTCGTGCGATGGATCGTCGAGATCTATCACAACACGGAACATGCGGGTCTTCTCGGGCGCACGCCTGCCGAAGCCTGGGCGCAATCTCAAGCCAGCTCGCGCCTCCAGGGCGTCAGCCGTGAGGAGCTGCGGAAAGTGCTTGGCATTCGTCGGCACCGCACATTGGGCCCTTCGGGTATCACCATGATGCACATCCGCTATCAGACCGATGATCTGATGAAGATCTTCTACGGACCGCCGAACAAGCCGAAGATCCTGGAGGTGGCATGGTGGCCCCATGACATCGGCACGATCTCGGTCAAGGTCGCGCCGGACCACTGGATGAATGTCACCGCGGCCGATCCCATGTGGATCGGGAAATCCTTCGACGACCTCATGATGGTCAGGCACAGGCTTGCAGGCGAACGCGACCGCTCGAATGCCGTCCTGGCACGCGCCCTGACAGAACTGGATGCGGCGGCCTTCCGCGGCAAGGTGCTGCGTGGGCTCCTGCCAATCGCTGTCACGGACGCGACCTATGACCGCTACGAGGCAGACTTCATGCGGTTCATGTCGACGGCCGAGCGCGATTTCGACGCGCCAGAGCATGAAGATCTCTTCGATGGCGTCATCGATCTGCAGCGCAAAGCAGCCGGTTCCCCGCCAGTTTCGCCGGGCGGGCCTCCCGCCTCTCGATCAGCCCCGGCGATTTCCGCCGAGGACAGTGACGACCTGATGGAATGATACCCAATGATTGAACGTAACGCCCCCACTGCTCCGACTCTTGCCGACCCGCCTCCTGTGCATGACCTCAAGGGCCGCATTGACTGGCTGGATGACCGCTATCTCAAGAATGCCCGCGATGACGATTTCCAGGAGTTCCTGCGGGAGATCATGCAGGTGGGCACCGATGGCGCGCTGCTCCCGGTTGCAGTCCGCGATCCGCTGAATGGCGAGACGCGCGGCATGCAGGTCATCGGCGCTTCCGGTGATGGAAAGTCGGTGATGATCCGGCGCAACCTCTCCGCGCTGCCGGGCTTTGTGGAAATGAAGGACGGCAACCCGGGCAACTTCATCTACATCACGGTTTCGCCGGAGGCCACGATCAAGAGCCTGGCCTCCGATATCCTGGCTGCAACCGGCTACATGCGGCTCGCGGAACGAGCGAAGACGCATGAAGCCTGGGCGCTTGTTCGTCACCGTCTGAAGATGTTCAATGTTGCGATGCTCTGGATCGACGAGGGGCACCACCTGCTGCGGAGCGGACCGGGGCGCGACATTCCGGGTGCTCTCCAGACCCTCAAGAACCTCCTGCAGGGGGAGGGGGCGGTCGCCGTCATCCTGTCCGGCGTGCCGCAGCTCGAGGATCGCATCGCCTCGGACCCTGAGACGTTCCGCCGCTACCGGTTGCGCCAGCGCCTCCGGCCCGTCACGGCGAGTGGGGCAGACATGCAACGGCTGGGTCGGTTCATCGACGTCTGCTGCCGGAAGCTTGATATGTCGCTGGCCGATGACCCGGCTTTCGTGGAACGCATCGTCTTTTCCCAGAAGTCTGGTCTCGGCCGGTCCATTGCCTTTGCGAAGATGACGGTGCGCCGCGCGCTGCTCAAAGGTCAGGCCGTGGTGTCCCTCGATGACGCCCGCCGGACCTGGATCCTCAACGGTGGAACCGACGACGACGCAACCCCCTTCGACGCGGGCAACTGGCCGGAGCTGCGCAAGCTGCTCGAAGCGCGGGGCTGGTAACCCGGATGCTCACGCCCTTCATCCCCTATGATCCGACGGAAACCATCCATTCCTACGCGGCCCGCCTGGCGATGGTCCATACCGGCCAGGGCGCGGCGCGCCTGCTGACGGATCTCGGGATCCCGCCCGCTCGGTTCAGGTCGGGAGATCCGGAGGCTGTGGAGCGGCTCGCCGGAAGCGCGGGAGAGAATCCGTCGAGCCTGCAGGCCGCCACCATCCGCACATTGAAGCGCTATAACACGTTCAGGGGCGACGACTTTTCCCGCAGTGTCCTGTCGCCGCGCGTCCGGCAGTTCTGCCCCCATTGCCTCCGGGAGGATGGGGCCGAGGAGAACTGGCGTCATCGTCTCGCGTGGTGTTTCTTGCCGGTTCCCGATTGCCACAGGCACGGTCTGACGATGCTCGAAGTCGACGCCGTCGACATCGACGATGTGCGCGACGCGGTTCAGGCCGCCGGCGGCCTGACCGTCGCCGAGACAGGCACCGAAGCAGCAGGTGCCGGGACGCATGCTGCATGGCTGCACCAGCGCCTCGCGGGGCAGGGCGCAATGAACTGGCTGGACGATCAGACCATCGAACAGGTGCTGAACGCCTCGGAAATGCTCGGTCTGGTTCTCGAGCACGGCCAACAGATCCGCCCGGCCACACTGTCGCGTGTTCAGCGAAACCAGGCGCTTGCCCTCGGTTTCGAAATCTATGAGCAGGGACCGGACGCGGTCTATGCTGCTCTCAGCGACATCCGCGGTCGATCAGCTGCCACGGCTGTTCAATCCGGTCCGCTGGCGATGTATGGTATCCTGTATGACTGGCTGAGCCGTCGATCGCAGATGATCGCTCCCGGCCCGATCAGAAACATCTTGCGCGAGCACATCCTGGATCACGATGCCTACATGTCCGGCGAGAAGCTCCTGGGCGAATGGGTGATGGAGCGGCGCCTACATTCGGTCAAGAGCCTGGCGTTGACCCTGAAGGTCGATCGTCGCCGCATGTCGCGCCTCCTGCAGAAGCTCGGCATGGTCCCTCAGGGCGCAACTGATGCGGAGAGCGGGCGTCTGGTGTTTCCGGTCCGCGAGGTCGAGCAGCTGGTTCAAGACTACAATGACCCCGTGCCTCTCGCCGAGCTCCCCGGATATGTCGGGGGCACCCAGACGCAGACCCAGGGGCTTTACCGAGCTGGCGTGTTTCCGGCGTTGATCCCCGCCGACGCGCCGGGTGCGGTCCGCGGCGTGATCTTCGCAAGGCGCATGCTTGACGATTTCCTCACCGCGATCGCTGCCTTGCCTGTGCTCGAGGACGGTGAACGCGACGCCGTCCTGTCGATCGGTGAAGCATGCCAGCGCCATGGCGGGACGACCGATGCACTGATCTCTGCCGTGATGTCTGGAAAGGTCGCCGGCTTCCGCATGCCGGGAGATGCGCGACTCCATGGCCTTCTGGTCCTGAAAACTGATGTCGTGGCCTTCCGCCGCGCTGCCTTGAAGGTTGCAGAAACCCCCTAGCATCTTCGAACTTGCGTCACTTTACAGGCCATGGCACTGGGCTCGCGATCGCGGGCCCTTTTTTTGTTTTTCGCAAGGTTTCCGCTTGCCGACAAACCTTTGGTCCGAATTGCACAAACCTATGGTCCCAGGTGAAATCGGGTCATTGATTTCATTGGGAAATTATCGGCCTCCGGCAGTAACTACGCCCCGAGCTTCAAGCGTTGTAGCTCGGGGCATAGTTGCTGCCGGCTGGGGGCATAGTTGGCCCAGTTCGGGGCATAGGTTTGCCCTGGTCGAGCGTCTGGGGCGGCAAGTTCTATGACTACGCCTATGCGCTCGGGCTCGGGATGCCCGATGGCTACTGGTCGGGCAAGCCGGCCTCGACGGTGCCGGTCTCCGCCGCCCTCGACCGCGCGCCCTGGATCATGGAGCAGCAGCCGATGCCGGTGTCGACCGCGGCGGCGGGCATGCCCCAGGCACTCGATACCGTCGTGGCCCGCGTCGAGGCGCTCGGGCTCGTGCCGGGCTATGCGGTGGTGATGCCGAACGGGCCGGAGGGGGTGTTCACCGCCTCGGTCTATCCCGATGACATCACCCATGAGCGGGTGATCCATCTCGACCAGTATAGCGGCGCGGTTCTCTATGACGCGGATCTTGCCGACCTTGGCACCCTCGGGCGGTGGGCCGAATGGGGGATCAGCGTGCATATGGGGCAGGAGTTCGGGCGGGTGAACCAGATCGTCCTGCTGCTGGCCTGCGCGGCGATGGCGATGCTCTGCGTCTCGGCCGCCGCGATGTGGTGGAAGCGCCGCCCCGCCGGCGCGCTCGGGGTGCCGCAGGTGCCGGCCGACTGGCGGATCCCGCGCACGTTGCTGCTGATGGCGGTCGCGGCGGGCATCTTCTTCCCGCTGGTCGGCCTGTCGATGCTGCTGCTGGCGGCGGTGGAGCTGGCCGTGTTCCTTGCCGGCCGCCGCCTGCGCACCGCATGAAACCCGGGCGCCCGGTCAGGGCCGGGCGCCCCGCCGACGCTCGACCTTGGCCAACAGGATCAGGCTGGAGGTCAGCAGCAGCGCGCCGTTCGCGGGGTGCAGGGCCAACAACGGACCAGCCCCGGCCGCAAGCGCGATCTGGGTGAGGTAGAGGAACGCGGTCAGCCCTGCCCACCAGCCGAACCCGCGCAGGCGCGGGATGCAAAGCGCGCCGGCAAGAAGCGCCAGGACCGGCAGGGACAGCGCCCCGCCGACCGCCCCATGCAGCCCCCACATCCCGCCGTCGCGAAACAGGGCAATGCCGGCGCTTAGGAACTGCGCAAGGAGACCGAGGGGCAGCGCCCAGGCCGAAAGGGTGAACCAGACGGGTGTGCCGCGTGCGAGATCGGTGAAGGTGTCATGCATCTTCTCCATGGCTCAGGCCGCCCGTTGCAAAGGTGTGGCGATCCAGCGGGCGAGGGTATCCGCATAGTCCGCCGCTGCTGCGTCCAGCTCTTCTGGCGTGAGGTCCATGGCGCGGTAGAGCACGAAGGGCTCGGCCCAGGGCAACCCGCAGCGATTGGCGGTGGCGCGGAGCGGGGCAAGCATGTCGGTCATGGCGAACAGGTTGGCGCCGCCGGGCCGGTAGGCCTCGGGTACGTTCCCCGCAGTGGTGGCGACCATCAGCGGCGTGCCTTCCAGCAGGCGGCCCTCGGTCTCGTACCGGATGTAGAACATCCGCGTCAGCACCGCGTCCTGCCAGGCCTTCAGCAGCGGCGGCGTTGAGTACCATTGCAGCGGGAATTGCAGCACGATCCGGCCCGCGGTCAGCAGCCGCGCCACTTCGGCGGCGCTGTCACCGTAGTGCCCATCCGGGCATTCCGCCTGCATGTCGATCACCTCGACACCCGGAAGGGCGGCGGCGGCGCGGGCGAGGGCGGCATTGGCCTTGGAGCGGGCGGGGTCGGGGTGGAACATGTAAACCAGAATGCGGGTCATCGTCGTCTCCTGCGGGTTGGGATGCAGGCAAGATGCGGGATGACAACAAATCACTCCAATCGATTGATGATCTGATCTATTATCCACCTTATGAATTTACGCTCGCTTGACCTCAACCTGCTGGTGATCCTCGACGCGCTGCTCGACGAGGCGCATGTCAGCCGCGCCGCGGACCGGCTCAACCTGTCGCAGCCGGCTGCCTCGGCGGCGCTGCAGCGCTGCCGGCACCTGTTCGGGGATGTCTTGCTGGAGCGGGGGCGTGGCACCATGCGCCTGACGCCGAAGGCGGAATCGCTGCGGGCCCCGCTGAAATCGCTGCTGGCGGGGGTGACCGATCTGGTCGATCCGGTGGACCCGCCCCTGGCCGAGCTGCGGCAGGTGCTGCGCATCTCGATGACCGATTTCCCGGCGCTGCTGGTCATCGGGCCGCTGCAACAGGCCTTGGCCAGCTCCGCCCCCGGCATCGATCTGGTGATCCAGCCCTGGCACGGGGCCGAGGCCGCCCGCGCAGCCCTGATCTCCGGACTCAGCGACATCGCCATTTCCGTCCTGCCAGGCGCGCAGGAGGAGTTGGAGGTGACGGAGCTGCTCGATGAGCATTACGTCATCGCGCTGCGCCCGGGGCATCCGGCGATCCCCGGCTTCGACCTCGGCCGCTGGCTTGGCTACCCGCATATCCTCGTGTCGGGCCAAGGTGACACCCGCAGTCCGCTCGATGCCGACCTCGCGCGTATCAGCTGTTCCCGCCGCGTGGGGCTGGTGGTGCCCAGCTTCGGCATGGTGCCGGACCTGCTGCGCGCGTCGGACATGATCGCCATGCTGCCCTCGCGCATCCTGCCCGCCGCGCCGGATCTGGTCAGCCTGCCGGTGCCGATCCCGGTCGCCGGGTTTCCGCTGCACCTCGCCTGGCATCGCCGCCGGGCCAAGGATGCCGGGCTTCGGCATGTGGCGGGGCTGCTGGTCGGGATGCTGGCGTGAGGGCGCGGTTCCTTTTGCCAGTGCGAGGGGATAAAACTGCCTGAGGACGATCCGAGGAGAGAGTGATGCGCAGAGTGGTTCTTGGAGCGCTGGTGGTGGCCGCGCTGGCGACGATCTGGAGCGCGCAGCCGGCCGCCGCTGCCTGGCTGGGTCGCTATGTGGTCCACGGGGTCGAAGGCGATGACCTGCTGAAGATGCGCGCGGGGCCGGGAACCGGGTATATCGTCATCGCCGGCTTTCCCAATGGCACCGTGTTCCGCATCCATTCGTGCCAGCAGACCGGCAGCACCCGCTGGTGCCAGGTGTCGCTGGACCGGGTGCAGGGGCTGAAGGGCTATGTCTCTTGGGCCTATCTGCGCAAGATGTGACCCGGGCGACCCTCAATTCACCCGCAACCCGCGCCGTTGCGCCTCGCGCGCCAGAATCTCGCGGGCGGGGTGCCCGGCGATCGGCACCGTGACGTCGGCCGCGATCTCGCCCGCGGCAATCAGCGCGTGATAGCGCGCGCAGCACACCCGCAGGAACGAGGTGAAATTGCCAAGGTCATGATCGGCATCCATCGCCTCATGCCACAGCTTGGTGATCAGCTGCGCGACGGTCATCCCGTCGCGCGCGCCGATTTCGGTCAGCGTCTCCCAGAAATGGGTCTCGATCCGGATCGAGGTGGCGACCCCGTCGATGCGCAAGCTGTGGGTGCGGCTTTGCCATTGCCCGGCATCGGCCTTGATGAAGAGTTCACACATCGCAGGGCCTCCCGTCCCGTTGACGTCAGAGCAGCGCCATGAACTGCTTCAGCCAGGCCGGATGGGCCGGCCAGGCGGGCGCTGTCACCAGATTGCCATCGGTCACCGCCTCTGTCACCGCAATATCGGGATAGGTGCCACCCGAGGCCGTGACCTCATAGGCGCAGGCCGGGTAGGCCGAGCATGTGCGCCCCTTCAGAACGCCAGCCGCCGCCAGCAGCTGCGCGCCGTGGCAGATCGAGGCGACAGGTTTGCCGGCGTCGAAGAAATGCCGGACCATGGCCAGCACCTCGGGGTTCATCCGCAGATATTCCGGCGCGCGGCCGCCCGGGATGACCAGCGCGTCATAGCTGGCGGCCTCCACTGCGGCGAAATCGGCGGTCAGCGCGAAGTTGTGGCCGGGTTTTTCCGAATAGGTCTGGTCGCCCTCGAAATCATGGATCGCGGTCTTCACCGTGTCCCCAGCGGCCTTGCCGGGGCAGACGGCATCCACCTCATGGCCGCACGCCAGAAGCGTCTGGAACGGGACCATCGTTTCATAGTCCTCGGTGAAATCGCCGGTGATCATCAGGATCGTCGCCATGCTGCATCCTCCCTTGCTGATGGTGGGCCAAGGGTAGGGCAGGGCGCGGCGCTGTGGGTGTTAGCGGGATACTACGGCCCGGCCCACGGCGTCTGCAGGCAACTCACCCCCGAGCCAGGATTTGCGATCCTGCGCCTTGGCAAACATGGAAGCACCCGCAGGGTGCCAAGCCCTGCGGGTGCTCCGAGATATCAAGCGGGAGGAGATCAGTCCTGAAGCTTGGCCGTCAACTCGGCCTGCAGATCGGTATCTACCTGAGCAAGCTGCAGAATTTCGACGTAGCGATCAACTTCGATATTGGGGGTCTCTTCGATCGCCTGTGTCATCTTGGCTTGCGCCTCAGTGACGATTGCCTGCTTTTCGGCTTCGCCATCGGCTTGCTGGAGACGTGCGCCATAGTCCTGTTCGACGGCGGCCACTTCCTCGTAAGCCACCACGAACGCGTCGAGCTCGGAATCCGAGACCGAGGCCGGGTCGATCGTCTGCTGTGCCATGGCGGGGGCCAGGACGAGGGGCGAAGCCGTGATCGTTGCCGCAGTGATGGCGGTCGCAAGTATCTTGGAGATGGACATTTCAAACCTTTCCTCGAGTTTTGCACTCGCCGCTCAACCTAATGGCCTGTCCGTTGAGCGCAAACCGGGTCGCGGAAATCTGCCGATGCCGGGTCTTGTGCCGGGTCTCGGGAGGAGTGGGGATGCAAGAATCCGCCGCCGCGTGCGACAGCGCCGGAAGCGGTGTTGAACATTCGGAAAGCTGCCATACCTTGCAGGCATGAACACTGCATCTTGCCATATCGGCGCTACCCGCGCCCCGGTCACGCCGCTGCCCCCCACAGATGGCGCGTCCTCTCGCCGAGTGTTGAAACGTCTAAAGGAGATGCTGTTCGGACTTGTCCTGTCGCTGCTTGCGGCTGCGATTGTCTTTGCAGATGAAATCCCGCAGGACTGGGTTCCCGAGGCCATTGCCTTGCCGGATGACGCGGAAATCGTCATGGATCGGGCGATCGGGTCAGGTATCCGGATGTTCTCGTTCAGCACCGGGGCCGACGTCGAAGCGTTGTTCAATGCCTGGACTGCGGCCCTGGAGGAAAACGGATACACCATCCGGCCCCAGCCAGCCGAGTTCGACGTGACGGCTATCGAGTTTTCCGGGGGTGCCCTTCTGAATGCGAAGATCGCCACCAGTGCGCCCAGCGAAGGCGACCGCGTGGTGATCACGTTCGACGCGACGCTTCAGTGACCGCCGCGGGGGCTGTCGCCGGCCCGACTGCCGACCGAGTTATGTGACCCCGCACGGTCTGCCGGACGTCACGGCGTGATCAGGTATTTCGCCCCCGTCGACTTGCGCATGTAGGCGGCGACCGTCTCCGGCTCCAGCGCCTGTTCCAGCGTGATCTGGGCCGTGTAATGGCTGGCGAAGGTCGTGTCCATTTCCTCCACCACCCGCTTGCGCATCGCCTGCACCGTGGCCGGGTCCAGCCGCTGCAGCGCGTGGAACAGCAGCCAGCCGCCGATGCTCCAGCTGAAGCCAAAGCCGCGGCGGAGCGTGGTGGGGCCGGTGTCGAGCGCGCCGTAGATGTAGCCCTGCTTCAGCACGGCAGAGCCATAGCGGTCATAGCCGGCCATGCTGCGCGCCGCGATCTCCTCCATCGCGTTGAGGATGGTGCTGGTCATCTCGCCGCCGCCGATGGCGTCGAACGAGATCGTGGCACCTGTCGCGGCAATCGCCTCGGTCAGGTCCTCGCGGAAGGTCTCGGCGCTGCTGTCCACGACATGCTCTGCCCCGAGGCCGCGCAGCAGGGCGACCTGTTCGGGGCTGCGGACGATGTTCACAAGGCCGATGCCGTCCGCCTTGCAGATCCGCACCAGCATCTGCCCGAGGTTCGAGGCGGCGGGGGCGTGGACGATGGCGCTGTGCCCCTCGGCCCGCATGGTTTCGGTAAACCCAAGCGCCGTCAGCGGGTTGACGAACAGCGCGGCGCCGGCCTCGGCCGAGGCGCCCTCGGGCAAAGGCAGGCAATCCCTGGCCGCGATCAGGCGCAGGCGGGCATACATCGCGCCGCCCAGCATGGCGACGCGCCGCCCGACAAGCTGCTGCTGGTCCGGCCCCGCCGCAATGACGGTTCCCGCGCCCTCGTTGCCCGCGGCAAGGGACTGGCCAATGCGGGCCCGCATCGCCGGCATGGCGCGGTCCGGGATGCGCGCGGTCAGCGCCGCGCCGTCCTTGGCCAGCGTCGCCATATCGGCCGGCCCGAACATCAGCCCCAGATCCGAGGGGTTGATGGGGGCCGCCTCGATGCGCACCAGAAGCTGCCCCGGCCCGGGCTCGGGCAGGGTGACGGGTTCAAGATGCAGCCGCAGGGTGCCATCTGCGGTGACGGTCGATCTCAATTCTTGGCTGTTGCGGTCCATGGGGCCTCCGGGGTGCGGTTGCGGGCGATCCTCCCCCAGCGAGCGGCCGGCTGCAACAGCCAGAAACGGGAAAAGCGTGCGCAAGATCACTCGGCGAGTGATTCGAAGAATCGAAAAACTATTTCGATTCATTGGCTTGCAGTCTCCCCTAGCTCACTCTAAAGCCTATAGCATGCGCAGGAAACCAATAGCATGCGCAGGATGAACCGTAGAGGCCAATCCGCTGCAAAGGGTCAGGTAACTACCTGCTTAAAAACGAAAAAACCCGTGCCTTCCGGCGCGGGTTCATCTGCTCTTCGGTGATTTCTTCAGTGTGCGGGCGTCAGGTCGGCAGGCTGACCTGGAACGGCCTGTCCTTGCGGAACATGGTCGTGTAGCCGGGATGGAGGAACGGACCTGCGACCTCGTTCACGTCTGTCTTCATGGCCCAGACCTTGATGAAATGCTCGCGGCTCAACGTGGTCGCGCCCTGTGCCGCGGCTTCCAGGATCGCGTTGATCGTCAACTGGATGACCAGGCCCCACCGGAACGCCCCTGCCGTTGCCAGCCGGTCGTAGAAGTCGAAGCTGGTAAGGTCGGCGTCCAGTTCGATCCTGGCATGTATCGCGTAGCTGCTGACCATCTCGTGCACGATGCGGTAGTCATCCGGGGGCGTGATGTCTTCGAAATTGACATGGTTGATCAACCGGAACAGCTGGGGTTCGCGCTTCACCTGGCCTGCCAATTCGGGAACGCCGGTCAGGATGAGCATCAGGGGCCACTGAGGTGATTTCATGAGGGTCTTGAACGAATCCAGAATGGCGAGGCACTCGGCATCGGACTTGCCGCGCAGGATATGCTGCGCCTCATCATAGTAGATACCCACCACGCCCTGTTCACGCGCCTGGACGACCACCTGCCGCCAGATCTGAACCTGGGTCGCGCGCGACTTGTCCGAGATGGGGTAGCCGAGCCCTCGCAGCGTCTCGCGGCCGAGCTCTTTCCAGGCCACCTTACCGTCCAGGACGCAGGACACGAAGCGCGCGGGCATGCCAGAGGGCATCATTGCCTCGCTGGCGTTGAACGCGTTTACGAGGCGGTCCACCTCCTCGGTTTTGCCAGAGCCCGACTGCCCGGTCACCAGCAGGCCTTCCGACTCGAAGCGCCGTCCGCCCCGAACGTTGCCAAGGTGGCGGCTGAAGATGGTGGCGAGGGCGTGCTGGAGGTCGGTAGCGCGCTGCAGCGGGAAATGGCTGTCGGAGACCGACGACTGCGCCGCGACAACCGTGTCGATGACGAAGGGATTCATAACTTGCTTTCCTTGATCGGCGTAAAGGTCATGACAGGGCCGTTCGGTGGGGCGGTAGGAGCCGGATCTGCGGGCGGCTTGGTGGCCGCCGTTGGCGTCTCGACCAGGTGGACAGCCGGCGAGGGCGAGCGATCCATCACCTTGCCTGGCATGACGGTCAGCCCCTGCGTGGGTGTGCCGCGGAACTCGACCTTATCGAGCCGCTTGGCCTTCTCCTGCAGTTCCTCGATCCCGCGGTAGCTGGCCGGCAGATGCGGATCGCCGAAGAAGCCCGATTCCTTGGCGCGGCGAGCGATGGCTGCACCGACCTGCTCATTATTGAACTGGCGCTGGCGCGGGTTGAGGCTGACCTGCCACGGGATTTTTCCTCCAACTGCGATTAGAGTCCGCTCCATGGAGAGGACGGACGATGAAGCGAACGATACGAACCGAAGAGCAGATCATCGGCATTTTGCAGGAGCATGAGGCCGGG
>NZ_JAAAUC010000024.1 GCF_009908165.1 Frigidibacter albus
AATCGCCCGACCCGCTGCACGCAATGAAAGTTCCGCGCGCCGGGCGATTGCTCAACCCGCGCCGAAAGGCGTAAATGACCAACGGGCTCCGGTCGCGGCTGGATGAAAGACCAGTGGCAGGTCACCACAACCGAAAACGGTCATAAGCCAGATTTCTTATTTCCTGGGGGGGATTTCTACGGCGAGGCCGTGGCGGGAGATGAGAGGCTGGTGATGCTGGGGGCAAAGTCTTCCTGCAAGGATCGCTGGCGGCAGGTGCTAGCCGAGGCGGTTAAGATTCCTCGCAAACACCTTTTGACGCTGGAACCCGGCATCACTGAACCGCAGACCGCCCAGATGGAAGGCGCCAACCTTCAGCTTGTTGTGCCTGCGGCAATTCAGAGCACATACAGCAAAGGGCAACAGGGATGGCTATGGTCCTTCGGGCAGTTCATAAATGTCGTTCAGACTCGAAACAGTTGAGCCACCCTAGTCAACAGGGGTTGCAGGCCTCTACCATCAAACAATGGGATCAAATACCTAAGCCGCCCTTCAGTTGCTGGATATCCGCCGGCAGGCCTATCACCCTGAGCAAAAGCGATGGTCGGCTGAGCGCGACATAGATCAGCTCGTCCTCGACCAGCTGGTCAATATCGACCAGCACCACGCACTTCGCCTCCAACCCCTTGAAGCGCCGCACCGTATCGCACCAGATCCGGTTCTTGCCGCGCGGATCAGAGGCCGAGATCGGCACCGCCCCGCCAATTTGAGCTTGAGCAAAAAGCGCGCATTTGTCGCGTGCGCGCCCGGTCAGGATGGCGATATCAGAGGCCTGAAGCTGCGCGTTCTTGATCAGATCGGTCACAAAGGCGCTGGCATTGTTATAGGCCTGTTCCTTGGACTTGACCTCGATCCAGTCCACCGGCTGCCCCGCCGGGCCGGCCGAAACTGCGCCGCGAGCGTCATACCAAGGCTTCAGGCTGTGGTGGATGGCGCGGGTGTTGCGCAGATTGCGGATCAGCCGGAACGACAGCTTTGGCAATTCATCGACAAAGCTCTGCCCACCACCATAAATCCGCTGATTGTCGTCATAAAAGACGTGGAATGTGCCGCCATCCATGTCTTTCAACGACAGCCGCAGGGTATCATACCAAGCGCGTTCGAAGTCTTGGCCCTCGTCGACGATTATCGCGTCAAAGGCCAGATCGGGGCGCGCCTGCATCGCCTGTTCCAGCGCGTCGGGCAAGATCTTCCTATAAAGGGCTGGGCCTTGAGTCTGGGCCACCGGCACCTTGGCTATATGCGCCATCTTGCCGCAAAGCTCGTGAAACCCGGCGATCGTCAGGTTCTCCACCTCGCCCACAATACCCTTGAGATGAAGCGCAAGGGCGTTGTTGTAGCAGGTGAGCAAGCTGCGCCCTCCCGCCTTGGCACAGCGCATGGCTTTCTCCAGCGCAAGCAGGGTTTTACCGGTGCCGGCCGAACCGGCGATCGCCATTTGCGGGTTTCCGGCCAGAGACTCCAGCACGTAGGCCTGCTCAGCAGTCAGAAGTTCAATCTTCTTCATATCATAGGCCAGCGCGCTTGCCAGATGCGGCCGCAGTTCAAACTCCGCCGCGACGATCTCGTGCAGTGCCTTCATACCCTCGGGGCCAAGCGGAGCGCACGCCTTGGCGCCGCGAGATAGGGTGTCGCGCACCCAGTCCCCCAGCTTGCCCCCGCCAATCTCATTGCCGAAGGCAAAAAGCTCCAGCGGGGCGTCGGCGCCAAGGGCCCTGACGGGGCGAATGTTGTCGGGCAAAACGACGCCATGGCAGATGTTGAGGTGCCGCGTGGACAGGGCTGCAACTTCCTTGAGCCTTTTGATCAACTCGTATTTGCCCTCCATCGCCTGGGTGACCGGGCTGCGCTTGAGGTTGTAAGGCGTGCCGGTGCGCGAGACCGAAATCCATTTACCCTGATCGTCACAAGACACTGTGCCGCCCTTCACCTCCAGCGCCAGCACCCCCAGCGCGGCATGCGCCACAACGAAATCTACCTCGCCATCCCGGCCGGTGCCATCAGGGCGAAATCGGTGCCAGGGCCGCGACCAATAGACCGTGAAATCGCCGCCCAGTTCCTTGTCGAGCGACTCATACACCTGCCGTTCCGCCCGGCGCCGAGGATCGTTCAACAGAAGCTCTGGAATTTTGGAAGGAACCATCTTTGCCATATAAGTCAGTATCCCGATGGGAAGAACGCGAGGGGTTGAGAACCATCGGGACCTATGGACTGATCTTCGGGGGTTCCGGTTACAAGGGCCCGATCGAGATACTGGTTGAAATGCTCGCAGGCGGTTTCGGGCAGGAACGCGCAGGCATGGCAGGCCGCGTGGTTGCCGCTGTCAAAGAGGGCTGCAAGCCCATCTGAACACAAGGGATCAGACGAGCACCAGCGCGTATCGGCTATCGCCTTGATGAGAGTCGGGCCGAAGCGTTCGGCCCGACCTTCGCGCGAGAGGCCCCCGAGGGTGCCATCGGCACCGGGCGCCGAGGTGTAGATGAGGAACCCGGCCATATCGCTTCCCTCGGGGCCAGCATAGAGGCGCTCGCGGACCGACGAGCTGGAATAGCCGCAGTCGAGCGACAGCCGTTCTATGACGGCGTGACAAAGGGTGTGGATCAACACAAGTCGGGCGCTGAGCGGCCAAGGCACCACGGGCGTGCCGCCTCGCGATTTGGCTGCCACCTCAAGCTGAACGTTCAGCGCCGCAACTCTCGCACGCACCGGCGCTCGCGCCTCCCATTCGCGCAGGCGCCCTAAGTCAAGCGCCACAAAAATCCCCTCGCCGAAGACCTCGATAGCGGGCAGCCAGTTTTTCTTACCGGCATAAAGCTTCGCAGCCTCGCGGGCGCGTTTCTCTTGGCCCTTGGGGGTCAGCCGGGTGAAGCCGGTCAGCACCCGCACCTCACGCAGGCGTTCGACACGGACAAGATGTCCGACAAGGCCCGCCAGTGCACTGGGGATGGCCTCGGCTTCGATCTTGAAATTGCGATCCGCGGTGCCTTGGGTCGGAGGTGCGACAAGCCGGGCATATTCTTCCGCCCGCAGATCAGTTTCAGGCCCCTGTTGATCGCGCTCGAAGATACGGCGGATCTGCGCTTCCATCTCGCGCAGCGTCATTGGCAGTCCAGTCCATTCCTCCATCAGTTCGGCATCGATGATCGCGCCGCGGATATGGGCCGGATCGCTTAGGGCCTTGAACGCTTTCCAATATTGATCCTGACGGACGAACTGGGTGAATTCGTCGCTGAAGGGCGGAATGTCGATGGCACTTTCGACGATGGGAAACCAAGCGTTGGAGGCCCCGCGCTGGATAACGGCAGCGGGGTGGCTGCAGGCTTCGCGGTGGGCCAGCGGCAGCCAAGGACGGCGCCCACTGCACGCATGGCCGATCCGCTCCAAAGCATGGGGGCCATAGGCCTTAGCCAGAGATTGCTCGGCACCGCAGCCGTCGCATTTCACCACGAGGCCCGCAAGTCCCGCCGCCTCGCCCACCAGCTTCAGGTCGTGCCGCTTGCAGCCCTCTTTATGGCCAACCCAGCGATCCCATGGAAACTCGTCCAGATGGCCGGCCTCGCAGGCGACAACGAGACGCACCGGCACAACAAACTGCCGTCTAGGTTTGCCCTTCTGTCCCGAGCAGACCTGGCACCACCGGTCAGGCTTGCCAACCTCTCTGGCCCAATCTCGGGCGTGCTTCAGCCGGTCGCAAGAGGGGCAGAAACACCATTCGGGGAAGCGGACCGCCGGCAGTTCGCGGTCTTCCTCGATCGCAAAGCCCTTGGCGTCGCGGTGGCCCGTCTTGTATTTCCCTACCGGCGGCTGGTGAAAGAAGTCGACCTTTAGGCTGGCTTGCAGCCGCACCTCATGGATGCGCTGTCGGTTGTCCAGCCGGGCCTCTTCCCATAGCTCCAGCCCGCCCGACACCGCCGAGATGGGCGCGCCTTCGGGGCTGCGAAAGTCGATGATTGCGCCGGGGCCGTAGGTGCCGATCACTTGGCTGCGTCTGATCTTGCCGATACCGGTCATGGTCGCACACTCACATCTCGTAATCGCGCAGGGCAAAGGCGGTAGATGCCTCGACCGAACGCAGGGAATTGGGGGTGGGTCGCGGCAGAAGGCCGGTCGCGCGGCCCTGTTGCTGCGCCTCCTCGGCAGAGGTCAGCAGGCTGTTTTTCCACTTGTCCCAATATTGGGTCAGGTCCGGCCGGTTGACCCAAAGATCAAGGAAGGTCCGCAACTCGTCCTCGGCCCCTGCCGTCTCTGCCGGGCTTTGTTCGACTGAACGGGCGCGCGCCAAGATGCGGTCCAGAATTGCCTCAAGGTCGCCGCGCACTGCCAGCGCGCCCGAGGGACTGTCGCGCAGTTCGGGGATCAGGTGGCGGGCGCAGATCACAAAGGCCGCGTGCAACGCACGCTCGCGAGCGCGTTCCGCAAAGGGAGTGACGCCGGTCGCCTCGACATCGCGGTAAAGCGCGCGGTGCCAGTTGTGAAAACTCTCATAGCGACTGCGGTCGCGCGGTTTGTTGGCGTTGCAGATCGCCACGACCAGCCCCGGAACCGCTGCCCGTCCAACCCGGCTCGTGGCTTGGATATATTCGGCGATGGTCTTGGGCTGGCCATTGACCACCATCACCCCCAACCGTGCCACATCGACGCCGACCGAGATCATATTGCTGGCCAGCACTGTCGCCACGCAGTCGGCATGGCCGCGCGGATGGTCCAGCCGGTCAAGGATCGCGTTGATCTCCGAGGCGCTGATCCGGCTGGTCAGCTCCACCGGCGGCGGCAAGGCGCGCGCGGGTTCCTGTAACCGCCTGCGGGCATATTGCTCGATCGAGCGCCCAACGTCGTCGCGCGCCAGCGTCAGCGCACCTCCCAGCTCGCGCAGCGCATTGAAATAGGTCACAAGCGTCCAGTAGCCGTCCTCCTGCGCCGCCGGAATACGCGTATCGGCCGCCGCCTGCATCAACGAGGCCATGACCGCTTGCAGCGCGAATTTAGCCGACCGGCCGGTCGTGGTTACGCCGACATAAAGTCGGCCCGGATCGGCCTCGTCGGTGGCGGCAAAGCCCGAATTGCCCTGGTCAAGCCCAAGAGGCGGGAACTGGGCCGCGCGGCGGTCGTATAGCGCACGGATCTGAGAGGCAGCGCGGCGGATAGTGGCGGTTGAGCCGATCACCTTGGGCCTGGTGCCCTTATGGCTGCACAATTCGTCGATTGCGATTTCGTAAAGGCCCGAGATCGTGCCCAGAGGCCCTGAGATCAGGTGCAATTCGTCTTGGATGACAAGGTCGGGCGGGGCGTGGTTGGTGCCGAGCCCGAAAAGCCTGCCGGTTTTCGGTTCGCGCGCAAGTTGGGCGTATTTATCGGCTGTGCCGATCATCAAGGCGGGCAGTCGGTCATAGATCAGCTCATCCACAGTCAAAACTGGCAAAGGAGCCCCGGCGAGGGTGCAACCGGGGCTGCGACAGGTCACCTCCAGATCAGTTTTCGCGTCGTTGGACGCCCAGTGCAGCAGTCCGTTGCACTGCGGGCAGCGCGTCAGGCGGCGCGGGTTGGAGGCGGGCTGATCGCCAAGGCTCTCGCGCTTCAGGGCCTCGATCGCCTCGACGAGCTTGTTCGGCACAGACTCGGCACCGACCCAAAGCCCGATTGAAATCTGGGCGTCGGTGGCGAAATGGGCGGGCAGGCGCGCTGCCCCCGCCAGGTTGGAACTTCTCCGTAATAGATCGCATGCAAGGATAACCGCCGCTGCGCGCTGGAACTGCTGGATGGTCAGAAGCCGCAGCGTGTAGCGCATGAAGACCGTCACCCCGGCTCCCTCTGGCCCGCCCGCCGCGCGCAGCCGCCGCAGGAAGATTACGTGGGCGGTCAGCAGAAGGTAGGCCTCGGTTTTGCCGCCGCCCGTGGGGAACCACAAAAGATCCATCACATCGCGGTCGGGATCAGCGCCGGAGCTGGCCGAACACAGCGTTAGCAGCACAAAGGCCAGCTGAAATGGTCGCCAGATCAGCCCGTCGCGGCGGCCTTGCCGGTCTTTTTTCCAGCGGTCTTGCAGCCACATCGCCCGGTTGGCCAGCCGGAAGGCCTCCAGCGCTTGGGGATCATCGCCAAGTAGCGCGATCCCGGCCCGGATGCGTCCCGCCGCCGCGCGGCAGGTGGCGACGTGCAGGTCTGCTTGGGCGCGCAAGGCGGGGTCTGAGAGCACCTGCCCCTCCTCCGCACGAGCGTCGATCCATTTTTCGTAAAGCGTCACAAGTTGCTGGAGACCAGCCAAAAGCTGGTCCGCAGGGACCTCGGAGAGCCATTTGGCATCAAGCGGCCCGTCCGCCCCCACACCGGTCAGCGCCTCGAAGATTGGATCGCCCGTCTCGCGCGGTTTGCGCACGATGGCAACGGGCAGCCAGTCCGTGGCCAGCTCAGTTACTTGGCCGCCCTCTTCGACCACGCGCGCCGAACAAGTGTGACCCACGACATGGTCGCGCACCTCACGGTAGATCAAAGCGCCAGCCGCAAGGTCTTCGTCGTCGGTCTCGGGTCGCGATACGGGTTTCTCACAAAACCGCGTGCCCGGCGCGGGGCGGGCGATCATCTGGACTTGGAAAAACACCTGTTCGTCAGGATCGGAGCCGCTGGCAGACCTTTGCACATTCGAGACGGCAAGGGTCACGAGCACCGGCCCCCCGGCAATCTTTGCAGCGCGGATGTAAAGCTGCATGCCTGCGATGCCAAGCGCGCCGCCGTCCAGCCGCCGCACGCCGCCAGTCGCTGCGATCTCGCCGATGGGCACGGTATCTTCGAACGACACCTCGGCGCGGTGCCAGACCTGACCCTCTCCCGCACCTTTCTCTGGCACAGCTCCTGCCAAGACATAGACGCCGGCCGAGAGGAAAACATCTACGGCCACCGGCCTGCCGCCCAAGGGTTCAACGGCAAAGGATATTCCGGCAGAAGAAGGACGCAGCGCCGAGGAAAAGGGCGTCGCGATATCTTGCGTCGAAGCTTCGTTGTCAATGCCCGCCGCCTCAGCCTCTTCATCCTCGATTTGGGTGATTGAAGTTCGGGGCGGGAAAAGCATCCCGGTCAGATAGCGGTCGGTGGGCCGGTCGGTGAATGCCTCCTCAGGTCCGTCCAGCGGGCCGATCAGGTCTTCGTGCAGGCGGCTGACGATCAACTGGCGCGCTGTGTCATCTCTCACGGGTCACTCTCCAAGGAAATCGAGGCTAGGCCGCACAGCACCGGAACCAGCGCGATGCCGCTGTCATCGCCCTCGCTCCAAGGGCAGGTGGCAGCCCCGGAAAGAAAAAAGCCGCCGATGCGGCCAGGTAGTGCGGCCTGATCGCACCCGGCGATCCGGGCCATGGCGCGAAGCGCGTTGGCCGAAAGCTGGCCAAGCGGTGGGCCAAGGGCAATGCCCAGCGCATCGGCCCGAAAGATCGCCCAAGCCCCGGTCTGCCCATCTCGCAGGGCGACGCCGGGTAGCGCCTTGGGCGAAGGGCCCGGCGCGGCCAATGCCTCGGCAGCGCGAACCAGAGCCGCGGCGCGGATCTCGGCTTCGATATGGAGGAAGGGCAGCACATCGCCCTCACGCCCGATCTCGGCACTGAAATTGCCTGGGTGGCCGCGCCAGAACCGCTCTCCCCCCAACATCTGCATCCGGCTTGGCCTTTGGCTGCCGATGTAAAGTCGGACCCGGGCCCGCGTCGCGCCGACATATAGCGTCCGCGCCTCTTCGAGAAGATCAATGCCGGAGGCGCTTTGCGCTGCTTCGGGGCCAAGTTCGGGGGGCGCATAGGGAAGCATCAGCAGGACGTTATCCGCCTCCAGCCCCTTGGCACCGTGGATCGTGCCAAGAAGTGGCCCCGCATGCCCGAGAAAGCGGCGTAACAGGCGCGGCGGTAGCGATTGGCCAATTCTCCGCTGCAAGCGGGCGGTGTCAAGCTGCACACCAGGACTATCGGCGAGCTGGTTCAGCGTTGACCACACTTCATCCAGCGCGCGCCCCTCAAAAAGCACCTGCATCAGGTCAAAGCGCGCGGCGATTTCGTCAATTGGCACCAACGCACGGCCAGGCAGCCCCGCCAGAAGCGCGCCAATCCAGGGCTGGATCAGATCACCTTGGCCCGAAGGGCGCAGCCGGAAGGCGACATTGGCGGACATCAGCCGGTGGCTTTCTGCCAAGAGCGCGCGGCGGCCACGGAACAGCACCATGCTGTTCTGTCCCGGCGGCAAGACCGGGTCGAGCACCCCGCGCGGCGCTGACGTGGCAAGCCGCTCGATGCTTTGGCGCGTGCGGGCATAGGCCTCGGTGCCGCTATGTCCCGCCGCGCCCAAGGCTACCCGCGTCGCGGTGAAAAAGGCCGCTAGGTCCGGATCGCGCGTCCGGTGATCGGTGCCAAGCGTCATGATCGCAAAGCCGGGCCTTGGGTCCAGCAGGCTGTCCAAGACCGCATTGCCGGCATTGTTCAGCGAAAAGCGATAGATCGATTGCGCGGCATCTCCGAGGATCGTCACGCCACAACCCGGCGGCAAGAGATCAAAAAAAGCGCGCATCAACTCCAGCCGATCGCCCAGCAGGTCTTGCGCCTCGTCGATCACCACATGGGCAAGTCCCGCAGCAAAGCCGATCACAACGGCGGGCGGGTCTTTCAGCATCTGCAAGGCCGCGCGCACAGCAGCGTCATGGTCTCTTGGACGCTGGGCCCCCGCGGGCAGGGCCGCATTGAGCAGACGGCTGGCGAAGGAATCAAAGGTTGCGACATTGAGTGCGCGAGCCTCATCGGGGCGGCTGATACCGGCGGCGATGCGGTCGCGCAGCTCTTCCACCGCCACGCGGGTAAAGGACAAAAGCCACATCCGGGGGGCGGAAATCCCGCTGTCCAGAAGATGCGCAAGGCGCTGGCAGACGACATATGTCTTCCCGCTGCCCGGTCCCGCGGTGACGATGGCGCGCTGCCCGGCAGGCAGCGCGATGACCAGTGCCTGATCGGGGTCGGTGGTTTCGCCCGTGGCCGCATCGTTGGCAAAGCCCGCCCAGCTTAGCAGCGCCGCAGCCCGCTTTGCATCCATCCGCCACAGGCTCGCGACCGGATCAAAGCCACAGCTGAGGACCACCAACCGCTTTTGCCAATCTGCAGTCAGATCGCGCAAAGCCACCCCGGAGCGAGCCAGTGCGATGATCTCGGCCAGAGCGTCGAGGCGATCGTGGTCAAGGAGCGGCAGTGCGGTGGCGTGGGCAAAAGAGACCACCTCTTCGCCCGGCGCAGCAGGGCTGAAAATCGCTCCGGGGAAAGCGCCAGAGTCTCCGTCTACCGTTCGCCAAATCGGGCGGGCGGCGATGCGAACCGGTCCGACACCCGGCACGAGCGTGCTGCGCGGCGCAAGCGGAACCAGAAGTGTATGGCCAAAGCCCGCGCCTGTGCCGAACACGCCCACCGCCAGAAGCGCCTCCAGCACCTCGGCCGCAATAGCCGCGGCGCGGCTGCGCCAAGCCTGGTGCCAACCAAGGACCCGGGCCAGCCAGACGTTGGCTTCGTGCATCGGCATATAGGTAGTCGAGGCAACATACTCCCCGACCGCCTCGACCAGATCGGGCGGCGCGGGAGAGCGCCCTTGGACCAAGGCTGCCATGATCCGCTCAAGCGCCGAAGCCTCGGGTTGGGGCTGAAGCAGCGGCCGGGAAGAAACAGAGAGCTTATGAATATGCATCGACCGCCAATGAATTCCTTACCCAGCCGAAGCTCCCTGCAATGGAGGCCTCGCGGCGACGAAGTCACACTACACTGGACAGAGGCGAAGCGCGAAAATCAAGTCTTTTTCGGGACTTATTGACAAGTATCTTCGCGCAACCCAGTCTGGCGCAAAGACGAATTGGATTATGATGTTTGGCCCCTCACTAGAGCTTCTCAGACAGTTTGACAGCGCGCTTCTCGCGCAGTTTCAGGCCCTGCGCGAGAAGCGGGGCGCCGATCCGGTCTTCCTTATCGAGCACGGGATGGAGCCAGAGGGCATGGCCGAGATGGTGCGCCTCGTCAGTGCCCATGCCCGTATCGAGGGGCTGGCGGCGGTGCGCTGGCCCAATGCCAGCCTCCCCTTGGCGTGTGCGATCACTGAAACCGGCTACGGCTATCGCGGCACCGGCACCGAATTCTGGCCGCGCCTGTCGCGCGATCTGGGTGTGGCAGTGACGGGGGCCGACCGGCTTGCGGTGCGCGCGCTTTTTGAGCGGTTGAGCCAGCGGCTTGGCACACCACGGCCGCATCAGAGCGACTGGGCACGGAACTACAGCAATATCGCTTGGCCGATCCGCAACGCGCTGGCGCCTCAGGAAATTCACCGCCCTCTGGCCGGCGCACTGGGAAAGCTCGCTCAGGCGGGCGGGCTTGCTCTGGACGATGACGAGTTCTACCGACGGCTGGTCGGCATCGCCGGGGGGCTGTGGTCGGGGCGGCTGTCGGACTGGCTTGAAGACAGAACGCTCGCCATCGGGCTTGGGCGTGGCCTGCTCTCGGGCGAGGAAAGCGGCGCATGGCTGGAGCCGCGCGCGCTGGCGCGGATCGCCCGCGATATCCGGATGGATGCCGAATGCCGTCAGGTTTTGCGCCAGGCAAGACGCGCGCTGCGCAGCGCTCCTCGCAAGGCGCCCCCTCTCCCGGCAATGGCGAAATGGCTAGCGTCGGTTTCGGGCGGCGAGGGCAGAAGGGGCCCAGTGCTGGACAGGCTTTTGCTGCAAGGTCCTAGGGCTAGCGAGGGGATCGTGAGCCAAAGTGCGCTTTTGGTTATCAAGGGCCAGCCCAGGAGCCCGTCTTTTCTACGAGACTTCCTGCAGGGCGCTGTGTTGGAGATACCCGACATAACCCGTGCTTTTACGGCTGATTTCTTGCAGATTTCCGGCGATCAAGAAAGCGCCGATCTGCTGGCCGCCCTGACTCCAGCCGCACCTTCACTTTTTCGCTGGGCCGCCTCGGGCGGGCTCCTGCCCGCGCTCGGCCGGGACGACGTTGTCTACCCTGGCGAACAGTTGTTGCAGGTCTCGCAAGACCGACCGGGTAGCCCGGCAAAACCGGCTTGCGCGCAGGATGTGACCTGCCCGACAGGAGTGCTCGCTTGGGTGGCCGAGGCTACCACCTGCCGCACCGCCCTTGCCGAAGCGGGGGTTCGAATGGCGGGTTCGCAGCTCGCCGAGTTTGCCTGTGCTGGCCGGGTCATCCGCGAAGGCACACGCCTAATGCCCCCTGCCGACACACCGCTCTTCCTGCGCGCGCTCTGTCCTGCGCTGGAGGTGAGCGTGGGCAAACCCGGCGCGGCGGGCGCCACCCTAGCGGCGGTTATGGCTCTTGGCGATGTGGCCATCTTGCCGCCGTCCGACAGTGCCGTTGCGCTGCATCTGCAGGCGGCCGGTCAGGCGGAAACCTGGGAGATCATTCCCCGCCCAGAAGAAGCCGCCGCCCCGCGCGCCTTCACCTGCTCGGCTCGCCCAACTCAACCCACCCTCGCCGACCTGCGCTCGGGTGCATTAGTCTTGTCTTTCGTGAGCCCAGTAGCACTTGGCCCGGTCACCGTGCAGATTGACCTCATCCGCAACGGGGGCGAGGTCGCGCAGCAACAGATTGCCCTGTCCGGCCTCCCTGCCCGTCTGACTTTTGCCGCGCCCGACTTCGAAGAAATGCGTTCCGCCGCCTATCAGGCCTCCGAAGTTGAAGAGTCGTGGTGGACTTTAGCCGCCAAGGTGCCGGGCATGGGGGAGTTTGTTTTTCCTCTGCCACGACGTCCCGATGCCTTGGATCGCGTGCCGGGACAGATCGCATGGCGTAGCGAAGAAGACGAGGGCGAAGACCGGGCGGACGCCGCAATAATCCAGCCGGGCCTCAGTGCGCGGGCGCTGGCCCCTCTGCTGGGCTTAGGTGTCGCCACCGATACTGAGGCCGGGGACGACATTCGCCTGTATCTGCCCGATGTCGCGGGTCTTCAAGCGCTGCGGGCAGGGCTGACCGTCGGCAAGGTCTCTCTTTTCGCCCGGTCAGCACGGCCTACGACCTTGGCCGTGGCGCGCGCGGTTACCGCCCTAGACGCCAAACACGGGCTGGACACGCTCTGCGAGGCGCTGGTCGCGTGGCATTCAGCCGAGGCATCAAGCTTCTTGGTCGATGCGCGACGCCAAGAGATTGTCGCCTTCCTTGAAGACGGCCTTTTGCTCGCGCTGTGCGGCGAGGCGTGGCTGGATGCCGAGGCGCAGCACCGCCGTCGCCCCGGCAGCCTCGCAAGCCAGATGGCCGAAGGCGCGGTGGCCCATGGACTGGCAGCGGGACCCGAGTTTCCCGAGATCGCTCCGGAAGACGTTCCACTTTTGCACGGCGCGCTGACTTGGCGCTTGGGCAGTGCCCTGCACGCGGGCCAGGTTGCCGATCTGGAGACTGGCCCGGCGCTGACCGAAGACGAGGCGGCACTGTTCGACACGGCGGTGGACGCAGCTTATGCCGACCTATCAGCCACCTTGGAACAGCGCGGCGAGCCTGCCCTTGAGGAAAGCTATGCTGGCAACCCCGCCGAACGGTGGCAGCGGCTCTTGGAACGCAGCCGCATTGCCCAAGCGCAATCTCCCTTCCGGCATCTCATCTTGCCCGAAACCCGGTGGGAAACCTTGCAGGCCACTTCTTACGCCCGGCTATCCGATGATGATCTGGTCAGCCTTCTGACACGCTGCCATATGGATATCAGCCGGACTGCCGGGATCGATTGGACGGGGCCGCATGTGCTGCGCAGCGGCCTGATGCTGTGGCTTGCGCCCGCATTGCTGCTGGAAACCGAAGCTTGGCGCGATCACTTGGCGCGACTTCTGTCCGATCGCCATACCGCGCGGGCAGTCCGCTATGTAGCGTTGCGGCTTCGGCAGGCCGAGGGTGCGGCGGAGGGGAAGGTGCTCCATGCCTGATCCGCGCAACTTCGATCCCTATCACGTCTTCATCGCCACCGCCCATGCGCTGCGCCGCGATGCCGAGCGCGGGGCGCTGGCCATGGGGGCGACCTTCGGGGTAGCCGCCGAGCCGCTGCCGTTCCAGTTGGCCACCGTCACGCATATCCTGTCGGAAACACGCATCCGCCACCTGATCGCGGACGAGGTAGGCTTGGGGAAAACCATACAAGCGATCATGGTGCTGAATGCGCTGCGCAGCACCGACCCTGCCCATCAGACTGCGATTGTCGCGCCGGAGCGGCTTTTGGCGCAATGGCATGAAGAGCTTTGGACCCGGGGCCATATCCTTGGCCATATCGTCGATGACACCGACCGCAGCCGGATGCAGGCTTGGCGCGAAGCAACGGCGGCCGGCCTTGTCTCCGCCCCAGAAGATCACCCCGCCGCGCGCCATCATGCGGCGAGCGCACTATTGCTGCGACCGAAGGATGTCGCCGACCAGCCCGACTGGCTGAACCCGGTGCGGCAGCACATGCTAGTGATCGACGAGCCGCAATCGCTCCCGCGCGAGGTGCTGGAGCGCCTCAGTCAGAAGGCTGACGAAAGCCGCAACGACGAAGCGGCCTATCGCCAGCTTCTGGTGCTGTCGGCCACGCCGCGACTCGGCGACCCAGTCTGGCGCGAGATCATTCTAGGGCTTTTGGAACCCGAAAAGGTGCGGCTGGCCCAGGATGCGGGTATGTCGGCGGCGGCCTATTTCGAACAGCAGGAACTGGCGGCCGCCCGTGCGTTGGTCGGCCTGTCCTCCGATGCCTTGTCAGTCGAAGGGACAGTCGCCTATCGAAGCCACGCCCCCACCCGGCGCATCACCCGGCAGACGCGCGCCGATTGGGGCGCATATTTTCCTGCGCGCGATAGCCGGGTTTGCTTGATCGAACCGAATGCCGCCGAAGTCGGTCGGCTTGGGCTGATCCTGACGCTTATCAGAATGCATGCTACAGGCGGTGGGGCGAGCCAGGGAGCCAGTGACGGACCCGGTGGGTCCGGCCTCGATGCGGCGCCTTGGACCACGGTGCGCGGACTTCTGCGTTCGCGCCGCTCTGTGCGCGAGGCGATCGACCGGCTGGGGCGCGCGCTGCCGGGCATGGCGCAGGTGCGCCAAGCTGCGCTGGAGGATTTCGGCGATTCACGGCTGGAGGCACTGACTGATATCCTCTCGGGCATTTTCGGTGCCGAGAAAGACCGCGAAAGATCCGGAAAACCTGCCCTTTCACCGGAAAAGGTCGTGATCGTGGCGGGCGATGCGGGCACCATCGACATGCTGGAAACCGTCTTGCCGCGCTATTTCCCCCAGCTTGCCGAGGGCGGAATCGCAGCGCTGCGCCGCGCCAGGGCAGCCAGCGAGAGCAGTTTTGAAGATATCCGCGCCATGCAAGAGGCCATTGATCCCTTTGTGCAGGGTGGCGCTCGCATCCTTCTCATCGGCGATTGGATCCAAGCAGGGCTGAACCTGCAACACAGCGCCCGCAACATGATCTTTTACAGCGTGCCTTGGGACCCTCAGACTGTGGACCAGCTGATCGGCCGGATCGACCGGCTGAGCCAAGCCTCGATCCGCGCCGCGCGCCGCGGACAGCGCGTTCCGGCGCGTATCCGTCTTTGGCGGCTCGTCATGCGAGAGTCCCCCGAAGAGGAGCTGTCAGAGGCGCTCGGCGCGCTTGAGGTGTTTGACCGCCCTGTGCCGCCGGTCTCGGAGGAGGTCTGGGCCGAGATAAACCGACTGATCGCGCAGCTGCTTACCCGGCCCGATCCCGGCAAAGCTGCCGCGCTCGCGCGGCTGGCCGAAATCCGCGAGACTTGGGCAGCGCGCGGCCTCGCCTCGCATCTTGATCGCTTCGCCCCTCTCTCCCTTGCGCAGGTCCAAGGCTTTGCCGATCGAGTCGGCGACATCGCCGCCCGCCTGCATCTGGCCGGAGAGGGAGAGGCCAGCGCCGCAGAACGGGTCGAAACCGCGAATATTGACTGGCTTCAGGCCTGCGGCAAGGCGGGCGGCTATCTGTATGAGCCCAGCCGCCGGGACCAGTCGGACCCGCCGCGACTTTACTCCGCCTTCTGGTATGCCTCACGCCAGACCGAGCCGCCGTTCCTCTTACCCGACATGGACAAGGACCGCGAATGGGATGACAAAGCGGCGCTGTTGCTCCGTAGGAAGCACTTGGCCGTGCCGCCTCATCGGGTGGTTCAATTAAGCGCAGCCGGCACTCAAGCACGCGATCTGCGTTTTTTCGATCATGGCGACAGCATCCATGACGGCCTTCTTCGGGGCTGGCTGAGCTTTGGGCGCCCGCAGTTCGGATGCCTGCCGCAGGGGGAACTGGTGGTCAAGGTCGGCGCCAGCCATCCCGCGTTGGCGTGGCGCGGCCGGCCCCTGCTGGTCACAGTTGCCGCCAGCCGACCGCCCGAACCGCTGTCTTCCGGGGCAGCGCAGGATTTTGCCTCGCTGGACTGGTTCAGCGCCTCGGCCCGGGAAAGCTACTTGGCCCAACTGGACGAGGGCCTCGCCGCCGATCGCCGCTGGTTCCAGGCCCTGATGCCCACCCAGTTTGTCTCCAAGGCCTCGGTCTTGACGGAAAATGGCTGGCACCTGCTCGATCCGCAGCAAACTGCAATGCTGTTGCGGGCCCAACCCGACCATAGCGACAAAACCCGCGTCTCGGGCAGGTTGCAAAGGCTGCCAGCCCCGGTGGGCCCGGCCTGTGCCCAACACGATGCCACTATCGAGGCTGAACTCAAAGAGCCTCGGTCCCAGGATTTGCACCAGGTGATCAAGGCTTGGGCTGGGCGCAAACGGGTGATCGAAGCGGAAGGCTCTGCACTTGCCAGAATCTTCTTTAATCGAGCAGAGGCTAGGGCAAAGGTGGACAATCAGAGCATGGCCGACGCTCGCCGGGGTCTGGTCGAAGCCGACGAACGGCGCGCGGCGCTAGCCCTCCACATGGCCCGGACACGGGTGGATCTTACCAAGGCAGTGATCGCGAAAGCTATTCAATCGCGGCCGCGCACAGTGCTGCATGCCTGCCTGCGCTTTGTCGCGCCCGAAGGCAGCTGAGAACGGAGCCCGTAACCTCATAACTAACGAAAATCAGCCTTGCGCAAACTCGGCGCGGTTCAAATCCTGTTCTCCGGTGCGTCGACACACCCCACCTGATCATATTGCCCTTTTTCCTAACCACCATTCCTTTTCTCAGAGATGACTCTTCTCTTTCGCCGCTTCGCGGCCAAACCGGATGCTTCGGCTCGCGCAGCGTAAGCGTCCGGTCCGACCGCTCTGCCGCGGGGTGAGAGAGGCGGATAGTGTCCACCATCGATAGTGGACACTATGGTGATGGCGTGGCGCGTCGGACGAAGCGTCTTTGGACGGATGAGGAGA
>NZ_JAAAUC010000025.1 GCF_009908165.1 Frigidibacter albus
AGATCTTGTCGAAGGGCGCGTCATCGCGGACCTTGGCCAGCGCGATCTCTGGCACCACGGTGTGGTTGGCGAAGGTCGAGCAGCCCATGTAATGGTGGATCGGGGTGCCATCGAGCATCGAGAACCGCGTCGTGCCGTCCGGCAGCAGGCCCTGCCCTTGCGTGGACCGGATCGCGGTGCAGAGGTTGGTCTTCTGGCTGAGGCAGCTCGGGCATTGCCGGCATTCGGGGGTATAAAGCGGGATCACATGGTCGCCCGGCTTCAGCGTGGTGACGCCGGGGCCGCATTCGATGACGATCCCCGCGCCCTCATGGCCGAGGATCGCCGGGAACAGCCCCTCCGGGTCAGCGCCCGACAGGGTGAACTCGTCGGTGTGGCAGATGCCGGTCGCCTTGATCTCCACCAGAACCTCGCCGGCCTTGGGGCCTTCAAGGTTCACCTCCATGATCTCCAGCGGTTTTCCGGCAGCAACGGCCACCGCGGCGCGCGTTCTCATGTCTTGTCTCCTTGGCATCACCGCGGGATCGGCCGGCGGCATTCATTCAAATTCAGGACAGACAGAGGGGCCGGGGGTCGCGCCCCGGCCCCTGTCCGTGCCGTGTCAGGCCGCCAGCGCGCCCGAGGTCTTGGCGATATGGGTGGCGATGGCGTCCATCAGCGGCGGCGAGAGCGCGTCATAGGGTTCCAGCCCCAGCTCCTTGAGCCGGCCGCGGATGCCCTCCATGCGCGAGGGATCCACCCCGCTCTCGATCACCGAAGACACGAAGGCGGCGAATTGCGGTTCCGACCAGCCATCCTCGTCCGACAGTTCGGTATGGATGAAGTCGAGCCCGTAGAACGGATGCCCGGTATTCTCGATCCGGCCATACATATGGGTGCCGCAGCCGGTGCAGGCATGGCGCTGGATCGCCGCCTCGGCATTGACCACCTTCAGCTTGCTCGCGTTCCGGGTGACGGTGACGGCATCGCGGCCGACGACGGCAACCTGGCTGAAGACCGCGCCCTCGGGCTTCCAGCACTTGGTGCAGCCGCAGACGTGGTTATGCGCGGTCTGCCCGCCGACCTTCACCTCGACCTTGTCGGTGGCGCATTTGCAGTGAAGCGTGCCACCGCCGAAATCCGCGCGGCCGGGATGCACCCCGCCGTCCACGGCTGGGTGGATCTTGATATTCTCGTAGGTCATGACTTCCTCCCCGTCCATCTGACGGCGCAACTCTGTACCCGCTGCGGCCCTTCCGTCGATTCAGCCAAAGGGGGGAGGCCGGGTGCCAGTCCGGCCCGGCTCATCCGAAAGGATGGTTGTCTTGGCCGCGGGCATGGCGGACAACAAAGCATGTATTTGCCCAAGCGCCCCGGCCCGGATCGTGACGCAGCGGATGCCCGCTTTCGCTGCCCTGCGCCCGGCTGCCTGCCCGGCTGCCTTGGGGCCCCGCGATGATCGCTCTGCTGCGCCTTGGCTTCCTTGCGGGGCTGGTGCTGCTGTGGTGGGTTGCCTCGGTGCAGGTGCCGCGCGGGCTGTTCGCCTCACCCTTGGAGACCGCGGCCGCGGCCGGACGGATGCTGGCCGAGGACCGGCTGGCGCCGGCGCTGCTGGCCAGCCTGCGCGTCTATGCGACCGGCACATTGCTGGCGGCGGGGGCGGGGATCGCGCTTGGCGCGGCGATGGGGCTGTGGCGGCCGTTCGGGCGCACGCTCGACATCTTCGTCTATGCGCTGGCGGCGACGCCGCGGGTGGCGTTCATCCCGCTGATCATCACCCTGCTGGGACTGGGGGTCGAGGCCAAGACGCTGATCATCTTCCTGGGCGCGGTGATGCCGGTGATCCTGAACACCTATACCGGCGTGCTGAACACCGACCGCGACCTCGTGGAAATGGCGAAGGCGACGGGTGCCTCGCAGGGGCGGATCTTCTGGCATATCGTGCTGCCGGGGACCCTGCCGTTCCTGCTGACCGGGATCCGGCTGGGGGCCACCATCGGGCTGATCAACACGGTGGTGGCCGAGCTTTACACCGCCGTCACCGGGCTTGGCGGGCTGCTGGCGCTGTATGGCAGCCGCTTCCAGATGGCGGAATATTTCGTCGTCGTGCTGACCCTGTCGCTGATCGGGGTGACGGTGACCGAGGGGCTGCGGCTGGCCGAGAGGCGGCTGACCCGCTGGCGCGCGGCTGAGACGGTTTGAAGACCCGGCGGGGGGAGACGCCGGGGGCAATGCACCTGGAGGAGAAGACCATGAGACCCACTAAATTGATGGCGCTGGCAGTCTGCGCAGCGGCGCTGGCCGGGCCGGTGGCGGCAGAGCCGTTCCGGCTGATCGTCACCGATATGGAGGCGCCGCTGGTGCCGAACTCGGTGATGGATCTGGCCCTGCAGGAGGGGTATTTCGAACGCGCCGGCGTCGAGGTGGAGCTGGTGCGCGTGCAGCAGACGCCGATGGCCATGGCGGCGCTGCGGTCCGGCGAGGGCGAGATGGCGAATGTCGCCGTCGAGTCGATGCTGCAATCGGTGGCGCAGGGCGCGACGGATCTGCGCGCGGTGATGTCGCCCAACAAGTCGCTGCCCTTCCTGATTGCCGCGCAGGGCAAGATCGGCAGCGCCGGTGACTTGGCCGGCAAGCGCTTTGGCATCGGCCGCATCGGCAGCCTCGACCACACGCTGAGCCTGCAGGTGCTGGAGGCCGCCGGGGTCGATACCGGCAGCTTGCAGATGGTGGCGCTTGGCCAGCCAAGCGCGCGGGCGCAGGCGCTGCTGGCGGATCAGATCGACGCGACGACCATGTCGATCGGCACCTTTACCGCGATCGAGGCGCAGGCCGCCGGATCGGTGCAGGTGCTGGTGGATGTGGACGCCTATTACCGCGCGGCGCCCGTGGTGTCGAAGGTGAACGCCGTCACCGCCGAGACGCTCGCCACCCGCGGGCCGGAGGTGGAGGCGGTGATCGAGGCGCTGACCCTCGCCGCGCGCGACTTTGCCGCCGATCCCCAGCTGTGGGTGACGGCGATGCAGACGGCGCGGCCCGACGTGGCCGAGGCGGACCTGCAAAAGCTGGGCGCCGCCTTTGCCGGATCGTGGAGCGTGAATGGCGGGCTGCAGCGCGAGGAGCTGGAGTTTTCGGCGGGCTGGCTTTACGCCAGCGAGGACTTCAAGGGCGTCACCCCGGCGCCGCTGGAGGCTTGGACCGACTTTGGCCCGGTCGAGGCGGTGCTGGCGCGGATCGGCACCACGGATGGATCGGATGCGCTGACACGATGACAGGAACAGACGATGCGCTGGTCAGCCTGGCCGGCGTGTCATGGAGCTTTGACGGCAGCCCCGCCCCGGTGCTGCAAGGGGTGGACCTGACGGTCGCGCCCGGCGAGGTCGTGGTCGTGCTGGGGCCCTCGGGCTGCGGCAAGACCACGCTGCTCAGGATCATCGCCGGGCTGCTGCGGCCCGAATGCGGCACGGTGCGGGTGTCGGGGCGCGCTCCGGTTCCCGGGCAGGACAGCGCCATCGTGTTCCAGGGCTACCGGCTGCTGCCGTGGAAGACAGTTGCGCAGAATATCGGCTTTGCGCTGCACGCGCTGCCCGCGGCGGAGCGCGAGGCCCGGGTGGCGCGCTATCTGGATCTGGTGGGGCTGGCGAAGTTTGCGGGGGCCTATCCGGCGGCGCTGTCGGGCGGGATGCGGCAGCGGGTGGCGCTGGCGCGGGCGCTGGCCTGCCAGCCGCGGCTGCTGTTGATGGACGAGCCCTTCGCCGCGCTCGACGCGCAATCGCGCGAGCTGATGCAGATGGAGACGATGCGGCTGATCGCCGGGGCCGAGGGGCCGGCGCCCGGCATTGTTTTCGTCACCCACTCTGTCGATGAGGCGCTGATGCTGGCCGACCGCATCGTGCTGATGTCGCCGCGGCCGGGCCGGATCGACCAGATCCTGCCGGTGGGCTTCCCGCGCCCGCGCTGGCAGGCCGACCCGCGGCAGGCGCCCGAATTCGCGCAGCTGCGCCAGCACCTGTGGGACCGGCTGCGCGCCATGGTGCTGTCGGACCCGCAGTCGGACTTTTACGGGCGGGGGTAAAGCATCACACCGGCGGCCACATCCGGCTGAAGATGCCGTCGCGCTTGACCAGCCCATGCATCGCCGCCGCCCCGATATGCCCCGCCATCAGCACGATCAGCACGGTCTTGCACAGGTCGTGGAACGCCTTGGCAGAGGCGGCCAGCGCCTCATCCTTGCCGATCATCCCGCCCATCAGCGGGTCCCACAGCTCCATCGGAAAGCCGCCCGCCTGCACCCGCACGATGCCCGACATCACCATCAGCACCAGGGTGAGGTAGAGCAGCCAATGTACCGTTTCTGCCAGCAGCGCCTGCAGGCGCGGCAGGCTGATGGGCAGCGGCGGGGGGCGCCGTGCCACGCGCACCGCAAGGCGCAGGATGACGAGGATCCCGATTACCGGCCCGATGTTCTTGTGGTAGAGGAACAGGCTGTCCTGCACCGGGCGCGGCAGCCCCTCTTGCACCATGATCAGCCCCGCCGGGATCGTGGTCAGCACCAGCACCGCCGTCAGCCAGTGCAGCAGGCGCGAGGCGGGGGCATGGCGCGTGACTGCGGCGGTGTCGGACATGCGGCCCAATGCTCCCCTGAAATCCAATATCACTCAGCCTATTCCAGCCATTCCCTTCCGTAAACAGCAACGCGCTTGACACCGGCAATGGCCGGGACACTTTGCTGCGGATGGATCTGTCACATTCCCCCCGCACCGGCCCTCCGCAAGCCCCCTTCGGGGCCTTCATCAAGCTGATGCTGCTGTCTGCTGCGCTGGCGGCGGCGCTGTTCGGTGTGGCCTGGTCGCTTGGCGGCGGGGTTCACTGGCTGCCGCTGCTGGGGTTCCTCATTGCCGCGGCCACGGTGGCGGTGCTGCTGCTGCGCCACTGGTCCGCGCCCCTGCTGGGCCATGCCAATGCGCTGACGCTGGGGCGGCTGGCGCTGGTGGCGCTGCTGCTGTTGCCGCTGGCCCGGCCAGAGCTGACCAAGGGCGCGGCGGGATGGGTGATCTTCGGTCTGGCACTGGTGACGCTGGCGCTGGACGGGCTCGACGGTCCACTGGCGCGGCGCAGCGGGCTGGCCGGCCCCTGGGGCGCGCGGTTCGACATGGAGGTGGACGCGGTCTTCGCGCTGCTGCTGGCGCTGGTTGCCTGGCGCAGCGGTGCGGCGGGGGCCTGGGTGCTGCTTCTGGGCGGGATGCGCTACCTGTTCGTGCTGGCAACCTTCGCCCTGCCCTGGCTGGCGGCGCCGCTGCCGCAGCGGTTCCGGCGCAAGCTGATCTGCGTGGTGCAGATCGGCGCGCTGCTGCTGTTGCTGGCCCCCATCGTCGTACCCCCCGTCAGCCTGTGGATCGCGCTGATCGCGCTGGCCTTGCTGGCGTGGTCGTTCGCGGTGGATGTGATCTGGCTGGCGAGACGGCGATGAGCGCCAGGGCGATTGCGGCGCTGGCGGCCTCGGCGCTGCTGATCCATCTGGTGCTGATCCAGCCGAACCACCCCGACGCGCTGACCTGGGGCGCGCTGCGGAGGATGCCGCTGGAGCTGCCGGTGCTGCTGCTGGGATGCCTCGCGCTTGGCGGGCGGGCGCTGCCGCAGCTGGCCTCGGTGGCGCTGACGGGGATGGTGGTGGTGAAGCTGGCGGATTTCGCGGTGTTCACCGCCTTTGGCCGCGGCTTCGATCCGCTGGCCGACATGCACCTGCTGCCCGCCGGGGTGCATCTGCTGAAGGGCAGCGCCGGGGTGGCGGGGGCGGTGCTGGCGGGCGCGGCGCTGGTCGTCGCGCTTGCCGGGCTGCTGGCGCTGCTGTTCGTGGCGCTGCGGGTCTGGGCCCGCGCCGGGGCCGGGCTGACGGCCCCCGCAAGGCTGGCGGCGGGGGCAGCGGCGCTGGTCTTCGCGCTGCTGTCCGCTGCCGAGATCCGCACTGCCCTGAACGGCTGGAAGGGCTGGAACCCGCCCGGCGATGCCTTCACCTCGCGCCTCGCCGCCGAGCATCTGCGCGACTTCGGGCGCTCCCGCGCGGCCCTCGCCGAATTCCGCACCGCAGCCGGGGCCGACCCGTGGCGGGATCGCGACGGCGTTCTGGCGCAACTGGAGGGACGCGACGTGATCCTCGTCTTCGTCGAAAGCTACGGGCGCGCGGCCTTCGACAACCCCCTTTACGCGGACCGCCATCGCGCGACGCTGGCCGAGGGGGCAGAGGCGCTGGCCGGGGTTGGGCTGGAGGCACGGTCGGGATGGCTGACCTCGCCGGTCATCGGCGGGCAGAGCTGGCTGGCGCATGGCACGCTGGCATCGGGGCTCGAGGTGAACGACCAGACCCGCTATCGCGCCATGCTGGCCAGCCCGCGGCATTCGCTGTTCAGCCTCGCGGCAGGCGCGGGCTATGCCACTGCCGCCATCGCCCCCGCCATCGTCATGCCCTGGCCCGAGGCGGAGGCGCTTGGCTTTCAGTCGGTGCTCGCCGCCGCCGATCTGGGCTATGCCGGGCAGCCGTTCAACTGGGTGACCATGCCCGACCAATACACCCTCTCGGCCTTTGACCGGCTGGTACCGCGCGAGGCGCCGCTGATGGCGGAGATTGCGCTGATCTCCAGCCACGCGCCCTGGACGCCGGTGGCGCAGATGATCCCGTGGGAGGAGGTCGGCGACGGCCGCGTCTTCGATGCGCAGGCGGCGCAGGGCCCGACGCCGCGCGAGGTCTGGGCCGATCCGGACCGCATCCGCGACCACTATGCCCGCGCGCAGGACTATGCGGTTCGGGCGGTGCTGTCCTGGGCGGCCCTGCCGCGCGAGGACGCGCCGCTGCTGATCGTTCTGGGCGATCATCAGGCGGCGGGATTTGTCTCGGAGGTGGGGGGCCGGGACGTGCCCATCCACCTGATCGGCCCGCCCGAGGTGCTGGCGCTGTTCGACGATTGGGGCTGGTCGCCGGGGCTGATGCCCGAGGCCGCGCTGGCGCCCTGGCCGATGCGGGCATTCCGCGACCGGTTTCTGGACGCCACCAGTGGGGGCGCACCGTGAGGCTGCTGCGCCTGCTGCTGCCCGTGGCGCTGATCGCGCTGTGCCTGATGCTGACCGATGCTCGGGCCACTCTGGCGCGGCTCTCGGGTCTGTCGGCGGGGTGGTTCATCATCACCCTCGCCCTGCTGAACGCCGTCACCGTCCTGTCGGCCCTGCGCTGGCGGATGACCGCGGCGGCGCTGGACCTGCAGCTGCCGCCGGGGCTGGCGGTGCAGGAATACTACCTCGCGCAACTCGCCAACCAGACTCTGCCGGGCGGCGTGCTGGGGGATGCGAGCCGCGCCCTGCGCAACCGCCATGGCGGGCCCTTGCGCCGCGCGGCGCAGGCGGTGGTGCTGGAACGCGCGGCGGGGCAGGCCGGAATGGCAGCGGTCGCGCTTGGCGGGGCCGGTGCGATGCTGATGACGAAGGGGGCACCAGCGGATCTTCCCGGCATCATCTGGCTCCCGGCCGGGTTTCTGGCGCTGCTCCTCATCGGCGGCGCGGCAGTGGCGCTGCTGGGGGCCAGCGGCGGCGAGGGTGGCTGGCGCCTCGCAGCCCACACGGCGCTGATCCGGCACCTGCCCACGCAGGCGGCGCTGTCGCTGGTCATCGCCGCGCTCACCGTCGCCGCCTTCGCCACCAGCGCCGCTGCCACCGGCAGCCCTCTGGCGCCGGTGGCAGCGGCCTTCCTCGTTCCGCTGGTGCTGACGGCGATGCTGCTGCCCGCCTCCATCGCCGGCTGGGGCTGGCGCGAGGGGGCGGCGGCGGCGCTGTTTCCGCTGGCGGGCCTGACCGCCGAGGCCGGCATCGCCGCCAGCATCGCATTTGGCATCGCGGGGTTGATCTCGGCGCTTCCGGGCGCATTCTTCCTCCGCCGCGTCCCCCGGGTGGAACCACAATAGGCCCGCGGCATTGCCTCAGGTCCCCAATGCCCTAGACTTGTCAGCAAACCGAGGGAGTTTTGCATGATGTTCCGCACGCCGACCCGCCGCCTTGTCCTTGGGGGCGGTCTTGCCACCGCAGCCGCCACACTGTGGCACCCGCGCGCCGCCCTTGCGCAGCAGGCGGCCACGCTTCAGCTGTCCTGGCTGCATTCGGTGCAGTTCGGCGGCAGCTATATCGCGCTGCAGAACGGCTATTGGCGTGACGCGGGGCTGGACGTGTCGCTGCTGCAGGGCGGCCCAAACGCGCCGGTGGAACCGCCGGTGGTTGCCGGCACCGCGCTTATCGGCATCTCGGCGGCGGACTATACCGCGGCGGCGGTGACGCAGGGCGCGCCGTTCAGGATCATCGGCGTGGCGATGCAGAAGAACCCCTTCGCCATCGCCTCGCTACCGGGCAATCCGGTCAACGCGCCCGCCGATCTTGTGGGCAAGCGGATCGGCATGGCGCTGGCCAATATGCCGGTGCTGGAGGCGCTGTGCGCGATCAACGGCGTGGATGTGGCCGGGATCGAGGTGGTGCCGACGCAATATGACGCGGCGCCGCTGGTGCAGGGGCAGGTGGACTGCCTGCTGTGTTGGGCGACCGACCTGCCGGTGGCGATGGAGATTCAGGGCGTGGAAAGTGTCACCATGCTGCTGGCCGACCATGGCTATGCCGTGCATTCCCAGACCTACATCGCCACCGAGGACAGCCTTGCGAACCGCCGGGCCGAGCTGGTCGCGCTGATGGCGGGCGAGGCGCGGGGGTGGGCCGAGTATCAGGCGGACCCCGCCGCGGCCGCGCAGCTGACGGTGGAGATGTTCCCCGATGCCGGGCTGGACCTGCCGACGCAGCTGCTGCAGGCCGAGCGTCAGCTGCCGTTGATGTTCTCGGACCTGACCGCGGCCGAGGGCTTCGGCTGGTTCACCGATGCGACGGTTGCCGCCAATGTCGAGACGCTGGCGCTGCTTGGCAAGCCGGTGACCCCGGACCTTTGGGACCGCTCGATCCTGGAAGAGGTGCATGGATAGGCGCGAAGGGTTGGCACGCGACATCACGCTGGAGGGCGTCGCCAAGATCTTCGGCACGCAGGGGCGGCTGGTGGAGGCGGTGGCGCCGACCGACCTTGTGCTGAAGGCTGGCACCACCACGGCGCTGGTCGGCCCTTCGGGCTGCGGCAAGTCCACGCTGCTGCGGCTGATCGCCGGGCTTGATCTGCCTACCGAGGGCCGCATCACCATCGGGGCGGAAACCCCGGCCGAGATGCGCGGTCGGGCGGGTCTGGCGGTGGCATTTCAGGACCCTGCCCTGCTGCCGTGGCGGACGGTGGCGGGCAACGTCGCCTTGGGGCGGTCCCTCGCCCGGATGCCCCGGGATGCGGCGGCGGTGGCGGAACTGATCCGGCTTGTCGGGCTCGAAGGCTTCGAGGACCGTCGCCCCGCCGAGCTGTCGGGCGGGATGCGCCAGCGCGCGGCGATTGCGCGGGCACTGGCCGGGCTGCCGGAACTCCTGTTGCTGGACGAGCCCTTCGGCGCCGTCGATGAACTCACGCGCGACCGGCTGAATGCCGAATTGCCGCCGCTGTGGGAGGCGCGGGGCGCGACGGCGGTGCTGGTGACGCATTCCATATCCGAGGCGGTGCGGCTGTCGGACCGGATCCTCGTGATGACCCCGCGCCCCGCGCGCATCGCCGCCGATATCACGGTGACGCTGCCGCGCGGGGAAGCGCGTGACCCCGCCTCCGAGGCGTTCCGCAAGACCTGTGCGCAGGTGCTGGCCGCGCTGCGCGAGCATCAGCTGCCAGACAGCATCGCCGCGCAATGAGCGCGGTCGAGATGCCCGCCGCCCCCCTCTTCGGGAGGCGCTTGACCCGGGGCCTCTGGGTGCTGCTGATCCTCCTGTGCTGGGAGGGGCTTGCGCGCCTCTCGGCCAGCGCCTTCGTGATCGCCGCCCCCAGCCAGATCCTCCATTACAGCGCCACCCATGCCGACCTCTTGTGGCGCGCCTTCCTGACGACACTCTGGGCCGCCGCGCGGGGGTTCTTCTGGGGCAACCTTGCGGGCGTGACGCTGGCGCTGGTCGCGGTGCTGCTGCCCCGTTCCGAGCGGCTGCTGTCCACCCTCGCGCTCCTCGTCTTCTGCCTGCCGCTGGTGGCGACCGGGCCGATCCTGCGGGTGCTTTACGGCCCCGGCGACGGGCCGCAGGTCACACTGGCGGCGCTGGCGGTCTATTACACCACCTTCCTGCCGGTGCTGGTGGGCCTGCGCGCCGTGCCGCAGGGCTGGCGCGATCTGGTGCGCAGCTATGGGCGCGGCGGCCTGACCCTGCTGCGCGAGGTTCGGCTTCCGGCCGCCCTGCCCTACGCCGTCGCCGGCCTGCAGATCGCGGCGCCGGCGGCGTTTCTGGGCGCGATGGTGGGCGAGTTCACCGGGGCAGAGCGGGGGCTGGGGGTGCTGACCGTGCGCGCGATGCGGGCGCTCGACCTGCCGGCGACGTGGAGCATCGCGGTCATCGCCGCAGGGGCCTCGGTCGCGGCCTTCAGCACCATCGGCGCGCTTGGCCGCCGGCTCGACCTTGCCCCTCCCGAGGTGTTGCTGGCAGCCCCCGTCGCCCGCGCCCGCAACCGGTGGGAGGGGCCGGCCCATGCGGCGCTGGCGACCCTTGCCGTGCTGATGCTGTGGCAGGGCACCATGGACGCCTTCGGCCTGCCGCCGTTCTTCGCCAAGCGGCCGGGGGATGTGTGGGACTATCTGGTCACCGATGCGGCCGCCCGGGCCCGGCTGTGGGATGCGCTGGCCGAGACGCTGTCGATGGCCGTGCCCGGCTATCTGTGCGGGCTGGCGGCCGGGGCCGGGTTGGCGATGCTGCTGGTGCTGGCCCCGCGGCTGTCGGCCGCCACCCTGCCGCTGGCCATCGCGCTGCGGTCTGTCCCTATCGTGGCAACCGCGCCGCTGATCGTCTGGGCGCTTGGGCGGGGGGGGGCGGGAACGGTGACGGTGGTGGCGATGATGATCTTCTTCCCGACGCTGGTGGCGTGCCGGCACGGGCTGGCCCGCACCCCGCGCGCGGTGCTGGACGTATTCGCCGTCTATGCCGCCAGCCCGCTGCGCCGCCTGCTTGGCGCGCAGCTGGCCGCGATGCTGCCGGCGTTCTTTGCCTCGGCCAGAATGGCGATCCCGGCGGCCATCCTCGCCGTCACCACCGCCGAATGGCTGGCGACCGGGCGGGGCATCGGCGCGCTGATGGCGACGGTCGCCTCCACCTCGGACTACAACATGCTGTGGAGCGCGATCACCCTGATCGGGCTGGCCGCCGTCCTTGCCCATGCGCTCGTCTTTGCGCTGGAACGCTGGGTGCTGGCGCGCACAAACCCGGAGCAGCTGATCCGATGAGAGCCTGCGCCTTTGCCATCCCAGGGAACCATCGCCAGAAGACCGGCGGCTTCATCTATCAGCGGAGGCTGCTGGAGGAGCTGCAGGCCACCGGCCGTGAGGTCCACCATATCGTGCTGCCCGCCGAGGCTGCCGGGGCGGCGCAGAGCCCGGCCGTGCAGGCAGAGGTGGCGCGGCTGCTGGCCCTGCCCCCCGACCTGCCGCTGATCCTCGACGGGCTGGCCTTCGCCGCCATGCCGACCGGGGCGCTGGCGCAGCTGGCCAGCCCGGTGGTCGCGATGCTGCATCATCCGATGGGGATGGAAGATGGCCTCTCGCCGGACCTCTCGCGGCGGTTGCTGGCGCAGGAGGCGGCCAACCTCGCCCACGCGGCGCAGGTGGTGGTAACCAGCGAGCATACGCGGCAGACCTACATCAAGCTTGGCGCCGATCCGGCGCGGATCACTGTCGCCCTGCCCGGCTATGACGGGCCGCGCGACCTGCCGCGGGTGGAGACCGGGCCGCGCATCCTGTCGGTCGGACTGCTGGCGCGGCGCAAGGGGCATGACGTGCTGATCCGCGCGCTGGCCCGCGTCGCCGATCTGGACTGGACGGCGCGGATCGTCGGCAAGACCCATGACCCCGCCGTCGCCGCGGACCTCGCGGCGCTGATCGCGGAGCTTGGGCTTGCGGGCCGCATCGAGCTGGCCGGTGAGATCAGCGATGCCGCGCTGTCCGAAGCCTATCGCGGCGCCCGCATCTTCGCGCTGGCGACCCGCTATGAGGGCTACGGGATGGCGCTGGCCGAGGCGCTGTGCCACGGCCTGCCGATCGTCACCTGCGGCACCGGCGCCGTGCCGGACACCGTCGGCGATGCCGCGCTGCTGGCGCCGCCAGGGGATGCGGAGGCCTTCGCGGCACATCTTCGGACGCTGCTGACCTCCGAAGCCGCCCGCCGGGATCTGGGCGAGCGTTCGCGCCACCTGGGGCGCGCGCTTCCGGTCTGGCCCGAGACCGCCGCGATCATGGGGACGGTCCTCGACGCGCTCTAGGAGGCCCGCGCCTACGCCGCGAACTTGCCCTTGGGCATGGCGGCCGGCAGGAACGACTCGGCCGAGGCGCGCCCCCACCGCTCCAGCCAGGATTGCAGCTCGGGGTGCGCGGATCCCTCGATCAGGAAGCCGTCGGGCAGGTCGGGGAACACCTCATTGCCGTCCGAGAACTCGTTGTCCTTGGCGCGGACCATGAAGTGATATGGCGAGAATCCGGAGGGGTGCGAGAGCCCCGCCGCGCCCGCCAGCTCACCCAATGCATGCAGCGTGTTGCGGTGGAAGCGGGCCACCCGGTCGGCCTTGTCGCCGACATCCAGCGCCGCCATCCGCCGCGGGTCTTGCGTGGCGATGCCGACCGGGCATTTGTTGGTGTGGCAGGACTGTGCCTGGATGCAGCCGATGGCGAACATGTAGCCGCGGGCGCTGTTGCACCAGTCAGCGCCAAGGCCCATGGCGCGGGCGATGTCATAGGCCGTGACGATCTTGCCGGCCGCGGCGATGCGGATGCGGTTCCGGATGCCCGCCCCGCGCAGGGTGTTGTGGACGAAGTGCAGCCCTTCCAGCATCGGCATCCCGACATGGTTGACGAATTCCAGCGGCGCGGCGCCGGTGCCGCCCTCCTTGCCATCGACCACGATGAAGTCGGGGGTGATCCCGCTCTGGAGCATCGCCTTCACGATGCACATGAACTCTCGCCGGTGGCCGATGCACAGCTTGAAGCCGACGGGCTTGCCACCCGACAGCTCGCGCAGACGCGCGATGAAGGCGAGAAATTCCAGCGGCGTCGAGAAGGCGGAATGCGCCGGCGGCGAGATGCAGTCGACCCCCATCGGAATCCCCCGCGCCTCTGCAATCTCGGGCGAGATCTTCGAGGCGGGAAGCATGCCGCCATGCCCGGGCTTGGCACCCTGGCTCAGCTTCACCTCGATCATCTTCACCTGCGGGTCATTGGCCTGCACGGCAAAACGCTCGGCCGAGAAGGTGCCATCCGCGTTGCGGCAGCCGAAATAGCCCGAGGCCACCTGATAGACCAGATCGCCGCCGCCCTCGCGGTGATAGCGGCTGATGCCGCCCTCGCCGGTGTCATGAGCAAAGCCGCCGGCCTTGGCGCCGCGGTTCAGCGCCGAGATGGCATTGGCCGACAGCGCGCCAAAGCTCATCGCCGAGATGTTGTAGACCGAGGCGTCATAGGGCTGCGTGCAGTCAGGGCCGCCGATGCGCACCCGGAAGTCGCTGTCGGCGATGACCTTGGGCACGATCGAATGCGTCAGCCAGTTGAACCCCGAGGCATAGACCGATTGCACCGTTCCGAAGGGCCGCTTGTCCTCGACCCCCTTGGCGCGCTGGTAGACCAGTCCGCGCATCTCGCGGCTGAAGGGCACCTCGTCATGGTCGGATTCGAAGAAGTACTGCCGGAACTCCGGCCCGATACTCTCGATCAGGAAGCGCAGGTGGCCGATGATCGGATAGTTGCGCAAGATGGAGTGATGCGTCTGGCGGGTATCGCGGACCCCAAGCGCCAGCAGCGCCGCGGCCAGCGCGAAGACCGGCGCCATCCAGGCGGTCCAGGTCAGCATCAGGATACCCGAGATCAGGGTCGTCGCGGCCACGATGGCAAACGGGGCATAGCGCAGGTTGCGGGTCGGCAGGCTCATGTTGCGCGTCTTTCAGATGTTTTTCGCAGTCACCATACCAGTCTCGTACCCAGAACATAGGAGGGTGGGTGTTTCGGGAGTGTGAACTTTTTCCATATGTCTCAATTGAACCCCAGCATCCGTCCCAGCTTTGACGCATAGAACTCTCCGACCAGGCCGCGGCGGAACAGCAGGACGCAGACCATGAACACCACGCCGGTGATGATGGTGACCGGCACGTTCGAGGTGGCG
>NZ_JAAAUC010000026.1 GCF_009908165.1 Frigidibacter albus
CCCGGCCTCATGCTCCTGCAAAATGCCGATGATCTGCTCTTCGGTTCGTATCGTTCGCTTCATCGTCCGTCCTCTCCATGGAGCGGACTCTAATCGCAGTTGGAGGAAAAATCCCGTGGCAGGTCACAGAAGGCCCCCCGCCTTCTCAAGCAAACGTCCCTCCACCTGCCCCCAAAACGAAACCGGCCCCGCATCGCTGCGGGGCCGGCTCCTTATCTACAGGCCTACGTCAGGCGCTGATCAATCCCGGCTTTCCGGGGTCTCGACCAGGCCGAAAGCCTCTTCCGCGCTGTCGATCACGTCATCGACCGGCGCTGCCAGGGCTGCGGCCGTCTCGGCCTCGGCCCGGCGGGCGTCGATCACCTTCTGGTCACGGTCGGCCGCAAGCTTGCGCACACGGCTGGTCGCGCCGCCGGTGCCGGCCGGGATCAGCCGGCCGACGATGACGTTCTCCTTCAGCCCGACCAGCTTGTCGCGCTTGCCCTGCACGGCCGCCTCGGTCAGCACCCGCGTCGTTTCCTGGAACGAGGCCGCCGAGATGAAGCTGCGGGTCTGCAGCGACGCCTTGGTGATGCCCAGCAGGACCGGCTCGCCCGTGGCGGGACGCCCGCCGCGCGCGATGGTCTTGGTGTTCTCCTCTTCGAACTCGGCCTTGTCCACGTTCTCGCCCTTGAGCAGCGTGGAATCGCCCGAGTCGAGGATCTCGATCTTCTGAAGCATCTGGCGAACGATCACCTCGATATGCTTGTCGTTGATCTTCACACCTTGCAGCCGGTAGACGTCCTGCACCTCGTCGGTCAGGTAGTCGGCCAGCGCCTCGATCCCCATGATCCGCAGGATGTCATGCGGGGCCGGGTTGCCGTCCATGATGTAGTCACCCTTCTGCACGAAGTCGCCTTCCTGCACCGGGATGTGCTTGCCTTTCGGCACCATGTACTCGACCGGCTCCATACCCTCTTGCGAAGGCTCGATGGTGATGCGGCGCTTGTTCTTGTAGTCCTTCCCAAAGCGCACATAGCCGTCGATTTCGGCGATGATCGCATGGTCCTTGGGCCGACGAGCCTCGAACAGTTCCGCCACGCGGGGAAGACCCCCGGTGATGTCCTTGGTCCGGGCCCCTTCGCGCGGGATACGCGCCACCACGTCACCGGCCTTCACGTCCTGCCCGTCCTCGATGGACAGGATCGCGTCGACCGACATCGCATAGCTGATCGGGTTGCCGGCATCGTTGCGCACCGGCTCTCCGGTTGCGGGGTCCATGATGATGATTTCCGGCTTCAGATCGTTGCCGCGCGGCGCGGTGCGCCAGTCGATCACGATCTTCTGCGTCATGCCGGTCGCATCATCGGTGTCCTCGCGCACGGCGATGCCCGAGATCAGGTCCACGAACTTCGCCACACCCGCCTTCTCGGCGATGATCGGCAGGGTATAGGGGTCCCATTCGTAGAGCTTGGCGCCGCGCTTCACCTGCGCGCCGTCCTTGACGTGGATCTTCGCGCCGTAGGCGACCTTGTGGCTCGCCCGTTCCTGGCCGACATCGTCGATGATGACCATCTTCATGTTCCGGCCCATCACGATCTGCTCGCCAACGGCGTTGATCAGCAGGATCGGGTTGCGGAACTCGACGGTGCCTTCCTGGCTCGCTTCCTGGAACGACTGCTGGCCACCTTGGGCGATGCCGCCGATGTGGAAGGTCCGCATCGTCAGCTGGGTGCCCGGCTCGCCGATCGACTGCGCGGCGATGATGCCGACAGCCTCGCCCTGGTTCACCAGCGTGCCGCGGGCAAGGTCGCGCCCGTAACACATGGCGCAGACGCCCTCTTCCGCTTCACAGGTCAGGGCCGAGCGGATGCGCACGGCGGCAACGCCTGCGGTCTCCACCAGATCGGCCTTGCGCTCGTCGATCAGCTCGTTCTTGCGCACGATCACTTCATCGGTGCCCGGCACAAGGATGTCGTCCGCTGCCACACGGCCCAGGATCCGCTCGCTGAGCGGCGAGACGATCTCGCCGTCATTGACCGCGGCCGAAGCCGTGATTGCGCGTTCGGTTCCGCAATCGTGCTGACGCACGATGCAGTCCTGCGCCACGTCCACCAGACGGCGGGTCAGGTAGCCCGAGTTCGCCGTCTTCAGCGCGGTATCGGCCAGACCCTTCCGGGCGCCGTGGGTCGAGTTGAAGTATTCAAGAACGGTCAGACCTTCCTTGAAGTTCGAAACGATCGGCGTCTCGATGATCTCGCCCGACGGCTTGGCCATAAGGCCGCGCATCCCGCCAAGCTGCTTCATCTGCGCGGGCGAGCCCCGCGCACCAGAGTGCGACATCATGTAAACGCTGTTCGGCTCCATCTCGGCGCCGGCATCGTCATAACGCACCGCAGAGATGTCCTTCATCATCTCGGCCGCAACCGCGTCCGAGCATTTCGACCAGGCATCGACAACCTTGTTGTACTTTTCGCCTTGGGTGATCAGGCCGTCCATGTACTGCTGTTCGAATTCCTTCACCTGATCGCGGACTTCGTTGACGATCGGCCATTTGGTATCCGGGATCACCATGTCGTCCTTGCCGAACGAGATGCCGGCCTTGAACGCCTCACGGAAACCCAGACCCATGATCTGGTCACAGAAGATCACCGACTCTTTCTGGCCGCAGTAGCGGTAGACGGTGTCGATGACGTTCTGCACGTCCTTCTTCCGCAGCAGGCGGTTCACCAGTTCGAACGGCGCCTTGGCGTTCAGCGGCAGCAAGGTGCCAAGACGCACCCGGCCCGGGGTGGTGTCATAGCGCTTGAACACCTCGTTGCCCTCGGAGTCGATCTGACGGATCCGTGCCTTGATCTTCGAGTGCAGATGCACCTCGCCGGCGTTCAGCGCGTGTTCCACCTCGTCGGCGGACGAGAAGGCCATGCCCTCGCCCTTCATGCCCTTGCGCTCCATCGAGACGTAATAGAGCCCAAGCACCATGTCCTGCGACGGAACGATGATCGGCGCGCCGTTGGCGGGCGACAGCACGTTGTTGGTCGACATCATCAGCACGCGCGCTTCCAGCTGGGCCTCGAGGCTCAGCGGAACGTGAACGGCCATCTGGTCACCGTCGAAGTCGGCGTTGAAGGCCGAGCAGACCAGCGGGTGCAGCTGGATCGCCTTGCCTTCGATCAGGATCGGCTCGAACGCCTGGATGCCCAGACGGTGCAGCGTCGGCGCCCGGTTCAGCATCACCGGGTGTTCGCGGATCACCTCGTCGAGGATGTCCCAGACCTCGGGACGCTCTTTCTCGACCAGCTTCTTCGCCTGCTTGACGGTGCTCGAAAGCCCCTTCGCCTCAAGCCGCGAATAGATGAACGGCTTGAACAGCTCCAGCGCCATCTTCTTGGGCAGGCCGCACTGGTGCAGCTTCAGCTCCGGCCCGGTCACGATGACCGACCGGCCCGAGAAGTCGACCCGCTTGCCCAGAAGGTTCTGGCGGAAGCGGCCCTGCTTGCCCTTGAGCATGTCCGACAGCGACTTCAGCGGGCGCTTGTTGGCCCCCGTGATGACGCGGCCGCGGCGGCCGTTGTCGAACAGCGCATCGACCGATTCCTGCAGCATCCGCTTTTCGTTGCGGACGATGATGTCGGGCGCGCGCAGTTCGATCAGCCGCTTGAGGCGGTTGTTCCGGTTGATGACCCGGCGATAGAGGTCGTTGAGGTCGGACGTGGCAAACCGGCCACCATCCAGCGGCACCAGCGGGCGCAGTTCCGGCGGGATGACCGGAATGACCGTCAGCACCATCCACTCGGGCCGGTTGCCCGACTCGAGGAACGACTCGACGATCTTCAGCCGCTTGATGATCTTCTTCGGCTTCAGCTCGCCCGTGGCTTCCTTCAGCTCTTCGCGCAGCTGCTCTGCCGTCGACTCAAGGTCGATCTGGCTCAGCATCTCGCGGATCGCTTCCGCCCCGATATTGGCGGTGAAGGCATCGGCGCCATACTGGTCCTGCGCGTCGAGGAAATCTTCCTCGGTCATCAGCTGGCCATAGCTGAGGTCGGTCAGACCCGGCTCGATCACCACGTAGTTCTCGAAATACAGGATCCGTTCCAGATCGCGCAGCGTCATGTCGAGCATGAGGCCGATCCGGCTCGGAAGCGATTTCAGGAACCAGATATGCGCAACCGGCGCGGCCAGTTCGATATGGCCCATCCGCTCGCGGCGCACCTTCTGCAGCGTGACTTCCACGCCGCATTTCTCGCAGACGACGCCGCGATACTTCATGCGCTTGTATTTGCCGCACAGGCATTCGTAGTCCTTGATCGGGCCAAAAATGCGCGCGCAGAACAGACCGTCACGTTCCGGCTTGAACGTGCGGTAGTTGATGGTCTCGGGCTTCTTGATCTCGCCGTAAGACCAGCTGAGAATCCGCTCGGGCGACGCCAGCGAGATCTTGATCTCGTCGAACGACTTCGCCGGCTGCAGCGGGTTGAACGGGTTGGTGGTCAGTTCCTGGTTCATTGTGCGTCCTTGATTTCAGGGATGGGTGAGGAGGGCGCGAACGCCCTCACTCGTCCTCCGCATCCAGGAGTTCCATATTGAGGCCGAGGCCCCGGACCTCTTTCACCAGCACGTTGAAGCTCTCCGGCACGCCAGCCTCGAAGTTGTCCTCGCCCTTGACGATGGACTCGTAGACCTTGGTGCGGCCCGCCACGTCATCCGACTTGACGGTGAGCATCTCTTGCAGGGTGTAGGCGGCGCCGTAGGCTTCCAGTGCCCAGACCTCCATCTCGCCGAAGCGCTGGCCGCCGAACTGGGCTTTACCACCCAGAGGCTGCTGCGTGACGAGGCTGTAGGGCCCGGTGGAGCGCGCGTGGATCTTGTCGTCGACAAGGTGGTGCAGCTTCAGCAGGTATTTCACACCCACCGTCACCTTCCGCGCGAACTGCTCGCCGGTGCGCCCGTCGAACAGATCCGACTGGCCCGACGTGTCGAACCCGGCACGGGTCAGCGCGTCGTTCACGTCGGCTTCCTTGGCACCGTCGAAGACCGGGGTCGCAATCGGCACGCCGCGTTTGACGTTGCCGGCGCGGTCCACAAGCGTTTCCTCGTCCATGCTGGCAAAGGCGTCCTCATAGACGTCGTCGCCATAGCCGTGGCGCAGCGCATCGCGCACAGGGGTCAGATCGCCGGTCCGGCGATAGTCCTGCAACGCGTCGTCGATGCGGATCCCGAGGCCGCGCGCGGCCCAACCCATATGGGTTTCCAGGATCTGCCCGACGTTCATGCGCGACGGCACGCCCAGCGGGTTCAGCACCATGTCGACCGGGGTGCCATCGCCCAGGAACGGCATGTCCTCGATCGGGACCACCTTGGACACCACACCCTTGTTGCCGTGACGACCGGCCATCTTGTCGCCCGGTTGCAGCTTGCGCTTCACCGCGACGAACACCTTGACCGACTTCATCACGCCCGGGGGCAGATCGTCGCCGCGGCGCACCTTCTCGACTTTGTCCTCGAAGCGGTGATCGAGCGCGCGTTTCTGCACCTCGAACTGGCCGTTCAGGGCCTCGACCTGCTGCGCATCGGCTTCTTCGCCAAGCGCCAGCTGCCACCACTGGCCACGCGACAGCGTTTCCAGCAGCTCTTCGGTCACTTCGGTGCCGGCCTTGATGCCCTTGGGGCCTTTCACGGCCTGCTTGCCCAGGATGGTCGACTTCAGGCGCGCATAGGTGTTGCGCTCCAGGATCGCCAGCTCGTCATCGCGGTCGCGGGCAAGCCGTTCGACTTCCTCGCGCTCGATCTGCAGGGCCCGCTCGTCCTTGTCCACGCCGTGCCGGTTGAACACCCGCACTTCGACGACCGTGCCGTAATCCCCCGGCGGCAGACGCAGCGAGGTATCGCGCACGTCCGAGGCCTTTTCACCGAAGATGGCGCGCAGAAGCTTTTCTTCCGGCGTCATCGGGCTTTCGCCCTTCGGGGTGATCTTGCCGACAAGGATATCGCCCGGGCCGACTTCGGCACCGATATAGACGATCCCGGCCTCGTCGAGGTTGCGCAGGGCTTCCTCGCCAACGTTCGGGATGTCGCGGGTGATCTCTTCCGGCCCCAGCTTGGTGTCACGGGCGGCGACTTCGTATTCCTCGATATGGATCGAGGTGAAGACGTCATCCTTGACGATCCGTTCCGAGATCAGGATCGAGTCCTCATAGTTGTAGCCATTCCACGGCATGAACGCGACGATGACGTTCTTGCCGAGGGCCAGCTCGCCCATGTCGGTCGAGGGGCCATCGGCGATGACCTCGGCCTTGCCCACCCGGTCGCCCACCTTCACCAGCGGCTTCTGGTTGATGCAGGTGTTCTGGTTGGACCGCTGGAACTTGCGCAGACGGTAGATGTCGACGCCGGCATCGCCCATTTCCAGGTCTTCCGTGGCCCGAACCACGATCCGGGTGGCATCCACCTGGTCGATGATCCCGCCGCGGCGCGCCATGATCGCGGCGCCGGAATCCTGGGCCACGATGGCCTCGATCCCGGTGCCCACGAAGGGCGCGTCGGCCTGCAGCAGCGGCACGGCTTGCCGCTGCATGTTCGATCCCATCAGCGCGCGGTTGGCGTCGTCGTTCTCGAGGAACGGGATCAGCGAGGCCGCGACCGAAACCAGCTGTTTCGGAGACACGTCGATCAGGTCCACCGCTTCGGGCGGGTTCAGCATGAATTCACCCGACTGGCGGGTCGAAACCAGGTCGTTCATGAACCGGCCGTCGGCATCCAGCTGCGCGTTCGCCTGCGCAACCGTGTGTCGCATTTCCTCGGTCGCCGACATGTATTGCACTTCGTCGGTCACCTGGCAGTCCACGACCTTGCGATACGGCGTCTCGATGAAGCCGTACTTGTTCACGCGGGCATAGGTCGCCAAGCTGTTGATCAGGCCGATGTTCGGGCCTTCCGGCGTCTCGATCGGGCACATCCGGCCATAGTGGGTCGGGTGAACGTCGCGCACCTCGAAGCCGGCACGCTCGCGGGTCAGACCGCCCGGCCCAAGGGCCGACAGGCGGCGCTTGTGCGTCACTTCGGACAGCGGGTTGGTCTGGTCCATGAACTGCGACAGCTGCGACGAGCCGAAGAATTCCCGCACCGCAGCCGCAGCCGGCTTGGCGTTGATCAGGTCCTGCGGCATCACCGTGTCGATCTCGACCGAGGACATGCGCTCCTTGATCGCCCGCTCCATGCGCAGCAGGCCGACGCGGTACTGGTTCTCCATCAGCTCGCCGACGGACCGGACGCGGCGGTTGCCGAGGTGGTCGATGTCGTCGATCTCGCCCTTGCCGTCGCGCAGTTCGACCAGCGCCTTGATACAGGCGATGATGTCGTCCTTGCGCAGCGTGCGCTGCGTGTCGGGCGCGTCGAGGTCGAGGCGCATGTTCATCTTGACCCGGCCCACGGCCGACAGGTCATAGCGTTCGCTATCGAAGAACAGGCTCTCGAACAGGTTCGACGCTGCCTCGATGGTCGGCGGCTCGCCCGGGCGCATCACGCGGTAGATGTCCATCAGCGCGCCATCGCGGCCGATGTTCTTGTCGGCGGCCACAGTGTTGCGGATGTACGGGCCGACGTTGATGTTGTCGATGTCCAGCACCGGGATATCGGTCACGCCATTGTCCAGCAGCACCTTCAGCGTGCCGCCGTTGACTTCGCCGTCGCGGTCATAGGTCAGGGTGATCTCGTCCCCGGCCTCGACATAGATCGCGCCGGTTTCCTCGTTGATGATGTCCTTGGCGACATAGCGGCCAACGATATGATCGAACGGCACCAGCAGTTCGGTGACCTTCGCCTCGTCGATCAGCTGCTTGGCCAGACGCGGGGTGACCTTGTCACCGGCCTTGCAGATCACTTCGCCGGTGGCGGCATCGACGATGTCATAGGTCGGGCGGGTGCCACGCACACGTTCGGGGAAGAAGCGCGTGACCCAGCCGCGGTTCTTCATGTGCTTGTAGGTGACGGTCTTGTAATAGGCATCCATGATGCCTTCCTGGTCGAGGCCCAGGGCATACAGAAGCGTCGTCACCGGCAGCTTGCGGCGACGGTCGATGCGCGAGAACACGATGTCCTTGGCGTCGAACTCGAAGTCCAGCCACGACCCGCGATAGGGAATGATCCGGCAGGCAAACAGCAGCTTGCCCGACGAATGGGTCTTGCCCTTGTCGTGGTCGAAGAACACGCCCGGCGAGCGGTGCATCTGGGACACGATCACCCGTTCGGTGCCGTTCACGATGAACGTCCCGTTCGGCGTCATCAGGGGCATGTCGCCCATGTAGACGTCCTGTTCCTTGATGTCCTTGACCGACTTCGCCCCGGTATCCTCGTCGATATCGAACACGATCAGCCGCAGCGTGACCTTCAGCGGCGCGGCATAGGTCATGTCGCGCGCCTGGCATTCCTCGACATCGTATTTCGGCTTCTCGAGCTCGTATTTCACGAACTCCAGAATGGCGTTCTCGTTGAAGTCCTTGATCGGGAACACCGACTGGAACACGCCTTGAATCCCGTCCCCGTCCTGCGGCTTCGGTCCGTCGCCGGACTTCAGGAACAGGTCGTAGGAGGATTTCTGAACCTCGATGAGGTTCGGCATTTCGAGGACTTCACGGATCTTGCCGAAGTACTTGCGGATGCGCTTCTGGCCAACGTAGCTCTGAGCCATGCTCGTCGTCACCTTTCGTCTCTGCGCGCTTGTTCCGTCGGGGCCACGGAACACGCCGCCGAATGAAGGGGATAAGGTTCCATTCCCGCCAACCGTCCCACCGGCCAGCACCCGAACCTTGAACCGCGCCTTGAAGAGGGTCTTTCGCGCCCATGGCCCTTAAGGCCCTCTCCAAGACAGGTTCGGCCGGGCCCGGGGACAAGCCCGGACCCAGCCTTTTTTACCTGGGTGGATGCCGAGGCACCCTGCCCGATTACTTCAGCTCGACCTTGGCGCCAGCAGCTTCGAGCTTCTTCTTCAGCTCTTCGGCTTCGGCCTTCGGCGCGCCTTCTTTCACTTTGCCGCCGGCTTCGACCAGGTCCTTGGCTTCTTTCAGGCCCAGACCGGTGATGCCGCGAACTTCCTTGATCACGTTGATCTTGTTCGGGCCGGCTTCGACGAGGACGACGTCGAAATCGGTTTTCTCTTCGACGACTTCCGCGGCAGCAGCCGGGCCAGCCATCATCACGGCGCCGCCAGCGGCGGGCTCGATGCCGTATTCGTCTTTCAGGATCGTTTTCAGTTCCTGGGCCTGCAGCAGCGTCAGATTGACGATTTGCTCGGCGAGTGCTTTCAGATCAGCCATTTCTCTGTTCCGTTCTAATCAAGATGGGGTCCAACGTCAGGGCATCAACCCTACGAAGACATGTTGTTGCTCACGCGGCTTCCCGTTCCTCGATGGTCTTGAGGATACCCGCGATATTCGAAGCAGGCGCGCCAATGGCACCAGCGATGTTCGAGGCAGGGGCGCCGAGGCACGCAACGATCGAAGCGATAAGCTCCTCACGCGACGGCATCGCAGCCACGGCTTTCACACCGGCAGCATCCAGAGCCGTGTCGCCCATGGCCCCGCCCAGAATCACGAATTTCTCGTTCTTCTTGGCATAGGCCTCCGAGACCTTCGCCGCAGCGACGGGGTCTTCAGAGAAGGCGAACACGGTCATCCCCTTGAGCAGATCACCCATGCTTGCGCCGGGCTTTCCTTCAAGAGCGATCTTGGCGAGCTTGTTCTTGGCGACACGTACGGAACCACCGACGGAAGACATTTCCGCCCGCAGTGCCTGCATCTGAGCAACTGTCATGCCTTCGTAGTGGGCAACCACCACGACGCCAGAGCTTTCGAAGATCTGGCCGAGTTCCTCGACCACTTTCTCTTTCTGGGCTCTATCCACAGTTTCACTCCAAGTATGGGGGTTTCCCCCCGGCTCATGTTTGCCGGGATCACTCCCGGCGTTCGGGTCCGTGAGGGTCCCGAGGCCAAAACCGCCCGAGGAAACCCCGGGAAATCCGTCTCGATCCCCATCTCGGGAAGGACATTAAGCACCGGAAACCCGGCACACCCTCCGTCTCGGACAGGTCAGGGCGGGGCCTTGCGGTCCGCCCTGCCACTCACCGGCCTTGCGGCCGGAGAATTCTCTAGTTGCCGCTGGCCGAGGCCAGATCGACCGACACGCCCGGGCCCATCGTCGAGGACAGCGACACCTTCTTGAGGTAGGCGCCCTTGGCACCCGACGGGCGAGCCCGCGTCACAGCTTCCACGAAGGCGCGGATGTTTTCGGCCAGCTTCTCGCCGTCGAACGACACCTTGCCGACGCCGGCATGGATCACGCCGGCCTTCTCGACCTTGAACTGCACTTCGCCGCCCTTCGCCGCTTCGACAGCCGTTTTCACGTCCATCGTCACGGTACCGACCTTGGGGTTCGGCATCAGGTTGCGCGGGCCGAGGATCTTGCCGAGGCGGCCGACCAGCGGCATCATGTCCGGCGTCGCGATGCAACGGTCGAACTCGATCTTGCCGGACTGGATGGTCTCCATCAGGTCCTCAGCGCCCACGATGTCGGCGCCCGCGGCTTTCGCCTCGTCCGCTTTCGCACCGCGTGCAAACACCGCCACGCGCACCGTCTTGCCGGTGCCGTTCGGCAGTTGAACCACACCGCGGACCATCTGGTCCGCATGGCGCGGGTCGACGCCCAGGTTCATGGCGATCTCGACGGTCTCGTCGAACTTCGCCGTGGCCGAGGTCTTGATCAGCGCCAGCGCATCCTCGACGGTGAGTTGCGTCTTGCCTTCGAAGGCGGTCCGAGCCGCCTGGGTGCGTTTACCGAGCTTGGCCATGACTTACCCCTTCACCTCGATACCGATGGAACGGGCAGAGCCGAGGATGATCTGCATCGCCGCTTCCACGTCGTTCGCAGACAGATCCTTCATCTTGGCTTCGGCGATCTGGCGCACCTGGGCGACCGTCACGGTGCCGACCACGCTATGGCCCGGCTTGACCGAGCCTTTCGGGCGGTTGCGCTTGCCGACCGGCTTCAGGCCGGCTGCCTTCTTGAGCAGGAACGACGCAGGCGCCGTCTTCATCTCGAAGGTGAAGGACTTGTCCGCATAGTAAGTGATCACGGTCGGAACCGGGGTGCCCTGTTCCATTTCCTGCGTGCGAGCGTTGAACTCTTTGCAGAATGCCATGATGTTCACGCCGCGCTGACCCAGCGCGGGACCGATCGGCGGAGACGGGTTGGCTTGCCCCGCCTTCACCTGCAGCTTCAGCTGCCCGACGACTTTCTTGGCCATGTGGCCTCTCCTTGTATCACCAGCCCGCACATGCAGGGCCTTGGTTTAGTGGTCCGGTCCGCAAGGGCCTACCCGGCTCCGCTCGCCTCCCACGGCACACACGTCAGATGCCCTTGGACACCTGAGTGAATTCCAGTTCGACAGGCGTCGGGCGGCCAAAGATCGACACCGTCACCTTCAGACGGTTCGTGCTCTCGTCCACTTCCTCGACCATGCCGGTAAAGCCTTCGAAGGGACCATCGGCCACCTTCACCTGCTCGCCGATCTCAAAGCGGATCAGGTTGCGCGGCTGCGCCTCGCCCTCTTCCGCCCGGTTCAGGATCGAATTGACCTCGCCGTCGCGCATCGGCATCGGCTTGCCCTGCGGGCCCAGAAAGCCCGTAACCCGATTGATCGACACGATCGCGTGATAGGCGCGGTCCGTCATCTCCATCCGCACGAGCACATAGCCCGGCATGAAGCGCCGCTCCGAGGTGACCTTCTTGCCGCGGCGGATCTCGATGACCTCTTCCGTCGGCACCAGTACCTCTTCGATCTCGTCCTCGAGACCTTTTTCAGCAACGGCTTGCCTGATCTGCTCGGCGACCTTCTTCTCGAAATTCGAGAGAACGCTCACCGAATACCACCGCTTCGCCATGCTCGCCTTACCCCGTCTCACCTGCGGTCGCCCGCGGGAACTTCCGTCATTATTTCAGATGGTTGCCCATCCGCTTGCGGACAGTAGCCTGCCCGACCGAACAAAAAACAGCGCGCATCACCCGAATCGATGCACGCCGGTATCCGAAAGGTCCGCCCGCCTTACAGGTGAACCTGGCGGAACTCAAGCCCGCCCGCCCCGGCATCGGCCAAACCGGCCAGGGTCAGCCGAAGATGTTCAGAACCGCCGTCAGGCCCGAGCGAATCGCCAGATCGACAAGGAAGAAGAACACCGAAGCCAGCGCCGCCATGATCAGCACCATGACGGTGGTCAGCCCGACCTCGCGGCGCGTCGGCCACACGACCTTGGCCACCTCCGCGCGCACTTGCTGGACGAACTGAAGCGGATTGGTCTTGGCCATCGGTCTCACCTGCTTGTCGCTGGGGCCGCCGCCATCGGGGCGCGGCCGCCATGAATGGGCAGCACATACGGGGTTCGCCCGGCCAGTTCAAGCCTGCTCGGCACAGGCCGTCGCGGGATGGGCGTGCATGTCTGGAAACGGCTTGGCAGGAGTTGGGGGACTCGAACCCACGACCCTCGGTTTTGGAGACCGATGCTCTACCAACTGAGCTAAACTCCTGTGCCGTGGGCGGGGAGTTAAGGCACCCTGCGGAGGAAATCAAGCGCGAAGTCGCGCGGGTCGCAGCCGCAAATCGTATGTATGGTATGCGCATGGTTTCTGCATGGGTTCTGCATCGGCCTTGGCACGCAAAGGGGCCACCCGAGGGTGGCCCTTCCCTGTCGGGAGCAGTGCCCGCCGGCTTAGCGCACGGCAGCCCGCAGCGCCGCGACCTTGCCCTTGTCGTCGCCATACAGAGCGGATTCGACCGACTGCACCTGCGCCGGGGTCAGCTGGTCCACGTTCACGTTGGGAACGTAGATGTTCAGCTCGGCGGCATCGACATTGCTCAGCTTGTTCGGCTGATAGCCCTGGCCCGAGGCCGAAGCGGAGCCGGCGATCGCAACAAGGGCGGCGGAAGCGAGGATCAGGTTTTTCATGATGTATTCCTTTGGGTTATCTGTGGTCGGGGCTTTGGAATGTCGGGCCGTTCGCCCAAGTCTTTCGTGCCTCGATGCAGATGAGATGCTCACTCCGGCGCCGAATGTGAAATCACGCACAGATCACGCAAGCTCTCGCATCTGTGCGCTTGATGTGAAGCCCCACCTCGACGTCGGCGCAGGGCCGGGTCGGATTTGCGACCCATATCCCGTCTCCGCGCTCACGCTGCCGTGAAGTTCTGTGATCCAAGGCCTGGCGGGCCGTTTCGCAGCCCGGCTGTGAAGTGCCGCACAGAGCGTTGGAAAAGAACGAAAAAGGGCCGCCCCGAAGGGCGGCCCTGCATCCGTTGCGGTGGTAAACCCCCGCGTTACTTCAGGATTTTCGACACGACGCCGGCGCCGACGGTGCGGCCGCCTTCGCGGATGGCGAAGCGCAGTTTCTCTTCCATGGCGATCGGGGCGATCAGCTCGACCTCGAACTTCAGGTTGTCGCCC
>NZ_JAAAUC010000027.1 GCF_009908165.1 Frigidibacter albus
CAATGCCGTCGATCCCCAAGCCTGGCTCGCCGACACCCTAGCCCGCATCCCAGACTACAAGATCACAAAGGTCGACGACCTGCTGCCCTGGCGCTGGAACCGATAGCGGTCAGGCCGGACGCTTACCGCGCAGCGACGGCCCGCATCTGCACTTCGGCCCCTTTTCTGCTCTTGCATGGCGGCCAGCGCCGACGCCCATTTCCCGCGGCGACACGATTCTGCGCCATGTGCGTTTGACAGGGGCATCGCCGACGGGGGTTGCGCGACCAAACGGCACCCTCGGCCGCGGTCGCCCTCCCCGCGCCTATCGCGGTTCATTTCTTTCGGGTTCCGACCCACCGCCCAAGTTTGTGACCACGCGCTTCAGCAGGCCGACGAACTTGGCCACCAGATGCTGGACGGGAGACCGCGCATCAGGCGGGGTGACTGCACAGCGTTCGACGAAACGGGGAACAAAGCCCAGTTCGAGCTTGCCGTCCGTGGCGACGATTTCGCCCCGCTCCATCTGCTCGACCATATCGCCGATCGCTTCGACCGCGTCCGCGACTTCCTGTTCTTTGGCGGCAACGTCCTGTTCGCGCCGATCCAGATCGACATCGCGCGCCCGCGCCTCGTCTCGGGACTCGAGCTGTTCCCGCTGGAGCGCCGAGCGCTCGGTCGCCAGCCGCGCCTCGCCGTTGCGCAGCGCGGTCGCCTGTTCGGCCTGCGTCACTGCCGTCCGCTCTTGCGCCTGGTCCCTGGCGTCGCCGGCCTCCTCGCGCTCGGCCACCGCCGCCTCCCGGCCGGCCAGCACCGAAGCCGCGGCGGCAGTGGCCGCCATGTGCTCTTCCAGTTTTCCGGCCATGCCGGTCAGCTGCTCGGCCGCCACCGCCTGCGCCCGGTCCTTTTCTTTCTGCGTTTGCTCTTTCTGCACGATCTTTCTGGCCATCAGCCGCTGGGCCTCGTCGTCCGCCGCCACCAGCCGAGCATTTGCCTTCCGGTCCGCATACTGCTTCGTCGACAAGCGCTCGTTGCCAGGCCCGTTCCGCAGAAGGCCGCAGCGTTTCCCGACGGCCTCGTGGTAATGGTCCTGGAAGGCCGCCATCGCGGCCTGATAGGCCACGACATCGGACGATTTCTTCTTCCGTTCCTTGCGGTGCGCATGAAGGTGCCGGCCGTTCTCTTTTTCCCACTGCGCGAGCAGGTCGGCGTTTGCCGCCTCCGCGCGAGCACAGTCCTGTTCCCATGCCGCGACGGCATCAGCATGTTCGGCATCGCGCTTCTTCTGAGTGATCCGGTTCTTGCTCGGCTTCGGCTTCTTCGGCTTTTTCGGTCGCGGCACCGGTTCGGGGCGCGGCAGGGAAGTAAGCCTGTCCTCCGACCCATGGATGTCGCGCCAGGCCGCCGCAGCGACCTTTCCCACATGAAGCTTGCTGGCGCTCATCTTCGGATCTTCGATGTTCACGGCCAAGATGTGGATATGGACATGCCCTTCATCGAGGTGGACCACAGCCGCGAACTGCACGCCTTCTGACATCCGCTTCGCAAAATCCCCGACTGCGATACTGGCCCACCGTTTCACCTGGGCTCGTTCGTCTGGTGCAGCCTCGCGATACTCATCTGATCGCATGGGGTGCGAGTGGATCTCGGTATAGAGCGTCGGGAAGTCAGACTTCAGCGCGCGGTTGTAGATCCTGCCATCCGGAAGCGTGACTGTCTCGCGGATCTCGGATCGCCGCGTGTCATGGAGCTTCCGCAACTCTGTCACCGTGATCGCGCCGTGCATCATGAGCGAGATCGGCGGCTGGGGATCCGGGACATGGCCGGAATACAGCGGGTTCCGATCTGCCTCTTCGAACACCTGATTGATGCTGTTGAAGTGGTCCTTCGTGCCCTGAACCTTCGTCAGCTTGTTGCTGTAGGTCTGGACGTGAACGTATTGATAGGCCATGGCGATGATCCTCCTGATCGTCCGTGGCCTTCCAGTTATGGAGCACCGCAGAAAGTCGCGAGGGTCGGAATCGCAGGCTTTTTTGATTGTTGGGGATAACCTAACCTTCTGATATGGTTTGCCATATTGTATTTCGCGAACGTAGCTTTCGGGCGCTACATACATGGACAGACTGTAGGTAGCTCGAGAGCTACCTTGTCTGCCCCTACCGCCGGGGAGGCGCTCCGTCGGCCCGTAAACGGACCAACTGCGCGGATGGCACGCCATCCTTGCCTTCGGTCGAACTTCCGGGCCCAAGCGCCGGGTTCGACCGAAGCGAGGGGATATCCCCCTTCGAACCCCTTGTCTGTCAGGTGATGATCTTATTCCAACAATGGGCGCCTATCGCTGACCCCTGTCGAGCGGCATGCCCGTGACAGCAGCCGGCTCGCCATCATGGCGGATATCGGCGAGCGCCGACCTTTCCTTGCTTACCATCATTGGAGCACGCCATGTGACGGACGGGCAGAGCCCGCCCCCGGACCACGACCGTAGCTTTCGCAATGCTGAAGGCGGCGAGGCTCTGGCTTATTCCGCCCCGCAGGCTGTGAATGCCGAGGAGGCGCAAGCTGCTCAATCCGCTGGTGGACCGTCCCCGGCCTTGTCGAGCGCAATCTCGAGCAGACGGCGAATGGCTTCGTTCTCCGACTGGAGGCGCTGGTCGAAGCGGAAATCGGATATCCGCGCCGCCTGCTCTTCAGTGAGGTTCACGAGCTTCTTGACTGGGTATGCGGTCTCTCTGGCCATGAATCGAAATAACCCATATGGCGCATATTGACAATACGGCATATATCGCATATGTTCGATATGCGGGTCGGAAAAGGTGCTTCCAACACCCCCCGACCCTGACCACGACAATCTCAGCGAGGAGATCACCATGGCTACCCGTATCACTACCACCGCGGCGGATACCGCGAAAGACGCAGTGCACTTCACCCCGACCGCCGTCTGCCGTTCCTTCTCCAGGCTCCTCGTCGCCCTTGCCGGCCATGTCGAAGCGGAGCGCGACATCCAGCACGTCAGTTGCTGGGACCCCGCGTTCATGGACTGGGGCCGCCAGGCGGAGCGTGCCCGCGATGAGGTCCTGTCCTCGCTGGACGCCGTCGACCGTGCCGCACCCGAGCGTCCGGAAGACCGGCCGCTCCAGCGCATCGCGCTCCTGACAGGCTCGATGATCCGGACCACGGACGCCGAGGAGTTCGCGCATCTGCATGGCCTCGTTGATCGCTTCCCGGGCCTGTTCTCCTGCCCCGCCGCCAGCGCCGCATCGTTGCGGGTCAATCAGATGTTGGTAACGGCCAAGGCGCGCCTTGCCGACCTCGCGACACTTTCGGAATATGTTGACGCCGACGCGCCAGATGCCATGATGCCCGCCGGAGACGTCCCTCCCCTGGCGATGTGACATGACCTACCCGAGCGCGCAGCACCTCATACGTTCCTGACCGACGCCGCATCGCGGCTCCGTCGGCCTGCGCGCCGCATCTTCCATTGATGATCCCGTCATCGGGCGACACTGGCGGCACTTCCGTGCCCGCCGGTCAGCGCCTCACCTTGCCGAGGAGGGCCCTCATGCCCGTTCAAATGCCGCTCGCAAACCTGACGTTGCCGCCGGTCGCGCTGCACGATGCCGCCGCCGTCTCCGCCCTCTGGTCCTTCCCGGACCTCGACACCGGCACGCTCTGCCATCACGCCAAGATCCTCGGCGAAGCAGGAGAGCGCTTCGTCGACAGCATGCTGCTGCGGCTTGGCCTTTTGCCGCTCGCCCTTCCGGAACACTCTTCCGCTGACCGGCTGGTCCTGCATCCGTCGGCAGTGCTGAAACTGCAGATCAAGACCGCGACGGCCCACCGGGCCAACGCCTGGCACTTCAACATCTCCAAGGGCTACAACCACTCCCCGGGGGGGCTCCGACCCTACGCGGCCGGTGACTTCGACCTCCTCGCCTTGGTCGTGCTTCCAGAGAACGTCGTCCGATTCAGCCGCGATCGTCGCTCCTCGCAGCGGATTATGCGGTCCGAAATCGCCGGCCTTCGTGCCGATCCTCGCGCGAGCCTGGAGGAGGCGATGCTCGCCCTGGGCCTCGCCGCCCCTGCCCCGCCGGATATTGGCCTGGCCGCTCTTGAGGGCCCCGCGCTCATACCCTGAGCCGCGCCCGCTCTGTGCCGATGCGGCCTGGGCAAATGACTTCCTCACCCTCTTCCTGCTGTCCGACCAACCGGACGCCCCCTCTCATGTGCCGGAGGTGCGCCATGACGCACGCGACCACTGAATCCAGCCGCCCCACCTGGTGGGCCTACGCGCAAAAGGCGATCCGCCGCCTCCAGCAGGACGAGGCGGAAAACCCGCTCTCGCGCGGCACCATGAAGCTCGGCGGAGCGCGTCGCGGCTTCGGCCTTGATGATGACCTGCCCGCGCAGCTCGAGGCCTCTGCCGATGTTCCCCCGGCCTCGGCACTCTCGATCCTGAGCGCCGTTCCGAACCTGCGGCACCTGCCGCCCGAGGACTGGGACGTGATCGCTGACGCCGGGGGCGATCCGGCAGCGACGACCGAGCGTGGCGACGCCCTGCCACCGGTGCAGGTGCCGTGGCGCAAGCTGCTGGTTGCGAACCAGTTGGCGGCCAGCGTCGGATCGTCCGAAAGGCTTGATGACATCCTTGCGGCGGGTGCTGTCACTCTGCTCACCGGCGTCGCCGAGGACGATCTGAAGCTGACGGCGCAGATGCTGACGCATCTTATCCCCGAAGACTGGCTGATCCATTTCGAAGGGGGCGAGGACATCAGCGAGCAATGCCTCTCTGTGATCAAGCCGCGTGTAACGGACAGCAAGATCGGCCCGACTGCCGCACGCGACTACCTGTCAGACGTGGTGAAGGGGCTCCAGTCCTCGAAGCCGGTGCTGATCGTCCAGACCACCAACGCGACTCTGCCCCCCGACCTGCCGGTCGAGCGACTTCACCGGATCACGCTCATGCCGGTCACGCGCGACGTCCTTGTCGCCACGCTCTGCACCAGCCACTCGGCCACCGGGCGGGTCGACGATGCGTGCGTTCGCGCGGCCCTGCCCGAGGACAGCGTGCTATCGAGCATCAGCGCCATCCGTCTGGCCTTTGCAATGCGAGGCGCAACGGCGCGGGAGGTGGCGGAGCGGCTGTCCGGATCGGTGGCCATGCGGAAAAAATCCGCTGGCGCTGAGCCCCGACTTGACGACTTCACCGGAGATGGCAAGGCGCTGCGGGCCGCTCGGCAGCTGGTGCGCGATCTTGCACTATGGCGGGCGGGCACCATCGGCTGGCACGATCTCAGCCGGTCGCTCCTGGTCTACGGCCCACCCGGCACCGGCAAAACCTGGCTCGCTCGGGCCATCGGCAACGACGCCGACCTGTCAGTGATCACCGGGTCCTTCGCCCAATGGCAAGCGGAGGGGCACTTGGGGGATATGCTCCGCGCGATGCGCAGGAGCTTTGCAGAGGCGCGGAGGGATACGCCCGCGGTGCTGATCATCGACGAAATCGACGCCGCCGGCTCGCGGCAAGATGCTGACCGTCACAACCACAACTACCGCGTGCAAGTGATCAACAGCTTCCTCGCGGAGCTCGACAGCCTATCGCGCGAGGAAGGTGTCATCGTGGTTGGCACGTGCAATCACCCCGAGACGCTGGACCCGGCCATCCTGCGGGCCGGCCGGTTCGACCTGAAGATCGAGATGCCCGTGCCCGACGCCGAGGCGCTCTACGGCGTGTTCCGGAGGCACCTGAGCTTCCCCGAGGCGGATCTGCGCGACCTTTCGCGGAGGGCGGTCGGCAACACCCCAGCAGATATCGACGCGATCATCCGGCAGGTGCGCGCCGAGTGCCGGTCCGAGGGTCGCGAACTGACGCTCGAATACCTACGCGCGTGCTTCGGCGGCCATGACAACGTCGAACTGCTTCACCGCATCGCCGTCCACGAATGTGGCCATGCGATCGTCTGTGCAGCCCTCGGCCTTGGCCGCGTGACCCGTATTCTGCTGACGCGCGGGGGCGGCGAGATCCATGTCGACCTGCGGCCGCAGGCAGGGCTGACCGGCGACATCACGGCGACCCTGAGCAGGATGCTTGCCGGGCGAGCGGCGGAGCGGCTGATCTTCGGCACTGTGTCGGCCGGTGCCGGCGGCTCCGCAGAGTCCGACATCGCGCAGGCGACGCAGTTGGCCTTGGCCATCGACAGCAAACTCGGCCTCGGCCTCCAGGGCGCGGTCTGGCGCGGCGGTGACGAGGCCGCTCTCCTCCAGGACCCTGCGATCCTTGAGGCGGTGCGCGGCAGGATCGAAGACGCGGAAGATCGTGCGCTGGCGATCCTGGCGACGCACCGCGGCCTTCTGGAAGACATGGCCAAGGCGCTGGTAACGGCGCGCGAGTTCGGGCTGGCGGAGGCCGTCAATTGGCTCCGGCAACTGCCAGGATCGTCCAACACTATCCTGCCGGCGCGCTACGGGAGCAGCCGCATCTGAACTGATCCGGCCCGCCCTGCGCCCTCCGGCGCAGGGCGGGTTCATGCACTTCCGGCCCACACGCGCGCCACAAAATCCGGATAATTGCTTTATGATTTTGCAAACCGGGTCGCGCGCGGGGGTCGGCTCGGTCCCAACTGACGCTCCCGATGCGGACAGGTGCCGTCAACCGCCGTTTATCCACATAAACCCGACGATATGGGCCCGTGCCAGCCCATTTCGAGCACTCACGGCCCCCCCGTCGCCTTTGGATCCGATATGATGATGAGCAACAGGACCACCGGGACCAGATCCCAATCCATCATCATCATCACCCGCCGGGAGCAGCTCCCGCGCGGGGCCGGGAGAGACTTGTCGTGGCGAAGACACGGGGAAAGACAGGCAAGGCGGGGGTGGCGGAGGGGCCGTCGTCCCGCCTGCCTGCTCCCCACGACGCCCCTCTTGCCAACCCCGCCCTTACGCTGGAGCATAAGTCGCAGTTTCTGGCGCTGGTGCGGGCCCTCGCCCGAGACGCAGCCCGCGCCGACCATGCCGCCGATGAGGACTGACCGCGCCGTCCGGTCGCGGCCGCTGCCGATGGAGATCCTGCCATGACCCCCGCCCTGCTTCGCACCGCCATCTACGCGCGCTATTCGACGGACCTGCAGCGCGACGCCTCGCTCGACGACCAGATCCGCGCCTGCCGCGAGTTCGCCGCCCGCCAAGGGCTCGATGTCGTCGAGGTCTATACCGACAGGGCAACTTCCGGGGCCAGTCTTATGCGCAGCGGCATCCAGAAGCTGATGCGGGATGCGGGCCGCGGCCGGTTCGATGTTGTCATCGCGCATGCGCTGGACCGGCTCTCGCGCAACCAGGCCGACATCGCCACCATCTACCAGCAGTTCCAGTTTTCGGATGTGGCGATCGAGACCGTGTCGGAGGGCAGCATTTCGGAGCTGCATATCGGGCTCAAGGGCACGATGAACGCGATGTTCCTGCGCGACCTCGCGAAGAAGACCCGGGAGGGCCTGCGGGGCCGCGCGCTAAACGGAAAGTCGGCCGGCGGCCTGACCTTCGGCTATCGGATCGTGCGGGCCTTTGCCGAGAATGGCGAGCCGATCCGCGGCGACCGCGAGATCGAACCGGGGGAGGCCAAGGTGGTGCAGCGCATCTTCCAGGACTACGCGAAGGGCCTGTCGCCAACCAGGATCGCCGACGCGCTGAACCGCGAAGGCATCCCCGGGCCGCGAGGCGGGCACTGGAACACATCGACCATCCACGGCAACCGCACGCGCGGCACCGGCATCATCAACAACGAGATGTATATCGGCCGCCAGATCTGGGACCGCCTGACCTATCGCAAGAATCCGGCCACCGGCAAACGGGTGTCTTTTCTGAACGACGGCTCCGAGCTGGTGATCACCGAGATCCCGGAACTTCGGATCATCGAGGACGAGCTGTGGCAAGCGGTGCGCCAGCGTCAGGGCGCGCTGAAGTCCAGGGACACCGGCGTGCCGGTCTGGGATCGGCGCCGCCCGAAGTTCCTGTTCTCCGGCCTGATGGTCTGCGGCTGCTGCGGGGGCGGGTTCTCGAAGGTGTCGCAGGACAATTTCGGCTGCTCGGCCTCGCGCAAGAAGGGCCTCTCAATCTGCAGCAACCGGCAGGTGATCAGCAAGGCGCATCTCGAGAATGCGGTGCTCACCGCGCTCGAGCACCACCTGATGGATCCGGATGCGGTCGCCGCGTTCTGCGAAGCCTATACGGCGGAGCGCAACCGGCTGCGGGCGAGCGCGACCGCGGGCCGCGCCGGGGTCGAGAAGGAGCTGGCGCAGGTCAGCCGTGACCATGGCAAATTGGTGGACGCTATCGTTGCCGGCGTCCCGGCAGAGCAGGTGAAGGATCGGATGATCACGCTCGATGCACGCCGCACCGAGCTGCAGCGCCAGCTGGACCGGATCCCGGCCGAGGACCCGGTCCGCTATCACCCGTCGATGGCCCGCACCTATCGCACCCGGGTCGGCGCGTTGATCCGCGGGCTCGGCGATGCCGAGGGCATGGAGGCGGCCAAGGAAGCGGTGCGGTCCCTGGTAGAGCGGATCGTGCTGACCCCTGCCCCGGACGGTGGCCCGCTGACCATCGACCTTCAGGGCGCGATCGCGGCATTGCTCTGCCTTGCGACCGGGCGGCCCCTGGCGGAGGTGTCGCGGGCAGCTGACCTGCCACTGGTCTTTCATCCAGCCGCGACCGGAGCCCGTTGGTCATTTACGCCTTTCGGCGCGGGTTGAGCAATCGCCCGGCGCGCGGAACTTTCATTGCGTGCAGCGGGTCGGGCGATTGC
>NZ_JAAAUC010000028.1 GCF_009908165.1 Frigidibacter albus
TTCGCCCGCCGGCTCAAGACCCTGAACGGTCTCACGCCCTACGAATACATCTGCAAAATCCGGACATCAGAGCCAGATCGATTCATCCTAAATCCGATCCACCAGATGCCGGGACTGAACACCTAGGAATACCGCGCCAACATGCAATGCATCCCTACTGACCGCAATTGGTATCACTCACAGTCTATAGGAAGGCCTATGGGGACAACCACTGGGCTCAAACTAGGCTTGCGACGGCATCCTGCGCGGGAGGGCTAGACAGCTAGCTGCACCTCGTCGAAGCTAGGGCCGCCCGGTGCGAGAAAAGGAACTCCGTCCGCATAGCTGACAGTCGGGTTGAACAAACGTCTACCCACAATATGCGGGACGCAAACGCTGGCCGCGCGAGACGTGGGCAAGCGCATTTCGCATCCAGTGAACGCGGCAGCGCTGCCAAGTGGCTTCGAATACGCGGGCAATTGCGGCCTTCAGGCCGGTGTGAGCGTCGCTGATCACCAGCCGGACCCCTCCGAGGCCTCGGGCGCGCAAGGACCGCAGGAACTCGGTCCAGAAGATCTCGGCCTCTGAAGGGCCGATGCCCAGACCGATGATTTCGCGGCGACCCTCGGTGTTGGCGGCAACGGCGATTATCGCCGCCACCGGCACGATCCGCCCGCCCTGGCGCACCTTCAGATAGGTGGCGTCCAGCCAAACATAGGGCCACTCGCCGGTCAGCGGGCGGTTTAGGAACTCGCCGACGCGCTCATCTATTTCCTTACAGAGCTTCGACACCGTGCTCTTCGAGATGCCGTTCAGCCCCATGGCCTGCACCAGTTCGTCCACCCGCCGGGTCGAGACACCGCCGATCCAGGCCTCCTGGATCACCGCCACCAGCGCCTGCTCCGAAGTCTTCCGGGCCTCGAGGAAGCCCGGGAAGTAGCTGCCCTGCCGCAGCTTCGGCACTCGCAGGTTCAGCGTGCCCAGACGGGTATCGAGGGCGCGATCCCGATATCTGGTGATGCATCGAAGACCGCGAAACGCGGACTCAATTTGCCCACCGTCTGATGCCGACATTTGAATCAGCACTGAAAATCGGAAGCGATCTTGGAAGGCCGTTATGCGGGATATGCGTTTGGTCAGGCGGCGGCAAGGTCTGCCCCCACCGCTTGCCTTCACTCACAACTTGCTGGTCAGTTCCGGGACGAGGGTGAAGAGGTCCCCCACCAGGCCGTAATCGGCGACCTGGAAGATCGGGGCCTCGTCATCCTTGTTGATCGCGACGATGACCTTCGAATCCTTCATGCCCGCAAGGTGCTGGATTGCGCCCGAGATGCCGACGGCGACATAAAGCTGCGGCGCGACGACCTTGCCGGTCTGCCCGACCTGCCAGTCGTTCGGCGCGTAACCCGAGTCGACGGCCGCGCGCGAGGCACCCACGGCAGCGCCTAGCTTGTCGGCCAGCGCCTCGATCACCGCGAAGCTGTCCTTGGAGCCGACGCCACGGCCGCCGGAGACGACGACCTTGGCCGAGGTCAGCTCGGGGCGGTCCGAGGACGCCACCTTGTCCTCGACCCAGGAGGACAGGTCCGAGGGCTTGGCGGCAACCAACTCAACGCTGGCCGAACCCCCAGCCCCAGCGGCGGCGAAGGTGGCGGTGCGGACGGTGAAGACCTTCTTCGCGTCGGCGGACTTGACCGTCTGGATCGCGCTGCCGGCGTAGATCGGGCGCTCGAAGGTCTCAGCATCGACCACGGCGGTCACATCGGTGAGCACCATCACGTCCAGAAGCGCCGCCACGCGGGGCATGAAGTTCTTGGCATAGGCTGTCGCAGGCGCCGCTATGTGGCTGTAATTGCCAGCCAGCGAGACGATCAGGTCGGCCATGCCCTCGGCCAGGCCATGGCCTGCGTCTTCGGCATGCAGGACCTTGGCCACGCCGGTCAGCGTGGCTGTCTCGGCCGCGGCAGAGGCCGGGCCGGCGACCAGCGCGTGGACCTCGCCCAAGGAGGCGATGGCCGTCAAGGTCTTGGCAACCGAATCCGTGGCAAGCTGGCCGTCATTCACATCGGCAATCAGGAGAACAGCCATCACAGCACCCCAGCCTCGTCTTTGAGTTTCGCGATCAGCTCGTCGACCGAGCCCACCTTGACGCCCGCCTTGCGGCCCGCCGGTTCCACCGTCTTGAGCACGTTCAGGCGCGGGGCGGTATCGACGCCGTAATCGGCCGGGGTCTTGGTCGCCAGTGGCTTGGCCTTGGCCTTCATGATGTTCGGCAGCGAGGCATAGCGCGGCTCGTTCAAGCGCAGGTCCACGGTAACGATGGTCGGGAGCTTGACCTTGATGGTCTGCAACCCGCCGTCGACTTCGCGGGTCACGGTGGCGGTGTCGCCCTCCACCGCCAGCTCGCTGGCGAAGGTCGCCTGCGACCAGCCCAGAAGGGCCGAGAGCATCTGTCCGGTGGCGTTCATGTCATTGTCGATCGCCTGCTTGCCGGTGAGGACCAGGCCCGGGGCCTCGTCCTTCACCACGCCGGCCAGCAGCTTCGCCACGGCCAGCGGCTCGATATCGGTCTGCACATCGGCACTGGCTTCGATCAGCACCGCGCGGTCGGCACCCATGGCCAGAGCATTGCGGAGTGTCTCCTGCGACTGCTTCACGCCGATGGACACCACGACGACCTCTGTCGCGACGCCCTTCTCCTTCAACCGGATCGCCTCTTCCACGGCAATCTCGTCAAAGGGATTCATCGACATCTTCACATTCGCCAGATCGACGCCGCTTCCGTCCGCCTTCACGCGGACCTTCACGTTGTAGTCGATCACGCGTTTGACGGGGACCAATACCTTCATCAGCGCTTCTCCTCCATCCGATATGCAAGATAAATAATATAACTAACATAACCATCAAGAGTCTGATAAACCCAGATCGCGATCATGCGCAAGGAGGAAAGAATGGACAAAGCAAGCGTGCCGATGACCGGCGGGGACGCCACGAAGATCCCTTATCGCAAGCCACAACCGTTCGGGATGCAACAGGATCTAATCATGCCGGGGGTGATGGATCTGGATGCGGAGCCCGATCTCTGGGTGCCGCAGGCCGAGGGGGTGTCGTTCCGTCCGCTTGTGCTGAACGTGAGCCAGGGCTATTACGTCAACCTGCTGCGGGTGCGGAAGTCGGGCGTGCTGTCGCGCCACCGGCATTCCGGCCCGGTCCATGCCTTCACCCTGCGGGGAAGCTGGCTGTATCTGGAACATGACTGGGTGGCCACCGAGGGCAGCTATGCCTTCGAACCGCCTGGTGAGACTCATACGCTGGTCGTGCCCGATGGCGTGACCGAGATGATCACCCTGTTCCATGTGACCGGCGGCTACACCTATGTGGACCCCGATGGCGTGGCTCTGGGCTATGAGGATGTCTTCACCAAGCTGGAGAACACCCGTCGCCACTTCGAGGCGATCGGCCGGCCGGATTACCCCGCCAGCCTGATGCGATAGCGGGCGCGGGCTGGGGGGACGCCTATCTTGGCGTGTCCGACACCTCGGCCCGGCCATTGTCCAGGACAACCACATCGCGCTCGACGCAGCGCACGCGGAAGCCGATGACCGCGCCGTCGTGCCACATCTCGGTGCGGAAGGTCTCCCCCGGCCAGGCGGGGGCGGTGAAGCGTGCATCCAGCGCCAGCAGCCGTGACGGATCATTTCTGGCATGGGCGCGCAGGATCGCTCGCCCGGCCATGCCATAGCTGGCCAGCCCATGCAGGATCGGCCGGTCGAACCCGGCGCGCGCGGCGACCGTTGGATCGGCATGCAGCGGGTTCATGTCACCCGACAAGCGGTAAATCAGCGCGGCCTGCGGGCTGGAAGGGCTGTCTTGGGTCATGTCGGGCGCGCGATCCGGCAGGACATGCGCGGCAGGTTGCGCGCTGGTGGGGCCGCCGAAGCCGCCATTGGCGCGGGCGAACAGCGTCTGGCGGACCGTGGCCAGCAACTCGCCCGTTTCGGCATCGGACAGCTGACGTTCCACGAAGAACAGCGCGCCCCGCCCCTCGCCCTTGTCGATCACCTGGGTAAAGCGGGACTGCGCGCGGATCCGCGCTTTCGGCGGCAAGGGGCGGTGCAGGGTCAGGCCCTGTTCGCCATGCACGGTGCGGATCCAGTCGATGCCGGTGTCCAGTTTCACGAGCGCCGGGCGCCCCAGCACGGCGGGCATGGTCGGCATGGCGCGGATCCGGTCCTCCAGCAGGAAGGACAGGTCGTCGGCGCAGGTGGGGTCCAGCCCCACCCCCAGCCCCAGCGCGTACAGCGCGCAGTCCTTCCAGCCATAGGCCTGTTCCTGCGCTGGTATGGGCATGGCCATCAGCCGGTCGTGATCGATCACCTTTCCCCCTCCCGGTCCCGCCTGCGGCAGCATGATAGCGCTTGCCGCAGAATCAGCTTACCTGTATAACCTAGTTAGGGAGGATCGTGCCGATCATGGAGACAGCCGTCAAGACCGCGCCCGAGGAACGGATGGAAGCCCTGGGCTGGAAGCGCCGCAAGGAGGCCAGTTTTTTCGAGGGTCTCGGCCCGCTGTGGATGCGCCCGCATGGCGGTTGGCGCCGGGTGGCCTTGTTGACGGATGAGCGCATGCTGAACCTGGGCGGTCTGGTGCATGGCGGCGTTCTGGCGGCCTTTGCCGATCACTCCATGGGCATCGCGGTGCAGGAGTTCAACCGCGGCTTCCCGCAGCTGACCGTGCAGATGAGCGTCTCCTTCACCGGCACGGTCCATGCGGGCGACCTGATCGAGGCCTGGTGCAAGGTGGAGCATACCGGCGGATCGACCGCCTTCGCCTCGGGCGTGTTCAAGGTGGGCGAGGGGGTGGTGGGCCAGTCCTCCGGCGTCTTCAAGATGCTGAAGCGCAAGCCCACGGACCCTGCCCCGGGCTGAGGCCTACCAACCCGCCAGATCGGCGTGGCGCAGGCGGTGCAGGGTGGCATCTCCCGCCCAGGCCATGTCGAACAGGGCGCGCTTCAACCAGATGTGCATGTCATGCTCCCAGGTAAAGCCGATGCCGCCGTGCAGCTCGACCCCATCACGGGCGGCCTGAAGAAAGACCTCGGCGCACTGCGCCTTGGCAAGGGCCGCGGCGCTGGAGGAGCCTTCGGCGGCGGCATGCCACCACAACGCGCGGCATGGTTCCACCTGCGTGGCCATGTTCGCCAGCTGGTGGCGGATGGCCTGGAATCCGGCCAGGGGGCGGCCGTATTGCTCCCGGTCCTGGACATGGCGCAGGCACAGGTCCAGCACCCGCCGCGCGCCGCCGAAGGCATCCGCGGCCAGCAGGACCAGCGCGGCATCGGCGACTTGGTTCACCTGGGGGCCGTCCAGCGCCAGCCTTTGGACCGGCGTGCCGTCCAGCGTCAGCGCGTGCAGCCGCCGGGTGTGGTCGATCCCTCGCATGGGGGAAGTATGGACACCGGGCGCGCCGGGTTCGATCACGCCTAAGCGCCCCCCCGACAGGCCCGCGACGATCAGCGGGGCCTGTCCTGCGGCAGGAACGAATTGCCAGCGCTGGCGCGCCCGTTCCGGGTTGTGACCAGTTTGCGGGTCGCCATCCGGCGGGATCATGGAGCGCCACGGTGCCGATGACCGATCCATCGGCCAGAGCGGGCAGCCAGCGTTGCGCGGCGGTCCCGCCTTCCAGCGCCAAGGCCAGCGTCGCCAGCGCATGGCCCAAGGAGGGAACCGGGGCTGCGGCATACCCCAGTGTTTCGGCCGCTAGCGCCGCCTCGAACAGGTCCAACCCGGCACCGCCGGATGCCTCGGGCACCAGCAGACCGGCAAAGCCCAGATCGGCCAGCCCCTGCCACAGACCCCTGTCGAAGGGCGCGTCCCCGTCGAACGCGCCATGCAGATGCTGCGAGGGCAGCCGGTCCGCCAGAAAGGCGGCCAGCGTCTCGGCCAGCAGCACCTGCGACGGATCCAGCGCGAAGGGCACGGGCGCGGCCGGTCAGCGCGCGCGACTGAGCTCCATGTGCCGCTCGAACATCTGCGTGGCCTTGCGCTTCAGCGCCGGGTCCACATCGGGCAGCACCACCGGACCGTGCTCACGCGAGGGCAGCATGATCGTCGCCTCGCAGCGCGCGGTGACCTCGCCCCGCTGGCTGGTCGCGCGCAGTTCCACATCGACCATCGGGCGGTCGTCCTCGATCCGTTTGGCGGTGACTTCGCCGGTGATGATCTGGCTGTCGCCCATGTAGTTGAACCGGCGCACCTCGTCATACTGGCGCGAGATCCAGGCGTCGTCGCCGGCCCAGTCGGTTAAGAAATGGTGCAGCCAGCATTCGCGCTGGACGCCGTAATCATAGGGCAGCGGGTTGCCGGAGGTGGCCTGCGCCAGTTCGCGGTCCCAATGGACGCGCTGCATCACATCGGGCACGCCGCTGCTGTTGGGCGTGTAGAACGCCGGAATGCGGTTGCGGTTCTCCATCCACATCCGGCCGGTGGTCAGCGAATAGGGCTGGAAGCCGTAGCCGCCGGCGTGGAAGATCACCATGTCGGTGACGGTCAGCGGACCCTTGGCCATGGTGCCCATCGGCTCGCCCACGGTCACGTCCTCGTAATACCGCTTTTCGGCGCCCCGCACCTTTTCGGCGCGATAGATATCATCCAGGTTGCGGATGTCGTCCTCGGTGTAGCTGGCAGCTTCCAGCGCGGTGTATTTGCCCTTTTCCTTGGCCGCCTTGCGTTCCGACAGGATGGAGCGCTTGCGATAGACGCCCACTACCTCGCCGCGCTGGTTGATCTTGACCGTGCGCAGGAACTTGGTGACCGTGCGGCCCGCGAATTCCGAGGCCTTAACCTCGACCCCGTCCTCGCCCGTGAAGCTCATCAGGCTGTCGCCTTCGCGGACCGGCTGATACCAGCTCCAGTCCGAACCCGAGACGAAGACATGGATGCCGCGGAACAGCCCGCGCTTCAGCGCGCGCAGATCGTCGGGCAGCTTGTCGCCCAGCATCGGCTTGTTGATGATCGCCGCCATGATGTTCGGCGCGACCAGCCCGCCCCAGCGGGTGGTGGAGGCATAGGCGGCATTGGTGAACAGCGGATTGTCGTCGCCATAGCCATGCGCGAAGTTGCGGATCGCATCGACATTCGCGACCGAAATATGTTCCAGCGAGTTCAATGCAGTATCGGCACCGACCAGCTTACGCGCCTTCTCGATGTCCTCATCCAGAATGACCGAGGCGTCCAGCACCTCTTTCTTTCCACCGTCAGCCATGGCTTCCTCCCTATCACATAGGTTATCTTAGTAACCTACGTTGCTCGGTTGTCAATATGGCAAGGTTGGCAGGGTGCGCACTGGCAACGGTGTCCCGGGCGCGCAGGTGGCCCGGGACGTCGTGCAGGTCACTTGACCTCGTATTTCTCCAGAATCGCCTCGAAGTTATCGGTGTTGGCATTCAGGTCGGCGATGAAGGTCGCGGGATCGCGAAAGACCACTTCGGTGCCCAGTTCCTCCAGCCGCTTGCGGAAGGCTTCATCCTCGGACGCGCCCTTGACCCAACCCGTGATCACGTCAGCAACCTCTTGCGGCGTTCCATGCGGCACGGCGAAACCACCGAAGGAGACCGTGATTATGTCGGGATAGCCGAGTTCCGTGGTGGTCTGCACATCGGGCAGGCTTTTCATCCGAGCAGGCCCCGACACCGCAAGCGTCAGGATCGCGCCCGAGCGTATGTGCGGCAACGCCGAGGCGGGGTCGCCGCCCGCGATCAGCCCGATCTCTCCGGCCACCAAAGCTGCCGTGGCGGCGGATCCGCCGCGATATGGGATGTGCTCGACCTCCAGCCCGCGTTCGCCCGCCACCTTCAGCATCGTCAGGTGCGCGGTCGATCCGACACCCACGGTCGCATAGGATTCGCCAGGGTTTGCCTTCAGGTGGTCCATCAACTCGTCGAGCGTTTTGACGGGGATGACATTGGGGTTCACCGTCCACAGCGTCTGGCTCTGGTTGATACCCGCCACCGGGTCGATGTGCTCTCCGGCCCGGAACTCCTTACCCGCCGCCGCATAGCCCAGCAGGGTCGAGGAGGTCAGGTATTCGATGATGTAGCCGTCCGGCGCGGTGTTGATAACATAGTCCGTCCCGATGATGCCGCCCGCCCCGTCACGGTTCTCGACCACAACGCCTAGGTGTTCAGTCCCGGCATCTGGTGGATCGGATTTAGGATGAATCGATCTGGCTCTGATGTCCGGATTTTGCAGATGTATTCGTAGGGCGTGAGACCGTTCAGGGTCTTGAGCCGGCGGGCGAA
>NZ_JAAAUC010000029.1 GCF_009908165.1 Frigidibacter albus
CAATCGCCCGACCCGCTGCACGCGATGAAAGTTCCGCGCGCCGGGCGATTGCTCAACCCGCGCCGAAAGGCGTAAATGACCAACGGGCTCCGGTCGCGGCTGGATGAAAGACCAGTGGCAGGTCACCTGCGTTCGTCGTGCATTTGGAACTTGCCGAGATCGGCAGGGTGGAGCCCGGCGAACCGCAACACGATGGGCGGAGGATCCAGCAAGGTTGTGACGGGCTGGTGCGAGGTGGTCGGCGTGACGGCATTCATGACAGCGAGGCCCGATGAGTTATGTTTCTCCTGTCAGGATAGAGTTGACCCTGGAAAATCGTCGCACAGGGGCCTCGAAGGTTGTGCGCCATGATACTCACTAGTGATGTTGCAATCGGGGCAGGCCCCGACTGCAACATCACTGTTCGTCCGGGGGATACCCCCGGAACCCCTCCTCGCCTTCACTCCACGGCGAAGCCGTTGCGCGAAGGCTGCGGCCAGCAGCCTGCTGGACCCTCTCTTGTGCTGTCCGAGGATGATCTTGTTCTGATTTGAAGACTGTTTCGCCGTCTGCCACGCGAACCCCCTTGATCGGCGCAGACCTGCCGTCAGGATATTCGGCGACCGATGGCCATTCACCGGCTTACCTGCTTTCGGAGCCCGCCTTGTGGGCCAGTCAGACAGAGTCCGCCCCGGATCATCACCAATCAATTTCGCATTGCTTAGCGCGAAAAGGCTCTGGCTCCTCCTGCGCCGGAGGCAGTGGGCCTCAGGAGGCGCTGTGCCCGCTCAGTCTCTTGCCCTACTTCGGAAGAAATCCCTGTTCTTTGAGATGTGCCGTTACCAGCCGTTCCACATAGGACGCTACAGAACGGCCATCTGCTTCGGCGGCCTGCTCGACCGCTCGTTTCGTCTCCTCGGTGACCCGGACCGATAAGGCAGAAGTTTTTGTCATGTGTTCACTTGTGTGCAGTTGACATTCGAGTGCATCGAGTTCATATTAAACTCAGTTGCACACAATTGCAACGGGCCGAGGGGAAGGTGGAAGCTCCCCGCTCGGCCCTGTCCAGACAATCTCAGTGAGGAGATCACCATGGCTACCTGTATCACTACCACCGCAGCAGATGCCGCGAAAGACGCACACTTCACTCCGACCGCCATCAGCCGGTCGTTCTCCGGCGCCTTGGTCGCCTTGGCGGGACATGTCGAAGCAGAAAAGGATATCCAGCATGTCTCTTGCTGGGACCCAGCATTCCTGAGCTGGAACCGTGAGGCAGAGCGCGCCCGCGAGGCGGTGCTGTCTCGACTCGACGCCATCGACCGTGTCGCACCTGAGCGCCCGGAAGACCGGCCCTTGAAGCGCATGTCGATGCTCATTGGCTCGATGATCCGCACCCCGGACGCGGCGGAGTTTGAGCATCTGCACAGCCTTGTCGCCCAGTTCCCGGACCTGTTCTCCTGCCGTGCCGGAAGCCCCGCCTCGCGGCGCGTCAACCAGATGCTGGCGACGGCCAAGGCGCGCCTTGCCGACCTCGCGACCCTTTCGGAATATGTTGACGCCGGCGCGCAGGATGGGATGATGGCCGCCGGGGACGTCCCTCCCCTGGCGATGTGACATGACCTACCCGAGCGCGCAGCACCTCATACGTTCCTGACCGACGCCGCATCGCAGCTCCGTCGGCCTGCGCGCCGCAATCCTTCCATTGATGATCCCGTCATCGGGCGACACTGGCGGCACTTCCGTGCCTGCCGGTCAGCGCCTCACCTTTGCCGAGGAGGGCCCTCATGCCCGTTCAAATGCCGCTCGCAAACCTGACGTTGCCGCCGGTCGCGCTGCACGATGCCGCCGCCGTCTCCGCCCTCTGGTCCTTCCCGGACCTCGACACCGGCACGCTGTGCCATCACGCAAAGATCCTCGGCGAAGCGGGAGAGCGCTTCGTCGACAGCATCTTATTGCGGTTTGGCATGCTGCCGCTCGCCCTACCGGAACACTCTTCCGCGGACAGGCTGGTCCTGCATCCATGCGCCGTGCTGAAATTGCAGGTCAAGACCGCGACCGCGCAACGCGGCGGCGGCTGGCACTTCAACATCAGCAAGGGCTACAATCACTCCCCCGGCGGGGTTGGTCCCTATGCGGCCAGTGACTTTGACCTCCTCGCGCTGGTCGTGCTGCCGGAGAATGTCGTGCGGTTCAGCCGTGACCGCCGCTCGTCGCAGCGGATCATGCGGTCCGAGATCGCCGGACTGCGCGCCGATCCGCGGGCGAGCCTGGAGGAGGCCATGCTCGCCTTGGGCCTTGCCGCTCCTGCCCCGCCGGACAATGGCCTGGCCGCTCTTGAGGGTCCGGCGCTCATACCCTGAGCAGCGCCCGCTATGCCGGTGCGGCCAGCGGACAAATGACTTCCTCACCCTTCTTCCTGCTGTCCGACCAACCGGACGCCCCCTCTCATGTCCCGGAGGTGCGCCATGACGCACGCTACCACTGAATCCAGCCGCCCCACCTGGTGGGCCTACGCGCAAAAGGCGGTCCGCCGACTGCAGCAGGACGAGGCGGAAAACCCGCTCTCGCGGGGCACCATGAAGCTCGGCGGAGCCCGTCGCGGCTTCGGCCTCGATGATGACCTGCCCGCCCAGCTCGGTGCCTCGGCCGATGTTCCCCCGGCCTCGCCGCTCTCGATCCTGAGCGCCGTCCCGGACCTGCGGCACCTGCCGGCGGGGGACTGGGACGAGATCGCTGACGCCGGGGGCGATCCGGCGGCAACGACCGAGCGTGGCGACGCCCTTCCGCCGGTGCAGGTGCCGTGGCGCAAGCTGCTGATTACGAACCAGCTGGCGGCCAGCGTCGGATCGGCCGAAAGGCTTGATGACATCCTTGCGGCGGGTGCTGTCACTCTGCTCACCGGCGTCGCCGAGGACGATCTGAAGCTGACGGCGCAGATGCTGACGCATCTTATCCCCGAGGACTGGCTGATCCACTTCGAAGGTGGCGACGACTTCAGCGAGCAATGCCTTTCTGTGATCAAGCCGCGTGTAACGGACAGCAAGATCGGCCCGACTGCCGCACGCGACTACCTGTCAGACGTGGTGAAGGGGCTCCAGTCCTCGAAGCCGGTGCTGATCGTCCAGACCTCCAACGCGACTCTGCCCCCCGACCTGCCGGTCGAGCGACTTCAACGGATTGCGCTCATGCCGGTCACGCGCGACGTCCTTGTCGCCACGCTCTGCACCAGCCACTCTGCCACCGGGCGGATCGACGAAGCGCGCGTTCGCGCGGCCCTGCCCGAGGACAGCGTGCTGTCAAGCATCAGTCCCATCCGTCTGGCCTTCGCAATGCGAGGCGTAACGGCGCGAGAGGTGGCGGAGCGGCTGTCAGGATCGGTGGCCATGCCGAAAAAATCCGCTGGCGCCGAGCCCGGCCTTGACGACTTCACCGGCGCTGGCAAGGCGCTGCGGGCCGCGCGGCAACTGGTGCGCGATCTTGCGCTATGGCGGGCGGGCACGATCGGCTGGCACGATCTCAGCCGGTCGCTCCTTGTCTATGGCCCACCCGGCACCGGGAAAACCTGGCTGGCTCGGGCCATCGGCAATGACGCCAACCTGTCCGTGGTCACCGGGTCCTTCGCCGAGTGGCAAGCGAAAGGGCACCTCGGCGATATGCTCCGCGCGATGCGCGAGAGCTTCGCCGACGCGCGGAGGGAAACGCCCGCAGTGCTGATCATCGACGAAATCGACGCTGCAGGCTCGCGGCAAGATGCCGACCGTCACAACCACAACTACCGCGTGCAGGTGATCAACGCGTTCCTGGCGGAGCTCGACAGCTTGTCACGCGAAGAAGGCGTGATCGTCGTCGGCACCTGCAATCACCCAGAGACGCTGGACCCGGCGATCCTACGCGCCGGGCGGTTCGATCTGAAGATCGCGATGTCCCTTCCCGACGCCGAGGCGCTCTACGGCGTGTTCCGGAGGCACCTCACCTTCCCCGAGGCGGACCTGCGCGACCTCTCGCGGCGGGCGGTCGGTCACACGCCGGCAGACATCGACGCGATCATCCGCCAGGTGCGCGCCGAGTGCCGGTCCGACGGCCGCGAATTGACGCTCGAATACCTGCGCGCGTGCTTCGGCGGCCATGACAACGTCGAACTGCTTCACCGCATCGCCGTCCACGAGTGCGGCCATGCGATCGTCTGTGCGGCCCTCGGCCTTGGCCGGGTGACCCGGGTTCTGCTGACGCGCGGGGGCGGCGAGATCCATGTCGACCTGCGGCCGCAGGCAGGGCTGACCGGCGACATCACGGCCACGTTGAGCCGCATGCTCGCCGGGCGAGCGGCGGAGCGGCTGATCTTCGGCACCGTCTCGGCGGGAGCTGGCGGCTCCATCGAGTCCGACATCGCGCAGGCGACCCAGTTGGCTTTGGCCATCGACAGCAAGCTCGGCCTCGGCCTTCAGGGCGCGGTCTGGCGCGGGGGTGACGAGGCCGCGCTGCTGCGGGATCCGGCAATCTTCGAGGCGGTGCGCCGCAGGATCGAAGACGCGGAAGATCGCGCGCTGGCGATCCTTGCGACGCACCGCACCCTCCTTGAAGACATGGCGCGCGCTCTGGTGGCGGCGCGCGAGTTCGGGTTGGCGGAGGCCGCCAACTGGCTCCGGCAACTGCCAGGATCGTCTGACACTATCCTGGCCGGCGCTCTACGGGAGCAGCCGCATCTGAACTGATCCGGCCCGCCCTGCGCCCTTCGGCGCAGGGCGGGTGCATGCGCTTCCGGCCCACACGCGCGCCAAAAAAATCCGGATAATTTCTTTGGGATTTCGCAAACCGGGTCGCTCGCGGACCCTGGCTCGGACCTGACCCTGTATTGAGGGGCCGTCAGGCGCCTGCCGTTTGCCGGTTATCCACATAAACCGGCGCTTCTGGCCCCTCCCCCACCCATTCCCGTGCCCTTGCACGCCCTCGCCCGCTTTGGATCCTTTATGATGATGAGCAACAGCCCCGGAGCGAGTTCCGGACAGTCACCAGCCATCATCACCGCCGGGAATAGCTTCCCGCGCGGCCGGGGAGAACTTTGCCACCGTGGCCCGCAAGCGCAACACCAGTTCGAAGGAGAAGCCAGCCACTGCGCTGGTCGCTACTCCTGCGGCTGCGCCGGTCACGCCGGGTCAAGTTTCGTCCGGAGCACCCCTTGCCGAATGGCCGGCCGCGCCGCATCCTTCCCTGATCGCGCTCGTTCGCCTGCTGGCGCGGCAAGCGGCGCAGGCCGAGGTCGCGGCGCAGATTGCGGCCCAGCTTCCGGAGGACTGAGATGACCGTCAAAGGCCCGCTCCGCGCAGCGATCTACGCGCGCTATTCGTCAGAGATGCAGTCCGCGGCTTCGATCCCCGATCAGGTTCGCGTGTGCCAAAAGCTCTGCGCCGATAACGGATGGACGGTGGCGGGTGTATTCGCAGACGAGGCGATGAGCGGCGCAACGCATCTGCGGCCTGGCTTCCAAGATCTGCAGCAGGCAGCGATGAACGACGGCATCGACGTGATCGTGTCCGAAGCGCTGGACCGGCTCTCGCGCGACCAGGAGCATATCGCTGGACTCCACAAGCGCATGACCTTTCTCGGCGTGCGGATCGTCACCAAAAGCGAAGGTGAGATCAACGAGATGCATATCGGCCTCGGCGGGACGATGAGCGCGTTGTTCCTGAAGAACCTGGCGCAGAAGACCCATCGCGGCCTGGAAGGACGGGTGAGGGCGGGCAAGTCAGCAGGCGGCATCAGCTACGGCTACAAAGTGGTCAGGACCTTGCGCGCCGATGGCACGGTGACGACCGGTGAGCGAGAGATCCTGGCCGGCGAGGCCGCGGTCATCCGTCGGGTCTTCGAGAGCTATGCCCAAGGTTTATCTCCGCGTGCAATTGCCGCAGCGCTGAACAAGGAAGGCGTCCCCAGTCCGGGAAACCGCGGGACGGCCTGGACCTTCTCAACGATTGCTGGAAGCGCCGCACGCCTCAACGGCATCCTTAACAACGAGCTCTATGTCGGGACACTTGTCTGGAACCGCCAGACGTTCATTGACGATCCGGCGACCGGCAAGAGGCAGGCTCGTCCGAACCCGCGCCAGGCCTGGGTAATCACGGATGTCCCGGAGCTGCGGATCATCGACGACGATCTCTGGCGCCGGGTCAAGCAGCGCCAGACCGCCATCAGTAGCAAGGTCAACCCCGACGGCGACGAGGGCGCGGCACCGCGCCCTGAACGCGCCCGACGCGCGACCTATCTGTTTTCTGGCCTTCTCGTCTGCGGCTGCTGTGGCGGAAGCTACACGCTGATCAACAAGACCCGGTATGGCTGCTCTGCGGTCCGCAACAAAGGCGAGAGCATCTGCGGCAATCGGGCGACCATCCAGCGAGAAGAGGTGGAGGACCGGGTTCTGGGGGGACTGAAGCAGAAGTTGCTGCACCCCGAACTCATCGCGGTTTTCGTCGAGGAATACCGCCAGGCGTGGAACGCGGCCCAGGCCGGCGCCAGCGCCGGGAGGGAGAAGCAGGAGCGTGAGCTCGCTCAGGTGGAGAAGAAGATCGCCGGCATCCTGGCCGCGATCGAGGACGGGATGTATCACAGCTCGATGAAGGCAAAGATGGCGGAGCTGGAGGCAACGAAGGCGCAGTTGACGGCCAGCCTGGCCGCAAGCCCTGAGCCCCCTGCCCTGCGGCTGCATCCGAGCCTCACCGGCCTCTACCAGCAGAAGATCGCGGATCTTTCGGCGGCGCTGTCGGACCCTGCGGTGAAGATCGAGGCGGCAGAGACGCTGCGCGGCCTGGTTTCCGAGATCCGGATGATCCCGGACCCGGAGGCGCCGGGCGGCCATCGCATTGAACTTGCAGGAGAATTGGCCGGCATCCTGGCACTCGGAGACCCAGATACGACAAAGCCCCCGCGTTTGGCGAGGGCTGGGTCGGATTCGATGGTTGCGGGAGTAGGATTTGAACCTACGACCTTCAGGTTATGAGCCTGACGAGCTACCGGGCTGCTCCATCCCGCGTCCGTTCCCGCGGGCTTTTTTCGCACTTGCGGGGTGTATTTATTGACATC
>NZ_JAAAUC010000002.1 GCF_009908165.1 Frigidibacter albus
CTGGCGGGGCAGGGCGCCGCCGCTCGCCGCCGGTGCGGCCGCGCGGGGCGCCGGTGCGGCGGGTGCCGCGGCAGCCGCGCGCCGCGGGGGCGGGGCTGCGCTGGCGGCTGCGGCTGGCGCTGTGCCTAGAAGCCGCGCCTCGAGCGTGTCCAGCGCCGCGGCATTGCTGGCGAAACGCGGGCGCACCAGCGCGAACAGCTCTTGCATCTGCGCAGGCGTGGCGATGGCCGAGGCCTTTTCCAGCGTCGCCACGATCTCGGCAAAGCCGGTGCAGGCAGACAGGACGCCGCGATAAGTGGCGAGCGCCCCGCCGCTATCGGCCAGCGCCACCTGCATCTCGGCGGTTTTCCAGGCGTTGTTCACCCGGTCGCAGCGCAGCAGCGCCGGCGTGCCGCGGACGATGGCGATGGCCTGTTGCGCCTGCCCGGCGGCGACGGCGGCGTCGAAGCCCTGCTGCGCCTCGGTGATCGACAGAAGCTGCTCCATCTCGGTCGGCGGGGCCCAGCCGGGGAAGGACTTGCGCGTCTCGGCAATGGTGCGCTGCGCACCGGCCACGTCGCCATCGGCAATGCGGCGGTAGATCAGGTCGATCTCGGTCGAGGGTTGGCTGGCTTGCTGGGCCGCCAGGTTCTCGGGCGGTGTCCAGCCGGGGAACTGGCTGCGCAGGCGGCGCAGCTCGGCCTCGGCCGAGACCTCGTCGCCTTGGCCGGTGTAGAAGCGCAGGGCTTCCAGATCCTGATCGGTGGGGGCTTGCGCCAACCCCGGGGCGGCAAGCGCCAGCAGCAGGGCGAGCGTCAGGGCAGGGCGGGTCAGGGCACGGCGGGTCAGAGCGGTACGCATCTGGGATATCCTTCGATCTGGGCGACCAGTGTCATCAGATGCAGCGTCGCGGGGTAATAGGGTTGGGCGGTGTCGAAGGGCGGGATCGCCGATCCGGCCCGCTGCGCGCCGGCGCAGGCGGTCAGGGCCGCGACGGCACGATACCCGGCATGGGTGCTGTATTCCAGCACCCGCCCGGTGCCGCGCTCGAACACCGTCGGGGCGCGCAGATCGCCGGTCTCGGCGGCCCGGTGCGCCTCGGTGAAGCCGCGCACGGCGGGATGGGTGTTTGCGCGCGACCAGACCAGGAACAGCGGCACCCGCAGCGCCTCATACCCGCTGTTCGCTGAGAAGCGGGCGGGGGGGAGGGTGATGCCATCCGCGGTGACCTCCACCCAGTCAGGGACCAGCCCGTTTGCCGCCATCTGCGACATCAGCCGCTCTGCTCCATCGGCGCAGCGGGCCAGCGCCGGCTGGTCGGTCGCCGCCGCCAGGTCGCGCATCGCCCGCGGCATCCAGTAGGACGGGTTGAGGATGAAGCCCGTCTCGGTCAGGAAGCCGGCGGCGGCGGGCAGCATCACCTCGGCGCTGCCATCCGGCATGGTCACCACGCAGGTCGCCACCAGATCCGCGGCAATGGCGCGGGCGCGGGCGGCATAATCGGGCACATCGAACAGCCGCGCGGCGCGCGCCAGCGCCCAGGCGTAGAACAGGTCGCCATCGCTGGCGTTGTTGCGGTCGGCGACATGGGGCAGCGCATCGGGCAGCCAGCGCCAGGCCAGCAGCGCATCGGGGCGCAGGGCGAGGTTGGTTTCGGTCCAGCTGTAGAGCCGCCGGAAGGTTTCCCCGTCGCCAAAGGACAGCGCCAGCGCCATGCCGTAGCCCTGGCCCTCGGAATGGCTGGCGCCTTGCTGGAAGCTGTCCACCACCCGGCCCTCGGGCGCGATGTAGCTGCTGCGCCAAGCCTGCCAGGCGGCCTGCAGCGGGTGATCCTCGGGGATCGAGGCGGCGGGGGCGGGTTGGGCGTTCACGGCGGCTCCGGGCAGGCTGGCGAGGGCGGCGGTGGCGGCGAGGCGCTGCAGGAAGGTCCGGCGCAGAAGGGGTCTGGGGATCAGGGTCATTTTCGGGCTCCTCGGCTGCCGGTGACGAAGGACATCGCCACAAGCGACGAGATGAGCGCCAGCAGGACCAGAACGCCGGTGAACAGCATCGGGGACCATGAGGCGTAGTTGCCAAGCACGAAGCGCAGGTTGCCGGGGCGCAGCGGCTCTTGCAGGCGCGGCGGGCGGGCGGGATCGGCCCAGCTGGTCCAGCGCCCGTCGGGGGCCAGCAGCGCGGCCTGCCCGCGCGGCCCGTCGAAGGCCCGCCGCCCGGTCTCCAGCGCCGCGGCGACGAAGGCCGGGTCGGCCTGCGGCCCCAGCAGCAGCCACAGGTTCTGCGGCAGCTCGGGGTCGGGTTGCAGCAGCAGGGCGATGCCGCGGCGGTCTGCCAGCCAGCGGTCCAGCGGCGGATCGCCGGGCAGCGCGAGGCGCTTGAGGTCGGTCCATCGGCGGTGCAGCCAGCTGCCTTGCAGGACGCTGGCGGGGGCATCGGTTTCGGCGCTGGCGAGGACGGGGGCCACCGCCTCCTCCAGCATCCGCCGGGTCAGGCCGAGGGGGGCGAGCGGCAGCGCGCCCGGCGCGTCGATCCGCGCGACGGTCAGCACCGCGGGGGCGCGGTCGGGGCGCGTGACCGGCGGCTGGTAGAGGGCGGCGAAGGGCAGCAGCAGCTCCTCTCCCGCGGCGGAGGCGGCCGTCTCGGTGCCCAGTTGCAGGCCATCGGGCGTCAGCCGCGCCAGCGGGCGGGCCATGTCCGGCAGGTCCATCGCCGGGGCGGGCGGCGTCCACAGGGTCGAGGAGCCAAGGATGGTCAGCGTCTCCTCCTCCAGCGGCGCGCAGGGCAGGTCGGGCGGATCGCCGGGCAGGATCGCCTCGAAGCTGACGCGGTTGGGACCGGGGCGCAGCAGGTTCGCCGCAAAGCCGACTTCCAGCGGCGGCTGCACCCTGCCGCCATTGCGGTCGAGTGGCAGCAGCCGCACCGTCTCGCCATTGACCTTGACCAGCATCAGCGCGCCGGTCGGCAGGGCATCGGCAAAACCGTAGAGCAGGGTAAAGCGCGCCTCTTGCGAGGCGAGGATCAGCCAGTCGTCGGGCATCCCGAAGGTCATGTCATGCAAGATGTAATGGCCGCGGGCGGTGGTGTCGCCCAGGCCCAGATCGGCAAAGGCGGTGGTCTGCCCCGGCTCCAGCAGCGGCAGGGCGCCGGCTTGCGCGCCCTCGACCTGCGCCATCGCCGGCAGCACCTCGTCAAGCGGCAGGGCAACGCCCGCGGCCGGGTCCAGCAGCAGCACCAGCGCGCCATCGCCGCCCTGTTCGATGCTGGCGCGGCCGGTGCCGCCCTGCAGCACGGTGATCCGCGCGCGGGGGGGCGCGCCGGTCTGCGGGGTCCAGGGCGAGACCACGCGGAAATCGGGGGTCTCGGCCAGCGCGCCGGTCAGGCGGCCGGCGAGGCTGCGCAGCAACAGCGGATCGAGGCCGCCCTCGGCGCGGATCTCGACCGGCGCGCCGCTGGCGACCTGCGCCGAGGCGGCGGCCAGGAAGCCCGCGGCATCGGCGCCAAGGCGGGCGGCCTGCATCTGCACGCCGCTTTGCGGCAGCAGCAGTTCCGTCCAGACGGCAAAGCTGGCCTCGGGTCCGCAGAAGATGCGGTGATGGTGGACGACGTCGATCTGCACCCGGTTCAGGCCGGGCCGCAGGGTCGCGCTTTGCAGCGTGACCGGGGTGAACTCGGCAAAGCTGGTCAGCAGGAAGGCGCCCGCCGGTTCGCCATTGACGCGCACCGACAGCTGCGAGCGTTCGGGCAGCACGTTGATGCTGGAGCGGTAGGCCAGCACCAGGTCACTGGCGGTGGCGCCCTCCGGCAGCCACAGCAGGAACTCGGCGCCCGCCTGCTCACCCGTCAGGCGAAAGGCGCCGGGGATCGCGGTATCCATGGGCAGGGCGGGCGACGCGGGGCGAAGCGGCAGCAGCCAGTCCTGCGCCGGGTCGGCGGCGGCGTCGCTGCCGCTGTCACGCAGCACCTGCTCGCCCAAGGGCGCCTCGGCGGGTTCGGCCAGCGCCTCGGGGAAGGCCTCGATCAGCGGCGCCTCTTGTGCCGGCGCCGGGGCGGACCAGAGCGCCAGTGCCAGTCCGGCGGCGGCGCGTGCGGCGAAGGAGGCGGTCATGGCCGCTCCTCCAGATACAGTCCCTCGACGGGCTGGGTGCTGCGCGGGGCCGCGGCGGCGAGGATGTCGGCGGTGAAGGCCAAGAGGTGAACCGGGCGCTGCTCTTGCGGGCGTTCGGCGGCTCGGCGGCGGCGGGCGGGTTCGCGGGCAAAGTCCGCGATGGTCTTGGGCAGGCTCGTCAGGCACAGGCCGAGCATGTAGAACAGGCCCGCCACCAGGCCCTTGCGCGCCCGCGTCGCCTCGCGCACCCGCTGCCAGTTCTCGGAGGCGCCGAAGGTCAGGAAGGCGATGGCGGCGCGCGCCTCCATCGACGGATCTGGCAGCATCCGAAGGCCGATCAGCAGGCCCTTTTCGGTGCGGATGATGTTGCGCACCCGCGCGCCGAGATCGGTTTCCAGATGCTGCGCATCGGGGAAACGGGGCCGGAAGGTCACGATATCCTCCAGCGCGAGCGGCCGCCCGGCGCTGCCATCCTCGCCCCGGGGCATCTGGAACACGAGGCCCGCGCCGCGGACCGAGGCATCGACGATGGTGGCCTGTAGCGGGGCGGTCTGTCCTTCCCAGGTCAGCGTTGCCGGGACATCCATCGCCACGCGCGGGCTGGCGCGGCTTTGCTGCTTTTCGCAGACGGCGCGCAGCGCAAGGCTGACCAGCAGGAAGTTGAACACCGCCCAACCGCCGACGATCGCCAGCACCCCGCGGTCCCCCGGAAAGGCGATCCAGCGCGCGGCCAGCGCGACGACGCCCGCCAGCATCAGCAGCAGCAGGAACAGCAGCGGCTTGTAGATCGGCGAGATGTAATCCTCGACCAGCATCTCGTCCTTGGCGGTGACATTGAACTTGGCGGCGCGGGGGCGCAGCACGGTGCGGAATATCGCGGCGGCAAGGTAGGGCGCCTGCGCGATCTCGAACACCTCGGACACCAGCGGCCATCGGTAGCGGCTGAAAAGGGCATTCTGCACCAGGAAGCTGACCGCCAGATAGCCCAGCATGTAGGCCATGACCTCGTCATAGGTGGCAACGAAGATCTCCACCCCGAAGAACAGGTAGACCAGCGGCACCAAGAGATAGGCCATGCGGATAAGCGGAAACAGCCAGAAGCTCATCGAGTTGATGTAGCACAGCCGCTGCGGCAGGCGCAGGCCGCGGCGGAACAGCGGGTTCTTCAGGATCAGCATCTGCATCATGCCCGTCGCCCAGCGGCCGCGCTGCTGGATGAACGAGGCGAAGGTCTCGGGCTGCAGCCCGGCGACCATCGCCCGGTCGATGTAAAGGCTCTTCCAGCCGCGCGAATGGATGTCGAGCGCGGTTTCGGCGTCCTCGGTGATGGTCTCGCCCGAAAAGCCGCCGACGCTGTCGAGCGCGGCGCGGCGCAGAACGGCGGCCGAGCCGCAGAAGAAGGCGCCGCCCCAGCGGTCGAGGCCGCGGTGGATCTTGGAGTAGAACATCTCGTTCTCGGTCGGCACCTTGCGCGAGAAGCCGAGGTTGCGCTGCACCGGGTCATCGTTGATGAAGAAGTGCGGCGTCTGCACCAGGAACAGCTTGGGGTCATCGACGAAATAGCCGACGGTGCGGGCAAGGAAATCGCGGGTGGGCACGTGGTCGGCGTCGAACACCACCACAAGATCGCCGTTCAGCCGCTCCAGCGCCGCCGACATGTTGCCGGCCTTGGCATGTTCGTTGCGGGCGCGGGTGGAATACATGATGCCCAGATCGGCGCAAAGCTGCTGCAGTTCGGCCCGCCGCGCGCGCGAGGCGGCGGCAAGCTCGGGGTTGTCGGAATTGCAGCGCTGGTCGGTGCCGCCATCGTCGCACAGCACCACGGTGCGCTTGTCCACCGGGTAGATCATGTTCTTGGCGGCCAGGAGCGTGATCGCCAGCATCTCGGTCGGCTCGTTATACGAGGGCACGAGGATATCCACCGTCGGCAGGTCGCGCAGCGACACCTGCGGCGGCATCTTGCGGGTGGTGGGGTCGGCGTTGACGAAGGCGTTCAGGAAGAAGGCGAGGTTGGAGTAAAGCTCGACCGCGAACAGCAGCACCGCGATGGTGAAGGACAGCGTCGGGGCGGCGGGGGGCAGCGTTTCCAGCAGCCGCCAGACCATGTAGCGCAGCACGATCACGCTGGCGACGGCCAGCAGCGCGAAGCGGGCCGCCGTCTGTTCGGTGAAGGGCTTGAGCATCACCACCAGCAGCACCGCGACGATGCTGAGCAGCGCCTGTCCGGCATTGGAGGTGGGGACCGAGGTCAGCAGCAGGATCGGCACCAGCAGCATCACCCACAGCAGCAGCGTCGCGTAGGTCCCGAGATACCCTGATTTGCGCGAGGCGGGGTGGTCGGCCATAGGGTCAGGTCCTCTCGGGGGCGGTCAACTGGGTACGGGTCACTGCATCGGTCCGGCAAGAGGCGACAGCATCCGGCTGCCACTGGCGCCGCTTTGCCCCAAGGGGCGGTTGCCGGTGATCGCGGCGGCGCCCATCGGGGCCAGCGCCTCTTCGGCCGTGCCACTGACGCAGTTGCGCAGCATGATATCGAGCACCGTCAGCCCCTCGGGCGGCAGCCAGGCCCCCGGCTCCAGCCGGCGGATGCCAAGCACGCAGAGTGTCGAGGTGCCGGTGCTGTATTCGCTCCAGAAATAGGGGCCAAGCGCGTCCTCGCCCGACTGCAGGCCGGAATCGCTGATCTCGGTGAAGGGTTCCGGCGCGCCACCGACGCGGCGCATGAACTCCTCCAGCCGCAGCCGGCCCACATAGCGCGGGTCCTGCCCGCGCGCGCGCATCAGCAGAACGTTCTCGCCCCGGAACGTCGTGGCGTTTTCCAGCACGATCTTCTGTTCGGCCTGCGGGCCAAGCGCGCGCTGCAGGGTCATCATCCCGGCGGGGGCGTTCACCCAACGCTGGCTGTCGGAGACAACCTGAAACGCGGTTGTTTCCTCGCGCTGGTCCAGCCGCAAGGGCAGTTCCGGCGCGGCGAAATCACAGGCAGCGGCTGCACAGAGCGCAAGCAGCATCGGCAGGCGGGGGAGGGCCTTCCACATCGGTTCTGCATGATCCTTTTTGGGATTCTGTTGGTCTGACCCACGCGGGCCCGGAGGAGGACGAGTCGGGCGAACTGGTTAATACCTAACGAGACGTGATGGCATAATCAGGGCAGACATGCCAGATTCTCCAAGCGTATCAGTGATTCCCGGCCCCTCGTTCCCTCGGGGCCTACGCTTTCATGCCACACCTTGCCCAAATAGGAGACGCCGATGAGCCGGATGCTCGACGTGATGCGCTGCGCTGCGGCGTCTGGAGGCCTCGTGCTGCTGGCGGCATGCGGCGGCGGCGGGGGCGGCGGCTCTGGCGGCGGTGGCGTGACGCCCCCCGATCCGGGGACGGAAATCGTGACCCCGGGGCTGGAGAGCTACACGACCCAGCACAACGGCTATGCCCGCGTGCGGCGCAGCCAGTCCGAAGGGCCGGCCGATGACGCGATCCTCGCCCAGTTCGACGATGCCGACCCCGCCTCGCCCGCCGGCTACAAGAGCCTGATCGCCGAGGCGGAGGCGGCCTATACCGACACCATGACCATCGAGGTGATCGCCGAGGTCGACGGCAATGGCGATCCGACGCGGATCCTGCGGCTGACCGCCGATCAGGCGCCGGTGGAGAACATCACCGAGGCCAGCGGCAAATACTACTTCCGCGGCAAGAACTATGTCTGGGTGTCGGTCGATGGGGCCCCGATCCAAAGCGGCTATGACGAGACCGGGCTGGTGGACATGGTCATCGACTTCGATGCCGAGACGGCCAGCATCAACCTGCGCACCGGGGTGGATGCCGGGTCTGACGTGCGCACCGAGATGCTGGCGAGCGACATGCCGTTCAACGTGTCCTCGGGCGCCTATGGTGGGCCGATCACCCTGTCGGTCTGGGCGCCCGGCAATGAGATCCTGGAGGCAGACGGGATGCTGCGCGGCAATATCGGCGGCGACCTGTCGGACGTGTCGAGGGAGAACCTGACCACCTCGGGCGTCTACACCGCCGAAAGCGACCGGATCGAGGCGTCGGGCATCTTCTACGGCCAGCACCCCAACCAGATCGCGCCATGACCCTGGGGCGGCGGCTTCTGGGCGCGCTGCTCGGGGCTGCGCTTGTCGGTTGCCCGGCGGCGGCGGATGAGGCCGCCCGCGTCGCTACCAGCGCGCTGGCCGGGTCGGAACGGCTGCGGCTGTTTGCCTTCGGCAAGGCGCTGGAGACCGGGGCGTTGCCACCTGCGCTTGTCGGCCGGATGAAGCGCGACATGGTCCGGCAGGGGTTCTACCACGAGCCCGGGCAGAACCCGCTGATCGTGCTGGAGGCCTGGGCCGCGCCGGTGCTGAGCTATGACGGCAATATCAACGGCGGCGCCTATAACGACCGGCTGAGCGTTGACGGGATCACCTTCGAGACGACGCCCGACTACGTCGCCAAGGCCGGTATCGTGGCGGGCGTGGGGGCAGGGGGCGAGGCGCGGCTGTCCTGGGACTCGGGCCGCTATGTTTCGGCAGTGCTGCGGGCCGAGACCGTCTGGGCGCCCGCGCATGACATCGGCCGCGGCTATGCCGAGCTGCGGGTCTGTTCGGACAACCACCTGACCGGCTGGACCTTCCTCGATGTCTGCCACACCGAAGCCGTGCTGAACCGCGAGCTGGACCGCAGCGAAACCGCCCTGACCAAGATCAGCGCCGAGCACCTGTTCGAGACCGGCGCCGGCTATCACGCCCTGACCACCGGGCTGGAACAGCGCGACGGCAGCACCCGCCAGATGGCGCTGGAGCTGGGGGTGGAGAGCCTGTGGAACGGCGCGGTGACCGACGTGGCGCTGAGCCTTGGCGAGGAGGTGCCCGGCGAGACGGTGCAGCGTATCGCCTTGGGCGCCGGCCTCCGCTGGCGTCAGGGCCGCCGCCCGATGGGCCTCAGCCTCAGCTATCAGGAGGCGGAGGGGGGCCAGTTCCTCGGCCAGGACCGCACCGACCGCCGCTACGCCGCCGCGCTGGTCTATCAGGTCAGCCCCAGTGTGACGCTGGGGGTGGATGTGGCAAGGAACGACTCGACGGTGGCGTTCTTCGACTATGACGAGGTGGGGCTGACGGCGACGTTTTCGGGGTTCAGGTGGTAGGGGGTGGTCGCCCCAAGGGCGGTTGGTTCGGACGCGTCAACCGTTGCGGCACCGAAACTTGCGGTGGGCAACGCTCACACTTTGAGTAGTCTCTCAAACCGGACTATCTTGGCGAGGTCTGCCTCACTTATCAAACGTGCATTTTTTCCGATGCGCCGCGACAAGGCCTGCAGTTCTGGGGAGGTCACATTCGATAGGAATGCTTCATGCGCACAACTGGCAAGTGCCCTCCTAATAGTGCTACTGTCTCTGACAAAATTCGGATCCCTTCGGCCAACGATTGCGACTCTCTTTGCGAGGGGCACAACGACGGCCTCTACGCGATCCCCCTTGTTGGAAACCGGTGCGCAGCCAGATTCCCTGAAAAAGGCAAGCGATGTATCCGGAAGGATCAGTTCTGCGTCGGTTGCTCGAAAAACTCGAAATGTCATCTGGAGGTGACTGCGCGTTCTGTCAATTTCAGAGAAATCACCTTCAAGCGCCTTGTTATGTGAGGATTTGGCCGTTTCGGCTAGAGACTCTGACATCATTCTATAAAGCTGTTGCGCTAGGACAGCCATATCGCTCGCACTTTCCTTTAGCTTCTGCGGGAGGGCTAGCATGAACGCCTCGCGGACTGCTGGGCGCAGTTCCGCTGCAATACCGTGTTTCTCCATCTGCTGGTCCAGCAACTCGGGATGATTCGTCAAATAGCTCGACATCATCATTGTGTAGTGTTTCTTGGACGACATTTTGTCTAAGATGAATTTTGCAACGCGGTCCCCTAACCTCGAAATCTCGTCCCGAAGAAACAGGCTTCGCATCTCAAGGTGAGACACCAGAGAGGCTGAGAGTCTGGTGTCAAGCTCATATCCGTCTGGCTTGGCCCTAGTCTCTTGTATAAATCCCTGGATCAAATTTTCAAAGTCAGTGATATTGGTATCTGCCGCAGATCCTGCATTTCCGTAGAAGCTGTTTAAGCGCCCAAATTTCCGAGTGACAGTCTGTTCTGGAGCGACTCCATTTCGATACACCCAAACATGGTGGTCGCCGTTCTCTTGCCATGAGAACCCCTTTTGGATCATTTGCCAGACATGGTGTTGCCGCTTGCCAGCCACTTTCTTCCCCCCGGAAACTCTACGCAGAGGGCAAGCTAGGCGACGTGGAGCCCAGAAACAATTTCGATTTGGAACCCTTGGCTACCCCCTCACACCCTTTCCCGATCCCTCTGCCTTGCCCCCGCCGCGCCAATCGACCGCCGATACTGCGCCGCGAGGTCGTTGAAGCGGTCGCCCTGCACGGCGATATGGGCGCGCATCTGGGCGGTCACCGCGGCCTCATCCCCGGCCACCAGCGCGTCGAAGATCAGGCGGTGTTCCTTCAGCGATTCGCGCATCCGGCCGCGCAGGCGCAGTTGCAGGCGGCGGAAGGGCTTCAGGCGGCGGTGCAGGCGTTCGGCCTCGCCGGCCAGGAAACGGTTGCCCGAGGCGCGGTAGATCAGCGCGTGAAACTCGTGGTTGGCGCGGTAGTAGCCGTCGAAATCATCGGCGGCGAAGGCGGTCTCGCAGCCGACCAGCGCGGCGGCGATCTCGGCCTCGGCCTCGGGCGTCATCCGGCGGGCGGCGTAGCGGCCGCACATCGCCTCGATCTCGGCCATCACGTCGAACATCTCGATAACGTCTTCCAGCGCCGGGAATTTCACGAAGGCCCCGCGCCGCAGCCGCAGCTCGACCAGGCCCGAGGCGGCGAGGGACTGGAACGCCTCGCGCAGCGGCGTGCGCGAGACGTGGAACTGCTCGGCAAGACGCACCTCGTCCAGCCGCGCACCGTCGGGGAAATGGCCCTCGACGATCATCTCTTCCAGGGCTTCGCGGATCTGGTCGGTGCGGCGGTCGAGGGGGATGTCCTGCATGGCTGTCATACTCGATGTCATTTCTTGCATACAATAGGATTGACATTGCATATCCGCAACGACAATCTGAGGACCATGCTTACGCAAGCAAAGCTGCCTTTGGGAGGAGGATTTCATGAAATATGCAAAGATTGCGGCCTGTGCCGCGGTCCCGTTCGCGCTGCTGGCAACCTCGGCAAGCGCCGAGCAGCTTCGGCTGTCGCATCAGTTCGCGCCGGGTGACCTGCGCCACCGTATCGCCGAGATCGTGGCCGAAGAGGTCGCGGCGGCGGATGTCGATCTGACCATCCAGATCTTCCCGTCCGGGTCGCTGTTCAAGGCGACCGAGCAATATGTGCCGCTCAGCCGCGGTCAGCTGGACATGACGGTGTTCCCGCTGTCCTATGCCGGCGGCCAGCGCCCGGAATACAACCTGACGCTGATGCCGGGGCTGGTGAAGAACCACGACCACGCCGCGCGCCTCAACGCCTCGCCCTTCATGGACGAGATCGAGGCGCTGCTGAACGAAGATGACGTGATGACGCTGGTGAAGGGCTATCTGGCCGGCGGCTTTGCCAGCATGGGTGAGTGCATCACCAACCCCGAGGATGTGCAGGGCATGACCGTGCGCGCCGCGGGCAAGGGGTTCGAGGAGATGCTGCAGGCCGCGGGCGCGTCCATCGCCTCGATGCCCTCGTCGGAAACCTACAACGCGATGCAGCAGAACGTGCTGAACGCGCTCAACACCTCGTCCTCGTCCTTCGTGTCGTTCCGCCTGCAGGAACTGGCGCAGTGCTACACCCCGGCCAGCGACGTGGCGCTGTGGTTCATGTATCAGCCGATGCTGATCAACAAGACCACCTTTGACGGGCTGACCCCCGAGCAGCAGGCGGCGCTGATGGCGGGCGCGGCCAAGGCCGAGGCCTATTACCTGGAAGAAGCCAAGAAGGAAGACTCTGCCTCGGTCGAGGTGTTCCGCGAGGCGGGCGTCGAGATTGCCGAGATGACGCAGGAAGATTTCGACGCCTGGCAGGCCCTGGCGCAGGAATCGTCCTACAAGCAGTTCGTCGCGGACGCGCCCGACGGGCAGCGCCTGCTCGACATGGCGCTGTCGGTCGAGTGACCCGCAGCCGGGCGCGGGGGTCTCCCGCGCCCGGCCGTCCGGCCCGTCTCATCGCCTTTTCGGAGATATCCCATGCCCGGCCTTACCAGTGCCGCCCCCCGCAGAGGGGCTGGCTTCATCCGTGCGGTTCACGCCGTATCCACCGTCTGCGGCTGGATCGCTGCCGCCTTCACCGTCATCGCCCTGTTCGTCACCTGCCACATGATCTTTGTGCGCGCTGTCCTTGGCCAGTCGACAATCTGGCAGACCGAGGCGGTGATCTACCTGATGATCGCGGCCACCACCATCGGGCTACCCTATGTGCAGAAGCTGCGCGGCCATGTGAACGTGGACCTGATCCCGCTGATGCTGCCGCCGCGGGCGCGGATGGTGCTGGCCTATGTCACGCTGCTGGCCACCCTGGCGGTGATCATGCTGCTCGCCTGGCATTCGCTGCATATCTGGACCGAAGCCTTTGATCGGAACTGGAAATCCTCGACCGTCTGGGCGCCGCCGCTCTGGGTGCCCTATCTGGCGCTGCCCATCGGCTTTGGCCTTTATGTGCTGCAACTTCTGGCCGATCTGGTGGGGCTTGCCACCGGACATGAAGCGCCCTTCGGCGCACGGGATATCGAAGCGCCGCTCGGCGCAGGGGAGGCGTGATGGATCCGCTTGTTCTGGGCGGCCTTGTCGCCGTCGCTACCATTGTCATTCTGTTTTCGGGGGTGTCGGTCGCCGTTGGGCTGCTGATCGTCGCCGCCGCCTTCCTGCTCATCTTCGATGGCAGCCGCTCGCTGGAGATGATGCCCGAGATCTTCTTTGCCGATCTCAACAGCTTCACCATCCTGTCGATCCCGATGTTCATCATCATGGGCGCGGCCATCGCCTCGACCCGCGCCGGGGCTGACCTCTTCGAGGCGCTGGAGCGTTGGCTGACGCGGGTGCCGGGGGGCCTCGTTGTCTCAAACCTCGGCGCTTGCGCGCTCTTCTCGGCGATGTCGGGATCGAGCCCGGCCACCTGCGCCGCCATCGGCAAGATGGGCATCCCCGAGATGCAGAAGCGCGGCTACCCTGACGGGGTGGCGGCCGGGGCCATCGCGGCCGGCGGCACGCTGGGGATCCTGATCCCGCCTTCGGTCACCATGATCGTCTATGGCATCGCCACCGAAACCTCGATCGGTCGGCTGTTCCTGGCGGGCGTGATGCCCGGGATCATGCTGATGCTGCTGTTCATGGCCTGGGCGATCTATGCCACCTGGCGGTCGGGCAACATCGCCGTGCTGTCGCCGCGCCACTACTCCTTGCGCGAGAAGTTCGAGATCCTGCCGCGGATCGTGCCCTTCCTCGTGGTCATCCTCGGCGTCCTCTACGTGATGTATGGCGGCATCGCCACTACCTCGGAAACCGCGGCAGTGGGGGCGGTGCTGTGCCTTGGCATGGCCATCGTGATCTACAAGATGTGGAACCCGCGGGCGATCTGGGCCGTGCTGCGAGACAGCACCCGCGAGAGCGTGATGATCCTGTTCATCATGGCTGCGGCGGGGGTCTTCGCCTACATGATGTCCTCGCTGTTCATCACCCAGACCATCGCGCAATGGATCGCCGGGCTGGATGTGAACCGCTGGGTGCTGATGGGGATCATCAACCTCTTTCTGCTGGTCGCGGGCTTCTTCCTGCCCCCGGTCGCGGTGATCCTGATGACCGCGCCGATCCTGCTGCCGATCCTCGATGCCGCGCAGTTCGATCCCTACTGGTTCGCGGTGATCCTGACGATCAACATGGAAATCGGGCTGATCACGCCGCCTGTCGGGCTCAACCTCTTCGTCATCAACTCGATTGCGCCCAAGATCTCGCTGAAGACGATCCTGTGGGGGTCTGCACCCTTCGTCGGCTGCATGATCCTTGCCATCGTGATCCTGTGCTTCGTGCCCGAAATCGCAACCTGGCTGCCCGATCTGGTGATGGGCCCGTCCTGAAGGAGCACCTAAGATGAGCAGGATCGCCTTCTTTGCCGATATCATGGGGACGCTGTTCGAGCGGCGTCCCGGCAAGGCCGCTGCCCCCAGCCGGGCGCCGATGGCCGCGCTCTGCGACGGGCTGCTGTCGGCGCAGGGTGAGGTGTCGGGGATGCGGCTGGCGCGCGACATCTTGCAGCGCTACCGCACGATGAGCGCCGACGAGAAGCGCGGCTTCTTCGAGCATCTGGCCGAGGCGCTGGACGTGGACAGCGCCAAGGTCATCGCCGCGGCCGAACGCTATGCTGCCAAGCGAGATGCGGCGTCCTATGGCGAGCTCAGCCGCGAGGCAGAGCCGCCGCGGCAGGAACTGCTCCGGCGCCTGAACCAGGCGCCGGGGGGCACGGAAGAGCTGGTGCAGATGCGGCTCGACCTGCTGCAGATGGAGCCTTCTCCGGCCCTGCAGCGCATCGATCTCGATTTCGCGCATCTCTTCGGCAGCTGGTTCAACCGCGGCTTTCTGGTGTTGCGCCATATCGACTGGCGGACCCCGGCCAATATCCTCGAAAAGATCATCCAGTATGAGGCCGTCCACGCCATCGACGACTGGGATGACCTGCAGCGCCGCCTGCGCCCGTCCGACCGGCGCTGCTTTGCCTTCTTTCACCCCGCCATGCCCGAGGAGCCGCTGATCTTCGTCGAGGTGGCGCTCTGCCACGGCATCCCCGGATCGGTGCAGCGCCTGCTGGCCGAGGGGCGCGAGCCGGTGCCCGATGCCGAGATCGACACGGCGGTGTTCTACTCCATCTCCAACTGCCAGGAGGGGCTGCGTGGCATTTCCTTCGGCAACTCGCTGATCAAGCAGGTGGTGGACGAGCTGCGCCGCGACCTGCCGCAGGTGAAGACCTTCGTCACCCTGTCGCCGGTGCCGGGGCTGTCGCGGCACCTCAAGGCCATCGCCAAGGACCGGCCCGAGGCGGCGGCGCTGCTGGCGGCGGCGGCAACGGGCGACCCCGAGGCGCTTGGCCCGCATCTTGCGGCGCTGAGATCGCTGACGGCAGAGTTCCTGCTGACCGCCAAGCGCCCCGACGGGATGCCCGCGGACCCGGTGGCGCGCTTCCACCTTGGCAATGGCGCGCTGCTGCATGACGTGCATGCACTGGCCGATACCTCGGCCAACGGGCTGCGGCAATCTTGCTCGGCGATGGTGAACTACCTTTACGATCTGGCAAAGGTCGAGCGGAACAACGAAAACTTCGTCACCGGCAAGACCGTCGCCGCGGCGAAATCCGTCCAGGCCCTGCTGCCGCAGGGCGCCTCTACAGGAAGAAAACCATGACCAACCCGCTGTTCGACACTCTGGTCGCCCCGCTTGCAACCCGCGAGAGCGCGTTCCTGACCGATGCCGCCGGCGCGCGGATGACCGGCGCCGCCTTCCACGCCCTCGCGCTGCGCTACGCCGCCGCGCTGGACGGGCTGGGGCTGCACCCGGGCGACCGCATGGCGGTGCAGATCGACAAGACCCCGCAGGCGCTGGCGCTCTATGCCGCGGCGCTCGCCTCGGGCGTGGTGTTCCTGCCGCTGAATACCGCCTACACCGCGGATGAGGTGGAGTATTTCGTCGGCAATGCCGGCGCCGCGCTGCTGGTCGGCAGCCCGGCGCGCGCCGATGCGCTTGGGGCGGTGGCGGCGCGGCATGGCGCCCAGTTCCAGACGATGGACGATGCGGGCGAGGGCACGCTGCCGGACCTCGCCGCCGCGGCGCCGGAAGGCTTCGCCCCGGTCTCGCGCGGGCCGGGCGATCTGGCGGCGATCCTCTATACCTCGGGCACCACCGGGCGCTCGAAAGGCGCGATGCTGACCCAGCAGAACCTTCTGTCCAACGCCGAGGTTCTGGCGGCCGAATGGCGCTTTACCCCGGATGACGTGCTGCTGCACGCGCTGCCGATCTTCCACACCCATGGCCTGTTTGTCGCCTGCAACGTGGTGATGCTGTCTGGCGCGTCGATGATCTTCCTGCCCGGCTTCAAGGCAGATCAGGTCATCGGCTGGCTGCCACGCGCCACCACCATGATGGGCGTGCCCACCTTCTACACGCGCCTGCTGGACGATCCGCGCTTCAACCGCGATCTTGTCGCCCATATGCGCCTCTTCACCTCGGGCTCCGCCCCGCTGCTGGCGGAAACCCATGTGCAGTTCGAAGAGCGGACCGGGCACCGCATCCTCGAACGCTATGGCATGACCGAAACCAACATGAACACCTCCAACCCCTACGCGGGCGACCGGCGGGCGGGCACCGTCGGCCTGCCGCTGCCGGGGGTGGAGCTGAAGATCACCGACCCGGTCACCGGCGAGACCCTGCCGCAGGGCGAGCCCGGCATGATCGAGGTGCGCGGGGCCAATGTCTTCAAGGGCTACTGGGAAATGCCGGAGAAGACCCGCGAGGAGCTGCGCGAGGACGGGTTCTTCATCACCGGCGATATCGGCGTGATCGACAGCGATGGCTATGTCAGCATCGTCGGGCGGCAGAAGGACCTGATCATCACCGGCGGCTACAATGTCTATCCCAAGGAGATCGAGCTGATCCTCGATGACCAGCCCGGCGTGCTGGAAAGCGCGGTGATCGGCGTGCCGCATCCCGATTTCGGCGAGGCGGTGGTAGCGGTGCTGGTGCCGGCAAAGGATGCCCGGATCGACACCGTGGCCATTGCCGCCGTGCTGGGACAATCGCTGGCGCGGTTCAAGCAGCCCAAGCAGATCATCGTGCTGCCGGACCTGCCGCGCAACACCATGGGCAAGGTGCAAAAGAACCTGCTGCGGCAGGACCATGCGCGGCTGTTCGCGAGCTGAGACCTGAAAAAGCCCCGGCCGCGCGGGCCGGGGCTGATTGCAGGGCAGGGGCCTTGGGTCAGGCCGCCATCGCCGCCTTGTTGGCATCAGTCTTGGCCAGCTGCATCAGCGCCTTGTCGGTCGCCTGCTCTTCGGCCAGCGTTTCCAGCAGCAGGTTGGCGGCGTCGGTATGGCCCAGAAGCTTGGCCCAGGTCGACAGCGTGGTGTAGCGGGCCATCTCGTAATGCTCGACCGCCTGCGCCGCGGCCACAAGGCCGGCGTCGATCGAGGCCATGCCCTTGTACTCGTCCATGATCTCCTCACCCTCTTCGAGGATGCCGTCGATCGCCGGGCAGGTCTTGCCCTGCGCGCGCTTGCCAAGCGCCTCGAACACCTTGTCGAGCCGCTCTTTCTGTGTCTCGGTCTCTTCCTTGTGCTTCAGGAAGGCGTTACGCAGCATCTCCGACTGCGCCGCACGGGCCATTTTCGGCAGCGCTTTCAGGATCTTGCGCTCGGCGTAGTAGATGTCCTTCAGGCCGTCGTAGAACAGCGATCCAAGGTCCTTGTCTTTCATGGTCAGTCTCCCGGGGGGTTGGAGTGTGATGCCGGGGAGAACGTGGAAAGGGGCCGGTGGTTCCCCGGGGGGGACGCAGCGGCGGAAGCCGCCCAAGCTCCTGTTGCCGAACCTGCCGATTGGTGAGCGTCGTTGTAGATGTCTGTGAAAAAGCGAATATGTGGTCTGTGAGAGGGGTATGTTTCGTCTGGGATCTCGCTGGCGAACGGCAACAGCCTCGACCTCGTGCTGTTCCTGAACGGGCTGCCGGCGACGGCGGAACTGAAGACAGACTTCACCCAAGGCATCCAGGACGCCGTCGACCAGTATCGCTTCGAGCGGCACCCCAGCCCCAAGGGACAGCCTCCGGAACCCCTTCTGGGCTTCCCCGGCGGTACCCTCGTGCATTTCGCGGTCAGCGACTTCGAGGGGATGATGACGACGCGGCTCGACGGGCCTGCCACGCGCTTCCTGCCGTTCAACAAGGGGGCCTGACGGGGGCAAGGGCAACGCACTGAACCCGAACGGGCACCCGACGGCTTGTCTCTGGTCCTCGGCCGCTACAGTGTGGCGACGCGGAACGCGAAGACGCAGGTCACCGGGATGATCTTCCCGCGCTTCCGCCGGCTCGATAATCACGCCGACCTCGCTCCAGCCATAGCTGCCGTTCGGCTCCTCGGCGGAATAGAAGTGTGAGAGACCAAGCTGCGGGATCCATGGCCCTCGCGGGCAGGGATCAGCGGGCCCCCGGCAAGGTCATTGCCTATCTCGTGCTCCCCGCGGCGCCGCAACCTTCGGCACAATGCACCCGGCCCTGACCGGGCGCCCGGGTTTCAAGCGGTGCGCAGGCGGCGGCCGGCAAGGAACACGCCAAGCTCCACCGCCGCCAGCAGCAGCATCGACAGGCCGACCAGCGGGAAGAAGATGCCCGCCGCGACCGCCATCAGCAGCAACGTGCGCGGGATCCGCCAGTCCGCGGGCACCTGCGGCACCCCGAGCGCGCCGGCGGGGCGGCGCTTCCACCACATCGCGGCGGCGGATACGCAGAGCATGACCATCGCCGCGCAGGCCAGCAGCAGGACGATCTGGTTCACCAGCCCGAACTCCTGCCCCATGTGCACGCTGATCCCCCATTCGGCCCACCGCCCGAGGGTGCCAAGGTCGGCAAGATCCGCGTCATAGAGAACTGCGCCGCTATACTGGTCGAGATGGATCACCCGCTCATAGGTGATGTCATCGGGATAGACCGAGGCGGTGAACACCCCCTCCGGCCCGTTCGGCATCACCACCGCATAGCCCGGCACGAGCCCGAGCGCCTCGACACGGGCCACGACGGTATCGAGTGCCTGGGGCACGCCCGCCGCCGCAGTGGAGAGCGGCATCGGCTGGTTCTCCATGATCCAGGGCGCGCGGTCGAGGGCGGCGGAGACCGGCACCGTCGAGGCCGGCTTGCCCGACCAGTAGCCATCGGGCATCCCGAGCCCGAGCGCATAGGCGTAGTCATAGAACTTGCCGCCCCAGACGCTCGACCAGGGCAGCCCGGTCATCGACAGGAACACGATGAAGGACGCGGTATAGATCCCCGTCACCGCATGCAGATCGCGCCACCACGGCCGTCCGCGCGTCGCCTTGATGCTGACGGTGCCGACCTTCTTGCCGCGCGGCCACCACAGGTAGATGCCGGTGGCGACCAGCAGCACCATCCAGCCCGCGGCCGCCTCTATCAGCCGGTTGCCGACCCAGCCGACATAGTCCAGCGAATGCAGCTTGCGCACCACATGCATCGCCGGGCTGCCGGACGCGCCGGCATCCCACAGGCTGCCCTGCACGGTGCCGGTATAGGGATCGACATAGACGGTGTTCTTCAGCCCGTCTGCGCCGAGAATATCCACCTCGGCGCTGCGATCCGCAGCCGCCGCGGGGGTATAGGCCTTGAGCGTGCCCGGGTTCGACGCCAGCGCCGCAGCGGTGATCTGCGAGGGCAGCAGCGGGGCGCTCGCCGCCGACTCGACGAAGCGCAGGCGGCTGTAGGCGGCGTCGTTAATCTCATCCTTGAACAGGTAGATGCCGCCGGTGACGGCAAGGATCAACATGAAGGGCAGGACGACGAGGCCAGCAATGAAGTGCCAGCGCCAGATGGCACTGTAGAGCGCGGCCTTGGCGGCGCGGGGATTTGCGTGAGTCATGGGTCCAGTCCAGTGGGCCCGCCGTCTTGCGGCCGGGCAACAAGGGGAGCCGGGCGGGCGGGCCGCCGGCGATACGGTCAGGCGCGGCAAGATGCCGTCAGCCGGTGACCGGGGGCCCCCTTGGGGAATGGTGCAGGTTGCGGGTCTGCGCGGCGCGGTGCAGGTCACTCAGCCGCCGCCACCCGTCATGCGGGGTCAGCAAAAACGAGATACTGTCATGGCCTACGCCCGGAGCGTCAGGCAGCGCATGGCAGAGCGGGCAGCTGTGATCATGCGGCAATTCGCCCCCGCACAGATCACCGACGCTCGTCCCATGTGCCAGTTCAAAGGCTTCGATCGCCACCTCGCCCCGGTCCGGCGCCATCATCCCGGCCGAGGTGACGCTGGTCACGGCAATCAGCATCGCAACTGCGATGGCGAGCAAGGGGAAGGCGATCCGCGTCCACATGCGCCGTTGCATGCCACGGAACACAGAGCCGGGGAAGGGCGACGATGTCAGACGGGTCCGGTTGGAGGCACCGCTCTTGCTGAATCGCCCCTGCGCCGAACTGGGGGCGACGGTCGCCGCACCTGCCCCAGAGGGATCACCGCTGCGGCTCATCGCCAGCATCATCGGGCGTCCTTTCTATAGCGCGATGGCGGAGACCAGCGTCGTGCCCGGGACGCGGTCGCACAGGGCACGGACTTCCGCCTCTGTGCCCAGAAGACAGGCCGCTGTCGAGACCGCGTCGGCCAGAGCCGCCGAGCGGGCCGAGACCGTGACGGCCTCCCAGTGGGGCAGGGCGGGGCGACCTGTGGACGGGTTCAGGATGTGGCTGGTCACGCCGTCGCCGCCGAAGGTCATGCCCAAAGGAGAGGATGTCGCCAGCGCGAGATCTTGCAGGGCGAGCGTGTCGCCGGAGGGCAGCCGGACGGGCCAGCTGCCGCCGGGCAGGGCGGCCATCTCTCCGGTGTCGATCAGGGCGCGGGTCAGGCCGTTCCGGGCCAGCAGCGCGGCGACCCGGTCGGCAATGTAGCCCTGGGCGATGCCGTTCAGGGTCAGCGCCGTGCCGGGCTGGAGCGTGATGGCCCCGGGGTCAAGATTGACGCGGTGCCAGCCGATGCGCGCGAGGATCGTGGCACGCTCGGCCCCGGTCAGCGGCGTTCCGCGTTCCAGCGCCATCGCCTGCGCGGACCAGAGCGGCTGGACCGTCGGGTCGAACCGCCCGCCGCTGGCATGGTGGACCGATCCGGCGATGCTGAGGCACTCGAGGAGTTCGAAGGGCGGGGCGCGCAGGGTCCCGTCGCGGTTCAGCCGGCTGAGGGAAGAGTCGGGCTTGTAGAGGCTGAAGATCCCCTCCAGCCGCCAGATCTCGTCCATCGCCAGGGCGGCAAGACGCGGGGCGTCCGGGTGCTGGATGCGAAGCGTGACCCGGGCGCCCAGGGCGATGCCGGTTTCGGTGTGAAGGTCGGGCGCCTTGCCCAAGGCCATCGTGGGCACAAGGGCGGCAGAGATCGCAATGAAACGGCGGCGGGTCAGCATGGCTCAGCCCCCCGCCCTGTCGGACAGGGCTTCAAGCCGGCGGCCATAATCGCCGTCGCCCTCTGCCGTCTCGGTGACCGGGGCGAGCACGGCGGAGTCGGGGATCGCGTCGAGGCCCATGATGTTTCCTCCGTGCCTGGCCGCGAACGCCTCGGCTGCCGCGGGGTCGGCGAAGGGCACGACCTCTGGCGCGCCCATGCCGCCTTCGATTGCCGCGCCCACGACATAGCTTGCGGTGCGGGCGTCGATCCAGTTGTCCGCGCCCGGATCTGCCCAGGTCGCGCCGGGTGCGCCCATATCGGCGACCCAGATGGCAAGGATCGGATGGCTTTGTTCCGGCAGGCGCAGATAGGCCACCGTGTCGGAGACCTGGCTGAAGAACAGCGGCGTCCCCGGCAGGCCCTCAAGGTGGACCTGCCCCTTGGGGCCTTCATGCTCCAGCAGGTTCATCTGGCAGAAATGGCCGACGGTTTCGGGGTTCAGCGGCAGCGGGTCGGTGTTCTGGGCAACCTCTTCCTGGCAGGCGGCAAGGGCGAGGGCGAGGAGAAGCACATGTTTCATGGGGTGACCTTTCGGAAGGCGGCGGCGGCAAGGCCGAGGGCGGCCAGTGGCCACAGAAGGATCGAGCTCAGCGATTGCCACAGCGGGATGGCATCCGCCGCACTCCCGACCCCGGACGCGGCGGCGGTTGCGCCAGAGGCTGTGAGGTTGAAGAGGCGGAAGGCGTCGGCGGGGTTCACCAGAAGCGCGACGGGAAACGCCTTGGTCGTGAACCAGCCGCCGTTGTCGGCGACGATGGCAGCAAGAAGCGCGAGGTCGTAAAGCACGACAAGGCCGAGCCAGAGACCGACCGCCAGGCCCGCGGCCCCCGAGGGGCGGCGCGACAGGGCCGAAAGGGCATAGCCTGCGCCAAGGAACGTTGCCCCCAGCAGGACCGAGGACCAGGACAGCCGCCAGAGCGCGGGCAGGCCCGCAAGCGCAGTCTCGTCGCCCCAGATCGCCATGCCTGCGGCCAGCCCGTGGCCCAGCAGGACGGCGAGCGCGAGGATCGCGAGGTGGGCCATCAGCTTGCCGATCAGCACCTCCTCCCGGGCGATGGGGTAGGCGAGCAGGAGGGGCAGGGTGCCACGCTCTGCCTCGCCCGCGATGGCGTCGAAGCTCATGAGAAGCGCCAGCAGCGGGATCAGATAGACCGACAGCGAGGTCAGCGAGGCCACGGTGACGGACAGCCGGTCCACCCCAAGCCCGCCGGTGGGGGCAGAGCCTGCCAGCGCCAGGACGACCGAGAAGACCGCCATCAGCACCAGCGCGATGGCGACCCAGCGGTTGCGCAGGGCGATGCGGAACTCGGTGCCCGCGGTGGACAGGATCCGGTTCATCGGGCGCCTCCCTGGCTGAAGTGGCTGTAGATATCCTCGAGGCTGGGGGGCAGCACGTCGAGATCGGCGACCATGTCGCCCAAGCCCGCGATACGGCCCAGGGTTTTCAGCTTTTCCGGTTGGGTGCAGGACAGGTGCAGCGCGCCGTCTACCATGATTGCGGCAGGCAGCTCTTGTGCGATGGCGTTTGCAAAGCCGTTGCGGGCGGTGATGTGCAGCATCACGGGCAGGCTCGCGCGGCGGCGGAGGTCGGCCAGCGAGCCCTCGGCCACCAGACGGCCTTGGGACAGGATCACGATCCGGTCGGTTCGCGCCTCGACCTCGGTCAGGGCGTGGGAGGAGAGGAGGATCGAAGCACCCTGCGCGGCAAGGTCGTCGAGCAGCGCGTAGAATTCGCGCCGGGACACGGGATCGAGGCCAGAGGTCGGCTCGTCCAGGACCAATAGGCGCGGCTGCCCGATCAGCGCCTGGGCAAGGCCGACACGCTGGCGCATGCCCTTGGAATAGGTGCCGATCCGGCGGCGGGCGGCATGGGCAAGGCCGACCCTTTCCAGCAGGCCCATTGCCAGCCCGGGGCTTTCGCCGCGCAGGGTAAGGTAGTGGCGGGTCTGCTCCTCGCCGGTCAGCGACGGGTGGAAGGCCACGTTTTCCGGCAGATAGGCGACGGCGCGGCGAGCGGCGACAGAGCCGGGCGCGGCGTCGCAGATGGTGATCTGTCCGCCCGTCGCCGGGATCAGGCCAAGGATGATCTTCATCAGCGTCGATTTGCCCGCGCCATTGTGGCCCAGAAGCGCAACCCGTTCGCCGGGAGCGACAGACAGGCTGACCCCGGTCAGGGCCACCAGCTCCCCGAAGTGTTTAGTGAGAGCCGAGATCGTCAAGGTCGAGGTCATCGGGAGTGCCTTTGGTCCAGCGCCCCGAAACCTCGGCCTCGATGGCCGTGATGTCGTCGGGAACGGGAATGAGATGGGGCTGCATCAGCGGGTGGCTGTCGGTCACGCCGCCGGGCAGGATGGCCGGGAAAGAGGATTGTGACCAGCGCACCAGCTGCACGGCAGGGGACCCGGTCAGAAGCGCGGCGGCGGGCTGCGACCACAGGATATGGTCCATCAGGTCATTGGGGCGGAAGACGCCATCGGCGATGCCGTCGCCGTTCAGGTCGAAGGCCGGATGGTCGGACCAGAAGTTGCCCCGCCCTTCGAAGCTCCACTCCATATGCCGTGTCCCGACATACTTGACCTGCTCGTTGTTTCCCAGAAATGTATTTTCCGTCAGCATGTTGCGCTCTGATCCGGCAGTGAAGTGGATGCCGATGCCGCAGCCTTCGAAGCGGTTCCGGAAGATCAGGTTCTTGTGGGCATTGTAGATGAAGAGACATTTCTTCGTGCCGCCCCGCACCAGATTGCCGGCCACATCGGCGCTGTTGGCAAAGTTCAGCATGACGCCGTGTTCGCGGTCGCCAAGCGAGAGGTTGTCCCTCACCACCACGCGGTCCGAGAACATGATGGCAAAGCCGAGGTGGTTGCCGATCGAGACGTTGCCGCTGACCTCGCTGTCATGGGTATACATGTAGTGGACGGCAAAGCGCAGGTCGCGGAAGGTGTTTCCCCGGTAGGTGCCCTTCTTCGACACGTTCGAGAAGATGCCGTCGCGGCCCCAGCGCACCCGGTTGCCCTCGATCACGGTTCCGGGGCTGTTCCAGACATAGAAGCCGTTGCCCCGCTCGTTCATGCGGTGGCTCTGGCGGCCTTCGACGGTGTTGCCACGGACAAGGGCGTCGAGCCCGCCATGCACATCGACACCGTGCAGATTGTCGGTCAGCCGGTTGCCCTCGATCCTGGCGCGGTCGGCACCCTTGACGATCTTGATGCCGGAGTCGATTTGGCTGTGGTCGGCGCCCGATCCGGTCACGTGCAGGCCGGTCAGCGCCACGTCATCGGCGGCGATGGTGATGACGGTGCCGTTCCCCTGACCGTCGATCGTGGCAGTGCCGTCGCCGGTCAGGGTAAGGGTCCGGTCGATGGTGACGGGGCCCATGTAGGCCCCGCCCGACAGCACAAGCACGTCGCCGGGCTCGGCCGCGGCAATGGCTGCGCCAAGCGTGCCCGCGCCCGGCATGACATGCACTTCCGCCGCCGCAAGCGGCGTGGAGAGGAGCAAGAGCAGCAGGGCGAGGGCGCGCATCTGTCTTCAGGCCCCTGCGGGTTCCACGAACATCCGGCCGCGCATCTCCATGTGCAGCGCGTGGCAGAACCACTGGCAATAGTACCAGTAGACCCCAGGCTGGGCGGCGGTGAAGGTGATGGACGCGGTGGCCATCGGCGCCACTTCCATCGCCACGCCGTGGTTCCCGAGTGTGAAGCCGTGGGTCAGGTCGTCGATGTCGTCGAGGTTGGTGCAGATCACCGTGACCTCGTCGCCTTCCTTGACCGTGAAGCTTTCCAGGCTGAACGCCGGTGCCATGCTGGTCATGTAGACCCGCACCTTCCTCGGGTCGTCCTTGTCGCGGATCACCGTGTCGGCCCAGTCGTCGATATTCACCCCGTCCGCCTCGGCCTGGGTGCGGGTTTCGGCCCACATCGGGTCTTGCCGGTCCCAGGCGTTCAGCGGGTTCAGCAAGCTGGCGGGGACGGCGATGGCATCGTGCGGTTCGGCAAAGGTCGGGCCGTCATGCACCAGGATCATCTTGTCGCCCGAGATGTCGAACAACTGGTCGTTTTCGGGCTTCAGCGGCCCCACGTTCAGGAACCTGTCCTTCGAGAACTTGGACAGGCAGACCAGCCACTTGTTTTCAGCGTCCAGCGTCTCGCCCATCACGGTCTTGAGGTGACCGGGCTGGTAGTGGACGTCGACCTTGTCCTTGATCGGGTCCACCGCTTCACCGGCATAGGCGCGGATCGCGTCTTCGATGTTCCACTTGACCACCTGGCTGTCCAGGAACAGCGAGGTATAGGCATTGCCCCGCCCGTCAAAGGCAGTGTGCAGCGGGCCAAGGCCAAGCTCGGGTTCCGCCACGACGACGCTGCGCGGATCGACATCGCTGTCGAACAGCGTGTCGAACTTCGTCACGTCCAGCACCGTCACGGTGGGCGACAGCTTGCCGGCGATGCAAAGGTGCTTGCGGTCCGGCGCCATGTTGCAGCCATGCGGGTTGTTGGCGATGGGGATATAGCGGGTCAGCTGGCTGGCCGCCTCTTTCCGGCCATCCAGAACGCGCACGCCGTTCAGCTCCTGCCCCTCGCCCGCCGCCACGGCCTTCTCGATCTCGGCAATGTTGAAGACGACAACATGGTCCATCTCGGCCGCAGTCATGTCGGCCAGCGTCATGCCCATTTCGCTGTTGTAGCTGGTCGAGAAGGCCCACTTGCCTTCATAATCCGCATCGCAATTGTCGAGGTTGCCCGAGACGATCACCTGCCAGGCGGGCATCCAGCTTTCGCTGTCGACGGCAGTGAAGATGTTCACATAGGTCGACACGTCCTCCATCGTGGTGCCGTCGTTGACCAGCGGCGCCTCGTCCTCGCCGTTGCAGAAGACATAGGTGGATTTCGGGAACTTCTGCGGGCGCAGGCCGTGGATCGCCTTCGCGTTCGGGATTTCCAGGATCGCGTCGCACTTCATCACATCGGTGCGGACCCGGGCAACACGGGTGTTCGACTTGTCGTTCATGAACAGGAACTTGCCGTCATACTTGCCCTGATCGAAGGACATGTGGACGTGGTGAAGATCGCCCTGGTCGTGGACCTTCTTGCCATTCGCCGCGAGGTATTTCTTCGTCTTGTCGGTCATCGTCCGCTGATGGATGCGGATCGATTCATTGGTCGATCCCCAGCCGGTGGCCGAACAACGGTTGAAGACCGGCACCCGCATCAGTTCGCGCATCGACGGGACGCCGAGGATCCGCATCTCGCCCGACTGGCCCGAGGACCAGAAGCCGTAATGGGTGTCGAGCTGGCCCGGCCCGACGGTGGCGCCTTCGCCAGCGGCATTGGCAAGGCCGGTGGAGGCGAGCATCGCGCCGCCGAAAGCCCCGCCGGTCAGGGCCAGGCGTCCACCGCCGAGGGCCCCGGCGAGGGCAGCGCCCCCAGCGGTTGCGCCCAGCAGCGCACGGCGGGAAAGCCCGGGCTTGTGTTCCTGTGTCATGGTCGGAACTCCTTCTATTCAGCAGGTTGGGGTTGGGGATGGTTCGGGTGCCCGGAAACGTCGCGCGCAGGCGAGGCGGTCACGGCTTCGCGCCGTTTCAGCTTCTTGATCACGACCGGACAGATCGTCGGGGACTGGTAGAGCACCTGGCAATGCAGGCAGTTGACGCATTCGTTCGGGTTGATCTCGCCCGTCGGGTGGATCGCCTGAACGGGGCATTGGTTGGCGCAGGACTGGCAGGGGTTGCCACATTCCTTGTAGCGCTTGAGCCAGTCGAACATCCGCATCCGCGCCGGGATCGCCAGCGCTGCACCCAGCGGGCAAAGGTAGCGGCAATAGAAGCGCTCGACGAAGAGGCCCGCCGCCAGCAGCGCCAGCGCATAGGCCACGAAGGGCCAGGCACGGGCGAATTTAAGAACGATCGCGGTCTTGAAGGGTTCGACCTCGGCATAGCGTTCGGCCTGTTCGATGCTCATCAGACTGGCGCCGAAGAGACCCAGGAAGATCATGTACTTGATCGGCCAAAGGCGTTCATGCAGGCCCCAGGGCAGAGTCCATTGCGGCACATGGAGCGCCCGGGCGATCCGGTTGGTGATTTCCTGCAGCGCGCCGAAGGGGCACAGCCAGCCGCAATAGGCGCCGCGGCCCCAGAACAGCAATGCGGCAGCAACCGAGAACCACAAGATGAAGGTCAGAGGGTCCAGAAGGAACGCCTGCCAGCTGAACCCGCTAACCAGCGCGCCGAACAGGGCCATCAGGTTGACGACGGAAAGCTGTGCGTTGGCATACCAGCCAAGGAATACCAGCGTGACGGTCAGGAACCCCATGCGGAACCAGAAGAAGGCGCGGGCATTGCGGGTGGCGAAGCTCTGGAAGAAGAACACCAGCGTCAGCACAGCCAGCATCGCCCCGGTCACGGCGATCTCCAGTTGCTTGTCGGCCCAGATCCGCTGCCACAGCGCGCGGTGTGCGGCGGCTTCCCCCTGGTCCGCGACATCTGCCGCGGCATTGGCAACGGGCGGCGGGGCGAGCGCGCGCAGATATTTCTGGGGCAGCTGGAAGCCAAGGTCGAAGGTCGTGAACACCTTCTCGATCGGCCCGACCTCGCGGTGCAACAGAAGTTGCAGGCGGAAGGGCTTGGTAGGATCGAACCCCAGGTCTGCCGGGATCTTGAAAAGGTCGGTCTCGAGGAAATCCGGCGCACCCTCCGCCGCGACAGATCCAAGGCGCTTGTGCATCTTGTCGCGGAAGCGGACCGAGACATCGTCCTGGATCAGCACGATCCGGTCGAAGATGCCGCCCCGGACATAGCCCGACCCCTTGAAGCTGTAGAGCCCCCGGCCAACGATGAGGATGGCATGTTCCCCGGGCTGCAGCCAGCGGGCCAGGTTCGCGGCCTCGCCCTCGCCAAGGATCGCCCTGGCGATGGCGGGCTGCGAGACCAGGGCGGTCTGCATCTCGATGAAGGTGGTGTCGGGCGCTTCGGTCAGGGCGCGGGCGGTCGCGCGGTCGTCGCCAAGGGCGGCAAACGCGGCGTTGACCTGGCCCACATCCAGCGACAGCCGACGCAGCGTGCCGTCGCCTTCCAGCTCCGTCCAGTCCGACGCGGCAGGGGCGTCAGGATCCAGCTCGAACCCCGGTCCTGTCGCCGCGGCATTCGGGACGAGGCCACCCAGACCCAGCGATCTTGCGACCTTCAGGCCGGCGCGCACGATGGAATCGTCGATGACCATTACCGTGACGGTCGCGCCCGAGATGATGTCGAGGTCATGTGCAGTGCCGCCCGCCTCTGCCTCGGCCACGAGGTCGAGGCCGACATAGCCGGCGACGGTGGCGGACATGCGGGCCTCGGGAATGCCGATCAGCACGATGGGCTCGGAATGCTTGACCACCTTCAGACCCGCGACGCGGGCATCCGGGTCGACGGCGACGAGGGTGTGGATCGGCTTGCCGGAATAGCCCGTGGTTGCGACGAAATCGCTGGTGACGAAGGCCCAGGCGATGGTTTCGCCATCCTTCATGACCGGGGCCACCGGCTGGTCTGCCCGGACCGGGCCGTAACCATCGGCCCCCGCGACCAGGTCTCCGGCCGGGATCTGGGCCAGAAACTGCGGCAGCACCGGTTCTGCCAGGGCAGGCAGAGCGGCGATGATCAGCGACAGGAGGAGGAGGAGGCGTGGGAAGATCATGCTGGGGCGTCCTGACTGGTCGCCCGGAGGTCTGTCACCGAAGTCCGTGCATGGGATTGATAAAAATCAATCTTTGCAGCGCTCTGGTGAGGGAGCCGGGCGTTGGTCGGCCGGTCCCCGTTGCTCGGGTCGCCCGGTGGCAATGCCGGAGAACCGCGGGGATCGGGGCGAAGATGGGCGACGGGTCCGGGCAGTGCCGCGTTTGGACGGACAGGGCCGGCCGCAATGCGCTGTGCGATCAGGGTCGAGAGGACGACCGCCGCTTCGGGAATCACTGCAGCAGAAGGCAAGCAGTTCAAGCACTTGGAGTGGTTTTCATCAGGATTGACCGGGGTTCCGTCACCGTCCAGCCAGATGGTGCTGGTGCCGTCGCTTCCACAGATGACCTGCATCGTCGCCCCATGCGCCGGGCCGGTCGCACCAGATCCGGTCAGGACCAGGGCGAGGGCCAGAATCACGCCAGAGAGGGTGTGGGCGATGCGGTACATGCTGGACTGTCTGCCCGACCGTGGAGCGCAGCGTCTTGATATAGATCAAGTAGCATCTGTTTTGTCACCGGCCCGCCCGTCGCCGGCCAAGTGGGGGCACCCTGCTTTGATGCGGCGGCGCATGGCCTTGCGCGGGTGCGGCGGCTTGACAAGTATCGGCCCGGCGCTCCAATGCATCTCGTCCAGACAGGAAGTGACATGCAGCCCGAGGATCTTGCGGAAGTTCGACAGCTGCCACTCTTCCGCAACATGCGGCAGGCCAACTTCACCTCGCTGATGCAGGGAGCCTCCGCTCAGAGTTTCGCCACTGGGCGAGAGCTGATCCGGCAGGGCGCACCCGCCGATTTTCTGCATGTCGTGGTCGATGGCAGCGTCGAGCTGCACGCCGATTGGCAGGGCCGGACCACGACCATGGCGGTGGTCCAGCCGGTCGGCACCTTCATTCTTGCGGCCTGTGTGCGCGACCTGCCCTATCTCATGTCGGCCCGCACATTGGAACCGTCGCGGCTGCTGCTGGTCCCGGCTTCGGACCTGCGGGCGATCTTCCGCACCGATCCGGAATTTGCCGTATCGATCGTCGGCGAACTGGCGGGGGCCTTCCGCGAGATGGCGCGGCACGCCAAGAACCTAAAGCTGCGCAGCTCGCGAGAGAGGATAGCGTGCTACCTGCTGAAGCAGTCGCAGCTTGCAGGCAGCGTCGACCGCTTTGTCCTGAAGGTCGAGAAGCGGTTGGTCGCCTCCTATCTGGGGATGACCCCGGAAAACCTGTCGCGCGCTCTGAAGGGGCTCGAGGCGGACGGTGTCAGCATCAAGGGCCAGACGGTGACGATCACCGATCTGGCGCGCCTGAGGGCGGCATGTCCGCCCGACATATTGATTGACGGGCCGGACCCCGAACCGATGAGCGGCGGGATCGGGCTTCCCGGTCCTGGACTGCCCGATGATTGCAAACTGCCGCCCCGTCGTTAAGGCAGCGGACGAAGCGGCCGATAGACCAATCGAAAGGCCGATCTACACACCTACAAGGCCTGTGCGGGGGGAATGGCCACTCACCTGCAGCCGGAACGTGTTGCAGTGAGGGGTCGGGTAAGAGGCGCTATCGCGATGGCGGCCCCCCCCGTCCGGACGCTTGGCGAAATTGCCGCGCCTCAGGGCATCTTGAGTAGGGGGTTCAGAAGACGCAGTGGCAGCCCGTAGGGGAGTCGAACCCCTCTTCCCAGGTTGAAAACCTGGTGTCCTAACCGATAGACGAACGGGCCACACTGGCGTTTGGCGAAGCTTGCGTTGCCGCATCGCTTGGCGTGGGCGGTGTTTAGGACAGGGCGCGTTGACTCGCAAGCGGATTTTCGCGTTTTTTGTGAAAGTTCTGGCCTCCAGCCCCCAACGCCCTGAAAGACAAGCCTTTTCAGGCTCTTGCGGCGTCTTCCAGGCGCAGTTGCACCTTGCTGCGGCCCTGCCAGTGGTTGATTTCCAGCCGCCCGGCCATGTGGAAGCGGGCGCTGGCATGGCCTTCCAGCAGCGGGCCAAGCGGGCCGTCGAAGGCGCCGAAGGCCACCGCCTCCAGCCGGGCGCCGGTCTCGTCGCCGAAGGTCACGCGCAGGTGGGTCTCGCCGATGCGGCGGGCCTGGGTGATCGCCATTGCGGCAAAGGCAAAGCGCGGGGCAGGGGCGCCCTGGCCGAAGGGGCCGGCCTTGTCGATCTCTTCCACCAGCCCCGGCGTGGCGGCGCCCGGCATCAGCAGGCCGTCGAGCCGCAGGTCGGCGGGGCCGCCCGCGCCGGCGCCCTGCCGGGCCAGCAATTCGGCCAGCCGGTCCATCGCCGGCTCCAGCAGGCCGCGCGCCACGGTCAGGCCCGCGGCCATCTTGTGCCCGCCGCCGCGCAGCAGCAGCCCCTCGGCGGCGACGCGGTGGATCGCAGCGCCAAGGTCCACACCCGAGACGGAGCGGCCCGAGCCCTTGCCCTCGTCCCCGGCGAGGCCGATCACCACGGCAGGGCGGTTCGTCGCCTCCTTCAGCCGCGCCGCGACGATGCCGACGACGCCGGGGTGCCAGCCCTCGCCCGCCGCCCAGACCAGCGGCGCATCGAAACCCCGCGCCTCGGCCTGCGCCAGCGCGGCGTCGCGCACGCGCAGCTCGATCTCTCGGCGTTCGGTGTTGAGCGCATCCAGCCGTTCGGCCAGCGCCGCCGCCTCATGCGGGTCGGCCGTGGCCAGCAGCCGCGCGCCGAGATCGGCTGCGCCGATGCGGCCGCCTGCATTGACGCGGGGGCCGAGGATGAAACCGAGGTGATAGGCGGCGGGGGCGGTATCCATGCGGGCGATATCGGCCAGCGCCACCAGCCCCGGCCGCTCGCGCCGTGCCATCACCTTCAGGCCCTGCCGCACCAGCGCGCGGTTGACGCCGGTCAGCGGCGCCACATCGGCGACTGTCGCCAGCGCCACCAGATCGAGGAGGGCCAGCAGGTCGGGCCCGGCGATGCCGTCGGCGCGCAGCTGCCGGTTCGCCTCGACCAGCATCAGGAACACCACCGAGGCGGCGCAAAGATGCCCCAGATCGCCGCTTTCGTCCTGCCGGTTGGGGTTCACCACCGCCAGCGCGGGGGGCAGCGTTTCCGCGCCCAGGTGATGGTCCAGCACCACGACATCGGCCGCCGCGGCCGCCGCGATGGGCTCATGCGAAAGCGTGCCGCAATCGACGCAGAGGATCAGCCGGTGATCCCGCGCCAGTTCCTGCATGGCGGGCACGTTGGGGCCATAGCCCTCGTCGATGCGGTCGGGGATATACAGCGTCGCCTGCCAGCCCATCGCGCGCAGCCAGATCAGGATCAGCGCGGCCGAGGCGCCGCCATCGACATCGTAATCGGCAAAGACGGCGATCGTCTCGCGGCCCTTCAGGGCGCGCAGGAAGCGGGCGGCGGCAGCTTCCATGTCCTTCAGGCTGCGCGGGTCGGGCAGCAGGTCGCGCAGCTGAGGTTCGAGGAAGCGCTGCACATCGGCGGGGGCGACCCCGCGCGACACCAGCACCCGGGCCAGCGGCAGCGGCAGGCGGGTCTCCTGCACCATCGCCTCGGCCAGCCGGTCGGCATCGGCCGAGGGGCCGATCCAGCGGCGGCCGGTAGCGGAGCATTCGACGTCGAGAAAGGCGCGGTCTGTCATGCAGGTGTGATGGCGCAAAACGGGCGCGAGGGCCAGAGTGGAAGGGGAGGGGGCGCTTTGCGTTGCTTAGGCGGAGGGCAGGGCCTGTCCGCCGGGTGGGCGAGCCACCGCAGTTCTAGGCGCTTTATGGTGCGGCCTACCTCCACCGGCGTTCTAGGCACTGCCGTTGAAGAGCGCCCGCCCGAGGGGGCGGACGGGCGCTGCCCGGCGGCGCTAAAGCGCCTTGATTCCGGGCAAAAGCGCAGTTGGTCCTATGGGGTCGTCAGCAAAGCTACCCCGCCGCACAAATCACTTCACCGGGTTGCGGTAGATCATCCGCCGCACCGATCCGGTCTTCGACCGCATCAGGATGGTTTCGGTGGTCAGGTAGCCGGGCTCGCGCTTGATGCCGTGCACGATGGAGCCGTCGGTGACGCCGGTCGCGGCAAAGATCACGTCGCCGGTCACCAGCTCATCGCGGGCATAGATGCGGTTCAGGTCGGTGATGCCGGCCTTGGCGGCGCGGCCACGCTCGTCATCGTTGCGGAACATCAGCTTGCCCCACATCTGCCCGCCCATGCATTTCAGCGCGGCGGCGGCCAGCACCCCTTCGGGGGCCCCGCCCGAGCCCATGTACATGTCGATGCCGGTGATATCGGCTTCGGCGCAGTGGATCACGCCGGCCACGTCGCCATCGGTGATCAGGCGGATCGAGGCGCCGGTCTCGCGCAGCTCGGCGATCATCTCCTCATGCCGCGGGCGTTCCAGCACGCACAGCGCGATGTCCGACATCTTGCAGCCCTTGGCAGCAGCGAGCGCGGCTACGCGCTCGGTCGGGGTCATCTCGAGGCTGACCACGTCCTTGGCATAGCCTGGGCCGATGGCCAGCTTGTCCATGTACACGTCAGGCGCGTGCAGCAGGGTGCCGCGCGGGGCCATGGCGATCACGGTGAGGGCGTTGGGCATGTCCTTGGCGGTGAGGGTGGTGCCTTCCAGCGGGTCGAGCGCGATGTCGACTTCCGGGCCGTTGCCGGTGCCGACTTCCTCGCCGATGAACAGCATCGGGGCCTCGTCGCGCTCGCCCTCGCCGATCACCACGACGCCGGTGATGTCGAGCATGTTCAGCTGGTCGCGCATCGCGTTGACCGCGGCCTGATCGGCCGCCTTCTCGTCGCCGCGGCCGATCCAGAGTGCCGAGGCATGCGCCGCCGCCTCGCTGACCCGGGCAAGGCCGAGCGAGAGCATACGGTCGTTGAAATCGAGGGGAGGGGTCATCGGATCATCCTGCGGTAAATGCGGCTTTGACCGCACCTAACCCGAGGAATGTGACAGGGGCAAGGCTGGCAGCGCTAACGTGCTGCCCCCGCGGCACCCGCGGGGCCTTCCTGCGCGGTGGGGTGCCGAACGTGCCCGCTTTCCGCCCAACCCGGACTCAGACCGCCTCGATGCGGAAGGCGACCGGCACGCCGGTGACGACGCCGGTGGCCGCAAAGCCGCGGAAGGCGTGGTCGATCGCGTCGCGCGTGGTCTTGTGGGTGACGATCAGCACCGGGGCGGTGCCGGCGTCATGGCCGTATTGCCGCATCCGGTCGATGGAGATGCCGTTCTCGCCCAGAACCGTGGCGATCTTGGCCAGCGCGCCGGGTTTGTCCTGCAGCTCCATCCGCAGGTAATAGGGCGCGGGCGCGGTGGCCTTGGCCGCGACCGGCACCGCAAGGGTGCTGGCAGGCTGGCCAAAGGTGGAGATGCGGCAGCCGCGGGCGATCTCGATCACGTCGGCCATCACGGCGCTGGCGGTCGGGCCCATGCCGGCGCCGGGACCGCGCAGCACGATCTGGCCGACGCTGTCGCCTTCCAGCACCACCATGTTGGTGCCGCCCTGCAACTGGCCAAGCGGGCTGTCGGCGGGCACGAGGCAGGGCGACATCCGCTGTTCCAGCCCGCGCCCGGTCATCTGCGCAACGCCAAGCAGCTTGATCTTGAAGCCCATGTCGCCGGCGCGGCGGATATCGTCGATGGAGATGCGGCCGATCCCCTCCAGATCGACAGCGTCAAAGCTCACTTGCGTGCCGAAGGCGATGGCGGCCAGCAGGCTCAGCTTGTGGCCGGCGTCGATGCCGCCGACATCGAGGTTCGGGTCGGCCTCGAGGTAGCCAAGCTGGCGCGCCTCCTCGAACACCGTGTCATAGGGCAGGCCGGCGCTGTCCATCCGCGTCAGGATGTAGTTGCAGGTGCCGTTCATCACGCCCATGACGCGGGTGATGGCATTGCCCGCCAGCCCCTCGGTCAGCGCCTTGATCACCGGGATGCCGCCCGCCACCGCCGCCTCGAAGCGGATCACCCGGCCGCGGGCCTCGGCCGCTTCGGCCAGCGCCTGGCCGTGATGGGCCAAGAGGGCCTTGTTGGCGGTGACGACATCCTTGCCGGCGTCAATCGCGGCGCGCGTTGCCTCCTGCGCCGGGCCTTCCGATCCGCCCATCACCTCGATGAAGATGTCCACATCCGGGCGGCGGGCCAGTGCCACCGGGTCCGACTCCCAGGCATAGTTCGACAGGTCGGCATCGCGGGTCTTGCTGCGGTCGCGCGCAGAGACGGCGGTGATGGCGATCCTGCGGCCGCAGCGACGCTCGATCAGCTCGGCATGGCGCTGGACGATCTTGACGATGCCGATGCCCACGGTCCCCAGACCGGCGATGCCAAGGCGCAGCGGTTCGGACATGGGGCGGGCTCCTTTGGGTGGGCGTTCGGGAGGTCTGTTAGCCGGTTCGCGGCGCGCTTGCAACGCGGCGAGGGGTTACGTGCCCTGCGCCTGCATCGCGGCGGCGCGGGCGCGCAGGGCCTCGGCGCGGGCCTGCTCGGTCGCGGTGGGGTCGGGCAGCGCGGCGCCCGCCTCGGCCTGCGCGATCACCGGGGCCAGCGGCAGCAGCTCGGGCCAGCCGGGCGGCGCGGTCAGGGTGGCGCTTGGCTCGCCCAGGTCGGGCGCGGCCGAACAGGCGGGGATCAGGCCAAGGGCGAGCGCGAGCGCAAGGCGGGTCATCGGATACCTCCGGGGGAATGCGCGCAGACCATAGGCCGGGGGCGGCGGGGGCAGCAAGGGGGAGTGCTTTGAGATCGTGCCTTTGCCCGGAACAAGGCGCTTCAGCGCCGCCGGGCAGCGCCCGTCCGCCCCCTCGGGCGGGCGCTTCTCCACGGTTCCGCCTAGAAATTCGGTGGAAGTTGGCCGCACCATAAAGCGCCTAGAACCTCTGTTGCAGCGCCCACCCGGCGGACGCGCGCTGCCCTCTGACGGTGCGGGTCAAGAATGGCATCATTGCCGGGTCTTGGAATTGAACGCGCGTGCAGATACCACAGTCGGATGGCACGCAAGACCGGCTCCCATTCCGACATCACCGGCCCCCGGGTCCGCGCCGCGGCGCTGCAGCTGTTCGCGCGCGACGGCTTTGCCGCCGTCTCGATGCGGCAGATCGCGGCCGAGGTGGGGGTGCAGGCCGGCGCGCTCTATCTCTACACCCCCGACAAGCAGGCGCTGCTGTTCGACCTGCTCAAGGCGCATATGGATGACGTGCTGAGCCATTGGGCGGCGGAGCCCAAGGGCACAGGGCCGCAAGCGGCGCTGGAGGCCTTCGTGCGCTTCCACATCCGCTTCAGCCTGACCCGGGCCGAGGCGGTGTTCCTGTCCTATATGGAACTGCGCAACCTGACACCCGAGCATTTCGCCCAGATCGAGGCCCTGCGCCGCGCCTATGAGGATCAGCTGGAGGCGATCCTGGAGGACGGGCAGGCGGCGGGCATCTTTGCCGTGCCCGATACCAAGCTGGCGACGATGGCGATCATCGCCATGCTGACCGGGGTGAACACCTGGTACCGCGAGGGCGGGAGGCTCTCGCGGGACCGGGTGGAGCAGATCTATCAGGACATGGTGCGCCGCGCGGTGCAGGCGTGACAAGGGGCGGCGTGGGCCGCCCCGCCTCGTTCAATGCGCCGGCCGGATGAAGCTGCCGTTGCGCAGGTCGGCCATCGCCTGGCGGATCTCGTCTGCCGTGTTCATCACGATCGGGCCGTGCCAGGCCACCGGCTCCTCGATCGGCGCGCCGGAGATCAGCAGGAAGCGCAGCCCGCGCTCCCCGGCCTGCACCGTCACCTCGTCCCCCGCGCCAAAGCGGATCAGGGTGCGGTCGCCCGACAGGTCGCGGATATTCACCTCGGCGCCCTGCACCTCTTTCTCCAGCAGCACGCCTTGCGGCCGGCTGGCATCGGCCAAGCGGCCGGTGCCGTCGAACACATAGGCAAAGGCGCGGCGGCGGGTATCCACCTTGAAGGTCTTGCGCAGCCCGGCGGGCACGGTGATGTCGAGATATTGCGGATCGGCGGCGATGCCTTCGACCGGGCCGCGGCGGCCCCAGAACTCGCCGATGATCACCCGAACGATGGTGCCGTCATCGTCGATGATCTCGGGGATGTCGGCGCCCTTCACGTCCTGATAGCGCGGCTGGGTCATCTTCAGGTGCCCGGGCAGGTTCGCCCAAAGCTGGAAGCCGTGCATCTGGCCCGAGGCGTTCCCCTTCGGCATCTCCTGATGCATGATCCCCGATCCCGCGGTCATCCATTGCACATCGCCCGCGCCCAGCAACCCGCGATTGCCGAGGCTGTCGCCATGCTCGACGGTGCCGGACAGCACATAGGTGATGGTCTCGATACCGCGGTGCGGGTGCCAGGGGAAACCGTTCTGGAAATCCTCGGGGCGTTCATTGCGGAAATCGTCGAACAGCAGGAACGGGTCCAGCTCGGACGGATCGTGAAAGCCGAAGGCGCGGTGCAGCTTGACGCCGGCGCCCTCCATCGTCGGCTGGGCAAGGCGGGCTTCGGTGACGGGACGGATCGAGGCGGGGCGGATCGACATGGGCGGGCTCCTTTCCGGCGCTGCGGGGTAGCAGGCTTGGATACTGGCCCTGAATATGGGATCGGGCGCCTCCCTGCCTAGCCGCCGCCCCCGCGCAGGGTCTGTGCAGGGCTGCGCGGGGCCGCTGCCGGGGCCGGCGTCACTTCGTGCTGCTGTAATCCACCTTGGAGGCAAACCGCGGCCGGGTCGGGATGAAGTTGGTGTACCACATGTCCGCAAGACCGACATTCAACACCGGCTCGTACATCATCCCGGTTTCCACCAGCACCACCGTCTCGCCGATCACCATGTTGGGCAGCCGGTCCTTCTCGGCCTTGATGGTGGTGTCGGTATGCGCCTTGTGGTCGGTCGAGGTGGAATAGGACCAGTGGCGTTTGTAGACCTTGGCGCTGGTGTCGTAATAGACCGAGCTGACGCGGATCCAGGTCGGATGGTTGGTGCGGGTCAGATAGTCGAACATGTCATGCAGATCGTCTATGTAGTTCGGCCCGATCGCATCCGCCTCGCGCGAGATCATGTCGGAAATCGTATAGGCCGCGCGCAGGTTGACGGTCTGTTCGCGGAACGCGTCGAAGAACATGTAGGACATGGTATAGCCCCAGATCCACAGCGGCAGCACCAGCATCGCCTCGACGGTGATCGAGCCGCGGTTGTCGCGGGAAAAGCGGCTGGCGGCGATGCGAAGGCGGCGCAGCAGCGGGGGAAGGCGTCTGGTCATCATCCCCTCCTAGCTTGGCTCGACGACGAAGGCGCTGGTCGAGATCAGCGCATAGGCGCCGGTGGCGTCCTTGGCCAGATCGAGGCCAAGCCCGGCACCGGGGAAGATCGGATCGAACACCGCGCAAGCCCGGATCAGCATCATCTGGTTGTCCTTGCCTTGGGTGAAGGTGGTGGCCGATTGCACCGTGGCGGCACGGTCCACGCAGGGCGCGGCCGTGCTTGGCAGCGTGGCACCCTTGTTCACATGGCGCATCTCGACCAGCACCGCGTTGGTGCAGTCGGGGATCACCGTCGCTTCGCTGCAGATCCGGGTCTTGATCTGGGTATGGGTCACCGCCGGAAACTCCTGCAGGCGCAAGTCGCGCACCGCAAGATCCACCGCGCGGTCCAGCATCACCTGCCGCAGCATCAGGATCCCGGATTCCGTCGCCGAGCACAGCAGGAAGGCGAAGACCGGGAACACGATCACGAACTCGATGGTCGAGGTGCCCGAGGTGTCTTGCCGAAAGTGGGCAAGCCGCCCCCGCAGGCCCCGGAGCGCGGCGCGGATCATTGCGTCAGCCTCAGCATGTTGATCGAGTTGGCGATGCCGGCGAAGGCGTCGGCGATGGTCGTGCCCTGCGCGTCGTAATAGTAGGAGCTGGCCGACACGCAGTCCTTCAGCGCCTTCTGGCCGCGATCCGACGCATCGTAGGCAATGGCGAAGACCAGCACGTCCTTGTTCTTTGCCGCCGTGCAGATGCTGTCCAGGCGATCATCCTTGGTGTCGTTGTTGGCGTGATCCACGGCGGCGTTGTAGAAGACGCTGGATCCGACGCCCATCGCCTTGGCATACATCTGCGAGGAGAAGGTGTTGACGGTGAACGCCTCCCAGACCTGAGGCCAGGTGATCGCAGCCTCACCGTTGATGTCGCTGGCGCGGAACCACGAGGTGGTTTCATAGACTGCAACGTCCTTGCAGTTCCGCCCGCGCCAGTCGCACTGGCGCACGGTGCCGGTCTGGATGCTCTGGGTCCGGTCGTAGGAATAGAAGTCATAGGCACTGCTGTCGCGGTCAGGGCGATAATAGTAATACTTGTTGTTGCTGTCCTTGTAGACCGGCGAGATGCCGGCACGGTACGGGGCCATCAGGCGATAGGTGTTGGTGTTCTCGCCATCGGTCATCAGGACCAGGATCTTCAGCGTGTCTGGATAGGTATAGGAGAAGGGCCGCCCGGTGATCGAGGCATCGGCGGCTTTGGCCGTGATCATCGCATCCAGCGCGGGTTTCGCCGCCGGGTCGAGCAGGGCCATCCCCCATTTCGCGCCGATGTCGATCGCGGTGTCGCCCTCGGCGGTCAATGCGCCGATCGCGGACTTGATCGAGGCTTCCGCGGTCGAGAAGGGCAGAACCGATGCGATCGCGGTCGTGTCGTAGCCCGTGCATTCCCGGAAGGTCGAGCTGTTGGAGCGTACATAGGCATAGGCGGTGCGGGGCAGCGCCTGCGTCGGCGTGATCGCCAGCGAGTTGAAATCGGACCCGGTGAAATCGACACAGGCGGCGCGCGAATGCTCGCTCGACAGGTTGAAATAGCCCGAGAACGAGCTGCCGAGGTTCACCTGTTCGGCATAGGGCACCAGCGAGATCGAGAGCTTTCCCTCCTTGGTGCCGGCGCCCGAGACGTTCTTGAACATCGTGGTGACGAATTCCTGCGCGGCGGGCCGCAGCAGCTCCAGCTTGGTGCCGACGCCGCGGCCCCGCGAGTCGTAAACCTCGTCGTTCATCGAGCCCGACACGTCGAGCACCATCGAGATCTCGACATTGCCGATTTTTTCCTCGGCCGTGGCGGCGGCAGGGGCCTTGAGCTGCTTGACCCCGACCATGTTCATGAACCAGGTGTTGGTGGACACGTTCAGCGTGCCGACGACCTTCTTCCATTCATTGTAGGTGCCCTTGGTCGCAGTTGCGACCGGGTCGAAATGCTCGACGCCCGCCTTCTTGAAATAGTCGTCCACCACCACCTGCGCATCGGCGGTCTGGCTGATGTCCGCGGCGGCCAGGACGGCACGGTCCAGCGTGTACTGGGCCCGGGTGCGCTCTGTCTCGAAGCGCATCATGTCGAGCGAGACGCCGACCAGCAGCAGGATCGCGGTAAACAGCAGCAGACCGAACACCAGGATCGATCCGTCCTCGTCACGGCGGAAGCGCCGGGTTCGGGTGTTGGCAGCGGCAACCGCCCGCATTGCGGGGCGGGCTGTGGCCGAACGAAATCGTGGTCCTGCGAAACTGGTCATGTCACGTCCCTCATCCAGCCCCCATCGCGGCTTCTCCGCGTTCCAAGAGGGGCTGGCCCGATTGTTCATCTATGCCATGTCCTGGGGCAAAATTGCGGCGTCCGCGCGGAGGAAAGTGGGGGATCGTAAGGCATTGCGGGACGGAGTTTGGCCGGATGCCGGATTGTCGCCGTCCGGGCTACGATGGGACGGGTGTGCCCGCCGGAGACCGGGCGAATGCGGCACTGGCGGGGCGGGCATGCTTCCTTCGGGCCGGGCGGACCCTCGCCATGCCGGGTGATTCGCGTAGTGCTTCTGCCGGCAAACCCGCCTAGGCTGCTGCGGCAGGCTGTCACGTCTGGCCGCGTATAAGGGAGAATTCTGCAATGTTCGTTACCGGAGAACCGACTTTCCGCGAATCCGTCGATCTGATGTTCAACCGCGCGGTGGCGGTCATGGACCTGTCCCCGGGGCTGGAAGAGAAGATCCGGGTCTGCAACTCGACCTATACGGTGCGCTTCGGGGTGCGGCTGCGTGGCGACATCCACACCTTCACCGGCTATCGCTCGGTCCATTCCGAACACCAAGAGCCGGTCAAGGGCGGCATCCGCTATGCGATGAGCGTCAACCAGGACGAGGTCGAGGCGCTGGCGGCGCTGATGACCTACAAATGCGCGCTGGTCGAGGCGCCGTTCGGTGGATCGAAGGGCGGGCTTTGCATCGATCCGCGCGAATGGGAAGAGCATGAGCTGGAGCGCATCACCCGCCGCTTCGCCTATGAGCTGATCAAGCGAGACCTGATCAACCCCAGCCAGAACGTCCCCGCCCCCGACATGGGCACCTCCGAGCGCGAGATGGCCTGGATCGTCGACCAGTATCAGCGCATGAACACCACCGACATCAACGCCATGGCCTGCGTCACCGGCAAGCCGCTGCATCAGGGCGGCATCGCCGGCCGGGTCGAGGCGACGGGGCGCGGCCTGCAATATGGTCTGCGCGAGTTCTTCCGCCATCCCGAAGATGTGGCCAAGGCCGGCCTCTTCGGCGGGATCGAGGGCAAGCGTGTTATCGTGCAGGGCCTGGGGAACGTGGGCTATCACACCGCCAAGTTCCTGTCGGAAGAAGACGGCGCCATCATCACCGGCATCATCGAGCGGGATGGCGCGATCTTCTCGGCCACCGGGCTGGAGGTCGAGGCGGTGCGCGACTGGATCCGCCTCAACGGCGGCGTCAAGGATTTCCCCGGCGCGACCTTCACCGCCGATGGCGCATCAATGCTGGAAACCGACTGCGACATCCTGATCCCTGCGGCAATGGAGGCGGTCATCAACCTGTCCAACGCCGCGCGCATCAAGGCGCCGCTGATCGTCGAGGCCGCGAACGGCCCGGTGACGGCGGGCGCCGACGCGGTGCTGCGCGACAAGGGCACGGTGCTGATCCCCGACATGTATGCCAACGCCGGTGGCGTCACGGTGTCCTATTTCGAATGGGTCAAGAACCTCAGCCACATCCATTTCGGCCGCATGGAACGCCGCCAGGAAGAGGCGCGCCACAAGCTGCTGGTGGATGAGCTGGAGCGGCTGTCCTCGGACAAGGGGCTTGGCTGGACGCTGTCGCCGGGCTTCAAGGACAAGTACCTGCGCGGCGCGGATGAGCTGGAGCTGGTGCGCTCGGGCCTCGATGACACGATGCGCATCGCCTATCAGTCGATGCGCGAGGTCTGGCACACCCGCCCCGAAGTGACCGACCTGCGCATGGCCGCCTATGTGGTCGCCATCGACCGCGTGGCGAAGTCGTATCGGTCGAAGGGGCTGTAACTCTCGGCGCCTCGGCCAGCCAAGGTCTCTGACCAGAATTTCGGCCGTCGACGAAATTCCGCTGTGCCCGCCCCCCCACGAAACGTAATGGGGGGCAGACACATGCGTGCCCACCGGGGCGGTCGCATCAGAATTTGGAACCGGCAGACCAAGCGTCACCCCCTTGCCCTCCGGCTTGCGCCTCCGGGCAACCGACGCGGGGGACCTGCCACTGGCAAGTCCCCTGATCGCGCCGGAAACAGGCAGTGCCCCACAACAATCGCCTTAACGACGCGCCCCTTCGAAAAAGGCGGTTTCGCCCGGCGGCGCGCGCGGCTATACCGGCCCGGGTTTGACGCCTGAGGAGCAATGCGCAATGGCAAACGTCGTCGTGGTCGGGGCCCAGTGGGGTGACGAAGGCAAAGGCAAGATCGTCGATTGGCTGTCGGAACGGGCCGACGTGATCGCGCGCTTCCAGGGCGGGCACAATGCCGGCCATACGCTGGTGATCGGCGAGACGGTGTTCAAGCTGTCGCTGCTGCCCTCGGGCATCGTGCGCCCCGGCAAGCTGGCGGTGATCGGCAACGGCGTGGTGCTGGACCCCTGGGCGCTGTTCGCCGAGATCGACAAGCTGGCGGCGCAGGGCGTGGCGATCAGCCCCGAGAACCTGATGATCGCGGAAAACGCTCCGCTGATCCTGCCGCTGCACCAGGATCTCGACAAGCTGCGCGAGGATGCCGCCGGCAAGGCCAAGATCGGCACCACCGGCCGCGGCATCGGCCCGGCCTATGAGGACAAGGTCGGCCGCCGGGTGATCCGCGTCGCCGATCTGGCCGATCCCGACACGCTGACCGCCCGCATCGACCGGCTGCTGGCGCACCATGACCCGCTGCGCGCCGGCCTTGGCGCCACCCCCATCGACCGCGCCGCGCTGGAGGCCAAGCTGGCCGAGATCGCGCCGAAGCTGCTGCAATATGCACAGCCGGTGTGGAAGGTGCTGGGTGAGATGCGCCGCGCCGGCAAGCGCATCCTGTTCGAGGGCGCGCAGGGCAGCCTGCTGGATATCGACTTCGGCACCTATCCCTACGTCACATCGTCCACCACCATGTCGGGCATGGCGGCCACCGGCACCGGGCTTGGCCCCTCGGCCATCGGCTTCGTGCTGGGGATCGTCAAGGCCTACACCACCCGCGTCGGCGAGGGCCCGTTCCCGACCGAACTGACCGATGCCGATGGCCAGCGGCTGGGAGAGCGCGGCCATGAATTCGGCACCGTCACCGGGCGCAAGCGCCGCTGCGGCTGGTTCGATGCGGTGCTGGTGCGCCAGACCTGCGCCATCTCCGGCGTCAACGGCATCGCGCTGACCAAGCTCGACGTGCTCGACGGGTTCGACACACTGAAGATCTGCGTGGGATATGAGATCGACGGCGTGAAATACGACTACCTGCCCACCGCCGCGGCGCTGCAGGCCCGCGTCGTGCCGATCTACGAGGAAATGGACGGCTGGCACGAAAGCACCCAAGGCGCGCGGTCCTGGGCCGAACTGCCGGCGGCGGCGATCAAGTATGTGCGGCGGATCGAGGAGCTGATCCATTGCCCCGTCGCCATGCTGTCCACCAGCCCCGAGCGTGACGATACCATCCTCGTCACCGATCCCTTCGAGGATTGAGCCAATGGCGCTGTCCTACCGCGCCCGCCGGCGGCTGTCGCTGCTGATCCTGCTGGTCGGGATGCCGCTTTACATCATCGCCGCCGTCACGCTGGTGAACTGGTTCGATGCGCGCTTCGGCCGCCTGCCGATCGCGGCGGAATTCGTGGTCTATGTGCTGCTGGGGATCATCTGGATCCTGCCCTTCCGCGCGGTGTTCCGCGGTGTGGGGCAGCCAGATCCGGAGGCGGCTGCCATTCCGCCCGCACGGCGCCCGTCGCAGGACTCGGCATCGGACGGCTCCGGCGACGCCTCGGACGACTGACCAGACAGCAAAACGCCGAAGCAGCCCCGGGGCGCTTCGGCGTTTTTCGTTATCGGAGTGACTTCAGCGTGCCGCGCGGCGCGCCTCCGACATGAAGCGCGAGTTGTCCGAGATGGCGAACTGCCCGCGCTTCACCTTCTGGATCTTGCCCTCGCGCAGCAGCATCCCGAAGGACCGCAGGCTCGCCTCGCGGCTGTAATCGGCCTCATCGGCCAGCCGCGCCACCTTCTTGATGATCTGCGGGCGCGAGAAATGCGGACGCCCTTCGACCGCGGCGGTATAGGCGGCGGCAGCCTCCAGCAGGTCGGCGAGGCCATTGGCCCCCAGGCGATCCGCGAAATCGGCAAAGCTGCGGGCTTCCTCGGGGGTCGGGGCCGGCACGTCGTCTTCCCCCTCGTCCTCGGCCCCAAGCATCTCGGTCAGCCGCAGCGTGCTGGTCGTCACCCGGCGCGGGCGGATGGCGCCCACCTCTTGCGGCTGCGCCGCGGCCGGGCGGTCCACCCGCTGTTCCGACACCAGCACCAGCGGCGCCTGCGCACGGTCGGCGCCGGGGCGCGCAGTTTGCGCGCTGGCCTCGCCGGGCCGGCGCGGGCGCACGGCCTTGGTCAGGTCGTCGCGGTAGCGGTCGATGGCTTCTTCGCTGTCCTGCACCAGGGCGGTGCCCGCGGCCTGCGTCTGCAGCGCGCGGTCGGCGACGGTGGCGGCCACGGCGGCCTTCAGATGGGCGATGGCCGAGAAGCGGCGACGGGTCTCGGTGCCTTCCAGCCGGGTGTTGGCGGTCTCGATCAGCCGCGACACCGCAGCCTCGTCGGCCGGGCCGCGGCCCAGAACCGGACGGTCGGCGCCCGAATCGACTTCCGAGTCGGCGGCAACGCCGGCATCCGTTTCGGTCTCGACGATCTCGGCATCCTCGATCTCGGACACCCGCGGTGCCGCGGGCGCCGCATCCTGCATCTGAACGGCCGGCGCGGTACTCGCAGCGCGGGCCCCAGGAGCCTCACGCTCGACGGCGGCCAGTTCGGCCAGCAGGTCCGCCTCATCCTCGGCCGACAGCCCGGTATCGCCCAGGGCCGCCTCGATCCCGCTCAGCACCGGATCGGCGGCGGGCGCCGGTTGCGGGGCAACCTGCGCCTCGGCCACCTCGATGCGCCGCACCTTGATCACCCGCGCCCGGGCGCGCTGCAGCGCGTTCTCGCTGCGCGGCTCGGCTTGGGGGTTGGGCTGCGGCTCCGGCCGGGCCTCCGGCTCGGGCTGCGCCTCGGCTTGCGTCTCAAGGAAGCCAGCGTCGTCACGGGTCTCGCCTGCAGCGTCTGCCACAAGCGCGTCGGCCTCGGCGGCACCCGTGCCCTCGTCTTCGGCGTCAAGCCGCGTCTCGGCGGCGAGCATGTCGGCGATGGCATCGGGCAGCGCGTCGGGCGCCATGTCCGTCAGCCCATGCGGGTCAGCGTGCTCGGGGGCAGAGATGTCCTCGCCCTCGTCCCAGTCCGCCAGGTCCAGCGCGCCGTCCTGCTCTGCGCCGTCTTGCTCTGCGCCGTCTTGCTCTGCGTCAGTGTGCGCCGCGTCATCCTCAATCGTCGCATCCGGCCAGACACCTGCGGCGACAAAGCCAAGATCGGTGCTCTCGGCGGCTTCCGCCATCACCGGCGCCGCCGCCTCCGTCTCGAGGTCGCGGACCAGATCGCTCAGTGCGACGATCTCGGCATCCTCGGCTTCGGCGGTCTGGGCAGCCACGAACTCCGCGCCGGGCCACGCGTCGGCAACCGGCTCTTCGGCAACGATCTCCTGGCTGGCCGGCACTTCATCAGCCGGCGCCTCGCCGGTCAGATCCGCGAAGACCACCTCTTCGAAGGCCAGGTCCTCGAAGGCCAATTCTTCTGCGACACCCTCATCCGCCTCTGCGACCGGCACGTCTTCCGCCAGGGCGGCGGTCAGCGAGTCCAGCAGCGCGGCCTGGTCATCGACCATCGACGGGTCATCCGCTTCGGCCGCAACCTCGGCCTCACCTGCGGCCGGCGCCTCGAACGCGACCTCTGCCACGTCCTCCGGCGTCCAAACCCCAGCTTCTTCGGCATCGGCTTGCGCATCGAACGCTGCGGCCATGGCACCTGTGACGGCTTCGACCTCGGCCGTCGGCGCCTCTGCCCCGGTCTCCGGTCCAACAGCCTCCACAGCTTCCATCGCAGGCTCCGCGGCGCGGCTGCCGGCGACGGCGGCGCGGATGCGCATCAGTTTGGCGGCAACGCTTTCGGCCTCGGCGCTGCCGGCTTCGGCGGCGGGGCGCAGGGTGGGGGCGTCGTCCTCGATCTCTTCGGCAATCGGCTGAACAGCGGGCGGCTGAACAGCGGGCGGCTGAACAGCGGGCGGCTGAACAGCGGGCGGCTGAACAGCGGGCGGCTGAACAGCGGGCGGCTGCGCGGCGGGAGCCTGCGCGGCAACATGCAGCACGGAGGTCTCAACCGGGGCTGCCTCGGCAACCACCGGCGAGGGCGCCACCGGCTGGCCCATCGTCACCCGCGGCGGGGCCTCGGGGGCGGCGCTGTCCTCTTGCCGCAGCACCACGCCATTCGCCCCGATCTTCGCCTCGACCCGGCGCTGGATCTCGCGCTCGGCGATGCGGTGCAGCATCTCGGCATCGGGGGTGGGCGGTTCGGCGCCAAAGTAGCGGTCCTCGGCGGCAAGCTCGCGGAAATACTCGGCAATGGCCTTCATGGTCGAGAAGGGATCGTCAAATCCTTCCAGAGTGCACGAGAACGTGCCGTAGGACACTGTCAGGATTTTACTCGCACCGACCATGATTTCTCGCCTCTTTCAGGACTCCGTGGATGGACCATCCATGGCAAACGGATCGTTACCATGGGCGGAATGAGGAAAAACCAAGGAATGAATCCGGCCGAGGTTGCCTTCCGCTGCCTTAATTGGGATCAGTATCCGCATGACGGAAGCCCTTGTCCAATCAAAGACCGGCGTCACCCTGCTTGGCGGCGGGGATTTCGCCCATGCGGATCTGGATCTGGCGCTGGCCCTTGCGCCGCTGCTGGTGGCCGCCGATGGCGGGGCTGACGGGGCGCTGGCGGCGGGGCGGATGCCGGGCGCGGTGATCGGTGATTTCGATTCGGTCAGCGCCGCCGCACGCGCCGCGATCCCGCTGGACCGGCAGCATAAGGTGCCCGAGCAGGACTCCACCGATTTCGAAAAATGCCTGCGGCTGGTCGAGGCGCCGTTCCTGCTTGGCCTCGGCTTTGCCGGGCTGCGGCTGGACCACACGCTGTCGGTGATGACGGCGCTGGCGAGCCATCCGCATCAGCGCTGCCTGATCCTCGGGCCCGAGGATGTGATCTTCCTGTGCCCGCCGCGCCTGACGCTGCCGCTGGAGCCGGGGGTGCGGCTGTCGCTGTTCCCGATGGGGCCGGCCACGGGCCGCTCCTCCGGGCTGCGCTGGCCGATCGACGGGCTGGACTTCGCGCCTGCGGGCCGGATCGGCACCTCGAACGAGGCGACCGGGCCGGTGGACCTGCAGATCGACGGGCCGATGCTGGTGCTGCTGCCGCGGGCCTGGCTCAGACCCGCGCTTGGGGCGTTGCTGCCGGCGATTTCCCTGGCCGGGTGATCCGCGCCGTCACCCGCTCGCGGTGGATGACGTAGAGCCCCGAGGCGACGATGATGGCGATGCCCGTCCAGGTCATCCCGCCGGGGAAGTCCTTGAAGAACAGGTAGCCGAACAGCGTGGCCGTCACGATTTCCAGGTAATGCAGCGGCGCCAGTGTCGAGGAGGGCGCGAATTGCAGCGCATAGGTGATCGCCATATGGCTGATCGTGGCGGCAAGGCCAACGCCGAAGCACCAGCCCCAGAACGGCAGCGAGGGCGGCAGGGCGAAGGTCAGCGCCGGAACGCCCGAGAGATGACCCAGAGCCAGCAGCGGCAGGCAGATCAGCGCCGCCGCGATGGCGGTGTGCAGCTGCATGGTCACCGCATGCATCTCGCGGCTGAGCCGGCGGGTGATCAGCATGTAGAGCGCGAAGAAGAGGGCCGTGCCAAGCGGGAACAGCGCCACCGCGCCGAACATGGCGAAGGAGGGCTGGATCACCAGCAGCGCGCCGCCAAAGCCCACCGCCGCCGCGCCAAGCCGCCGCGGGCCGACCTGTTCGTGCAGCACCAGCTTGCCGATCAGGAGGATGATGAACGGCTCGACGAAGGCCACGGCCAGCGCGTCGGCGATGGGCATGACCTGTACCGCGGCGACGAAGCAGAAGGTGGCGAGGATCGAGACCACCGCCCGCGCCAGCAGCAGCCGCAGCGCCACCGGCGTCATCCGCCAGGAGAGGCCCATCACCAGCACCACCGGCAGCATCAGCGCCGCCTGCACCACGAAGCGGCCAAGCGTGACGACACCGACCGGCACCGCCTGTGCGGCGGCCTTGGAGGAAACGTCGATCAGCGGCGCGATCACGCAAAACGCGATCATCAGCGCCACGCCGGGCAGGATGCGGTCGGGAGAGTGGGTCATGGGGCCTTGGCTAGCGGGGGCGGGTTGGGGCGTCCATCCTGAAAGCGACATGCCCGGGGCGAAGCAAGCGGAGGCCCTGCGGGCCAGGTCTTTTGGCTCGCCGCCGCAGGGCGGCGGCTCGGGGTGCCTCCGGCGGGGATATTTGGAAAAGGCAAAGGCCGAGGGGGTCAGCAGTTCGGCACGTTCACCGCGAGGCCGCCGAGCGAGGTTTCCTTGTATTTCTCATGCATGTCGCGCCCGGTCTGGCGCATCGTCTCGATGCAGGCATCGAGCGGCACCAGATGCTGGCCGTCTCCGCGCAAGCTGAGGGAGGCGGCGGAGACGGCCTTGATCGCGCCAAGCCCGTTGCGCTCGATGCAGGGCACCTGCACCAGCCCGCGGATCGGGTCGCAGGTCATGCCGAGGTGATGCTCCAGCGCGATTTCGGCGGCGTTTTCCACCTGTTCCGGGGTGCCGCCCAGAACCGCCGCCAGCCCGGCCGCGGCCATCGCGGCGGCGCTGCCGACCTCGGCCTGGCAGCCGCATTCCGCGCCAGAGATCGAGGCATTGGTCTTGACGAGGCCGCCCACGGCGGCGGCGGTCAGCAGGAACTCCCCGATCCGGGCGCGGCTGGCGCCCGGCACATGATCGAGCCAGTAGCGCATCACGGAGGGCACCACGCCCGAGGCGCCATTGGTGGGGGCGGTCACCACCTGGCCGCCGGCGGCGTTTTCCTCGTTCACCGCCATGGCATAGGCGCTCATCCAGTCGTTGATCGCGTGGGGGGCGGTCAGGTTCAGCCCGCGCTCGGCCAGCAGCGCCTCGTGGATCGACTTCGCCCGCCGCCGCACGTTCAGCCCGCCGGGCAGGATGCCGCCCGTGGCAAGGCCGCGGTCGATGCAGGCGGTCATCACCTCCCAGATCCGGGCGATGCCGGCGTCGATCTCGGCCGGTTTGCGGAACACCTCCTCGTTCGCGCGCTTCATCTGCGCGATGCTGCGGCCCGAGGCGGCCGCCATCGCCAGCATCTCGGCGGCGCTGCGGAACGGGTAGGGCACCGGGGCGGGGGCCGTGAGGGCGGCATCGGTGATGCCGGCCTGTTCCGCCTCGGTCAGGACGAAGCCGCCGCCGATGGAGAAGAAGGTCTCGCGCAGGATCACGTCGCCTTGCGCGTCGGTCGCCATCAGGACCATGCCATTGGCATGGCCGGGCAAGGGGGCGCCGTAGTCGAAGATCAGGTCGCGCTCGGGGTGGAAGGCCAGGGGCGGCAGGCCCGGCGCCTCGATCACATGGCGCGCGGCGATGTCCTCCAGCGCGGCCTCGGCCTTGGCATGGTCGTAGCTCGCGGGCTCGAACCCGGCGAGGCCGAGGATGGTGGCGCGGTCGGTGGCATGGCCCTTGCCGGTGAAGGCGAGCGAGCCGTGCAGGCTGGCGCGCAGCCCGTGAAACCGGAAGGGCGAGGCGCGCATCATCTCGAGGAACCGCGCCCCGGCCACCATCGGGCCCATGGTGTGCGAAGACGACGGGCCGACGCCCAGCTTGAAGATATCGAAGACCGAAAGGAACATGGGGGAGGGGGCTTCCTGTTGCGCGCCCTTCAAGGTGGCCCCTGCGCGCGCCAAGCGCCATCCGAAAAGCGACCTTGCCGCGCCCCGCTGCGGCGGAAGGCGCCTGTCCCGGGGCGAATTGCCCCTCGCACGCGCGCGTCAGTTTGCCTATAACCCACGGCGACACTGGATCCGGAGTGACCGATGCCCGCAGAGCTTTCCCCGATCGACAAGGCCAAGTTCGCCGCCGCCAAGCGCGCCGTGGACTTCGTGGAAGACGGTATGCGCGTCGGGCTCGGCACCGGGTCCACCGCCGCCTGGATGGTGCGCTGCCTCGGCGAGCTGGTGCGCGAGGAGGGGTTGCGGATCACCGGCGTTCCCACGTCAAGCCGCACCGCCGATCTGGCGCGGTCGGTGGGGATCACCGTCATCGGGCTCGACGAGGCGAAATGGCTGGACGTGACCATCGACGGCACCGACGAATTCGACGCCAACCTGAACCTGATCAAGGGCGGCGGCGGCGCGTTGCTGCAGGAAAAGATCGTGGCGACGGCGTCGGACCAGATGATCGTGATTGCCGATGCCGCCAAGGAAGTCTCGCAGCTGGGGGCCTTCCCACTGCCGGTGGAGGTGGTGCCCTTCGGCTGGCAGACCACCAAAGCGCTGATCGAGGAGACGCTGGTCAGCCTCGACGTGCTTGGCCGGTCCACCTCGCTGCGGTTGAACGGGCAGCAGCCCTTCATCACCGACGAGGGCAACTATATCGTCGACCTGCACCTGAACCGCATCGGCAATGCGCGGCAGCTCGCGCTGGTCATCAACCAGATCCCGGGCGTGGTCGAGAATGGCCTCTTCATCGACATCTGCGATGTGGTGATCATCGGGCAGGGTGACGGGCGCGTGGAATTGCGCGACATCAACCGCGGCACGGTCGAGCATGACCGGATCGACTTTGTCGATGCCGAGAACATCTTTGCCGACCTCGGGGACTGATCTTATGGATTTCGACTACGACCTCTTCGTCATCGGCGGCGGCTCGGGCGGTGTGCGCGCGGCGCGGATCGCGGCGGGCCAGCATGGCGCCCGAGTCGGGCTTGCCGAGGAATACCGCATGGGCGGCACCTGCGTGATCCGCGGCTGCGTGCCGAAAAAGCTGATGGTCTTCGCCTCCAGCTTCCCCACGGCGATGGCCGATGCGCAGGCCTATGGCTGGCAGGTGACGGTGGGCGGCCTCGACTGGAGCGCGTTCCGCGCCAGGCTGGATAGCGAGCTGGACCGGCTGGAGAAGGCCTATCGCGGCGGGCTGTCGAGTGCCGGGGTCGAGGTGCATGACTGCCGCGCGACGGTGGTGGATGCCCATACCGTGCATCTGGCGGGCGGCAAGACCGTGCGGGCCAAGCACATCCTTGTGGCCGTTGGTGGCCGGCCCTTCGTGCCGCACTTCCCCGGCTCGGAGCATGTGCTGACCTCGAATGACATCTTCAAGCTCGATGCGCTGCCTGCCTCCGTGCTGATCGTCGGCGGCGGCTATATCGCCTGCGAGTTCGCCTGCATCCTTGCCGGGCTTGGCGTGAAGGTAACGCAGTTCCAGCGCAGCGCCCGTATCCTGAAGGAGTTCGACGAGGAAGCCGTCGATCTGGTGGCCGAGGACATGAAGGCCCAGGGCATCGACCTGCATTGCGGGGTCGTGGTCTCCGGCATCGAGCCCGAGGCGGGCGGCTTCCGCGTGACCTGCATGGATGGGCGCAGCGATGTGTTCGGCAAGGTGATCTATGCCACCGGCCGCGTGCCCAACACCGAAAGCCTGGGGCTGGAGGCGGCAGGCGTCGCGCTTGGCAAGGGTGGCAAGGTGCCGGTCGATGGCTGGAGCCAGACCGCCGTGCCCTCGATCTATGCGGTGGGCGATGTGACCGACCGTATCCAGCTGACCCCGGTGGCGATCCGCGAGGGCCATGCCTTTGCCGATACCGTCTTTGGCGCCGACCCGCGCCAGCCCGATCACGATCTCGTCGCCTCGGCGGTGTTCACCACGCCGGAACTGGCAACCGTGGGCCTGACCGAAGACGCGGCGCGGGCCAAGGGGCCGATCGAGGTCTATGTGTCCAGCTTCAAGCCGATGCGCTCGGCCTTTGCCGGGCGGGCCGACCGGGTGCTGATGAAACTCGTGGTCTGCAAGGACACGCGCCGCGTTCTGGGCTGCCATATCGTCGCACCCGAGGCGGGCGAGATGATCCAGATGGTCGGCATCGCGATGAAGATGGGCGCCACCAAGGAGGATTTCGACCGCACCTGCGCGGTGCATCCGACGATGGCGGAAGAACTGGTCACGATGCGAAAGCCGGTGCGCACAGCTTGATTTCGGCCGCGCGATGACCAGTTAGCAAGACAACCGGTAAACGGAAATTGAAGGGAAGACGGGCTTATGGCGAATGGAGGTCCCTGGGGGGGCGGCGGAGGCAGCGGCGGGAATGACGACGACAAGCGTGGGCAGAAACGCCCGGGCGAAGGCGGCTCGCAGATCCCCGAAATCGAAGAGATCATGAAAAAGGGCCAGGAGCAGCTTCGGGTGCTCATGGGCGGGCGCGGCCCGCGTGGCCCGCAGCCACCGGGCGGCAGCGGCGGCCCCAAGGGCCCGGCCTTTTCGCGCGGCACCCTTGGCATCGCGGCGCTTGCCGTGGTCGGCCTCTGGGCCTTTGCGTCGTTCTACACGGTGCGCCCCGAAGAAAAATCCGTCGAGCTGTTCCTCGGTGAATTCTCGTCCCTGGGGGAGCCCGGCCTGAACTTCGCGCCTTGGCCGGTGATCACCGCCACGGTGATCCCGGTCACGCCGGAACGGACCGTCGATATCGGCATGTCGCGCAGCGGCATCGCCGAGGCCGGCCTGATGCTGACGGGTGACGAGAACATCGTCGACATCGACTTCCAGGTCGTGTGGAACATCTCGGACCCCGAGCGCTACCTCTTCAACCTGCGCGACCCCGAAGCCACGGTGCGCGCGGTGTCGGAATCCGCGATGCGCGAGATCATCGCCCAAAGCCCGCTGGCCCCGATCCTGAACCGCGACCGCGGGCTGATCGCGGCACGGCTGCAGGAGATGATCCAGACCACGCTTGACAGCTATGGCAGCGGGCTCAACGTCGTGCGTCTGAACTTCGACCGCGCCGACCCGCCGGCCGAAGTCATCGACGCCTTCCGCGAAGTGCAGGCCGCCGAACAGCAGCGCACCCGCCTGCAGAACGAGGCGGACGGCTATGCCAACCGCGTGCTCGGCCAGGCCCGCGGTGACGCGGCGCAGATCGTCGAGGAATCCGAGGGCTACCGCGCGCAGGTGGTCAACGAGGCCGAGGGTGAGGCGAGCCGCTTCAGCGCGGTTCTGACCGAGTATTCCAAGGCCCCCGAGGTGACGCGCAAGCGCCTTTACCTCGAGACCATGGAAGACGTGCTTGGCGGCGTGGACAAGATCGTGATCGACCCGGCCGCGGTCGGCACGCAAGGCGTTGTGCCGTTCCTGCCGCTGAACGAGCTGGGACGCGGCGCGCCCGCAGCAGCCACCGCCACCACCGGCGGCCAGGCCACGACGACCGGAGGCACCAACTGATGAACCGCACAGCCATTCTTCTCGGCGTTGCCGTTGTTGCCGTGGTCGGGCTCCTGTCCTCGATCTTCATCGTGGACGAGCGCGAAAAGGCGCTGGTCCTGCAGTTCGGCCAGATCAAGTCGGTCAAGGAAGAGCCGGGTCTGGCGTTCAAGATCCCGCTGATCCAGGAAGTCGTGCGCTACGACGACCGCATCCTGTCGCGCGACATCGACCCGATCGAGGTCACGCCGCTGGATGACCGCCGCCTCGTGGTCGACGCCTTCGCGCGCTACCGCATCACCGATGTGGTGCAGTTCCGCCAGGCCGTCGGCGTCGGCGGTACCGCCTCGGCCGAGGCCCGGATCGACCTGATCCTGCGCTCGCGTCTGCGCGAGGTTCTGGGTTCTGTCACCTCCGACTCGATCCTGTCGGTGGACCGGGCGGCACTGACCACGCGGATTCGCGACAGCGCCCGCACCGAGGCCGCCGGCCTTGGGGTCGAGATCATCGACGTGCGGCTGATCCGGACCGACCTGCCGGAGCAGAACCTTGAGGCCACCTTCGCCCGGATGCGGGCCGAACGCGAACGCGAGGCGGCCGACGAGATCGCCCGCGGTAACGAGGCGGCGCAGCGGGTTCGCGCGCAGGCCGACCGGACCGTGGTGGAAACCGTCTCCGACGCGCGCCGCCAGGCCGAGATCATCCGCGGTGAAGCCGATGCGCTGCGCAACGCGATCTATGCCGAGGCCTTCGGTGCCGACGAGGAGTTCTTCGAGTTCTACCGCTCGCTCAGCGCCTATACCACCGCGTTGCAGCCCGGAAACTCGACGCTGGTGCTCTCGCCCGACAGCGAGTTCTTCACCTTCCTGAACGAGTCCGGCGCCGGCACCCTTGCCGCGAGCCCGGCCATCGCCCCGGCAGCAGAGGCTCCTGCGGCAGAGGCTCCGGCAGACGTCGAGGCCCCTGCCGACCCGGCCCCGGCCGAAGCCGCTCCGGCGGAAGAGGCCCCGGCAGAGGCGGCCCCGGCAGCTCCGGCGAACTGAGATCATGGCCCTCCTGATCCTCGCGGTCGGGTTGGTGCTTGCGGTGGAGGGGCTGGTGCTTGCACTGGCCCCTTCGCGTATCGAAGCGGCGCTGGACTGGCTGCGCGCGCAGACGGCTGACCGGCGGCGGATGCTGGGCCTCGGGGCGCTGGCGGTGGGGGTGGTGCTGATCTGGCTGGCGCGCAGCCTCGGGGCCTGACCTGCGGCCATCGAGGCCACGAAACCGGGCGGCTGTTTCAGGGCGCTCACCCGCATGTGACGGGGCGCGACCTGCTGTGGCTTGCAATGCGGCCTGCGCAACCCGACAACAGGGTAAGCCGTTCCCGTCAGGGAACCCGGCGATGAGGATAAGGGGAGTAGAATATGTCAACTCGGGACATGTCCCAGACGCTGCGGCAAGACGGGCGCGCGCCGCGGGGACGCAGCGCGCTGCACATGCTGTGGGTCGCGGCCATCGGCCTCGCTCTGGTCATCGGCCAGGCCGTGCCGTCCGCCGCCCGCGCGGCGCCGGAAAGCTTTGCCGACCTCGCCCAGCAGGTCAGCCCGGCCGTGGTCAACATCACCACCTCGACCACCGTGGCCGCCCCGGCGATGCCGCGCGGGCCGATGCTGCCCGAAGGCTCGCCCTTCGAGGATTTCTTCCGCGAGTTCATGGATCCTGAAGGGCAGGGCCCCTCCACGCCCCGCCGGTCCGATGCGCTCGGCTCGGGATTCGTGATCTCGGAGGACGGGTTCATCGTCACCAACAACCACGTCATCGACGGCGCGGACGAGATCGAGATCGAGTTCTTCTCGGGCAAGACCCTGCCCGCCGAAGTGGTCGGCACCGACCCCAAGACCGATATCGCGCTGCTGAAGGTCACCAGCGATGCGCCGCTGCCCTTCGTCAGCTTCGGCGACAGCGACGTGATGCGCGTCGGCGACTGGGTGATGGCGATGGGCAACCCGCTGGGGCAGGGTTTCTCGGTGTCCGCCGGGATCGTCTCCGCCCGCAACCGCGAGCTGGCCGGCACCTATGACGACTTCATCCAGACCGACGCCGCCATCAACCGCGGCAACTCTGGCGGGCCGCTCTTCAACATGGAAGGGCAGGTCATCGGCGTGAACACCGCGATCCTGTCGCCCAATGGCGGATCGATCGGCATCGGCTTCTCGATGGCCTCGAATGTCGTTGGCAAGGTCGTGACCCAGCTGCAGGAGTTCGGCGAGACCCGCCGCGGCTGGCTCGGCGTCAAGATCCAGGACGTGACCCCGGATGTCGCCGAGGCCATCGGCATCGAGACCGCCGCCGGCGCGCTGGTTACCGATGTGCCAGAGGGTCCGGCGATGGATGCCGGGATGCTGGCCGGCGACGTGATCACCAGCTTTGACGGTGGCAACGTGTCCGACACCCGCGATCTGGTGCGCCGCGTCGCCGATGCCGATGTCGGCAAGGCCGTGCGCGTGATCGTGCTGCGCGAGGGCCGCACCGAAACGCTGCTGGTCACGCTTGGCCGGCGCGAAGAGGCCGAGGCGACGGCGACCCCCGCCGCCGCCGACACCCCGCAAGCGCCTGCACAAGAAGAGATGCTGGGCATGACGCTCAGCCCGCTCGACAGCGAGTTGGCCTCGGAGCTCGGCCTGCCCGCCGATGCCTCTGGCCTTGTGGTGCGCGAGATCGACGAGACTGCCGCGGCCTTCGAAAAGGGCCTGCGCGCCGGTGACGTGATCGCCGAGGCCGGCCAGCAGAAGGTGGCGACCCTGGACGACCTGCAGGACCGCATCGACGAGGCGAAGGAGGCGGGCCGCAAGTCTTTGCTGCTGCTGATCCGCCGCGAGGGCGAGCCGCGCTTCGTGGCGCTGTCGGTGGAGTAAGTAGGGCCGCATGAGATGAGAAAGGGGCGCCTCCGAGCGCCCTTTTTGTTGGAGGTGGAGGGGTGCGCCAGTCGCGGGTGTCTCGCTGAGAGACACTGGTCTGCAGACAGGTCGGGCGCCCCAATCTCCCATTGCCGTGGCGGAGGCCATCGCCTTCGCCACACGCCGAACTGTAAATCTGCACCGGACGGGCCCCCAAAGGGCCCAGCCAGCGCCCGCCCCGCCTCTGGCGGGCGCTTCTCGCCCACCAGGTCGGGCGCTGTCCTCATCCGGTCTCGTGCTGCCGGCGGCTCTGGGAGACATGTCCCGCACGGGGGGCGAGGCAGTGCCTCGCCCTTTCCCGGCCGACCCGACCGCACAAAAGCTAGAAGGGAGGCTGGGCACCGATTGCCCCCGCCTTGGTCGCCCTGTACCAAAACCCCATGACCCACGCCCCCACCCACCGCGCTCCCCGTGTGCTCGCCCTCGACCTCGCCCGCACGGTAGCGCTGGCCTGCATGGCGGTGTTCCACTTCACCTTCGACCTGCAGATGTTCGGCTACCTGCCCTCCGGCACCACCACCAGCGGCGGGTGGGCGATCTTCGCGCGGGCCATCGCCGGCAGCTTCCTGTTCCTTGCGGGCATCAGCCTCGCGCTGGCGCATGGCCATGGCATCCGCTGGCGCAGCGCCCTGCGGCGGCTGGCGATGATCGCGGGCGCGGCGGCAGTCATCACCGTTGCCACCCGCATCGCCATCCCGGACCAGTTCATCTTCTTCGGCATCTTGCACAGCATCGCCTTCGCCAGCCTCGCCGGCCTCGCCTTCGTGCGCCTGCCACCCGCGCTGCCGCTGCTCGCCGCAGTCGCGGTCTGGCTGGCGCCGCGCTGGCTGTTCCTGCCGGCCTTCGACGCGCCCTGGCTGCAATGGACGGGGCTTGGGACGCTGATCCCGCGCTCGGTCGATTTCGTGCCGGTCTTCCCGTGGTTCGCGCCGGTGCTGCTTGGCATCGCGCTTGGCAACACGCTGGCCCGGCCTGGGGTCTGGGCGCGGCTGGCCCTGTGGCCCGCCACCCCCTCCCGCACGCTGACGCTGCTGGCCTGGCCGGGCCAGCACAGCCTTGCGGTCTACCTCGTGCATCAGCCGGTGCTGATCGCCCTCGTGTGGGCGGCGACGCAGGTCCTGCGCTGAGCCTCAGCCCTCGCTGCTGCCCACCGCGATCAGCCCCAGGTCCCGCGCCGCCACTAGTGACAGCACCGAGCTGTCCAGCCCCCGTTCCGCCTGAAACCGCCGCACGGCGCGCCCCGTGGGGGCATCCATCTCGCCGGTGACGACCCCGTGGAACAGCCCCCGCGCCGCCAGCGCCCGCTGCGCGGTGGCGATGAAATCGGGCGACATCTCGGCCGGGCAGGGGGTGCGGAACCACAGCTCCGCCCGCTCGCGCACGATCGCCTGCCGGGTCACGGTGCGATAGCTGGCCGGGCGCAGCACCGCCCCGTCCGGCGCCAACTTGGCCGGGCGGTCCACCACCTGCTCGGTCACCGTCTCGATCATCGCGGGCGTGATCTGCTTGCCCCAGCAGGCGCTCTCGGGGCCCGAGGGCGCGCTGCTGCCAAGCGGGCGTGTCACCGCCTCGCCCGCGTAGTCCTGCGCGACATCGGGCGCGGCGACCCGGCCCGGGCCGCAGCCAGCCAGCAGCAGCGCGGCGAGGATCGCGGCGCGCGGCAGCGTCAGGGACAGGAGGGGGGGCATCATCAAGGTCGGGCGGTCTTTCTGTGGGGCGCCGTGTCCGCTGCACCCGGGCCCGCGCAGGATAACCGCTTGAGCGGCCGCGCGAAAGCCCCGCACACAGGTCCGGGATGCGGCCCCGAAGCACTGGCAAATCGGCCGCAGGTGTCCTATGTCCGCAGGCAAAGGACCGCAGGGAAAGCACAGCGATGGCCAAGATCACCTACGTCGAACATACCGGCAAGCGCCACGAGGTCGAGGTCGCCCCCGGCCTCTCGGTGATGGAGGGCGCGCGCGACAATGGCGTGCCGGGGATCGAGGCCGATTGCGGCGGCGCCTGCGCCTGTTCGACCTGCCATGTCTATGTCGATGCCGCTTGGGCAGACCGCGTGCCCGCCAAGGACGCGATGGAAGAGGACATGCTGGATTTCGCCTGGCAGCCCGACCCGGCCCGCTCGCGCCTGACCTGCCAGATCAAGGTGACCCCGGCGCTGGACGGCCTCGTGGTGCATCTGCCCGAACGGCAGATCTGAGCCATGCGCGGCGGGGCCCTGGTCGCGCTGCTGGCGCTCTGGCCGGTTGCCGCTGCGGCTGAAACGATCCGCGCCGCGGACTATGCCGATGCGACCGGCCGCTACCCCCATGGCGCGCTTGGCGATGATCTGGAATGGGGCGCGCTGCTGCTGACGCTGGACGGCCAGCAGCGCCGCTTCACCCTGCCGGACGCGCTGGTCTTCGAGGACACCGCCCCCCGCCTCGCCGATCTGGATGGCGACGGCGCGCCCGAGGTCATCGTGGTCGAAAGCCACGCCGCGCAAGGCGCCCGGCTCGCGGTCTGGGGGCCCGGGGGGCGCATCGCCGCCACCCCCTTCATCGGCACCCGCTTCCGCTGGCTCGCCCTCCTCGGCGCCGCCGATCTCGATGGCGACGGAAGGGTCGAGATCGCCTATGTCGAGACCCCGCATCTGGGCCGCACCCTGCGCCTCGTTCGGCTGGAAGGTGATCGGCTGGTGCCGCTCGCCGATCTGCCCGGCCTGACCAATCACCGCTTCGGTGACCCGCAGATACAGGGCGGCATCGGCCTCTGCCCCGGCGGCCCGGTGATCGTCACCGCCGATGCCGGCTGGCAGCGGATCCTCCACACAATCTGGCAGGACGGTCGCCTCACGCCCCAGGATGCCGGCCCCTACACCGGCCCGGACAGCCTCGCGCCCGGGCGCGCCTGCCCAGGCTGACGCAAGCCCGCCCCCGCAATCCCGCCTCCGCAATCCCGGCCGCAAGCCGCTGGCGCCAATCCAAGCCAACCCACAAGGCATCCCGCAACCCCGGCGGTGCCAGCAAAGGCAATGCCCCCCGCACTGCCCAATTCTTGGGCAACCGCCCAATCCCGCCGCGCGCCTTGCCCCGAACCGGCACCCCACATTTGACATCCCCGCGCCCTCGCGCCGAAATCGCCCCGAACACCCCTCGGAGGCCCGAATGCCCGCCAAGATCTCCCGCGCCACCTATGCCGACATGTATGGCCCCACCACCGGCGACCGGCTGCGGCTTGGCGATACCGACCTGATCATCGAGGTAGAGCGCGACCTGACCACCTATGGCGAAGAGGTGAAGTTCGGCGGCGGCAAGGTGATCCGCGACGGCATGGGCCAGAGCCAGGCGACGCGGGCCGAGGGCGCGGTAGATACCGTCATCACCAACGCGCTGATCCTCGACCACAGCGGCATCTACAAGGCCGATGTCGGCCTGCGCTCCGGCCTGATCCACACGATCGGCAAGGCCGGCAACCCCGACACCCAGCCCGGCGTCACCATCGTCGTCGGCCCCGGCACCGAGGTGATCGCGGGCGAGGGCCGGATCCTCACCGCGGGCGGCTTCGACGCGCATATCCACTTCATCGCCCCCCAGCAGATCGAGGATGCGCTGCATTCGGGCATCACCACCATGCTCGGCGGCGGCACCGGCCCCGCCCATGGCACGCTCGCCACCACCTGCACCCCGGGGCCCTGGCATATCGAGCGGATGCTGCAATCGCTGGATGCCTTCCCGATGAACTTCGGCCTGTCGGGCAAGGGCAATGCGAGCCAGCCCGCCGCGCTGGTCGAAATGGTCACCGCCGGCGCCTGCGCGATGAAACTGCACGAGGATTGGGGCACCACCCCCGGCGCCATCGATTGCTGCCTGTCGGTGGCCGATGACATGGACGTGCAGGTGATGATCCACACCGACACGCTGAATGAATCCGGCTTCGTCGAGAACACCCTCGCCGCCATCAAGGGCCGCACCATCCATGCCTTCCACACCGAAGGGGCAGGGGGTGGCCATGCGCCTGACATCATCAAGGTGGTCAGCAGCCCCAACGTGATCCCGTCCTCGACCAACCCGACGATGCCCTACACGGTCAACACGCTGGAAGAGCATCTCGACATGCTGATGGTCTGCCACCATCTCGATGCTGCCATCCCCGAGGATGTGGCCTTCGCCGAAAGCCGGATCCGCAAGGAAACCATCGCCGCCGAGGACATCCTGCATGACATGGGCGCCTTCTCGATCCTCTCCTCGGACAGCCAGGCGATGGGACGGGTGGGCGAGGTCATCATCCGCACCTGGCAGACCGCCCACAAGATGAAGCTGCAGCGCGGGCGCCTCGCGGAAGAAACCGGCGACAACGACAATCTCCGCGTGCGCCGCTATGTGGCGAAATACACCATCAACCCCGCCATCGCGCAAGGAATGAGCCGCCATATCGGCAGCATCGAGGAAGGCAAGCGCGCCGATCTGGTGCTGTGGAACCCCGCCTTCTTCGGCGCGAAACCCGAAATGGTGCTGATCGGCGGCACCATCGTCGTGGCGCAGATGGGCGATCCCAACGCTTCTATCCCGACCCCGCAGCCGGTCCATACCCGCCCGATGTTCGGCGCCTTCGGCCGCAGCGTCGAGCGCTCGGCGATCCTGTTCATCTCACAGGCGGCAGAGGCAGACGGCCTGCGCGCCCGCATCGGCCTCGCCAAGCAGACGGTGGCCGTGGAAGGCACCCGCACCATCGGCAAGGCCGACATGATCCACAACAGCGCCACGCCGAAGATCGAGGTGAACCCCGAAACCTACGAGGTCCGCGCGAACGGCGAACTCCTGACCTGCGAGCCGGCAAAGGAACTGCCGCTGGCGCAGCGGTACTTCCTGTTCTGAACCTGCCCCCGGCCGACCCCGCGCCTGCCTTCCTCCTTCTTGCTGGCGGAAATATCCTCGGGGGGTCCGGGGGGCAGAAGGCCCCCCGCCTTCGTCGGTCGGGGCGCGCAGACTGCCCCCCGGCGCGTTGCCCGCTCCGCGCCTCGCCTGAAGACTGACCCGCCATTCCCTTGCCCCTTCGTTTTGGTCCAAATATCCTCGGGAGGGGGCGCGGGGGGCCGAGGCCCCCCGCGTCTTGCAGCAGACCCACGCACGCCCCCGTGATCGTTCCCGCTTGACTCCCCCGCCCGTTTCCGGCGACAGAAGCCGCACTTCGGTTCCGCCTCGCGAGGGGAGGATGAAAAGGGAACCCGGTGCGCGCCCCTGCGGCGCAACTCCGGGGCTGCCCCCGCAACTGTAGGCGGAGAGCGACGGCCGACATGCCACTGGGGAACCCCCCGGGAAGGCGGCTTGAAGCGTTGACCCGCAAGTCAGGAGACCTGCCGAGGTGATCACCCTATTCCGGGCGCGGGGCGTGCCCTGGATGCGGCTATCCGCAGTGGTGACGACATCACCGTCGGCGGAGTTGGCCAGGCCATTTCCAAGGACAGACATCGTCATGCGCCGGGGCAGTCCCCCCGCGCGTTCCGGAAAGGCAAGACTTCCATGAGCCCTCGTCGCTCCCCCCGTTTCCCGCTTCCCGCCACTGCCTGCCTTGCGCTGCTGACCGGCCTCGCCGCGATGCCCGCCCTCGCGCAGGACACCATCTTGCTGGACGAGATCGTCATCACCGGCGCGCAAGACCCGCAAGAGGCGCGCCGCACCGGCGTTTCCGTCACGGTGCTGAGCGAGGCTGATCTGGACAAGACCGCCGAGACCCGGCTGACCTCGGTCCTCTCGCGCCTGCCCGGCGTCGGCATCCTCGCCCGCGGCCCGCTCGGCACCCAGACCGGCATCACCGTGCGCGGGCTGTCGCAGAACTACATCAAGGTGCTGGTCGACGGCATCGACGTCGCCGACCCCTCGGGCCCGCAATCGGCCTATGATTTCGGCCGCCTGACCACGCTTGGCGTGTCGAGCGTCGAGCTGCTCCGCGGCTCGCATTCCGCCGTGCATGGCGGGCAGGCGGTCGGCGGCGTGCTCAGCATCGACAGCACGCAGCTTCCCGAAGAGATCGGCAGCGAGGGCCGCTTCCAGCTTGAGGCCGGCAGCTACGACACCTATGCCGCCACAATCGGCTACGGCGTTCGCGGCGCGGCCGGCGCGCTTGGCTTCACCCTCAGCCAGATCAGCACCAGCGGCTTTTCCGCCGCCGACGAGAATGACGGAAACTCCGAAGCCGACGGCTACGAGGCCACCCGCCTGACCCTGCGCGGCGAGACCGAGCTGCAGAACGGCGTTGTCCTCGGCTTTTCGGCCTTCGCCGAGGATGCGTCGGGCGAATATGACGAGACCCAGTTCCTCTCGGTCCCGCCCTATACCTCCTTCCCCGCCGACGGCTCGCCGGACGAGGAGTCTGACGCTACCTCCAAAGGCCTGCGCCTCTATACCCAGTTCGACACCGGCCGCATCAACCATGAGCTCGCCGCGACCTGGTTCGAGATCGACCGCGGCCTCTCCGGCTCCACCGATTTCGGCGCCACCTTCAACGACTATACCGGCGAGCGGCGCGGCCTGAGCTGGAAGGCCGGCACCGACCTTGGCCAGGGGCGGCTGGTCTTCGGCGCCGACACCACGGATGAGGATTACACCGAGGTCTCGACCTATGGCGCCTCGAAGGGCGATGCCACCACCTCCGGCGTCTTCGCCGAATACGCCTGGGCGCCCAATGCGCGCTTCGACCTCACCGCCTCTCTCCGCCATGACGATCACAGCGAGTTCGGCGGCTTCACCACCGGGCGCGTCGCGGCGGCCTGGCAGGCCGCGCCCGACATCACCGTGCGCGCCGCCCTCGGCACCGGCTTCCGCGCGCCCTCGCTCTACGAACTCTACGGCCCTTACGGCGATGACACGCTGGAGGCCGAGGAAAGCACCTCGGCCGATCTGGGTATCGAAAAACGCTGGGGCGATGCAGCGGCAGTCCGCGCCACGCTGTTCTGGATCGAAACCGACAACCTGATCGACTACGCCTTCCCGGCCTATTTCCAGATCCCCGGCAAGACCCGCCGCAGCGGGGTGGAGCTGGAGGGCGAACTTGCGCTCAATGACCGGCTGTCCTTCACCGGCGCCTATACCTACACCGAGGCGTCGAACCCGGCGCTCAGCGCCGGCAGCACCTGGAATTCCGGCTTCGGCCGCCACCAGATCGCGCTTGGCGTCGATGCCGACCTGACCGATGCGATCTCGGGCAGCCTGACCGTGCTGCATGTCGCCGACCGGCCGACGCTGGCGGATTACACAGTCGCCAATGCCACTGTGACCTATGACTTCGGCAATGACACCCAAGCCTACCTGCGCGTCGAGAACCTCTTCGACGAGCAATACCAGCTCTGGGACGGCTACGGCACCTCCGATCAGGCCTTCTATGTCGGCCTGCGCCGCAGCTTCTGATCGCCCGCCCTCGGGCGCGGCCCTTGCCCGCAGGGCAGGGGCCGCGCTTGCCGTGGTGCTGGCGCTTTTCGGCACCGCCCATGCCGAAACTCCCGCCCGCGTCGTCTCCATGAACCTCTGCACCGACCAGCTGGCTTTGCTGCTGGCCGATCCCGGCCAGATCGTCTCGCTGTCCTACATGGCCTCCGACCCCTCCGCCTCCGCCATGGCCGCCGAAGCCGCCGCCTATCCCTCGAACCGCGGCCGCGCCGAGGAACTCTACCTGCTCAAGCCCGACCTCGTGCTTGCCTCCACCTTCTCCTCCCCCGGCACGCTCTCGATGCTGAACCGGCTCGGCCTCCGCGTAGAAACCTACCCCCCGGGCGCCACGATGGAGGAGCTGCGCCAAGCCATCACCGACATGGGCGCCGCCCTCGGCCAGCCGCAGCGCGCCGCCGCCTTGCTGGCCGATTTCGATGCGCAACTGGCCGCCCTCAGCGCGCCCCCCCTCCGCCGCCCCCGCGCCGCGCTCTATTCCGAGGGCAGCTATGCCTCGGGCGCCCGCACGCTGGAGGGGCAGGTGATGCAGGCCGCGGGCTTCGACAATATCGCCACCGAGCATGGGCTCGATTGGGGCGGGCGGATGCCGCTCGAGGTGCTGGTGATGTCGGCGCCCGAGGTGGTGATCACCGAAACCGGCCGCCCCGGCACCAAGCGCGCCCGCGCGCAGGCGGTTCTCTCGCACCCCGCTATGGCCCAAATGCGCCGCGCCGATGTGGTCGCGCATCAGGACTGGATCTGCGCCACGCCAAGGGTGCTTGACGCCATCGCCGCCCTGACCCAGCTTCGCCGCCAGATGGAGCGCGAATGATCCCCGAGCCAACGCCCAAGACGCTGCCCGATCAGCGCGCCCTGACCCTGTGGCTGCTGGCGCTGGTGGTCGCGCTGTTCATCGCCTCGCTGGTCGTCGGTCCCGCCGGCATCCCCCCCGGCCGCGGCCTTCTTGCACTGTTCACCGGGCAGGGCGGCGCCGAGGTGCTGGTGATGCGCGAGATCCGCCTGCCGCGCGCCATCCTCGGGCTTGCCATCGGCGCCTCGCTGGGGCTGGCGGGCGCCGCGATGCAGGGCTTCTTGCGCAACCCGCTGGCCGAACCGGGGCTGATCGGCACCTCGGCCGCCGCGGCGCTTGGCGCGGTGCTGGCGATCCATACCGGCATCTATGCCAGCTTCGCGCTGGCGCTGCCGCTGATGGCGCTGGCCGGGGCGGGGCTGTCGGTCGGGGTGATCCTGATGCTGGCGGGCCCGCGCGGCAACGCGCTGTCGCTGATCCTCGCCGGTATCGCCGTGTCCTCGCTGGCCGGGGCACTCACCTCGCTGGTGCTGAACCTTGCGCCCAACCCCTATGCGGCGTCCGAGATCGTGTTCTGGATGATGGGCTCGCTGGCCGACCGATCCTTGCTGCATGTCGCCCTCGCGCTGCCCTTCCTGGCCCTCGGCGCCGCGCTGATCGCCACCACCGGCCGCGGCCTCGATGCGCTGACACTGGGCGAGGATGCGGCCGCCAGCCTCGGCATCAACCTCACCCGCCTGCGCCTCAAGTTGGTGCTGGGAACCGCCGCGCTGGTCGGCGCCTCGGTCGCGGTGGCCGGCGCCGTGGGCTTCGTCGGCCTGATCGCCCCGCACCTGATGCGCCGCGCGGTCGGCGCCCGCCCCTCGCGCCTGCTGGCCGCCTCGGCCCTGACCGGCGCCGCGATCCTGCTGGCCGCCGACATCGCCACCCGCGTCATCGCGCCGGAACGTGACCTGAAGCTGGGCGTGCTCACCGCCCTCGTCGGCGCGCCGTTCTTCCTGCACCTCGTCCGCCGCATGGCGCGGGAGGTGTAGGATGCTGCTGACCCTGCAAGACCTCACCGTCCGCCGCGGCCTCTGCCCTGTGGTGGAAGCCGTCAGCCTGACCGTCGCCCCCGGCGAATGCGTCGGCCTGATCGGCCCCAACGGCGCCGGCAAGACCTCGCTGCTGCGCGGCGCCCTCGGCCTGCTGCCCGCCACCGGCCATTCGTCCCTTGCCGCGATGACCCCGGATGCCCGCGCCCGCGCCGCCGCCTGGCTGCCGCAGGCGCGCGAGATTGCCTGGGGGATCAGCGTCGCGCATCTTGTGCGGCTTGGCCGCACGCCGCATCTGGGCCGGGGGCTCGATGATGACGGCGCCGTCACCCACGCCCTTGGCCGCATGGGGCTGGCGCAGTTCCGCGATCGCACCGCCACCCAGCTGTCGGGCGGCGAGCAGGCCCGCGCCCTGATCGCCCGCGCGCTGGCGCAAGAAGCGCCCCTGCTGCTGGCCGACGAGCCCATCGCCGGGCTGGACCCCGCCGCGCAGATCGCCACGATGCGGGTCTTCGCGCGCCTGGCGGAAGAGGGCGGCGCGGTCATCGCCTCGCTCCACGACCTCGGCCTTGCCGCGCGCCACTGCACCCGGCTGATCGTGCTCTCGGCCGGCCGGCTGGTGGCCGATGGCCCCCCGCGCGCGGTGCTGACCCCGGACCTGCTGGCCGAGGTCTTCGACATCCGCGCCCATCTGTCCGACACCCCCGATGGGCTGGTCTTCCAGCCGCTCGACACCCTCCACCACCACGGGGGCTTCTGATGCCCTTTCCGCCTGAGCGCATCGTCTGCCTGACCGAGGAGACCGTCGAGACCCTCTACCTGCTGGGGCAGGAGCATCGGATCGTCGGCGTCTCGGGCTATGCCGTGCGCCCGGCGCGGGTGCGGCAGGAAAAGCCGCGGGTGTCGGCCTTCACCTCGGCCGATATCCCCAAGATCCTCGCCCTGAACCCCGATCTGGTGCTGACCTTCTCGGACCTGCAAGCGGGGATCGTGGCCGAGCTGATCGCCGAAGGCATCGCCGTCCACGCCTTCAACCAGCGCCGCATTTCGGGCATCCTCGCCATGATCCGCACCCTCGGCGCCCTCACCGGCGTGCCGGGAAAGGCGGAGGCACTCGCCAGCGGCTACGCGGCCCGCCTTGCCGCCATCGCCGCCATCCCGAGGCCGATCCGCCCCCGCGTGTGGTTCGAGGAATGGGATGACCCGCTGATCTCCGGCATCGGCTGGGTCAGCGAACTGGTCGCCATCGCGGGCGGCGAGGACGTGTTCCCGGACCTCGCGCTTCAGGGCAAGGCGAAACACCGCATCGTCCTGCCCGAGGCTGTGATCGCCGCCGCGCCCGATGTCATCCTCGCCTCCTGGTGCGGCAAGAAGGTCCGCCCCGAGCGCATCGCCGCCCGCCCCGGCTGGGACAGCATCCCCGCCGTGCAGCAGGGCCGCATCCATGAGATCAAGTCGCCGCTGATCCTGCAGCCCGGCCCTGCCGCGCTGACCGAGGGGCTGGACGCCATCCTCAAGGCCCTCTGGCAATGACGGCCTTTGGGGGCTAGTTACTCCGCCGCCATCCGCAGCGGCTGCTGCCCGGCCATGAACCGCCGCCCGGCCTCGCCCGCCAGATAGGTCAGCCGCCCGCCGGAAATCGTCGCCTCCACCTGCCGCGTCGCCGCGTTGACCACCGTCACATCGGCGCGGCGGCCAAAGTCCAGCACGCCCCGGTCCGGCATCCGCAAAATCTCTGCCGGGCGGGCCGAGATCATCGCCCAGGCCTTCGGCAGGCTGGCCAGCCCCCGGTCCACCAGCGTCCACACCGCCTGCACCAGCGCCGGGTAATAGTAATCCGACACCAGCGCATCGCAGAGCCCCGCGGCAATCAGGTCCGTCGCCGCGATGTTCCCCGCCTGGCTGCCGCCGCGCACCACATTGGGCGCGCCCATCAGCACCGGGTCGTTCATCGCCTTTGCCGCCGCCGCCGCCTTGCGCGCCGTCGGGAATTCCGCAATCCGCGCCCCGATCATCGAGAAGCGCTCGCGCGTCTCGCCATCGGGGTCGTCATGGCTGCCATAGAGCACGCCCAGCCGGTCAAAGGCCTCGGCCAGGGTACACAGATGCCGGGGCACCTCGCGTGCCCGGGCCGCCGCCGCCTGCACCGCTTCCAGATGCTCCTCGGCGCTGCGGCCCAGCTTGCGGGCCCACATCGCGAAATTCTGCGGGTCGCGGGCGTTGATCTCCACCGCCTCGCCCAGATGATTGTTGAACACCACATAGCCGATGCGGTGCCGCTCCACCGCCGCGATCAGCCGGGCGCCGGCATCGACAAGATGCGTCTCGGCCCGCACCTGCAGGCGGATGTCGGTCAGCGCGCGGGGCCGCCAGGCGTCCAGCGCCGCCATCACCCGCTCGGCATAGTCGGGGCCGCGGGGACCGCCCTCCCAGCTCCAGCTCTGGGCAAAGAACGCCGTGGTCACGCCATTGGCCGCCGCCTCGCGGTCGGCGCTGGCCAGACCCTGCACCAGATCGAACGGGGCAGAGGGGCGCGGCGCGATATGCCGCTCGAACGCGTCGCCATGCAGATCGATGATCCCCGGCATCAGGTAGAAGCCCGCCATGTCCACCTCGGGCAGCGGGCCCTTGGTGATGCGCCCGCCGGCGATCGCCAGCGACCGGCGCTGCATCTCGCCGTCACGCAGGATCTGGGCGCCGACAAGACGCAGGGGGGGCAACAGGGGCATGGGCGACTCGCGGGAGGTGATAGGGGCTGCTCGGCCGTTTCTTGGTGGTGGGTTGCCTGTGGATAAAGCCATTCTGTGTCGCCCGCATGACACAGCGCCTGCAACCTGAACGATACTGCCGCTTTTGCGCCCCTCAGTCCGGCGCAACCGTCAGCGTCACCCGGTCGCCCGCAAACCAGGTATGCCCGTACTCGACCGGCTGCCCCGCGGCATCGACGTTGATGGCGACGGATCGCAGGATCGGGTCACCCTCGCGGATGCGCAGATGCAGCGCCTGCGTGGCGGTGGCACGCTTGGCGGTCAGCCGGGTTTCGGCGCGGGTGTAATCGGCCAGCCCCTCAGTCGCCAAGGCCTGCGTCACCGACTGCGTTTCGCGCAGCACCCCGATCAGCCCGGGAAAGCGTCCCGCCGGAAAGACGGACCGGAACACTGCAAGCGGCACCCCATCGGCCAGCGAAATCCCCTCATAGACATGCACCTGCGCGGCCTCGGGCAGCTCCAGCGCCTCGGCCTCGCGCGCCCCGGCCTGCCTTGTGTCCAGCAGCAGCACCTCGCGCGCCGCGCTGCGGCCGGATGCGGCAAGGTTCTGGTGGAGCCGCGTGCGCCGCCCCAGCGGATAATCCACGGGGCGCCCCGCCACGAACACCCCTGCACCGCGCCGCGCATGGACCAGGCCGGCCTCGGCCAGCGCCGCCAGCGCCCGGCGCACGGTATGGCGGTTGACCCCGAAGCGCGCCGAGAACTCCGCCTCGGACGGCAGCTTGTCCCCGGGGGCGTAATGTCCGGCGGCGATTTCGGCGGTCAGTGTTTCGGCGATCGAGGTCCAAAGGGCGGTGCGGGACATGTCATCAAATCTTCATTGAAACGGGGTTGTGCGACTCGGGGGGTACGGCTAATCACTTGTCTAGTTGTATAAATAAATCGACAGGTCGGCAAGATGTCTGGTCTGCACCTAGCCCCCTAATCACGAGATGCAAATGCCCGACTTTGCTTTTCCCCACCGCGACCTGCCGCCGACAGGCCAAGGCGACCGTCCGCAGTGGATGGGCCTGCTGGCCAAGGCGCGGCCAGAGCGTCTGGCGGCGGCGCTGGCGGGGCTGGACCTGCCGGCGCATGACTGGGCGAGGGCGCCCGAAACCGGCGCGGTGATGGTGCGCGGCCGCATGGGCGGCAGCGGCGCGCCGTTCAACCTTGGCGAGATGACGGTGACGCGCTGCGCGCTGCGCATTGCCAGCGGCGAGATCGGCCATGCCTATGTGCAGGGCCGCGACAAGGCCCATGCCACCCGCGCCGCGCTGGTCGATGCATTGATGCAGGGGCCGCGCGCCGCGGAGCTGCGCGCCGCGGTGCTGGAGCCGCTTGCGGCGGCGGCTGCGGCAGACCGCGCCGCCCGCGCCGGCAAGGCTGCGGCGACGAAGGTGGATTTCTTCACGATGGTGCGGGGGGAAGACTGATGGATGCTGCATCCCTGTCCGGCGGCTTCGCCGACACGGCCCGCGAGGCCGCCCGCGCCTTCCGCGCCAGCCTTGACGCGATGGCGCGCCCCGGCACCCTGCACACGGTGACCGGCGCCCTGCCGCCCGCGCCACTGTCGCCCGCCGCCGGGGCGCTGATCCTGACGCTGGCCGACACCACCACCGGCGTCCACCTTGCGCCCTCGCATGACGTGGCAGCGCTGCGCGACTGGATCACCTTCCACACCGGCGCGCCGCTGGTCGGGCCCGAGGCTGCGGTGTTCGCCGTGGGGACCTGGGCTTCCTTGCAACCGCTGGACCGCTTCCCCATCGGCCGCGCCGATTACCCCGACCGTTCTGCCACGCTGATCGTCGAGATGCCGGCGCTGGCCGCCTCCGGGGTGCGGCTCACCGGGCCGGGGATCAAGGAGACGGCGCAGCTGTCACTGCCGGAAACCGAAGCCTTCTTGCAAAATGCGCAACGCTTCCCGCTCGGGCTCGATTTCTTCTTCACCGCCGGTGACCAACTGGCGGCCCTCCCCCGCACCACCAAAGTGGAGCCGAACTGATGTATGTGGCGGTAAAGGGCGGCGAGCGCGCCATCGACAATGCCCATGCCTGGCTGGCCGAGGAGCGCCGCGGCGATCCTTCGGTGCCCGAGCTTGGCGTGGCGCAGATCCGCGAGCAGCTGGCGCTGTCGGTCAACCGGGTGATGGCCGAGGGCTCGCTCTACGATCCCGATCTGGCCGCGCTGGCGATCAAGCAGGCGCGGGGCGACCTGATCGAGGCGGTGTTCCTGATCCGCGCCTATCGCACCACGCTGCCCCGCTTCGGCGCCTCGCAGCCCGTGGACACGGCGGCGATGGACTGCCTGCGCCGGGTGTCGGCCACCTTCAAGGACGTGCCGGGCGGGCAGGTGCTGGGGCCGACCTTCGACTACACCCACCGCCTGCTGGACTTCAAACTGATGGCCGAGGGCGAGGCTCCTGTTGCGCCCGGCGAGCCGGTCGAGCCCGCTCCTGTGCCCCACGTCACCGGCTTCCTCAACCGCGACGGCCTGATTGAGCAGGAACCCGAGTCCGATGCCGCCCCCGGCGACCTGACCCGCGAGCCGCTGGAGCTTCCGGCCAGCCGCGCGCTGCGGTTGCAATCGCTCGCGCGCGGGGATGAGGGGTTTGTGCTGGGGATGGCCTATTCGACGCAGCGGGGCTATGCGCGCAACCATGCGTTCGTAGGTGAGCTTCGCATCGGAACCTGTTGTATCGAAATGGAAATCCAGGAACTCGGCTTCGCCGTGGAGATCGGTGAGGTGGAGTTGACGGAGTGCGAAACCGTCAACCAGTTCAAGGGCTCGAAGACGGAACCCCCTCAGTTTACAAGGGGTTACGGCCTGACCTTCGCGCAGAATGAACGCAAGGCCATCTCCATGGCCCTCGTCGACCGCGCCCTGCGCTGGCGCGAGCTTGGCGAGGACGACTCCGGCGCCCCGGCGCAGGACGAGGAATTCGTGCTGATGCATTCCGACAACATCCAGGCGACCGGGTTCCTCGAGCATATCAAGCTGCCGCATTACGTCGATTTCCAGTCGGAGCTGGAGCTGGTGCGCAAGATCCGGGCCGAGGCGATTGCGGCGAACAAGGACGCTCCCGATGTCTGATTACAACTTCGCCTATCTCGACGAAGAGACCAAGCGGATGATCCGCCGCGCGATCCTGAAGGGCGTGGCGATCCCCGGCTATCAGGTGCCCTTCGCCAGCCGCGAGATGCCGATGCCCTATGGCTGGGGCACCGGCGGCGTGCAGGTGACCGCCGCCTGCCTGACGCCCGAGGATGTGCTGAAGGTCATCGACCAGGGCGCCGACGACACCACCAACGCCGTGTCGATCCGCAAGTTCTTCCAGCTCACCGCGGGGGTAGAGGTGACCGAGGCGACGGCCGGGGCAAGCCTGATCCAGACCCGCCACCGCATCCCCGAGGCTGCGCTGACCGAAGGCCAGATCGTGGTGTTCCAGGTGCCGATCCCCGAGCCACTGCGGTTTTTGGAACCGCGCGAGACCGAGACGCGCAAGATGCATGAGCTGGAAGAATACGGGCTTATGCATGTGAAGCTGTACGAAGACATCGCCCGCCACGGCCAGATCGCCACCGCCTATGCCTATCCGGTGAAGGTCGAGGGGCGCTATGTGATGGACCCCTCGCCGATCCCGAAATTCGACAACCCGAAACTGGACGGCTCGCCGGCGCTGATGCTGTTCGGGGCCGGGCGCGAGCAGCGGATCTATGCGCTGCCGCCTTATACCAAGGTCGTCAGCCTCGATTTCGAGGATCACCCGTTCGAGCCGTCGAAGGCCGACCATGACTGCGACCTCTGCGGGGCCAGCGACACCTATCTGGATGAGGTGATCGTGGACGATCAGGGCGGGCGGATGTTCGTATGCTCCGACACCGACCATTGCCGCTGCCGCCGCGAGGCGGGGCATGTGGGCAGGTTGGGGGTGGCAGCGTGATGATCCACCTCCTTCCTTCTCCTCTGTTTCCCGGACCGCTTGCGGTCCGGACCGCGCCCGCCCGCCCGCAAAGACGTTTCTGCGCGGGCGCGGTTCCCGCTCCCGCCTCGGTCGGGCGCGGTCCTCTGTCGTGCTCGCACCCCACACTCGAAGTCAGAAAGGCCGCCCGATGACCCCGCTCCTGCAAGTCCGCGGCATCGAGAAGCGCTATGGCGCGCGGATCGGCTGCACTGGCGTTTCCTTCGACCTCTACCCCGGCGAGGTGATGGGGATCGTCGGCGAAAGTGGCTCGGGGAAGTCGACGCTGCTGTCGTGCCTCGCGGGGCACCTCGCGCCCGACCAAGGGCAGGTGATCTTCGACACGCGGGCCAAGGGTCCGGTGGATACAGTGACGATGGCCGAGCCCGAGCGCCGGATGCTCGCCCGCACCGACTGGGCCTTTGTCCACCAGAACCCGCGCGACGGGCTGCGCATGGGCGTGTCTGCGGGCGGCAATGTCGGCGAGCGGCTGATGGCCGTCGGCGCGCGCAACTATGGCCAGATCCGCAGCAGTGCCGAGGACTGGCTGGGCCGGGTCGAGATTGCCGCCGACCGCATCGACGACCGCCCCGCGGCCTTTTCCGGCGGGATGCAGCAGCGCCTGCAGATCGCCCGCAACCTGGTGACGGGCCCGCGGCTGGTGTTCATGGACGAGCCGACCGGGGGCCTCGATGTCAGCGTGCAGGCGCGGCTGCTGGACCTGCTGCGCGGCCTTGTGCGGCGGCTGGGGCTGTCGGCGGTGATCGTCACGCATGACCTTGCGGTGGTGCGGCTTCTGGCGGATCGTCTGATGGTGATGAAAGGCGGCCTTGTGGTGGAGACCGGGCTGACCGATCAGGTGCTGGACGATCCGCAGCATGCCTACACGCAACTTCTGGTCTCCTCGGTGCTGCAGGTCTGACATGATCCATGCCTATTCCCCCGGGGCCAGCGGCCTTGACCGGCTTGCCGAAGGTGCCCCGCTGGAGGGCGCGCTGTGGATCGACCTCGATTGCCCCTCGGCTGCCGAGGTGGCGCGGATGGCGGCGCTTGGCGTCAGCGTGCCGACGCTGGAGGATATGCAGGAGATCGAGGTTTCGAGCCGGCTTTACCGCGACGGGGGCAGCGACGTGATGACGGTGGTGCTGCCCGGCCTGTCCGCGGCCCATGCCCCGGTCGAGGGGCCGGTGACCTTCCTGCTGTCGCCGGCGCGGCTGGTGACGGTGCGCCACCATGCCCCGCACCCGTTCGAGACCTTTCCGGCCCGGGCGGGCGGCGGCGTTGCCGGCTGCGCCACGCCCGAGCGGATCTTCATTGGCCTTGTCGATGAGAATATCAGCCGCCTCGCCGATCTGCTGGAGGCGGCCGGAACCGCGCTGACCGGCGTCATGGCGGGGGTGTTCGGCGGCAGCGGGGCGGCGCCCGCCGCGCTGCAGGCCACCTTGCAGCAGGTGGGCCTGCAGGGCGAGTTGCTGGGCCGCGTCCGCCTGAGCCTTTTGACGCTGGAACGGGCGCTGTCCTTCTACGCCCAGGGGCAGGAGACGAACGCCCCCGCCGAAGAGCTGACCGGAGTGATCGCTGGCGCGCTGCGCGATATCGAGGCGTTGGCGGTTCATGCCGATTTCCTGTCCAGCCGCGTGGCGCTGGCGGTGGATGCGACGCTGGGGATGATCAACCTGGCGCAGAACGCCACGGTGCGGGTGCTGTCTGTGGTGGCGGCGCTGTTCCTGCCGCCGACGCTGATCGCCTCGATCTACGGCATGAACTTCAAGGCAATGCCGGAGCTGAGCCAAAGCTGGGGATACCCCTTCGCGCTGATCCTGATGCTGGGATCGGTGCTTGTGACCTACCTGTTCTTCAGATGGAAAAAATGGCTGTGAAGCCGCTTGAGGATGCCATGACCGATCCTGTGACCGATCCCGTGATCCACCTTGAGGGTGTTGCCAAGACCTTCACCCTGCACAATCAGGGCAGCGCCGTGATCCCGGTGATGGAGGGGGCAGAGCTGTCGGTGCATGCCGGCGAATGTGTGGGCCTGATCGGCGCCTCGGGCGCGGGGAAGTCGACGCTGATGCGGATGATCTGGGGGAACTACCTTGCCGCTGCGGGCACGATCCTGGTGGCGGGCACCGACGTGGCGAAGGCCGAACCGCGCGAGATCCTGGCACTGCGGCGGGGGCGGCTTGGCTATGTCAGCCAGTTCCTGCGGGTGGTGCCGCGGGTGCCGACGCTGGATGTGGTGGCCGAGCCGCTGCTGGTGCTGGGGGTGCCCGAGGCCGAGGCACGGGCGCGGGCGGCCGACCTGCTGGCGCGGCTGCGGATCCCGGAGCGGCTCTGGTCGCTGTCGCCCACCACCTTCTCGGGCGGCGAGCAGCAGCGGGTCAACATCGCCCGCGGCTTTGCCCATACCTGCCCGGCGCTGCTGCTGGACGAGCCGACCGCGAGCCTAGATGCGGCAAACCGCGAGACGGTGCTGGGGCTGATCGAGGAGGCCAAGGCGCGGGGGGCGGCGATCATCGGCATCTTCCATGACGAGGCGGCGCGGAGCCGGGTCTGCGACCGGGTGGTGAACGTGTCGGATTTCACCCCGAAGGCGGCGTGATGAGTTTGGGCAGGGCATTCGCCGTCGTGGGCCCCTCCGGCTCCGGCAAGGACACGCTGATCGCGGCGGTCGCGGACCTGCCCGGCCTGCACCTCGTGCGCCGGGTCATCACCCGCCCCGAATCGGCCGGGGGCGAGCCCTCCGAAGGCGCCACCGAGGCCGAATTCGCCGCCCGCGCCGCTGCGGGCGCCTTCGCGCTGACATGGCAGGCGCATGACCTGCATTACGGCATCCCCGCCAGCGCGGTCGCCGCGCAGCAGGCGGGGGCGACCGTGCTCTTCAACGGCTCCCGCGCCATGCTGGCGCAGGCGGCCGAGGTCTTCCCCGGGCTCAATGTGCTGCTGGTGACGGCAAGCCCCGAGACCCTCGCAGACCGCCTCGCCACCCGCGGCCGCGAATCGCGCGAGGACATCGCGGCGCGCCTCGCCCGGGCGCAGTTCGACCTGCCGCCCGGCCTGCCGGTGATCCACATCGACAATGATGGCGCGCTGGAGACGGCGGCCGAGGCGATGCGGGCCGCGCTTCAGCCCGCCACCCTTCAACCGGACAAGGCGTAGCGATGCAGGATATGGAAGCGCCCGTCACCAGCCTCGCCGAACAGGCAGATATCACGGATCACGAACGGCCTCGGCAGCAGCGGCGCCACCACCGGCGCCAGCAGCGCCTCCAGCGCCCGCGCCTCATCGTCGGGCAGCGCGCCGGTCAGCGTCAGGTGAAAGCGGAATTCCTGCATCACATAGGGATAGCCCCAGCGGTCCAGCAGGTCCTTCTGCGCATCGGTCAGCCGCGCGCTTTGCCGGCGCATCATCGCTTCGGGCGTCAGCGCCGCGCGGTAGGGGTCGAGGTCCTGCACCGCCTTGGCAGCCAGCGCCTCCAGCCCCGAGGTGTTCCCCGTCGGCACCAGCGCCAGGAACCCGCCCAGCCGGTGCAGCGCCAGCCCGTCCAGCGTGACGGGCGCCAGGCTCTCCGCCAGCCGCTCCACCGCGCCGTGCAGGCCGGTGGCACTCGCGCCCTCCACCAGCCGGAACGGCGGCTTCAGCGTGCCGTGGAAGCCGTATTTGCGCGGCGTATCGGTCAGCTCCGCCACCGGGCGCGGCAGGCCCGGCAGCGGCGGATGCTCGCGGTCAATCCCGCGCGCCGCGTCCCAGCCCAGCCAGGCCGCGCCGAATTCGGCCAGCGAGCCCGGCTCCGGGGCCCAGTAGATTGCATATCGCTGGAAGTCTTTCATGCGCCCTCTCATAGTGCCGCCGCGTCTCGGCTATGTGACACGGGCAGGCCGCCCGTTGAAGCCGCTGCCACGCCCATCAGCCGCAACCCGCCGATGCCCCACAACCCTTACGTGCAGACCGACCAAGGACCAGACCATGACCGAAACCATTCTCGCCAATGCCACCCTCGTGCTGCCGGATCGGACGCATTCCGGCAGCCTCTGCCTCAAGGACGGGCGGATTGCCGAGATCGGCGCGGGCACGGCCGTCCCCCCCGGTGCCATCGACTGCGGCGGTGACTTTCTGGCCCCGGGCCTGATCGAGCTGCATACCGACAACCTCGAACGCCATATCCAGCCGCGCCCCGGCGTCGACTGGCCCCATGCCGCCGCGATCATCGCCCATGACGCGGAACTCGCCGGCACCGGCATCACCACGGTCTTCGACGCGATGCGCGTGGGATCGATCTCCAAGGGCACCGAGCAGGGCGGCGACTATGCCAAATACGCGCGCGGGCTGGCCAGCGAGCTGCTGGAGCTTCGAGGCCAGGGGGCGCTCCGCATCAGCCATTTCCTGCATCTGCGCGCCGAGGTCTGTTCCGAAACCCTGATCGCCGAGCTCGATGAGTTCACCCCCGAGGACCGCGTCGGCATCGTCAGCCTGATGGACCACACCCCCGGCCAGCGCCAGTTCCGCGATGTCAGCAAGCTGGCGCGCTATGTGATGGGCAAGCATGGCATGTCCGAGGCCGGCTTTGCCGAGCATGTCGCGCGGCTCAAGGGCTTGCGCGACACCTTCGGCGACGCGCATGAGGCGGCGGCGGTCGCGGTCGCCCGCCGCCTCGGCGCCACGCTCGCCAGCCATGACGACACCACCGAGGAACAGGTGATCACCTCCGCCTCCTACGGCATCCGTCTGGCGGAGTTCCCGACCACCGAGGAAGCCGCTCGCGCCTGCCACGCCTATGGCATCCAGGTGATGATGGGGGCGCCGAACCTGATCCGCGGCGGCTCCCACTCCGGCAATGTCGCCGCCCGCGATCTGGCCGAGGCGGGGCTGCTCGACATCGTCTCCTCCGACTACGTCCCCGCCGCCCTCCTGTCGGCGGCGCTGATGCTCGGCGACATCTGGGACGACATGGCCCGCGGGATCGCCACCGTCACCGCCGCCCCGGCCCGCGCCGCCGGGCTCGAGGATCGCGGCCGCCTGATCCCGGGTGCCCGCGCCGACCTGATCCGCTTCACCCGCGCCGGCGCCACCCCCGTGCTGCGCGAAACCTGGGTGCAGGGCCGCCGGGTCGCCTGATCCTGCCGCCTGACCCTTCGTGCCAGCCTGCGTCTTCAGACCTTTGCCTTTTCCAAACATCCTCGGGGGGTCCGGGGGGCAGAAGGCCCCCCGGCGTCCCGCAGGCCCAGCCTCAAAGGATCGCCCCTGATGCAAGACGTCTTCACCGCCCCCGGCCGCTTCTACCGCGGCAACCTGCACACCCACTCAGACCGCTCCGACGGCGTGCTGACCCCCGAGGAGGTCTGCCGACGCTACCGGGCCGAGGGTTATGATTTCCTCGCCCTCACCGACCATTTCATCGGCATCTACGACTATCCCATCGTCGACACGCGCCCGTTCCGCGCGCCCGGCTTCACCACGCTGCTGGGGGCCGAGCTGCATTCCGGGCCGATGGCGAATGGCGATCTGTGGCATATCCTCGCCGTCGGCCTGCCCGAGGAGTTCGCCCCCGGCAACGCCCCGCATTTCCGCGCCGTGCCGGGGCAGGAGACCGGGCCCGAGATTGCCGCCCGCGCCGCGGCTGCCGGCGCCTTCGTCGCCGTCGCGCATCCGCATTGGTCGGGGCTGACGCTGGAAGACGCGCGCAGCCTCACGGCCGCCCATGCGGTCGAGATCTACAACCACGGCTGCCATACCGGGGCCGATCGCGGCGACGGCTTCGTCATCGCCGATCTCTTGCTGTCCGAAGGCCGCCGCCCCAGCCTGATCGCCACCGATGACGCGCATTTCACCGAGCCGGACCATTTCGGCGGCTGGGTGATGGTCAAGGCCGAGGCGAATGAGCCGGAGGCTTTGCTGGCGGCGCTGAAGGCGGGGATGTTCTATTCCAGCCAAGGCCCCGAGATCCGCGGCATCGACATCACCAAGACGACGGTGGAGGTGCAATGTTCGGCCGCCGTCACGGTGATCGTGCAGGGGCAGGCGACAGCGGCGGTCGCGGTCAACGGCCAGTCGATGACCCGCGCCAGCATCCGCCGCGACCGCTTTGCCGCCTCGCCCTGGCTGCGGGTGACGGTGATCGACGCCGCCGGGCGGCGGGCCTGGTCGAACGCCTATTGGGTGTGAATGCGGGGGCGGGCGCCTACAGCCCGCCCTCCTTCAGCACGAAGGCGACGATTTCGTCCACGCCGCGCCCGGCCCTGAGGCTCGCCATCACATAGGGGCGCTGCCCGCGGGCGGCGCGGGTGTCGGCCTCCAGCAGCACCGGATCGACGCCGACATGCGGCGCGAGGTCGATCTTGTTGACCACAAGCAGGTCCGACCGCGTGACGCCCGGCCCCTTCTTGCGCGGGATGTCCTGCCCGGCGGCGGTGTCGATCACGTAGATCGTCACATCCGCCAGCTCGGGCGAAAACGTCGCCGCCAGATTGTCGCCGCCGCTCTCGATCAGCACGATGTCGAGATCGGGGAAGGCGCCGCGCAGGTCGGCGATGGCGGCGAGGTTGATGCTGGCATCCTCGCGGATCGCGGTATGCGGGCAGCCGCCGGTCTCGACCCCGCGGATGCGCTCGATCGGCAGCGCCTGCGCGCGCATCAGGTATTCGGCATCCTCGCGGGTGTAGATGTCATTGGTGACGACGGCGATGGAAAAGCGGTCGCGCAAGGCCCGGCACAGCTGTTCGGTCAGCGTGGTCTTGCCGGCGCCGACCGGGCCGCCGATGCCGATGCGGAGCGGGCCGTGGGGGCTTGTCATGGTTCATCCTCTTTGTGAAGAACGCCTTGCAACTTATTGATTAAGTTCGGAAGATGCGGACTTCCATCCCCTCATGCGCCATTGCCGCCATGTCCGATCCAAACCCGGCGCTGCCCAGATCGTCGAGGCCCGCTGTTGCGGCCCAATTGGCGATGCGAGAGATCACCGGATGCAGCGCCGCCAGCACCTGCTGGCCCTCGGTCTGGCCCAAAGGCACGAAGCGCACCGCCCCCTGCACGAGGCTGGAGGCGAAGCTGTGCAGATACAGCGCCAGCACCCGCTCCACCGGCAGGCCAAGCCCCGCGGCGGCGCGCCCCACCGCGACCGGCAGCGGCGCGGGGGGGTGGTCCGCGCAAAGCAGCGCGTTGGTGGCGAGGGTGAAGGCGCGGCCCTGTTCCAGCGTCTCGGTCAGGCGTTCTTTCGCAGGGGCCAGCGCGCCCGCATAGGCGGCCAGCGCCGCGTGGTCGGCGCCGGGGGCCAGCGCCAGCGCCAGCAGCACCGCGTCGCTGCGGCCCGAGCCGTGGGCGATCACATCCGCCAGCCAGCCCTGCAGGCCGGCGGCGTCCGCGACCAGCCCGGCCGAGATCGCCCATTCCAGCCCGTGCGAATAGGCATAGCCGCCCACCGGGAAGGCGGGCGAGAGCCATTGCACCAGCGTCATCAGGGCGCTGTCGGGGGCCAGAGCCGCTTCAGCCATGGGCCGCCTCAGACATCCAGCGGCACGTCGTCGGGGTCATCCCCCGGCGCGCGGCTGACATGGACATGGACGTGGCGGTGACCGGGCTCATGGCCGTGGCCGTGGTCCTGCGCCGCCTCGGACCCATGGTCATGCCCCATCGTGCGGCCGTGGCCATAGGCGCCGCCCTCGGGCAGGAACGGCTCTGTCACCTCCTGCAAGCTGGCGCCAAGGCCGGCCAGCATTCCGGCCAGCACATGGTCCTGCGCGATCAGCAGGCGGGCGGGTTCGATCTGGCAGGGGGTGTGGCGGTTGCCGATATGCCAGGCAAGGCGCGGCAGGTCCGGGCCGGTGACCTCGATCAGCGGCTCGGGCGCGGCGCGCACGCCGATCAGCGTGCCGTCGGACAGGGCGAAGGCGTCGCCCTCATGAAGGCTGGTGGTTTCGGGCAGATCGACCAGAAAGCTGGTGCCGCCCTCGGTCGTCAGGCGTTTGCGGCGCAAGAAGCGATCCGCATAGCCGAGCGTGACAAGATCCGCGGTCTCGCGTCCGGCCCCGCGCAGGACCTGATGTGTGTGTAATCCTGTCATGTCGTCTCTCCTTCGCATCCGCCCCGCGGCTGTGCATCGCCCCGGCTGGGCCGGTGATGACAGCAAACGCAGGGGCTGGGAAGGGGATCGTGCGCCACAGGCAGGCGCTGCGCAAGGCCGAGATCGGGGCATCAAGGCGCGCGAGGTGTTTCGCGCGCCAACTGCTCCCGGACCCTTCAGACGTACATCTTGTCGCGGAAGACGTGATGCACGATGCCGTCGCGGGTCAGGCCGAGCTTTGCCAGTTCGGCATCGCTCAACGCGTCCAGCTTGGCGATCTGGTCCGAACGGGACTGGCGTTCGGCGTAGCGCGCGAAGGCGGCGCCGATGCGGGCGAGAAATGCCTTGAAGCCGGTGGTGGGGGTGAACGTGTCGTGATGTGCAGTATAGGCCATGGAAGCCTCCGGGATATGTCGTCAGGATCTCCTGCCCTGCGCCAAGAAGTAGACCCGGGGGGGCGCGCCAACAACTGACAGATCCGCAATGCCGCCATGCAGCAAGTGGGTAAGGGGTGCTGACCATCCCGCCCGCCCGGCTTTGCCTTTTCCAAATATCCTCGGGGGGTGAATTGGCCGGCACGGCCAAGAGGGGGGCAGACGGCCCCCCTTCTGCCGCCCGCTCAGCCGTGCGCCGCCTGTCGAGCCGCGCTGGTCAGCAGCGATAGGCGGTGGCCCGGATCTGGTAGACATCGGTGCCGGGGGTGACCTTCTCGAAGACCACGGTATTGGCGCCGGCGGCGATGGCGTCTTCCTTGATCTTGTTGCGGGCATAGCGGAGGCCCTGTTCCGCCAGCAGCGGGCCATAGACGCCGGGGGTCATCGAGATGTTGCTGACATAGCTGCAGGCGGCGACGTCCTGCGCCTCGGCCTCGCGGATGCCGGGAACGCCGACGAAGCCGGGATCCTGCGAGCAGGCGGCCAGAAGGGGGAGGGCGAGAAGCGGGAGGGTGGGGAGGCGGGTCATGGCTGCAATCCTCATGAGCGGCGCGCTTGCTGGGGCCTTTGGGCGCATGATGCGCGGGATGGGGGTTGCGGGCAAGGGTGGGGGCAGGGTTCGGGCGCCGCGACAAGCAGGTTTCGGCGCATGGGCGGGACGGTTGCCTTCCAGAATTTCGGCCGTCGACGAAATTCTGATGTGCCCGCCCCCCCGTGGCGGGCACATACGTGCCCACCGGGGCGGACACCTCAGAATTTGGAACCCTTCGGACCAAGCTTCACCCCCCTTGCCCTGCGGCTTGCGCCTCCGGGCAACCGACGCGGGTGACTTGCCACTGGCAAGTCACCTGATCGCGCCGGAAGGCAAGGTCAGCCCCTTTGCTGGCGGGCGTGGAAGATGAACCCCAGGAAGTTCAGCAGCACCTGCGCGGCGAGGATCGCGGTCGATCCGCTATGGTCGTAGTCCGGCGCGACCTCGACCAGGTCGATCCCCACGATGTCATGCGCCTCGGCGGCGGCCTGCAGGATCTCCAGCACCTCGTAATACAGGAACCCGCCATGGCTGGGGGTGCCGGTGCCGGGCGCGATCGAGGGGCAGAAGCCATCGATGTCGATGGTCACGTAGAGCCGCGCGCCCTTTGGGATGCGGGCCAGAACGGCATCGGTCCCCAGCTTGCGCACCTGCCGCACCGACAGGAAATCGCCGCCCATGGCGCGGGCGGCGTCGTAGCCGTCCTTGGCGGTGGAACTCACGTTGCGGATGCCAAGCGCGGTGATGCCGGTGACATGGGGGCGCTCGGCGGCGCGGCGCATCGGGTTGCCATGGCCATGCACGACGCCGTGGCGGATATCGACGAAATCGAGATGCGCGTCGATCTGCAGGATGTGGATGGGGCCCTGACCCTCGAACGCCCGGATGCAGGGGATGTTGATGGAATGATCGCCGCCGATCACCACCGGCAGCGCGCCTGCGGCCAGCATCGCCCGCACCCCGGCCTCGATATTGGCATGGCTGGTTTCGGTATCGGTATGGACGATGTCGGCATCGCCGATATCGACGATGCGCACGTCGCCTCCCAGATAGGTCGCGTCATCCTCATGGTCATAGGCGCCGGCATGGCCAAAGCTGAAGAGGGTGCTGGCCTCGCGCACCGCCCGAGGGCCAAAGCGGGCGCCGGCGCGGAACTGGGTGCCGAAGTCGAAGGGCGCGCCCATGACCGCGACATCGGCCTCGATCCGGTCCCAGTCAGCGACATAGGGCCGCTTGCCGAAGGTGGCGATGCCGACGAAGGGCAGGTTCAGCCGCCCGGTTTCATAGCCATGTCCGCTCATCGCAGGGTCCCCAGTGTCGCACCCCGCCGCCCGGGATGCATTTCGGGGGTGAGATTTCCCGAAGCCGGGCGTAGATGCAAGGCAAGGCGGGCCGTGACGGGCCGCATCTGATGGAGAGCAGGCATGGCCTTCAAAGCCCCGACCCCGACCCCGCCCGGATTGTGGCGCCGCACGCCGCCGGCGGTGTTTCCGCCGATCCTGGGGCTGCTGGGGCTTGGGCTTGCCTGGCGCGCGGCGGGGCCGGTGTTCGGCGTGCCGGCGGGACTGGGGGAGGCGCTGCTGGGGGCGGTGACGCTGCTGTGGCTGCTGGCGCTGCTGGCCTACGGTGCCAAGATCGCGCGGCGGCCGGGGGTGGTGGCCGAGGATCTGCGGGTGCTGCCGGGGCGGTCGGGTCTGGCGGCGGCGGTGCTGTGCCTTTACGGCTTTGCGCTGGTGCTGGCGCCCTATGCGCCGGAGCAGGCGCGGCCGGTGCTGCTGCTTGCGCTGGTCGCGCATGGGGCGATGCTCGCGGTGTTGCTGCGGGTCATGGCGGGCGGGCCGCCCGAGCAGCGGCAGGTGACGCCGGTCTGGCATCTGCAGTTCACCGGCTTTGTCGTGGCGGCGCTGGCGGCGGTCGCCTTGGGGATGCCGGGGCTGGCGCAGGGGCTGTTCTGGCTGGCGCTGGTGGCGGCGGTTGCGGTCTGGGGCCTCAGCGCCGCGCAATTCGCGAAGGCGCGGGTGCCGGCGCCGCTGCGGCCGCTGCTGGCAATCCATCTGGCACCGGCGGGATTTCTGGGGGCGGTGGCGCTGGGGCTGGGATGGGATCTGGTTGCGGCGGTATTCGCATTCGTCGCGGCGGGGATCTTGCTGGCGCTGCTGGCGGCAGGGCGCTGGCTGACGGCGGCGGGGTTCACGCCGCTGTGGTCGGCCTTCACCTTCCCGCTCGCCTCGGCCGCGGGGCTGTGGCTGGCGCTGGCGGTGGATGAGCCGGGCTGGCTGCTGCCGGGGGGGCTGGCGCTGGTGGCGACGACGCTGGTGATCCCGCCGATCGCGTTCCGGGTGATGAAGATGTGGGCCGCGGGGCAGCTGGCGGTGAAGACCAATGCGGCGGTGGCGTGAGGGGGTGAACGCTTTCTTCCTCGCCCGGAATCAAGGCGCCTTGGCGCCGCCGGGCAGCGCCCGTCCGCCCCCCCGGGCGGGCGCTTTGTGACGTCAGCCCCTAGAAATTCGGTGGGGTATATTGAACCATAAAGCGCCTAGAACCCCTGTTGCTCGCCCACCCGGCGGACGGGCGCTGCCCTCTGATTGCGTAGGCAGAGCACGCCATTTGCCCGATAAGGGCTTGCCATCCCCCCGACACCGTGAAACAGGGAAGCGCCAACGAAAACTCCCCGAACGAGGTTCCCATGGAGATTCGAGAGGCGCTCACCTTCGACGACGTTCTGCTGGTTCCGGCTGCATCTTCGGTGCTGCCCTCCGATGCCGATACCTCGACCTTCGTGACCCAGGCCATCCGCATGAACATTCCGCTGCTGTCCTCGGCGATGGACACGGTGACCGAGGCGCGCATGGCGATTGCCATGGCCCAGGCGGGGGGGATCGGCGTGATCCACCGCAACCTTGGCGTGGAAGAGCAGGCGCGCGAGGTGCGGCGGGTCAAGCGGTTCGAGAGCGGCGTGGTCTACAACCCGATCACCCTGACCGCGGGCCAGACCGTCGCCGATGCCAAGGCCCTGCAGGAACGCTACAACGTCACCGGCTTTCCGGTGGTGGACGCGCGGGGCCATGTCGTCGGCATCGTCACCAACCGCGACATGCGCTTTGCCTCTGATGACCGCACGCCGGTCAGCGTGGTGATGACCTCGGACAACCTGGCGATGGTGACCGAGCCGGTGCAGCTGGACGAGGCGAAGAGCCTGATGAAGGCGCGGCGGATCGAGAAGCTGCTGGTGACCGACGGCCGCGGCAAGCTGACCGGCCTCTTGACGCTGAAGGACACCGAGAAGGCCGTGCTGAACCCCCATGCCTGCAAGGACGACCTTGGCCGCCTGCGCGTTGCCGCCGCGACCACGGTCGGGGATGCGGGATACGAGCGCAGCCAGGCGCTGATCGACGCGGGCGTGGATATCGTGGTGATCGACACCGCGCATGGCCATTCCGAGGGCGTGGCGCGGGCGGTGGCGCGGATCAAGGCGTTTTCCAACCATGTGCAGGTGATTGCCGGCAACGTCGCCACCGCCGAGGCGACGCGGGCGCTGATCGATGCCGGGGCGGATGCGGTCAAGGTCGGCATCGGCCCGGGCAGCATCTGCACCACGCGGATCGTGGCGGGCGTCGGCGTGCCGCAGCTGACCGCGATCATGGATGCGGCGGGGGCGGCGGGCAATTACCCGATCATCGCCGATGGCGGCATCAAGTTCTCGGGCGATTTCGCCAAGGCGATTGCGGCAGGCGCCTCTTGCGCGATGGTCGGCTCGCTGATCGCGGGCACCGATGAGAGCCCGGGCGAGGTGATCCTGTATCAGGGGCGGTCCTTCAAATCCTATCGCGGCATGGGCAGCCTGGGCGCGATGGCGCGCGGATCGGCCGACCGCTATTTCCAGAAGGATGCCGCCAGCGACAAGCTGGTGCCCGAGGGGATCGAGGGGCAGGTGCCCTACAAGGGCTCCGTGTCCGCCGTGGTCCACCAGATGGTCGGGGGCCTGCGCGCCGCGATGGGCTATACCGGCTGCCGCACCGTCGAGGAGATGCGCGGCGGCTGCAGCTTCGTTAAGATCACCGGTGCCGGGCTGAAGGAAAGCCATGTGCACGATGTCCAGATCACGCGGGAAAGCCCGAACTACCGGCTTGGGTGACGCGGGTGGGGCGGCTTCGCGCTGCCCTCGCCTTGGTGGAGGGGAGAGACGCCGTGGCGCAGAGCGAACAGGAAAAGATGCTGGCGGGCGAGATGTACGACTCGTTCGACCCGGCTCTGGTGTTGGCACGGGGCCGGGTGCGCCACCTCTGCCAGGCGCTCAACGCCTCGCGCGAGGGCGAGACCGGGCTGCGCCGGCAGCTGTGCCGGGAGATTTTTGGCAAGGGTGGCGAGTCGGTCTGGATGCAGCCGCCCTTCCACTGCGACTATGGCAGCAACATCGAGCTTGGTGAGCGGGTGTTCTTCAACTTCAATTGCGTGGTTCTGGATGTCTGCAAGGTCGTCATTGGCGACTATTCGCAGTTCGGGCCGGGGGTGCAGATCCTGACGCCGATGCACCCGCTGGATGCGGCCCTGCGGCGCAAGCAGGAATACGGCCAGCCCGTCAGCATCAGTGCCGATGTCTGGGTCGGCGCCGGCGCGCTGATCCTGCCCGGCGTGACCATCGGCGCGGGCACGGTGATCGGCGCCGGCAGTGTGGTCACACGCGACGTCCCGGCCGGCGTCCTTGCGGCGGGCAATCCCTGCCGCGTCATCCGCAACATCGCCCTGGTCGACCGGACGTAGCGCCGCCGCTTTGGTTGCGACCAGGCCTTGGCCGATAGCAGCTTGCCGATTCTCGCGCAGGCGGGGCTGGTGCGGCATCGCAGGCATCGCAGGCATCGCAGGCATCGCAGGCATCGCAGGCATCGCAGGCATCGCAGGCATCGCGGTGCTTTGGTGATGGCAAATTGGCTGATCTTTGCCACAGTGCTTCCCCGCGGAGGCCGGCCGGGTGGGATAGGGCTTGTTTGCACCTGCAGAAACTTTAGTCTGCACCCGATGCAGACGCGCGCTGCGCGGATTTCACAAGGCGGATTGTCATGTCGATTACTCCGGTGCTGTTGTGTGGCGGTTCGGGAACGCGGCTCTGGCCGTTGTCCCGCAAGAGTTTTCCCAAGCAGTTCGTGAAGCTGGTCGGCGAGGAGACGCTGTTTGCGGCCTCGGCGCGGCGGCTGTCGGGGCCGGGATTCGCGGCGCCGGTGGTGGTGACGGGATCGGATTTCCGCTTCATCGTGACCGAGCAGCTGGCCGAGGCAGGAATCGATCCCGGCGCGATCCTGATCGAGCCCGAGGCGCGCAACACCGCGCCGGCGGTGCTGGCGGCGGCGCTGCATCTGGCGGCGGCCGATCCCGAGGCGATCATCCTGGTGGCACCCTCGGACCACGTGATCCCCGATGCGGCGCTGTTCCGCAGCGCGGTGACGGCGGGCCTTGTGGCGGTGGCGCAGGGCAAGATGGTGACCTTCGGCATCACGCCGGGCCATGCCGAGACCGGTTATGGCTATCTTGAACTTTCCGGAACCCCGGAAGGCGATGGGGCTGCGGTGCCGCTGACCCGGTTCGTGGAAAAGCCGGATGCGGCGCGCGCGGCCGAGATGGTGGCTGCGGGCAACTTCCTGTGGAACGCGGGGATCTTCCTGTTCGCGGCGAAAGACATGATCGCGGCCTTCCGCAGCCATGCCCCGGCGCTGCTGGCGCCGGTCGAGGCGGCGGTGGCGGCGGCGAAGCCCGATCTGGGCTTCCTGCGCCTTGATCCGGCCGCTTGGGGCGGGGCCGAGGATATCTCGCTGGATTACGCGGTGATGGAGAAGGCCGAGAACCTGGCCGTGGTGCCGTTCACCGGCGCCTGGTCCGACCTGGGCGGCTGGGATGCGGTCTGGCGCGAGGGTGCGCAGGCGGCGGGCGGCGTCGGCAGCAGCGGGCCGGTGACGGCGATCGACTGCGAGGACGTGCTGCTGCGGTCGGAATCCGAGGGGCTGGAGGTCGTCGGCATCGGGCTGAAGAACATCTTCGCCATCGCCACGCCCGATGCGGTGCTGGTCGCCGACATGAGCCGGGCGCAGGATGTGAAGGCGGCAGTGGCGGCGCTGAAGAAGAAGGGCGCCAAGCAGGCCGAGGCCTTCCCCCGCGACCACCGGCCCTGGGGCTGGTTCGAGACGCTGGCGCTTGGCAACCGCTTCCAGGTGAAGCGGATCGTGGTGCATCCGGGCGCGGCGCTGAGCCTGCAGAGCCACTTCCACCGGTCCGAGCACTGGATCGTGGTCGAGGGCACCGCGAAGGTGACCATCGACGAGAGCGTACAGCTGGTGACGGAAAACCAGTCGGTCTATATCCCGCTTGGCGGCGTGCACCGGATGGAGAACCCCGGCAAGGTGCCGATGGTGCTGATCGAGGTGCAGACCGGGACCTATCTGGGCGAGGACGATATCGTGCGCTATGACGATGTCTATGCGCGCGGGCAGGGGGCCAAGGGGTGATGCCGACCCGGGCGGGCCGCATCAACGGACGAAGGATCGGATCATGAAGATTGCCATCGCGGGCCTCGGCTATGTCGGCCTGTCCAACGGGCTGCTGCTGGCGCAGCACAACGAGGTCGTGGCGCTGGATGTGGTGCCGGACAAGGTGGCGCTGGTGAATTCCGGCCGCTCGCCCATTGTCGATGCGGATTGCGAGGCGTTTCTGGCGCGGGGGGATCTGAACTTCCGCGCCACCACCGATCCGGCCGACGCCTATGGCGGCGCGGATTTCGTCATCATCTCGACGCCCACCAACTATGACGTGGCGACCAACCGCTTCGACACCAGTTCTGTCGAGGCGGTGGTGCGCAAGGTGATGGAGGTCGCACCCGATGCGGTGATGGTGATCAAGTCCACGATTCCGGTGGGGTATACCCAGTCGGCATCCTTGGCGATGGGCACCAAGAACCTGATCTTCAGCCCGGAATTCCTGCGTGAAGGCAAGGCCTTGCACGACAATCTTCATCCGTCGCGGATCGTGGTGGGCGAGCGGTCGGAGCGGGCGGAGCGCTTTGCCGCGCTGCTGCTGGAAGGCGCGCTGGACAAGGACGTGCCGGTGCTGTTCACCGATCCGTCCGAGGCCGAGGCGGTGAAGCTGTTCGCCAACACCTTCCTGGCCATGCGGGTCGCGTTCTTCAACGAGCTGGACACCTATTCGGTCGCGCGGGGCCTTGATGCGCGGCAGATCATCGATGGGGTCAGCCTCGATCCGCGGATCGGCAGCCATTACAACAACCCCTCCTTCGGCTATGGCGGCTATTGCCTGCCCAAGGATACCAAGCAGCTGCTGGCCAATTACGACGAGGTGCCGCAGGTGATCATCGGCGCCATCGTCGAGGCGAACCGCACCCGCAAGGATTTCATCGCCGACCAGATCGTGGCGCGCAAACCGCGCGTGGTCGGCATCTACCGGCTGGTGATGAAGGCGGGGTCGGACAACTTCCGCCAAAGCTCGATCCAGGGGATCATGAAGCGGGTCAAGGCCAAGGGCATCGAGGTCATCGTCTATGAACCGGCGCTGGAGGCGGAGGATTTCTTCAACTCGCGGGTGATCCGGGACCTGGACGCCTTCAAGGCCGAGGCGGATGTGATCGTGGCCAACCGGGCGGCGCCGGAACTGGCCGATGTGGCCGACAAGGTCTACACGCGCGACCTGTTCGGCGCCGACTGATCGCAGCTTTCCGGCTTTGCGACCGACGCCCGGCCCGATGTGGCCGGGCGTTTTCGTGTTGCGCGGGGCGGATGGGCAGCGCGCGCCCCGGCAAGGGCATCTTCAGCAGCCGCGGCTAGAGAGGGAGCCAACCTCTTGAGCACAGCCGCGCCCTACGCGCAGAAGGAACCCATCATGTCCGATCCCTTCAAGACCCGCGCCCCGTCGCTGAACGGCCCCGCCACCGACCTGATCCCGGTCACGCCGTCGGATGGGGCCGATCTGCCGGTGGTGGCGGTCGCGCTTTATGTCGAAGGCAGGGGCGCGGTGCGCTTTGTCTCGCAGGCCGGGCAGACCCGCACGGTGACGCTGCTGGATGGCGCTATCCTGCCGGTGGGGGTGCGCCGGGTGCTGGCCACGGGCACTACGGCGACGGGCATTCACGGCCTGGCGCTGGTGTAGGCCATGTGGGGATGCAACCTTGGCCTGACGACGCTGGCGGCGCGGCCGCGCCGCCCCTTCACGCCCGCGCAACTGGCCGGGCTGGTGGCCTGCTATGACCCGTCCGACCTGAGCACGCTGTTTCAGGATGTGGCACGGACCGTCCCTGTGACCGCAGCCGGGCAGAGCGTGGCCGCGATGGCGGACAAGAGCGGCAGCGGCCGGCACATGGTGCAGACGGTCACCGCAGCGCGTCCCGTCTTCGGGCGAGAGCCGGTCACGGGACGGCGCAACCTGTTGACCCATTCCGAGGACATGGGGGCGTCCTCGTGGAACAGGGGCCAGGTCACGGCCTCTGGCTCGCTAATCACGGCCATTCCCGGCACTGGCTCGCAGCTGCGCTTCGTTCGCCAAGCCGTGCCAGGCATCGCTTTGGGCGAGTCCTACCATGTCTCGGTCGATGTCTGGGCCGGGTCGGTTCCGACCGGGGTTCTGATCCAGGAGGGGAGCAACGGGGGGCGGGTGCTGTTCGACTGCGCCACGGGGGCCTTCAGCACAACGGGGGCGATAGCTGACGTCAGCTTCACGCCCTATTCGGCGACTCCGGGGAAATACCGGCTGCGCGCGCGATTTGTCCGTGGGGACAATGCCTATGCTGTCGTCTTGTATCTTTCATCCTACAGTTCGAGTCCTGACAACGTCAGCCTCAATGCCGACAGATGGCAAATCGAGCGCGGCGGGTTCGGCGCCTATCAGAAGGTCGTGACGGGCGAGGATGTGACGGAGGCGGGAGTCGAGAACCGCCATTACCTGAGCTTCGATGGCGTCGATGACAGCATGGCAGTGCCCGGTCTTGGCTGGGGGAGTGATGCGGTCACGGCGGTGATGGGTCTGCGGCTGACAGGGCTGCCCTTTCTTGGCGTACCTCTGGAGTTCTCGGCGATTTCCGACACGAATACCGGATCCTTCGCCTTCCTGGTGTCGAATGGGGACACGAAGTTCTGGCAGTTTCGCGGACGCGGCTCGGGTGCGCCGGGCGGGTCGCGGGCGGTCATGGCCGTGACCCCGACCACCAATCCCGAAGTGGTCACGGGGCGGATGCAGGTCTCTGCCGACACCGTGCAGTTTCGGTTGCGCGGCGGGGCCTGGACGACCAGCGCGGTGGAACTGGGTACAGGGGCGCTTGGCAGCTATGCGCTGCATCTGGGCGCGCGCAACGCCGCTGCATGGTTCACGCCGGCGCGGGTCTCGGCCATCGCGCTCTATGACAGGGCGCTGTCCGACAGTCAGATCGCCGCAGTTGAGTCCTGGGCCGCCGCCAGATCCGGGGCGGTGCTGTAATCGCTGGCGGGCAGGCTGTGATCTGCCGGAGGATCCCGCGCTGCGGGGCCCTCGCGCCCGTGCTTAGCGCTTGGAATATGCCGCCATGCGCAATACCCTTGGGGCAGCAATCACTCAGACAGGTCCTGAAGGCGCATGCAGCGAACCGATTCTCCGGCCGAGGCGCAGGCGCCCGGTGAAGCCGCGCGCGGGCAGGCCATCCTCGATGCCCGCTGGAACGCGAATTTCTCGATCAGGCACAAGGCGCTGAGGGCGGTCTGGGGCGTCGTGTGGCTGGTGCTGGCCTCGTGGACGCCCCCGCCGATGAATGCCTGGCGGCGGGCGCTGCTGCGGGCCTTTGGCGCGCAGATCGCGGACAGCGTCGTGGTGCGGCGGGGGGCGAAGATCTGGTATCCGCCCAACCTGCGGATGCTGCCGCATTCGGTGATGGCGGACGGTGTCATCTGCTACAACATGGCGCCGATCACCATCGGCGAGAACAGCATCGTGTCGCAGCGCGCGGTGCTGTGTGGGGGCACCCATGACTTCACGCTGGCCTCGAACCCGCTGCAAGTGCGGCCCATCGAGATCGGGGCGAATGTCTGGATCGCGTCCGAGGCGTTCATCGGGCCCGGTGTGACGGTGCCCGAGGGCTGCGTGATCGGCGCGCGGGCCGTGGTGTTCGGGCGTTTGCAGCCGTGGACGGTTTACGCGGGCAATCCGGCGCAGGCGGTCAAGCGGCGCGAGTACAACCCGCTGGGGTAAAGCCCGCGCGTCGAAGCTGCCGACGCGCTGCCGTGTTCGGTGAGGATGTGGGCAGGGTCATCGACGAGCTTTTGCCTGCGACACCTCCTGCAGCACCGCAAGCAGATCGCCTGCCGCGGCGTGGGCCGAGAAGTTCACATCATAACAGGGCCGCGCTTGCGCTTTCATCGCGCTGCGCTCGTCAGCAGACAGGTCGAGGAAGCGCCGCAACAGCCGTTCGGTGCCATCAAGCGTATCTGGTTCGGCCATACCCGCGCCGGCCTGCACGACCTCTGGCCAGATATTGACCTTGTCGGAAACCAGTACGGGCGTGCCCACCGAAAGCGCCTCGGCCACGACCAGGCCGAAGTTCTCCTGATGAGAGGGCAGGACGAAGGCCTCGGCCCCGGCGAAGGCGGCAGACTTGGTGGCGCCGCGCACCATGCCGGGAAAATGCACGCGCCGCGCCACCCCTTCGGTTTCTGCCAGGCGCTCGAGCGTGGCCTGCCAGCCGACACTGTCGGGGCCTGCAATGACCAGATCGGGGCAATCGGGACGCTGTGCCAGCCGCGCGTAGGCCGAGATCAGCGTGTCGACCGCTTTCTTGGGATGGATACGGCTCAAGAACAGCCAGTAGGGCCGTTCGGCAACCATGGGCAGCGCCGTCACGAGGCTGGAGCGTGCGGCAGCCACCGACTCTGGATCAAGGCGCTGATCGGCGGCACAAAAAGCCACCACACGGGCCGGGTAGTTCTGATGACCGGCAAAGGCGCCCTGCGCCAGCCGCTGTTCCTCGGTGCAGGTGAACATGACTGCAGCCGCGTCAGACAGCATCCGTCCTTGCCATAGCAGCCAGTAGACCTGCTTCACCCAGTGCTTGACCGGCTTGGCGCTGCGGAAATAGGGGTCGAGCATGCCATGGGAAAAGATCACCCAAGGCAGGTTTGCCGTCTTCATGGCGTCATGCGCGCCGATGGATGCATGGGTCCAGAGCCCATGAACCACTGCCGCATCGCTTTGGGGAGCCAGTTGCGCCACGGTTTTGGCAAAGCGCGGAGTGGATTTCAAGAACCCTGCGACCGGGCCAGTGCCATGAACGGTGAACGGAAAATCACGCACGCAGGCCGCATCGGGAGCGTCAAGGGTCACGAACACGCTTTCATGCCCCGCCTTCGCATGTTCCGCGGCGACGATCCGCGCGTATTCGACGGGCCCACCGTCAGCCGGATCGACCGAGGCGAGAAGGTGCAGGATTCTCATTTAATGCTCCGTGCTGACGATCCGGCCGTGATCAGGGATTCGACACCTTCGGCAAAGGAAGCCGCATCCCCCAGAGGCGCGAGACGGAACGCAGCGGAGCGCATCCGCTGCCAAAGTGCCTCGTCACGGTGCAGAAGGGTCAGGAACCACGCCAGTCCCTCGGGGTTGTCGGGTTCGACAAGAAAGCCGTTCACACCGTTGCGCAGCAGCTTGTCGCGCGCCCCTGCCACGGTGGACAGCAGGACCGGCAGGCCAAAGGCCTGTGCCTCGGGCACCACATTGCCGAACTGTTCCTCGATTGAGGGCAGGATCAGCGCCAGCGCGCCCGCAAGGCGCGCGGCGACCGCGTCGCTTTGCACGAAGCCTTCGAACACCACATGCCCGCTGATGCCCAAGGCCTGCGCCTGCGCACGCAGGGCTGCTTCGTCGGGACCAGATCCGCAGAGCCGCAACCGGCGCGGCTCGGGTTCGGCGGCACAGTAAAGCGCGTAGGCGTCGAGCAGCATCGGAAGGTTCTTCTTCGGGACCAGTCGGGCGACACACAAGAAATCCCGCGCGGAATGGGGCACCCCTTCCTCGACCGTCGCCTCGGCAAAGGGACCATAGCCTGCCTCTGCCCGCACCCTGTCCAACGAGACGGTGTTGTATTCGCCCGCGAGCGACCCCCGCGGCATCATCTGACGCAGATAGGCGATGGACCGCTCCCCCGAGGCAAGGCCGCCCTGGTAGGGCACGAAGAACAGCCGCTTGCACATCTCCTTGAAAAGATTGCGCGGACGGTCGTCGAACTTGGTGCAGGACATGGTCAAGACGCGGTGCCCGCGCAGGCGCAGTATCAGGGCCGCGAGGGCAATGCCCGGTTCGTTCCAGTGGCAGAGGAATACCGTCCCCCGGCCGCGGCCGCGCATGGCCCCTAGCACCCCGCGCAGGATCTTCCACGCCGAGAGCCGGTCGAGCTGTGCATCAGGGTAGACCAGGATCCGCTCGAAATCGCCGCCTTCGGAGCGGTCCCAGTCATAGGTGTCGCTTTGGCCGCAAAGCTCGACACCGATGACATGGTGACGGTCCCCAAGCCGCCGCGCAACCGCGGCGATGCGGTCGAGGTGAAGCGGGCCGAAGTTGTCCCACAGAAGGACGAGAGGGGGCATGGGCGGTCTTTCCTCATCTGTCCCGGTCGCAAACCCGTCCCGCGTCACCTGTCGGCGGCGGAAGGCTGCTTCCGGTGGCGGCGACAACGCGCTTGGATCACTCGTTCGCAACTGCAGAAAACTGGGTCAGTTGTGACGTCGCGGGGGCGGGACGGTCAAGCTAAAACGAGGGTCTGCGCAGAAATCGGCCGGGGTCTGCGGGAAACATGTCCCTTGTATTGCGGGCCCGCAGCACGGACAGGGCACTGTGGTCAGGTGGGTGGCGGGTGGATGCTGCGCCGCGGCATCGAGGCGCTTGCAAGCAGCCTGGCGCGGGCGGGGCGCAGGGCGCAGCTGCCGGGCCGGCGGCTACGGCCCGGCCTTGCGCGGGGCAGGGCTCTCCGTCGGCGCAGGCCTCGTGTCGCAGGCAAAAGGCCGCCCGTTCGGGCGGCCTTCCTGTCTTGCAAGGGGCAAAGCGGCCGTCAGGCCAGCATCGCCATCGGGTTTTCGAGGTTCTCGACAATCGCCTTCATCAGCTCGGCCCCAAGCGCGCCGTCGATGACGCGGTGATCGACCGAGAGCGTCATCGACATCATCACCGCCACCTCGATCTGGCCATCCTTGCCCACCACCGGCTTCTTCAGCCCGGCGCCGACGGCGAGGATCGCGCCATGGGGCGGGTTGATGACGGCATCGAAATTCTCGATCCCGAACATGCCGAGGTTGGAGATGGCGAAGCTGCCGCCCTGGTACTCATGCGGGGCGAGCTTCTTGTTGCGCGCCCGGCCCGCCAGATCCTTCATCTCGGCGGAGAGGGCCGAGAGCGACTTCTGGTGTGCATCCTTCAGCACCGGCGTGAACAGCCCGCCCTCGATGGCCACAGCAACCGCCACGTCGGAAGGCTTCAGCTTCAGGATGCGGTCGCCGGCCCAGACCGCATTGGCATCGGGCACCGCTTGCAGGGCGAGGGCACAGGCCTTGATGATGAAGTCGTTGACCGACAGCTTGATCCCGCGCGCGGCAATCTGGCCGTTCAGGGTCTCGCGGAAGGCCATCAGCGCATCGAGCCGAACCTCGCGGCGCAGGTAGAAATGCGGGATGGTCTGCTTGGCCTCGGTCAGGCGGGCGGCGATGGTCTTGCGCATCCCGTCGAGGGTGACTTCGGTGTGCTCGCGGTCGGCATAGATCTTGCGGACCGTGTCGGCGCTCATGCCCTGCGCCATGCCGGCGGCGGCGGGTTTCGCCGGGGCCGGGGCGGGCGCAGCCGGGGCAGGGGCCGCGGCGGCTTTGGGCGCTGCAGTGCCCTGCGCCTCGACATCGGCCTTCACGATCCGGCCGCCGGGGCCCGATCCGTGCAGCGTGGCAAGGTCCAGTCCCTTGTCGGCCGCGATGCGCCGCGCCAGCGGCGAGGCGAAGACGCGGGTGCCGTCGCCGGATTTCGACGCGGGGGCAGCGCCTTGCGCAGCGGCGGGCGTGGTCGCCTTGGCCTCTACCGTTTCCGCGGTGTCGGCTTTTGCATCCGCCTTCGGCGCTTCGGCCTTGGCCGCACCGGCCTCGGGCATCGCCTCGCCCTCGTCCAGCAGCACGGCAATCGGTGCGTTGACCTTCACGCCGCTGGTGCCTTCGGCCACCAGCAGCTTGCCGACGATCCCCTCGTCCACGGCCTCGAATTCCATCGTGGCCTTGTCGGTCTCGATCTCGGCAAGGATCTGGCCAGAGGTGACGGTGTCACCCTCCTTGACCAGCCATTTCGCCAGCGTCCCTTCCTCCATCGTCGGGGACAGCGCGGGCATCAGGATTTCAGTCGCCATTGTCCCCTCCTCAGCGGTAGGTCACTTTTTTCACAGCGGCCACCACCTCATCCGAGGTGAGGACCGCCAGCTTTTCAAGGTTCGCGGCATAGGGCATCGGCACGTCCTTGCCGGTGCAGTTGATCACCGGCGCGTCCAGATAGTCGAAGGCGCGCTCCATGATCACTGCCGACAGGTGGTTGCCGATGGACCCGACGGGCCAGCCCTCTTCCACCGTCACGCAGCGGTTGGTCTTCATCACCGAGGTCAGCACCGTGTCATAGTCAAGCGGGCGCAGGGTGCGCAGGTCGATGACCTCGGCGCTGATCCCCTCGGCGGCCAGCTTGTCGGCGGCCTCGAGCGAATGGGCCATGCCGATGCCGAAGCTGACGATGGTCACGTCGGTGCCCTCGCGCCAGATCTTCGCCTTGCCGAACGGGATGGTGAAATCCTCGAGCACCGGCACTTCGAAGCTGCGGCCATAGAGGATCTCGTTTTCCAGGAAGATCACCGGGTTCGGATCGCGGATCGCGGTCTTCATCAGGCCCTTGGTATCGGCGGCAGAGTAGGGGATCACCACCTTCAGCCCCGGCACCATCGCATACCAGGCCGAATAGTCCTGGCTGTGCTGCGCGCCCACCCGGGCGGCGGCGCCGTTCGGGCCGCGGAACACCATCGGCGCGCCCATCTGGCCGCCCGACATGTAGAGCGTTTTCGCTGCCGAGTTGATGATGTGGTCGATCGCCTGCATGGCGAAGTTGAAGGTCATGAACTCGACGATGGGGCGCAGGCCGCCGAATGCCGCGCCGACCGCGATGCCGGCAAAGCCATGCTCGGTGATCGGGGTGTCGATCACCCGCTTGGCGCCGAACTGGTCCAGGAGGCCCTGGCTGATCTTGTAGGCGCCCTGATACTCGCCGACTTCCTCGCCCATCAGGAACACGGACTCGTCGCGCTCCATCTCTTCGGCCATGGCCTCGCGCAGGGCTTCCCGCACGGTCATCGACTTCATCTTGGTGCCTTCGGGCCAGTCGGGCGTGGTATCCGCCGCCTTGGCCGGGTGCGGCGGGGTTTCGACGGCCGACGTGACCTTGCCCTCGGGCTGCGGCGCGTCGGCCTTCTGGGCGGTTTCCTGCGGCGCGGGCGCCTTGGGCGCCTCGGCCGAGGCATCCTCGCCCTCGGCCAGCAGCAGCGCGATGGCGGTGTTGACCTTCACGCCGCTTGTGCCCTCGGCCACCAGCAGCTTGCCGATGGTGCCCTCATCGACCGCCTCGAATTCCATCGTGGCCTTGTCGGTTTCGATCTCGGCCAGGATCATGCCGGAGGTGACGGTGTCGCCCTCCTTGACCAGCCATTTCGCCAGCGTGCCTTCTTCCATCGTGGGCGACAGCGCGGGCATCAGGATTTCAATTGCCATGTGTCTCTCCCTCAGGCGGTCTGCGGCGCCACTTTGGCGTAGATGTCGGTCCACAGCTCGGCCGGGTCGGGCTCGGGGCTGTCCTTGGCGAATTCGGCGGCCTCGTTGACGATCGCCTTGATCTCCTTGTCGATCGCCTTCAGGTCCTCATCGGTCGCGTGGCCGCCCTGCATCAGCAGATCGCGCACATGTTCGATGGCGTCACGTTCTTCGCGCATTTTCTGGACTTCCTCGCGCGAGCGATACTTGGCCGGGTCCGACATCGAGTGGCCGCGGTAGCGGTAGGTCATCACCTCGAGGATATAGGGGCCCTTGCCGGCGCGGCAGTGCGCCACGGCGCGCTGGCCGGCTTCCTTGACGGCCAGCACATCCATGCCATCCACGGCCTCGCCCTCGATCCCGTAGGCGGCGCCGCGCTGCCACAGGGTCGGGGACTTGGTGGAGCGTTTGACGCTGGTGCCCATCGCATACTGGTTGTTCTCGATCACGAAGATCACCGGCAGGTCCCAGAGTTCCGCCATGTTGTAGGTCTCGTAGACCTGGCCCTGGTTCGCTGCGCCGTCGCCGAAATAGGTGAAGGTGACGCGGTCATTGCCCTTGTACTTGTCGGAGAAGGCGAGGCCCGCGCCAAGCGGCACCTGCGCGCCGACGATGCCGTGGCCGCCGTAGAAGTGCTTTTCCTTGGAGAACATGTGCATCGAACCGCCCTTGCCGCGGGAGTATCCCCCCTCGCGGCCGGTCAGTTCGGCCATCACGCCCTTGGGGTCCATGCCGCAGGCCAGCATGTGGCCGTGGTCGCGGTAGGAGGTGATGCGCTTGTCGCCTTCCTCGGCCGCAGCCTCAAGGCCGACGACCACCGCTTCTTGCCCGATATAGAGGTGGCAGAAGCCGCCGATCAGACCCATGCCATAGAGCTGGCCGGCCTTTTCCTCGAATCGGCGGATCAGCAGCATCTCGCGGTAATACTTGAGCAGGTCGTCTTTCGAGACGTTCGGCAAATCAGGGACTTTGCGCGCGGCCATTGCGGGGAACCTCCGTGTCGGCTGGGTGGCGGCAGATAGTTCAACGTTAAACCATCCATAGCCGATCCCGCAACCCAGAGCCAGTCCCGTTTGCCGTAGCGGCAGGGCCCCGCCGTCAGCGGATGACGATCTCGTCGCCGCGCACCAGCCCCAGCATCGCGCGGGCGCGTTCGTCCAGCAGGTCGAGGTCGAGGTAATCGTCGGACAGGCGCAGCGTCAGGTTTTCCATCCGCGCCACTTCCAGCCGCAGGCGGTCGCGCTCATCGGTCAGCTGTTCGGCCTCGGCGGCCAGCTGCACGCGGCGGAACACGCCGTAATCGCCCTGCACGGCGGCAAAGGTGAAGTAGCCGCCAAGCACGAGGGCCAGCGCGAAGAAGAACAGGGCGCCAAGCGCCGGTCGATTTTTGGGTCCGCTCATCTCTTACCTCTGTGGCCCATCTGCTGCGGGCCTTTGCCTTTCGAATCATGCCACAGGCGATTCGCATTGAAAACCCCGCGCAAGCGGTCACTTGCGCGGGGGAAACCTTCCTTGCCGCTTGGGGCAGATCAGGCGCGGTTCTTGTAGATGTCGACCAGCTTGGCCAGCATCGCCAGCGCATCCTCGCGCGAACGCTGGAAGCTGTTGCGGCCGATGATGGAGCCGTTGCCGCCGCCATCGCGGATCGCACGGGCATCGTCATAGACCGAGTCCTCGCCCTTCTTGGCGCCGCCCGAGAACACCACGATGCGGCGGCCGTTGAAGCTGGCCTCCATGCAGTGCTTGACCCGCGCCGCCTGGGTGGCGATGTCGATCTCCTGCTTCTCGTAGACCTTCTTGGCCTCGCCCAGCATCAGATGGTCGGTCGAGAGCTTGATCTTGATGATATGCGCGCCGATCAGCGCCGCGATCTGCGCGGCATAGGCGGCGACGTCGATGGCGGTTTCGCCGTCCTTGCTGATCGCCTCACCGCGCGGATAGGACCAGATCACCGTGGCGATGCCCTTGGCGGCGGCTTCCTTGCGCATCTGCACGATCTCTTCGTACATCTCGATCTGCGCGTCCGAACCCGGATAGATGGTGAAGCCGATGGCGGCGCAGCCAAGGCGCAGCGCATCATCGACGCTGGCGGTGACGGCCTGGTTCTTGCCCGAGGTGTCGGACATCAGGCTGTTGGCGCTGTTGCATTTCAGGATGGTCGGGATCTGGCCGGCGAAGGTGTCGGCGCCGGCCTCCAGCATCCCCAGCGGCGCGGCATAGGCGTTGAGGCCGGCATCGATCGCCAGCTGATAGTGGTAATGGGGGTCATAGCCGGCCGGGTTCGGCGCAAAGGTGCGGGCCGGGCCATGTTCAAAGCCCTGGTCGACCGGCAGGATGATCATCTTGCCGGTGCCGCCGAGCTTGCCTTCCATCAGCATCCGGCAGAGGTTGCCCTTCACGCCGGCATTGTCGCCCTCGTAATTCGACAGGATCTTCTGAACGGTTCTCGTCGCGCGCATTGTCGTCTCCTCGACTGGAATGGACTTGACGCAGGTCTAGGTGCGCCTGCGGCATCGCGCAATCGTGGTGGCGCTAACGGGCGCGCGGGCGCGGCATTTTCCGCGCAAGCGGCCGGCAAGTTGCGCGTTCCGGGCAGGTTTCCGCCGATCCTGCCGATGCTGCGCTGCAGCGATACCTGGTTGTGGCACGTGCTAGTCCTCGTCCCCCGCCACCAGGAACAGCTCTCCCGCCGCCTCCATCTCGCGGATTGCGGTCACCACCGTGGCCATCGCCGCCTCGGCATCCTTGTCCTTGACCTTGCCGAGGTTCGCCATCTCGTCGCGCAGGCTGGCGGCCATCCGCTGCGACATGTTCGTCAGGATGAACTCCGCCGCCGCGATCTCCTTGCCCCGCGCCCCGGCCAGTGCCGTCACCAGCACGGCCTGATCGACATTTCGGATGACCTTGGGAATATCGCGCGCATCGATCCGCACCGGAATATTGGTGAAGGTAAAGATCGCGCGGCGCACCTGTTCGGCAAAACCGGCATCTTCCTCCTCCAGCCCCTTGAGCACGGAGTCGCGCGTCGCGGCCGCCGAGTAGTTCAGGATCGCTCCCACCCGCTCTACCGGGCCGGTATCGAAAGCCTTTGCAGGTTGCGCCTCCAGCTGTGCGGCCAGCGACAGGCCGATGCGGCGCACGGTGTCCGGATCGACATTGCCGGTCAGCGATACGGCATAGGTAATGCGGCGCGCCTTGTCGCCGGGCAGGCGGCCGAGCAGATCGGCGGCCTTGGACACGGCCAGCTTCGACAGCAGCACCGCCCCGATCTCGATGCTCTCCTCCTCCAGCACCGGCAGCAAGCGGTCGGCTTCCAGCCCCGCGATCCGCTCCCACGGATCGGACGTGCCCGAGGCCCCGGCCATGCGCCGCAGCCGGCTGGAGGTGGCGGGCGAGAGATGTCCATCAAGCAGGGCCAGCGCGCCTTCCAGCCCGCCGGGGAAGGACAGACCGATCTTCTCGACCCCTTCGGCGAATTCCTGCACAACAGCCTCCAGCGTGGCCCGGTCCACGCTGCGCATCCGTGCGATTTCTTCGGTGATCCCGGCCTGCAGCCGGTCGGGCAGCCGCGCCAGCGGCAATTCCGCGCCCTCGGCCAGCAGCAGCCGCACGATGATCGCGGCTTTCTGCGGCCCGGTCAGCTGGCCCGCGCTGCTGGCGCCCCTGGCGAGGCCAAAGGCAGGCGCGTCAAACACCGCTCCTGCGAAACCGGAGCCACCAAATCCTGCCCCGCCGCCCAATGGCGGAAGGGGGGTGAAGCCCGCCATCCCGTTCCTCCTGCAACCCGCATCTCGGGGCAGTCTGGACGCCGGGCCCTTAAGGCCGCGTTACTTGCCTCAGCTGGTGGTGGCGATGCAGGCCTTGCTTGCCTCGTCCCAGGCGGTGCCCATGGCGCAGCTCATGCGCGCCTCGTCATGGCCACAGGCGGCAGAGGCCGCCATCGGCAGCAAGGACAGGCACAGCGCGGCAAGGGTGGTGGTCAAGGCACGGGTGGTCATCGGGAACCTCCTTTGTTCGGTCCATTCCCGATGGGACCACGGCTGCCGATTCTCGCATAATCACAGCGCCGTGACAGGGGCCGCCTCATGCGGGCGGCCTGAGCGCGTCATGCCGCCCCGAACACCCGCGCAAAGATCGTGTCCACATGCTTGGTGTGATAGCCAAGGTCGAACTTCTCCTCGATCTCGGCCGGGGTCAGCGCCGCGGTCACTTCCGGATCTGCCAAGAGCTCGGTCTTGAAATCCGCGCCCTTCTCCCAGACCTTCATCGCGTTCCGTTGCACCAGCCGGTAGCTGTCCTCGCGCGAGACGCCCGCCTGCGTCAGCGCCAGCAGCACCCGCTGGCTCATCACCAGGCCCTTGAACTTGTTCATGTTGGCCAGCATCGTCTCGGGATAGATCACCAGTTTCTCGATCAGCCCCGCCAGCCGGTGCAGCGCGAAATCGAGGGTGATGGTGGTGTCGGGCCCGATCGCGCGTTCCACCGAGGAATGCGAGATATCCCGCTCATGCCACAGCGCCACATTCTCCATCGCAGGAACCACTGACATCCGCACCAGCCGCGCAAGGCCGGTCAGGTTCTCGCTCAGCACCGGGTTGCGCTTGTGCGGCATGGCGGAAGATCCCTTCTGGCCGGGGCTGAAGAATTCCTCGGCCTCCAGCACCTCGGTGCGCTGCATGTGGCGGATCTCGATGGCGATGTTCTCGATGCTGCTGGCAATCACCCCCAGGGTCGCAAAGAACATCGCATGGCGGTCGCGCGGGATCACCTGGGTGCTGATCGGCTCGGGCGTCAGGCCCAGCATCTTGCACACATGCTCCTCCACCGCCGGGTCGATATTGGCAAAGGTGCCGACCGCGCCGGAAATCGCCCCTGTCGCCACCTCGGCCCGCGCCGCCTGCAGGCGGGCCTTGCCGCGGGCCATCTCGGCATAGAAGCGCGCGAAGGTCAGGCCCATCGTCGTCGGTTCGGCATGGATGCCGTGGCTGCGCCCGATGCGCACGGTATCCTTGTGCTCCATCGCGCGGGTCTTCAGCGCCGCCAGCACCCGGTCCATGCCGGCCAGCAGCAGGTCCGACGCGCGCACCAGCTGCAGGTTCAGCGTGGTATCGAGCACGTCCGACGAGGTCATGCCCTGATGCACGAAGCGCGCATCATCGGCGCCGATATGCTCGGCGAGGTGCGTCAGGAAGGCGATCACGTCATGCTTGGTGACGGCCTCGATCTCGTCGATCCGCGCCACGTCGAAGGTCACGTCCCTGGCTTTCCACACCGCCTCGGCATTGGCCTTGGGGATCACGCCAAGCGCGGCCTGCGCGTCGCAGGCATGGGCCTCGATCTCGAACCAGATGCGGAACTTGGTCTCGGGCGACCAGATGGCGACCATTTCGGGGCGGGAATAGCGCGGGATCATCGGGGCGTCCTTCTGCGGCTGGGGTCGCGGGTCTGTTACTCCCAAACCCGCCCTTGCCGCAAGGTCGCGCCTCCCCCCTTCTTGCTGGGACAAATATCCCGCGGGGGTGCGGGGGCGCGAAGCCCCCGTCTGGCCAGCCACGCGCGCGCCGCAAACAGGTGCCGCAAACAGGCGGGCCACGTCGCTCCTCGGCTTTCGCCCGCCGCAGCGCGGCGCTAGGCTGCCGATCATGAGCACCGTCCTGCAATCCCGCCTTCCCTTCGCCCCCTGGGCCGATCCGCGCACGCGGCGGCTGCCGGGGATCATTCCGCTCGACATGGCCGACTGGCTCGACATCGATGATGCCTATGCCGGGCAGATGGCGCTGCGGGATGGATTGATCGCGGAGCGGCCCAAGGCGGTGCATGCGCTGGCCGAGGCGGCACGCCCGGCTGCGGAGGAGCTTTACGGGCTGTTGCTGCCGCTGCTGCCGGGGCTGGGGTTCTCCATCGGCCCGGGCACGGCCCTGCGCCCCGACGGGGTGACGGTGCCGCTGGACCCAAGCCAGCCGCTGCTGACGCTGGGGCGGCTGGTGCAAGAGGATCTGATGCTGATGCTGCCTGGCCCGCCACCTGCGGATGGCCTGTCTGCCGAGCATGTTCTGGCCGGCGCGGTGCTGTGCTTCCCCGCGGGCTGGACGCTGGCCGAGAAGTTCGGCCAGCCGATGGGCCGCATCCATGTGCCGGTGGCGATCTATACCGAGGATGTGGCCAGACGTGTCCAACGCCTGCTGGACGGGGTGCAGCCGGGACGGCCGCTGGTGCGCGGCACCGCCCACCACTCGAACGCGCCGCTGTTCAATCCGCGGACCGAGGCGATGGGGCGGGCGATCACCGGCGATCTGCCCTTCCTGCGGGTCGAACGGCAATGCCTGCTGCGGCTGCCGCAGAGCCGTGCGGTGGTCTTCTCGGTCCACACCTATGTGCTGCGCCCCGAGGCGCTGAGCGCCGAACAGGCGGCGTTGCTGCGGGAGTTCCCGATCCGCCACGCCGCCTGAGATCTTTCAGATCATCTGCATCAGCGACATCCCCAGCGGGGTCTGCGCGCAGGCCACCGCAATGCCGGTCAGCGACAGGGCCCGCGCGGTCAGCTTCAGGTCCTCGCGCCCAAGGGCGTTGTAGGTCAGCAGCGCCGCGCCGACCGGGGCCACCACGATGATCAGCGTCAGGTTCATCGAATAGAGCGTCAGGCGCTGCACCAGCGGGGCCTTGCCCGAGTTTTCCCGCGCCTCCGCCTCATACAGCGCCTCGCGGATCCGTGCCGCCTCGGACACCATCGGATGCGGCAGGTCGGGCTGCGAGTTGGCGAAAGCCTCGGGGGCGGTCGGGCGCAGGCTGATCTTGGCGCGGGCCTTGGCGAGGCGGGCGGCGATGGGTTGGCGCATCGGCACCGGCGCGGCTTCGGGAACCACCTCGGGCGCCGCCTCGGCAACCGCCTCTGCAAACGCCTCTGCCACCTCCATCTGCACCCGGCAGATATCGCGCACGATCCCGTCGAACTCGTCGGGCCCGAATTCGCCCCCGGTCTCGCTCCACAGCGTCAGATCCGCCGGATAGCGCGCGGCGATCTTGGCTGAGATCGACCTGCACAGCGCCTCGCGCCGTTCGGCCAGCACGACCGGCTGGCCCTCGTTCACGCCGAAGCTGACCGCAAGCACCAGCCCGGCCTGATGACCAGAGCCGAAACCCTCGCCAAAGCCTTCGGTCGGCTGGTCGCAATAGGCCAGCACCACGCGGGCGCCGTCGATCTGGAAGGTGGCGAAATCGTCATAGGGACGACCGTGGTGATAGCTTGCGCGCGGCCTGCTGCGAAATGCCTCGTCGAACTGCTCGATGAGGTCTTCGAACTCACTCAACATTGTTTCTTTATACAGCAGGGTCGCGACGATCGTTGCTGAAGCATGATGCATCGCCGGAACTCTCCTTATTCGTGCATTCTCACATTACGAATCGAATATGCTCCGAATTGGATGGGATTGAGGCGATTTCGAGAACATTCCCCGAGCGTGCCGAGGATGGTTTCCCCCGCTGTCCGGCATTGTCCGCGCAAATGAAAAGGGCGCCCGAGGGCGCCCTTTGCTGTCATTGTTCCCGAAATCAGCAGGAATAGTACATCATGTACTCGATCGGGTGCGGCGTGTGCTCGTAGGCGTAGACCTCTTCCCACTTCAGCGCCATGTACCCGTCGAGCTGGTCCTTGGTGAACACGTCGCCGGCCAGCAGGAACTCGTGATCCTTCTCCAGCTCGTCCAGGGCCTCGCGCAAGCTGCCGCAGACGGTCGGGATTTCCGCCAGTTCTTCCGGCGGCAGGTCGTAGAGGTCCTTGTCGGACGCCGGGCCCGGATCGATCTTGTTCTTGATCCCGTCGAGGCCGGCCATCAGCAGGGCGGCAAAGCACAGGTAGGGGTTCGCCGACGGATCGGGGAAGCGGGCTTCCACGCGCTTGGCTTTGGGCGATTCCGTCCACGGGATCCGGACGCAGCCAGAGCGGTTGCGGGCCGAATAGGCGCGCAGCACCGGGGCTTCGAAGCCCGGGATCAGCCGCTTGTAGCTGTTGGTGGACGGGTTGGTGATCGCGTTCAGCGCCTTGGCATGGATCAGGATGCCGCCGATGAACCACAGCGCTTCCTGCGAGAGGTCTGCATACTTGTCGCCTGCGAAGAGCGGCTTGCCGTCCTTCCAGATCGACATGTTCACGTGCATCCCGGTGCCGTTGTCGCCCTTCATGGGCTTGGGCATGAACGTGACCGACTTGCCATAGGCATGGGCGACGTTGTGGATGACGTACTTGTACTTCTGCAGCTCGTCCGCCTGCTTGGTCAGCGGCCCGAAGATCAGCCCGAGTTCATGCTGGTTGGAAGCAACCTCGTGGTGGTGCTTGTCGACCTTCATGCCCATGCGCTTCATGGTGCTCAGCATCTCGCCGCGCAGGTCCTGCGCCGGGTCGACCGGGTTCACCGGGAAGTAGCCGCCCTTGATGCCCGGGCGATGGCCCATGTTGCCCATTTCGTACTGGGTGTCGGTGTTCCAGGCGCCGTCGACGGCATCGACCTCGAACGAGACCTTGTTCATCTTCACGCTGTAGCGCACGTCGTCGAAGATGAAGAATTCGGCTTCGGGCCCACAATAGAAGGTGTCACCGATGCCCGAGGATTTCAGATAGGCCTCGGCCTTGATCGCGGTGCCGCGCGGGTCGCGGCTGTAGGGCTCGTTGGTGTCGGGCTCGGCCACGGTGCAATGCACGCACATGGTCTTCTCGGCATAGAACGGGTCGATATAGACCGAGTCCGGGTCCAGGATCAGCTTCATGTCGGACTGATCGATGGACTTCCAGCCGGCGATCGAGGAGCCGTCGAACATGAAGCCTTCGTCGAAGAACTCCTCGTCGACCAGATCCGCGACCAGGGTCACGTGCTGAAGTTTTCCACGCGGATCGGTGAAGCGGATGTCGACATATTCGACCTCTTCATCCTTCATCAGCTGGAGGGCGTCTTTGATGCTCATGTGACCTTCTTCCCTTTTAGATTGAGCATGGGGGCCGCCGCTTGCCGGCGCGGCCCGCGAAATCGTCAGACCGCGTCGTCGCCGGTCTCGCCGGTACGGATGCGGATCGCCTGTTCGACGGTCGAGACAAAGATCTTGCCGTCGCCGATCTTGTCGGTGCGCGCGGCCGAAACGATGGCCTCGATGGCGGCATCGACCATGTCGTCGGCCAGCACCACCTCGATCTTCACCTTGGGCAGGAAATCCACCACATATTCGGCGCCGCGGTAGAGTTCGGTATGGCCCTTCTGGCGTCCGAAGCCCTTGACTTCGATCACCGAAAGCCCCTGGACGCCTGCCTCTTGCAGGGCCTCCTTCACTTCGTCGAGCTTGAAGGGCTTGATGATCGCTTCGATCTTCTTCATCCGCCGACTCCCTTGGTAACTGACCTGTCGGAGACGTGTCAGACCACTTTCACAGCAGGGCCACAATTGGGTAGGCTGGACACCTGCGGTCCCTTGGCGGGAATCCGCGAGGTGCGATTAAAAAATATGCAACCTGTCTGCGGCGTAGGCAGTTTGCGAAAAAGACGGGCGGAACCATGACCGAGATCCTCACATCTGCCCAAATGCGCGCCATCGAAGCCGCCGCCATCGCCTCGGGCCGCGTCACAGGGCTGGAACTGATGGAGCGGGCGGGGCAGGGCGTGGTCGAGGCGGTGTTCGCCGAATGGCCGGCGCTGGCGGCCGCCCCGCACCGCGCCGTCGTGCTCTGCGGGCCGGGCAGCAATGGCGGCGACGGCTTCGTGGTGGCGCGGCTGCTGAAAGGCTGGGGCTGGGAGGTGGAGGTGTTCCTCTACGGCGAGCCGGGCAAGCTGCCGCCGGATGCGCGGGTGAATTATGAGCGGTGGTGCGGGATGGGGGCGGTGCTGCCGCTGGACGATGAAAGGTTCGACGGTTGGCCGAACGCCGCGTCCGGCCATGCTGTCATCGTCGATGCGATATTCGGCACCGGCCTCGTGCGCCCATATCGCGCGCATCGCCATCTCGCCATGACCCTGAACAGCTGTCAGTCCTTGTCGCGCAAGGGCGGCCCTTCTCCGAAGGTCGTTGCGGTCGATCTTCCGAGCGGGCTGTGTTCAAACAGCGGCCGTTGGCTCGGTGATGACCAGCCTCTCGATTTCGCCCCGCTGGCCAACCTGACGGTCTCGTTTCACGCGCCCAAGCTGGGGCATCTTCTTGCAGATGGGCCGGTTAGCTGCGGAAGGCTCGTGGTCGCCGACATCGGCCTTGGGCAACGGTTGGCGCCTGGCGCAGAGGCTCGCGCCCGGCCCGCGGGGTGGGCGTTCGCGCCCGCCCCGGGGGGGCGGGGCGGGCGCGAGCCGGGGTTGCCACCCCGGCAAGACACGGTCGAAGCTATCGCGCAAGCATCGGTTGCCCAGTCTGTCGCTAAAGCGGCGGGCCACAAATACACCCACGGCCACGCCCTCATCCTCTCCGGCGCCGTCGGACGGGGCGGTGCCGCCCGCCTTGCCGCCCGCGGCGCACTGCGGATCGGGGCGGGGCTGGTCACCGTCGCCTGCCCACCCTCGGCGCTGATCGAGAATGCCGCCCGGCTCGACGCGATCATGCTGCGTCCGCTGCGGGGCGAGAGCGAGGCGGAGGCGCTGGCGACGCTGCTGGAGGATGCCCGGATCAATGCGCTCTGCCTCGGCCCGGGGCTGGGGGTGGAACGGGCGCGGGAGCTTCTGCCGGTGGCGCTTGCCGCGAAGCGGGCCACGGTGCTGGATGCCGACGCGCTGACGGCGCTGGCGGGCGACCCCGCGCTGTTCGCCCTGCTCCACGCCAGTTGCCTGCTCACCCCCCATGCCGGCGAGTTCGCGCGGCTGTTCCCGGACATCGCGGCAAAGCTGGCGGCGCCCGCCACCACCGGCCCGGCATACTCAAAGGTAGATGCCACCCGAGAGGCCGCCGCCCGCGCAGGTTGCACCGTCCTGCTCAAGGGCCCGGATACCGTGATCGCCGCCCCCTCGGGCCGCGCCGCTCTCAACGCCGCCGTCTACGACCGCGCCGCGCCCTGGCTGGCGACGGCCGGGGCAGGGGATGTGCTGGCGGGGATCCTCACCGGCCTCCTCGCCCGCGGGCTGGAGCCGTTCAGCGCCGCCAGCACCGCGGCCTGGCTGCATGTCGAGGCGGCGCGCAGCTTCGGCCCCGGCCTGATCGCCGAGGACTTGCCCGAGCAGCTTCCCGCCGTATTGCGAAACCTGAGCTAGCGCGCCGTGACCAGCGCCGGCAGCGCCTCGATCTCGATGCCCTCGGCATAGATCACCTGCGGGGCATCGAACTCCAGCGCATAGACCGGCAGGTCCTGCACGCTGACCGCGGCGATGAAATCACCGTCGATCAGCCGCCGCACCGGAACCACTGCCTGTTTCGCGCCATAGAGCGCCAGCGCCCGCCAGTCGCGGATCAGCACCCCGGTGCCCGGCGCCAGCAGCAGCTCTGCCTCGGGCCGGTCGAGCCCCAAGACGCCTGCCCGCAGCCGCACCATCTGGCCGGTCATCCGCCCCGCGCGCACCGCCCGCAGCAGCCGCGCGCCGCCCCTGGTGACCACCCGGTCGCCGGGCGAGAGATACTCGACCGGCAGCGCGCCCTCCAGCGTCAGCACCCGGGTGCCGCGCGCCAGACCTGCGCCGAAATCCGTGGCATTGCCGCATGCGTGCGCACCGGCTTGCCGGCCGGGTGTGCGCCATTGATCCTTGTCGGTCATGGGCCTGTTCCTGTCTCTGCTCTGCCTTTGGCATTTTTCGCCAGATTAGGTGAAGAACCCGTTTCTGGCGAGCATTTTCATGGCCGCAGCCGGGCCGCTTTTTGTGCTCGCATCCGCAAGGCGGAGTTGCTAGAAGGGCGCGGATTTGGAAGCGGTCTTACGGGAGGGCCGCTCCTTTGGTATTGCGGGTGTGGCGAAACTGGTAGACGCACCAGATTTAGGTTCTGGCGCCGCAAGGCGTGGGGGTTCAAGTCCCTCCACCCGCACCAGGTTGAAAAAGGACGGATACGAATGCAGGTCACCGAGACCCTGAAAGACGGCCTCAAGCGCGGCTACACCATCACGCTCACCGCCGCCGAGCTGGAAACGAAAGTCACCGAGAAACTCGTCGAGGCGCAGCCCGAGATCGAGATGAAGGGCTTCCGCAAAGGCAAGGTGCCGATGGCACTGCTGCGCAAGCAGTATGGGCAGCGTCTGATGGGCGAGGCCATGCAGGACGCCATTGACGGCGCCATGAAGGACCATTTCGACGCCACCGGCGACCGCCCGGCGATGCAGCCCAAGGTCGAGATGCAGGATGGCGAGACCTGGAAAGAGGGCCAGGACGTGGTCGTGGCGATGAGCTACGACGCGCTGCCCGAGATTCCGGATCTGGACACTTCGGCGGTGACGCTGGAGCGCCTCGTGGTGAAGGCCGATGAGGCCTCGGTGACCGAGGCCCTGGAAAACCTTGCCAAATCCTCGCAGGATTTCGAACCCCGCAAGAAGAACGCGGCGGCGAAAGACGGCGATCAGGTGGTGTTCGACTTCCTCGGCAAGGTCGATGGCGAGGCGTTCGAGGGCGGGTCGGCGGAAGACTACCCGCTGGTCCTCGGCTCTGGCTCGTTCATCCCGGGCTTTGAAGAGCAGCTGGTCGGCGTGAAGGCCGGAGAAGAGAAGAACGTGACCGTGACCTTCCCCGCCGAATACGGCGCGGCGCATCTGGCCGGCAAGGAAGCCGTGTTCGAGTGCAAGGTCAAGGAAGTCAAGGCGCCGAAAGCCGCCGAGATCAATGACGAGCTGGCCAAGAAATTCGGCGCCGACGATCTGGACGCGCTGAAGACCCAGATCTCGGAGCGGCTCGAGTCCGAATACAAGGGCGCCGCCCGAGCCGTGCTGAAGCGCGCGCTGCTGGACCAGCTCGATGGCCTCGTGACCTTCGATCTGCCCGAAGCGCTGGTCGAGGCCGAAGCCGGCCAGATCGCCCACCAGCTGTGGCACGAAGAGAACCCCGACGTGCATGACCACAACCACGGCAATGTCGAGGTGACCGACGAGCATAAGGCGCTCGCCGTGCGCCGCGTGCGCCTTGGCCTGCTGCTGGCCGAGATCGGCCGCAAGCAGAAGATCGAAGTGACCGATGCCGAGATGACCCAGGCCGTGCTCGCGCAGGCGCGCCAGTATCCGGGGCAGGAGCGCGCGTTCTTCGAATTCGTGCAGAAGAACGCCCAGGTGCAGCAGCAGCTGCGCGCCCCGATCTTCGAGGACAAGGTCGTGGACTTCATCGTTGCCGGGGCCAAGGTCACCGACAAGGAAATCGGCAAGGACGATCTGCAAAAGGCCATCGAGGCGCTGGACGAGATCTGATCTGCGGGGGCTTTCGGGCTCATGGAATGAGAGAGGCCGCTCCGAAAGGGGCGGCCTTTTCCGTTGTCCGCCCTGAACTCCCTGCTTCTTGCCCGGAATCAAGGCGCCTTGGCGCCGCCGGGCAGCGCCCGTCCGCCCCCTCGGGCGGGCGCTTTGCAACGCTTGCGCCTAGAAATTCGGTGGAGGCTGGTTGCACCATAAAGTGCGTAGAACTTCTGTTGGTCGCCCACCCGGCGGACAGGCGCTGCCCTGTGGCCGTGTCGCTACGACGAAGGCGCCCAGGAAACCCGGCCAAGGATCGATATCTGCGTTGATTTCCATGTCCGTTCCGCGCATGGTCCAGATCTGGATCGGCTGTGGAGAGATGACATGGATAGTGGCGAAAACGATGGGGTGTTGGGACTTATTCCACCTCGGCCCCCAGAGCGGAGGCGACAGGAGTTTATCGACGGCTTGGCGGAATTGCAGCTAAGGCCTTGGGATCTTGCGGCCAAACTCGAAAGGTTCGGCGATGATCGCCCATTCAAGGCGATCATCCGCAGCATTGATCGGATGATGTCCGGTGAAACCAAAGTCTCCCCGGAAATGTCAGTCATCGTGGAAATGCTGCTGCGACAGCACAGGCGCCTGACGAAGCGTCATGGCGGGCTGGATTGGACCTTGACCGAGCACGGGTCTTACCAAGCAGAGGTCGACGGGTGGTATGTCTATCTCTCTCCGCAAACGCGGGGGCGATGGATACTTGGATGCTCCTCTGGGCCATCGCGGCAGGACTACAGCCCTCCGTTCGGCCGGTGGCTCGACAGCCTGGCTGAAGCGAAGCACAAGGCGCTCGTTGAGGTGGAGGAGGGGATGAACGAGTACGCCGCGATTGAGCACGAGAACGAGGTCATGCAGTCAGCTCCCTGAACAAACTGTCGGCGGTCGGCGCTGATATGTCAGCGCAGACCCACAGAGGTGTCGCTGGCAACAGGCTAGGTGCCAGCCCCCCCCACAAAAAAGCCGCGCCCGGGTTTCCCCGGACGCGGCCAATCTTGCGCGTGCCTTGCGGCTCAGCGTTCGTCGCGGGGGTCGAAGTCGTTCTCGGCGCCCATTTCGTCGAACAGTTCCGAAACCTCGAAATCCGCAGCCGCTTCGGCTTCGGCGGCCAGTTCCTTGATCGACTTGCCCGAGGCCTGCAGTTCGGCTTCTTCAGCCGAGCGGGCGACGTTCATGACGATGGTCACGGTCACTTCGGGGTGCAGCACCACCGACACGTCATGCAGACCGAGGTCCTTGATCGGACGGATCAGCACGACCTGCTTGCGGTCGACGGTGAAGCCGGCCGCGGTTGCGGCGTCGGAGGCGTCGCGCGGCGTGACCGAGCCGTAGAGAGCGCCGGCATCCGATGCCGAGCGAATCACCACGAAGGTCTGGCCGTCCAGCTTTTCAGCCAGCGCCTCGGCTTCTTTCTTGGTCTCGAGGTTGACGGTCTCGAGCTGGACCTTGCGGGTTTCGAACGACTTGATGTTGACGTCGTTCGCACGCAGCGCCTTGCCCTGCGGCAGCAGGAAGTTGCGCGCGTAGCCGTCCTTGACGTTGACGACTTCGCCCATCTGGCCAAGCTTGGCCACGCGTTGCAGAAGGATGACTTGCATGTGCCTCTCTCCTTACTTCACGGCGTAGGGAAGCAAGGCGAGGAAGCGGGCGCGTTTGATCGCACGGGCCAGCTCACGCTGCTTCTTGGCCGAAACGGCGGTGATGCGGGCAGGGACGATCTTGCCGCGCTCGGAAACATAGCGCTGCAGCAGACGCACGTCCTTGTAGTCGATCTTCGGCGCGTTGTCGCCCGAGAACGGGCAGACCTTGCGACGGCGGAAAAATGGTTTGTTGGCCATGGTTATGGTTCTTTCCTCAAGCCTGGATCAACGACGGAAGCCGCCGCGGTCACCACCGCGGTCGCCACCACGATCGCCGCGGTCGCCGCCCCGGTCACCGCGATCGCCACGGTCCGGGCGATCGCCCCGATCGCCGCGATCAGGACGGTCGCCCCGGTCGTCGCGGCGCTGCATCTGCACCGACGGACCTTCGTCATGGCCATCAACCTTGATGGTCAGGACGCGCATCACGTCATCATGCAGACGGGCCAGGCGTTCCATCTCCTGCACAGCCGCCGCCGGGGCGTCGGTGCGCAGGAAGGCATAGTGGCCCTTGCGGTTCTTGTTGATCTTGTAGGCCATCGTCTTCACGCCCCAGTATTCGGAGCCGACAACCGATCCGCCATTGTCGGCGAGAACGGTCGAGAAGTGTTCGACGAGGCCTTCGGCCTGCGCGTTGGACAAGTCCTGACGCGCGATGAGAACATGCTCGTAAAGCGGCATGTATGCTCCTGTTTCTATAGCGCACTTCAACGGCGGGCCATCCTTCCGCGTCCCGCCACGAGAGGCTGCGCTGGTTGCCAATGTGCGAAAGGATGGGGCCTTATACACGAAGCCGCCCCGCGCACAAGCGCGGTGAGGGGTGGGGGGCACTAGCTTGGGACACTGGCCGAAACCTCGTGCCGACGCTTTTGTCGTTCCTTCCTTGCCCGGAACAAGGCGCCTTGGCGCCGCCGGGCAGCGCCCGCCTCCCGGCCCGGCCACGGGCCGGGCGTTCTTCGCGGAAATCCTCCACTGGAGGATTTCTTGTCGCTCATCACCCCCCTCGGGCGGGCGCTCCTCAACGTCGGCGCCTAGAACGTCGGTGGAGGGAGGCCGCGCCATAAAGCGCCTGGAGGCGCCGTTGCTCGCCCACCCGGCGGACGGGCGCTGCCCTCTGACTGTGTGGTCCTTTCCAGCGGATATGTGCATCCCGGACCGGACATTGGCAATTTTTCGTGTAAATCGGTGCACAGCTGCACAGGCCATGTTGGCCCCTGCCGAATTGTGCTGCACCTGCGAAGCGGGCACCTTGCGCGCCATCAGTTACCCCCCTTCCGCAGGAGATTGCGTCCATGAAGTTCCTCGCCCCCGCCGCCCTCGCTCTGGCGACCCTCGCCGCCCCGGCCTTCGCCGCGCCCGAGGCCTATGCGCTCGACCCGAGCCACAGCCAGATCATCTTCACCTACAACCACCTCGGCTTCTCGACCGGCACCGGCATGTTCTCGGGCTTCGAAGGTCAGATCCAGTTCGACCAGGAAGACCCGGCCGCATCTTCGGTGACCGTCTCCTTCCCGGTGACCACGATGCTGACCGGCTGGGAAGGCCGCTTCGAGCACTTCATGTCGCCCGAGTTCTTCGGCGCGAGCGAAGACAAGACCGTCTCCTTCACCTCGACCGGCATCGAAGTGACCGGCGAGAACACCGCGCTGATCACCGGCGATCTGGTGCTGAACGGCGTGACCAAGGAAGTGGTGCTGGATGCCAGGCTGAACCAGGCCGGCATACACCCGATGGAGAACAAGGAATGGGCCGGGTTCGACGCGACCGTGACCCTGCTGCGTTCGGACTACAACCTCGGCCTCTTCGCCCCCTATGTCTCGGATGAGGTCGAGGTGATGATCTCGGTCGAGGCGATGAAGGCCGAATAAGCCGGACTGATTTGAAGCGAAGGGGCCGCCTGAAAGGGCGGCCCTTTTTGCGTTTGGGGCAGGGACTCTGGCTTTGTGTTTCGCCCTTTCCACAGGAGTGGCTCCGTGTAACCCTCCCGGGCACAAGATCCCGGGGGCCGGCCATGCGTCAGATCATTCTTTCCTGCGCCATCGCGTTCTCATCATGGCAGCCCGCTCTGGGTGCGCCGGATCAAGATGTGGTCGGCGAAGTGTACTGTCTTCCGCTCGAGAGGCTTGCCGAGCCCGCGCAGGACATGGACGACTTGGTCGCAACGCTCGAGACGGCCAGTGTCCTGAGGATCACCGCAGTTGGAGCATCATTCGATGAACTGGGCTTTGGGTTCTCGGAGGCGTTTACGATCCGCCTGAATCATCTGGGCGTGGTCGTCATGTCCCAAGATGTGATGATAATGGACCAGATGGCGACCGACGCACCGGCTGGCGCAAACCACGATGACTTGCTGGACTTCGCCTCGCGGACGCTGATCTATGATGATTCAAGCGGACGCCTTGATGAGATGCGGGTGACATCTGCAACGCGCGAAGTTGAGCTTGTCGGCTACAGTTGCGCGCGGCGCTGAGCGGCGTACTTTCCTATTCTCTCAGGCAGCTACCTATAGACCTTGGGGGCTGAGCCCCCAATTATCGCTGGTTCACCCGAACCGCACCCAGGGCGTCGCCGCCGCAAGGACCAGCCCGCCGATCACCGCAACGTTGCCGAGGAAGGCGGCCTGCGCGGCGCCGCGCTCCGGCTCGGCCATCGTCCAGAAGTTCAGCATCCCGGCACTGACGCCGCCGGTGAACAGCGCCAGCAGCAGGGCGGGCAGCGTCACCATCAATCCCAGCCCCAGCAGCGCGCCCAGGAGGATCTGGACCCCCGCCGCGGCCATGGCCAGCCCCATCGGCTGCGGCATCCCGCGCGCCGCCAGATCGGCGGCGATCCGGTCCCGCATCGCCAGATGGCGCAGCCCGCTGGCGACGAAGTAACCGCCCAGCATCAGCCGCCCCAGCGACAGCGCGGCATAGGCGAGGACGTCGGAAAATGCGGGCATGGCGGGGGCTCCTGCTTGGCTCGGCTGAGCCTAGCGCCGCAGCGCGGCAGGCGCCACCCGCCGCCGTTACGGCGCGCGCACAGCCGTCAGCGCCACATCCACCTGCACAGTGAAGCCCACGGTCGTTTCGTCGCCATAGCTCGCGCCCATCCCGAAATCGCGGCGGTCGAGCGTGGTGCTGCCGGCCATGGTCGCCGTGTCGCCCTCGATGCCCAGGGTGAAAGGCAGGGTGGCCGGCACCGTCATCCCGCGCAGGTCCAGCGTGCCGGTGGCGACGAGGCCCGCTCCCTCATCTGCGATCTGCGCCGAGAACACGGCGGTCGGGTGGGTTTCGGCATCGAAGAACTCGGGCCCAAGCGCCTGCGGGGTTACCGATCCCAGTGTCAGCCCGGTTACCGGGATCGACACCGTGACCGCGCCTGTGCGCGTGGCCTCGTCATAGTCGATCTCGGCGGTCCAGCCGGTGAAGCTGCCGCTGACCTCGGCGCCCATCTGCTTCAGCGCAATCCCCAGCGTGCCCTCGGTCACCGTCCAGCCGGCCTCGGTGGCGCTGGCGACAGGCGCCGGGGCCGCCCCGGGCGGCTTGCCCGCCGGGGCGAACACGCCAAATCCGATCACCGCGGCCCAGACCATCAGCGCCAGCACGGGCGCGGCAAGGGACCCGTGCCGCGTCGCTATCCCACCCGCAACCCCGCGCGTCATCCGCGCAAGCGTCGCGTCGCGGTCGATCAGCGCGTGTTTCAGCGCCCCCAGCACATGCAGTCCGATGGCCGCATAAAGCACCAGCGCCGACGTGTGATGCACCGCCTTGGCCGCCCCCGCCACCGCCTCGGACAGCGGCACCAGCGGCAGCGCCTGCCCGAAGGGCCACAGGATCGGCGCGAAGCCGGCCACCGCCGAGTGATAAACCCAGCCCGACAGCGGCATCACCAGCATCGCGCCGTAAAGCGCCCAATGCACCACCTCGGCCGCCAGCGTCTCGGCGCGCCTTTCGGGATGCAGCGGCGCAGGGCGTGGCTGGACCAGCGCCCAGACGATCCGTACCAGCGCCGTGAAGAAGGCGGCGACGCCGATGGTCTTGTGCAGCGAAAAGACAGAGGCCAACCGCGCCACCTCGGCATCCGACCCGCTGGGAAGGTTGCCGGCATAGAGGCCAAGGCCGAGGGCGCTGAGGATCAGCAGGGCGGTCAGCCAGTGCAGGGCGCGGGCAAGGCTGCCATAGCTGGTGGCGGTATTGGCGATCATGGGCTCTCCGGGGGGCTGAAGCGTGGCGGGCACAAGATACCCCGCCCCGCGTCCCGCGCCCATCCCGGCCAGCGCACCGCGACTGTGCGGCGCTGCAGCATTCGCCCGCCCTGTTGTGCGCTGCCGCTTGTCCCTGTAAATGGCCGACAACGGCCGGAACGGCCACAGATTTGGAGGAGACCCCGATGACCCGCGCATTCGTGTTCCCCGGGCAGGGCGCCCAGACCATCGGCATGGGCCGGGCACTGGCCGAGGCCTACCCGGCCGCCCGCGCGGTGTTCGACGAGGTGGATGCGGCGCTGGGGCAAGACCTGTCGGCGCTGATCTGGGAAGGGGACATCGAAGCGCTGACCCTGACCGAGAATGCGCAGCCGGCGCTGATGGCCACCTCCCTCGCCGCCCTGCGCGCACTGGAGGCCGAAGGCATTGCCATCGCCTCCGCCGCCTATGTCGCCGGCCACAGCCTTGGCGAGTATTCCGCGCTCTGCGCCGCGGGCAGCCTGACGCTGACCGATACCGCCCGCCTTTTGCAACTGCGTGGCCGCGCCATGCAGCAGGCGGTGCCGGTGGGGGTGGGCGCGATGGCGGCGCTGCTGGGGCTCGACTTCGCCGCCGCCGAGGCGGTAGCGCGCGAGGCGGTGGCGGCGGGCCCGGGCGGCGAGGTCTGCCAGGCCGCCAATGACAATGACCCCGCGCAGGTGGTGATCTCGGGCCACAAGGCGGCGGTCGAGCGCGCGCTCGACATCGCCAAGGCCAGCGGCGCCAAGCGCGCGATCCTGCTGCCCGTCTCCGCCCCCTTCCACTGCGCGCTGATGCAGCCCGCCGCCGAGGCGATGGCGGCGGCGCTGGCCGACGTCACCATCCGCGCGCCGCAGGTGCCGCTGGTGGCGAATGTCCGCGCCGAAGCTGTGAGCGACCCGGCGGAAATCCGCGCCCTGCTGGTGGCGCAGGTCACCGGCTCGGTCCGCTGGCGCGAGAGCGTGGCCTGGATGGCGGCGCAGGGCGTGAGCGAATTCTGGGAGATCGGCGCTGGCAAGGCCCTGTCCGGCATGATCCGCCGCATCGCCCCCGGCGCCGCCACCCGCGCGGTGGGCACGCCCGAGGATGTGCTGGCCGCGAAAAGCTGACGGGTAGCGCGAGGGCGCCGGCGCTGTTATGGGGCTGCTGAGCAGACATGGAGGAACACATGTTCGATCTGACGGGTAAATCGGCGCTGGTCACCGGCGCTTCGGGCGGCATCGGCGCCGATATCGCGCGCGTGCTGCACAAGGCCGGCGCCACGGTCGCGCTGTCGGGCACCCGCACCGCGCCGCTGGAAGAGCTGGCCGCCGAACTCGGCGATCGGGCTCATGTGCTGGCCTGCAACCTTTCGGATGCCGAAGCGGTCGAGGCGCTGCCCAAGCAGGCGGCGGCGGCGATGGGCGCCGTCGACATCCTCGTCAACAATGCCGGCATCACCCGCGACAGCCTGTTCATGCGGATGTCCGATGACGACTGGGCTTCGGTGCTGGACGTGAACCTCACCTCCAGCTTCCGGCTCTGCCGCGGGGTGCTGCGCGGCATGATGAAGGCCCGCTGGGGCCGCATCATCAACATCACCTCGATCGTCGGCCATACCGGCAATCCCGGGCAGGGCAACTATGCCGCCGCGAAGGCCGGCCTCGTCGGCATGTCGAAAAGCCTCGCCACCGAGGTTGCCAGCCGCGGCATCACCGTCAACTGCGTGGCGCCGGGCTTCATCGCTACCGCCATGACCGATAAGCTGAACGATGAGCAGAAGGCGAAGATCCAGGTCCAGATCCCCGCGGGGCGCATGGGCAGCCCGGCCGAGATCGCCGCCGCCGTGCTCTATCTGGCCAGCCCCGAGGCCGGATATGTCACCGGCGCGACCTTGCATGTGAACGGCGGAATGACGATGATCTGACGCACCGGAAGGCACCACTTTTCGCACTTGCGAAAGCGGTTGCCTTCATACCACACTGTGCTATAGGCGGCGCAGACGGACCGGAGGGCGCCTATATGGCCGCTCCGGGGCGCCCCTGCGACGGGGTGGAAACCGCTCGGAGGCGAGCACGGACGGACAGGGCGGAATGCCCGCATAGTGAGGACAAGACATGAGCGACATCGCTGATCGCGTGAAGAAGATCGTCGTCGAGCATCTCGGCGTCGAAGAGGACAAGGTGACCGAGAACGCCTCGTTCATCGACGATCTGGGCGCGGACAGCCTCGACACGGTCGAGCTGGTGATGGCCTTCGAAGAAGAGTTCGGGATCGAGATCCCGGATGACGCGGCCGAAACCATCCAGACCTTCGGCGACGCGGTCAAGTTCATCACCGAAGCCTCCTGATCGGCCACGTCCGGTTCGCCGGATGGCCAAGGAATTGCATTGAAGACGGCGCCCCTCACCGGGCGCCGTTTTTGCGTCGGCACGCTCTTTCCCCTTTGCCTTTTCCAAATATCCTCGGGGGGGTCCGGGGGGGCAGACGGCCCCCCCGGCGCCAGCCACGATCCCCGCCTCTGGACATCCCGCGCCCCCTCGGCAAGGCTCCGGTCAAAATCCAGACAGGAGACAGCGCAGATGGCGACACTTGGCACGATGTTCGGCGCGGGCAAGACCGACACTTTCATGGGCCTGCCCAAGGGCGACCTCGCCAGCTTCACCGGCGGCGCGGCGATCCTTGGCGCCGGCGCCTGCACCTCCTATGCCAGCGTCGGGGCCTATTGCGCGGGCGGGCCGGCGGCGATCCGGGCGGGCGGGGCGCAATATGCGGCGAATCTCAGCCATATGAATTTCGATCTGGATGGCCCGGTGCTGCTGCCGGGCGCGGTGGCGGTCGATCTGGGGGATTTGCCGCAGGTGGATGGCGACGGGCCGGGCAACCGGGAGCGGATCCGCGCGGCGGTGGCGCAGGTGCTGGCCACGGGCGGGGTGCCGCTGCTGCTGGGGGGCGATGATTCCGTGCCGATCCCGATGATCGAGGCCTTTGCCCAAAGTTCAGAAAAGACCGGGCGCCGCGTCACCATCCTGCAGATCGACGCGCATGTGGACTGGCGTCAGGAGGTGGAGGGCGAGCCGCTCGGCCTCTCCTCCACCATGCGCCGCGCGTCGGAGATGGGGCATGTGGAGCGGATCGTGCAGGTCGGCCAGCGCGGCATCGGCTCGGCCCGGGAAAGCGACGTCGCGGATGCCACCGACTGGGGCGTGACCTTCGTATCCGCGCGCGAGGTGGCGCGGGACGGGCTCGCGCGGGCGCTGGCGGCGATCCCGGAGGGGGCGGAGATCATCATCTGCCTCGATTGCGACGCGCTCGATCCGGCGATCATGCCGGGCGTCATCGGGCGCACGGCGGGCGGGCTAAGCTATTGGGACACCGTCGAACTCATCGCCGGGGCGGCGGCGAAGGGGCGCATCGTCGCCTTCGACATGGTGGAGTTCATGCCGGACCGCGATATCGACGGGCAGGGGGCGCTGGTTGCCGCGCAGCTGCTGGCGGCGGTCCTTGGGATTGTTGCGCGTCAGGGCCAAGCCTAGTATCAGGTGCCACGAAGGCAGGAACTGGATACGGGAGAAGCCGATGCGTCGGGTGGTTATCACTGGGCTGGGTATGGTCACGCCGCTGGCTTGCGGGGTCGAGGCGACCTGGTCGCGGCTTCTGGACGGGCAGTCGGGCGCGGGCCCGATCACCCGGTTCGATGCAACGAACGTGCTGACGAAATATGCCTGCGAAGTGCCGTTCGGCGATGGCAGCGACGGCACCTTCAACCCCGATGACTGGATGGAGCCGAAGGACCGCCGCAAGGTGGACGACTTCATCCTCTACGGGATGGCGGCTGCGCAGATGGCGGTCGAGGATAGCGGCTGGATGCCTGAGGATGACGAGGGGCGCGAGCGCACCGGCGTGATGATCGGGTCGGGCATCGGCGGGCTGAACTCCATCGCCGAAACCGCGCTGCTGATCAAGGAAAAGGGTCCGCGGCGGGTGTCGCCCTTCTTCATTCCGGGCGCACTGATCAACCTCGTCTCGGGGCAGGTCTCTATCCGCTATGGCTTCAAGGGGCCGAACCATGCGGTCGTGACTGCCTGTTCCACCGGCGCCCATGCCATTGGCGATGCCAGCCGGCTGATCCAGTGGGGCGACGCCGATGTGATGATCGCGGGCGGCACCGAGAGCCCGATCTCCGAGATTGGCGTGGCGGGCTTCAACGCCTGCAAGGCGCTGTCGACCAAGCGCGCCGACGAGCCGACCAAGGCCAGCCGCCCCTATGATGCCGACCGCGACGGGTTCGTGATCGGCGAGGGCGCGGGCGTGGTGGTGCTGGAGGAATACGAGCATGCCAAGGCCCGCGGCGCGAAGATCTATGCCGAGGTTCTGGGCTATGGCATGTCGGGGGATGCCTATCATATCACCGCGCCGGCCGAGAATGGCGACGGCGCTTTCCGCAGCATGTCGGCCGCGCTGAAGCGGGCGGGGCTGACGCCTGCCGATGTGGATTACATCAACGCGCATGGCACCTCGACCATGGCCGACACGATCGAGCTGGCGGCGGTGGAGCGGCTGCTGGGGAACTCGGCGGCGGGAACCACGATGTCTTCGACCAAGTCGAGCATCGGGCACCTGCTGGGGGCTGCGGGCGCGGTGGAGGCGATCTTCTGCGTGCTCGCGCTGCGCGACCAGATCGCGCCGCCGACGATCAACCTCGATAATCCAGCGGTAGAGCCGAAGCTGGATCTGGCACCCAACAAGGCGGTGCCGCGGAAAATCGACGTGGCGCTGTCCAACAGCTTCGGCTTTGGCGGCACCAATGCCAGCCTGGTGCTGGGCAAGGTGGCGGGCTGATGTGGCGTTCCATTGCATCGAATTTCCTGACCCTGGCCATCGTGCTGCTGATCGGCGCTGCGGGCGTCGTGGCCTGGGGGCAGCGGCAGTTTACGCAACCGGGGCCGCTGTCGCAGGCCGTGTGCCTGCGCGTCGAGCAGGGGTCGAGCTTGCGCAGGGTGTCGGACGACCTTGAGGCGCAGGGCGCGATCACCTCGGGCTATGTGTTTCGGGTGGGTGCGGATTATACCGAGCGGGCGGACCAGCTGAAGTTTGGCTCCTACCTGATCACCCCCAATGCCTCGATGACCGAGATCGTCGATGCGATCACCAAGGGCGGGCAATCGACCTGCGGGACCGAGATCAACTACCGGATCGGGGTGCTGGTGGCCGAGGTTCTGGTGCGCGAGCTGGACCCGGAGACCAACCGTTACGTGGAAGTGGCGAAGTTCGATCCGGCCACGACCGCGGCGCCAGAAGCCTATGTGGACATTGCGGAAAGTGCCGATGTGCGGTTCCGGGTGACGCTGGCGGAGGGGGCTACCAGCTGGCAGGTGGTCGAGGCGCTGAAGCGGGCGGAGTTCCTGCAGGGCGAGCTCGGCGATGTGCCGCCGGAAGGATCCCTGGCGCCGGACAGCTATGAGGTGACGCGGGGCACCGCGCGGCAGACCGTGCTCGATGAGATGGCGCGGCGGCAGGCGGCGGCGCTGGAGGAGTTGTGGGCGAGCCGGGTCGACGGACTGCCTTATGACACGCCGGAAGAGGCGCTGATCATGGCATCCTTGATCGAGAAGGAAACCGGGGTTGCGGCAGAGCGGCGGCGGGTGGCGAGCGTGTTCGTGAACCGGCTGCGGCAGGGGATGCGGCTGCAGACGGACCCGGCGGTGATCTACGGAATTACCAATGGCCAAGGGGCCTTGGGCCGCGGGTTGCGGCAGAGCGAGCTGCGGCGCGAGACGCCGTTCAACACCTATGTGATCGACGCGCTGCCTCCGTCACCGATTGCCAATCCGGGGCGCGAGTCGATTGCCGCGGCGCTGGACCCGGAGGAGTCGGATTACCTTTACTTCGTGGCCGATGGCACCGGGGGGCATGCGTTCGGGCGCACGCTGGACGAGCATAACCAGAACGTGGCGCGCTGGCGCGAGATCGAGCGGCAGCAGGGCGAGCAGGTGGTGCCGCAGACAGTGCAGCCGGCGGAGGCTCCGCCGGCCGACTGAGGTTAACCTTTGCGAAAACGGAAAACCCCGCCAGATCAACGGTCTGCGCGGGGTTTTTAATGTGTTGCATGAAGATCCGTTAACGGACCGTTCGGTCAAGCGCTTGATCTAAAACGAGAAAACTTGACTCTGCGCCCGGTCTGTGGCATCACTTGTGACATGCTAGAAGAAGTGGGCGAGCGGCGAGGGGGCAACCCGGCGCCGCTTTTTCATTTCTCTCGTGCGGACGGCATGAGAGGGGCGCACCGACCACATGACACTGATCTTTCCCGCAGGGGATACGGCTCCGAAACATCTGCTTTCGGAGACCTTGGAGCATTTTGATGACGCGGCACGCAGCCTGGCCTGGGTGATCCACGAGATCAAGATCGGCAATTACCAGAAGGCCAAGGAGGCCGCGGTTTCGGTTCGTGACCTGAAATCGGCCTTCCAGATGGCGATGGAAGAAAGGACGCGCGTTGAAAAGCTTGGACGACAGACCGCAGGGATCGTTCACGACTATGCGCTCGACTTCGACGCAGCACGCGCTGAAATCGGGCGCCGCCTGGCTCGCCTGCGCGACGCCGGAGCAGATTGACGAGTTTCTGGGCGGGCTGGGGGATGGCGCCCTGATGGCGCTGCCCTGGCTGTTCGAGTTCTGGGCGCTGCCGCATCAGCTGCCGCCCGAGGGCGCCTGGAAAACCTGGGTCATCATGGGCGGGCGCGGGGCGGGCAAGACCCGGGCCGGGGCCGAATGGGTGCGGATGCAGGTGGAGGGGCCGCGGCCGCTGGATGCCGGGCGCGCCAAGCGGGTGGCGCTGGTCGGCGAAACCTTCGATCAGGTGCGCGACGTGATGGTGTTCGGGGATAGCGGCATTCTGGCGTGTTCTCCGCCGGATCGCCGGCCCGAATGGGAGGCGACGCGGCGGCGGCTGGTCTGGCCCAATGGCGCGGTTGCGACGGTCTATTCGGCGCAGGAGCCGGACAGCCTGCGCGGGCCGCAATTCGATGCGGCCTGGGTCGATGAGCTGGCGAAGTGGAAGAAGGGCGGCGAGGTCTGGGACATGCTGCAATTTGCGCTGCGGCTGGGCACGCATCCGCAGCAGGTGGTGACGACGACGCCGAAGAACGTGTCGGTGCTGAAGGCGATCCTGAAGAACCCCTCGACGGTGATGACCCATGCGCCGACCGAGGCGAACCGGGCCTATCTGGCGGCGTCGTTCCTTGAAGAGGTGCGCAGCCGCTATGCCGGGACGCGGACCGGACGGCAGGAGCTGGACGGGGTGCTGCTGGAGGATGTGGAGGGCGCGCTGTGGACCACGGCGGGCATTGAGGCGGCGCGGCGGGACGCGGCGCCGAAGCTGGACCGGGTGGTGGTGGCGGTCGATCCGCCGGTGACGGGGCACGCCGGGTCGGACGAATGCGGCATCGTGGTGGTGGGGATCGAGCAGGCGGGGGCGCCGAAGGACTGGCGGGCCTGGGTGCTGGAGGATTGCAGCCTGCGCGCGGCTTCGCCGTCGCAGTGGGCCGAGGCGGCGCTGGCGGCGATGGCGCGGCACGGGGCCGACCGGCTGGTGGCCGAGGTCAACCAGGGCGGCGATCTGGTGGCCGAGGTGATCCGGCAGATCGACCCGCTGGTGCCCTTGAAGATGGTGCGCGCCAGCCGCGGCAAGGCGGCGCGGGCCGAGCCGATTGCCGCGCTCTATGAGCAGGGGCGGGTGCATCATCTGCGCGGGCTCGGGCCGCTGGAGGACCAGATGTGCCGCATGAGCCAGTGCGGCTATGAGGGGCGCGGCAGCCCCGACCGGGTGGATGCGCTGGTCTGGGCGCTGCACGAGCTGATGATCGCGCCGGCGGCGCACTACCGGCGGCCGCAGGTGCGGGGCCTCTGAGGACGCCCCTCGGCAGGCGGCAACCAGTTTCAGGAGATCGACATGGTGTTTGACTTTTTCCGGCGGGCCGGGACTGGCGGAGCTTTGCCTGCTGCGCCCGAGGCCAAGGCCTCGGCGACGGGGCGGGTGGTGGCCTGGGGTGTGGCGGGGTCTGGCCGCGTGGCATGGAGCGCGCGCGATACCGCGACGCTGACGCGGATCGGGTTTACCGGCAACCCGGTGGGCTTTCGCTGCGTGAAGCTGGTGGCCGAGGCGGCGGCGGCGGTGCCGTTGCTGTGCCAGGATGCCGACTGCCGCTATGAGGCGCATCCGATGCTGGAGCTGATCCGGCGGCCGAACACGTTGCAGGGGCGGGCGGAGCTGCTGGAGTCGCTCTATGGCCAGATGCTGCTGTCGGGGAACGGGTATCTGGAGGCGGTGGGCGGCGATGCGGGGCTGCTGCCCGGCGAGCTGCATGTGCTGCGGTCGGACCGGATGAGCATCGTGCCGGGGGCCGATGGCTGGCCGGTGGCCTATGACTACACGGTGGGGGCGCGCAGGCACCGCTTCGACATGACCGGCGCGCCCGATCCGATCTGCCATATCCGCAGCTTCCATCCGCAGGATGACCATTATGGCCTGAGCCCGATGCAGGCGGCGGCGGTGGCGGTGGATGTGCATAACAGCGCCAGCGCCTGGTCGAAGGCGCTGCTGGACAATGCGGCGCGGCCCTCGGGCGCCATCGTCTACAAGGGCGCGGACGGGCAGGGCCAGCTGTCGGCGGACCAGTATGACCGGCTGGTGAGCGAGATGGAGATGCACCATCAGGGCGCGCGCAATGCCGGGCGGCCGATGCTGCTGGAGGGCGGGCTGGACTGGAAGCCGATGGGGTTCTCGCCCTCGGACATGGAGTTCCAGAAGACCAAGGAGGCGGCGGCGCGCGAGATCGCGCTGGCCTTCGGGGTGCCGCCGATGCTGCTGGGGATCCCGGGGGATGCCACCTACGCGAACTATCAGGAGGCGCACCGGGCGTTCTATCGCCTCACGGTGCTGCCGCTGGCGACGCGGGTGACGGCGGCGATCAGCCATTGGCTGTCGGGGTTCGCGGGGGCGGTGGTGGAGCTGCGGCCGGACCTCGACCAGATCCCGGCGCTGGCGATGGAGCGGGACCAGCAGTGGAAGCGGGTCGGCGAGGCGGCGTTCCTGAGCGATGCCGAGAAGCGCAGCCTGCTGGGGCTGCCGCCGCTGGCCGGGGCCGAGTGATGGACGGCGAGGGCTCGCGCTACCTCAAGGCGCCGTTCGAGGTGCATGAGCAGCGCTTCGAGGCGACGGAGCGGATCATGGCGCTGCAATTTTCGGGCGTCGAGAAGCGGCTGGAGCGGATCGAGGCGATGATCGAGGGCCTGGAACGGCGGCTGTGGATGACGGTCTATGGCGTGGTCGGGGTGATCCTGACCCAGGCGGTGCAATCGGTGCTGGATTACGGGCCGAAGTGAGGAAACCCAAATGATGCGGACGCAATTCGGGCTGGAAACCAAGCTGTGCCGGCTGGGCGGGGATGTGAGCGTTACCGATGGCACGGTGATCGCCGGCTATGCCTCGGTCTTCGGGGCGGTGGACCAGGGCGGCGATGTGGTGGAGCCGGGCGCCTATGGCGCGAGTCTGGCGCGGCTGGCGGCCTCGGGCGGGCGGGTGAAGATGCTGTGGCAGCATGATCCCGCGTGCCCCATCGGCGTGTGGGACGAGGTGCGCGAGGACGGGCGCGGGCTTTGGGTCAGCGGGCGGCTCTTGACCGACGTGGCGCAGGGGCGCGAGGCGGCGGCGCTGATCGCGGCGGGGGCGATCGACGGGCTGTCGATCGGGTATCGCACCGTGACGGCCGCCAAGGATGCGGGCGGGCGGCGGCGGCTGAAGGTGCTGGAGCTGTGGGAGGTGTCGCTGGTGACCTTCCCGATGCTGCCCGAAGCGCGGGTGGCCGAGGCGAAAGGCGCGGATTGGCCCGCCTTGACGGCGGCGCTGCGCGCGGCGCGGGCCGAACTGGCGGGGCTGTAACGGGCCCTTCGCCAGGGGGCCGATTTCCGAAAGGTGAAACGATGACCAAGACCGAGACGATGTCCGGGGACGGCGGAGCTGTGCCTGCTGATCCCGTGGCTGAGGCGACGGCGGCGCTGACCGGGTTCCTGAGCGAGCTCCGGGGCTTTCGCGCCGAGATGAAAACCAGGCAACACCAACCAGAAGAGCGAGTGACCATGCTGGATCGCAAGAACTACTCCCCGAACGCTGGCCGTCCGGCGCTGTCGGCTGCCGTGCAGGACGGGGTGCCGCACGCCAAGGCCTTTGCCGCCTATCTGCGCTGCGGCGATGATGACGGGCTGCGCAACCTCGCGCTGGAGGGCAAGGCGCTGAACACCGCCGTGGCGGCCGAGGGCGGCTATCTGGTCGATCCGGTCACGTCCGAAACCATCCGCGGTGTGCTGAAGGCGACCTCGTCGCTGCGCCAGGTTGCAAGCGTGGTCAATGTCGAGGCGACGAGCTTCGACGTGCTGGTCGATCATAGCGACATGGGCTCGGGCTGGGCGAGCGAGACCGCGACGCTGACCGAGACCACCACCCCGCAGATCGACCGCATCAGCATTCCGCTGCACGAGCTGTCGGCGATGCCCAAGGCCAGCCAGCGCCTGCTGGATGACAGTGCCTTCGACATCGAGAGCTGGCTGGCGAACCGCATCGCCGACAAGTTCGCCCGTGCCGAGGCGGCGGCCTTCGTCAACGGTGACGGTGCCGACAAGCCCAAGGGCTTCCTGACCCATCCCAAGGTGCCGCGCGCTTCGTGGAGCTGGGGCAGCCTTGGCTATGTGGCGACCGGCGCCGCCGGGGATTTCGCCTCGCTGAACGCCAGCGATGCGGTGGTGGACCTCGTCTATGCGCTGGAGGCGGAATACCGCGCCAATGCGACCTTCGTGATGAACTCGAAGACCGCCGGCGCGGTGCGCAAGATGAAGGATGCCGATGGCCGCTTCCTGTGGTCGGACGGGCTTCAGGCCGGCGAGCCGGCGCGGCTGATGGGCTATCCGGTGCTGATCGCCGAGGACATGCCGGACATCGCCGCCAATGCCTATGCGATCGCCTTTGGCGATTTCAAGAACGGCTACACCATCGCCGAGCGCCCGGACCTGCGCATCCTGCGCGACCCGTTCTCGGCCAAGCCGCATGTGCTGTTCTACGCCTCCAAGCGCGTCGGCGGCGACGTGTCGGATTTCGCGGCGATCAAGCTGCTGAAGTTCGCGCTGTCCTGATCGGGATCGGGTCGGGGGTTTACCCCCCGGCCGATTGAAGCGGATCGGGTCGGGGGGAACCCCCGACCCGTGGCGGGCGCGGGCCGGAACCCACCCTTCCGTCTAGCTGCTCCCTCCGTCCGAGCGGGGGTGAAGGGTTCGCGTCCGCCTCGTTGGGGGCGGTAGAGGTAAAGGACAGAGCCGATGATGTTGACCGAGCAGACCGCGGTGCCGGTGCAGGCGCTGCCGCTGGCCGAGATGCGCGCGCATCTGCGCCTGGGCACCGGCTTTGCCGATGATGCGGCGCAGGATGCGATCCTGGAGAGCCATCTGCGCGCGGCGCTGGCCGCCATCGAAGGGCGGACGGCGAAGATCCTGCTGGCGCGGGAGTTCCTGTGGCAGCAGGAGGCCTGGCGCGAGCTGGATGAACAGGCGCTGCCGGTGGCGCCGGTGGTGGCGGTGGCGTCCGTCACCATGCGGGACCGGGAGGGGGTTGCCACGGTGATCGACCCGGGCCGCTGGCGGCTGGTGAAGGATGCCCATCGTCCGCGGATCGTGGCGACGGGGGCGATGCTGGCGGGCATCCCGCTGGGCGGGGTGGCCGAGATCGCCTTTACCGCCGGGTTCGGCCCGGCCTGGGCCGATGTGCCGGTGGATCTGCGCCAGGCGGTGCTGCTGCTGGCGGCGCAATATCACGAGCAGCGGCACGAGGCGGGTATCCCCAGCGCCATGCCCTTCGGGGTGATGGCGCTGATCGAGCGCTGGAGGACGGTGCGGGTGCTGGGTGGGCGGCCTTCGGGGGTGCGGACATGAGCGCGCCGGTCCTGAACCGCGCGCTGGTGCTGGAGGAGATGCAGCGCCTGCCCGATGGCGCCGGGGGGTTCACCACCAGCTGGACGGCGCTGGGGACGCTCTGGGCCAGCGTGGTGGCCGGCAGCGGCACCGAGCGGGCGGGGGAGTTCGTGACCCTGTCCACCGTGCCCTACCGGATCACCGTGCGCGGGGCGGCGCCCGGCGCGCCCTCGCGCCCGCGCCCCGACCAGCGGCTGCGCGACGGCGACCGGCTCTACCGCATCCTGGCGGTGACCGAGGCCGATGCCCGCGCCGCCTACCTGACCTGTTTTGCCCGCGAGGAGGTGCCGTCATGAGCTATGCAAGCGGCGCCGCCCTGCAGGCGGCGGTGTTCCAGCGGCTGAGCGCCGATGCCGCGCTGGCGGCGCTGGTGGGCCCCGCGATCTATGACGCGGTGCCGCCCGGCACGGTCACCGGCACCTATGTCAGCCTCGGCCCCGAGGATGTGCGCGATGCCTCGGATGCAACGGGCGGCGGCGCGCTGCACGAGTTCACCGTCAGCGTCGTCACCGATGCCTCGGGCTTCCAGCAGGCCAAGGCCGTTGCGGGCGCGGTGTCGGACGCTCTCACCGGCGCGCCGCTGACCCTCGGCCGCGGCCATCTGGTCGGGATGTGGTTCCTTAAGGCGCGCGCCCGCCGGGTGCAGACCGGCGAGATGCGCCGCATCGACCTGAGCTTTCGCGCCCGCATCGAGGACTGATCTCTTCAGCTTCTTGCTGGCCCAAATATCCCGGGGGTCCGGGGGCAGCGCCCCCGGCCGCCGGCCACATTCACGGAGTTTTCCCAGATGGCTGCGCAAAACGGCAAAGACCTGCTCATCAAGCTCGACCTCACCGGCGGGCTGCAATTCGAGACCATCGCGGGGCTGCGCGCCACGCGCATCAGCTTCAACGCGGAAACGGTCGATGTGACCAGCCTCGAGAGCACGGGGGGCTGGCGCGAGCTGCTGGCGGGGGCGGGGGTGAAGTCGGCCTCGATCTCCGGCTCCGGCATCTTCAAGGACCAGGCGACGGATGAACGCGCGCGGCAGATCTTCTTTGACGGCGAGGTGCCGCAGTTCCAGGTGATCATCCCCGATTTCGGCATCGTGCAGGGGCCGTTCCAGATCACCGCGATCGAATATGCCGGCAGCCACAATGGCGAGGCGAGCTATGAGCTGTCGCTGGCCTCGGCGGGCGTGCTCAACTTCGTGGCGCTGTGATGGCCAACCCCTGGGCGGGCGAGGTGGCGGTCTGGCTCGACGGCCAGCGGCATGTGGCCAAGCTGACGCTGGGCGCGCTGGCGGAACTGGAGGCGGCGCTGGCCGAGGACAGCCTGATCGCGCTGGTGGAGCGGTTCGAGGGCGGGCGGTTTTCCAGCCGCGACGTGCTGGCGCTGCTGGTGGCGGGCTTGCGCGGTGGCGGCTGGGACGGGAGCGCCGGGGACTTGCGCACGGTGGAGATCGGCGGCGGGCCGGTGGAGGCGGCGCGGGTGGCGGCAGAGCTGCTGGCGCGGGCCTTCGCGCTGCCACCGGGGTGAAGACATGGCGGGGATGGACTGGCCCGGATTGATGCGGGCGGGGCTGCGCGGGCTGGGGCTGATGCCCGAGGTGTTCTGGCGCCTGACCCCGGCGGAACTGGCGATCCTGCTGGGCGCCGAGGCGGGCGCGGGGCCGCTGACGCGGGCGCGGCTGGAGGACCTGGCACGGAGATGGCCGGATTTTCCCGCAGGGCCGACACAAGTGAAGGAGGGCGGCGATGGATGATGTGGACGGCATGGACGATCTGGCGCGGCAGGCGGCGGATCTGGAGCGGGCGCTGATCGGGGCCGAGGCGATGACCGCGGCGTTCGGCGAGGAGCTTCTGCGGATGCAGGAGAGCATGACCTTCACCAGCCGCGAGGTCTCGCTGCTGACCACGGGCATCGGGCGCGGGCTGCGCAGTGCCTTTGACGGGCTGATCTTTGATGGGTTGAAGCTGTCGGACGCGCTGAAGACCGTGGCGCAGTCGATGGCGGACAGCGTCTATGCGATTGCGTTGCGGCCGGTGCAGACGGCGGCGGCGGGGGCGATTGCCAACGGGATGAACAGCCTGATGAGCGGGCTGTTTCCCTTCGAGAAGGGCGGCAGCTTCTCGCAAGGGCGGGTGATGCCCTTTGCCAAGGGCGGGGTCGTGTCCTCGCCGGTGACCTTCCCGATGCGGAATGGGCGGGGGCTGATGGGTGAGGCGGGGCCCGAGGCGATCATGCCGCTGACCCGCGGCGCCGATGGGCGGCTGGGTGTGCAGGCGCAGGGCGGGGGCCGGGCGGTCAATGTGGTGATGAACGTGACGACGCCGGATGCGGCGGGCTTTGCGCGCAGCCAGAGCCAGATCGCGGCGCAGCTGGGCCGGGCGCTGTCGCGCGGCGAGCGCAACCGCTGAGGCGGCAGAGGGAGCCGCTGCCGTAGGCAGCATGAGGGACAAGTAGCATGGCATTTCACGAGGTGAGGTTTCCTGCCAACCTGAGCTTTGGCTCGGTCGGCGGGCCGGAGCGGCGCACGGAGATCGTGACGCTGGCCAACGGGTTCGAAGAACGCAACACGCCCTGGTCGCAATCGCGCCGGCGCTATGATGCGGGGCTGGGGCTGCGGAGCCTCGACGATGTCGAACGGCTGATCGCGTTCTTCGAGGCGCGGGCGGGGCAGCTGCACGGATTCCGCTGGAAGGATTGGGCGGATTTCAAATCCTGCCCCGCCTCGCGCGAGGTGGCGTTCGATGACCAGTTCATCGCGCTGGGAGATGGCGAGACAGCGGCGTTCGGGCTGGTGAAGAGCTATGAGTCCGGTGGCAGTAGCTATCTGCGCGGCATCGCCAAGCCGGTGGCGGGGTCGGTGCGGATGGGGCTGCAGGGCGAGGCGCTGGTGGAGGGGCTGCATTACGCGGTCGATACGGTGACCGGCATGGTCACCTTCGTGGTGCCGCCGGCGCCGGGCGAGCGCATTTCGGCCGGGTTCGAGTTCGATGTGCCGGTGCGCTTCGACACTGACCGCATCCAGGTGTCAGTGGCGAGCTTTCAGGCGGGGGACGTGCCGCAGGTGCCGGTGGTTGAGGTGCGGATATGAGTGCGGCGGAGTTGTTCGCGCATCTGGCAGGCGGGGCGAGCACGGTGTGCCGCTGTTGGGCGGTGGTGCGGAAGGATGGCACGGTGCTGGGGTTCACCGACCATGACCGCGACCTGAGCTTCGAGGGGATCGTGTTTCGCGCCGATAGCGGCATCACCGCGCGGGCGCTGGCGCAGACCACGGGGCTGTCGGTGGATAACAGCGAGGCTTATGGCGCGCTGCGCAGCGATGCGATTGCCGAGGCGGATATTCTGGCCGGGCGCTTTGACGGGGCCGATGTGCGGGCCTGGCTGGTGAATTGGGCGGAGCCGGAGGCGCGGCTGCTGCAGTTCCGTGGAAGCCTGGGCGAGCTGACGCGGGCGGGTGGGGCCTTCATGGCTGAGCTGCGGGGGCTGAGCGAGCCCTTGAACCACACGCAGGGGCGGATCTTTCTGGCGGGCTGCACGGCGGTGCTGGGCGATGCGCGCTGCAAGTTTGACCTGTCGCAGCCGGGGTACAGCGTGGAACTGGCGGCGGGAGAGGCGGACGGCACGCTGTTCCGCCTGCCGCAGTTGCCGGAGTTCGAGGATCGCTGGTTCGAGAAGGGCCGGCTGTCGGTGCTGAGTGGCGCCGCGGCGGGGCTGTGGGGCAGCGTCAAGAACGACAGGGTGGACGCGGAGGGTCGCAGCGTTGAGCTGTGGCAGGGGCTGCGCGAGGTTGTGGCACCGGGCGATCTGCTGCGGCTGGAGGCGGGGTGCGACCGGCGGGGCGAGACGTGCCGGCTGAAGTTTCAGAATTTTGCGAATTTCAGGGGCTACCCGCATATCCCGGGCGAGGACTGGCTGACGGTCTCGCCGGTGCGCGCCTCGCAGACCGGCGGCGGCGGGGGCGACGAGTTTTCGGTGGAGGATCTGGTGCCGTGAGCGAGCGCGAGGCTGCAGAGCGGATCGTGGCGACGGCGCGGCGCTGGATCGGCACGCCCTATCGGCATCAGGCCTCGGTCCGGGGCGCGGGTGCGGATTGCCTTGGCCTGCTGCGCGGGGTCTGGCGCGAGGTCTATGGGGCCGAGCCCGAGCCGGTGCCGGCCTATACGGCCGACTGGTCGGAACCCGCGCGCGAGGAGCGGCTGTGGGCGGCGGCGCGGCGGCATCTGCGGGAGTGCCCTGCGGGGGCTGAGCCAGAGCCGGGAGAGGTGCTGCTGTTCCGGATGCGCGCCGGGTCTGTCGCCAAGCATCTGGGGATATTGTCCCGCACCGGCAGCGATGCTGCCTTCATTCACGCCTATTCGGGCCATGCGGTGCTGGAAAGCCCGCTCTCGGCCCCCTGGCAGCGCCGGATCGCGGCGCGCTTTGCTTTTCCCAGCGGAGGGTCGTGATGGCCACCATTCTGTTCGCGGCTGCCGGTGCGGCCATCGGCGCGGGGTTCGGCGGGACCATCCTTGGCCTGTCGAGCGCGGTGATCGGCCGTGCGGTGGGCGCAACGATTGGCCGGGTGATCGACCAGGCGGTGCTGGGGGGAGGTTCGTCCTCGGTCGAGACAGGGCGGATCGAGCGGTTCCGCTTGACCGGCGCCAGCGAGGGCGCGCCGCTTGGCGTGGTCTGGGGGCGGATGCGTGTCGGCGGGCAGGTGATCTGGGCCTCGCCCTTCGTCGAGACCAAGGAGAAGGAAGAGGTCGGCGGCAAGGGCGCGCCGAGCACCACCATCACCAGCTACAGCTATTCGGTGAGCGTGGCGGTTGCGGTGGGCGAGGGCGAGATCACCTGCATCGGGCGGGTCTGGGCCGATGGCAGCGAGATTGCGACGGACGATGTGCAGATGCGCGTCTATACCGGCAGCGAGGATCAGCTGCCCGATCCGAAGATCGAGGCGGTGGAGGGCGCGGGGCTGGCACCGGCCTATCGCGGGACGGCCTATGTGGTGTTCGAGAACCTGGAGCTGGCGCCCTTTGGCAACCGGGTGCCGCAGTTTTCCTTCGAGGTGATCCGCCCGGCGCAGGGGCCGGCGATCAGCGAGGTGGAGGACCTGACCCGCGGCGTGCGGGCGGTGGCGATGATCCCGGGGACCGGGGAATATGCGCTGGCGACAAGGGCAGTGCATTACGGCAAGGGCCTTGGCACCGGCGACAGCGCCAATGTGAACACCGCGAGCGGGCGACCGGATTTCCTGACCTCGCTGGAGGCGCTGAACAATGAGCTGCCCAACTGCGGCTCGGTGTCGCTGGTAGTGTCGTGGTTCGGCGATGACCTGCGCTGCGGGCAGTGCGAGTTGCGGCCCAAGGTGGAGCAGAAGGAGTTCGAGGGCGCGGATTATCCCTGGCGCGTCAATGCCGTGGCGCGGGGCAGCGCGCTGGCGGTGCCGCAGATCGACGGGCGGCCGATCTATGGCGGCACCCCGGCGGATGCCTCGGTGATCGAGGCGATCCGGGCGATGAAGGCAGCGGGCAAGAAGGTGGTGTTCTACCCGTTCATCCTGATGGAGCAGCTGGCGGGCAATGGGCTGCGCGACCCCTGGACCGGGGCCGAGGATCAGCCGGCGCTGCCCTGGCGCGGGCGGATCACGCTGTCCTCGGCGCCGGGGACCGAGGGGACGCCCGACCGCACCGCGCTGGCTGGCGCGCAGGTGTCGGCGTTTTTCGGCCAGGCGGGGGCGGGGGATTTTTCCGCGTCGGGCGTGCTGGGGCCGCTGGGGACGGAGGGCGGCAGCCCGCCGACGGTGTCGTATCACGGACCGGCGGAATGGTCCTATCGGCGGTTCATTCTGCACTATGCGTGGCTGTGCAAGGCGGCGGGCGGGGTGGACGGGTTCTGCATCGGCTCCGAGATGCGCGGGCTGACGCAGATCCGCGGCGCGGGCGACAGCTTTCCGGCGGTGCAGCAGTTGCGGCAGCTCGCGCTGGAGGTGCGGCTGATCCTGGGGGCGCAGGTGAAGCTCGGCTATGCGGCGGACTGGAGCGAATATGCGGGATACGATGCGGGCGAGGGCAACCGCTATTTCCACCTCGATCCGCTCTGGGCCGATGCGGCGATCGACTTCATTGGCATCGACAATTACATGCCGGTCTCGGACTGGCGCGATGGCACGGATCATGCGGATGCCGGCTGGGGCGCGATCTACAATCTTGATTACCTGAAGGCCAATATCGCCGGCGGCGAGGGCTATGACTGGTATTATGCCCATCCCGAGCACCGGGATGCGCAGATCCGCACGCCGATCACCGACGAGGGCTATGGCGAGCCCTGGGTCTGGCGGGTGAAGGACATCCGCGGCTGGTGGGAGAACCCGCATCACGAGCGCATTGGCGGCGTGCGGCAGGCGGTGCCGACCGATTGGGTGCCGCGGTCGAAGCCCGTGTGGTTCACCGAGATGGGCTGCGCCGCGATCGACAAGGGCGGCAACGAGCCGAACAAGTTCCTTGATCCGCGGTCGTCGGAATCGGACATCCCGCATTATTCCAACGGGCGGCGCGATGACCTGATGCAGATGCAATACCTGTGCGCGATGCGGGATTTCTGGATCGATCCGGCGAACAACCCGGTGTCGGAGCTTTATGCGGGGCCGATGGTCGATATGGACCGGGCGCATGTCTGGGCCTGGGATGCGCGGCCGTTTCCGCAGTTCCCCAATGACGTGGAGCTGTGGACCGACGGCGACAACTGGACGCGCGGCCACTGGATCAGCGGGCGCACGACCTCGCAGCCCTTGGACAACGTGGTCGCCGAGATCTGCGCCCGCTCGGGGCAGCGGCTGATCGACGTGTCGGAGCTGTACGGTGTGGTGCGCGGCTATGTTGCCTCGGACGGGGGCAATGGCCGGTCTGCGCTGCAGCCGCTGATGCTGGCCTATGGCTTCGACGCCATCGAGCGGGACGGGGTGCTGCGGTTCCGGATGCGGCGCGGGGTCGCGGAGGGTACGGTGCGGCCGGAGGGGGTCGCGCTTGGTGCCGAGGCGGAGGGCGCGGTGCAGCTGACGCGGGTGTCTGCGGCGGACATGGCTGAGCGCATCCGCCTGACCTTTGTCGAGGGGCAGGGGGATTTCGAGACGCGCGCGGTGGAGGCGATCCTGCCGGATGCGGAGTCGCGCAGCATCGCCGAGACCGAGTTCCCGTTGGCCCTGACCCGGGGCGAGGCGCAGGGCATTGCCGAGCGCTGGCTGGCCGAGGTTCGGGTGGCGCGGGACGGGGTGCGGCTGTCGCTGCCCCCGTCGCAGAGCTGGCTGGGGGCCGGGGATGTGCTGCGGCTGGAGGCGGAGGACGGGCGCGAGCAGGGCCTCTACCGGATCGACCGGGTCGAGGTGGCGGGCGCGGCCGAGATCGAGGCGGTGCGGGTGGAGCCGGGGGTCTATGAGCCCTCGGACGAGGCAGAGACGCGGGTGGTGCCCAAGGCCTTTGCCGCGCCGGTGCCGGTGTTTCCGCAGTTCCTCGACCTGCCGCTGCTGACGGGTGCCGAGGTGCCCTACGCGCCGCATCTGGCCGTGACAGCGACGCCTTGGCCGGGAACGGTGGCGGTGTATTCCTCGGCCAGCGACGCGGGGTATGTGCTCAACACGCTGCTGACCAAGCGTGCGGTGATCGGCGTGACGCAGACGCCGCTGCTGCGGGCGGTGCCGGACAGCTGGGATCTGGGCGCGCCGCTGCGGGTGCGGGTCTATGGTGGCACGCTGTCCTCGGCAGATGAAGAAGCGGTGCTGAACGGGGCCAACAGCTTTGCAATCGGCTCTGGTGCCTCTGCCGGTTGGGAGGTGATGCAATGCCAGCGGGCGGTGCTGGTGGGGGGCGGGGTCTATGACCTCGACCTGCGCCTGCGCGGCCAGCTTGGGACCGATGCCGACATGCCGGACGAATGGCCGGTGGGCAGTTATCTGGTGCGGATCGACAGCGCCTTGCAGCAAATTGCGCTGAGCGCTTCGGCCCGCGGGCTGGCGCGGCATTACCGGATCGGCTCGGCTTCGCGGGGCTATGACGATCCGTCCTATGTGCATCTGGTGGAGGCGTTCGACGGGATCGGGCTGCGGCCCTATTCGCCGTGCCAGTTGCGCTGGACAGCGGATGGCGCGGGCGGCGGCGCGCTGAGCTGGATCCGCCGCACGCGGATCGAGGGGGATAGCTGGGTGTCTGTCGAGGTGCCGCTTGGCGAGACGCGCGAGGCCTATGTGGTGCGGGTGGTGGTGGATGGCCAGATCCGCCGCGAGGAGACCGTCAGCTTGCCGGGCTGGACCTATACCGCCGCGCAACGGGCCGCGGATGATGCGGCGGCTGGCTTTGAAGTTCATGTGGCGCAACTGTCCGATGCTTTCGGACCGGGCCCGTTCGAGGGGATCGAGATCAATGACTGACACGAACCAGCTTTCGCTGCCGCTGCTGCGCGCCTCGCAGGCGCAAAAGCATGTGACGATGAACGAGGCACTGATGCGGCTGGACGGGCTGACGCAGCTGGTGATCACTTCGCGCAGCGTGTCGCTGCCGCCGGTCACCGGGGCGGACGGGACCGTTTACGCCATCCCCCCGGGTGCGGTGAATGCCTGGGCAGGGCACGAGGGCGAGCTTGCGATCCGCGCGAATGGGGGTTGGGTGTTTGCGATGCCCAAGGCCGGGTGGCAGGGGTTCATTCTGGATGAGGGGTTGCCGGCGGTCCATGACGGCACCGGTTGGCGGGGCGGTGCTGCGACGATGGCGCCTTCCGGGGCGGGGATGTCGTTCGGGGTGGCGCAGATCGACCATGTGGTGATGGCGGGAGCGACCTCGGCGACCGCGATCCTGATCCCGTCGGGGGCTGTGGTGTTCGGGGTGACCGCCCGGGTGACCACCGCAATCACCGGCAGCCTGAGCACGTGGCAGCTGGGGAATGCCGGGGCGCCGGATCGGTTTGGGTCAGGCCTGGGGCTTGGCGAGGGATCCTGGGCGAGGGGCGTACTCTCTGCGCCGACAGCCTACTACGAGCCGACGGGACTGCTTTTGACGGCAACGGGCGGGAGTTTTGCGGGGGGCATGGTGCGGATCGCGGCGCATTATGCAGAGCTGGCGCTGCCGGTCGCCTGAGCAGGGTAGAACGGCGCGGGGGACCGCGTCGTTCCGGTTGCCGGGTCAGGTGTTGAATTCGACGATGACATGATCACCGACATCGGGCTCATGCTCCTCACTGAGGTTGGAGCGCAGGATCTCGATCCCGAAGCGCACCGAGCTATCCGTGGAGGCCCAAATCGAGGCTTCCTGCAGGGTCAGGCGCAGGGCGATAAGGTCGGGATCCTGGCGACCTTCGGGGAACCAGGCAGCGGCGACGGGCGACCATATTTCGTCGATCTTGGCGTCGTCATAGGTCTGGACGATCGCGCCAGCCATGCAGGCATGCAGGTCGTGATCCTCGTTGATGAAGACGAAATGGGCACGGGCACCTTGGCCGATGGCGCGGACCAGATCGGTCTGGCGCGAGGAGAGGAACCAGATCTCGCCCTTGTCGGCGTCGGGGTAGTGGGTCATCGGCTGCAAGTGCTGCCCCGATCCTTCAACACCCAGCATTCCGGTGCGGGTGTCGCCCATTGCGGCAAAGAGGGTGGCTTTGGGGTCGTCGCGCAGATTCTGGCGCAGGCTCATGGCGGTCTCCTTCGGTTGGGCAAGGGCGCGCGCGTCCTCGCATCGCCGGTCAACGCGGGGAGGCCGCGGGCGTTCCCTGAAGGCGAACCAAGGGTGGGGGCCGCGGCATTCAGGCGGTGCGACGCCGCAAAGCCATGTCGAGGGTCGCTTGAACCATTTCGGTCGTGAACGGCCGATCGAGGATGAGGCAATCGGCAAAGGGAGCCGTCTCGACACCCTCGCTCCGCGGGATCAACACGACGCGCCCGCCGCGTGCCATGATGCCGTCGATCAGCTCATTCCAGCCATCTGCGTGCCTGTCGTCTATCAGGAACGCCAGACGCATGGCGATGATATCCTGCAGGGCCTGGAGGGCGGCAGCGGTATCGCGGGCCCGAAGCACCTCGGCGCCGGGGTCGAACTCATTGACGATCTGCGCAAGATCCTCGGCCACGACAACATGTTTCAAGACGACAAGATAGGCCTCACGGCCTGACGTGTGCTCCACGCTCTTCTCCTGATTGCGAGCGGGACGCCATCGGACCCGTCACTCTGGAGCCTGAATGGAACTCTTTGACCGTAGTTGCATTTAACTGCGACATACCTGAAAAAAGAATTTGCACATTCGATGACAACGCCCTGTGCCGAATGCCCCCTGCGCTGCAAGCCGCTGTTCGAGCCGTTCACCGATCAGGAACTCTCCTTCATGGAGCGGTTCAAGATCGGCGAGCTCACAATCGAGGCGGGGCGGACCATCTTGATGCAGGGTGCGCAGAGCCCGCAGTTCTACACGGTCTTGCGGGGTCAGGGATTGCGTCACAAGACGCTCGAGGATGGTCGGCGCCAAGTCATCAGCTTCGTGCTTCCCGGTGACCTTGTGGGATTGCAGGCAGTTGTAACAGGCGAGATGCAGCATTCGGTAGAGGCATCGGTTGAGACCACGCTTTGCGTATTCGACCGAGCGGGGCTTTGGGATCTGTTCTCGAACCAGCCGAAGCGGTCCTATTCGCTCACATGGCTGTCCGCTGTAGAGGAGAACTTCCTGGGCGAGACACTGGCGACCCTCGGGCAGCGCGATGCAAGTCAGCGCATCGCCTGGGCACTGGTGCGCCTGCATGAGCGCCTGACCGCGCTTGGCATGGCGAGTGGCGGGCGCGTTCCGTTGCCTTGGCGCCAGCAGGACCTGGCTGATGCGGTCGGCCTCTCGCTGGTGCATACCAACAAGACTTTGGCGCGGCTGCGCGATAGCGGCCTTGCAGAGTGGTCGGGCGGGCAGTTGGCGCTCCCGGGGCGCAAGGAACTCGCCGACATGGCCTTCATCGATCTGGAATATCCGACGCAGCGGCCCCTGCTGTAGCGATGAGCTGCGTCTGCCACTGGTCCTCGGGGCCTCGGATTGGTAGAAGAGCCCATGCATTCCAGAAGTTCTTCCGTCGTTCCAAGCTCAAAGCCTTGCCCCGGAAGACGGCGGGTGCTGCGGGCGCTTTGCGGCCGGGGTCGGATCCTGTGACCCCGTCGGCCCGCATCGCCGCTGCCATCGAGATTCTTGACCGCCATCTGGCCGGTTCTGCGGCCGAGCAGGCGCTGACCGCTTGGGCGCGGAGCCATCGCTTTGCCGGCTCGGGCGACCGTGCGGCGATCCGCGATCATGTGTTCGACGCGTTGCGCTGCCTGCGCAGCTTTGCCGCGCTTGGCGGGGCTGCCGAGCTTCCGACCGGACGCGCCCTGATGATCGGCGCGCTGAGGGATGCAGGTATCTCTGCCGAGACGCTGTTCACCGGCGAGGGCCATGCCCCCGCGCCGTTGAGCGCCTCCGAAGCCCGCCCGCCGCCCACCGACCTCCCCCCGAACGTGGCACTCGATTGTCCGGACTGGCTGGCTCCGCTGCTGGAGGACAGCCTTGGCGATGATCTCCCCCCGGTCATGCGCCTGATGCGCCAGCGCGCGCCGGTGACGCTTCGGGTGAACCTCTTGCGTACGACCCGGGCCAAGGCGCAGAGCGCACTGGCCGACGAGGGCATTTCGGCAGTGCCGCATCCGCTCGCCGACACAGCGCTGCATGTCACCGAAAACCCCCACAAATTGCGCAACAGCCCCCTCTATCTTGACGGCCGCATCGAGTTGCAAGATGCCGCGAGTCAGGCTGTGGTGGCGATGCTTCCGCTGACGGGTGCCGCGCGGGTGCTCGACTATTGTGCGGGCGGCGGCGGCAAGACGCTGGCGATGGCGGCACGCGCGCCAGCGCGGTATGTGGCGCATGACATCGCACCGCAGCGGATGCGCGATCTGCCGGAACGGGCCCGGCGTGCCGGGATCCGCGTCGATCTGGCCGATTCCGCCCGCGTCGCTTCCCTCTCCCCCTACGACCTTGTATTGCTGGATGTGCCCTGCTCAGGCTCGGGCAGCTGGCGCCGGGCGCCCGAGGCGAAATGGGCGCTGACGCCCGCGCGGCTGGCGGAACTGCAGCAGGTCCAACGCCAGATCCTCGACGAGACCCACGAATTCGTGGCCCCCGGCGGTGTGCTTGCCTATGTCACCTGCTCGATGTTGCGGGCCGAGAACGGTGATCAGGTGGCGGCATTTCTGCGGCGCGCTCCCGGTTGGCAGTGCACCGTTCAGCGCAGATTCACGCTGCGGGACGGCGGCGACGGCTTCTTCTGCGCCCTCTTGACGCGCGTGCCCCGCTAGGAACAATTCAAGGTTGTGTTTGCGGCAGGCGCCTTGAAATATCATCGGCATTAAAGGCCGGTTAAGTATTTCCGGGCCGAATGCGGGTAATCATTTCGAGGAGGCCCTGGCGTGTCGCATTCGGCGCAGTCACCGCATTCGCTGACCCGCATCGCCCTGGCACTGTCGCCTCGCGGCATCTGGCTCGTCATCGGGGCGATTGTCTTTGCCTGTGCTGCGGTTCTTCTCCGCGCCCGGGAGATCGCGCTGCCTCTGCTGGCGGCTGCAGGGACCTTGGCGGCACTGGCCATCGTGCTGCGGATGCTTGCGCACCGTCATGCGGCCTCGCGGGCGCAGCTGCATGACCAGATCGCCGCCTTCATCGCTCATGATGCCTCGCCCAGCTTCACGACGGATGGCGATGGCGCGATCAGCTATCAGAATCGAGCAGCGCTGGAGCGCTTCGGCTCGCGCGGCGGCGAGACGCTGACACGGGCGCTGGCCGAGGTTTTTGCCAACCCCGCGGCGGTTCTGGTGCGCCTGCAGAACAAGGCGGCTTCTCTGGGTGCCGCGCGCGAGGACATGGTGACGCGCCGCGGGCATGTCCGTGTTTGTGTGCATGAGATCGGCGAGGATGGCTATCTGTGGCGGCTCGAGGACATGGTGGAACGTCAGAGCGGCAGCCGCGGCGCAGAGACCCTGAGCCTGCCGATGTTGATCGCGACCCGAACTGGCACGATCCTGTTCATGAATGAGGCGCTGCGCCGCATCGTCGGCGAGCGGGTCAAGAGCCTTGACCGGATATTCCCGGACCTGCCGCTGCGTTCGGGGGAAGAGCACGAGGTTTCCGGTGCGGAGGGGCCCGTCCGTGCCCTCGTTGCCGAAGTCGAGGGCCCGGGCGGGCGGCGTGAGATCTATCTTCTGCCTTCCCTGCAACTGACACGCCCGGCCGCGTCGGACCCGACATCTTTCGAATCGTTGCCCGTCGCCCTGCTGCGCCTGTCGGCCGAAGGGCGGGTCATCGCGGCGAACCGCGCTGCCCGCGGGTTGATGGGCGCCGTGGAAAACGAAGTGCCGCTGTCTGAAGTGCTTGAGGGGCTCGGACGCCCTGTCGCAGACTGGCTCGGTGATGCGCTCTGCGGGCGCACCGATCGCCGCCCCGAGGTGCTGCGCGTGCGCCGTCCGGATCGTGAGATATTCTTGCAGGTCACGCTCAGCCGGGTGATGGAGGATGGGCGCCCGGGCCTTGTCGCGGTGATGTCCGATGCGACGCAGCTGAAGACACTCGAGGCGCAGTTCGTGCAAAGCCAGAAGATGCAGGCCATCGGCCAGCTGGCCGGCGGCGTCGCGCATGACTTCAACAACCTGCTGACCGCAATCTCTGGCCATTGCGACCTGCTGCTTCTGCGCCACGACAAAAGCGATCCGGACTATGCCGACCTCGTGCAGATCAACCAGAATGCCAACCGCGCGGCCAGCCTGGTCGGACAGCTGCTTGCCTTCTCGCGCAAGCAGACGCTGAAGCCGCGGATCCTCGACCTGCGCGACACGCTGTCGGATCTGACCCATCTTCTGAACCGGCTGGTCGGTGAGAAAGTGACGCTGTCGCTCGGCCATGATCCGGTCCTGCGTCCGATCCGCGCCGACAAGCGCCAGCTCGAACAGGTGATCATGAACCTGGTGGTGAATGCCCGCGACGCAATGCCCGAAGGCGGAACGGTGCGGATCGAGACCGAGAACCTCTCGCTGGTTGCCGAGATGAAGCGTGACCGTGTGGCGGTGCCGCCGGGTGACTATGTGATCGTGAAGGTGGTGGACGAGGGCGTGGGCATCGCGCCCGACAAGCTCGCCAAGATTTTCGAGCCCTTTTACACCACCAAGCGCACCGGCGAGGGCACCGGCCTCGGCCTCTCCACTGCCTATGGCATCGTGAAGCAGACCGGCGGCTTCATCTTCGTCGATTCGGTGCAGGGCGTCGGAACCACGTTCACGCTGTATTTCCCCGCGCTGGACTATGGCTCCGTTGACGAACCCGAACCCGAAACTGCACCCGCTGCGCGAAGGACTGAGAGCAACCCGGGCGAAGGTGTCGTGATGCTGGTGGAGGATGAGGCCCCGGTGCGGGCCTTTGCCAGCCGGGCGCTGCGCCTGCGCGGCTTCAACGTGATCGAGGCCGAGAGCGGAGAGGAGGCGCTGCGCCTGCTGGAGGATCCCGAGCTTGTGGTCGATGTCTTCGTTACCGATGTGATCATGCCGGGCCAGGACGGTCCGACCTGGGTGCGAGAGGCTCTGAAGACCCGGCCCGCGGTGCGCGTCATCTTTGTCTCGGGCTATGCCGAGGACAGCCTGCAAGACAGCCAGGCCAAGATCCCGAATTCGATCTTCCTGCCCAAGCCCTTCTCCTTGGTCGAGTTGACAAGTACGGTGCAAAGCCAGCTTCAGTGACGCGCAGGGCAGATCGGCGCGGCCGGCAGGTTGTTTTTGTCCCTGAGATACAGCCGGTTTCGTAAGTCCGCCGGCAGTGATGCGAATAGCGTGCCAGATCAATCCCTGGCGCCTGCACCACTTCTGGCCTGCCACGGGATTTTTCCTCCATCTGCGATTAGAGTCCGCTCCATGGAACGGACGATGAAGCGAACGATACGAACCGAAGAACAGATCATCGGCATCTTGCAGGAGCATGAAGCCGGGGCGAAGTGCGCCGATCTGTGCCGCAAGCACGGGATGTCGGAAGGCACGTTCTATGCGTGGAAGGCGAAGTATCCCGGGATGACGGTGTCCGAAGCCAAGCGGCTGAAGGCGCTGGATCGAGCCATTGTCCGCCATTTGGTCCGAGGGCAATTGCGAGGGAGTACGCGAAGCTGAAGAAGCTGCTGGCCGAGCAGATGCTCGACATGGCGGCGATGAAGGAACTGCTGTCAAAAAAAGTGGTAGCGCCCGCCGTGAAGCGCGAGGCAGTCGCGCATCTGAATGCCCTGTTCGGGCTGTCGGAACGGCGGGCGTGCCGGATTGCCGGGGCGGACCGCAAGATGGTCCGTTACCAGTCGCGACGCGCGCCTGACACGGCGCTGCGAGGCAGGCTGCGCGACCTGGCCAATGAACGGCGCAGGTTCGGCAACCGCCGGCTGTTCGTGCTCTTGCGGCGCGAAGGAGAACCGTCAGGGATCAACCTTATCTACCGGCTCTACAGCGAGGAAGGGCTGACCGTCCGCAAACGCAAAGGCGCGCCGCAAGGCCATCCGCACAAGGGCCCCGATCCTGATCGAGGCGCGGGCCAATGCGCGCTGGTCGCTGGACCCTCGCCATGGGCCTCGAACCAGTGGCGGCACCAAGGCTCGATCCACGACCAGTTCGCCTGCGGGCGGCGGTTCTTTCACCATTGTGCTTGAACCAATGGCGCACAATGGCTCATTGCTGAACGTGGTGGATGACGTCACGCGCGAATGTCTGGCGGCGATCCCCGATACCCCGGTTATGGCCGCCCGCTGCGCGATTTTAAGCCTGCGCAGGCGGCCATAACCTCCGTGGCGCTTCATTCCCAACATGCTACGGCACCGAACTGACCTCGAACGCGATCCTCAGGTGGTGCGCCGAGCAGAAGGTCGAATGGCACTACATCGCGTCCGGCAAGCCGATGCATCGAGCCATGGTGCCGCCACTGGGTCGAGGGACCATGGCGAGGGGCTTTGTCGAAAACTCCAACGGCCGGATGCGGGACGAGTTTCTGAACGTGACCCTGTTCCGCAATCCCGCCCATGCCCGCGCGCTGTTGGCGGCCTGGGTCACCGATGACAACACCGCGCGGCCGCATTCCGCGCTTGGCTACCAGACCCCCGCAGGCTTCGGCCTGCACCTGACCACCGCAATCGCCGGGCCCGCGCCGATCCGCGTAAATGACCACCGGGCTCCGGTTGCAGCTGGATGAAGGACCAGTGGCAGATCAGCCGCGCAAACCTGGCAGCCCGCGCTGTCTCGTCAACCTCCCAAAGCGGGTGTCCGAACGTCATGCGCATCCGCGACATTGGGCCCGGCGCCCCTGTCGAGAGGCGCAGCGGGTTCGGGCGGCGCGCTTCGGTGAAAGCGGCCGCCCCTTCGCATCGTCTGCCCCGGTCTGCTCTGGCTCTACCAGCCCGCAGGCGCCCCTCCCGAACCGACAATCCATGGGACTGGGGGCGGGATTCAGCCCCTTGCTTCAGAAGCGCCCCGATGTCGGGCGTTCGGGCGGCCCACAGCTTCGTAAAGCGCGTAATCCGCCGCCAGACGCTCGGTCAGGCGCCGGGTGAGGTCGGCCGGCAGGTCCATCGGCGCCCGCGGCGAGACGTTGAGGTGGGGCAGGGTGATCGCGCAGTCGAGCCGGTCCTCGAGAAACTCCAGCAGCTGCTCGATATCCTCATAGCGGAACAGGTGGTCCACCGCGATCTGGCCGTCTGCCCCGGTCAGAAAGGCCGCCTGCGAGCCGACGCGCGCAAACTCCTCCTGCGGCTCATCCAGATAGCCAGCGATGAAGGCGGCGAAACTGCCATCCCCGCCGATCGGCAGGTGCTCGCGCAGGCGATAACGGTACCAGCTGCCCAGCCAGTCCAGCGGCTCACGGATAAGGGCGACGGTTTCGAAGGGCTGACCCTCCGCACTCTCGCCCAGAAACGGCGCCAGCAACCCCGAGAACCGTGCAGCGGTAGTGTGTTTGAGAGCCGGCGGGCGCTGGACCGCCACATCGGCCAATGATTCGAGCGCCATCTCGATGGAGGTGGACCCGGTCTTGGTGTTGGCGAGGAACACCAGATGTCTCTTCCAGAAGATCAGCATTCCCGCCTCGTTCTCGCTCCGGCCGTGCCACCGGCACAGCATTCCATTCTTTTTCGGGATGCAGCCCCCCGAAGAGCAGATTTGGGGGCCGTCCGTAAACTACTCGTTAACCCAAGTGAGAAAAAGTTGGAATTGTGAAGAAATGAATTGAAATGTTCTTGCTTTGATCTCATAACTTGCAGAACAAGTGCGGAACAAAAGCGGGGCCTCTGTGCGATTGCCGCCCGGGGCCGGGTGTGGAATAAGGAACGGGACCAATGGCAGCGGCGAACCTCTTCGACATGACCGACAAGCGCAACACCGACAAACAAAAGGCGCTCGACAGCGCCCTCGCCCAGATCGAACGTCAGTTCGGCAAGGGCTCGATCATGCGGCTGGGGCTCAACAACCCGGTCATGGAGATCGAGGCAACCTCGACCGGCTCGCTCGGGCTCGACATCGCGCTTGGCATCGGCGGCCTGCCCAAGGGGCGGATCATCGAGATCTATGGCCCCGAAAGCTCTGGCAAGACCACGCTGACGCTGCATGTGGTGGCCGAAGAGCAGAAGAAGGGCGGGGTCTGCGCCTTTGTCGACGCCGAACACGCGCTCGACCCGCAATATGCCCGCAAGCTTGGGGTCAACCTTGACGAGTTGCTGATCTCGCAGCCCGATACCGGCGAGCAGGCGCTGGAGATCGTCGACACGCTGGTACGCTCGGGCGCGGTCAGCCTTGTGGTCATCGACTCGGTCGCGGCACTGACGCCGAAGGCCGAGCTGGAAGGCGACATGGGCGACATGCAGATGGGCAGCCAGGCCCGCCTGATGAGCCAGGCCATGCGCAAGCTGACCGCCAGCATCGGGCGCAGCAACTGCATGGTGATCTTCATCAACCAGATCCGCATGAAGATCGGCGTGATGTTCGGCAGCCCCGAGACCACGACGGGCGGCAATGCGCTGAAGTTCTACGCCTCGGTCCGGCTCGATATCCGCCGCATCGGCTCGATCAAGGACCGGGATGAGATCGTCGGCAACTCCACCCGCGTCAAGGTGGTCAAGAACAAGGTAGCGCCGCCGTTCAAGCAGGTTGAATTCGACATCATGTATGGCGAGGGCATTTCCAAGGTCGGCGAGATCATCGACCTTGGGGTGAAGGCCGGGATCGTCGAGAAGTCGGGCGCCTGGTATTCCTACGGGGATGAGCGCATCGGCCAGGGCCGCGAGAATGCCAAGCAGTTCCTGCGCGACCATCCCGATGTCTCGCTGGCCATCGAGGACAAGGTCCGCGCCAGCCACGGGCTCGACTTCGCCGCGACCGAGAGTGACGGCGACGCCGAGGATGTGACCGAGGCCTGAGCGGCCGATCTGCCGAAGGGGGCCGCGTTCCGGAAAGGGGCGCTGCCCTTTTGCTTGCGCGCCCCTTTGTGCTGCGCCGGGTGGGCATGTCGCCCGGGGCCGGCCGGGGACGGGGGGCCGTCTGCCCCCCGGCGCCCGTGCCGGGCGCTCCCCCCGAGGATATTTGGAAAAGGCAAAGGGGGGGAGGGGGCGGCGTGATCGGCCGGGGGGCGCCTTTGCTGGACAGGCACCCGATGCGGCGATAAACGGGGGGCAACCGATCCCTGCCTGAAGGCCCAGAGCCCCGAAGGCCCCGTGAGAGCAGCAAATATGCCCAGCCTGAACGACATCCGCTCGACCTTCCTCGACTTCTACGGCCGCAACGGCCACCGCATCGTGGACAGCTCGCCGCTGGTGCCGCGCAACGACCCGACGCTGATGTTTGCCAATTCGGGGATGGTGCAGTTCAAGAACCTCTTCACCGGCGCCGAGACGCGGGACTATGCCCGCGCCACCACCGCGCAGAAATGCGTGCGCGCGGGGGGCAAGCACAATGACCTCGACAATGTCGGCTATACCGCGCGGCACCATACCTTCTTTGAAATGCTGGGGAATTTCAGCTTCGGCGACTATTTCAAGGATGACGCCATCGCCTTCGCCTGGGAGCTGCTGACCCGCGATTTCGGCATCGACGCCAAGAAGCTGCTGGTCACCGTCTATCACACCGATGACGAGGCGGCGGGCATCTGGAAGAAGGTCGCCGGCCTGACGGATGACCGGATCATCCGCATTCCTACCGATGACAACTTCTGGCGGATGGGCCCGACGGGGCCCTGCGGCCCCTGCACCGAGATCTTCTATGACCATGGCGACCAGATCTGGGGTGGCCCTCCCGGCTCTGCCGATGAGGATGGCGACCGCTTCATCGAGATCTGGAACCTGGTCTTCATGCAGAACGAGCAGTTCGCCGATGGCACGATGGTGCCGCTGCCCAAGCAGTCGATCGACACCGGCATGGGGCTGGAGCGGATCGGCGCGCTGCTTCAGGGCAAGCATGACAACTATAACACCGACCTGATGCGCAGCCTGATCGAGGCCAGCGCCCATGCCACCAGCGCCGATCCCGACGGTCCGGGCAAAGTGCATCACCGGGTCATCGCCGATCACCTGCGCTCCACCTCCTTCCTGATTGCCGATGGGGTCATGCCCTCCAACGAAGGCCGTGGCTACGTGCTGCGGCGGATCATGCGGCGGGCGATGCGCCATGCTCATATGCTCGGCGCGCAGGACCCGGTGATGTACCGGCTGGTGCCGGCGCTGGTGCGGCAGATGGGCGCCGCTTACCCTGAGCTTGGCCGGGCGCAGGCGCTGATCGAGGAGACGCTGAAGCTGGAGGAGACCCGCTTCAAGCAGACGCTGGACCGCGGGCTGCGGCTGTTGGACGATGAGGTCTCGCGCCTGCCCGAAGGCGGCGCGCTGCCGGGCGCGGCGGCCTTCAAGCTCTATGACACCTTCGGCTTCCCGCTCGACCTGACGCAGGACGCGCTGCGCGAGAAGGGCCTGTCGGTCGATACCGCCGGCTTCGATGCGGCGATGGCCGAACAGAAGGCCAAGGCCCGGGCAAGCTGGGCCGGATCCGGCGAGACCCGCGATGCCGCGATCTGGTTCGATCTGGCTGAGCTGCATGGCCCGACCGAGTTTCTGGGCTATGACACCGAAACCGCCGAGGGGCAGGTGCTGGCGCTGGTGCAGGGCGGGGCCGAGGTGAAGGCCGCGGCCGAGGGCGCCGAGATCCAGATCATCGTCAACCAGTCGCCCTTCTATGCCGAAAGCGGCGGCCAGGTCGGCGATGCCGGCTGGCTGCGCACCGAGACCGGGCAGGCGGCGATCACCGAGACGCGCAAGTCGGCGGGCCTGTTCCTGCATGTTGCGCGCGTGACGGAAGGCGAGATCCGCGCCGGCCAGCCTGCGAAGCTGGAGGTGGACCACCCCCGCCGCGCGGCCATCGAGGCCAACCACTCTGCCACCCACCTTGTAAACGAGGCGCTGCGACGCGCGCTTGGCGACCATGTCGCGCAGCGGGGCAGCCTGAACGCGCCCGACCGTCTGCGCTTCGACTTCAGCCATTCCAAGGCGCTGACGGCCGCCGAACTGGCGCAGGTCGAGGCGGAGGTGAACAGCCTCATCCGCCAGAACTCTGCGGTCGAAACCCGGATCATGACGCCGGACGATGCCCGTGCCCTTGGGGCGCAGGCGCTGTTCGGTGAAAAGTATGGCGATGAGGTCCGCGTCGTATCGATGGGCAGCTTTGCCGGGTCGGGCAAGGGCACCGATGGCGCCACCTATTCGCTGGAGCTGTGCGGCGGCACCCATGTGTCCCGTCTCGGCGAGATCGGGGCCTTCGTGCTTCTGGGCGACAGCGCCTCTGCCGCCGGCGTTCGCCGGCTGGAGGCGCTGACCGGGCAGGTGGCGCTCGACCATCTGAACGCGCAGGGCGCGCGGCTCGCCGAGATCGGCGGGCTGCTCAAGGCCTCCCCGGGCGAAGTGGTGGAGCGGGTGAAGGCGCTGGTCGATGAGCGGCGGGCGCTGACCAATGAACTGGCGCAACTGCGGCGCGAGCTGGCCATGGGCGGCGGCGGTGCGGCGGGCCCCGAGGCGAAGCAGATCAACGGCATCAGCTTCCTGGCGCAATCGGTCAGCGGCGTGTCCGGCAAGGATCTCCCGGCACTGGTGGACGAGATGAAGGCGCGGGTCGGGTCCGGCGCGGTGCTGCTGGTCGCCGATACCGGCGGCAAGGCGGCGGTGGCAGCGGGCGTGACCGCGGATCTGGTGGCGCGCATCTCTGCCGTCGATCTGGTGCGCGCGGCGGCCGAGGCGCTTGGCGGCAAGGGCGGCGGCGGGCGGCCCGACATGGCGCAGGCCGGCGGCGCCGATCCATCGAAGGCGGCCGAGGCGATTGCGGCGGCCGAATCCGTCCTGGCGAACCTGTAAGGGAGAACGACCGATGACCGCACTCTGGATCGCGCATGTGACCGTCACCGACCCCGAGGCTTACGGCAAGTATGCCAAGCTGGCCGGGCCTGCCATCGCCGCGCATGGCGGGGTGTTCGTGGCCCGCGGCGGGCGCTATGTGCAGCTTGAGGGCACGGACCGGGCGCGCAACGTCGTCGCGCGCTTTCCGTCCGTCGAGGCGGCCGAGGCCTGCTACCACAGCGCCGAATATCAGGCGGCGCTGTCCCATGCCATTGGTGCAGCGGAACGCGAGCTTGTGATTGTCGAGGAAACCGCACCCTGACAATCCGCCGCAGATTTCACCTTGCCGCAGCGCAACATGACGGTATCATGACGCCAAAACCAAGAGGCGGATGATGCAGGGCAGGGCGGCAAGACGCGCTATCGCGCGCGGCACCTTAAGCACGGGGGCGCAGTAGATGTGCCGTTGGGCTGCCTATACCGGCGCGCCGATCTTCGTGGAAGAGATCGTCAGCCGCCCGGGCCATTCGCTGATCCATCAAAGCCATTGCGCCACCGAATGCCTGTCGGCAATCAACGCCGATGGCTTCGGGCTGGCCTGGTATGGCGAGCGCGAGGAGCCGGGGCTCTACCGCGACGTGATGCCCGCCTGGTCGGACCCGAACCTGCGGAGCCTTGTGGCGCAGGTGAAATCGCGGCTGTTCCTCGCGCATGTCCGCGCCTCGACCGGCACCGCGACCAGCCGCAACAACTGCCATCCCTTTGCCGTGGGCCGCTGGACGTTCATGCATAACGGCCAGGTCGGCGGCTATGACGCCTTCCGCCGCGATGCCGAAATGCTGATCCCCGACGCGCTTTACCCGCAGCGCAAGGGTGCGACCGACAGCGAGGCGCTGTTCCTGACCGCGCTTGGCGAGGGGCTGGCAGCCGATCCGCGCGGCGCGCTGGAACGCGCGGTGGCGAAGTTCGAGGCGCTGAGCCGGCAGAAGGGCGACGCCCCGCATATCCGGCTGACCGCCGCGCTGTCGGATGGGGTGCGGCTCTACGCGGTGCGCTATGCGACCGACGATCAGGCGCCCTCGCTCTATCACCGCTGGTCGCCCACGCGCGCGGGGCGGGCGGTGGTGTCAGAACCATTGGAAAGCGGCGAGTGTTGGGAACAGGTGCCGCAGGGCAGCTTCTGTACCTTCGACGCTGAGGCGGTGGAGATCGTGCCGTTCTGCCCGGCCGCGCTGGCCGTCGCCGCCTGAAGGCTAGCCTGCTGCGATCGGCCCCGCAGGCGCCGCCGCCATCGCCTCGACCTCGCGCGCAAGCCGGCGCAATTCCTCTGCCACCGTCGCTTCCAGCGCGTATTCCGCCGAGGGCAGCACGCCCGGGTCCTCCTCATGGCCCTGAAAGACTTCGCGCCCGGCGAGGTCTTCGTGCAACGCCGCCGCCGAACCCGATTGCGCGATCAGCCGCAGCAACAATTTGCGCTGCGCGAGCACCATCGCCTCCAGCCGCATCAGCCGCGGGGCAATGGGCTCGGGTTGTGGGGCTGCGTCGAGATCGGTCATCGGGGCGCCTTCTGCAAAGCTATGAGCGACGCCTTGCGCCGCCCCAAGTTCGGGATCAGTCCGCGATGGCGGCGGGTGGTGTGCCAAGCGTATCCGCGGTGCCGGTGCCGGTGGTCTGATCGACCTCGACGCCGGGCTGCGTGCCGCTGACATTGCCATCCCCGCCGATGGTCCCGGCGGTGTCGGATGCGCCGCCCTCTGCTGCCGCGCCGATGTCGCTGGTCGCCTCCGCCGGGGCGCTGGTTTCAGGAGCCTCCACCGCTTCCTCCGTCATCCACCACAGGATCATCAGCACGCCGAACACCGCCACCAGCGCGCTGCCCACCAGCGGCGCCCAGTGCCGGCGCTTCTGCTTCTCGATATTGGTCTGGGGTGCGGACATGGGTGGTCTCCTTCGGATATGGCGCGTCTTGCAGGGGCGGGGCCGCGGCCCCTCTGACGAGGAGAACCGCGCGGAGCGGTATCTGTTCCCCCGCGGCGGCGTGAATCTGCGCGATTGCGGCGCCTTGCGAAACCTTGCCGCCGCCTGCGGCAGCGGGGAACGGAAGCACCCGGCTGGCGGTTGTCAGGGCAAGGCCGGCTCTTGCTATACCGCTTGGCGCGCAGTCTTCTTGGCGCGCAGTCTTCGGCCATCCCCCTCCGGCAGGTCACGCCCCAGTGCCCTGCCGCCCTCCCGTCAAGGAGACTGCGATGCAAACTCCCCAACCGACCTCCGACCCGCTGCACGATGCAATCGGTTTGCCAGCGGAGACTCCTGCAAGCCTGACCGGGCCGCCAACCGAACAGGCCACGGCAGGGGCCGTGGCGGATCTCGGCGCGGCAGACGCGCCCGCGTTCCCCGTGCAAATCCCGGTGGCCCGCCCGCAGGCGCCGCCGATCACGCGCGCCCGTCCCGCATCGGCCCAGTCCAACGGCGGCAACCTCCGTGCCAGCAGCCGCGCGCTCGGTGTCCTTGTCAGCATCTTCGTCGTGCTGGCGATCCTCGCGATCCTCTGACCCAGACCAGCGCCGAGACAGGAAAAAACCGGCCCCTATCAGGATGGCCGGCTTTTTGGGTCCAGTCCGGTCAGTAGCGGCCGGGCGGATCGCTGGCGGGGAAGGATTCGTCATTCTCTTCATCCACGGCGTCCCAGTCGCGCGGCGGGTCCCTCATCGCCTCTGGCCCGGCGGCACGGACCTTCTGAAACCCGTTGACCGGCGCGCCGGAATTGGCGGGTTTGCCGGGTGTCGGCGCGGCGGATTGCACGGACTTGGCCTTCTTCTTGCCCCCCGAGGGCGTTTTCTGGGAGGAGTTCAGCGGCTTGCCCCCCGAGGGCGTTTTCTGGGAGGAGTTCAGCGGCGGGGCGGAACCTGGCCTGTCAGAGCCTTGCGGTTGTGGAAGCAGGCCAACGGGGCGGGGCGGGCCCGCGCGGCCGGCGGACCAGAACAGCCAGCCGATCCCGGCGAGCGCCAGCAGGGGCAGAGTGCGGTTTAGGGAATGTCGCATCGGATCACCTTTCAGATGGGAAACGCTTGCAGACAGAACCCGCGGCGGCGCCGGTCGTTCCTTGAGATGCGGGGGGCGGCACGGATATCGGCGGCGGTCAGCCGGCGGCTATCGGTGGGCCGAGCAACGCTCATGCGGCGAGGAAGCGCACCCCGGGCATCGCCGCGATCTCGGCCACGTCCTGATCATAGGCCTCGGTCATCTCGTCGACCAGATCCTCGGTCCAGCCGGGCAGCGCCACCTCGACCTCCAGCTCCTCCGGCAGCGCGAATTTCGACAGGAAGGCCGACACGATCTTGCGGCGCTGGTCGATGTTCGCCGGCGGATGGCTGGCCAGATAGCTCTCCAGCCGCTTCAGCCCGTCCTCGGTCATGATCGTCGCCAGCACGTCTGTATCGGCGGCCAACGGAATCTCGGGGCCGATACCGGCCACGGCGCGCAGCACCTCGGGCCAGATCAGCGGCGTATCCTCGTTGCACCACAGCGTCAGGGTCCGCCCCGGCACCGCCGCCAGCATCCGCTGCACCATTGGCGCCCATCGGATCTGCAGCGGGTCGGCCGAGCCCATGAACTCCTCATAGCTGACGCCCTTGCAACGCCCCAGCAGCGCCGGGATCAGCGTGGCCGGGTTGCGCAACGCCATGTGGAATTCGCACTCGTCCTCGGGGAAAAGGTTTGCCATCGCGGCAATCTTGCGCGCCGCCATGGGGTAGAAGGCACCCTCGGTGATCACCCGTTGCGGAACGCAGAGGAAGTATTCGTTGCTGAACACCAGACGCTCGATATGGTCGGCATCCGCCACCGCATCGAGCAGCACTTCCTGCACCTCGCGGCTGGCGGGACCGCCCTTCAGCTTGATCATCGTGTCACGCAGCACCGGGCGATAGCGCCCCGGCCCCGGCACGATCACGCCCTGTGCCGCCAGCGGGCCATTGGCGCGCAGCAGCCCGCGCACGAGGCGCTCTTCATCGGTGGAGTTTGCCCCAAGGTGATAGACGACCTGCATTGACTGTCGGGCCCGTTTCTTTTGCTGCTTCAAGGCGAACTAGTGCCCGCTATATACGGCGATTTCTGGACAGGGAAACGGCAATCCTGTATCGCCTGCGCCATGACCAGCGCCGAGCATCAGACCCAGCCGATCCGCCGGCAAGAGGCGCGCGCGGCCGGCGCCGGCCTCTGGTCCGTCGGCGCGGCGCTGATCGCGGCGCTGGTGGCGCTGCCGATCCTGTCGGTGATCTGGCTGGCCTTCAACCCGACCGAGAATATCTGGCCGCATCTGGTGGCGACGACCCTGCCGCGCTACCTGACCAACACCGCGGTGCTGGCGCTCGGCACCGGCGCGCTGGCGGCGATGGTCGGGGCCGGGGCGGCCTGGCTGATTGCCATGTACCGGTTCCCGCTCTCGGGCGCGTTGGAGTGGCTCTTGCTGCTGCCCTTGGCGATTCCGGCCTATGTGGGTGCCTATGCGCTGGTGGATTTCCTCGAATACTCCGGCCCGGTGCAGATCGCGCTGCGCGAGGGCTTCGGCTGGGCTTCGGCGCGCGACTACTGGTTCCCCGCGGTCAAGACCCGGGGCGGGGCGGTGGTGGTGCTGGCGGCCGCGCTTTATCCCTACGTCTACCTGCTGGCGCGCGCGGCCTTCCGCGAGCAGCCCGCCGGCGCCTATGAGGTCGCGCGCGCGCTTGGTGCCGGGCCGGTTGGCCTGTTCTGGCGCGTCGGTTTGCCGCTGGCGCGGCCGGCCATCGCCGCCGGCGCGGCCATCGTGATGATGGAGACGGTCGCGGATTACGGCGTCGTCAGCTACTTTTCGGTGCAGACGCTGACGACAGGCGTGTTCACGACCTGGCTGGAGATGGGCAATGCCGGCGGTGCCGCGCAGATCGCCGGGTTGATCCTGGCGCTGGTCTTCGCACTGGTCGCACTGGAAAAGCTCTCGCGCCGCCGCCTGCGCTATTACCAGTCGGCACGCCAGCCGCGCCCGGTGTCGCGCGTGGCGCTGCGGGGGGTGCAGGGCTGGCTGGCGACGGGGCTGTGCCTGGTGCCCTTCACCATAGGGTTCATTCTGCCGGTCGGGGTGATGGCCCGCCATGCCGCCGCCAACCCCGAGGCCTGGGTCTCGCCCGGCCTCGCCCGCGCGCTGATGCACACCCTGACCACCGGCGGCATCGCCGCGGTGTTGACCGTCGCCGCGGCCCTCTTCATGGTCTATGGCGTGCGGCTGACCGGGCGGGGGGCGCCGCGGCTGCTGATGCCCTTCACCGCGCTTGGCTATGCGGCGCCGGGGGCGGTTCTGGCCGTCGGCCTGCTGATTCCCCTCGCCGCGCTCGATCATCGCCTTGCCGATGGCTGGCTGGCCCTGACCGGCACCGACCCCGGGCTGATGCTGACCGGCACCGCCAGCGCTATCGTGCTGGCCTACATCGTGCGCTTCTTCGCCATCGCACAGGGGGCGGCAGATGCCGCCTTCGGCCGGGTCTCGCCCTCGCTGCCGATGGCCGCGCGTTCCTTGGGGAAGACTGCAGGTGGCGCACTGGCGGCGGTCTATCTGCCGCTGATGAAGGGCACTATCGGCTCGGCGCTGTTGCTGGTCTTCGTCGATTGCGTCAAGGAGCTGCCGGCGACGATGCTGCTGCGCCCCTTCAACTATGAAACGCTGGCGACGCGCACGCATGAGAAGGCCAGCCTCGAGAACCTCGGCGACGCCTCGCCCGCCGCCCTGCTGGTGATTGCGGTGGGTCTTGTGGCCGTGGCACTGCTGGCGCGCGCGAACATTGCGCCGACGCGGGCGAGGTAGCGACACCCTTGCAAGGCCGCGCGCCGCGGGCTATCTGCGTCACCGTGCCCCTATAGCTCAGCTGGTAGAGCGTCTGATTTGTAATCAGAGGGTCGGGAGTTCGAGTCTCTCTGGGGGCACCACATCCACCGTTTCTCCCCCGCCTGACGGCAGCACCTGCCCTTTTCGACAGGATGCGCGACCGGCACGTCTGCGCTAATGTTCCGTCAGCCGCAGCTATCAGGTGCGCGGTGCTTGTGTTCGGCACGTTCGGGAGACGTTAGATGGCAGACTGGAACAAGGCGGTGCGGCTTGCCTGCGAGCAGGGCGGCCCCGACATCTTGTCTGTCCGCGGCCCGGCGCAGGCCGAGGTGTTGATGCGCGCCGATCGCTGGCCCGGCGTCGAGGGCCAGAAGATTTCCGAAGCGCGCCGGATCAACCTGTTTGCCATCACCGGCCTTGTCGAGGGTGAAGCCGCCCGCACGGCGTTTGTCGCCGCTGCCCGCGAGGGCGGCCTGCGGGTGGTCGAGAACTGAGGCTTTTTGGTCATAGTCCCTGACCCAAAATCCCCCGCTTTAGCTATATCTGAAATATCACTTGCGGCCGGCGGAACTTTTGGGGAGTGAGTTCGTTTCCTGAGCTTACCCCCATCCGGTGACCATATGCCTGACGACAGACACACCCATCTCACAGACCACCCGCTGACCGCGGCGCGCGGGGCTGCGGGTCTGACGGTCGAGCAGCTGGCGCGGATTGCCGACTTCGAGCCCAACGTGCTGCGCGCCATCGAGACGCGCTGCCATCGCCCGACGTTGGGGGAACTCAATGCGCTGGCTCAGGTGCTGCGCGTCAGAATCGTCGACCTGCGCGAATAGCGCCAAGGGAACACCCTGATTCTGGTATAGACAGACATATCCGGCAGATATTGACTCTGCCGCCCGAGGCATCACATTCATGCCTCGGAATATATGTTTGGAAGGATCACCCGATGCGAGCCCTGATGCTGACCGCGCTGCTGGCCTTTGCCGCGGCGCTGCCGGGCCATGCCGAAACGCTGGTACTGGCGCCGCAGGTGGTGACCGACTGGAAGGCGGTCTCGGGCCGGATCGAGGCGCGGGACACGATTCCCGCGCGGGCGAGGCTGGGGGGCACGCTGATCGAGGTGACGGTGACCGAGGGCGACACCGTGCAGGCCGGCCAGCCGATTGCCGAGATCGAGGACCAAAAGCTGGGATTTCAGATCGGCGCCATCGACGCGCAGCTGCAGTCCCTGCGCGCGCAGCAGGAGAATGCGCAGGCGGAGTTGGCGCGGGGCGAGGAGTTGCTGGCCCGGGGCGTCAGCACCGCGCAACGGCTGGATGCGCTGCGCACCCAGCTGGACGTGCTGACCGGCCAGATTGCCGCGCAGCAGGCGCAAAGGCAGGTGGTGGAGCAGCAGGCGGCAGAGGGCACGGTGCTGGCGCCGGTGTCGGGCCGGGTGCTGGCGGTGCCGCAGACCCGCGGCGCGGTGGTGATGGCGGGCGAGGCGGTGGCGATGATCGGCGGCGGCGGGTTCTTTCTGCGCGTCGCCGTGCCCGAACGCCATGCCGCGCTGCTGGCCGAGGGCGCCGTGATCGGCATCGAGACGGCGACAGGCCCGGCCGAGGGGCGGCTGGTCAAGGTCTATCCGCAGATCGAGACTGGCCGGGTGATCGCCGATGTCGAGGTGCCGGGGCTGGACGCGGCCTTTGTGGACGCGCGGGTGCTGGTGCGCCTGCCGATGGGCAGCCGCGAGGCGCTGCTGGTGCCGCAGAGTGTCGTCGCCACCCGCTCGGGCCTCGATTTCGTGCGCGTGACGATGGGCGAACAGACCGTCGACCGCAGCGTGGTTCTGGGCGGCACCCACCAGGTGGACGGCGCCGAGATGATCGAGGTGCTGACCGGCCTTGTCGCCGGCGACTCGGTGGTGACTGGCAATGAGTGAGACCCCGTTCCGCGGACCGCTTGGCCTTGCCGGCGGCCTGACCCGCGCCTTCATCCGCTCTTCCCTGACGCCGCTGTTCATCGTGGCGGCGCTGGCCGTGGGGCTGGTGGCCCTCATCAGCCTGCCGCGCGAGGAGGAGCCGCAGATTTCGGTGCCGATGGTCGATATCCATATCCGCGCGCCGGGGCTGCGCGCCGAGGATGCCGTCAAGCTGGTGACCGAACCTCTGGAAACCATCGTCAAGGGAATCTCGGGCGTCGAGCATGTCTATTCCCAGACCGATGACGAGGGCGCGCTGGTTATGGCGCGCTTCGTGGTCGGCACGCCCTCCGACACCGCGATCCTGCGCGTGCATGAGAAGATCCGCGCCAATATCGACCGCCTGCCGCAGGGCATCGCCGAGCCGCTGGTGGTGGGGCGCGGCATCGACGATGTGGCGATCGTGGCGCTGACATTGACCGCCGCGCCGGGCGCCGCCGTTGGGGCAAATGACCTGACGCGGGTGGCCCGCGAATTGCGGGCCGACCTGATGAAGGTCGAGGATGTGGGCCTTACCTACCTCGTCGGCGAGGCGCCCGAGGCGATCCGCATCGCGCCCGATCCCGAGCGGCTGGCAATGTACGGGGTGACGCTGCAACAGCTGTCGGACAAGGTGCAGCAGGCGAACCGCGCCTTCTCTACCGGCCGGCTTCGGAACGGCGGCGAGCAGATCGACCTTGTCGCCGGCGCCACCCTGACCGCCCCGGCCGAGATTGCCGCGTTGCTGCTGACGGCGCGCGATGGCCGCCCGGTCTACGTGGGCGACGTGGCGGATGTGGAATTCGTCGCCAATACCTCGGACCATATCGTTGCCAATGTCACCCGCGCGGAAGGTGGCGGCCTTGACCGCAGCCCGGCGGTGACGCTGGCGATTGCCAAGCGCGCCGGAGCCAATGCGGTGGTGGTGGCCGAGGCGATCCTGCACAAGGTCGAGATGGCCAAGGGCCATCTGATCCCCGAGGGCATCGAGGTCCATGTCACCCGCGACTATGGCGAGACCGCGAACGAGAAATCCAACGAGCTGCTGTTCCACCTCGGCCTTGCCACGGTGTCGATCATCGCGCTGGTGCTGCTGGCCATCGGCTGGCGCGAGGGGATCGTGGTCGCCATCGTCATTCCGGTGACGATCCTGCTCACGCTCTTTTCCGCCTGGATCATGGGCTACACGCTGAACCGCGTCAGCCTGTTTGCGCTGATCTTCTCCATCGGCATCCTGGTCGATGACGCCATCGTGGTGATCGAGAATATCGCGCGGCACTGGGGCATGAAGGGGCCGGGCGACCGCGTCCACAAGGCGATCGAGGCGGTGGCCGAGGTCGGCAACCCTACCATCGTCGCCACGCTGACCGTGGTCGCCGCGCTGCTGCCGATGCTGTTCGTGTCGGGGATGATGGGGCCCTACATGAGCCCGATCCCCGCCAATGCCAGCGCGGCGATGATCTTCTCGTTCTTCGTGGCGGTGATCGTCACGCCCTGGCTGATGGTCAAGATCGCCGGCCGCGCACCGCTGCACCATGAAGATGAGGGCGCGCCGGGTGGCCGGCTTGGCCGGATCTATGCCTTCGTCGCGCGCCCCATTCTGGCGACCAAGGCGCGGTCGCTGACCTTCCTGATGGTGACGGTGGTGCTGTCCTTCGGCTCGCTGGCGCTGCTCTACACCCACGACGTGACGGTGAAGCTGCTGCCCTTCGACAACAAGTCCGAGCTTGCCGTGGTGATCGACCTGCCCGAAGGCGCCAGCGTCGAGGCGACCGATGCCGTGGCGCAGGACGTGGCGCGCGTGGCGATGGACCTGCCAGAGGTGCTGTCGGTGCAGACCCATGCCGGCACCTCGGCCCCGTTCAACTTCAACGGCCTCGTGCGGCACTACTACCTGCGCGAGAAGCCGCAACTGGGGGAGGTGCAGATCACCCTTGCCAACCGCCATGACCGCGAGCGCAGCAGCCACGCCATCGCGCTTGACCTGCGCAGCCGGCTGGACGCGCTGGCGCTGCCCGAAGGCACGGTGCTGAAAACGGTGGAGCCGCCACCCGGCCCGCCGGTGATGTCGACCCTGCTGGCCGAGGTCTATGGCCCCGATGCCGAAACCCGCCGCGCCGCCGCCGCGAAGATCCGCGAGGCCTTCGAGGCGGTGCCCTTCATCGTCGATGTCGATGACAGTTTCGGGACGCAGCCGCGCCGGCTGCGCGCAACGATCAACCCCGATGAGCTGGAGTTCTTCGAGGTGCAGGAGGCCGATGTCTTCGACACGCTGGCGATCCTGAACGGCAGCACCACCGTCGGCTACTCGCATCGGGGCGAGGGGCGCCAGCCGATCCCGATCATCGTGGAGCGGGCCAAGGGCGCGCGGGTGCTGGACGAGGCGGCGCTGTCCACCCCGATCCCGGCGAACCTGCTGCCCGGCGCGCGGGGTGTGGTGGAGCTTGGCGACGTGGTGCAGATCACCGAGGAGCGCGCCAGCTTCCCGGTCTTCCGCCACAATGGCCGCGAGGCCGAGATGGTGCAGGCCGAGCTTGCGGGCGATTTCGAGGCGCCGCTATACGGGATGATCGCGGTGGGAGAGTTGCTGGACGGCATCGACTGGGGCGAGGGGGAGCGGCCGGTGGTGCGCCTCAACGGCCAGCCCGAGGACGAGTCGGTGGTGACGCTGCTGTGGGATGGCGAATGGGAGGTGACATGGGTCACCTTCCGCGAAATGGGCGCGGCCTTTGGCGTGGCGCTGCTGGGGATCTACATCCTGGTGGTGGCGCAGTTCGGCAGCTTCAAGTTGCCGCTGGTGATCCTGACGCCGATCCCGCTGACCTTCCTGGGCATCATGGGCGGGCACTGGCTGTTCGGCGCGCCGTTCTCGGCGCCCTCGATGATCGGCTTCATCGCGCTGGCGGGGATCATCGTGCGCAACTCGATCCTGCTGGTGGATTTCATCCGCCATGCCGACCCCACCGGCAAGAGCAAGGTCGATATCCTGATCGAGGCAGGGGCGATCCGCTTCAAGCCGATCCTCCTGACGGCGGTGGCGGCGATGATCGGGGCAGTGGTGATCCTGGCGGACCCGATCTTCCAGGGGCTGGCGCTGTCGCTGCTGTTCGGGCTGCTCAGCTCCACCCTGCTGACCGTGCTGGTGATCCCGGCGATCTACCGGGTGTTTCGCACCTGAAGGCCCTTCCGCTCCCGGGCCGCCTCAGGCGGCATCGGGGGCGCAGAACATCTCGTAGAGCATCCCGACCAGCCGCGCGGCCTTGGGATCGCTCAGCGAATAGTAGATCGCCTTGCCCTCGCGCCGGGCCGCAACCAGCCCTTCCATCCGCAGCCGGGCAAGTTGCTGGCTGACCGCTGCCTGCCGCGAGGAGAGCAGGGTTTCCAGCTCGGTCACCGACTTCTCGCCGGCCGACAGGTGGCACAGGATCATCAGCCGCCCCTCATGCGCCAGCGCCTTGAGCAGGTTCGAGGCATCCTGCGCACGCGCCATCATGTCCTCGGCATCCAGCGGGGGGCAGGCGGCGTCTGTGTCTTGGTCGGTCTTGTCGAGCAACATACGAAATCCTGAGGTTTTCACATATCTAGCATTTCGGCGCCGGATTGCTACTGCCTGCCGCGACTGTAACGCTGAACCGGGCGGAAATCGCTTAACGGTGATGCAGGAAATCGCCATAGCGCCCGCCCCAGAACAGCAGGGGATCGCCGGTGGTGGTCACCGCGCGCAGCACCTCACCCACCAGAATCGCATGATCGCCGCCCTCATGCACCGCATGGGCGCGGCAATCGAAGCGCGCCAGGCAGCCCGGCAGCAGCGGCTGGCCCTCGGGCGTGGCGTCCAGCGGGACCCCGTCGAAGTCGGCGCCGGAGCGGGCGAAGCGGCGGCACAGCTCCAGCTGGTCCGAACCGAGCACATGGATCGCGTAATGCGCGGCACCCGAAAAGGCCGCGAAGCGCGAGGAGCTGCGGGCCGGGCACCACAGCACCAGGGGCGGGTCCAGCGACAGCGAGGTGAAGCTGTTGGCGGTGATGCCGACAGGGCCCTGCGGTCCTTGCGTGGTGACGATGGTCACGCCGGTGGCGTAGCGGCCAAGGGCCTCGCGCAGGGCGAGGGCGGCCGGGGAGGGTGCGGGGGAGGGCGCGGCGCTCATCGGCGTCGGCCCTTGCCGGGGCGGCGCTCGGGCGCTGCTGTCTGTGTCGCGGTCATGCCTGCCATCCTGTGTTCCGCCCGTCTGTCGCCGGATGCTCGCGGCCCGTCAACCCTTGCCGGTGCCCCGCTCGTGCGGCTCCGGCATCCAGGCGCTGCCGGGGCGCCGCATCTCTTCCACCAGCACATCGATGAAAGCCCGAAGCCGGGCCGTCGCCGATTGTGGTGAAGGGTATACGAAGTGGATGTCCTTTCGGTTTCCTTCCCAATCCGGCAAAAGCCGGATCAGGCGTCCGGCCTTGATGTCGGGTGCCACCAGCAGATAGGGCAGCAGCGTCAGGCCGGCCCCGGCGATCACCGCCTCGCGCACCGCCAGCGCCGATCCCATCGACAGCGCCGGCACCGGCACGACCTGCCGGGATGCGCCATCCGCGCCGCGCACGAGCTCCCATGTCCCCCAATGCGCCGGGGTGTGGCCCACCACCGGATAGCGGGCGATATCCTCGGGCTCGTGCAGCATGTCCAGCCCCGGCAGACCGGGGGGCGCCACCAGCACCGACACCGCCTCGCAGATCCGCCGGGCACCGTGGCCGCTGTCCTCCAGCGGGCCGACGCGCAGCACCCCGTCGAAGCCCTCTTCCAGCATGTCGGGCGGCCGGTCAAGAAATACGCATTCCAGCGTGATGTCGGGGTGCCGCGCGCGGAAGGTGGCGCCAAGCCGCCCCATCATCAACTGCCCGATGATCTGCGGCACCGCGATGCGCAGATGCCCGCGCGGGGCTGATCCGGAATCGCTCAGCGCGCGGCGGATGTCTTCGGCCTCGCTCAGCAGCCGGTCGGCGCGGGCCACCAGCACCTCGCCCTCGGCAGTCAGCCGCAGCTGGCGGGTGGTGCGCTCGATCAGGCGCACGCCGAGCCGGTCTTCCAGATCGCGCACCCGCTTGGACACGGTGGATTTCGGCACCCGCAAGGCCCGCGCCGCGTTGGAGAAGGAGCCTTCGCGCGCGACCGACCGGAAGGCGCGGACGGCAGAGAGGTCGAGGTCATTGTCCATATCCCTGCACAAGCCTTCCAATGATGCGGGTCTTGTGCAGCATCATGCCCCGACCCTAAATTGTGCGCAAGGAACCTCTCCGGCGGCGGCTGTTATTCCTATGCCTCGCTGGCCCCAACAGGACTGCCCCCAATGACCACATCTCCCCTTTCGGTGCCGCAGGCACCGGGCCGGCTCGTCACCGTCGCCGTGCTGCTTGTCGCCTCGATGACGATCATGGCCAATGCCACGATTGCCCCGTCGCTCCCGGGGCTGAAGGCGCATTTCGCCGATGCGGAAGGGATCGAGACACTGTCGGCGCTGATCCTGACGCTGCCCTCGCTGTCGGTGATCCTGACGGCGGGGCTGTTCGGCTATCTCGCCGACCGGATGGATCGGCGGCTGCTGCTGGCGATTGCGACGGGGGTCTATGCCATCGGCGGCGCATCCGGCCTCGTGGCCGAGACGCTGCCGCAGCTGCTGATGGGCAGGCTGCTGCTGGGGATCGGCGTCGCGGGCAGCATGACGCTGGCGATGGCCTTCGCGGCTGACCTCTGGCAGGGCGAGGCGCGGGCGCGGTTCATGGGGCTGCAGGGCGCCTCGATGTCGGGGGGCGGCGTGGTGGTGATGCTGCTGGGGGGCGCACTTGCGGCGCTGCACTGGCGTGGGGCCTTCGGGGTCTATCTGCTGGCGCTGCCGATCTCGGCGCTGGCGCTGACCGCGCTCTGGCCCTATGCGCGGCGCGCGCAGCCGGCAGCCCCGGTCGCGGGCGAGCGCCCGGTGGGATTTCCCTGGCCGACCTTCGCCTTTGTCGGCGGGCTGTCCTTCCTGTTCATGGCGACCTTCTACGTGATGCCGACGCGGGTGCCGTTCCGTCTGGCCGAGATCGGGGTGACCAACTCGCTGATCGTCGGGCTGGTGATGGCGGGGGTGATGGTCACCTCGGTGCCGGGCGCGCTGATGTATGGCAAGATCCGCAGGCATCTTTCGGAAATGGCGATCTTCGCGGCCAGCTTCGGGCTGATGGGGGTGGGTCTGTTTACCGTGTCGCAGTCAGGCAGCCTCTGGGGCGTCGCTCTTGGCGGGATGATTGCGGGGGCCGGGATGGGCCCGGCGATGCCCAATTACAGCACCTACCTGATGGCCAAGGTGCCGCCCGCGGCGCGGGGCCGGGCGGCGGGCCTGCTGACCACCAGCTTCTTCGCCGGGCAGTTCGCCTCGCCTTTGGTGTCGGCCCCGCTGGTGGCAAGTTTCGGCATCAGCGGCGCGTTTCTGGCGCTGTCCGTGGCGCTGCTGGTCATCGGGATCGCGCTGGCGCTGCGCGCCGGGCACGAGGCTTCGGGGCGGCGCCGGGCCTGGGCGGACGTATGACGCCGGGGCAGGTGCCGCGTCACCAAACATTCGCAAAAGCGTAGCATCCGCGTGACCCCCAAGGCTTAGCACCGCCCCGAGCAAGACAGGGGGCTTCATGCTGATCAGCGTCGAGGGCGTGACCAAGGTATTCGGCCGCAACACGGCCGTGGACAACGCCACATTCAGCGTCGAGCGTCCGGGGATGATCGGTATCATCGGCCGGTCTGGCGCGGGGAAGTCCACCTTCCTGCGCATGATGAACCGGCTGACGGACGCCACCGAGGGCCGGCTTCTGTTCGAGGGCCGCGACGTGCTGGCGCTGAAGGGCGCCGAGAAGCGCGCCTGGCAGAGCCAGTGCGCGATGATCTTCCAGCAGTTCAACCTGGTGCCGCGGATGGATGTGGTGTCGAACGTGCTGCACGGGCTGCTGAACCGGCGCGGCACCATGGCGACGATGTTCAACCTCTGGCCCGCCGCCGACATCAACCGCGCCATCGACATCCTCGACCGGCTTGGCATTGCCGAGCAGGCGCCCAAGCGCGCCGAGGCCCTTTCCGGCGGCCAGCAGCAGCGCGTGGCGATTGCCCGGGCGCTGATGCAGGATCCCAAGGTGATCCTCGCCGATGAGCCCATCGCCAGCCTAGACCCGATGAACGCGCAAGTTGTGATGGACGCGCTGCGCCGCATCCATGACGAGGATGGCCGCACCGTCATCGCCAACCTGCACACGCTCGACACCGCCCGCCGCTATTGCGACCGGGTGATCGGGATGCGCGGCGGGCGGATCGTGTTCGACGGCACGCCCGACCTGCTGACCACCGCTGCCGCCCGCGAGATCTACGGCGCTGACGAGAATTTCTCGGAATCCGCCACATCGACCTCGATCGAGGCGCTGGAGCCGGAAACTTCGGCCGATGAGGCCTATGCCGCGCGGCTGCTGACCAACTGAGTTTCAGTCCACCCGCCGCGCCCGTTGGGGGGCGGCGGTCTCACACACCCGGAGAACCACGATGAAGAAAATCCTTGCTGCCGTTCTGGCCACCTCGGCGCTGGTCGCCCCGGCTGCCGCCCAGGAAATCACCGAATTCCGCATCGGCCTGCTGGGTGGCGAGAACGCCCAGGACCGTCTGGCCTCGAACGAGTGCTTCCGTGCCTATACCGAGGAAGCCCTCGGCGTTCCGACCAAGCTGTTCACCGCCGCCGACTATAACGGCGTCATCCAGGGCCTGATCGGCGGCACGCTCGACATGGCCTGGCTCGGTGCCTCGGCCTATGCGGCCGTCTATCTGGAAAACCCCGATGCGGTGACCCCGGTTCTGGTCAAGACCAACCTCGACGGCTCGTTCACCTACCACTCCATCGGCTTCGCGCGCGCCGACTCGGGCATCACCTCGCTCGACGACATGAAGGACAAGACCTTCGGCTTCGGCGATCCGAACTCGACCTCGGGCTACCTGGTCCCGCTGGTTGAGATCCCCGCCGCCGGCTACTCGATGGAACCGGGCGAGTTCTTCTCTGACGTCGTCTTCACCGGCGGCCACGAGCAGACCATCATCGCGGTGCTGAACGGCGACGTCGATGGCGGCGTGACCTGGGCCGATGGCCAGGGCGCCTGGGAAGATGGCTACAACTCGGGCCAGCTGCGCAAGTCTTCGGATGCCGGGATCGTCGACATGAACGACATCGTGGAAATCTGGAAGTCGAGCCCGATCCCGGAAGGCCCGATCGTCCTGCGCAACGCGCTGCCCGAGGACGTGAAGACCAAGATGACCGAGCTGACCGCCGGCCTGCACGACATGGATCCGCAATGCGCCTATGGCGTGGCCGCGGGCGAGACCGCCGGCTTCGAGCCGGTGACCCATGACGCCTACAAGACCATCATCGAAGTGCGCGTCGCGCAGCAGTCGCAGTCCAACTGATCGGCCTTCGCTGATCTTCGCGGGTTCCGGGGCCATGCCCCCGGAGCCCGCTTCCTCTCGCCGTGAAGGGCGCCTCATGACCGACCTCTCTGCCGCCTCCTCCCTCGACGCCACCCGCGCCGGCTATCTGGCGATGACGCGGCAGAAGCGGATGTATTCGGGCCTGACGCTGGCGCTGTTCGTCATCGCCATGATCATGGGCTTCCGCATCGTCGAAGGGCGCAGCGCGGGCGGCTTTCTTGATGGTCTGCCGCAGGTGTTCGACTTCCCCGCCAGCCTTGTCACCGAGGCCTGGGAGAAGCGCGCGAACCTGCCGGGCTATCTGGTCGAATTCTTCCCGGCCCTGATCGAGACCATCAACATCGCCGCCGTTTCGACCCTGCTGGGGGCCGGTTTGGGGCTGCTGCTGTCGCTGCTCTCGACCCGCGGGCTTGCGCCCTTTCCGCGGCTGATCCCGGTGTTCCGCCGCATCATGGACATCCTGCGCGCCTTCCCCGAGATCGTGATCGCGCTGGTGCTGATCTTCATCCTTGGCGGCGGCCCGGTGCCGGCGATGATCGCCATCGCGCTGCACACGGCCGGCGCGCTTGGCAAGCTCTTCTCCGAGGTCTCCGAGAACGTCGATCTGAAGCCGGTCGAGGGGCTGCAGTCGGTGGGCGCGGGCTGGTGGCAGCGGATGCTTCTGGGCGTGATCCCGCAGGTGGCACCCAACTACCTCAGCTATGCGCTGATGCGGTTCGAGATCAATGTGCGCGCCTCGGCGATCCTTGGCTTCGTGGGCGCGGGCGGCATCGGCTATGAGCTGCGCAACGCGATGACCTTCGGCACCGGCCGCTTCGACGTGTCGGCCGCGATCTTCATCCTGCTGTTCCTGACCATCGTCTTCTTCGACCAGATCTCCAGCTACTACCGCAACAAGCTCGTCCACGGGAACCAGCCATGACCGCGACCGCAGACTTCACCGCCGGCACGGCGCGGGACCAGGCCCATGCGCTGATCGGGCGCAAGCGGCGGGTGGCCCTGCTGGTCCCCGCAGCGATCCTCGCCTATCTCGTCTATGTCTTCTTCGCCTTCGACGTGGCGGGGTTGGCAGAGCGGGCGCGGCTCGACAATGCGCGCATCCTGGTGGCCGACAGCTACAGCCACAAGATCCATGTCACCCGTGACGGCCGCGCCAGCGATCTGGCCTTCGCGGTCGAGGGCGAGACCAAGGGCCGCTACCCCGAGGGGATGCGCCCCGACTGGGTCGAGGGCGGCATCGACGATGCGGTGATCGACCTCGGCGATGGCCATGTCATCCGCTTCCTGCCGGACCGCCGCGTGACCTATGACTTGCCCGGGCAGGGCCAGATCGACATCAACCGCGTGAATGACGTCATCGTCGCCAGCTTCCCGGGCTTTGCCCCCGGTGACAGCCCGGACTGGGCGAACGTGTCGGATGCCCGCGTCACGATCACCACCGAGGCGGGCCGTCTGACCGTGACCCGCTCGAAGGACGAGGTGTTCCGCTACTTCTTCGGGTGGGAGCTGTTCTGGTTCACCCTCGACAGCCCCTATCACAATGTCGGGGTCTGGACGCTGCTGACCGGGCCGCAGCTCGATCCGCTGCGGAGCAATATTATCGGGGCGTATCAAGACTTTATGGGCAACCAGATGTGGCGCCATGCCGACGTGTTCTGGGCGATTGGCGAGACGATCCTGATGGCCTTCCTCGGCACCTTCGGGGGCGCGCTGATTGCACTGCCGCTGGCCTTCCTTGCGGCCAAGAACTTCGCGCCGCTGGTCTGGGTCCGCTTCGCCGTGCGGCGGGTGTTCGACTTCGTACGGGGCGTGGACGGGCTGATCTGGACCATCATCCTCAGCCGCGCCTTCGGCCCCGGGCCGCTGACCGGCGCGCTGGCGATCCTGGTGACCGACACCGGCAGCTTTGGCAAAAGCTTCTCGGAAGCGCTGGAAAACGTTGATGAAAAGCAGGTCGAGGGCATGAAGTCCACTGGCGCCAATGCCGTGCAGCGTTACCGCTTTGGCGTGATCCCGCAGGTGACGCCGGTGCTGCTGAGCCAGGTGCTCTACTACTTCGAATCCAACACCCGCAGCGCCACGATCATCGGCGCGATCACCGGGGGGGGCATCGGCCTCTTCATCACCCAGGCGATGCAGACCCAGAAGGACTGGGAAGAGGTCAGCTATTACATCGTGCTGATCGTGATGATGGTGATGGCGATGGACAGCTTCTCGGGCTGGCTGCGGCGCAAGCTGATCAAGGGCTGATCTGCAAACCATGCAGAAGCCATACAGATGCCGTATGTAAAGTGAAACGGTCGGGAACCCCCGGTCGCAAGGGAACGCGATGCCGAAACTGTCCGAACATGAGCCGCTGATCCACGAAGGCTGCGAGATCGTGGAGGCGAGCTTCGGGCGGTTCTGCGAGGTCGGCAAGCTGAGCCGCGTCGCGTACAGCAGCTTCGATGATTACAGCTATTGCGACCGGATGGCGGATATCGCCAACACCAGCATCGGCAAGTTCGCAAATATCGCGGCGCTGACCCGGATCGGGCCGACCGACCATCCGATGGGCAACGCCAGCCTGCACCATTTCCTCTATCGCTCCGCCGAGTACTGGGATGACACCACCCCCGACGCCGCCTTCTTCGAGCGGCGGCGGGCGCGGCGCACGGTGATCGGCCATGACACCTGGATCGGGCATGGCGCGATCATCAAGCCCGAGGTGACCATTGGCCACGGCGCCATCGTGGCGGCGGGGGCGGTGGTGACGCGGGACGTTGCGCCCTACATGATCGTCGCCGGAGTGCCCGCAGTGCCGCTGCGCGAGCGGTTCACGCCGGCGGTTGCCGAGCGGCTGCTGGCGCTGGCGTGGTGGGACTGGCCCCATGAGAGGCTGCGGGCGGCGCTGGACGATTTCCGTGCGCTGCCGGCGGAGGCGTTTCTGGAGGCCTATGGGGGGTGAGGGCAGGGGGCCGAAGCCACCGCGCAGACAGAGGGCGGGGCCCGTCCGCCGGGTGGGCGAGCAACAGAAGTTCTAGGCGGTTTATGGTGCGGCCTACCTCCACCGAAGTTCTAGGCGAAACCGTGAGGAGCGCCCGCCCGGGGGGGCGGACGGGCGCTGCCCGGCGGCGCTAAAGCGCCTTGTTCCGGGCAAGAAGAGGGGGCTTTGATCGTCGCCGCCTTACCCGATCAGCCGCAGCACCCTTGCCAGCGCCAGCTCATACCCCTGCACGCCGCAGCCCGCGATCACGCCCTCGGCGCGCAGGCTGACATAGGAATGATGGCGGAAGCTCTCGCGCTTGTGGACATTGGAGATATGCACCTCGATCACCGGGCCCTCGAAGGTGTTCAGCGCGTCGTAGATCGCCACCGAAGTGTGGGTGAAGGCGGCGGGGTTGATCACGATCCCGGCGGCCGTCCCGCGGGCCTCGTGGATCCAGTCGATCAGCTGCGCCTCGGAATTGGACTGGCGCAGGGTGACGCTGGCGCCCGCGGCCTCGGCAAGGACGGCGCAGGCGGCCTCGACATCGGCCAGCGTTTCATGCCCGTAGATCTCGGGCTGGCGCTTGCCCAGAAGGTTGAGGTTGGGGCCGTTCAGGATCAGGATTTCGGGCATGTCTCTCTCCGCTCTTGCCCCGGACTGTCGGGGAAAGCGCGGCGCAGCGCAAGTCAGCCGAAGCGGCGGCGGGCGTCGAGGGCAAGGCCGGTGCCGACGCTGCCGAAATCGTCGCCGCTGGCGATGGGGGCGCCGGGTAGGATCGCCGCGACGCCCGCGCGCAGGGCGGGCAGGCTGCTGGAGCCGCCGGTGAGGAAGACGGTGCCGATGGCTTCGGGCTGAAGCCCGGCCTGCGCCAGTGTCGCGCGGATCGCGGCCGAGACTCGTTCCAGCGGCGGGGCGATGGCGGTCTCGAAGCCCGCCCGCGTTGCCAGCGTATCGGGGCCGCCGGTGAGGTCGGCGATGCGCACGGTGGATTCCGAAGTGCTGGTCAGCGTGATCTTCGCCGCCTCCACCGCCATCGCCAGCGCGTGCCCGGCGCGGGTGGTGACGACGCGCAGCATCCGGTCCAGCCGCTCGGGTTCCGACGCGATCTTGCGCAGGGCTTTCAGGTCATTGGTCACGCCCTGCGCGTAGAGCGCGTTGATGCGGTGCCAGGTGGCGAGGTCGAGGAAGTAGTGGCGGGGCAGGGTGCCGGTCTTCGTGGGCCGGTTGTAGCCCAGCAGCGGCATCACTTCGGCCAGGCTCAGCAGCCGGTCGAAATCGGTCCCGCCGACGCGGACCCCGTCATTGGCGAGGATATCGGCCTGCCGGTCGGCGCTGCGCGAGCGTTCCGGCGAGACCCGGACGATGGAGAAGTCCGAGGTGCCGCCGCCGATATCGACGATCAGCACCAGCTCCTCGCGGGTGATGCCCTGCTCGTAATGCAGCGCGGCGGCGATGGGTTCGTACTGGAAGGCGACCTCGCTGAGGCCGATCTTGCGCGCCAGCCCCTCCAGCACGTCCTGCGCGGCGGCATCGCCTGCCGCATCGCCGTCGACGAAATGCACAGGGCGGCCGAGCACGGCGCGGTCGATGCCCTCGCCCCCCGTGGCATCGAGCCGGGCGCGCAGGTGGCCAAAGAAGCGGCCCAGAACATCGGTGAAGGCAATGGCGCGGTTGCCGACCCGGGTTTTTTCATGGATCAGCGCAGAGCCGAGGGTGCTTTTCAGGCCCCGCATCAGCCGGCCATCCTCGCCCTCGACATAGGCGGCGATGGCGGCGCGGCCGAAGAGCGGGGGCGCGCCCTCGGCATCCCAGAACACCGCCGAGGGCAGGGTGACGTGGTTGCCCTCCAGCGCCACCAGCCGGGCGCCCGAGGCATCCGCCAGCGCGAGGGTGGAGTTGGAGGTGCCGAAGTCGATCCCGCATGAATGTGCCTGCATCGCCGTACCCCTGCCTTTGCCCGCTGCCTTGTGAAGGCGGGCTGGCTATCGCAGCGGGGCGGCGGTGTAAAGGCGCGGCGGGCAGGCCGCGGGACAAAACGGCCCCGGCGGCGATTGCAACACAAAGTGTTGAAACTTCTGCCTGTCTCTGGTCGTTTCCAGTTTCTGGGCGATTGGCGCCAGAGCCCTGACCGAAAGCCGCATGATGACGCTTCCCCAAATTCTGATTACGCTGATCCTGGTGGCCACACTGGCGCTGTTCCTGTGGGGGCGGTTCCGGCATGACGTGGTGGCGCTGGCCTCGCTGATGGCCTGCGTGCTGGCCGGACTGGTCGAGCCCGATGCCGCCTTTGCCGGGTTCGGCCATCCGGCGGTGATCACGGTGGCCTGTATCCTTGTGATGAGCCAGGGGCTGCAGAATACCGGCGCGGTGGACTGGCTGGCGCGGTCCGTGCTGCCGCGCAATGCCGGGCGCACCGTCAGCCTGGTGGCGCTGATCGGGCTTGGGGCGGCGCTGTCGGGCTTCATGAACAACGTGGGCGCGATGGCGCTGCTGATGCCGATCGCGGTGCAGCTGTCGGGGCGGATCGACCTGACCCCGGGTCAGGTGCTGATGCCGCTGGCCTTTGGCACCATCCTTGGGGGCATGACCACGCTGGTCGGCACGCCGCCCAACCTGATCGTGTCGGGCTTCCGGCGCGAGGCGGGGGGGGCGCCGTTCGAGATGTTCGACTTTGCCCCCGTGGGCCTTGCGGTCGCGGTGCTGGGGGTGCTGTTCCTGGCGCTGTTCTGGCGGCTGGTGCCGGCACGCAAGCCGGCGGGGGGCGAGGGGTTCGATACCGGCAGCTACCTGACCGAGGTGCGGATCCCGGCGAAAAGCAAGGCGGTGGGGCTGACCCTGCGCGCCTTCGAGCGCGAGATCGCGGCGAGCGGCGCGCAGATCGCCACCATCGTGCGCAACGAGGTGCGGATGACTGCGCCGCATGGCGGGCGGATCATCCGCGAGGATGACGTGCTGATGCTGCTGGCCGACGTGAATGCGCTGGCCGAGGCGCTGTCGGTGTTCGGGATCAAGCTGGAGCAGCAAAAGCCCGCGCCGGAGAAGGCAAAGGTGGAGGCCGCCGAGACAGAGGCGGGGGCGGAGGCGGAGGCCGATGTCGTCGCGCCGGCGGAAGCTCTGGTCGCCGAGGAGACCGCGGCAGAGGAGGGGGCTGAGACGGCGGCCGCCGAAGAAAACGCCCCGGAGGAGAAGGCGGCCGGTGAGCGGGATGAGGAGATCGTGCTGCGAGAGCTGGCGGTGCTGCCTTCTTCGTCCATCGTCGGGCGCTCGGCCAGCGATCTGAAGCTGCGCACCCGGTACGGGCTCAACCTGCTGGCGGTGTCGCGCGCGCATCAACCGCCGCGGGCGCGGCTGCGCGAGGTGAAGCTGCAATCGGGCGACCTGCTGATGATGCAGGGCCCGGCCGAGGTGATGGCGGATTTCATCAACGAGAGTGGCTGCGTGCCCTTGGGCGAGCGCGAGCTGCGCATCCCTGACAAGCGCATGGCGCTGATTGCCGGGGCGATCATGTTGGTCTCGGTGCTGGTGGTGACGCTGGGGCTGTTGCCGGCGGCGGCGGCGTTCGCGCTTGGGCTTCTGGCGACGATGCTGGCCAAGACCGTGCCGCTGCGGCAGATCTACACCTCGATCGACTGGCCGGTGGTCGTGCTGCTGGCGGCGCTGATCCCGGTGGCGGGGGCGATGCAGACCACGGGCGCGGCGGATCTGCTGTCGCGGTTCCTGGTGGAGACGATTGCGCAGGGCAACGCGGTCGCGGCGCTGGCGGTGGTGCTGATCGTGACGATGACGCTGTCGGACGTGATGAACAACGCCGCCACTGCGGCGGTGCTGTGCCCGATTGCCATCGGCATCGCCTCGGCCCTGGGGGTCAACCCCGACAGCTTCCTGATGGCGGTGGCCATCGGCTCGTCCTGCGCGTTCCTGACCCCGATCGGGCACCAGAACAACACGCTGATCCTTGGCCCCGGCGGGTTCCGCTTCAGCGATTACTGGCGGCTTGGGCTGCCGCTGGAGCTGTTGGTGGTCGTGGTCAGTCTGCCGCTGCTGCTGTGGGTCTGGCCGCTCTAGTTCGCAACTTCGCAATTTGCGCTGCGGGCATTGGCAAGGCTTTGCAAATTTTCTGGAAAGGGCTTTGTGCTGCAGGTGCGCCCGTATAGGGTGCCCCAAATTGCCATGCCTGCAAGCAAGGCAGCCATCGCCCGGGGGGACATGATGAAAGACATCCTGCAACAGCTGGAAGACCGCCGCGCCGACGCCCGTCTGGGCGGGGGTCAGCGCCGGATCGACGCGCAGCACGCCAAGGGCAAGCTGACCGCGCGCGAGCGGATCGAGCTGCTGCTGGACGAGGGCTCGTTCGAAGAGTTCGACATGTTCGTGCGCCACCGCTGCACCGATTTCGGGATGCAGGAGGACCGGCCCGCAGGCGATGGCGTGGTCACCGGCTGGGGCACGATCAACGGCCGCATGGTCTATGTGTTCAGCCAGGATTTCACGGTGTTCGGCGGGTCACTGTCGGAAACCCATGCGCAGAAAATCTGCAAGATCATGGATATGGCGATGCAGAACGGTGCGCCGGTGATCGGGATCAACGACAGCGGCGGGGCGCGGATCCAGGAGGGTGTTGCGTCGCTGGCCGGGTATGCCGACGTGTTCCAGCGCAACATCATGGCCTCGGGCGTGGTGCCGCAAATCTCGCTCATCATGGGCCCCTGCGCGGGCGGCGCGGTCTATTCGCCGGCGATGACCGACTTCATCTTCATGGTGAAGGACACGTCCTACATGTTCGTGACCGGCCCTGATGTGGTGAAGACGGTGACGAACGAGATCGTCACCGCCGAGGAACTGGGCGGCGCCAGCACCCACACCCGCAAATCCTCGGTCGCCGATGGTGCCTTCGAGAATGACGTGGAGGCGCTGGCCGAAGTGCGGCGGCTGTTCGACTTCCTGCCGCTGAACAACCGCGAGAAGGCGCCGGTGCGGCCGTTCTTCGACGAGCCGGGGCGGATCGAGGACAGCCTCGACACGCTGATCCCCGACAACCCGAACCAGCCCTATGACATGCGCGAGCTGATCCTGAAGACCGCGGACGAGGGCGATTTCTACGAGATCCAGAAGGATTTCGCCGGAAACATCATCACCGGCTTCATCCGGATCGAGGGGCAGACGGTGGGCGTTGTGGCCAACCAGCCGATGGTGCTGGCCGGGTGCCTCGATATCGACAGCAGCCGCAAGGCCGCGCGGTTCGTGCGCTTCTGTGACGCGTTCGAGGTGCCGATCCTGACCTTCGTCGATGTGCCGGGCTTCCTGCCGGGAACGGGCCAGGAATATGGCGGCGTCATCAAGCACGGCGCCAAGCTGCTGTTCGCCTATGGCGAGGCGACGGTGCCGAAGGTGACGGTCATCACCCGCAAGGCCTATGGCGGGGCCTATGACGTGATGGCCTCCAAGCATCTGCGCGGCGATTTCAACTATGCCTGGCCGACGGCCGAGATTGCGGTGATGGGGGCCAAGGGCGCGGTGGAGATCCTGTATCGCAGCGAGCTTGGCGAGCCCGAGAAGATCGCGGCGCGGGTGAAGGATTACGAGGACCGTTTCGCCAACCCCTTCGTGGCGGCCGAGAAGGGCTTCATCGACGAGGTGATCCAGCCGCGGTCCACCCGCAAGCGCGTGGCGCGGGCCTTTGCCAGCCTGCGCAGCAAGAAGCTGACCAACCCGTGGAAAAAGCACGACAACATTCCGCTTTAAGGGGGTAGGCGTGCGGGGGGGAATCGTCATGTGCATCGCAATGCTGGCCGGGGCCGCTGCTTGGGCCGAGGAGATCGTCACGCCGTCCGGCATGGCGGTCACCTGGCTGGAAACGGTGCATGGCGCGCCGGGGCCAGAGGGGCTGACGGCGCGGTTCCGGTTCCTGGCGCCCGCGATTGCCGGGGATGTCGCCTTCGAGACCGCCGCCGAGGACATGCACTGGCTGTGCGAGAGTTTTGCCTTGCCCCGCCTGTCGGTCATCGGGCCGCAGCCCTCGCAGGTGGTGATCTCGCTGGCGGACCGCGACCTGCCCTTCGGGCAGACCGACCCGGAGGCGGTGCAGTATTTCGAGGCCTACCGCCCGGCGGGCGATGTCTGCGAATGGGAGATGTTCTGATGCAACCCCGGCCCCATGACTCTTGCCTGTGCCGCGGCGCGGCACCTGAGTCTTCGCGGCCACATTCCGCCGTTTTGCATGCGATGGGCTGTCGCTGCGCCCCGGCCTGCGATATGATGGCGGCTGGTCAGTCTCAAGTGACCTGTATCGCGGAAATGAGGCAGGCGGGGGAGTGTGAGGCCCCCACCATAACAATAAACAGGAGAACACCATGTCGAAAAAAGTCTTGCTCGCGGTCGCCCTCGTGGCGTTCGTGGCTGCCTGCGCCAAGAAAGAAGAAGTCGTCTATGTCGAGCAGCCGATGGTTTCGGCCGAGCCCGTCTATACCGGCAAATACAAGTAACGATCCCGGGCTGGCCGCCGTCCGGGTGACGGCGGCCGCCCAATCGGTTGCTCTCCAGCCCGCCGGCCAGTGCCGAGCGCATAATGCGGAGAGCATCCCATGCTGAAACATCGCGGCTTTCCTGGCCGTCTTCCCAGCACCGACTTCCAGTTCGTCATTCGCCGGGCCGTCAAGAAAAAGGGCCCGACCAAGATCATCCGGCGCGAGCGTTTCCGCGACCGCAATCTTGCCGACCGCAAGGCCGATGCCGGCTTCATGGCGGCGCTTTGGGCGCATTTCGGCGAAGAGCCGTTCGTGCGGGGCAATCTCGATGCCGGCCGCCTGTCCTGGCTGTTCGGGCGCGAGGTGGTGCCGGCCGAGGACCCGTTCGACCCCGCCAGCTATGACGCGCTGCTGAAGATCAACCTAAAGATCGCGCAGGCGTCCTTCCCGCAGGTCTTCGCCGAGGACGCCGAGGATTTCGGTTTCGACGCGGACGACGATTACGACGACCTGGACGAGGACGAGTAAGCGTGATGCCGCCGTGCCCCCCAGCCATTTGGCACCATCCCGCGCATGGCCCGGGACGCGGCGCCGTGGCGGTTGATCGGGCGCGGGGCGCGGCGCATGTTTGGGATGTGGCGCCGGCCTCCAGCCAGGTGGGCGCCCAGGTTCGTTGCAACCCTTCCCCTGACTCTCGGCCTGATCCCTTGTGGATCGGGCCGCTCTTTTCGCCGAGGCTGCAGGATTTTCGGCGGCTCCCTGCCTATGATCTGGGTTCACGCGAAATTCGCTTTCCGGGCGCGTCGGATGCGCTAGAATGTTGCGACATAACAACCCGTTCTGGAGGCGGAGCAACATGCGCAATTCGAAATTCATTATCGCTGCAATTTGTCTGTCGGCACTCGCCGGCTGCATGCAAACCGACGGCCAGCGTGCAATGGCCGGCGCCGCTGCGGGCGCGATCATTGCCGATGCGACCGACAACAACGTGCTTACCGGCGCAGCTCTCGGCGCTGGCGCCGGCGCGCTCTGCGACGACGCCGGCATCTGCCGCCGCGCCTACTGATCCCGCGACCGCTGCTGCGCCTTCGGATGTAGCAGCGGGCCGGCCTGCCTTCGGAAGGACCGTCATGCCCCTTGGGTGTGGCGGTCCTTGCCGTTCCGGCGCAACCGGGTTCGGGAACCATGTCGTCCCCGCCGGGGTTGGGCCTGCGAAAGCCATTTCCCAACCTGGAGGACATTCGACATGCAAAGCACACGTATCCGTCTCACTGGCGCAGTTCTGGCCATCGGCCTTCTGGCGTCCTGCGGGGAGAACGATTTCGAGCGTGCCGCCGTCGGCGCCTCGATCGGTGGTGTCGGCTCGGCGCTCACCGGCGGCTCTGCCGTCAAGGGCGCGGTCATCGGCGGCGCTGCGGGCGCGCTCTGCGACGACGTCAACCTCTGCTGACGCAGCGCGCCTGACCGGCGCGCGGTTCGCTATCCACCAGTTTCAGGCTGCCGGGGCATCACGTCCCGGCGGCCTTTTTCATGCCTGCGCCCTGCCGGGCGGCAGCAACGTCACCGCACGGGGAGTGCCATGTTCAAGAAGATCCTGATCGCCAACCGGGGCGAGATTGCCTGCCGCGTCATCAAGACCGCCCGCAAGATGGGCATCAAGACGGTCGCCGTCTATTCTGATGCGGACCGCAATGCGCTGCATGTGAAGATGGCGGATGAGGCGGTGCATATCGGGGCCTCGCCCGCGGCGCAGTCCTATATCGTGATCGACAAGATCATGGACGCCGTGCGCCAGACCGGCGCCGAGGCGGTGCATCCGGGCTACGGCTTCCTGAGCGAGAACATGAACTTCGCGGCCGCTTTGGAAGCAGCTGGCGTCGTGTTCATCGGCCCGCCGTCCCCGGCGATCGAGGCGATGGGCGACAAGATCACCTCGAAGAAGCTGGCGCAGGAGGCGGGGGTGTCCACCGTGCCGGGCTATATGGGCCTGATCGCGGATGGCGACGAGGCGGTGAAGATTTCGGGCCAGATCGGCTATCCGGTGATGATCAAGGCCTCGGCCGGCGGTGGCGGCAAGGGGATGCGCATCGCCTGGAGCGAGGGCGAGGTCAAGGAAGGCTTCGAGTCCTCGAAAAACGAGGCGGCGGCGAGCTTTGGCGATGACCGGATCTTCATCGAGAAGTTCGTGACCCAGCCCCGGCATATCGAGATCCAGGTGCTGGCCGACCAGCATGGCAACTGCGTCTACCTGCATGAGCGTGAGTGCAGCATCCAGCGCCGGAACCAGAAGGTCATCGAAGAGGCGCCGAGCCCCTTCCTCGACGAGGCGACCCGCAAGGCGATGGGCGAGCAGGCCTGCGCGCTGGCGAAGGCGGTGGGCTATACCAGCGCCGGGACGGTGGAGTTCATCGTCGATGGGGCGCGGAATTTCTATTTCCTCGAGATGAACACCCGTCTGCAGGTGGAACATCCGGTCACCGAGCTGATCACCGGCGTCGATCTGGTCGAACAGATGATCCGCGTGGCGGCCGGCGAGCCGCTGCCGTTCAAGCAAGAAGACCTCAAGATCAACGGCTGGGCGATGGAAAGCCGGCTCTATGCCGAAGACCCCTATCGCAACTTTCTGCCCTCCATCGGCCGGCTGACCCGCTATCGCCCGCCGGTGGAAAGCAGCACGCCCGATGCCGTGGTGCGCAATGATACCGGCGTCTTCGAGGGCGGCGAGATCAGCATGTATTACGACCCGATGATCGCAAAGCTCTGCACCTGGGCGCCGACGCGCCTCGGGGCCATCGAGGAGATGCGGCTGGCGCTCGACACCTTCGAGGTCGAGGGGATCGGCCACAACCTGCCCTTCGTCGGCGCGGTGATGGACCATCCGCGGTTTGTCTCGGGCAACATCACCACGGCCTTCATCGCCGAGGAGTACCCCGACGGCTTTCAGGGCGCGACGCTGACGGAAGGCACCCTGCGCCGCGTGGCCGCCGCCGCCGCCGCGATGCACCGGGTGGCGGAGATCCGGCGCACGCGGATTTCCGGCCGGCTTGGCAACCATGAGCGCCATGTCGGCGACGACTGGGTGGTGGCGCTGCAGGGGGAGAGCCATGCGGTGACCATCGCGGCCGACCCTGACGGCGCGACGGTGACCTTCGAGGATGGCAGCCAGCACCGCGTCACGTCGGATTGGGTGCCGGGGCAAAGCCTCGCGCGGCTGGATGTGGATGGCACGCCGCTGGTGCTGAAGGTCGGCAAGATCCCGCAGGGCTTCCGCCTGCGGCTGCGCGGCGCCGACCTCAAGGTGCATGTGCGCAGCCCGCGCCAGGCGGAGCTTGCGGCGCTGATGCCCGAGAAGATGCCGCCCGACACCTCGAAATTCCTGCTCTGCCCGATGCCGGGGCTGATCGTGAAGATCAATGTCGCCGAGGGCGATGAGGTGCAGGAAGGGCAGGCGCTGGCCACGGTCGAGGCGATGAAGATGGAGAACATCCTGCGCGCCGAACGCAAGGGCATCGTCAAGAAGGTCGCCGCCTCGCCAGGCGCGAGCCTGCGGGTGGACGAAGTGATCATGGAGTTCGAATGACATGACCCCTGCCTTCGACTTCCTGACCGTCACCTTCCGCACCGAGCTGCCGATGTTGCGCCTGCAGGCGCGGTCGATGGCACGGTTTCTGGATCCGGGCTGCGTGAACCGGATCCTTGTGGTGCTGTGCGATCAGGACGAGGCGGCCTGCGGGCAGGCGGTGGAGGCGATCCGCGGCGAGTGGGGAGGGCTGGCGGGGAAAGTCGAGATCCTTCCCGCCTCGTCCTTGATGACCACGCGCCCGCGTGGCCCGCTGGCCTGGCTGGAACGCACCTGGGTTGCGGGTCCTCGCTGCGCCTGGCGGCCGCTGCGCGACCGGGCCCTGGGGCGCAAGCCCAAGATCTATGGCTGGAAGTCCAATTCGGGCTGGCTGCTGCAGCAGGCCTGCAAGCTGCTGGCGGCGCGGGTGGCCAGTGGCAGCCATGTCGTGATCCTCGACACCAAGAACTTCTTCTTGCGCCCGGTCGGCGCGGCGGATTTCGTCGATGCCGAGGGCAGGCCGCGGGTCGAGATGTCCTCGCTGAGCCCCAATATGCGCAAATGGGCGGAGGCCTCTGCCAAGCGGATGCGCTATAAACTGCCGGAGGGCGTTGAGATCCCCCTGTCGCTGACGCCGACGGTGCACCGACGCGAGGAGATGGTGGCGGCGGTGGACAAGATCGAGGCGCGGGTCGGGCTGCTGGAATGCTTCTTCGCCCGGCGCAGCGCGAAATCGACCGAGTTCATGCTGCTCTACGCCGCGATGGAGGGAGGCAGCCCTGGCTGGTTCGCGCGCTTTGCGCCCTCGCCGAGCCCGGTGGGCCGAGTCATCCGCCCGGAGTTGCTGGATGAGGTCATCGCCAGGTCCGAGACCGAAAACCGCGCGATGATGGCGCTGCACCGCAAGCATTTCTTCCGTCTGACCGCTGCGCAGAAGGATTCGGTGCTGCGGCTGCTTCAGCGCTGCGGCCTGACAAAGCCCGGCGAGACGGCGGCCGACATCTTCGGGGAGGACCGCTGATGTGCGGCGCGGCCTTGCACCGGGCCAGTGCCGCCTATGGCGTCAGCCGGCGCGTGCGCAGTTCCTCTTGGCGCAGCGGCATCTTGTCGATGGCGCGGCTGATCTCGCGCACCGTCCAGGGGAAGGGCTTGCGCTGTGCGATCTGGCCGTCCTTGTCCATCAGCACCAGCATGAAGCCGCGGGGGCGCAGTTTCTGGCGGATCTCGGTCTCGGCCTCGGGGTCGGCGTCGAAGATCACCACGACGTCGCGCATCGCCAGTTCGTCCGGCTGCTCGGCCAGCATCCGCATCTGGTCGGCGAAGCCGGGGTTGTCGGGGCTGTCGGCAAAGACCAGCACCAGCCGCTTCTGCCACCGGAAGTCGTCGATGCTCAGCCCCTCGGCCGGCAGCGGTGCAGAGTCGTCCACGGCGGCAGTAGGCGCTTCTGTCGCAGGCTCTGCCGCCGGATCGGCAGGGGCTGCGGTGCTGTCCGCGGCGATCATGCCGGCGCGGGGCGCAGGGATCTGGTCCTGCGCGGTGGCCGGTTGGGCCAGCAGCGCAAGGGCGAGGGCAGCAAGCGGTGTGAGATAAAGGGTCATCCATCCTCCTGTTCCCTTGGATATAGGGGCGCAGGGGCGTGATGGACAGGATTGAAACGCGGTTCTTGCATCAGATGATGTTCGCAGAGCCGGGAAGAGAGGACATGTCATGACACAGAAGCCTGAAGCCGCCGATCTGGATGCCTGGCGCCAGCTTGCCGCGAAGGAGCTCAAGGGCCGCGACCCGGACACCCTTGCCTGGGACACGCTGGAGGGGATCGCGGTCAAGCCGCTCTATACCGCTGCCGATGTCGAGGGGCTGCCGCATCTGAACTCGATGCCGGGCCTCGCGCCCTTCACCCGCGGTGTGCGCGCCACGATGTATGCCGGCCGGCCCTGGACCATTCGCCAATATGCGGGCTTCTCCACCGCCGAGGCGTCGAACGCCTTCTACCGCAAGGCGCTGGCCGCCGGGCAGCAGGGCGTGTCTGTGGCCTTCGATCTGGCGACGCACCGGGGCTATGACAGCGACCATCCGCGCGTGGTGGGCGATGTCGGCAAGGCAGGGGTGGCCATCGATAGTGTCGAGGACATGAAGATCCTGTTCGACGGCATCCCGCTGGAAAAGGTCAGCGTTTCGATGACCATGAACGGCGCGGTGATCCCGATCCTGGCGAATTTCATCGTGACGGGGGAAGAGCAGGGCGTGCCGCGGGCCGAGCTGTCGGGCACGATCCAGAACGACATCCTCAAGGAATTCATGGTGCGGAACACCTATATCTATCCGCCCGAACCCTCGATGCGGCTGATCGCCGACATCATCGAATATACCGCCGCCGAGATGCCCAAGTTCAACTCCATCTCCATTTCCGGCTATCACATGCAGGAGGCGGGCGCGAACCTGGTGCAGGAGCTGGGGTTCACCCTGGCCGACGGGCGCGAATATGTGCGCGCGGCGATTGAGCGGGGCATGGATGTCGATGCCTTTGCCGGACGGCTGAGCTTCTTCTTTGCCATCGGCATGAACATCTTCATGGAGGCGGCCAAGCTCAGGGCGGCGCGGCTGCTGTGGCACCGGATCATGACCGAGTTTGGCGCCAAGAAGCCCGGCAGCCTGATGCTGCGCACCCATTGCCAGACCTCGGGCGTGTCGCTGCAGGAGGCGGACCCCTACAACAACGTGGTGCGCACGGCATACGAGGCGCTGGCGGCGGCGCTTGGCGGCACCCAGTCGCTGCACACCAATGCGCTCGATGAGGCGATTGCCCTGCCGACCGAGTTCTCGGCCCGGATCGCGCGCAACACCCAGCTGATCTTGCAGGAGGAGACCGGGATCACCCATGTCGTCGATCCGCTGGCGGGGTCGTATTACGTCGAAAGCCTGACGGCAGAGCTGGCCGAGAAGGCCTGGGCGCTGATCGAGGAGGTGGAGGAGATGGGCGGCATGACCAAGGCCGTCGCCACCGGGATGCCCAAGCTGCGGATCGAGGAAAGCGCGGCGCGGCGGCAGGCGGCCATCGACCGCGGCGAGGATGTGATCGTCGGGGTCAACAAGTATCGCCTCGCCAAGGAAGACCCGATCGACATCCTCGACGTGGACAACGTGGCGGTGCGCGTCTCGCAGGTGGCGCGGCTGGAGCAGATCCGCGCGACCCGGGACGAGGCCGCCTGCTCGGCCGCACTGGCCGAGATCGAGCGGCGGGCGGCCGAGGGGGGCAACCTGCTGGAAGCCGCCGTGGCAGCGGCCCGGGCGCGGGCGAGCGTGGGAGAGATTTCGATGGCGATGGAGAACGTGTTCGGCCGGCACCGCGCCGAGGTGAAGACGCTCGCGGGCGTCTATGGCGCCGCCTATGACGGCGACGAGGGCTTTGCCGCGATCCAGGCGGATGTGGAGGCCTTTGCCGAGGAAGAGGGCCGCCGCCCGCGGATGCTGGTGGTGAAGATGGGGCAGGACGGGCATGACCGCGGCGCCAAGGTGATCGCCACCGCCTTCGCCGATATCGGCTTTGACGTGGACGTGGGCCCGCTGTTCCAGACGCCGGAAGAGGCGGCGCAGGACGCGGTGGACAACGACGTGCATGTGATCGGCATCTCCAGCCAGGCCGCGGGCCACAAGACGCTGGCGCCGAAGCTGGTCGAGGCGCTGCAGGCGGCGGGGGCAGGGGACATCCTGGTGATCTGCGGCGGGGTCATTCCGCAGCAGGATTACCAGTATCTCTATGACCGCGGCGTCAAGGCGATCTTCGGGCCGGGGACCAATATCCCCTCGGCGGCGAAGGATATCCTGAAGCTGATCCGCGCCGCGCGGAAGTAGGGCCTGTCCCCTCCGGAACGACAAAAGGCGCCGCGGGATGCGGCGCCCTTTGTGTTTGTGAAGGCCTCAGGGGATGACCGGGCTTTCCGCCTGATCCGTATGCGCCTTCCGGTCATCGGCCCTGCGATGCAGAGGTACCGGCTGTCGTGTCGTCCCTTCCGTGAACCCCACTGGGGACTTGCGGTCGCCGATGCCGCATTTATGCTGGTGCGAAAGGGGTTTGCCGATGCTGGAGCTTGATCATCTTGCCGTGACCGCGCCCTCGCTCGAAGAAGGGGTTGCGGCGATTGAATCGGCGCTTGGCGTGGCGCTGGCGCCCGGCGGGCGCCATGCGCATATGGGCACCTGGAACCGGCTTCTCTCGCTGGGGCCGGGGCTCTATCTCGAGGTGATCGCCCCCGATCCTGCCGCCCCGCGCCCGGCCTGGCCGCGCTGGTTCGGGCTCGACACCCGCGCCTCGGTGCGGCTGACCAACTGGGTGGCGCGCACGGGGGATCTGGAGGCGGCGCTGGCCACGGCGCCGGCGGGGGCAGGGGCGGCGGTGGACCTTGACCGCGCCGATCTGCGCTGGCGGATGGGGATCCCGGCCAGCGGCCTGCTGCCCTATGACGACTGCTTCCCGGCGCTGATCCAGTGGCAGTCGGGCGGCCATCCGTCGGAACGCCTGCCCGATGCCGGCTGTCGGCTGCGGCGGCTGGTGATCGGCCATCCGCAGGCCGCCGAGATGTCGGGGCTGCTGGCGCTGGCCGATCCGCGGCTGGTGCTGGTGGTGGATGGCACCGTGGGACTGACAGCAGAGATTGAAACCCCGTCCGGAGTGAAAGTGCTGCAATGACCGCCCCCGCCGCGGAGACCGTCCGCGTTCCCGACTCGGCCCCGATGGTGCGCCCGGCGCGCCCGGGCGACATTCCCGCGATCCTCGGGTTCTGGAACCCCATCGTCCGCGAAACGACGGTGACCTTCGCCAGCGACGAGAAGACCGAGGCCGGGTTGCTGGCGACCTTCGCCGAGCGGCGGGCGGGCGGGCATGAGTTCTTCGTGGCCGAGGATGCCGCGGGACGGGTGATCGGCCTGGCCACCTACGCCCAGTTCCGCGGCGGCAACGGCTATGCCCGCGCGATGGAGCACACCATCATCCTGGCGCCAGAGGCGCGGGGCCGCGGTGCGGGGCGCGCTCTGATGGCGGCGGTGGAGGACCATGCCCGCGCGGGCGGCGCCCATTCGATGATCGCCGGGGTCTCGGCCGAGAATGACGCCGGCATCGCCTTCCACGCGGCGGTCGGCTACCCCGAGGTGGCGCGGATCCCCGAGGTCGGGTTCAAGTTCGGCCGCTGGCTGGATCTGGTGATCATGCAGAAGATGCTGTGAGGCAATCTGGGCGTGCAGTAACAGAGGGCTGCGCCTGTCCGCCGGGTGGGCGCTGCAACGCTCGTTCTAGGCACTTTATGGTGCGGCGTAACTCCACCGGATTTCTAGGCACGACGGTGGGGCGCGCCCGCCCGAGGGGGCGGACGGGCGCGGCCCGGCGGCGCTAAAGCGCCTTGTTCCGGGCAAGGAAGGAAGGAACGAACTCCAGCGGCGACTTTCGTTCTAGCGAGAAATTTCCTCCAACCCTCCCCCGGCTCCCATGACGCGCTGACACGGCGCTGCACTGCGGCTATGATACCCCCATGTCGATCTGGACCCGCATCTCCGACGCGCTGTCGGCCCTCGCCAATGGCGAAGGGCTGTCGGCGGTTCTGGACCGGCTCTGGGGCGGCGCAACGCCCCCGGAACGCTCTGTCGCCTTTACAATCGCGGTGATCGCGCTTGGCGCGAAGATGGCCAAGGCCGATGGCATGGTGACGCGGGACGAGGTCGCGGCCTTCCGCCGGGTGTTCACCATCCCCGAATCGGAGACGGCCCATGCCGCGCGCGTCTTCAACCTCGCGCGGCAGGATGTGGCGGGCTTCGACGCCTGGGCGGCCAAGATCGCGCGGATGTTCGGCCCCGGCGCGCCGGCGCTGAAGGATCTGATGGAGGGCCTCTTTCACATTGCCGTGTCGGATGGCGGCTATCATCCGGCCGAGGATGCGTTCCTGGCCGAGGTGGCGCGGATCTTCGGGCTGGATGAGCGCTGCTTCCGCTCGCTGCGCGCGCGGCATGTCGAAGGGGCGGAGCGCGACCCGTGGGAGGTGCTGGGGCTTGACCAAGGCGCGACCAAGGCCGAGGCGCGGGCCGCCTGGCGCGCGGCGGTGCGCGACAGCCATCCTGACCGGCTGGTGGCGCGGGGCCTGCCCGAGGAGGCGGTGAAGCTGGCAGAGGCGCGGATGGTGGCGATCAACCGCGCCTGGGAGGAGATCAGCGGCAAGCGCGCCGCCTGACGGGGTCGGTTTGCGCGCAAGGCGCGCGGGAGGAGGCCAGATGCGGATCGCGACCTACAATGTCGAATGGTTCGCCAACCTCTTCGACGTGCAGGGCAGGATGCTGGCCGATGGCGGCTGGTCGGCGCGCCACAATGTCACCCGGGCGGATCAGCTGGAGGCGCTCGGGCTCGTCTTCACCGCGATGGATGCCGATGCGGTGCTGATCGTCGAGGCGCCCGACACCAATCGCCGCCGCAGCACGGTGGCGATGCTGGAGGCCTTTGCCGCCCAGTTCGAGCTCCGCTGCCGCAAGGCGGTGATCGGCTTCGTCAACGGTACCCAGCAGGAGCTGGCGCTGATGTATGATCCGGACCGCCTGACCGCCCGCCATGACCCGATGGGCGAGACCGGCGCGCCGGAGGCCGGCTTTGCCGCCCCGCGCTTCGATGGCAGCTACCGGATCGACCTCGATATCGACGCGACGCTGGACACGGTGCGCTTTTCCAAGCCTCCCTTGGAACTGGCCCTGCAGACCACGGCGGGCACCGACCTGCGGCTGATCGGGGTGCATGTGAAGTCCAAGGCCCCGCATGGCGCCGATACCCCCGAAAAGGTGATGCGGCTGGCGATCCAGAACCGGCGCAAGCAGCTGGCCGAATGCATCTGGCTGCGCCAACGGGTGGTGGAACATCTGACCGCCTGCGAGAACCTGATCGTGCTGGGGGATTTCAACGACGGCCCTGGCCTTGATGAATACGAAAAGCTGTTCGGCCGCTCGGGGGTGGAGATCGTGCTGGGGGAGGACGCGCCCGCGGATCTGCGCCTGCATGACCCCCATGCCCGCCTGCGCTCTGCCCATGCCACTGCGGCGGGGCCGGCCTCGGCGCGGTTCTATCTGGATGCCGAGGGGCAGTATTTCTCGGCGATGCTGGATTTCGTGATGATCTCTCCCTCGTTGCTGAGCCGGCACCCGAAGTGGCGGATCTGGCACCCGTTCGACGACCCGGCGATCTACAAGGTTCCGGAGCTGCGCGAAGCCTTGCTGACCGCCTCGGATCACTACCCCGTGACGCTGGACATTGATCTGTGACCTACCGGGCTACCCCGGATTGGCATAGGATGGCCCCATGAAATATGCCCTGACGCTCGCCCTGCTTCTTGCATCGCCCCTGACGGCGCAGACCCTGCCCGAGGAGGCGCCGGACGAGCGGGGCCTGTGGGAGCGGGGCGCCGACCGGCTGCTGCAGAACCTGCTGGACGAGATGGCCCCGGCACTGGACGAGGCCGAGCAAGCGTTCCGCGAGATGGAGCCGACCTTCCGCGCCATGCTGCCGATGATGCGCGAGCTGGCCGAGATGGTGGGCGATATCGACCACTACCACATGCCGGAAAAGCTGCCGAACGGGGATATCCTGCTGCGGCGCAAGCCGGATCTGCCGCCGGAGCCGGAGACCCCGCCGGAGCGCGACCCGGAACGTCCGATGCCGCAGCCCGGACTGCCGGACCTTGGTCCGGGCGAGCAGATCGAGATTTAGCCCTGACTCTAAGGCGCCGCGCCGGCGCTGCGCACCTTGGTGGTGACCCCCATCGCGGTCGCCAGCGAGGCAAAGCGCGCTGCGGTCACCTCGCCGAACAGCGCCTCGTCCGCAGGGTTCAGCACCAGCTCCAGCAGCTTCTTCTTGGGGTAGAGCTTCAGGCTGCCCGCCTCATCCGGCGACTGGATCGAGAACATGGCACCAAAGCGCATGGCCTTGCCGAGGATCTCGGCGTCGCGCAGGTCTTCGGGGGGCAGCAGCGCGAACATCGGCTCCATCCGGCTGCCGGCGCGGCTGTTCTTGTAGCGGTGCAGCAGCGCGAGGCCGAGGAAGATCCGGTCCGGATGGCCAAGCCCGCCAAGGTTGGCGCGGGTAACGTTGTCGAAACAGGCCTCGGCCCGGTAGTCGGGGTGGGTGCGCCATGAGGTGTCATGCAGCAGGCAGGCCGCCTTGACGATGCGCAGCCGTTCGGGCGGGGCCTTGGCGAAGATCGGCAGCAGGAAATCATAGAGCCTGCGGCCAAAGCCGGGCAGGCGCGCCTGTGTCGCCTCGGCGAAGCGGCAGGCCTCGATCAGCGGGTCGCGGCGGCGCAGGCGGTCGGGCATCTGTTCGTAGAGCAGCCCTTCGCGGATGCCGTAGGACGACACGTCCAGCTCCTTCGGGCGAAAGGCGCGGATCAACTCGGCCAGCACCTGCGAGGCCAGCGGCACCAGATCCATCCGTTCGGCCGAGGTGCCGGTGCGGGCGCGCAGCACGCCGAGGTCGTTCTGGGCGATCCACTCGACTGTTTCCAGCAGCGAGGCCGGGGTCATCCGATATTCGTGCAGCACCGTCATCGGATAATTGCGCCGTTCCATGTCCAGCCGGGCGATGGCGCGCCAACTGCCGCCGACAAGGTAGATGCGGTCATGCTGGCGGCCGATCTGCGCCTTGAGGCCCGACATGATCGCCGCGATATGGGCCTTGAGCGCCTTGGGCCCGCCTTCGACCTGTTGCAGGCGGAAGGGCCCCAGCGGCGAGGTGACGCGGCGGCCGATCTCGCCATTCGCCACCTCGGCCAGCTCCATCGAGCTGCCGCCGATGTCACAGACCAGCCCCTCGGCCTCGGGCCAGCCCAGAAGTACGCCCTGCGCGGACAGGCGCGCCTCTTCCTCGCCGTCGATCACATGCAGGCGTAGCCCGGTCTCGCGCAGCACCTCGGCCTGGAACTCCGCGCCATCCTCGGCCTCGCGCACCGCCGCTGTCGCAACGCAGGTGAGGGGGGCCATCTTCATCCCTTCGGCCAGCAGCGCGAAACGCTTGAGCGCGGCCATCGCCCGCTCGCTGCCCTTGGGGTTCAGCCGGCCGGTGCTGGACAGGCCCTGACCCAGCCCGCACATGACCTTTTCGTTGAAGAAATAGGCGGGGCTGCGGGCGGCGCCGTCGAACACCACCATCCGGACAGAGTTCGATCCGACATCGACCACCCCGACCCGGCTCAGCGCGCGGGCCGATGGGTCCTCGAACAGAGGGCGTCCAAACGGCCCCCAGTCATCGCCGGGCGCCTCGGTCGTGCCATCCATCGGATCTTCCCCAGTTTCGGTCGAGCGAGGGGCACCCGCTGCGCGCGGCCGGCCCCCCCGAGTCACCTGGCGACCTTGCCGCCGCGTTGCGGCAAGGTCAATGCGCGACGCGCAGTCAGGGGGCGGGCACGCCTCAATCCGCCGAATGCGCCAGCCGCGGAACATCCGCTGCCCCGGCCTTGCCGCGGCCGGACAAAGAGGGGTTGTCCATGAAGAAACGGTGACAGCTGAACAGGTCGGTCTTGCCGTCCGGCAGCGGGCGCACGAAACGGCCATCGGGCTGCAGGATCCAGCTTTGCGCCTCGTCCGCAAGGTTGGCGGCCATGATCTGGTTGACGATCTGCGCCTTGACGGTGGCGTTCTTGATCTCGACCAGCGTTTCCACCCGGCGGTTCAGGTTGCGGCCCATCCAGTCGGCCGAGGAAATGAACACCCGCGCCTTGCCCGAGGGCAGGCCGTGGCCATTGCCGAAACAGACGATGCGGCTGTGTTCGAGGAAGCGCCCGACGATGGATTTCACCCGGATATTCTCGGACAGGCCCACGATGCCGGGCCGCACGCCGCAGATCCCGCGGATGATCAGGTTGATCCGCACCCCGGCCTGGCTGGCGGCATAGAGCGCGTCGATCACCTCGGGTTCGATCAGGCTGTTCATCTTGGCCCAGATCTCGGCCGGGCGGCCGGCGCGGGCATGGACTGCCTCGCGCCCGATCATCTCGATCAGCCGCGCCTTGAGCGAGATCGGCGAGATCGACAGGTTTTCGAGCCCCGAAGGCTGCACATAGCCCGACAGGTAGTTGAACACCTTGGTCGCATCGCGGCCAAGCGCCGGATCGCAGGTGAAGAACGACAGGTCGGTATAGATGCGCGCGGTGATCGGGTGGTAGTTGCCGGTGCCGAAATGGGTATAGGTCACCAGGGCATCGCCCTCGCGCCGCACCACGGTGCTGATCTTGGCATGGGTCTTGTAGTTGACGAAGCCATAGACGACATGCGCCCCCGACCGTTCCAGCCGCCGCGACTGGCGGATGTTGGCGGCCTCGTCGAAGCGGGCGCGCAGTTCCACCAGCGCGGTGACCGACTTGCCGGCTTCTGCCGCCTCGCACAGCGCGCCGACGATGGGGCTGTCGCGGCTGGTGCGGTAGAGCGTCTGCTTGATCGCCAGCACGTCAGGGTCGGCCGCGGCCTGCTGCAGGAAGCGGATGACCATGTCGAAGGTTTCATAGGGGTGGTGCAGCAGCATGTCCTTTTGCCGGATCGCGGCAAAGATGTCGCCGTCATGGTCCTGCACCCGCTCGGGGATGCGCGGCACGAAGGGCGGCCATTGCAGGTCGCGGCGGTTGTCGAGCACCAGTTCCTTGAGGTCGGCCATCCCCAGGAGGCCCTTCACCTCGACCACCTCGTCGGGTGTCACGTCCAGCTCTTCCATGATCAGCGCGCGCAGGGTATCGGGCGCGCCGGCGGTGATCTTCAGGCGGATGACCTCGCCGCGGCGGCGGCGCTTCAGCGCGGTCTCGAACTCGCGCACCAGATCCTCGGCTTCTTCCTCGACCTCGAGGTCGCTGTCGCGCAGCACCCGGAAGGCGCAGTGCCCGGTATCGGCATAACCGGGGAACAGGCTGTCGAGATGCAGCAGCAACAGCTCTTCGAGCGGCAGGAACCGCGCCTCGCCCTTGCGGCCCGCGGGCAGGGCGATGAAGCGGGCGATCTGCTGCGGGATCGGCAGCAGCGCCTGCAAGGGCCGGCGGTCGGACACGCGCTGCAGCTCCAGCGCAAGGCAGAAGCCGGTATTGGGGATGAAGGGGAAGGGGTGCGCCGGGTCGATGGCCAGCGGCGAGAGCACGGGGAACACCCGGCTCACGAAGAAGTCGTGCAGGAAGGCGCGGTCGCGCACCGTCAGCCGGGCGCGGGTCATCAGGCAGATGCCGGCCTTCTGGTTTTCGCGCCGCAGCTTGGTCCAGACCGTCTGCTGCATCGCCATCAGGCGCCGCGCCTCGGCATTGATCTTCACCAGCTGCTCGGCGGGCGTCATGCCGTCATCGGAGGGCTGGCTGGCGCCATTGCGCACCAGTTGGCGCAGGCCGGCGACGCGCACGGTGTAGAACTCGTCGAGGTTGGTGGCCGAGATCGACAGGAAGCGCAGCCGTTCCAGCAGCGGCACGCGCGGGTTGCGCGCCTCGTCCAGCACGCGCCAGTTGAAGGCCAGCCAGCTCAGCTCACGGTTGAAAAACCGCTGCGGCCCGTCGCGGCGGGCGGCGGGAAGCGCCTGCGGGGCGGGAAACGGGGCATTGAGGAAATCGGCTTGGGTCATATGTGCTGCTCGGGCTGCGCTTTTTGCGTATGTTGTTGGCACCATTATGGGGGCAAGGGGGGATGAGTGTCCAGCGGGTGGCGGGGGCGCGGCCAGAGGAGGATCAGCCCGCGGCCAACAGGCTCGCGGCAAGTGCCCGGCTGACCGGCTTGCCCGAGGCCAGCGATGCGGCATCGAGCCGCGCCACCAGATCGCGGGCGCCGGCCAGAGAGCGGTCCATCCGTGCCGTCAGGAACGGGATCAGCGCCGGCGGCACCGCAATCTGCCGGTCGGCGAAGAGCTTGACCAGCACAGCCGCCAGCAGGTCATCCCCCGGCGGATCAAGCATTGCGGTCGAGGTGCCCTGCATCCGGCTGGCAAGGTCGGGCAGGCGCAGCGACCAGCGCGCGGGCGGGTTGGCCGCGGTTATCAGCAGCCGCCCGCCCTCGGCGAGCACGAGGTTGTGGAGGTGGAAGAGCGCCGCCTCGGCCGCGTCATATCCGGCGATGCAGTCGGCATTCTCGACCGCAACGGCCCCGGCTGCGGCCAGCGCCGGCACATCGGCCAGCGGCAGTTCGGCAGCGGGCACGATTTCGGCTCCGGTCTCGGCGGCCCAGACATGCGCGAGATGGGTCTTGCCCGACCCCTCCGGGCCGACCAGCACCAGCTTGCGCTGCGGCCAGTCCCGCCAGCCGTCGATCTGCGCCAGTGCCAGCGCATTCGAGGGGGCCACGAAGAAATCGCCGCGCCCCAGTGACCGGCGCGGCGGCAGGTCGAAGGCCAGTTGCTGCGCCATCAGGGGGCCGTTCGTCCCGGCGGCTGCAGGATCACGGCGCCGGTTTCGGGCGAGAGGCGCGCCTCGGCCTCGGGCGCCAGTGTGACCTCGACCCGCAGATCCGGCTCGGGCACGCTGTCGAGCCCGTTATAGAGCTTGCTCTCGGTATACTGGTTGATGAGGAACCGCGCGATCACCCCAAGCGCCGCTGCGACCGGCACCGCGACCAGCATCCCGGCAAAGCCGAACAGCGTGCCGAAGGCCGACAGCGCGAACAGCAGCCAGACCGGGTGCAGGCCCACCGAGTTGCCCACCAGTTTCGGGGTCAGAATATTGCCTTCGACGAACTGGCCCGACTGGAAGATCGCCCAGATCAGCGCGATCATCCACCACTCGCCCCAGAACTGGAACAGCGCGAGTCCGATGGCGAGCCCGCCGCCGACCAGCGCGCCGACATAGGGGATGAAGGTCAAAAAGCCGGCAATCGCGCCGACCACCAGCCCGAAGTTGAGCCCCGCCAGCGCCAGCGCCACCGAGTAGTAGACGCCAAGGATCACGCAGACCAGCACCTGCCCGCGCACGAACCCGGCCAGAACGGCGTCGATCTCGGAGGCGAGGCGGCGGATGGTGGGGGCATGGTCGCGCGGCAGCCAGCCGTCGATCCGCGAGATCATCTTGTCCCAATCGAGCAGCATGTAGAAGGCCACGACCGGCACCACGACGATGAACACCACGAAGTTCACGACGCCCATGGCCGAGGACAGCACCGTCGTGACCAGTTCCCCCCCGCGCGAGCGGATCATCTCGCCGATGCTGGCCAGCGTCTCGCGCAGCACGCTTTCATTGTCCATGATCGTGGGGAAGCGGGCCGTCAGGAACGTCTGCAACTGGCCAAGGATCTGCGGCGCGGTGTTGATCAGCTGCGCCAGCTGCCGCACCAGCGTCGGGATCACCAGCAGCGCGGCCAGAACGAACACCACCACGGCGACGATCGAGATCAGGGCGGTGGCGGCGGTGCGGGACATTCCCGTCCGCTCCAGCCGGTCGGCGACCGGATCCATGAAATAGGCCACGGCCCCGCCGACGAGGAAGGGCAGGATGACGTTGCCAAGGCCCCAGAGCACGACAAGGAACACTGCTGCGGCAATGCCCCAGTACTTCATCTGTTGCCGGACCGGCAGCGCCATCGTCGTCATCCTTCCGAGTTTCCGCCGGGCCAGAGGCCGCCGTCTGTGTCGCGTCCAAGTCATCGCCCAGCCTGCGCCGCACCGCAAGCGGCTTGCCCGTGCAAAGGCCGCCCGACAGTCGCCTCAGCTTGCCTGACAGATGCGTATCGCATAGACGATGTGCAAGCTCCCATACCCACAGGTTCCCGCAATGCGCCTTTCCCGCTACTTCCTGCCCGTGCTGAAGGAAAATCCCGCCGAGGCGCAGATCGTCTCGCATCGCTACATGCTGCGCGCCGGCATGATCAAGCAGCAGGCGGCGGGGATCTATTCCTGGCTGCCGCTGGGGTTCAAGGTGCTGCGCCGGATCGAGCAGATCGTGCATGAGGAGCAGATCCGCGCCGGGCATATTCCCCTGCTGATGCCCACCCTGCAACCGGCCGACCTGTGGCGCGAAAGCGGGCGCTATGACGATTACGGCCAGGAAATGCTGCGCATCAAGGACCGGCAGGAGCGCGAGATGCTCTATGGCCCGACCAATGAGGAGATGATCACCGACATCTTCCGCAGCCATGTGGGCAGCTACAAGGACCTGCCGCTGACGCTGTATCACATCCAGTGGAAGTTCCGCGACGAGATGCGCCCGCGCTTCGGGGTGATGCGGGGGCGCGAGTTCCTGATGAAGGACGGCTACAACTTCGACCTGACCAAGGAAGACGCGCTGCACGCCTACAACCGCCACCTCGTCAGCTACCTGCGCACCTATGAGCGCATGGGGTTGCAGGCGATCCCGATGCGGGCCGACTCTGGCCCCATCGGCGGCGACGACACGCATGAATTCCTGGTGCTGGCGGCCACCGGCGAGTCGGAGGTGTTCTATGACTCTGCCGTGACCGACATCCGCCTGGGCAAGCGCGAGATCGACTATGACGACAAGGCCCAGTGCCAGGCGGTGATGGAGGAGTTCACCTCGCTCTACGCCCGCACCGACGAGACCCATGACGCGGCCCTGTTCGACGCCATCCCCGAGGAGCGGCGCAAGTCGGCGCGGGGGATCGAGGTCGGGCAGATCTTCTACTTCGGCACCAAGTATTCCGAGCCGATGGGCGCGAATGTGGTGACCCCGGATGGGGCCCGCGTGCCCGTCCACATGGGCTCGCACGGTATCGGCGTGTCGCGCCTGCTGGGAGCGATCATCGAGGCGAGCCATGACGACAAGGGCATCATCTGGCCCGAGGGCGTGACCCCGTTCCATGTGGGCATCGTCAACCTCAAGCAGGGAGACGCCGGCACCGATAGCGCCTGCGAGGCGATCTATGGCGCGCTGAAGGCCAAGGGGCTGGACCCGCTCTATGACGACCGCGACGAGCGGGCGGGGGCGAAATTCGCCACGATGGACCTGATCGGCCTGCCCTGGCGGATCACCGTCGGGCCGCGCGGCCTTGCGGCGAACAAGGTGGAACTGACCTCGCGCCGCACCGGCGTGAGCGAGGAGATGAGCCCGGAGGCCGCGGTGGCGCGGGTCGTGGAGATTTACGCGGGGATCTGACGGCGGAGGAGGGCCTTGCCCGGCAAGGAAGAAGAAGGGGGGCGCCGCCCCCCGTCGCTTGCAGCGACTCCCCCCGGGATATTTTTGCCAGCAAGAATGGCAAAGTGGGTCTTGGCCCGCGTCAGGTGACCCTGGCGCGGGCCTTGTATTCGGGGCGGTCCCAGAGGTCTCCGGCCATGATTTCGGCGAGGATTTCGGCGGCGCGCAGGACTTCGGGCAGGCCGATATAGAGCGGGGTGAGGCCGAAGCGCAGGATGTCCGGGGCGCGGAAATCGCCGATGACGCCGCGGGCGATGAGCGCCTGCATGATCGCGTAGCCCTCGGGGTGGCGGAAGCTGACCTGGCTGCCGCGCTGGATTGGGTCGCGGGGGCTGGCGAGGGTGAGGGTGGGGCAGGCAGCTTCGACGGCGGCGATGAAGGCCTCTGATAGTTCGATGGATTTCGCGCGGATATCGTGAATGTCGGCGATGTCCCAGACGTCCAGCGCCGCCTCCAGCGCGGCGAGTTGCAGGATCGGCGGGGTGCCGACACGCATCCGCTCGATGCCGCGGCCGGGGCGGTAGCGCGGGTCGAAGGCGAAGGGCGCCTCATGGCCGAGCCAGCCGGAGAGGGCGGGGCGGGCGCGGTCCGCAAGTGCCTCTGAAACATAGATAAAGGCCGGGCCGCCGGGGCCGGAGTTGAGGTATTTGTAGGTGCAGCCGACGGCGAAATCGGCGCCGGCTCCGACAAGGTCCAGCGGCACCGCGCCGGCGGAATGGGCGAGGTCCCAGACGGTCAGGGCGCCCGCTTCATGGGCAAGGGCGGTGAGGGCGGCCATGTCGTGGCGGCGGCCGGTGCGGTAGTCCACCTCGGTCAGCAGCAGCACGGCGACGGTGTCGTCGATGGCCGCTGCCACATCTTCGGGGGCGACGGTGCGAAGGGTGTAGGCCTCGCCCAAGGTGCGCAGCAGGCCCTCGGCGATATAGAGATCGGAGGGGAAGTTGCCGATGTCGGACAGCACCACGCGGCGGCCGGGGTTCAGCTCCAGTGCCGAGGCAAGGGCTTGATAAACCTTGATACTCAGCGTGTCGCCCATCACCACTGACCCGGCTGGCGCGCCGATCAGCCGGGCGATGCGGTCGCCGATGCGGGCGGGCTGGTCCATCCAGCCGGCGCGGTTCCAGCCGGTGATCAGCATCTTGCCCCACTCCTCGGTGACGGTGCGGCCGACCCGCGCTGCGGCGGTGCGGGGCAGGGGGCCGAGCGAATTGCCGTCGAGGTAGATCATGCCCTCGGGCAGGTCGAACAGGGCGCGGGTGGCGGTGAAATCGGTTGTCATCGGGCCTCCGGGAGTTGGCTTGACGGTGCCGCAGCGGGGCGCGGGAGGCAAGACGGATCGGGTATGGAACCCATACAGATCCTAGGCAGATACCATGCGCATGATTTGCGCATGACGGATCACGGGCCCCGCGGCCGCAATCCGCTTGCGCCTGCCGCGCGCTGCGCCACTCTGGCCCCTGAACCCGCCCACCGGAGTGACCTCATGAACGCGCTCAAGGCCCTCGACTATCCGCCGATCTGGCTGGCGGGCTTCGCCGTGCTGGCCTGGGCGCTTGGCGCGGTGCCGCTGCGGCTGTTCGGGCCTTCGGGCGGCACGGTCGGCGCGGGGCTGATCGGGGCCGGGCTGCTGCTGATGCTGGCGGCGGCGGCGCAGATGCTTCTGGCGCGCACCACGATCATTCCGCACCGGGAGCCCGGCGCGCTGGTCACCGGCGGGGTGTTCCGCCTTAGCCGCAACCCCATCTACCTTGCCGATGCGCTGGTACTGGCGGGGGTGATCGTCCTGCGCGACGCCCCGCTGGCGGTGCCGCTGCTGCCACTGTTCATGGCGGTGATCCAGAAGCGCTTCATCTTTGGCGAGGAGGCGCGGCTTCGGGCCGCCTTTGGCCCGGACTTCGCCGATTACGCCGCCCGGACGCGGCGCTGGCTGTGACCTGTGCGCACATTACCCGGGTTTCGGGTTGTTGCACTGCGGCGTTTCGCTTGTGATAGTTTGTTGCGCGATGCTATGACTTCGCGGCCAATTCAGGTCCACCGAGGCTGAAAGGCCCAAGCGACTGGGGGAGAGACAGTGAAGATCGGGGCACCGAAAGAGATATTTCCGGGTGAAGCGCGCGTCGCGATGACACCTGACTCGGCCCTTCAGCTGCAAAAGCTGGGGCATGAGTGTTTTGTGGAAGCAGGCGCCGGCAAGGGCGCCGGGATTTCCGACGCCGCCTATGCCGGCGCCGGGGTGACGGTGCTGCAAGATGCCGCGGCGCTGTTCGCCGCGGTGGATGTGCTCGCCAAGGTGCGCCCGCCGTCCGAGGCCGAAGTGCAGATGCTGCGCGCCGGCCAAACGCTGATTTCATTCTTCTACCCCGCGCAGAACACCGAGCTGCTGGAGCAGGCCAAGGCGCAGGGCGCGACCGTCATCGCCATGGACATGGTGCCGCGGATCAGCCGGGCGCAGAAGATGGACGCGCTGTCCTCGATGGCGAATATCGCCGGCTACCGCGCGGTGATCGAGGCGGGCAGCAACTTCGGCCGCTTCTTCACCGGGCAGGTGACGGCGGCGGGCAAGGTGCCCCCGGCCAAGGTGCTGGTGGTGGGCGCGGGCGTTGCCGGGCTTGCCGCGATCGGCACCGCGACCAGCCTGGGCGCCATTGTCCATGCCTTCGACGTGCGCCCCGAAGTGTCGGAGCAGATCGAATCGATGGGCGCGAGCTTCGTGTTCCTGGAGTTCGAGCCGACGCAGGACGGCGCCGCGACCGGGGGCTATGCCGCGCCTTCGAGCCCCGAGTTCCGCGAAAAGCAGCTGGCGAAGTTCCGCGAGCTGGCACCCGAGATGGACATCGTCATCACCACCGCCCTGATCCCCGGCCGGCCCGCGCCGAAGCTGTGGACCGAGGATATGGTGGCGCTGATGAAGCCCGGATCGGTGGTGGTCGACCTTGCCGCCGAGCGCGGCGGCAATTGCGACCTGACGGTGCCGGACGAGAAGATCGTCAGCCCCAATGGCGTGACCATCGTCGGCTATACCGATTTCCCCAGCCGGATGGCGGCGCAGGCCTCGACGCTCTATTCCACCAATATCCGCCACATGATGACGGACCTGACCCCGAAGAAGGATGGCGCGATCTTCCAGAACATGGAGGATGACGTGATCCGGGGCGCGACCGTGACCCATGACGGCGCGATCACCTTCCCGCCGCCCCCCCCGAAGATTGCGGCGATTGCCGCCGCGAAGCCGAAGGAGAAGGTGCGCGAGCTGACGCATGAGGAAAAGCGCGCGGCGGAAACCGCAGCGTTCAAGAAGCAGACCCGCGATCAGGTGGCGCTGCTGGCCGTCGGCGGCGCGCTGCTGCTGGCGGTGGGGCTGGTCGCCCCGGCAAGCTTCATGCAGCATTTCATCGTGTTCGTGCTGGCGGTGTTCATCGGCTTCCAGGTGATCTGGAATGTCAGCCATTCGCTGCACACCCCGCTGATGGCGATCACCAATGCCATCTCGTCGATCATTATCCTGGGGGCGCTGATGCAGATCGGGTCGGGCAACTTCCTGGTGATCTTGCTGGCGGCGCTGGCGATCTTCATGGCGGGCATCAACATCTTTGGCGGTTTCCTGGTCACGCGCCGGATGCTTGCCATGTTCCAGAAGTCGTAAGGAGACACGGGAATGGATTACGGCTTCACAACCGCCGCCTATGTCGTTGCGGCGATCCTGTTCATCCTGTCGCTGGGCGGGCTGTCGGGACAGGAAAGTGCGAAACGCGCGGTGTGGTATGGCATGGCCGGCATGGCGCTGGCCGTGGCGGCGACGCTAATCGGCCCGGGCTCGGGCCTGTGGCTGCTGTCGCTGATCATGATTGCCGGCGGTGGTGCCATCGGCTGGGTCGTGGCGCAGCGGGTGCAGATGACGGCGATGCCGCAGCTGGTGGCGGCGATGCATTCGCTGGTTGGTCTGGCGGCGGTCTTCGTTGGCTTCAACGCAGATATCGAGCTTGGCCGGGTGCTGGCGATGGATCCGGCGGCGCGGGCCGGGCTGGAGGGTTTCGCCGCGGTGCTGGCGCACAAGACCCCGGTCGAGGTGTCGATCCTGCGGGTCGAGGTGTTCCTCGGCGTGTTCATCGGGGCTGTGACCTTCACCGGATCGGTGATCGCCTTCGGCAAGCTGGCGGGCAAGGTCAACACCGCGGCGCAGAAGCTGCCGGGGGGGCATATGCTGAACGCCGGCGCCGCGGCGGCCTCGGTGCTGCTCGGGGTGCTCTATTTCAACGATGCCGGGATCTGGTCGCTGATCCTGATGACGCTGCTGGCCTTCTTCATCGGCTATCACCTGATCATGGGCATCGGCGGGGCCGACATGCCGGTGGTGGTGTCGATGCTGAACTCCTATTCCGGTTGGGCGGCGGCGGCGATCGGCTTCAGCCTGGGCAATGACCTGCTGATCGTGGTGGGGGCGCTGGTCGGCTCCTCGGGTGCGATCCTCAGCTACATCATGTGCAAGGCGATGAACCGGTCGTTCGTCAGCGTGATCCTGGGCGGCTTTGGGGGAACCTCGGGGCCGGCGATGGAGATCTCGGGCGAGCAGGTGGCGATCGATGCCGAGGGCGTGGCGGCGGCGCTGAACGATGCGGATAGCGTCATCATCGTGCCGGGTTACGGCATGGCGGTGGCGCAGGCGCAGCAATCGGTCAGCGAGCTGACGCGCAAGCTGCGCGCCGCGGGCAAGACCGTGCGCTTTGCCATCCACCCGGTTGCGGGGCGGCTGCCGGGGCACATGAACGTGCTGCTGGCGGAAGCCAAGGTGCCCTATGACATCGTGATGGAGATGGACGAGATAAACGAGGATTTCCCCTCGACCGACGTGGTGATCGTGATCGGCTCCAATGACATCGTGAACCCCGCGGCGCAGGAAGATCCGAACTCGCCTATCGCCGGGATGCCGGTGCTGGAAGTGTGGCGCGCCAAGCAGGTGTTCGTGTCCAAGCGCGGGCAGGGCACGGGGTATTCCGGGATCGAGAACCCGCTGTTCTTCAAGGACAACACCCGGATGTTCTATGGCGATGCCAAGAAGTCGCTGGACCAGCTGCTGCCGATGATCGACTGAGGTTCCAGCTTTGAGGTTGCAGGGCGCCCCGCGGTTGCGGGGCGTTCTGCGTTTCTGGCTGCGGAAGAAGGGGGGCCGTCTGCCCCCCTTCACCCCCCGAGGATATTTGGAAAAGGCAAAGGCAGTAGTGCGCGCTCTTGTCTTTTGCCTTTTCCAAATATCCTCCGGGGGTCCGGGGGTGGAAAACCCCCGGCTTTGGCGCCGGGCGTTGCACAAAAGCCAGTATGCGAGGGGATGCCGGGGGGCGCGGCGATTTTTCCGGGGGGCATCGGCGCGGGGCGCGGTAGGTCTGCGGAAAACAGGATCCGCCGATGATGACCCCGTTGCAAGACCATCCGCTGCGCTATGCGCTGACCAACGAGCTTCATGCGCGGCCCTTCCCCTCGCTAGAGGCGCCCTGCGAGGCGGTGTATCTGGCGATCAAGCAGCCCGTCGATGCCGCGAACCGCGACCGCGGCGCCGACCTTGCGCATCTGCTGGCGCTGCTGGACCGGCACGGGGCGGTGCATCCGCAGCCGGGGGCCACGCATTTTTCCAGCACGTTGGGGCGGCATGACCTGAAATGGGAGAGCCATACCGAGTTCGTGACCTATTCGGCGTTTTCCGCGGGGCTGGCGGAGCGGGCCTTCGATCCGGCGCTGGCCGAGGTGTTCCCGGCCGCCTGGCTGGCGCAGGCGCCGGGCAAGCGGCTGGCGGCGGTGACGGTGCGGGTGGAGTTCCTGCCCGAGGATCCGGCCGAGATCAACGCCCGGCTGGACCAGTGGTTTGTCCCTGAGAGCCTTGCCTGCGCGACGATCATCGAGGGCGCTGCGGTGGTGGCGGGGGATTTCCGCATCGATGCCGCGGGGCAGATGCGCTTTGCGGTCTTCGTGAAGCCCGGCACCGGCGCGCGGCGGGTGGGGCGGATCGTGCAGCGGCTGTGCGAGGTGGAGACCTACCGCGCCATGTCGATGCTGGGGCTGGGGCGGGCGCGCGAGCTGACGGCGCGGCTGAATGCGCTCGACCCGCAGCTGTCGGCGCTGGTGATGGGCATGACCGACGAGGCGCGCCCGTCGGAGGAGACCCTGCACGCGCTGCTGGCGGTGTCGGCCGAGCTCGAGGGGCTGGCGATGCAGCACAGCTTCCGCTTTGGTGCGACCGGCGCCTATGAGGCCATCGTGCTGCAGCGGATCGAGGTGCTGCGCGAGATGCGCTTCGAGGGGCGGCAGACCTTTGGCGAGTTCTTCATGCGCCGCTATGACCCGGCGATGCGCACGGTGAAATCGGCCGAGCGGCGGCTGGTGCAGATGGCAGAGCGGGCAACGCGGGCCGGGGAATTGCTGCGCACCCGGGTGGATGTGGAGCGGTCCGCGCAGAACCAGCGGGTGCTGGAGAGCATGGACAGGCGCGCCGACCTGCATCTGCGGCTGCAGCACACGGTCGAGGGGCTGTCGGTGGTGGCGATCAGCTATTACGCAGTGAGCCTTGCGGCCTATCTGCTGCTGCCCTTTGCCGAGGCGGCGCATCTGCCCAAGACGCTGCTGACGGCGGCGCTGGTGCCGTTGGTGGTGGGCGCGGTCTGGCTGATGGTGCGGCGGATCAGGAAGGCGATGCATTAGGGCCGGCCCGAAAGCCGGCCCAAGTTTCAGCGCCCACGGATGCGCGGGTCGAGCGCGTCGCGCAGGCCGTCGCCGATATAGTTGACGCTGAGCACCGTCAGCGAGATGGCGATGCCCGGCAGGATCACCCGCATCGGATACAGCTGGATCTGGTCCACCGCGTCGAACAGCAGCCGCCCCCAGGTCGGGAAATCGGGCGGGAAGCCGAGGCCGAGGAACGAGAGCGCGCTTTCGGTGATGATCGCGCTGGCGATGCCGAGCGTCGCCGAGACCATGATCGGGCTGAGCACGTTGGGCAGGATGTGGCGGACGATCATCTTGAACGGCGAGGTGCCGATGGACCGCGCCGCCAGCACGAACTCGCGTTCCTTCAGCGCCAGCACCTCGCCGCGGACGATGCGGGCGGTCTGCATCCAGGACGTGACGCCGATGGCGACCACGATCAGCAGGAAGATCCCGGTCTCGGGGCCGAAGCGTTTCGACAACGGCTCGCGGAACAGCATCACCATGACCAGCAGCAGCGGCAGCAGCGGCAGCGCCAGGAACAGGTCGGTCAGCCGCATCAGGACGCCATCGAGCCGGCGGAAGAAGCCGGCCGAGATGCCGATCACCGTGCCGAGGAAGATCGACAGCCCCATCGCCGTCATCCCCACGGCGATGGAGACCTTGCCGCCGGCCATCAGCCGGGCCAGCATGTCGCGCCCCAACTGGTCGGTGCCAAGCGGATGGGCGCCCGACGGGCCCTGATTGCGGGCGCGCATGTCCACGAAGGTGGCGTCCATGCTCCAGATGAACGGCCCCAGGATGACGCTGCCGAGGATGGCCGCGAACACGATCAGCCCCAGCATCGCGCCGCGATGGCTGCGGAACTGGCGCCAGACATCGCGCCATTGGTTCGAGGGCGCCTCGGCGGGCGCGGCGGCGGTCACAAGGTTGGTATCAGTCATAGCGGATCCTCGGGTCCAGGATGCCGTAGAGGATGTCGGCCACCAGGTTGAACAGCACGATCAGGATGGCGAAGATGAAGGTCAGCGTCTGCACCATCGGCAGGTCATTGGCGTGGATCGCGGTGATCAGCAGCTGGCCAAGCCCGTTCACCTTGAACACTTGCTCGGTGATGATGGCGCCGCCAAAGATGGTGGGCACGCCAAGCGCGATGACGGTGACGACCGGGATCATCGAGTTGCGCAGGACGTGGGTCAGAACCACGACCCGCTCTTTCAATCCCTTGGCGCGGGCGGTGCGCACATAGTCCTGCCGCAAGTTGTCGAGCATCGAGGCGCGCATGAACCGGCTGATCTGGCTGGCATTGTAGAGCGCCAGCACCGCGACCGGCATCGCCATCTGCCGCAGCTGGAAGACGAAGCTGTCCCAGTCTGTCACCTTGTGGGTGGTGTTGTAGATCGAGGGGAACCATTGCAGGTTCACCGCGAAGATGATGATCAGCACCACGCCGGTGAAGAAGGTCGGCACCGAGAAGCCGATCATCGAGATGAAGGTGCCGATCTGGTCGAACCAGCTGTATTGCTTGTAGGCCGAGATGATGCCGATGGGCAGCGCGATGGCGACACCCACCACATAGGCGAGACCGACGACCCAGAGCGTCTGCGGGATGCGCTGCGCGATGATGTCGGCGACCGGGCTGCGGGTCTGCCAGGAGATGATACGCTGCGCGTCGCCACCGATATTGGTGCCGAACATGGCGTCGAAGATATGCAGGGGCTCGACGATGAAGAACTGCTTGAGCCACAGCGCATAGCGGATATGGATCGGTTCGCCGAGGCCGAGCGCCTCGCGCATCTTCTGCTTGACCTCGGGCGGGACGGTCAGCGGCATCTGCGCCAACGGGTCGCCCGGGGCGAGGTCGAGCAGCAGGAAGATGATCAGCGAGATGAACAGCAGTGTCGGGATCGCGATCAGCAATCGGCGGAAGGTATAGGTGAGCATGGGGCGGCGCCTTTGGTCAGCGGTCCACGGGATCGAGCGAGGGCAGGCCATGTGCAGCGGCGCCCCGGTTCGAAGGCCGGGGCGCCGCGTTCAGGCCGAACGGCCCGCCTTACTTGATGCGGTACCAGTCAGCGGCGTTCCACAGCTCGCTGTCCCAGGTGTTCAGCACCACGCCGCCAAGCGTGTTGGCATGTGCCGAAAGACGGCCGCGGTCCACCAGCGGGATGATGACCATGCTCTCCTTGGTCAGCATGTCGTTGAGCTTGCGGGCAATCTCGCCGCGTTTTTCCAGCTCGCCGGTCTGGCCGAGTTCGGCGACCAGCGCGTCATAGGCCGGGTCGCAGAAGCGGTTGATGTTTTCGCCCTGCCACTGCGTTTCAGGCTTGGGGGCCTTGTCGCAGGTATACATGGCGAGGTAGCTTTCCGGGTCGGTGCCGTCGAAGTTGTTCGCGTACATCTCCACGTCTGCATAGAACTTCTGGAAGGTGTCGGGCGAGCCGGGATCGCCGCCGAAGAAGACCGAGCCATCGACGTTCTTCAGCTCGACCTCGACGCCAAGCTCTTCCCACCACTGCTTGATGATCGCCTGGAAGTCCTGGCGCACGGCGTTGGTCGAGGTCTGGTAGACCATCGAGAATTTCATGCCGTCCTTGTCGCGCACGCCGTCACCATCGGTGTCGGTCCAGCCGGCCTCGTCGAGCAGCGCCTTGGCGCCTTCCATGTCCTGCGGGATGCAGCCGGTATTGTCGGTCGAGGCGAACATCGCCGGGGCCGGGACCAGGTTGCAGGTCGGGCGACCGGCCTCGCCATAGCCGATGTCGGACAGCAGCTGGCGGTCGATGGCTTTCGACAGGGCCGTGCGTACGCGGATGTCGGACAGGATCGGATGCGGGTGCATCGCGGTCGAACGCTCGCCTTCCGGCAGATCCGGCGAGGGGTCGGTCATGTTGATCTCGATCCGCTCGACCAGGGTGCCGAAGGCGTTGACGAGTGTGCCCTTGCCGCCCTTCATCATCTCTTCCAGCACCTCGGGGGCCAGCTGGGTGTTCCAGGCATAGTCGAACTCGCCGGTTTCCAGAACCGCGCGGGCCGCCGCTGCCGCATCGCCGCCGCCCTTGAAGGTCATGGTGGCGAAGGCGGGCTTGGCCGGGTCGCGGTACTCGGGGTTGGCGGACAGGGTGATCACGTCATTGGGGCGGAATTCATCGACCTTGAAGCCGCCGGTGCCGATCGGCATGAAGTTGGCATCGGTGCATTCGGGCGCGCGGGCGCCGAGGCAGTCCGCGAATTGCGCCTTCTGGATGATCGGCGACTGCCCGCCCGAGAACGGGCCATAGGGGAAGGGCTTGGGCGCCTCGAAGGTCACGACCACGGTCAGCGGATCGGGGGCGGTGACAGAGGCAACGCCCTCGAACTTGGCCAGCTGCGCGCAGCCGCCTTCGGGATGCATGCAATACTCGGCGGTGAACACCGCATCTTCGGCGGTGAAATCGGTGCCGTCCGACCATTTCAGGCCCGGCTTGATCTTGTAGGTGATGGTGGTCAGGTCTTCCGACACGCCGCCGTTCTCCAGCGTCGGAACCTCTTCCACCAGCCAGGGCAGGATCTGCCCGGTCTCGTCATAGCGGATCAGCGGTTCGATGATGAGGCTGGCCGCCTCGATATCCTTGGTGCCCGAGGACAGGTAGGGGTTCAGGATCGAGGGCGCTTGCGAGTAGATCACGTTGACATGACCATCCGCCCCGCGCTCTGCCATTGCGGCGGGTGCGAGGGCGAGTGTCGCGCCCGCGCCCAGTAGAAGCGTCATCAGTTTCATTTCTCTCTCCTTGTTGGGTAGATCCGCGCGTTTTCGCGTCGGGGGTCACGTCGAGGTCGGGATCAGGATCGGGAAACGGACCGCCGCTTCGGCCATGGTGGCACGCTTCGCGCGTGTCTGGGACCTGTGACCGGGCGGCTGTTTCTGTGGCACGGCTTCTCGCCTGTCCTTGTTGTTGGCAGTCCTGACGGGCTGTCCCGACATCGTGCAATTTTCGATACAAGCCGCGGAAAAAGGCAAGAGGCTTGTGCCTTGACCTCGCTTCCCCCCGCAATCCGCCTTCGCGCGGCGTCATCCCCTGCGCCTGTTTGACTTTTTGGTCAGCTTCTCGCTAGCGTGACAGGCAAGGCCGCGATGACGGCCAATTCCGGTTCACCTGACAGGGGCCCACACAATGCTCGATCTGACCGATTCTGTAGCGCCCGGCGATGCGCGCCCGCCGCTGGTGGCGATTCGCAACCTGCGGGTGGAGTTCGAGACCAATGACGGCACGGTGCTGGGGGTCGAGGATGTCAGTTTCGACATTGCCCCCGGCGAATGCGTCTGCGTGGTCGGCGAAAGCGGGTCGGGCAAGTCGGTGTCATCCTTGTCGCTGATGCGGCTGGTGGAGTTCGGGGGCGGCGAGATCGCGGGCGGCAGCCTGATGTTCCAGCGCGAGAAGGGCGGGGCGGTCGACCTCGCCAATGCCGAGCCGGACCTGATGCGCCAGATCCGCGGCAATGAGATCGGGATGATCTTTCAGGAGCCGATGACCTCCTTGAACCCGGTCTTCACCATCGGCCGGCAGCTGACGGAAGGGCTGCGCGTCCACAAGGGCATGACACGGGCAGAGGCGGATGCGCGGGCGCTGGAGCTGCTGCGCATGGTGCGGATGTCGGAACCCGAGCGGCGGCTGAAGCAGTATCCGCATGAGCTGTCGGGCGGGATGCGGCAGCGGGTGGTGATCGCCATGGCGATGGCCTGCGAGCCGCGGCTGCTGATCTGCGACGAGCCGACGACCGCGCTCGACGTGACCATCCAGGCCGAGATCCTGGCGCTGATCGACCGGCTGAAGCGCGACAAGGGCACCGCGGTGATGTTCATCACCCATGACATGGCGGTGGTGGCGCAGATGGCCGACCGCGTGGTGGTGATGTATCGCGGCAAGAAGGTCGAGGAGGGGCTGGCGACCGAGATTTTCGAGGCGCCGCAGCATCCCTATACCAAGGCGCTGCTGGCCGCCGTGCCGCGCCTTGGCGAGATGACCGGCAAGCTCGCCCCCGAACCGATGCGCCTGCTGGACCGGCAAAGCGGCGGCGACATGACGCCGATGAAGCATGACGCGGCGATGCGGGCCGATGGCTCGGATGCGCCGGTGCTGCTGGATGTGAAACACCTGACCACGCGCTTCCCGGTGCGCGGCGGGCTGCTGCGCCGGCTGGTGGCCAATGTCCATGCGGTCGAGGATGTCAGCTTCCAGATCCGGCAGGGCGAGACGCTGAGCCTTGTGGGCGAGTCGGGCTGCGGCAAATCGTCGTGCGGGCGGTCGATCCTGCGGCTGGTGGAGCCGACCTCGGGCTCGGTCTGGCTCGACGGGCAGGATGTTCTGGCGCTCGATGACCGCGGGCTGCGCCGGGCGCGGCGCGAGATGCAGATGGTGTTTCAGGATCCCTATGCCAGCCTGAACCCGCAGATGCGGCTGTTCGAGCAGGTGGCAGAACCGATCCGCAACTATGGCCTCGCCTCGGGCTCGGAACTGCAGGACCGGGTGGCGCAGCTCTTCGACCGGGTGGAACTGCCGCGCAGCTTCCTGCGCCGCTTCCCGCATGAGCTGTCGGGCGGCCAGCGCCAGCGCATCGCCATTGCCCGGGCGCTGGCGCTGAACCCCAAGCTGATCATCGCCGATGAGGCGGTGTCGGCGCTGGACGTATCGGTGCAGGCGCAGGTGCTGAACCTGATGATGGAGTTGCAGGCCGACCTTGGGCTGTCGTTCCTGTTCATCAGCCATGACATGGCGGTGGTGGAGCGGGTCAGCCACAATGTCGGCGTGATGTATCTGGGCCGCATCGTCGAGATGGGCCCGCGCGCTGCGGTGTTCGAGAACCCGAGCCACCCCTATACCAAGGCGCTGCTGTCGGCGGTGCCGATCGCCGACCCCCGCCGCCGCGTGCTGCGCGGCGAGGTGCAATACCAACCGATCCCCTCGCCGATCTTCCCGGTGGACCACGCTCCCGCCGCCTCGAGCTATGACGAGGTCGAGCCGGGCCATTTTGTCCTGAAAGGCTGAAGAATGCCCCCCCAGAACATGTCGCCGCGAGAGATCCTCGCAAAGCTGGTGTCGTTCCCGACGGTCAGCCGCGACAGCAACCTGCCGCTGATCGACTGGGTCGAGAGCTATCTGCTAAGCCACGGTGTCAGCAGCAAACGTGTGCCGAACGAGGATGGCACGAAGGCCAGCCTTTATGCGGTGATCGGGCCGAAGGTGCCGGGCGGGGTGGTGCTGTCGGGTCATACCGATGTGGTGCCGGTGGACGGGCAGGACTGGTCGAGCGATCCGTGGGTTCTGGAGGAACGCGGCGGGCGGCTTTACGGGCGCGGCGCGGTGGACATGAAGGGCTTTGACGCGCTGGCGCTGGCGGCGGTGCCGCTGGCGCTGAAGGCCGGGATCAAGCGGCCGCTGATGATTGCGCTCAGCTATGACGAGGAGCTTGGCTGCGAGGGCTGCCGCGGCATGGTCGAGGAGATGGCGGCGACGCTGCCGCGGCCCGAGGCGGTGATCGTGGGCGAGCCGTCGATGATGAAGGTCGTGACCGGGCACAAGGGCGGCACCGCGTTCAAGGTGCATCTGAAGGGGTTCGAGGTGCATTCGTCCATCATGCATACCGGCGTCAATGCGATCATGGAGGCGGCGAAGCTGATCGTCTGGGCGAACGAGAAGAACGCCGAGAACCGCGAGCGCGTCCCGGGGCCGGTGGGCGCGGCCTTCGTGCCGCCCTGGACGACGGTGCATGTCGGCACCATCTCGGGCGGCACCGCGCATAACATCACCGCCGGCGATTGCCACATGGGCCTCGATTTCCGCGTGGTGCCCGGCGAGGATCTGGACGACTGGGTGGCTGCCGCCGAGGCGAAGGTGGCCGAGCTGCGGGCCGAGATGCAGGCGGTGCGCCCCGAGGCGGATATCGTGCTCGACCGCTATTTCACCGTGCCGCCGCTGGTCCCCGAACCGGGCGGCGCGGCCGAGGCGCTGATGCGGCGGCTGACGGGGGACAATGCCAGCCATGTCGTCAGCTACGGCACCGAGGCCGGGCATTTCCAGCAAAACGGCTGGTCGGCGGCGGTCTGCGGGCCGGGCGATATCGATCAGGCGCACAAGGCCGACGAATTCATCGAGGTCGCGCAGTTCGAGGCCGGATGGGCCTTCATGCAGCGCGTGGTGGGGCAGCTTTCCGAATGATGCCCTTTCCAATCCGGGCCGACAGCCCCGTGACCCATGCCGCGCCCTTGCCGGCGGCTTGCGATGTGGCGGTGATCGGCGGCGGGGTCATCGGGGTGATGACCGCGCTGTTCCTCGCCCGCGCCGGGCAAAGGGTGGTGCTGCTCGACAAGGGCCGTATTGCGGGGGAGCAATCCAGCCGCAACTGGGGCTGGATCCGCCAGCAGGGCCGCGACCCCGCGGAACTGCCTATGATGATCGAGGCGCGGCGGATCTGGCAGGATCTGGCGGCCGAGGTCGGGCCGGGGCTTGGCTACCGGCAGGCGGGGGTGATGTATCTGGCGGGGTCCGAGGCGCAGGCGGCGAAGTATGAGGGCTGGCTGCCCCATGCCGCCGTGCATGGGATCGACACGCGGATGCTTTCGCGCACCGAAATGCAGGCGATGGTGCCGAACTCTGCGGGCTGGACTTCGGCGCTGTGGACGGCCTCGGACGGGCAGGCGGAGCCTTGGGCCGCGGTGCCGCTGCTGGCGCGGCTGGCGGCCGAGGCGGGGGTGGTGATCCGCGAGGCCTGCGCGGTGCGGGCGCTGGACATGACCGCGGGCCGGGTCGCGGGCGTGGTTACAGAAGCCGGGCGCATCGGCTGCGACCGGGTGGTGCTGGCTGGGGGCGCGTGGTCCGGCCTGTTCGCGCGGGCGCATGGCGTGCATCTGCCGCAACTCTCCGTCCGCTCCACCGTTGCCGCGACGCAGGTGCTGCCCGAGGTGTTTGCCGGTGCCGCCTCCGACAAGAGCTTCGCCTTCCGCCGCCGCAGCGACGGCCGCTACACCCTCGCGCCCGGGTCGTTCCATGAGTTCTTCATCGGCCCCGACGCCTTCCGCCACCTGCGCGCCTTCCTTCCCCAGATCCGCGCAGACATCTCCGGCACCCGCTTCCTGCCGATGGCGCCCAAGGGCTACCCCGATGCCTGGACAACCCCGCGCAAATGGGATGCCAGCCGCCCCGGCCCGTTCGAGGCGCTGCGGGTGCTGGACCCGGCGCCCAATGTCCGTATGGTGGAGGAGATCCGCAGCAAATTTGCCGCCGCCTTCCCCTGCTTGGGCGAGGTCAGGATCGACTGTGCCTGGGCCGGGATGATCGACACCATGCCCGATGTGGTGCCGGTCATCGACCATGCCGCCGCCGTGCCCGGCCTGACCATCGCCACGGGGATGAGTGGGCATGGCTTCGGCATCGGCCCCGGTGTCGGCCGGGTCGTCGCCGATCTGGTGCAGGCGCGCGCGCCGGGCCATGATCTGACCCGCTTCCGCCTGTCACGCTTTGCCGATGGCTCGCCCATCACCATCGGCCCCTCTCTCTGAAAGGACCCTCCCATGCCCGTCAAGAACCGCTTCGCCGAACTGCTGCCGGAAATCACCGCCTGGCGCCGCGATTTCCATGAGCATCCGGAACTGATGTTCGACGTGCAGCGCACCGCGGGCAAGGTGGCCGAGCTGCTGCGCGACTTCGGCTGCGACGAGGTGGTGGAGGGGATCGGCCGCACCGGCGTCGTCGGCCTGATCAGGGGCCGCACCGACAGCGCCGGACGGGTGATCGGCCTGCGCGCCGACATGGACGCGCTGCCGATCAACGAGGCGACGGGGCTGGATTACGCCTCCAAGACCCCCGGCAAGATGCATGCCTGCGGCCATGACGGGCACACCGCGATGCTGCTTGGCGCGGCGAAGTATCTGGCGGAGACCCGCAACTTCGACGGCACCGTGGCGCTGATCTTCCAGCCCGCCGAAGAGGGCGGCGGCGGTGGGCGCGAGATGGTGCAGGACGGGATGCTCGACCGCTTCGGCATCCAGGAGGTTTACGGGATGCACAACATGCCGGGCATCCCGGTCGGCACCTTCGCGATCCGGACAGGCGCGATCATGGCCGCGGCCGACCAGTTCGACATCGTGGTGACGGGCAAGGGCGGCCATGCCGCGAAACCGCATGACTGCATCGACACCACGGTCGTCGCCGCGCATATCGTGGTGGCGCTTCAGACCATCGCCTCGCGCGGGGTGGACCCGCTGAAGCAGGTCGTGGTCTCTGTCTGCACGGTGGCGACGGACAGCACCGCCCATAACGTCATCCCGCAGCAGGTGGTGATGAAGGGCACGGTGCGGACCATGGATCCGAAAGTTCAGGACTATGTGGAACAGCGCCTGTCCGAGATTGTCATGGGCACCGCCACCGCGCTTGGGGCCAGTGCGGTCGTGCAATACAAGCGCGGCTATCCCGTGACGGTGAACGCGGTGGAGCCGACGGGCCATGCCGTGAAGGTCGCGCAAGAGGTCGCGGGCCAGGTTGATACCGACACCGCGCCGCTGATGGGAGCCGAGGATTTCAGCTTCATGCTGAACGAACGCCCCGGGGCCTATATCTTCCTGGGCAATGGCGATACGGCCATGGTGCATCACCCGCAATACAACTTCGATGACGATGCAATTCCGTTCGGATCAAGCTGGTATGCCGGCATGGCCGAGGCGCGGATGCCGGCGGCCTGAGGCTCAGGCCAGCGCCGCCTCGGTCAGTGGGCAGGGGCTGCCGGCATAGAACGCCTGCAGGATCTGCCCGAACGACGCTGAACCCCCGGCGCGGGCGAAGAGCGTGGCAGAGGAGCGCAGTTTCATCGCATCGACGGGGCCGAGGATGTCCTCGGCGCTGCGGCCTTGATGCGCCAGCATCGCCTCGGCGCAGGCGATCAGCCGCGGGCCAAGCACTGGATCGGCGAGGTAGGCCCGCGCCACGGCCAGATCGGCGATGCCGTAGAACTTGGCGGTGCCGGAGCGGCCAAGGCTGGCGAGTTGCGGGAAGATGAACCACATCCAGTGGCCGCGCTTCTGCCCGGCCTGCAGCTCGGCCAGGGCCGTGGCGTAGGTATCTTCCTGCGCCGCGTGGAAGCGCTCCAGGCTCACCCGCCGGTATGGCTCATGTGGCGGGTCATCTGCCCCTCGACGCGCTGGCGGGAATAGTCGAAGTCATGACCCTTGGGCTTGCGGGCGATGGCGGCGCGGATCGCCGCCTCCAGCACCGCATCGTCGGGGCTGGCGCGCAGGGGGGCACGCAGGTCGGCCATGTCCTCCTGGCCGAGGCACATGTAGAGCTCGCCGGTGCAGGTCAGCCGCACCCGGTTGCAGCTTTCGCAGAAGTTGTGGGTGAGGGGGGTGATGAAGCCGATCTTCTGCCCGGTCTGCTCCAGTCGCACATAGCGCGCGGGCCCGCCGCTGCGGTCCGTCAGATCGACGAGGGTGAAGCGTTCGGCAAGGCGCGCGCGCAGGTCCTTGAGCGGCCAGTACTGGTCCAGCCGCAGCTCCTCGCCCATCTCGCCCATCGGCATCACTTCGATGAAGGTCAGCTCATGGCCCTCGCCGCCGCACCAGTCGACAAGGCGGAACAGCTCCTCCTCGTTGAAGCCCTTCAGCGCCACGGCGTTGATCTTGACCTTCAGGCCCGCGGCAGTCGCGGCGCGGATCCCCTCCAGCACCTGCGGCAGCCGGCCCCATCGGGTGATGGCGGCGAATTTCGTCTCGTCCAGCGTGTCGAGTGAGACATTCACCCGCCGCACCCCCGCCGCCGCAAGGTCCCCGGCAAAGCGCGCGAGCTGGCTGCCATTGGTGGTCAGCGTCAGTTCCTTGAGCGCGCCCGAGTCCAGATGCCGCGACATGGCGCGGAAGAAGGTGAGGATATCGCGCCGCACCAGCGGCTCGCCGCCGGTGATCCGCAGCTTTTCCACGCCAAGCCCGATGAAGGTGGAGCACATGCGGTCCAGCTCCTCCAGCGTCAGCAGATCCTTTTTCGGCAGGAACTGCATATGCTCGGCCATGCAATAGGTGCAGCGGAAATCGCAGCGATCGGTCACCGACACGCGCAGGTAGCTGATGGGCCGGGCGAAGGGGTCGATGAGGGTTTGCATCATGGGAAGGTAGGCGGGGCGGGGCGGTTGGGCAAGTGCGGAGAATTGCGCTGGCGGCGGGAGCCTTTCCCTTGCCCGGAACAAGGCGCTGTAGCGCCGCCGGGCAGCGCCCGTCCGCCCCACCGGGCGGGCGCTTGCCCTCTGTTCGCTCCGGTGGCTCAGCCTTCGGGTGTGGGCTCGGGCTCGGGGCTCTGCTCAACAGACTCCCCATCCCCCAGATGCTTCATCGCCTCGCGCACCGCCCAGGGCTTCAGCCGCTCCCCATGCTCCGCCAGCCAGACCCGCACCCGGTCTGCGTCATGCTTGGACAGGTCGCGCAGCCACCAGGCCACCGCCTTCTGGATGAACCAGTCGCGGTCCTTGGCATAGCCCTCGGCCCATCCCAGCACCCGTTCGCGGATCGCCAGATCCCCCTGCGAGGGGTGGTTCTGCTTGGTCCAGGGCAGGGTGATCACCAGCGCGGCGCGGCGGGCCCACATCGACTTGGCCCCGGTCCAGCCCTCCACCTCATCGATCCGCGACGGGTCCGCGACCAGCCGCCGGCCACCGGCGTTGCAGACATGGTCGGCAATCGCCCAGCCGTCGAAGTCGGGCACCCAGGAGGCGATCAGATCCCAGACCGGGCCATCCTCCTTGATCCGCGCCTGCGTCAGCAGTTTGGCCGCGGCGACCCGCGCCTCGTGAATGTCCGACTGCCAGAGCCCGTCCGCCAGCGCGCAGCGCGCCGGAACATCCAGCCCCTCGCGCCAGCGCTTGGCCATCTCGTCGATCACCGGGACCGGCACGCCAAGATAGCGGCGGGCGGTCTTGTGATAGGCGGCGGCAGCCTCGGCGCGGGCAGGGTCGCCTGCGGCGACCAATTCGGCGAGTGCGTCGTTCATATTCATTCCACCGTCACCGATTTCGCCAGATTGCGCGGCTGGTCCACATCGGTGCCCTTGGCGACGGCGGTGTGATAGGCCAGCAGCTGCGCTGGCACCGCATAGAGGATCGGCGCGAAGAGGTCGGGCACCGTCGGCATCACCAGCGTGCGCCAGGTGCCCATCCCCGCCTCCTCGGCGCCGCGGGCGTCGGTCATCAGCAGCACCTGCCCGTGCCGGGCCATCACCTCTTGCATGTTGGACACGGTCTTGTCGAACAGCCGGTCATGCGGGGCCATCACCACCACCGGCACCATCCGGTCGATCAGCGCGATGGGGCCGTGCTTCAGCTCTCCGCTCGCATAGCCCTCGGCATGAATATAGCTGATCTCCTTGAGCTTCAGCGCGCCTTCCATCGCCAGCGGGAACATCGCGCCGCGGCCCAGGAACAGCACGTCCTGCGCCTCGGCCAGGCGTTCGGCCAGCACCGCGATCTCATCCGACCGCGCCAGCGCCTGGTTGAGCAGCCCCGGCAGCAGCGCCAGATCGGCCAGATGCGCGGCCAGCTGGCCCGCGTCGATCCGCCCCCGATCCGCCGCCGCCTTCAGCGCCAGCAGCGCCAACACCGTCAGCTGGCAGGTGAAGGCCTTGGTCGAGGCGACACCGACCTCGATCCCCGCAAGGATCGGCAGCGCCACATCGCTTTCCCGCGCGATGGAGGAGGTGGGGACGTTCACCACCGACACCACCTGCGCCACCTTGTCCCGCACATAGCGCAGCGCGGCCAGCGTGTCGGCGGTCTCGCCCGACTGGCTGACGAAGATGGCGATGGAGGTGGGCGACATCGGCGGCTCGCGGTAGCGGAACTCGCTGGCGATATCGACGTCGCAGGGCAGGCCGGCGAGGGTCTCGAACCAGTATTTCGCCACCATGCAGGCATAGTTGGCGGTGCCGCAAGCGACCAGCGTCAGCCGGTCCACCGATGTGAAATCGAGGCTTTCGGGCAGGTTGATGGCGCCGCCCTGCACGTAATGGCGGATGGCATCGCCCAACACCACCGGCTGCTCGGCAATCTCCTTCGCCATGAAATGCTTGTAGCCGGCCTTCTCGATCCGCGTCGCATCAAGGGCAATGCGCTGCATGTCGCGGTTTGCGCGGCGGCCCTGCGCGTCGAAGATCTCCGCCCCGGCGCGGGTGACGAAGGCGTGGTCGCCCTCTTCCAGATAGGTGATGCGGTCGGTCATCGGGGCCAGCGCGATGGCATCGGAGCCCACGAACATCTCACCATCCCCATGCCCGATCGCCAGCGGGCTGCCCTTGCGGGCGGCGACCATCAGGTCCTCCTCGCCGTCGAACAGGAACAGCAGGGCAAAGGCCCCCTGCAACTGGCCAAGCGTCGCCACCGCCGCCTCGCGCGGGGGGAGCCCGCGGTCCATGTGCAGGCGGGTCAGCATCGCCACGGTTTCGGTATCGGTTTCGGTTTCTGCGGCGAGGCCGGCGGCAGCGAGCTCGGCGCGCAGCTCGCGGAAATTCTCGATGATGCCGTTATGCACGACCGACACGCCGCCGGACCGGTGCGGGTGCGCATTGCTGACCGTCGCCGCGCCATGGGTCGCCCACCGGGTGTGGCCGATGCCGGCCTTCCCCGCCAGCGGCTCATGCACCAGAAGATCCGACAGGTTCACCAGCTTGCCGACCGCGCGGCGCCGCTCCAGCTTGCCCTGATAGACGGTGGCGATCCCCGCCGAGTCATAGCCGCGATATTCCAGCCGCTTCAGCGCCTCGACGATGATCGGCGCAACCTCATGGTCGCCCAGAACCCCAACAATTCCACACATTTATCTGGTCTTTCCCTTGCGCCGAGCGGCCTCGGTCTTGAGTTTCTCGAACAGGCGCACCGCCAGCCCCAGCTTGTTTTCCTGCCGGGCCCGGCCCACGGCCAGCGCGCCGTCCGGCACATTGCCGGTGATCACCGACCCGCTGGCGGTCATGGCATGGGCGCCAACGGTCACCGGCGCCACCAGCATCGTGTCGGACCCGATGAAGGCATGGGCGCCGATCCTGGTGCGGTGCTTGGACACGCCATCGTAATTGCAGGTCACCGTGCCGGCGCCAATGTTGGTGTGCTCGCCGACATGGGCATCGCCAAGATAGGTCAGGTGCCCGACCTTCACGCCCTCATCGAGGACCGCGTTCTTGATCTCGACGAAGTTGCCGACATGCACATCCTCGGCCAGCTCCGCCCCGGGGCGCAGGCGGGCGAAGGGGCCGACGGTGGCGCCGCGGCTGACATGGCAGCCTTCGAGATGGCAGAAGGAGCGGATCTCGGCCTCGGATTCGATGGTCACGCGCGGGCCGAACCAGACGTTGGGGCCGATCACCGCGTCGCGGCCGATCACCGTGTCGAAGCTGAAGAACACCGTGTCCGGCGCCTGCATCGTCACGCCATTCTCCATCGCCTCGGCGCGCATCCGGGCCTGGAAGGCGGCTTCGGCCTGTGCCAACTCAGCGCGTGTATTGATCCCCAGCGTCTCGGCCTCGGGGCAGGTCACGATGCGGGCGTCGAGCCCGCGGGCGCGGGCGGCAGCGGCGATGTCGGTCAGGTAATACTCGCCCGCCGCGTTGTCATTGCCGAGGCCCGCGACCAGATCGGCCAGCAGGTCGGCATCGGCGCACATCACGCCAGAGTTGCACAGGGGGATGGCGCGCTCGGCCTCGCAGGCATCCTTCCACTCCACGATCCGCTCCAGCCGGTCGCCTTCCGCCACCAGCCGGCCATAGCGGCCCGGGTCAGCGGCGGTGAAGCCAAGCACCACCAGATCGGCGGGGGAGGCCAGCATCGCCTCCAGCGTCCCGGTCTGGATGAAGGGCGTATCGCCATACAGCACCAGCGCCCGGCCCGAGAACCCCGCCAGCGCCGGCATCGCCTGCGCCACGGCATGGCCGGTGCCAAGCTGCTGGTCCTGCCGAACGCAGACCACCCCGGCGTCATAGCCGCGTGCCGACGCCTCCACCGCCTCGGCGCCGTGGCCGGTGACGATCACGATCTGCTCAGGATCCAGCGCCTGCCCGGCCGCCATCGCGTGCCACAGGATCGGCACCCCGCCGAGCGGATGCAGCACCTTGGGGCGGTCGGAATTCATCCGCGTGCCCTGGCCCGCGGCCAGGATGATGAGGGCTGCGCCCATGGAATGCACCTTTTCTTCTGCTCGCGCCCGTTTTACCGAAGCACGGTGGGCCCGCAAGGGGCGGGGGCTTCACATGTCCTTACCACAGGTTACATCTTCGGATAGGGCAGAGGAGCGGCAGATGCGCACGGTGATCTTCGATCTGGACGGCACGCTGGCCGATACCTCGGCCGATCTGGTGGCGGCGGCGAATGCCTGCTTCCGCGGGCTGGGGCATGGCGATCTGTTGGATCCGCAAACGGATGCGCTGACCGCTTTCCACGGCGGGCGGGCGATGCTGCGGCTGGGGTTCTCGCGGCTGGGACGGCCCGAGGATCCGGAGATCGACACGCAATACCCAGCTCTGCTGGAGCATTACGCCCGCGACATCCTCGTGCATACCTACGCCTATCCCGGCGCCATCGACGCGGTGGAGGCGTTGCGGATGCAGGGCTTCGCGGTCGGCATCTGCACCAACAAGCCTGCCGGTCTGGCGGAATCGCTGCTGGCGAAGATGGGGGTGCGCGATCTCTTCGCCTCGATGATCGGCGCCGATACGCTGCCGGTCCGCAAGCCCGATCCGGCGCCCTATGTGGCGGCCGTCACGCAAGCGGGCGGGCAGGTGGCGCGCTCGCTGCTGGTCGGCGATACCGAGACCGACCGCAAGACCGCCGCCGCTGCGGGCGTGCCTTCGGTGCTGGTGACCTTCGGGCCCGAGGGACCGGGCATTGCCCGGCTGGCGCCCGAGGCGCTGCTGGATCGGTATGAGGATCTGCCCGCGCTGGCCGAACGACTGCTGGGGGCACATTGATGGACCGCTTTACCGGCAACTTCACCCAGCAGGAGCCGATCCCCGAGGAGGGCATCGAAGCCGCCGTCGCCGCGATGCGCCATGGCCGCCTGCACCGTTACAACGTGGTGCCGGGGGAGGAGGCCGAGGCGTCGCTGCTGGAACAGGAATTCGCCGCCCTTGTCGGCGCGCGCTACTGCCTCGCGGTGGCCTCGGGCGGCTATGCGATGGCCTGCGCGATGCGGGCGGTTGGCGTGACGGTGGGGGACCGCGTTCTGTCCAACGGCTTCACCCTTGCGCCGGTGCCGGGGGCGATTGCCAGCCTTGGCGCCGAGCCGGTGTTTGTGGAGGTGACGGAAGACCTGACCATCGACCTTGACGATCTGGCCGCCAAGGCCGCGAGCTCCGGGGCGAAGGTTCTGCTGCTCTCGCACATGCGCGGCCATGTCTGCGACATGGACCGGCTGATGCAGATCTGCGATGCGGCAGGCGTGCTGGTGGTCGAGGATTGCGCCCATACCATGGGGGCGGAGTGGCGCGGGGTGGCGTCCGGCAGGCATGGGGTTATGGGCTGCTATTCGACGCAGACCTACAAGCATATCAACTCGGGCGAGGGCGGGTTGATCGTGTCGGATGATGCCGAGGCAATGGCGCGGGCGGTGCTGCTGTCGGGCAGCTACATGCTCTATGCCCGCCACGCCGCCGCGCCGCCGCCCGAGGCTTTTGCCGATCTGAAATGGGACACGCCCAACATCTCGGGCCGCATGGACAACCTGCGCGCCGCGATCCTGCGCCCGCAGCTGCCGCTGATGGCGGACCGCCGCGCCCGCTGGCGCGAGCGTTATGTGGCGCTGGAGGCGGGGCTGGAGGGCACGCCCGGCCTGCGGCTGATCCCCCGGCCAGAGCATGAGGCCTATGTCGGCTCCTCCTTCCAGCTGCTGCTGCCCGGCTGGCGGCCGGACGCGGTGCAGGACCTGCTGGCCCGCGCGGCAGCGCGGGGAGTGGAGCTGAAATGGTTCGGTGCCGCCGAGCCGGTCGCCTTCACCTCGCGCTATGACAGCTGGCGCTATGCTCCGGCGCAGAGCCTGCCGCGCACCGATGCGGTGCTGGCCGGGCTGATCGACATGCGCCTGCCGCTGACCTTCAGCGTGGAGGATTGCGCCCAGATCGCCCGCATCCTGCGCGCCGAGGTGTCGGCGGTGTGGCAGGCGGGGGCTCTCTAGAAGTCTGCGGTCCGGTCTTCTTCAGAATTTGGCACCCTTCCGACCAGGCGGCGCCCCCTTGCCCTGCGGCTTGCGCCTCCGGGCAACCGTCGCGGTCGGCTTGCCACCGGCAAGCCGCCTGATCGCGCCGGAAACCAACACCCCACTTGACGCGACTCACCCTCGCGCGCATTAATGAACGAGCGTTCAATAAGGCGCGCGCTCTGGGAGGGGTCTGCAGATGTTCATGGCGTCGATGACGTTCGATCTGGGTGAGGATGTGAATGCCTTGCGCGAGATGGTTCACCGTTGGGCACAGGAGCGGGTGAAGCCGATGGCCGCCGAGGTGGACCGCGGCAACACCTTCCCGTCCGATCTGTGGCGCGAGATGGGCGATCTGGGCCTGCTGGGGATCACGGTGCCCGAACAGTTCGGCGGGGCCGGGATGGGCTATCTCGCCCATGTCATCGCCACCGAGGAAATCGCCCGGGCCAGCGCCTCGGTCAGCCTGTCCTACGGCGCGCATTCCAACCTCTGCGTCAACCAGATCAAGCTCAACGGGTCCGACGAACAACGCCGCAAATACCTGCCCGGGCTGATTTCGGGCGCCCATGTCGGCGCGCTGGCGATGTCGGAGGCGGGGGCCGGCTCCGACGTGGTCGGCATGAAGCTGCAGGCCGAGAAGCGCAACGGCCATTACCTGCTGAACGGCAGCAAGTACTGGATCACCAATGGCCCCGATGCCGATACGCTTGTGGTCTATGCCAAGACCGATCCCGAGGCGGGCGCCAAGGGCATCACGGCCTTTATTGTGGAACGCGGAACCCGTGGCTTCTCCACCAGCCCGCATTTCGACAAGCTGGGGATGCGCGGATCCAACACCGGCGAGCTGATCTTCGAGGATTGCGAGATCCCGTTCGAGAATGTTCTGGGGGAGGAAGGCCGCGGCGTGCGCGTGCTGATGTCGGGGCTGGATTACGAACGTGTGGTGCTGTCGGGCATCGGCACCGGCATCATGGCGGCCTGCCTCGATGAGGTGATGCCCTACCTGCATGAACGCCAGCAATTCGGCAAACCGATTGGCGAGTTCCAGCTGATGCAGGCCAAGATCGCCGACATGTACACGGCGATGAACACCGCCCGCGCCTATACCTATGAGGTGGCGAAGGCCTGCGACAAGGGCCAGGTCACGCGGCAGGATGCGGCGGCCTGCGTGCTCTATGCCTCCGAACAGGCGATGGTGCAGGCGCATCAGGCGGTGCAGGCGCTTGGTGGGGCGGGCTTCCTCAATGACAGCACCGTCAGCCGGCTCTTCCGCGATGCCAAGCTGATGGAGATCGGCGCCGGCACCTCGGAAATCCGCCGGATGCTGATCGGGCGCGAGCTGATGGCGAAAACCGCATGACCGCCCTTGCGCAAAAGGCCCGGGCCATTGCTGGCCCGGACCTCCTCAAGACCGGCTCGAAGGGCCGATCAGAACTTGTGAACGTAGGAAACACCCATGACCACCGGGTCGATCTTGGCCTTGCCGATATAGTCGCCGTTCAGCTTGACCTTGCTCTCGATGTCGATCCAGCGGATGTCGGCCCGCAGGGCGCCGCGTTCGCTGATCTTGTAGTCGAGACCGGCATGCAGCGCGAGCCCGGCCGAGTCTTCCAGCTGCAGGCGGTTACCGGCCAGCGCACCCTTGGTCTTCTCCTTGAAGAACACCGTGTAGTTGAAGCCCACGCCGACGAAGGGCGTGATGTCGCTGGCATTGGCGAAGTGGTATTGCAGCGAGACGGTCGGCGGCAGGTGCTGGACGGACCCGATCTTGCCCAGACCGTCGAGCTTCACGTCATGCTCGAAGGGCGTCGCGGCCAGAACCTCGATCCCGACATTGTCCATGATGAAGTATTCAAAGGTGATGGTCGGCTGGACGTTGTTGCCGATGTCCGACTTGAAGCCGGCCAGATCGCCATTCCCATCCTTGGGCTGGACATAGCCCAGGCCGACGCCAAGCGTCCATTCGCCGGCGGATTGCGCCAGGGCCGGCAGGGCGGTCGTCGTCAGGGCTGCAGCGAGAGCGAGGGCGAGAGTGTTCTTTTTCATGGGCCTACCCGTTATTCAGTCACAGGGCGCACCGTTACGCTCGCCCCTGACCGGGGCCTTGATGTGGATCAAGTTCTGTGACTCGCCGCCCGGCGGCACCGGGGCGCTTTGCCGCAGGCCAGCGGCGCAGGATGTTGAAGGAAGTGTCATGAAACTGCTGACCCGTGCCCTGACCGGCTCCGACGCCTTCCGCGCCAACCGCGCCGCGCATCTGGGAATGATCGAGGCGGTGGCCGAGGTCGCCCGCACCGCGGCGATGGGCGGCGGCGCCAAGGCGGTCGCCCGCCACACCGCCCGTGGCAAGATGCCCCCGCGCGAGCGGGTGGCGAACCTGCTCGACCCCGGCAGCCCGTTTCTGGAAATCGGCGCCACCGCCGCGCATGGCCTCTATGACGGCGCCGCTCCCGCCGCCGGGGTAATCGCCGGCATCGGCCGGGTGCATGGGCTGGAGGTGATGGTCGTCGCCAATGATGCCACCGTGAAGGGCGGCACCTATTACCCGATGACGGTGAAGAAACACCTGCGCGCGCAGGAGATCGCCGAGGAGAACCATCTGCCCTGCATCTATCTGGTGGATTCGGGTGGTGCCAACCTGCCCAGCCAGGACGAGGTCTTCCCCGACCGCGACCATTTCGGCCGCATCTTCTACAACCAGGCCAGGATGAGCGCCAAGGGCATCGCCCAGATCGCCGTGGTCATGGGCAGCTGTACCGCCGGCGGTGCCTATGTTCCCGCCATGTCCGACGTCACCATCATCGTCAAGGATCAGGGCACCATCTTCCTCGCCGGCCCGCCGCTGGTGAAGGCGGCGACGGGCGAGATCGTCACCTCGGAAGACTTGGGCGGCGGCGATGTCCACACCCGCCTCTCGGGCGTCGCCGACTACCTCGCCGAGGATGACACCCACGCCCTCGCTCTCGCCCGCCGGGCCGTCCTGCACCTGAACCGCGCAAAGCCCGCCACCGTGCAGCTGCAATCGCCCGAGCTGCCCGCCTATGACCCCGAAGAGATCCTCGGCGTCGTCCCGGCCGACCTGCGCACCCCCTATGACATCCGCGAGGTCATCGCGCGGCTGGTGGACGGCTCGCGCTTCGACGAGTTCAAGGCTCGCTTCGGCGAAACGCTGGTGACAGGCTTCGCCCACCTCAACGGCATCCCGGTGGGCATAATCGCCAACAATGGCGTGCTGTTCTCCGAGGCGGCGGTGAAGGGCGCGCATTTCGTGGAGCTCTGCAGCCAGCGCTGCATCCCGCTGATCTTCCTGCAGAACATCACCGGCTTCATGGTCGGCCGCCGCTATGAAAACGAAGGCATCGCCCGCCACGGCGCCAAGATGGTCACTGCCGTCGCCACCACCAATGTGCCGAAGATCACCTGCCTCGTCGGCGGCAGCTTCGGCGCCGGCAATTACGGCATGGCGGGGCGCGCCTACTCGCCCCGCCTGCTGTGGAGCTGGCCGAACTCCCGCATCTCGGTCATGGGGGGCGAGCAGGCGGCGGGCGTCCTCGCCACCGTGCGCCGCGAGGGGATCGAGCGCGCGGGCGGCACGTGGAGCGCCGAGGAGGAGGCCGAGTTCAAGCGCCCCACCACCGAGATGTTCGAGCTGCAGAGCCAGCCGCTCTACGCCTCCGCCCGACTCTGGGATGACGGCATCATCGACCCGCGCAAGACCCGCGACGTGCTGGCGCTGTCGCTCTCCGCCGCGCTGAACGCGCCGATCGAGCCAACGCGGTTCGGCCTGTTCAGGATGTAAGAAAGAGCCTCCGGCGGGGATATTTGCCCCAGCAAGAAATGCCGCCTTCTTGCTGGAAAAATATCCTCGGGGGGCCCGGGGGGGCAGAAGGCCCCCCGGCTTCCTTCAAGACCGGTGGGGCAGAAGGCCCCCCGGCTTCCTTCAAGACCGGTGGGGCAGAAGGCCCCCCGGCTTCCTTCAAGACCGGCGGGCCAGAAGGCCCCCCCGGCTTCAAACGACAGCCAGCCCGAAGGAGGGACGCCGATGTTCGCCAAGATCCTGATCGCCAACCGCGGCGAGATCGCCTGCCGGGTGATCGACACCGCCCGCCGCATGGGCGTGGCCACCGTCGCCGTGCATTCCACCGCCGATGCGGCCTCCCGCCATGTGGCGATGGCCGACGAGGCCGTGGCCGTCGGCGGCCCGGCCCCGGCGGGCAGCTACCTGCGCGGCGAGGCGATCATCGCCGCGGCGCTGCAAACCGGCGCGCAGGCGATCCACCCGGGCTATGGCTTCCTGTCGGAGAATCCCGAATTCGTCGATGCCGTCACTGCCGCGGGCCTCGTGTTCATCGGCCCCTCTGCCGCCGCGATCCGGGCGATGGGTCTCAAGGACGCCGCCAAACGGCTGATGGCCGAGGCGGGGGTGCCGGTGGTGCCGGGCTATCACGGCGCCAATCAGGACCCCGAGCATCTGGCTGGCGCTGCCGATACCGTCGGCTATCCGGTGCTGATCAAGGCGGTTGCGGGCGGCGGCGGCAAGGGCATGCGCCGGGTGGAGCGGCCCGAAGACTTTGCCGAGGCGCTGGCCTCCGCGCAGCGCGAGGCTGCAGGCGCCTTCGGCAACTCCGCGGTGCTGATCGAGAAATATGTCGAAAAGCCCCGCCATATCGAGATGCAGGTCTTCGGCGACGGCACCCATGCGGTCCACCTCTATGAGCGCGACTGTTCGCTTCAGCGCCGCCACCAGAAGGTGATCGAGGAAGCCCCGGCCCCCGGCATGACGCCCCAGATGCGCGCCGCCATGGGCGAGGCCGCGGTGCGCGCCGCCACCGCGATCGGCTATTCCGGCGCCGGGACCATCGAGTTCATCGTCGATGCCTCGGATGGCCTGCGCCCCGACCGCTTCTGGTTCATGGAGATGAACACCCGACTGCAGGTCGAACACCCGGTGACCGAAGCCATCACCGGCATCGACCTTGTCGAATGGCAGCTGCGCGTGGCGTCGGGCGAGCCGCTGCCTCTGCGCCAGCAGGACATTCCCCTGAGCGGCCATGCCTTCGAGGCCCGGCTCTATGCCGAGGATGTGCCCGCCGGCTTCCTGCCCGCCACCGGCACTCTGGACCATCTGGCCTTTCCGGCCGGCGCCCGGATCGAAACCGGCGTGCGCCCGGGCGATACGATCAGCCCCTGGTATGACCCGATGATCGCCAAACTCGTCGTCCATGGCCCCACCCGTGCCGTGGCCCTTGCCCAACTCTCCCGCGCTCTGGCGGAAACCGAGGTGGCCGGCTCCGTCACCAACCTCGCCTTCCTCGGTGCGCTGGCCCGCCATCCGGGCTTTGCCGCGGGCGATGTCGACACCGGCCTCATCGCCCGCGATCTGGCGGCGCTGACCGAGGTGCCCGCCTGCCCGCCGGGCGTCGTCGCCTTGGCGGCACTGGCGGCGGCGGGGCTGGACCAGCCCGCCGCCCCGCAGCAGGGCTTCAGCCTCTGGGCCCCGCTGCGCCAGCAGGTCACGCTGCACGCGGCGGGCGAGGACATTGCCGCCACGCTTCAGCCCCACGGCCCGGACCGGGTTACGGTGGAACTGCCCGGCCACACCCTCCACGCCGAACGCCGCGGTGGGGCCTGGTCGCTCGACGGCGCCAAGGCCCCCGGCACCGCCCGCCGCACGCCCCATGGCATCGCCGTCTTCGGCCCCGCCGGCACCTTCACCTTCACACCCGTGGACCCGCTCGCCCGCCTGGCCGCCGCCGGGGCAGGGGGCAATGTCGTGCTCTCGCCGATGCCGGGCCTCGTCAAGGCGGTGTTCGTGGCGCCGGGGCAGGTGGTGGCGGAGGGCGAGCGGCTGGCGATCCTGGAAGCGATGAAGATGGAGCACACCCTGACCGCCGCCCGGATTGGCATCGTCGCCGAAGTGCTCGCCGCTGCCGGAGATCAGGTCGAGGCCGGGGCGGCTCTGGTGCGGCTGGAGGATGAGGAACCCAAGGAGGCGGCCGCATGATCCGCCTGCACCATGTCGCGCAGACCCGGTCGTTCCGGGTGCTGTGGATGCTGGAGGAGCTGGGGCTGGAGTTCGAGGTCGTCCCGCATTCCTTCTTCGACCGATCCTTGCGTGATCCCGCCTACCTCGCGCTCTCCCCCGCCGGCCGGGTTCCGGCGCTGGAGATCGACGGGCGCACACTTTGCGAATCCGGCGCGATCGTGCAGTACCTCGCCGAGACCCGTGGCGCGCTGACCGGCACGCCAGACGAACGCCCCGACTGGCTGGAAGGGCTGCACTATGCCGAAACCGTCGGCTCCCACGTCGCCAACCTGACCCAGCACCACATCATCCTGCGTGATCCCGCCATGCGCAGCCCCACCGTGATGCGGCTGGAGGCGAAGCGGCTGGAGAAGGCGCTGGAGGGCATCGAGCGGCGGATGGCGGGCGACTGGCTGCTGCCCTCGGGCTTTTCGGCAGCCGACATCGCCGTCGCCTATGGTGCGCTGATCGGGCAACGCTTCGTGACTCTGGACCGCCTGCCGCGCGTCGCAGGCTGGCTGGACCGGATCGCGGCCCGCCCCGCCTTCCTGCGCGCCGCCGCCCGCGACGGGGCCGCCACGATCTACATGGCACCGTTCTATCCCCCGCCCGAGGAGATGCCCCATGCCTGATCCCGTCGAAATCTTCGAAATGGGCCCCCGCGACGGCCTGCAGAACGAAGCCCGGATGATCCCCGCCGCCGAAAAGATCGCGCTGGTCGATTGCCTCTCGCGCGCCGGGTTCCGGCGGATCGAGGTCGCCAGCTTCGTCTCGCCAAAGTGGGTGCCGCAGATGGCAGATGGCGCCGAGGTGCTGGCCGGCATCGCCCGCGCCCCCGGCGTCGCCTATTCGGCGCTGACCCCCAACCTCAAAGGCTATGAAGGCGCCCGCGCCGCCCGCGCCGATGCTGTGGCGGTCTTCGCTGCCGCCTCCGAGGGATTCAGCCGCGCCAACCTCAACTGCACCATTGCCGAGAGCCTCGACCGCTTCGCCCCGGTGATGGCGGCCGCCAAGGCCGACGGCATCCCGGTGCGCGGCTATGTCTCTGTCGTGACCGACTGCCCCTATGACGGGCCGATCGCGCCGGGGGCGGTGGCGCGGGTGGCGGCGGCGCTGCTGAAGATGGGCTGCACCGGGATCAGCCTCGGCGACACCATCGGCCAGGGCCGGCCCGAGACGGTGGCCGCGATGCTGCAAGCGGTATTGCAAGAGGTGCCGGCGGCGCAACTCGCGGGCCACTTCCACGATACCGCGGGCCGGGCGCTGGCGAATATCGAGGTCTCGCTGGAGCTTGGCCTGCGGGTCTTCGACGCAGCGGTAGGCGGGCTCGGCGGCTGCCCCTATGCCCCCGGGGCCAAGGGCAATGTGGCGACGGAACTGGTCGCGGCACGGATGGCGGAGCTGGGGCATCCGACGGGGCTGGACATGGGTGTGGTTCTTGAGGCGGCAGCAATGGCCCGCGCGATGCGCGGCGGGAGCACGGATGATGTATGACACGCTGACCCTGACGACCGACGACCGCGGCGTGGCGCGGCTGACGCTGAACCGGCCCGAGAAGCATAATGCCCTCGACGCGGCGATGATCGAGGAACTGACCGATGCCGCCACCGCGCTCGGCGCCGATCCCGCGGTGCGGGTGGTGGTGCTGGCGGGCGCGGGGGCCAGTTTCTGCGCCGGGGGCGACCTTGGCTGGATGCGCGCCCAGATCGCTGCCGATGGCCCCACCCGGGCGGCGGGCGCGCGGGCGCTGGCGATGATGCTGAACGCGCTGAACCTCTGCCCCAAGCCGCTGATCGGGCGCATCCACGGCAACGCCTTTGGCGGCGGCATCGGCATGATGTCGGTCTGCGATGTGGCCATTGCGGCGGACACCGCCCGCTTTGGCCTGACGGAAACCCGGCTGGGGCTGATCCCCGCCACCATCGGCCCCTATGTGCTGGCGCGGATGGGCGAAGCGATGGCGCGGCGGGTATTCATGTCGGCGCGGCTGTTTGGCGCTGATGAAGCGGTGACGCTCGGCCTCGCCGCCCGCGCCGTGCCGCCCGCGGATCTCGATGCGGCGGTGGAGGCCGAGGTGGCGCCCTACCTCGCCTGCGCGCCCGGAGCCGTGGCCGAGGCAAAGGCGCTGGCCCGCCGGCTCGGCCCCCCCATCGGCGGCGCCGAGATCGAGGCCAGCATCGCCGCCCTCGTCACCCGCTGGGAAAGTCCCGAGGCGGCCGAGGGCATCGCGGCCTTCTTCGACAGGCGCAAGCCGGGCTGGGGGTAGGGTGCCCTCTTCTTGCCCGGAACAAGGCGCTTCGCGCCGCCGGGCAGCGCCCGCCTCCCGGCCCGCCCCGTGGGCGCTTCTCAACTGTTCCGCGTAGAACTGCGGTGGAGGTAGGCCGCACCATAAAGTGCCTAGAACGCCTGTTGCTCGCCCACCCGGCGGACGGGCGCTGCCCTTTGGTGCGCCTCGGCCATTCGGGGCCACTCCGCCTCTTGCCCGCCGCGCCCCGCGCCGCTAGACAGGGCGAGCCTTACGGCGCAAGGGTGATTAGCTCAGTTGGTAGAGCGCCTCGTTTACACCGAGGATGTCGGGAGTTCGAGTCTCTCATCACCCACCATCCCCCTACCGGCCCACCCCGCGCGCGATGATCGTGGCCAGTTCCGCCAGCGCGGCGGATTGCGCGGCGGCGATGTCCTGCGGGTCCGTGCCCGCCATCGGCACCGCTATGGCGAAGGGGGCCGAGGCGGGGCCGGCATTCACCTCCTCCGCGCGCACGTAATACTGCCCCTGCAGCCGAAAGATGTTGTCGGCGCCGGCAAGGCTCTGTTCCACCCGCACCTCGATCTCGGCATCGGGCAGGCCGGCCAGCGGCCAGGGTTCCGCCGCCACGGTGGCGGACAGCGCGGCATCGAGCTGCCGGGCCAGCGCCAGCGTCAGGCTGCGTTCGGGCAGGTCCGCCCAAAGCGCGCGGCGGGCGTTCTTCACCGCGCCATCCTCGCCCTGCAGCGCGATCTCCGACGCCGCGGCATATTCGGGCAGCGACACGTCGCGCAGCATGATGGTGCGCGCGGCGGTGGTCAGCCGCATCTGCGGCGCCGGCGGGTCGATCAGGTAGCGCGGGGCATTGCCGCAGGCGGCAAGGGCCAGCGAAAGGATCAGCAGCATCGGCGGTTTGGCCATCATGTGTCAGCGTCCCAGGATCAGAGAGTTCGGATTGCGTTCGATCGTCCGTGCCAGCGCGGTGACGGCATCGGCTGCCGACTGGATATCGCGCAGCACCGACATCAGTTCCGTGTTGAAGCGCGACCGCTCGCCATACCCCGCGATCACCCCGTCGGCGCTGACCACCAGCCCCGACATACGCTCCGAGAGGTCCGGCAGCGATTGCGCCGCCTCGTTGATCGAATTGGCGGCGGCTTCGGCGGCGCTGATCGCAGAGTTGGCGCGCTCGATGGCACCGCCGGCGCGGATCTGGGCGAGGAACACCGTCATCTCTTCCAGCGCGCCGGTGAAGGCGGCGGGCAGGGCGCGCGCCTCCTCGGTGCCGATCAGCGCGTCAGCGCTGTCGATCAGCCGGTCAGCCGAGGCCAGCAACTCCTCCATCGCCAGACCATCGACCTTCTCGGCGATGGAGCGGACCTCGGAGGTGATGGCGGGGAAATCCTCCGACGCCGTCTCAAGGCTGGTCAGCGCCCGGTCGGCGCGGCCGATGGCAGCGATCAGGTTCTCGACCGCCTGGCCCTCCTCGATCTTGTCCAGGATCTCGCGGGCGCTGGCGGCAATCGCCCGCACCTCGGCCGGGATCGCGGCCACGTCTTCCGAGGTGACCAGTGCGCGGGTATCGTCGAGCAGGCCCACGGCGGCTTCGGGCACCCGGCGGGTGGCAGGATCGGCGGCCAGCGCGCGGAAACTGTCCAGCGCATCGATGGCCGCCTCCATCAGGTCCTCGACCGGCAGCGCGTTGATCCGCTCGAACACGCCCTGCGAGGTGGCGGCGAAATCCGACAGCGCGGCTTCGGAGGTCGGCAATTCCGGATAGGGCTCTGCGTCCATGCGGATTTCGGCGGGCCGGGCATCGGGAAGCTCAACCAGATCGACCAGCAGCCCGCCGGTCAGGATGCTGGCAGTGGTCAGCCGGGCGCGCAGGCCGTTGTTCTGCACGAAGGTTCCCAGAAGGTCGATCGCCTGCTCGGGGGTGGCCTCGTCGCCAAGGCCAAGCTTGCCGATCCGCAGCTCCAGATTGGCGCGCAGCCGCACGCGGCGGGCCGTGCCCTCGCCCTCGACATAGGCGCCAAGGTCGGTGACCTCGCCGACCTTCAGTCCGCGAAAGCGCACCTCGGCGCCCACCGTCAGGCCCGACACCGAGCCGTCGAACACCACCGAGACCGGCAGCGTGGCATCATTGGCCGAGGTGAAGACGCTGTCGCGCGCGGTGTTCTCGTCGGGATAGACCTCGAAGCTGTCGCCGGGATCCACCGGATCGCCGCCCGACACCACCGTGTCGAAGCTGATGCCGCCCTCGATCAGCGAGGCGAGGCTTTTCACGTCCAGCTCCACCCCCGAGGCGCCGATGGAGACATCGAAGCCCGACGCATCCCAGAACCGCGACGCAGAGGTAAGGCGTTCGGTATAGGGTGCCTCGATGAAGGCATCGATCAGCACGCTCTCGCCATCGTCGGACAGCCGCGGCGCGCCGACCGCGCCGACCTCGATCCCCCGGTAGAGGATCGGCGCGCCGGCCGAAATCTGGTTGCCGTCGCGCAGCCGCAGCACCACCACCATGCCGGTCTGGTCCGGTCCGCCCAGCATCGGCGGCACCTCGAGCCCGGTGAAGCGGCTGTGCGCACCGCTGGACTCGGAATCCCACCGCCCGGCGATGAAGGCGCCCGACAGCACGGTATCAAGCCCGGTTACGCCACGCACGCTGACCTCGGGGCGCACCACCCAGAACTCGGCGCCATCGTCGATGAAGGGGGCGACATCCCTGGACACGCGGACGTTGACCAGCACCTCGGACAGGTCCGCGCCGAAATTCACCTGCTCGACCACGCCGATGGTCACGTCGCGGAACTTCAGCGGCGTCTGCCCGGCCTCAATGCCCGAGGCGTTCTGGAAGCTGATCGTCACCAACTCGCCGCGGCCGGCATAGCTTTGCCAGGCGACACCAAGCGCCGCCGCCAGCGCCACGATCGGCACCAGCCAGACGGGCGACAGCTGGTGCCACCAGCGCTTGCGCGCCGGGGTCACCTGCATCTGCGGGACTTCGCCCTGGGGCGACGGGATCTCGGGGTCGGTCACTTTGGATATCGCCTCATTCGTCCCAGATGGCCCGGGGATCAAAACTTTGCGCCGACAGCATGGTGAAGGCAACCGACAGCGCGAAACTGATCGCCGCGATGCCGGGGTTGATGGTCGCCACCGCATCGAAGCGCACCAGCGAGGCGAGGATCGCCACCACGAACACGTCGATCATCGACCAGCGCCCGATGAACTCCACCACCGCATGCAGCCGGTGCTGCGCGTGTTCATCCAAAAAGCGGTGGTTGCGGATCGACAGGGCCAGAAAGGCGATGGCCATGAACTTGCCGACCGGGATCAGGATACTGGCAAAGAAGATGACGAAGGCCACGAAGTAATCGCCATGGCCCAGCAACTCGACCACGCCGCCCAGGATCGTGCCCTCGCCGGAATAGGTGAGGGTGCGGGTGATCAGCATCGGGTAGATATTGGCGGGGATGTAGACGACGAGCCCTGCGAACCACCAGGCCCAGACCCGCTGCAACGCCCGCGGATCACGGCTGGACAGCGGGGCGCCGCAGCGGGTGCAAAGCTCGGTGCCCGGCGCGAAGACCCGGCCGCAGCGGGTGCAGCCGATCAGCCCGGCAGTGCGGGCGGTGGGGACTGCTGCAGGGGTCATGCGCGGCTTGCCGCGGCATCGGCGGCGCTGCGCCGTGCAGTTTCCCGCCGCTCGATGGCCTGCCAGACCGATTCGGCGTCCATCACGTCATCATGCAGCACCGTCACCACCACCAGCCCGCAAAACGCCCAGAAGGCCGGGCCGGGGGTGACGGTGGCGATACCGGCAACCTTGACCAGCGCGACGGCGACGCCGATCAGGAAGATCTCTGCCATCGCCCAGGGCTTCAGCGCATCGGCCAGCCGGAAGGCCTGCGCCGCGCGGGGCAGGGCCGGGCCGCCGCGCATCATCGGGGCCAGCGTGTAGACGATCAGCGACAGCCGCAGCGCCGGGATCACCACGATCAGCGCGCCCACTGCCACCGACAGCGGCAACATCATCCCATCGGAAAACGCCAGCACCGCATCCAGCACCGAGGCGCGGCTGTGCATGCCGGAGGCAGAGAGGTCGAGGAACGGCATGAAGATCGCCGCCGCCATCAGGATCAGCGCAGTGACGGCCAGCGCGATGATCCGGCTGAAGGCGCGGGCGCGGGGCGCGATCAGCACCGCGCCGCAGCGGGTGCAGATCGCCCGTTCGCGCGGGGCCACGGGCGCGATCTGGTAGAGCGCATCGCAATGCGGGCAGGCGCGCAAACGCTCCAGCGCCGCCGGGTCGGGCCGGGGTGCAGAGGGACGCTGTTGCTGATGTATATGTGCCGACACCCGCCCCACCCCTCACTGAAACCTGTTGCGCCATCTCAACTTAGAGCCAATCCACGCCGGGTCCAGTGCCGATGCACGCCCTCGCCGTCACGGCACTTGCCTGCATCTGCGGGGCCAAGTGCCCGCCAGGGCGGCGTTTCACGGAGTGTTGACCCGGGTTTTGGTTGCCCCGGGCGCACAGGGCTGCACTTGCAGCGGGACCTGCTGCATCGTGACTTGCACGAGAGACCGAATTTCCGCCTACTCCCGCCGACATCTGCCGCCGACAGAATTCCCGCCCTCCCGCGTTACATGCCGGGAACAGCCAGACCGGAGACGACGATGCCCCTTTGGAAACAGGCCCTGATGACAGGCGCCGTTGTCGCGGCGGCATTAGTGCTGTGGGCGTTGTTCGTGCCGGCGGCACGGCCCTTGCTGACCGGGCTGGGGGTGCTGGAGCCGATGCAGCGCATCGGCCTGATTGCGGCGCCGGACGCGGAGGGTGAGGCAGGCGCGCCGCCCGCCGCCCCCGCGACGACCGTGGTGGCGGTGGTGCCGGACTTGCGCGAGATGACGGATGTGGTGACGGCCATCGGCACCGCCCGCGGCGTGCGCGCGGCCGTGCTGGCGGCCGAGGTGCCGGGGCGGCTGGCTTCGCTCAGCGTCGCCTCGGGCGACTTTGTCGAACAGGGGGCGGTGCTCGCGGAACTCGACAGCGAGGCCGCCCGTATCGCGCTGGACCGCTCGCAACTGCTGCTGCGTGATGCGCAGACCGATTTCGCGCGGTTGACCCAGCTGCGGCAAAGCGGGTCTGGCACCGAGCTGCAAGTGCAGGAGGCCGAGCTTGCCCTGCGCAGCGCCGAGCTGGAGCTGCGGCAGGCCGAATTCGACCTGCAACGCCACACGCTGACCGCCCCCATCTCGGGCTGGGTCGGGATCATCGAGGCCGAGATCGGTGACCTGATCCCCTCGGGGACCGAGATCACGCGCATCGAGGACCGCTCCAGCCTGTTGGTCGAATTCCGGGTGCCGGAACGGGTGGTCAGCCGGCTGGCACCCGGCGACGCGGTCTTTGCCGCGCCGCTGGCAGATCCCGGCGCGCGGCTGGAAGGCCGCATCACCGCGCTCGACAACCGGGTGGACCAGACCAGCCGCAGCCTGCGGGTGCAGGCGGCGATCGAGAATACCGGGGACCGGCTGCGCGCCGGCATGGCGATCGGGATCGAGCTGGCCTTCACGGGGGATGCGCATCCGGCCGTGGACCCGCTGGCGATCCAATGGGGCGCGGATGGCGCCTTTGTCTGGGCGGTGCGGGGCGGCAAGGCCTTGCGGCTCGACATCCGCATCTTGCAGCGCAACGCCGAGGCGGTGCTGATCGAGGCGGCGCTGGAGCCGGGCGATCTGGTGGTGACCGAAGGCGTGCAGGTGCTGCGCCCGGGCGCCGCCGTCACGCTGGCGCAGGAGCCCGAGACATGAGCACCGAAAAGGCCCAATCCGACGCCGACGAGGCGCTCGAAGCCGCCGCCGTCGCCCGCTCCGGCACTGCCCTGCTGGTGCGCCGCCCGATTCTCGCCTTCGTGCTCAACGCGCTGATCGTGCTCGCCGGCCTTGGCGCGCTGATGGGCGCCGAGGTGCGCGAGCTGCCCGACGTCGACCGCCCGGTGGTCAGCGTCAACACCAATTTCGACGGCGCGGCCCCCGAAACCATCGACCGCGAGATCACCGCCGCCGTCGAAGGCGCCGCGGGGCGGGTGGCGGGGGTGAAGTCCATCTCCTCCTCCTCGCGCTTCGGGCAAAGCCGGGTGACGGTGGAGTTCCGCGACGATGTCGATCTCGACGTGGCCGCGACCGACCTGCGCGACGCCGTGGCCCGGATCCGCAACAGCCTGCCCGACGATGCCGACGATCCGCGCGTGGTCAAGGCCGATGCCAATGCCGAGGCGGTGATGCGCATCGCGGTCACCTCGGCCACCCGCTCGCCGCAGGAATTGACCCAGCTGGTGGAGGATCTGGTCGAGGACCGGGTGCTGTCTGCCCCCGGCGTCGCCGACCTGCAGATCTATGGCGACCGCGAACAGGTGTTCCGCGTCGATATCGACATGGCGCAGCTGGCCAGCCGCGGCCTGACGCTGGCCGATGTGCGCGAGACGCTGGCGAATGTCGCCTTCGACGCGCCGGCGGGCTCGCTCAGCTCGCAGCGCCAGAGCCTGCTGGTGCGGGCAACGGCGGCCGTCAGCACCGGGGCGGAGTTCGAGGCGCTGGACCTGACCCCCGATGTAAGGCTGGGAGAGGTGGCACAGGTCACGCTTGGCCCCGATCCGGGCGAGACCACGCTGCGCGCCAACGGCCAGACCGGGATCGGCCTTGGCATCTTGCGGCAGGCGCAAAGCAACACGCTGAATATTTCCGAGGCGGTCACCGAGGTGGTGGAGGATGTGAAGGCGATCCTGCCCCCCGATGTGGACATCTTCATCACCTCGGACACCGCCACCTTCATCAATGGCGCCATCCATGAGGTCGAGATCGCGCTTGGCCTGTCGGTGCTGATCGTGACCGCGATCATCTACATCTTCCTGCGCGATGTGCGGGCAACGCTGATCCCGGTGATCGCCATGCCGGTCTCCTTGATCGGCACGCTGGCGGCGCTGTGGCTGGTGGGATTCTCGATCAACATCCTGACGCTGCTGGCGCTGGTGCTGGCGACGGGGATGGTGGTCGATGACGCCATCGTGGTGCTGGAAAACATCGTGCGCCGCCGCAGCCAGGGCATGGGTGCGCGGGCGGCGGCGGTTCTGGGCACCCAGCAGGTGTTCTTCGCGGTGATCGCCACCACCACGACGTTGGCGGCGGTGTTCATCCCGCTGTCCTTCCTGCCCGGCCAGACCGGTGGGCTGTTCCGCGAGTTCGGCTTCACCCTCGCCATCGCCGTGCTGCTGTCCTCGGTCACCGCGCTCACCCTCTGCCCGGTGCTCGCCAGCCGCCTGCTCAAGGCGCAACCCGCCGAAGGCACGGCGCCGAAGGGCGCGCTTGGCTGGGTCGGGGCGAAGCTCTCCGGCCTCTATGCCCGCTCGCTGCACTGGGCGCTTGGCGCGCCGATGGTGGTTCTGGCCATCGCCGCCCTGTTCGCGCTGACCGCCGCCATGCTGTTCACCACGCTGCGGCAGGAGTTGACCCCGCCCGAAGACCGGGCGCTGGCGCTGCTCAGCATCACCGCGCCGCAGGGCGTGGCGCTGGAATATACCGACGGCAAGGTGCGGCAGATCGAGGATCTGCTCGAACCGCTGCGCGCCTCGGGCGAAGTGGTCAGCGTCTTTGCCAATGTCGGCATGGGCGGGCGCGACAATCGCGGCTTCATGGTGCTGAGCCTTGCCGACTGGGCCGAGCGCGAGCGCAGCCAGCAAGAGATCGTGGCCGAGATCAATGACCGGCTGAAGGGCGTGATCGGCGTTCGGGTGTTTGCCATCCAGTCCAATTCGCTGGGGATCCGCGGCGCGGGGCAGGGGCTGTCCTTCGCAGTGGTCGGCGACAGCTATGTGACGCTGGCCGATGCCGCCAATGCTCTGGTCGCGCGGATGGAGGAGACCCCGGCCTTCGGGCAGGTGCGCATCGACTATGACACCACCCAGCCGCAGCTGTTCATCGAGGTGGACCGGGCGCGGGCCTCGGACCTCGGGGTGGATATCGACGGTCTGGGCGAGGCGCTGCAGGCGGTGCTGGACGGGCGCACCGTGGCGACGGTGTTCCTCGATGACAAAAGCTATGACGTGAAGATGGTCTCGACCACGAACCCGGTGAATGACCCCGGCGATCTGGAGCGGATCTTCGTGAAGTCCGGCACCGGCAGCACGGCGGGCGGGCAGATGATCCCGATCTCCACCTTCGTGACGCTGGAGGAACGCGCGGTTGCGCCCGAACTGGGGCGCGAGGGGCAGATGCGGTCGGTGCCGATCTCGGCGGGCCTGACCGATGATCTGGCGCTTGGCGATGCCTGGGCGCAGGTGCAGGATCTCGCCGCCGAGGTGCTGCCCGAGAATGCGCGGCTGATCCCGCTGGCCGAGGCGGCGACGCTGGGGGAAACCTCGGGCGGCCTCTTGATCACCTTCGGGATGGCGCTGCTGATCGTGCTGCTGGTGCTGGCGGCGCAGTTCGAAAGCTTCGTGTCGGCCTTCATCGTGATGGCCACGGTGCCGCTCGGCCTTGCCTGCGCGGTGGTGGCGATGGTGGTGACGGGGGGCAGCCTCAACGTCTACAGTCAGATCGGGCTCGTGCTGCTGGTCGGGATCATGGCCAAGAACGGTATCCTGATCGTGGAATTCGCCAACCAGCTGCGCGACGAGGGGCATTCCGTCCGCGAGGCCATCGAGGAAGCCTCCACCGTGCGCCTGCGTCCGGTGATGATGACGATGGTGGCGACGGTCCTGGGCGGGCTGCCGCTGGTCTTTGCCTTCGGCGCCGGGGCCGAGGCGCGCGAGGTTCTGGGCTGGATCATCGTCGGCGGGCTTGGCCTTGCCACCATCGCCACGCTCTACCTGACGCCGGTGGCCTATCTGCTGCTGGCGGGCCTCTCGAAGCCCAAGGCGGCGGAAGAGGCGCGGTTGCACAAGGAGCTGGCCGAGGCGGCGCGGGTGGGGCGGCTGCCGGCAGAGTAGGGGCTCAAGGGGCAGCGCGCCGGGGTGTCAAAGGCCTCGCGCCAGCTGCGATCCTCGGGCGGCTCCCTCTGGACGCCTTGTTTCCAGTGCTGCCGGCAGCGGGGATTCGTCGGGCCTTCGAGCCGGCGTTTGTGCTGCGTGAGAAGGGACGCGTCCTGCCTGTCCGGCCGTTTTCGGGGAAGATCAGCCGCCCCAGCAGGCAGGAATCCGCACGCCGCCCTTATTTCATGCGGAAGCTGGACCGATTTGCGGCTGTGCTGCAGAGCAGAATGTGGTAAGCATGGAGTACCCCGCAGCAGGAGTTTTCCCCATGACCGTAAAGATCCTCGCCTCCGTCCTCGCCTCCGTCCTCGCCATTTCCGCCGCTTCCATCCTCCCGGCGGTAGCGCAGGAAGGCACCACCCCGACCCCGACCCCGACCCCGGCGCCCGCACTCGGCCTTCCCGGCGCGGTCACCGGCCTGACGCTTCCGGCCACCAACCTCTTGATCGTCGGCGGCGTCTTCGCGGCCACGGCAGCAGTGGTTGCAGGCGCCCAGGACGGTGAAGGCAACACCACCACGACGACCACGACCAACTGAGGTCGACCCGTCGATCCGATCGGTGCCCCAGAGCGCGGGCAATCCGACCGGCCCAGACCATGAATGACCGGCCTCGCGGCCGGTCATTCGATTCGTGTCATCAAACCGTCATCTCCCCGGACTACCGCGAAGGCCCCAAGGACCGGAGCCCATGGCAGAGATCGTATTCCAATCCGTCACCCGAAATTTCGCCGCCACCACCGCCGTGGATGGCGTCAGCTTCACCGTGCCTGCGGGGGCGTTCTTCGCCCTGGTCGGCCCCTCGGGCTGTGGCAAGACCACGGTCCTGCGGCTGATCGCGGGGCTGGAGCGGCCCGATGCCGGGACTATTGCGCTTGGCGGGCGGGCTGTGGCCGGGGCGGGGCGCTTCGTCGAACCGGCGCAGCGCGACCTGGGGATGGTGTTCCAGTCCTACGCGCTCTGGCCGCACATGACCGTTGCCGGCAACATCGCCTTCGGCCTCGGGCTGCGGGGCCTGTCCAAGGCCGAGCAGCGGGCGCGGACCCATGAGGCGCTGACGCTGGTCGGGCTGGAGGGTCATGCGGATCGCCGCCCGCATGAGCTGTCGGGCGGGCAGCGGCAGCGGGTGGCACTGGCGCGCAGCCTTGCGATGCGGCCCGCGCTGATCCTGCTAGACGAGCCATTGGCCAATCTGGATGCCCATCTGCGCCAGGCGATGCTGGCCGAATTCCGCCGCATCCACCGCCAGGCCGGCACCACCTTCGTCTTCGTCACCCATGACCAGAACGAGGCGATGGCGCTGGCGGGTCTGGTCGCGGTGATGGACAGGGGCCGGATGCAGCAGATCGCCCCGCCGCAGGAATTGTTCTCCCGCCCCGCCTCGGCGATGGTGGCGCGCTTCGTGGGGCAGGGGCGGACGGTGCCGGTCGAGGTGCTGGGGGCTGACGGTGCGCGCCTGCGGGTGCGGCTGATGGGCCGTGATCTGGCCGTGCCGGGGTCCGCGCCCGCAGGCCCCGGCTGGCTGTGCCTGCGCGCCCGCGATTTGACGCTGGAGCTTGCGCCGGGGCAGCCGCGGCTGGCTGGCCGGGTCGCCGATCTGCGCTTCGAGGGCGGGGATTACATGCTGTCGGTGGATCTGGAGGGGGCGGGTGCCGACCTGATCGAGGTGCGCAGCGCGGCCCCGGTAGAGCCCGGCGCCGAGGTGACGCTCGCCCTCTCGGGCGGTTGGGTGCTGCCACGCGAGGCGCTGGCGCCGATGGCCCTGCAGCCCGCGTTCGAGGTGGCGTGATGACGGGCTTCCATCTGCGCGCGATTTCCGGCCTCGGCGTCAAGGGCCCGGCCTGTTTCCAGTTGGAGACGGGCGGTGCCCGGCTGCTGCTCGATCTGGGCGAAGGCCCCGATGCCGGGATGCGCCCCGACATCACCGGCATCGGCTCGGTGGATGCGATCCTGATCAGCCACGGCCATCCCGACCATATCGGCGCGCTGGATCTGGCGCCCGAGTTGGGCAACCCGCCGGTCTACGCCACCGCGCCGGTGCGGGCGCTGACCGATGACCTGCGTCTCGCCCATGCGCAGGATCTGCCGATCCGCGGCACCGTGCAGGTGGCGGGGCTGACGGTGGAGACGGGGCCCTGCGGCCATGCCCCCGGCGCGGTCTGGATGCGGATCGGCGGCGCGGGCGGGCTGCTTTACACCGGCGACATGAGCGCCGAGAGCACGCTCTACCCCTGCGAACTGCCGGCCCCCGCCGCGGCGCTGGTCTTCGACGCCTCCTATGGCGCGGCCGATCAGCCGCTGGCCGATCAGATGGCCGAGCTACTGGCCCTCGCCGCCACTCGCCCGCTGCTGCTACCGGCCCCGGCGGGGGGACGCGGGCTGGAGATGGCGATTGCCTTCGCCGCTGCGGGGCTGCCGGTCGCGCTCTGCCCTGCGCATCGCCATGTGGCAACCGTGCTGCTCGACCATCCCGGCGCGCTGGTGCCGGGCGGGGCCGGGGCGCTGGCGGGGATGCTGGCGGGCACCGCGGCGCTGGCGGGCGGCAGCCCGGCGCAGGGCGTGATGATCGCCGCCAAGCCCAATGGCGATGCCGGGCTGGCGGCAGAGCTGATCGCGCGGTTTGCGAAATCGGGTGAAGCGGAAATCGTCTTCACCGGCCATCTGGCGACCGGCAAGCCCGCGGCGGAGCTCGTCGCCTCGAGCAAGGCGCGCTTCCTGCGCTGGAACGTGCATCCGCGCCTGACCGGCATCGCCGCCCTGGCCGCTTCGGTGCAGCCCCGCCTGGCGATGGCTGCCTTTGTCGAGGCCCCCCGCGCCGCCGATCTGGCCGCCGCTCTGCCGGACCTGCCGCTGGTCCAGGCGCCGGAGATGCGCTGGTGATCCCCCTCTTTGCCCAATCCTTCCTGTTCCTGCGCCATGGCGAGACCGCGCATAACCGCGCCGGGATCATCGCCGGATCCACCGATGTGCCGCTGAACGCCGAAGGTCTCGCGCAGGCGCAGGCCGCGGCAGAGCTGCTGGCAGGGGTGCAGATCGCCGCCATCTGGTCCTCGCCGCAGATCCGTGCGCGCGTCACCGCCGAGACGGTGGCGGCACGGCACGGGTTGCCGGTGCGGCTGCTGCCGGGGCTGGCAGAGCGCAACTGGGGCATCTGGGAGGAGCAGCCCTATGCCGCGCTGGTCCGCGACATGGTGCCGCCGGGGGGTGAGGGGCCGGGCGCGTTCCAGAGCCGCGTGACCGCCGCGCTGGCGACGGTCACGCCGCCCTTCCCGGTGCTGGTCGTCGGCCATTCCGGCACCGCGCGGGTTCTGGGCGCGCTCCTGTGCCCCGGGGTGGAGCTGCCGCGCTTTGCCAATGCCGTGCCGGTGCTGTTTCAGCGCGAGCAGGAGGAGGGCGAGGCGCCCGACTGGTCCTTGCGGGTTCTGGGCGCGGCGGAGCTTGCCGATCCGCTGCTGGCGACCTATCGCCCGCGATGATCCCGTCGCAAATGTGACTCCCGAATGTTTCTTTCCCCGCCGACTGTCACAGGACTGTCAAGCGAGGGGTCTACCAAGCGGCCAGACATCCCCGATGAAAAGGCCAGGACCATGACCCTTCGCACCTCTCTCGCGCTCGCGCTGCTTGCCGGCACCGCGCTGACCGGCCCCGCATTCGCGCAGGCGACCGGCACCATCACCGTTTATACCTCGCAGCCCAATGACCAGATGGCGCTGGTGGTCGAGGCCTTCAACAAGGACCACCCCGAGATCACCGTCGAGGTGTTCCGCACCGGCACCACCGAGCTGATGAGCAAGCTGCAGGCGGAATTCACCGCCGGATCGACCCCCGCCGACGTGATGCTGATCGCCGACGCCGTGGCGATGACCCAGCTGAAGAACGATGACCGGCTGCTGGCCTACACGGATGCGCCGGTCGAGGGAGTGCCCACCGCGCTGATCGACCCGGACATGACCTTCTTCGGCACCAAGCTGATCACCACCGGCATCGTCTACAACACCACGATGGTGGACGCGGCCCCGACCTCCTGGGCCGACCTGACCGCGCCCGAAACCGCCGCCTCGCTGATCATGCCAAGCCCGCTCTATTCCGGTGCGGCGGTGATCCATGTCGGCACCATGGTGCAGCAGCCGGAATTCGGCTGGGAGTATTATGAGACGCTGGCCGACAATGGCGCCGTGGCCGGGCAGGGCAATGGCACCGTGATCGAGGCCGTGGCGCGCGGCGAGAAGGCTTACGGCATCATCATCGAATACATGGCGATGAACGCCAAGGCCAAGGGCTCGCCGGTCGAGTTCGTGTTCCCCGAGGAAGGCGTGTCCTCGATCACCCAGCCGGTCGCGATCCTGAAGGACAGCGACAACCCGGAGGCGGCGAAGGTGTTCGTCGACTGGCAACTGTCGCAGGCCGCGCAGGAGCAGTCGGTAGCACAGGGCTACTTCCCGATCCTCGCCGGTGTGGCGCAGCCCGAAGGCTACCCCGCCGTCGATACGCTGAACATCCTGCCCGCCGATGCCGGCGTGATGCTGACCGAGGATCAGGCGACCAAGCAGGCCTTCGCGGATCTCTTCGGTGGCTGACACGGGCCTGCCGGTCAAGCGCGCCTGGCCCATGCTGACAGGACGGGGCGGCGAGCATCTGCTCGTCGCCCTGCTGGCGCTCTATGTGCTGGCCCTGGGGCTCTGGCCGCTGCTGCGGCTGTTCGCCGAGGCGTTCGGGGCGAATGACGCAGGTGAGTCCTTCGGGCTGATCCGCGACGGGCTGGCGGCGCGCGCCACGGGCCGCGCCTTTGGCAATACCGTCTATGCCTCGGCCGGGTCGGTCGTGGTCTCGGCGGTGCTTGGCGTGGCGTTGGCCCTGGCGATGGGGATGCTGCGGCTGCGGGGGCGGGTGGCGATGACTTTCCTGATCCTCGCGCCGCTGCTGATCCCCTCGCAGATCATGGCGCTGGCCTGGATCGAGCTGATGGGCTCCTCCTCGCCGATCCTTGGCCCCCTTGGCCTTGCCCCGGCGCCGGGCCAGACCAACCCGATGTATTCTGCCGGCGGCATCATCGCGCTGATGGGGATCGAGCATATGCCGCTGGTGTTCCTGGCGGTGCGCGCGGCGCTGGCGGCTCTCCCTGAAGATCTGGTGGAGGCGGCGCGGATTGCCGGCGCCGGGCGCGGGCGTATCCTGGCCCGCGTGGTGCTGCCGCTGGTGGCGCCTGCTGCCGCCTCGGGCGCGATCCTGGCCTTTGCGGCGGCGGTGGGAAATTTCGGAGTGCCGGCGCTGCTGGGGATTCCGGGGCGGTTCTCGATGCTGACGACGCTGATCTATCAGCGGCTGAACGGTTTCGGCCCGGCGGTGATCGGGCAGGTGGCGGTGCTGGCGCTGCTGCTGGTGGCGCTGGCGGGCGCGGCGCTGCTGCTGCGGGCGGCTTTGGTGCGCCGCGCGGTGCCGGTGGACCGGGGCGGGCGACCCCTGCAACCGCTGGAGCTGGGGCGCTGGCGCTTGCCGGTAGAGGCGGGGCTGTGGGCAGTGCTGCTGGTCATGGCCGTGCTGCCGATGCTGGCGCTGCTGGGAACGGCGCTGTCGCCGGCGCTCGGCGTGCCGCTGACGTTGCAGACGCTGACCTTCGCCAACTTCACCGACACGCTGCTGACCAATGCCACCATCCGCCGCGCCTTTGCCAATTCCGCATGGCTGTCGCTGGCGGCGGCGGTGATCTCGGCCGTGGTCGCCCTCGGCATCGGCTACATGGCGGCGCAGCGGCGGCATGCGCTCGCGCGCAGGCTGCTGTGGCTGACCGATGCGCCCTTCGTGGTGCCGGGCACGGTGCTGGCGCTGGCCTATATCCTTGTCTTCCTGCCGCCGCTGCCAGGGATCGGGGTCTCGATCTACGGCACCTCCACCATCCTGCTGCTGGCCTATCTCGCGCGCTTCCTGCCGCTGGTGCTTGGTCCCGCGACCGTGGCGATGGCCGGCACCGAACCGGCGCTGGACGAGGCGGCGCGGATCGTCGGCGCCGGGCTCCTCACCCGCATCGCCCGCATCACCGCGCCGATGGCCGCGCCCTCGCTGGTGGCGGGGGCCGTGCTGGTGTTCCTGACCGCGTTCAACGAGCTGACCCTCTCGGCGCTGCTGTGGTCGAGCGGGGTCGAGACGGTGGGGGTGATGGTGTTCTCGCTGCAATACGAGGGCAATTCCACCGGCGCGGCGGCGCTGTCGGCGGCCTCGGTCGGCTTCGTGCTGCTGCTGGCGCTGGCGCTGGACCGGCTGGCGGGGTGGTTGCCGCCGGGCACGCTGCCCTGGCGCAGCTAGAGCAGCTCCTCGTCAACCCGCAGGCTCAGCACCCCGCTCTCGCCCACCGGCAGCCCGCCGATCGGCAGGGTCAGCCGCCGCTCGGGGCCGGAGCGGATGCGGCCGGACCAGAGTTCCTCGCCGCCCCGCGTCACCACCAGCCGGCCCATCACCGGCCGCGTCACCCGCAGCTGCAGCATATCGGCCGCTCCCTCGCCGCAGCCGCGCGTCACAAGCCGTTGCGGCACCACATATTTCAGCGTCGGCCCCTCGACCTCCAGCAGCAGCCCGCCCGCACGCGGCGGCAGGGCCCCGCGCAGGCTGGCAGCGATGGCGCGGGCGGCGCGGCGGCCCTCGCGCCAGCACCAGGACGCCGTTTCCACCGGGCGCAGCAGGTTCCCCGCGGCGAAATAGCCGGGGTCCGAGCAGCGGCCGAACTGGTCGACCTCGGGCCCGCCCGTGCGCGGATCGAGCGCGAGGTGCCCGCGCAGCAGCCCTGCCTCGGGCAGGTAGCGCCCGGTCAGGATCACGCCATCGGCCTGCAGGCGCCGCTCTGCCCCGTCCGGGCCGCGCAGGACCATCTCGCGCAGGCCGGTCTCGCCCTCGATCCCCACCAGATCGGTGTTCAGCAGCAGCGGAATGCCCAGGATCCGCGGCAGCAGCCCTGCAGGCCAACGCGCGATGACGCGGGAGGAGGGCTCGACGACGGCCACGGGGTGGATGCCCGCGTCCTGGCAGGTTAGCAGCGCCGAGAGCGCGACCGCCTCGGTTCCCAGCAGCAACGGGCTTTGGAAGGGCAGCCGCCCGCCGTGATGCAGCCGCCGCTTCAGCTCGGCCGTGGTCAGCACGCCAGCCGCGCCGCTGCCCGCGATCTGCCGCTCGGCCCAGCCGGATTCGCGCGCGCCGGTGCAGACCAGCACCCGGCGCGCGACGATCTCCTGCGTGCCTCCGGGCGTGGAAACGGTCAGCCGCGGGCCGCTGTGCAGTGCGGTGACTGCGGTTCCGGGAAAGATCAGCGCGCCCGAATCCCAGGCGGCCTGCGCAAGCCGCGCTGCATAGGCGGGGCCGCGCAAGGGCCGGAGAAATTCGCGCAAGCCATAGGCTGGCAGGTCGCAATGGCGGGCGCCGCCGCCCGGCACCTGCGCGCGGTCCAGCACGATCACCCGGCCCGCACCGCAGGCCCGCAACTCGGCCGCGGCGGCAAGCCCGGCCGGGCCCGCGCCGATGACCGCCACGTCGCAATTTCCGGGAAGGTCAGTCACGATTCTGCCGCGCCACATTTGCGCCGCAATTGCCCGTGCCGGGCGAATACGGCCGGCGGCAACAGCGCGTGTCGGGGGCTGGCTTGCTGCGGGGCAGGGTCGCTGGCGGGGGACAAATTCGCGTTCTTTTCTGAAATTTGGGCGCCATCCGGGCAAATCGGCACGCTTTCGGATCTGCCACGCTTTGCCCGTTCAGTCAACAAACGCCCTGTTTCGGTCAGCTCAGCTGCCATAATCTTGCCAAATTCGTTGACATGCGCCCCCGGCCTCGGCTTCGCTTGACGCAATGAGAGGCTGCATGAAACCCAGGGCGCGCCAGGCGGGGATCGCGGATGTCATCGGGCAGGAGGGCCAGATGTCGGTCGAGGATCTTGCGGGCCGCTTCGGGGTGTCGGCCGAAACCATCCGCCGCGATCTGGCACAGCTGGCCGAGGGCGGGCTTGTACAGAAGGTGCATGGCGGGGCGAAACGGCTCCGGCTGCTGACCGAGGGCAGCTTTCAGGACCGCATGACCGAGAATGCCGCCGCCAAGCGGGTCATCGCGGACAAGCTGCGCCAACTGGTCGAGCCGGGGGACACGCTGTTCATCGACACCGGGTCGACCACGGTGATCGCGGCCGAGGCGCTGGCCCCGGTCGGCGGCCTCACCATCATCACCAACGCCCTGCGCATCGCCCAGATATTCGCCGCCGCCGATCGCGGCACCCGGGTCTTCCTGCTGGGGGGCAGTTTCAACCCCGGCAACGACCAGACGGTCGGGCCGATGGCCCTGGCGCAGATCGCCGGTTTTCAGGCCGATCACGCGGTGCTGACGGTGGCGGGCTTCGACGCCGAATCCGGCGCCACCACAACCGATTTCGACGAGGCGCAGGTGGCGCGGGCGATGATCGAGAATGCCGATCAGCTGGTGCTGCTGGTCGATGGCTCGAAGTTCGGGCGCAAGGCGGCGTTCCGGGTCTGCCCGGCGCGGCGCGTCGATCTGCTGGTGACCGAGGCCGAGCCCGAACCCGCCCTCGCCGCCCGGCTGCGCGCGGCAAACGTGGCCTGGCGTTGATGATGATGGCCTAGCGCCTGCGCAGAAGGCGCGGCGCTGCCGGTCCCGGCTCCAGCCCGCCGCGCAGCCCGTCCAGTACCCCGTCGCGCAGTTCCATTCCCTCGGGCCACGGGCCAAAGCCCGCCTCGGTATCGATATGTCCGGCGCGACCGATATCCACCGGCTCCGCCCCCCAAAGGCGCGCCTGCCGCATGGCGGCGGCGAAGGGCAGATGCGGGTCGTTGCGGCTGGCGACCAGCAGGGCGGGGACGGTGATGCGGCCTTCCGGCAACGGGCCCGAGTCAGGGTCGGCCGGCGCCACCAGCAGCGCGCCCGCGACCTGCAGTTGCGGCCAATGGGTCAGCAGCCGCGCCGCGACCACCGCACCATAGCCATGCCCGACCAAAATCGCCCCCGGATGCGCCAGGATCGCGCCGGCGACCTGCATCTCCCAGGCATCGGGGGCATCGGCGGCCCAAGGCTCTTGCGCCACGATCAGCGCGGCCGGGTCACGCATGGCCCACCAGTGCTGCCAATGGGCCACCTCGGCGCCGTGACGGCCCGGGATGATCAGTGTCTTGGTCATGGATCTGCGCCCCTGTGTCCTGCTCTGCAGCGGGAACGCGGGGCGCAGGGGGCGGTTCCGCAGGCGCGTATGCAAGACTGCGTGACGGCGCTTATGCGCTCAGGCCTCGAGCACCAGCAGATCGGCGGGCGAGATCGAGACCTGCACCTTGTCGCCCGCGGCAGGGGGCGGGGTGTCGGGCCGGTTGAAGGTGTCGAGCGACAGGGTCGTGCGCCCGGCGCGGGCCTGCACCCGGATCACGGCGCCGAGGAAATGTACCTCGCCGATTTCCGCATGCAGCACCAGCGGGCGCCCGTCGGCCAGGCCAAGGCTGACAGCCTCGGGCCGGCAGGCCAGCGTCACCCGTCCCGGCTTCAGCGGGCGGCCAAGGCTGATCTCGGTGGTGCCGATCCGCACGGTGCCGGTTTCGGGCAGGGTCACATCGGCCTCGATCAGGTTCAGCGTGCCGACGAATTGCGCCACGAAGCGGGTGGCGGGGCGGTTGTAGATCTCGAACGGCGCGCCGACCTGTTCGGCCACGCCGCCATTCATCACCACGATCCGGTCCGAGATCGACAGCGCCTCTTCCTGATCATGCGTGACGAAGATGGTGGTGATGCCAAGCTCGCGCTGGATGTCGCGGATCTGGGTGCGCAGGCTGACGCGGATCTTGGCATCGAGCGCCGAGAGCGGCTCATCGAGCAGCAGCACCTGCGGCTGCACCGCCAGCGCCCGGGCCAGTGCCACGCGTTGCTGCTGGCCGCCCGACAGCTGGAACGGATAGCGGCCGCCCAGATCGGGCAGGCCGATCATCGCCAGCATCTCCTTCACCCGCGCGTCGCGCTGCTCTGCCGGGGTGCCCTTGATCTTCAGCCCGAAAGCCACGTTTTCCGCAACGGTCAGGTTCGGGAACAGCGCATAGGCCTGAAACACCATGCCGATATTGCGCTGGTTCGGGCGCAGGCCGACGATGTCCTTGCCGTCGACGATGATCGCGCCGCTGGACGGGGTTTCGAACCCCGCCACCATTCGCAGCACCGTGGTCTTGCCGCAGCCCGACGGACCCAGCAGCGAGACGAACTCGCCCCTTTCGATCTCGAGGTCGAAATCCTTGACGACGCGGGTCGTGCCAAAGGATTTTTCCAGATGCGCAATCTTCAGAAAGGCCATCAGCGTTGCGCCCTTGTGTGTTTGGAAAGCCGGGTGACCAGCTGGATCAGGCCCATGCAGGCCCAGGTTATGGCAAAGGCGATCACTGCCAGCGCGGCCGGCTCATAGGCCTTGTTGGCGCCGACCAGCTGCAGGTAGGGGCCAAAGGCCGGGCGGTTCAGCAACGCCGCCATGGTGAACTCGCCGATCACCACCGCGAAGGTCAGGAACGCTCCCGACAGCACCGCCACCAGCACGTTGGGCAAGATCACCCGCGCGAAGATCTGCACCCAGCCCGCGCCCATCGACTGCGCCGCCTCGGTCAGCGTGGCGATGTCGATGGTCCGCAGCCCGGTATCGACAGCGCGGTACATGTAGGGCAGGGCCAGCGCCGAATAGCCGAACATCAGCAGGATGTTGGTGCCCATGGTCGAGCCGGTCAGCGGCAGCCAGCTGGAGGTGTTGTAGAGCCGGATATAGCCGAAGACGATGACGATCGCCGGGATCACCAGCGGCAGCAGGGTGATGAACTCGATCACCGGGCGCAGCTCGGGCATCTTCAGGCGGACCCAATAGGCGGTGGGCACCACCAGCAGCACGCCAAAGACGATGGTGAACAGCGCCATCATCACCGAATAGGAAAAGGTCGCTCGGAACACCGGGTCGGACAGCACCGACATGTAGGCATCGAGCGAATAGACCCCGCGCCGCATCGACAGCGAGAACTCGGTCATCCCCAGCAGCGGCAGGATGAAGATCAGCGATCCCAGCAGGAACGCCGTCCAGGACATGAAGCGCATCATTTCTGCCACCTCTCGGCCCGGGCCCGCAGGATCAGATAGGCCGCATTGGCCCCGCCGGTAATGACGATCATGCCAAAGGCCAGCGCATACCCAAGGCCGGGATTGCCCAGAACGTCGCCGCGGATCTGGCTGAACAGCAGGATCGGCGCGATGTTCAGTTGCGGGCCGGCCAGCGCAAAGGCGGTGGCGACCGCGCCGAAGGAATTGGCGAACAGCAGCGCGAAAGTGCCCAGAAGGGACGGCAGCAGGATCGGCAGCGCCACCATCCGCCAGTATTGCCAGCCGGTCGCCCCCAGCATCGAGGCCGCCTCGCGCCATTCGCGCTTCAGCCCGTCCAGCGCCGGGGTGATGATCAGGATCATCAGCGGCACCTGGAAGAACAGGTAGGTGATGATCAGCCCGGTGGTCGAGAACAGGTTGAACCCGGTCGCGGCCCGCAGGTTGATGCCGAATTCGGTGCGCAGCCATACGGTGATCAGCCCCGCCGGGCCGATGGTGGCGATGAAGGCAAAGGCCAGCGGCAGGCCGGCGAAGTTCGACGCCACGCCCGAGAAGGTCAGCATCGGCGAGCGGATCCCGCGCGGCAGCCCGCCGAGCACGATGGCCGCTGCCATGGCGAAACCGATGGCGCATCCCAGCAGCGCCGACCAGAAGCTCAGCCGGATCGACACCCAATAGGCGCCGCGGATCGTCGGCGTGTTCAGCCCCGCCACATTGTCCAGCGTGAAGCCGCCACCGGGCGCGCGAAACGCGCCGAACACGATCGACAGCGCCGGCAGGATCAGGAACATCAGCGCGAACAGGAAGAACGGCGCAACGCCCAGCCATCGCGGGGTCAGCATGCGGCGCACAGAGGAAAGATCGGCCATCCGGTCCCGCGATTCTGATGAAGAGGTGTCAGGCAAGGACAGGGCGGGCCCTTTCAGGCCCGCCCCGGTTCAATGGATCACTCGACCACGTTGGCGCCGACGACCGAATCCCAGCCAGCCTTGACCGCTTCGGAGTTGGCGTTCACCGCCTCGATCGACGGGAACACCGCGCGCTCGTAGGCGTCGGCCGGGGGCAGCTTGTCCAGCATGTCCTGCGGGACCACGCCCTTGGCGACCAGATCGTTGAAGCGGATCGGGTGGCAGTAACCGGCCAGCCAGCCCAGCTGACCCTCGTCGCTGTAGAGGTATTCCATCCACAGCTTGGCGGCGTTCGGCTGCGGCGCATAGGCGCTGATCGCCTGCACATAGACACCCGCAAGCGTCACGTCCGACGGCACGATGACATCGGCCGGCGGGTTGCCGTTCAGGCCATCGCGCCACGACAGCGCGTTGTAGTCCCAGGCGATGACGATCGGCGTGGTTCCCTGGGCGAGGGTGCCGGCCTTGCCGATGACCGGAACGAAGTTCCCGGCCTCGTTCAGCTCCTTGAAGAACGCGAGGCCCGCTTCGGCAGCTTCCGCACCCGGCTCGGCGCCGCGCGCCATGCCGGCCGCCAGCACACCCAGGATCGCCTGGTTGGAGGCGCGCGGATCGCCCGCCAGCGCCACCTGACCGGCATATTCCGGCTTCAGCAGGTCCTCGAAGGACATCGGCGGGTTCGGCACCAGATCGGTGTTCACCACGAAGGCCATCACGCCGTAATAGTCGCCATACCAGTTGCCGTCGGCATCCTTGGCATCTTCCGGGATCGTGTCCCAGGTGGCGACCTTGTAGGGCTGCAGCAGGCCTTCAGCCTGGGCGGCCGGACCGAAGGACAGGCCGACATCCAGAACGTCCGGGGCTTGCGGGCCCTTGTTGTCCTTGTTGGCCCGCACCGCTTCCAGCTCGTCGGCCGAACCGGCATCGGGGTTCAGCTCGTTCACGCTGATCTCGGGATACTTGGCCTTGAAGCCGGCGATCACGTCGCCATAGCCACACCACGAATGCGGCAGCGCGATCGTGGTCAGCATGCCTTCCGCCTTGGCGGCGGTCTCGATCTCGGCCAGCGACTGCGCCTGGACCAGCGTGGTCGAGGCCAGCAGCGCGGCAAGGGCAAAGGCGCCCGACGCTTTCACGGTCGATTTCATTTCAAACTCCCTGTTGGTCCGGTTGGATCAGAGGGGCCCCGCGGTACGAACCGAGGGGCCGATGCCCGGACGCCTATCTCTCGGATACGTCAATCATGTGACAGCAGCTAAGCGCGGGACGCGCTGTCTGGCAACAGTCTCGTTCGCAGGCCAACGAAAGCAGAACCCCGGGCGCGATTTGCCTTAATTGCGGGCGGAAGCCGTGGCGCGTCAAGGACTTGGCGCAGGGGGCCGGGCGGCGAATCTTCGCGGTCAACATGCGGGTGACACCGCGGCATTGGCGAATCAGGACCGATTCTGCCACCTGCTTCCTTACGCGCCCACGAAGGCTTGGGTCAGCTCGCTCTCGGGCGATGTCAGATCCGCGATCACGTCGAAATGGTGGTGGCCCGGCACCTCGACCAGCCGCAGATCCGTGTCGAACCCGGCCCAGGCATTGGCGATCAGCGCCGACTGGCGGCGGAATTCCGGCCGTTCATCGACGCCGACCCAGGTCGTCGCCGCCGTGCCGGGGCGCGGCTCGGCAAGGGCAGGGCTCTCGGCCCGCGCCTCGGCCAGCGTCAGCCCCAGCACGGCGTTCATCTGCGTCGCCAGCAGCGGGCGCAGGTCATGCACGCCGCTGATGGACAGCACATGCTGCACGCGCGCCGCCACCGCTTCGGGCAGCGGCGTCTGCGTGCAGGCCATCCGGGCCACCAGATGCCCGCCCGCCGAATGCCCCGCCAGCCGCAGCGGCCCCGGCACCAGTTCGGCGGCGGCAGTGATCGCCCGCGCCACCGCCGCGGTGATCTCGGCAATCCGCGCCTCTGGCGCCAAGGGATAGGAGGGCAGGGCGACCGCCCATCCCCGCGCCCGCGCCCCCGCCGCCAGATGCGACCACAGCGACTTGTCGAAGGCCTTCCAGTAGCCGCCATGCACGAAGACACAGAGCCCGCGCGGCTCCCCCTCTGGCAGGAACAGGTCCAGCCGTTCCCGCGGGCCCGCGCCATAGGCGATGTCGAGTTGCCCGCCCGCCCCCTCCACGCCCGCCCCCTCCCGGAACGCCCCCTCCCGGAACGCCGCCGCGTCGGCCTGCCAGCGTGGCACAAACGCCTCCGCATCCGGAATATGCGCCCCGTTGGCATAGGCATTATCCCAGTCGCGCATCGCCTGTCTCCCGTCCCGTTCGCCGCCACCTTCGCCAACCGGCCTCGCCGCCGCAAGACCCCTGCGAGGCACCGTGCGCCGGGCAAATATCCCAAAAACGGCAGAACCCGGCCGGTTTCGGGACAGAGCGCGCGCGAAATCTCGCGCGTGCAGCATTCTGCGCCGCCCGAACGCAGAAGCCCCTTGCTTTTTTGCCATGTCAGGCGACATAGCGCCCCTGACAGATATTCCCGTGGAGTTCCGCCTTGCGCCGTCCCGCCCCGTGCCCGCCCGCCCGCCGCTCGCCCCTGCTGCGCCTTGTTGCGCTGGCCGCGCTGGCGCTGCCCCTTGCCGCCACAGCCGAGACGGTGACGCCGGTGGCGGCCGAAACCGCTGCCCCCTTCACCCCGGCCCTCGCCGCGCCGCAGCCGTTTTCCTTCGAGCTGCTGGCCGAACGGGCCAGGGCGCTGGCCGCCGCGCCCTATCAGGCCCCGAGGGTCGCGCAGCCCGACGTGCTGGAGCGGATCGACTATGACGCGCATTGGCGCATCGCCTTCCGGCCCGAGGCCACCGTCAAGGTCGGCGACATGCCGGTGCAGTTCTTCCACCTCGGCACCTATTTCCGCAGCCCGGTGAAGATGGCCGTGGTCGAGGGCGACCAGTCGCGCGAGGTGGTCTATGACCCGCGCTTCTTCGACATGCCCGAGGACAGCCCGGCGCGCGCTCTGACGGACGGCACCGGCTTTGCCGGCTTCCGCCTGATGCGCGAGGACCTCAAGACCGACTGGATCAGCTTCCTCGGCGGCGCCTATTTCCGCACCGATGGCGCGCTGCGCCAATACGGGCTCTCGGCCCGGGGCCTCGCGCTCGACACCGGCCTCGGCACCCCCGAGGAGTTCCCCCGCTTCACCGAATTCTACATCGAAGAGCCCGCCGACGGCTCGTCGGACGTCATCATCCACGCGCTGATGGACAGCCCTTCCGTCACCGGCGCCTACCGGATGAAGACCACCCATGCCGAGGGCAAGGGCCAGGTCATGGAAATCTCCAGCCGCCTCCACTTCCGCGCGCCGGTCGAACGGCTGGGGATCGGCCCGCTGACCTCGATGTTCTGGTATTCCGAAACCAACCGCGTCCTTGGCTTCGACTGGCGCCCCGAGGTGCATGACACCGACGGGCTGATGATGGTCATGGGCAATGGCGAGCAGATCTGGCGCCCGCTCAACAACCCGGCCCGCGTGGTGACCTCCAGCTTCCTGGGGCAGGACATCAAGGGATTCGGCCTGATCCAGCGTGACCGCAACTATGCCAATTACGAGGATGACGGGGTCTTCTACGACAAGCGCCCCGCGGTCTGGATCGAGCCGATGTCGGGCTGGGGCGCGGGCGCGGTGCAACTGGTCGAGATCCCGACCAATGACGAGATCTACGACAATATCGTTGCCTTCTGGAACCCGGCCGAACAGCCCGTCGCCGGCAGCCAGATGCAGTTCGACTACAAGATGCACTGGGGCATCGATGCGCCGGTGGAAACCCCGCTCGCCCGCACCGTCGCCACACGCATCGGCGCCGGCGGCATCCCCGGCCATCCGCGCCCGCCGGGGCACCTGAAGATGGTGCTGGATTTCGAGGGCCCCGCAGTCAAGGGCCTCGGCCAGCAGGACGGCGTCACCCCCGAGATCACCCTGCCCGAAGGGGTGGAGCTGGTGCAGGCGTATACCCTGCCGGTGGTGGGCACCGACCGCTGGCGCCTGATCTTCGACATCGCCGCGCCGGGGGTCGAGACGGTGGACATGCGCGCCTATCTGTCGCGGAACGGCGCGCCGCTCACCGAAACCTGGCTCGGCCAGGTCCAGCCGGCGCAATACGACCGCGCCCGCTGAGGGCGCCACTCCCCGCACTCCCCCATCTTCTTTGCCCAAATATCCCGGGGGTGCGGGGGCAGCGCCCCCGCGATGCCCGAACGCAGCCAGACCGCAGCCCCGCCTGCGAGGCTGCGCGCCCTTGCAGCGCCGCCCGCCAACGCCCCGGAAACCGTTCTTTTCAAGGCTGCTGCCGACCCGTCATGATTGACGCATTCCTGCGCCTCGGCCATAGGAAGGCAGGATTCCGTCACAGGGTCGTGGCGGGGGGTGAATGTAATTCAAGGGAGGACGGCTATGGGTGGTTTACTAGCCCTGTCTGCAGTCATCGACCGGGTGAACGAGATCATCGGAAAGGCCGTGTCCTGGCTGATCCTGGTGGCGGTGCTGGTCAGCGCTGCCAATGCGGTGGTCCGCAAGACGATGAACATCTCGTCGAATGCCTGGCTCGAACTGCAATGGTATCTGTTCGGCGCGGCGTTCCTGCTGGCTGCGGCCTATACGCTGAAGCAGAACGAGCATATCCGCATCGACATCGTCTATGGTGCCTTCTCGCGCCGGGTGCAGCACTGGATCGACCTCTTCGGCCATGTGGTCTTCCTGATGCCGTTCTGCGCGCTGATGATCTATTACCTCATCCCCTACACCACCCGCTCCTATACCTCGGGCGAGGTGTCCACCAATTCCGGCGGCCTGATCATCTGGCCCGCCAAGGCGCTGCTGCTGGCCGGGTTCTCGATGCTGGCGCTGCAGGGCATTTCCGAGATCATCAAGAAGATCGCGGTGATGCGCGGGCGGATTCCCGATCCCGTCCCCTTCATCTCGTCGCATGACGCGGCAGCGGCCGAGGCCGAGGCGCTGATCAAGGAGATCAAGAAATGATGGTCTTCATCGCCGAAAACCTCGCGCCGATCATGTTCGTCTCGCTGGTGGCCTTCCTGCTCATGGGCTATCCGGTGGCCTTCTCGCTGGCTGCCAATGGCCTGTTCTTCTTCTTCATCGGGGTAGAGCTTGCGCCGCTTTCGGGGGGCAACATCAACCTCTCCTGGCCCTTGCTCACCGCGCTCCCTGACCGTTTCTTCGGCGGGGTCATGGCGAACGATACCTTGCTGGCGATCCCGTTCTTCACCCTGATGGGCATCATCCTCGAACGCTCCGGCATGGCCGAGGATCTGCTCGACACCGTGGGCCAGCTCTTCGGTCCGGTCCGCGGCGGGGTCGCCTATGCCGTCATCATCGTGGGCGCGCTGCTGGCCGCCACCACTGGCGTCGTTGCCGCCTCGGTGATCGCCATGGGCCTGATCTCGCTGCCGGTCATGCTGCGCTATGGCTACAACCGCGGCGTCGCCAGCGGAGTGATCGCGGCTTCGGGCACATTGGCGCAGATCATCCCGCCCAGCCTGGTGCTGATCGTGCTGGCCGACCAGCTCGGCCGGTCGGTCGGTGACATGTACAAGGGCGCGCTGCTGCCGGCGCTGCTGCTGACCGGGCTCTACATCCTCTACATCATGATGCTGTCGATCTTCCGTCCCTCCTCGGTCCCGGCGCTGCCGCCCGAGGTGCGCACGCTGGGGCGCGGCGTCACCTCGCTGATGGTGGCCTTCGCGGCGCTGATGGCGATCGGCTATGGTGCCCATGTCTGGCTCTCGCCCACCCACGGCACCAATGCCGACATTCTGGGTGCCGTGGTCGGGGTTCTGGCGATCTACGCCTTCACCCTCGCCGACAAGATGCTGGGCCTGAACATCATGTCCCGGCTGGCGCAGCAGGTGATCATGGTGCTGATCCCGCCGCTGGCGCTGGTGTTCCTCGTGCTTGGAACGATCTTCCTCGGCATCGCCACCCCGACCGAGGCAGGCGCGATGGGGGCGGTCGGCGCCATGGTGCTGGCCTTCTTCAAGCGGCGGCTGTCCTACACGGTCATCAACCACGCCGTCGCTGCCACCACGCGGCTGTCGGCCTTCGTGCTGTTCATCCTGATCGGCGCGCGGGTATTCTCGCTGACCTTCTACGGCGTCAACGGCCATATCTGGGTCGAACATCTGCTGACCGCGCTTCCTGGGGGCGAATACGGCTTCCTGTTCGCGGTGAACCTGATCCTGTTCTTCCTCGGCTTCTTCCTCGACTTCTTCGAGCTCGCGTTCATCATCGTGCCGCTGATCGTGCCCGCGGCGAACAATCTCGGGATCGACCTGGTCTTCCTGGGCGTGATCCTGGGCATGAACATGCAGACCTCGTTCCTGACCCCGCCTTTCGGCTTTGCGCTGTTCTACCTGCGCTCTGTCGTGCCGAAGTCCCGCTATCTCGACAAGGTCACCGGCCGTCAGATCGAGGCTGTCCGCACCCGCGACATCTATACCGGCGCGATCCCCTTCATCTTCATCCAGGTGCTGATGATCCTGCTGGTGATCGCCTTCCCCGGGATGGTGATGCACTACAAGGGGCCGGTGGTGGACACCTCGAACGTCACCATCACCCTGCCGCAGATGCCGGGCCTTGGCGGCGGAGGGCTTGGGGGCGGTTTGGGTGGTGGTGGCTTGGGCGGAGGCCTGGGCGCCCCCGGCGCCGCTCCGGCTCCGGGTGGCCTCGGCGGCGGTCTCGGCACCCCGCCGGGCCTCGCCCCGGGTGCAGCCCCTGCGCCAGCCCCTGCTGCGCCTGCCCCCGTGGTCCCGGGGCTTGGGCTGCCGCCCGGGCTTCAGGCGCCCGCGCCCGCGAACTGAGCGGGCCTCGGCTCCCTCGACCGGCGGCCCGAAAGGGTCGCCGGTTTCGTTTGGGCCGGGGGACCCAAGGGCGCACCCCACCTTTCCCCCCGCCCGCGCTTGCGCTAGGTCTGGCGCGAACAGGACAGGATGCCCCCCATGCCGGATCTCGCCACACTGCTGCCGATGCTGGCGCTGCTGCTCGTCACCGGCGCGCTGGCCGGGCTGGTCGCCGGGCTTCTGGGCGTGGGCGGCGGCATCGTGCTGGTGCCGGCCTATTTCTACATCTTCGTCGGCCTTGGCCATGACGGGCCCGGCCTGATGCAGGTCTGCCTGGCCACCTCGCTGGCCACCATCATCGTCACCTCGGCCCGGTCCGTCATGTCGCACAACCGCAAGGGCGCGGTGGACTGGCAGATCCTGCGGCACTGGGCGCCGGGCATCGCGGTTGGCGCGCTGGTCGGGGTGCTGGTGGTGGCGCAGTTGCGCACGCAGGCGTTGCAGGCGATCTTCGGGCTGCTGGCGCTGACCGTGTCGCTCTATATGGCGCTTGGCCGCGATCAATGGCGGCTGGGGCCGCAGATGCCGGGCCTGGCGGTGCGCGCGCCGCTGTCGGGGGCGGTCGGCTTCCTGTCGGTGCTTATGGGCATCGGCGGCGGCAGCTTCGGCGTGCCGCTGATGACGCTGTACAATGTTCCCATCCACCGCGCCGTCGCCACCGCGGCGGGCTTCGGCATCACCATCGCGCTGCCCTCGGCAGCGGCCTTCCTGCTGGTCCCGGTCGAGGGTGCGCCGCCCTACACGGTCGGCGCCGTCAACATGCCCGCCTTCGCCCTGACCATCGCCATGACCCTGATCACCGCCCCGATGGGCGCCGCGCTGGCGCACAGGATGGACCCGAGGCCGCTGAAGCGGGTGTTCGCGGTGTTCCTGGCGGCGGTGGCGCTGAACATGCTGCGCAAGGCGCTCGGCTACTGACGCTCGCGCCGCAGCCGCCCCTCATGCCCGCCGCGCCGTGCGCCAGCCACCCGCGGAGCGCGGCCCGGCAGCTCTGCAATCACCGCCCGCCGCGCCTCGGGGCTCATGCCGCTCCAGCCGCCGATTTCGGAAAGCGTGCGGTAGCAGCCCATGCACAGCCCTTCGGCCGGGTGCATCACGCAGAGCTTTACACAGGGGCTCTCGATCTCGTCGCGCTTCCAAACGTCGTCCATCATCCGTGCCGCCCCAGATGCGCCAGCCGGTCCAGCGCTCCTTGCAGGATATACCCGGCCGCCACATGGTCGATCACCTCGGCGCGACGTTTCCGCGACGTATCCGCCTCCAGCAGCGCCCTTTCGGCGGCGACGGTGGACAGGCGCTCGTCCCAATAGGCGATCGGCAGCTCCGTCAGCCGGGAAAGGTTGCGGGCAAAGGCGCGGGTGGACTGGCAGCGCGGGCCTTCCGAGCCGTCCATGTTGAACGGCAGCCCCAGGATCACCCCGCCGAGCTCGCGCTCCGCCGCGATCTTCAGCACCGCCGCGGCATCGAGCGTGAACTTCTCGCGCCGGATGGTGTGAAGGGGCGAGGCGACGCTGCGGAAGCGGTCCGACACCGCGACGCCGATGGTCTTGGTGCCAAGGTCGAGCCCCGCCAGCGCCCGCATCGGCGGCAGCGCGGCGGCGAACTCGGCCATCGTCTCGTGGATCATTGCAGCACGCCCGCGGCGCGGGCGGCAGCGGCAACCTTCTCCAGATCATCGGGTGAGGCGGCAAAGATATCCTGCGCCTCGTTCCAGATCGCCGAGGCGCGCTCGGTCTCGCCCAGAACCCCCAATGCCCCGATCAGCCGCGCCCAGTCGTCCGAGGTGCCGCCCTCACCGGCAAGCCGGGCGTTCAGCCCCTCGACCATGCCGCGGATCATCACCTCGCGGTCCTCGGGGGTCATGTCCGCCGCCGCCTGCATGTCGTCCTCGCTCGGCCCGCGGCTCTCGGCCGAGGGCGGCGTGTAGCCTTCCTCGCCCGCCAGCCAGGCCAGCTCGGCAATCGAGGCCCGGATCGGCGGCATCCAGGGCGCATCCTCCGGCCCCTCTTCCAGCAGCCCGCGCCAGACGGTGAAGGTGCGGTCCGGCCGCCCCGCCTGCGCCAGCATCAGCCCCAGGAAATAGCGCGCAGAGCCATTGGCAGGGTCCAGCTCCAGCGCCCGCGCCAGCACCGCCTCGGCCTCGGGGCTGACCACGCCGCCCGCCGCCAGGATCATCAGCTCCGCCAGCGCGGCATGGTCCTCGCCGCTCGCCGCATCGCCCTTCAGCGCGATCAGCCGGCGCTGCGCTTCCCAGGCGGCGCGGTAATTGCCGACCGCCGCCTCGTTGCGCGCCAAGAGCTCCAGCCCCTCGGTATCGTTGGGCCGCGACGCCACCGCGCTGCGCAGCTTGTCCATCAGCTCCGCCATCCGCGGATCGGCCGGGGGGGCAGGGGCCATGTTCAGCGCTGCCGTCTCCTCGGCCTCGTCCTGCGGCAGCCGGGCGGCATAGACCTCTTCGGACATCGCCACCCGCCGCGCCAGCGGCAGGTCGCCATACCCCGGCGCGCCGAGGCTCTGGTACACGAAGAACGACCCCGCCAGCACCAGCGCCCCGAACACCGCCACAACATAGGGCCCGGGGCCGGAAGCACGCGCCGGGGCCGCCGCCGCCTGCCGGTCGGCCTCCAGAATCCGCCGCGAAATCTCGGCCTTCGCGCGCTCCGCATCCTCCGGCGCCAGCACGCCGCGGGCCAGATCGCGGTCCAGCTCGGCCAATTGGTCGCGGAACACCCGCAGGTCATAGGCGGCAGCCGGCGCATCGGCGCCGCGGCCGCGCATATAGGCGCGCGCCAGATACAGCGCCACGGCAAGGGCCAACGCGATGGTCAGGGTCCAGAACAGCATGTTTCCTCCGCAGGTCTGCCTCCATGTAGGGCCAAGCGGCCCCGCACAAAAGCCCGAACTGCCGCAGCGCCCCGCCGCATTGCGCGCGTTCTGTCGCAGCCCCGCCGCACAGCCATGTCGGTTTCTTCCCGATTGCGCCGCTTGCCGCGCTGCCGCACTGATGAGGGCGGGCGATGAAGCGGGCAGGGCGCCCCGCAAGGGTGGCCCGCAGATTCGGCCGGGCAGAAGGGGCAGCACATGACGCGATATTCGGTTTTCGCCGTGGCACGCGAGGCGCTGCGCTGGCATTCGGGGTGGGAGCGAGCGTGGAAAAGCCCCGCCCCCAAGAAGAAATACGACGTGGTCATCGTCGGCGCCGGCGGCCACGGCCTCGCCACCGCCTATTACCTCGGCAAGAACCACGGCATCCGCAATGTCGCGGTGATCGAGAAGGGCTGGCTCGGGGGCGGCAATACCGGGCGCAACACCACCATCATCCGCTCCAACTACCTGCAGGACCCCTCGGCCGCGATCTACGAAAAGGCCCGTAGCCTCTACGAAAACCTCAGCCAGGACCTCAACTACAACGTCATGTTCAGCCCCCGCGGCCTCTTGATGCTGGCGCAGACCCACCATGAGGTCCGCGGCTACCGCCGCACCGTCTATGCCAACAACCTGCAGGGCGTCACCACCGAATGGATCGAGCCCGCCAAGGTCAAGGAGCTGGTGCCGATCATGAATATCGAGGGCCCCCGCTACCCGGTCCTCGGCGCGCTCTACCAGGCCCGCGGCGGCACCGCCCGCCACGACGCGGTGGCGTGGGGCTATGCCCGCGCCTGCTCGGCGATGGGCATGGATATCATCCAACAGTGCGAAGTCACCGGCGTTCGCACCCTGAACGGCCAGGTGCAGGGCATCGACACCACCCGCGGCGCCATCGACTGCGCCAAGCTCGCCATCGTCGTCGCGGGGCACTCCTCGGTGCTGGCCGAAATGTCCGGCTTCCGCCTGCCGATCGAATCGATGGCGCTGCAGGCCCTCGTCTCCGAACCGATCAAGCCCTGCATGGATGTCGTCGTCATGGCCAACACCGTGCATGGCTACATGAGCCAGTCCGACAAGGGCGAGATGGTGATCGGCGGCGGCACCGACGGCTTCAACAACTACACGCAGCGCGGATCGTGGCAGCATGTCGAGGAAACCACCCGCGCCCTGATCGAGACCTTCCCGATGCTCAGCCGCCTCAAGATGCTGCGGCAATGGGGCGGCATCGTCGACATGACCGGCGACCGCTCGCCGATCCTGTCGAAAACCTCCGTCGGCGGCATCTTCGTCAATTGCGGCTGGGGCACCGGCGGCTTCAAGGCCATCCCCGGCTCCGGCTGGGCCATGGCGGAGCTCGTCGCCAAGGGCGAGCCCGGGCCCCTCGCCGCCGAGTTCGGCCTCGACCGCTTCAAGGAAGGCCGCTTCATCGACGAAAGCGTCGCGGCCGGGGTGGCGCATTGATGGCCTCGGGGCTCACTTCACCGCTTCTTTCGACGTCGGGGGCGTTGTCGTTCCCACTCAAACTGCGTCTGCAACTCCGTCATTGCGACGACGTCATCGCTCGCAACGCCGTCGTCGTCGCAGCGATCAAACGCACGCCGCGCCAAGGTTCGCGTCTCCTCGTCTCGGTGGTAACGCGCCCATACCTCAATGCTCTGCAAATGCTTCATTCGCTCGGTCCTGTTTTGTTCGACTTGCGAACCAGTCTGAGCGCTGCGTCGGGATCGAGAGATGCACGCAGTAAAACAAGGCGTTTTGTGGCGTTCTGGCCCTCCTTCCCCCTTTGCCTTTTCCAAATATCCCGCGGGGGTCCGGGGGCGCGAAGCCCCCGGCGCCTGCCACAGACAGGCCCTCTGACATGCTGACCCTCACCTGCCCCCATTGCGGCATCCGTGCCGAGGAAACCGAGCTCTCCCCCGGCGGCGAGGCGCATCTGAAGCGCTACGGCCCCGGTGACAGCGACGAGCAGTTCGAGGCCTACATGTTCGCGCGGAAAAACCCCAAGGGCGTGCATTTCGAGCGCTGGCGCCATGCCTATGGCTGCGGCAAGTGGTTCCTCGCCGCCCGCTGCACCGCCACTCTCGAGGTGTTCGGCACCTATCCGGCGCAGGTCTCGGCCCCGCCCGAGCCTATCATCGAGGCAATCCGGGCCCGCCGGCCCGGCTGGGAGGCAGGACAATGAGCGCGCGTCTCTCTCGCGGCGGGCGGCTGATCGACCGCCGCGCCCCGGTCACCTTCCGCTTCGACGGCAAGCCGATGACCGGCTTTGCCGGCGACACGCTGGCGGCGTCCTTGCTGGCCAATGACCAGATGCTGGTCGGGCGCAGCTTCAAGTATCACCGCCCGCGCGGCATCGTCGCCTCGGGCGCGGAGGAGCCGAATGCGCTGGTCGGCCTCGGCCAGGGCCCGCGCTTCGAGCCGAACCAGCGGGTGACCACCACCGAAACCTTCGAGGGGCTGACGGCGATCAGCCAGAACCACTGGCCGAGCCTCGATTACGATATCGGCGCGGTGAACGGGTACCTGTCGCGTTTCCTGCCGGCGGGCTTCTACTACAAGATGTTCCTCTGGCCGCGGCCGTTCTGGAAGCATGTGTATGAACCCTTCATCCGCCAGTCCGCCGGCCTCGGCAAGGTGCCGCAGGAGGCCGATGCCGACCGCTACGAGCAGGCCTATGCCTTCGCCGATCTGGTGGTGGCGGGCGGCGGCATTGCCGGGCTGACGGCAGCGCTGACCGCGGCGCGCGCCGGCAAGCGGGTGATCCTTCTGGAACAGACCGCACATTGGGGCGGGCGGGCGCCGGTGGATGGCGACGAAATCGACGGGATGGCGGCGGATCTTTGGGTGAAGAACGCCGTGCAAGCCCTTGAAGGCATGGCGAATGTCACGATGCGCCTGCGCACGATGGTGTCGGGCCTCTACGACCACGGCTATGCGCTGGCCTATGAGCGTGTCGCCGACCACACCCCCGGCGACGGTCGGCCTCGCCACCGGCTGTGGCGGATCCGGGCGGGCAAGGTCATCGCCGCGACGGGGGCCATCGAGCGGCCGCTGTCCTTTGCCGGCAACGATATTCCGGGTGTGATGCTGGCCGCGGCGGTGCGCGACTTCGTGGTGAACTGGGCCGTCAGCCCCGGCGACCGCAGCGTGGTCGTCACCAACAACGACGACGCCTATCGCACCGCGCTGGCGCTGGCCGATGCCGGGCTGGTTGTGGCTGCCGTCATCGACGCGCGGCCCTCGGTCACGGGCGATCTGCCCGCACAGGTCCGCGCCCGCGGCATCCGCGTGCTCGAAGGCCGCGGCATTGCCAAGGTCAAGGGCGCCAAGCGCGTCACCGGCGTTGCGATCTGCGCGCAGCAGGGCGAGGGCGCCGTGCTGGAGGAAATCGCCTGCGACGTGGTGGCGATGTCGGGCGGCTGGTCGCCGGTGGTGCACCTCTGGAGCCATTGCGGCGGCAAGCTGATCTGGGACGCGGACGCCTCGATGTTCCGCCCCGACGCCGCCCGCCCGCCGACCGGCGATGCCGGGCAACCGATGGCAGCGACCGCCGGTGCCGCCTCGGGCGCGCTGCAGACGGCGGCGGTGCTGGCCGACGCCCATGCCGCGGCGGGCGGCGAGGGGCTGGCGCCGCAGGCGACAGGCCCGGCCGAGGCGCCGATGCTGCCGGTGTGGATCATGCCGCAAGGGGCTGGAATCGCTCTGAAATCCAAGATGTGGCTGGATTACCAGAACGACGTGAAAGTCTCCGACGTGCAACTCGCCGCGCGCGAGGGGTATGAGAGTGTGGAGCATACCAAGCGTTACACCACGCTCGGCATGGCAACAGATCAGGGAAAGCTTAGCAATATCAATGGCCTCGCGGTACTTTCTCATGCATTGCATCAAGAGATCCCCGCAACCGGCACCACCACCTTCCGCCCGCCCTATACGCCGATCAGCCTCGGCTCCATCGGCGGCGAGGCGCGGGGCGAGATCTTCCAGCCGCTGCGCCAGACGCCGATGCACGACTGGCATTCGGCGCAGGGCGCCTATTGGGAGCCGGTGGGCCAATGGCGCCGCCCCTATTGCTACAAGCGCAGCGGCGAGACGGCGCATGAGGCGGTCAACCGCGAGGTCATCAACACCCGCAGCAATATCGGGCTGCTCGATGCCTCGACCCTCGGCAAGATCCTGGTGAAGGGCGCCGATGCCGGGCGGTTCCTCGACATGCTTTATACCGGCGTGATGTCGACGCTGCCGGTGGGCAAGTGCCGCTATGGGCTGATGTGCAACGACAATGGCTTTTTGATCGACGATGGCGTCGTGGTGCGGATGTCGGAAGACAGCTGGCTCTGCCACACGACGACGGGGGGCGCCGACCGGATCCATGCGCATATGGAAGACTGGCTGCAATGCGAGTGGTGGGACTGGAAGGTCCATACCGCCAACCTGACCGAGCAATATGCGCAGGTCGCCATCGTCGGCCCCAAGGCCCGGATGCTGCTGGAAAAACTCGGCGGCATGGATGTCAGCCGCGAGGCGCTGCCGTTCATGACCTATGCGGAGGGCACGCTTGGCGGCTTCCGCGCGCGGGTGTTCCGCATCAGCTTCTCGGGCGAGCTGAGCTATGAGGTTGCGGTGCCGGCCTCGGAGGGCCTTGCCTTCTGGGAGGCTTGCGTGGCCGCGGGCGCCGAGTTCGGGGCGATGCCCTACGGCACCGAGGCGCTGCATGTGCTGCGCGCCGAGAAGGGCTTCATCATGATCGGCGATGAAACCGACGGCACGGTGATCCCGCAGGATCTGGGCCTTGGCTGGGCGATTTCCAAGAAGAAGGCTGACTATCTGGGCAAGCGCGCGCAGGAGCGCAGCCATATGGCCGACCCGAACCGCTGGAAGCTGGTGGGGCTGGAAACGCTGGACGGATCGGTGCTGCCCGATGGCGCGCTGGCGGTGGCCGAGGGCGTCAACGCCAATGGCCAGCAGAGGACGCAGGGGCGCGTCACCTCGACCTATCACTCGCCGGTGCTGAAGAAGGGCATTGCCATGGGGCTGGTACTGAACGGGCCAGGCCGGATGGGCGAGGTGCTGGACTTCCCGGTGGATGACGGGAAGGTCGTGCAGGCGCGGATCGTGGATCAGGTCTTCTACGACAAGGACGGGGAGAAGCAGAATGTCTAATGCTGTCAGTGCCCTTGCGGGGCGAAGCTACAGTGGTTTCTCAACTGTGCGCGAGGCAGGACTGGTCGGCATGGTCACCCTGCGCGGTGACTTGGAGTCCCCCGAACTGGCGGTTGCGGTTCTGGCGGCGACCGGCTGCGCAGTGCCGGCGCAGCGGCGGCGCACCGTGGCGGGTGACTGGTCCGTCTGCTGGATGTCGCCGGATGAGCTGCTGCTTGTTGGCCCCTATGCCTCGGCGCCGGGGCTGGTGGATCAGCTGACGGCGGCGCTGGCGGGGCAGCATGCACTGGCGGTCGATGTGTCGGATGCGCGGGCGAGTTTCCGGGTCAGCGGCCCGAAGGCGGCCGAGGTGCTGATGAAGCTCTGCCCGGTGGATTTCTCCGCGCTGGAGGCGGATGAAGTGCGCCGCACAAGGCTGGCCCAGATCGCCGCCGCGCTGTGGACATCGGGGCCGGAGGAATACAGCCTTGTCTGCTTCCGCTCGGTCGCCAGCTATGCCTTTGGGGTGCTGGAAAACGCCGCGCGGCCGGGGTCGGAGCTGTTCTCGGGGTAGGCGGCAAGGGGCGCAGAGCGGAGTTTTCAGGCGCTCTGCCCTTGACCTCGCGGCGGCGGGTGCCTCTATAGACCTTAACACTCCCCCGCGCGAAAGGACCGACCAGATGGCTTTCACCCTTCCCGATCTTCCCTATGCCCATGATGCGCTGGCATCGCTTGGCATGTCCAAAGAGACGCTGGAATACCACCACGACATCCACCACAAGGCCTATGTCGACAACGGCAACAAGCTGATCGCCGGCACCGAATGGGAGGGCAAGACGGTCGAGGAGATCGTCAAGGGCACCTACCAGAAGGGCGCCGTGGCGCAGAACGGCATCTTCAACAATGCCAGCCAGCACTGGAACCACGCCCAGTTCTGGGAGATGATGGGCCCGGGCGAAACCGGGATGCCCGGCGATCTTGAAGCTGCGCTGACCGAGGCCTTCGGGTCGGTCGCCAAGTTCAAGGAAGACTTCGCCGCCGCCGGCGCGGGCCAGTTCGGGTCGGGTTGGGCCTGGCTGGTCAAGGATGCCGATGGCAGCCTGAAGATCACCAAGACCGAGAATGGCGTGAACCCGCTGTGCTTTGGCCAGACCGCGCTGCTTGGCTGCGATGTGTGGGAGCATTCCTATTACATCGACTTCCGCAACAAGCGTCCGGCTTACCTCACCAACTTCCTCGACAAGCTGGTGAACTGGGAAAACGTCGCCTCGCGCATGTAAGCGCACTGACGGAATTTGTAGAAAGGCCCGCCGTTTGGCGGGCCTTTTGCGTTCGCTTTGCGGATTTTTGCCGAAGGCCGGGCAGGGGCGAAAAACATCCCTACATCAAAGGGGTGCCGCGTGTTGGCGGCGCCCTGCAAACGGAGGATCGTGATGCTGTTTCTGACAACCGGAACCTGGGTGGTGGTGGCGGACGGCGCCAAGGCGCTGCTGCTGGAGAATACCGGCACGGCCGAGGCGCCGCAGCTGCGCGTGGCGGGCAAGGCGGCCATCGACAACCCGCCGACGCGCGAGCAGGGCACCGATCAGCCGGGGCGCAGGGACGGCCCCGGTGGCGCGCCCGGCTCGGCGATGGAGCAGACCGATTTCCACCGGCTGGGGGAAGAGGCGTTTGCGCGTGACCTTGTCGCCGATCTGGAAACACGGCTGGCCGCCGGTGAGATGAAGCGGCTGGTGCTGGCGGCGCCGCCGCAGATGCTGGGAAGCCTGAGGGCGGCGATGGGGCCGGCGCTGGCGGGCGCGGTGATTGCCGAGCTGCCGAAGACGCTGACCGGGCACCCGACGCCGGAGATCGCGAAGATCGTCGCCGATCATCTGGCGGCGAAGTAACCCCCGGCCTCAGGCTCAGCCGAAGTCGCCGGTCAGGCGGGTTTCAAGCTCATCCAGGCTGGCGACCGGCACCATGTAGCCCGCCAGCGAGCGTTCGGCGAAGCCCTCGGCGATGACGGTTTCGGCCATGGCCAGCAGCGGGTTCCAGTAGCCCTCGGTGTTCAGCAGGTAGATCGGTTTGCTGTGCAGGCCGATCTGCCGCCAGGTGACGACCTCGAACAGCTCGTCGAGCGTGCCGGCGCCGCCCGGCAGCACCACGATCGCGTCGGAGTTCATGTACATGACCTTCTTGCGCTCATGCATCGTCTCGGTGATGACGAAGGTGCTGATGTCGCGCTTGCCGACCTCCTTGCCCAGCAGATGCACGGGGATCACCCCGAAGGTCTCGCCCCCCGCGGCCTGCGCCGCCCGCGCCACCTCGCCCATCAGCCCGACATCGCCCGCGCCATAGACCAGCCGCCAGCCGCGTTCCGCCAGCATCCGCCCCATGCCCTGCGCCGCCGCGGTATAGGCCGGGCGGGCGCCGGGACGCGAGCCGCAGAAGACGCAGACGGAACGTGTGTATTTCGGCATCGGGCAAGATCCTTGGCGTTGGGCAGGTTGCAGTTGCTTTGACCCCTGATACCGGCGTTGCTATGCTCGCTCAAGCGCGCCGGGGGGCCGCTGCAACGGGGATGCGGGAATGTCGGATAAGACGCAAGGCGCGGCGGTCGGGGATGCCGCCGGCGCAGAGGCCGGTATGGCGACGGCTGGCGGCATGGCGGGGGGCGCTGTGCGGGTGGTCGGCGGCGTGGCGGCCGGGCTGGCGCTTGGCGCGGTGATCTGGTGGGGGCTGGCACGGCCCCCGGCCGAGGAGGCGGCGGTCGAGCCGCAGCCGCTGGCGGCGGTGCCCTCGGTGCCGGAGCCTGTCGCAGGGGCACCCGTTGCCGAGCCGGCCCCGGCAGCCGAGAGCGCGGCCGTGGACCCTGCACCGACACCCGAGGCCGTGGTGGCAGAGACGGCACCGGAGGCCGCTGCCGCCGTGGAGCCGGGGCCCGAGCCCGAGCCCGAGCTTGCCGCCACACCCGAACCGCCCGCCGATCCCTCGATGCCCAGCTTCGACACCGTGCGCGCCGATGCCATGGGCGGGGTGCAGGTGGCGGGCCATGCCGCGCCGGGGGCGACCGTCGCGCTGATGGCGGACGGGGCCGAGGTGGCGAGTGCCGAGGCCAATGCCCGCGGGGATTTCGCCTTCCTGACCGACCTGCCGCTGACCGGCGCGCCGCGCGAGTTGAAGCTGCAGGTGACCGATGCCGCGGGCACGGTGACGACCTCGCAGCAAAGCGTGGTGCTGGCGCCGCGGGCGCGGCCGGAGGCGCAGGTTGCAGAGGCGGTGGGGCAGGTGGCCGCGGTCGAGGCCGTGGCACCCGGGACGAGCGCCGCGGCCGATCCCGCGGCCGATCCCGCGGCCGATCCCGCGACCGAAGCCGAACCCGCGATCGAACCCGCCGCCGAGGCGCCGACCGTGCTGCTGAGCGACGGGTCGGGCCTGTCGGTTCTGTCGCCGCCGCGGATGGGCGGCAATGTGGTGATCGACTCGATCAGCTATGATGCGGAGGGCGCCGTCACGCTGGCCGGGCGGGCCGGGGGCGCGGGCGAGGTGCGGGTCTATGTGGACAATGCCGCCTTCGCCTCCGCGCCGATCGCCGCGAACGGTGCCTGGCAGGTGCTGCTGCCGGAGCTGGCGGGCGGCATCTACACGCTGCGCGTCGATGAGGTGGATGTGTCCGGCAAGGTCGTCTCGCGCTTCGAGACCCCGTTCCAGCGCGAGTCGGCCGAGGTTCTCGCCGCCGCGATGGAGGCGACGCGGCCGGTGCCTGCGGTTGCCAGCGACGAGATTGCCGCTGAGCCTGCCGCTGAGACTGTGGCCGCAGGGCTGCCCGAGATCGCAGCCGCCCCCGCCGAACCCGCCGCGCTGGCCACTGGCGCCGTGCCGCAGGCCCCGGCGGTTCTGGCGGCGGTAGAGGCGGACGGCGCCGCCGAGGCCCCGGCCACCGCCGCCGCCGATCCGCTGCCCACGCCGCAGCTGATCCAGGTGACGGTGCAGCCGGGCTTCACGCTCTGGGCCATCGCCACCGACAATTATGGCGACGGCTTTGCCTATGTCCGGGTGTACGAGGCGAACAAGGCGCAGATCCGCGATCCGGACCTGATCTATCCCGGGCAGGTGTTCACGGTTCCCGAGCAGGACTGACCGCAGGAATGATCAGCGGCGGGGTGGTGCCGGTGCCAGAGCACACCCCTGCCGGTCGCCGCGAGCGGCAGCATTCCCGCACCTCGGGGTGATCGAGGCAGCAATCGTTCAAGAGATACCCGAAGGTCTGGCCGATGCCGGCGAAATCCGCGGCATAGAACACGTTGCGCGATTCCTTGCGGGCGGTGATCAGCCCGGCCTGTTCCAGTGCCGCAAGGTGGAAGGACAGGCGCGAGGCGGAAATGCCAAGCTGGCGGGCGATGTCGCCGGCGCTGAGGCCCTCCTTGCCGGCGGGCACCAGCAGGCGCACCAGATCCAGCCGGGTCTCGCTGGCCAGCGCCGACAGCGCGGAGAGAACTTGGCGACGCTCCATGTTTCAACTACTCGTGAATCGTTGAAGTAACCTGAGAGATACGGTATCCGGGCCCCCAGATCAACGACGGGCGGATCACGAGATGCGATCCGCCAGGGCCGCCGCGGCAAAGCCGGGCGGCAGGAGAGACAAGATGGCAGACAAACCCGCGCGCAAGCAGGCCAGCGGTATCCGCACGATGCGCCGGGTGGCGCCCTATCTGTGGCCCGAGGGGCAGAGCTGGGTGAAGCGGCGCGTGGTGCTGGCGCTGGTGGCGCTGGTGCTTGGCAAGGTGATCTCGATCCTGATCCCGTTCCTCTACAAGGGCGCGGTGGACAGTCTGGCGGGCGAGACCGGCGACGGCGCGCTGCTGGCCATCGGTGCCATCGGGGTGACGGTGGCGTATGGCGTCGCGCGCCTCATGTCGGTTGGCTTTGGCGAACTCCGCGATGCGATCTTCGTGCGCGTCGGCCAGCGGGCGCTGCGGCAACTGGCGCTGGAGACCTTCACCCATATCCACGCGCTCAGCCTGCGCTATCACATCACCCGCAAGACCGGGGGCCTCAGCCGGATCATCGAGCGCGGGGTGAAGGGCGTCGATTTCCTGCTGCGCTTCATGCTGTTCTCGGTCGGGCCGCTGATCCTGGAACTGGCGATGGTGGCGATCATCTTCGCGCTGGTGTTCAACGTGTGGTACATGGCGGTCGTGGTGGTGACGATCTGGGCCTATGTGACCTTCACCTTCAAGGTCACCGAATGGCGCGTGAAGATCCGCAAGCAGATGAACGACCAGGATACCGATGCCAACCAGAAGGCCATCGACAGCCTGCTGAACTACGAAACCGTCAAGTATTTCGGCGCCGAGACCCGCGAGGCGCAGCGCTATGACGCCGCCATGCAGGGCTATGAGGGCGCGGCGGTGAAGACCGGGCAGAGCCTTGCGGTGCTGAACTTCGGGCAATCGCTGATCATCACCACCGGCCTTGTCATCGTGATGGTGATGGCGGCGATGGGGGTGCAGAGCGGGGCACTGACGGTCGGCGATTTCGTGATGGTCAACGCCTACATGATGCAGATCACCATGCCGCTGGGGTTCCTTGGCACGGTGTATCGTGAGATCCGGCAGGCGCTGGTCGACATGGGCGAGATGTTCGACCTGCTGGGTCAGCCCGCCGAGGTGACGGACAAGCCGGGCGCGAAGCCGCTGAAGGTGGCGGGGGCGACGCTGGAACTGGACGGGGTGATGTTCGGCTATGATGCCAGCCGGCCGATCCTGAAGGGCGTCACCCTGACGGTGCCGGCGGGGCAGACGGTGGCGATCGTCGGGCCTTCGGGGTCGGGCAAGTCCACCATCGGCCGGCTGCTGTTCCGGTTCTATGACGTGACCGGCGGCGCGATCCGCATCGACGGGCAGGACCTGCGCGATGTGACGCTGCAATCGGTGCATGATGCCATCGGGGTGGTTCCGCAGGACACGGTGCTGTTCAACGACACCGTCTTTTACAATATCGCCTATGGCCGCCCCTCGGCCAGCCGGGCCGAGGTCGAGGCGGCGGCGCGGGGGGCGAAGATCCATGACTTCATCGCCTCGCTGCCCGAGGGCTATGAGACGACGGTGGGCGAGCGCGGGCTGAAGCTGTCGGGCGGCGAGAAGCAGCGGGTCGGCATCGCCCGCACCTTGCTGAAGAACCCGCCGATCCTGCTTCTGGACGAGGCGACAAGCGCGCTGGACACCCAGACGGAGCGCGACATCCAGGACAGCCTGCGGGCGATGGGCGAGGGGCGCACCGTCATCACCATCGCGCACCGGCTGTCGACGATTGCCGATGCCGACCAGATCGTGGTGCTGGAGGCGGGGCAGATCGTCGAGCAGGGCAAGCACGAGGCGCTGCTGGAGGCGGGCGGGCGCTATGCCGCGATGTGGGCGCGGCAATCGGCCGAGGTGGAGGACGAGGGCGAAGACGCGGCGGCGTAAGCTGCTTCCGGACCTTCCTTCCTTTTCTTGCCCGGAACAAGGCGCCTTGGCGCCGCCGGGCAGCGCCCGTCCGCCCCCCCGGGCGGGTGCTTTCAACGCCAGCCCTAGAAATTCGGTGGGAGGGGTTGCACCATAAAGCGCCTAGAACCAATGTTGCTCGCCCACCCGGCGGACGGGCGCTCCCCTTTGACTGCGCCGAGCCCCCCCTCCCGCCCGGGCTTGGCAACCTCGCCCCTTGACGTGTAAGAGATGGCCCAACAGCGCCATGAGGAGGCACCGCCCGTGAGCAATACCGACAGCTTCATCGACGAGGTGACCGACGAGGTCCGCCGCGACCGGCTTTATGCGGCGATGCGCCGCTATGGGTGGATCGGGATCTTGCTGGTGGTGGGAATCGTCGTCGGCGCCGCGGTGAACGAATGGCAGAAGTCGAAGGCCGAGGCCGAGGCGCGCGCCTTTGGCGATGCGCTGATGGCGGCGATGTCGGCGGAAACGCCGGCGGCGCGGGCCGAGGCGCTGGCGATCGTGCCCGCGCCGGGCCCCGAACGCGCGGCGCTGCAGGGGTTCCTGGCGGCGGCCTCTGCGCTGGAGGCGGGCGATGTGCCGGCGGCTCTGGCCGGATGGGATGCCATTGCCGCCAACAATGCGCTGCCGGTCAGCTATCGCCACCTCGCGCTGATCAAGCGGGTGATCGCGGCGGGGGCCGAGATGCCGGCATCCGAGCGTGGCGCGGCGCTCGACATGCTGGCGACGCCCGGCGCGCCCTACCGGATGCTGGCGCTGGAACAGCAGGCGCTGGATCTGGTGGCGGCGGGCGAGGGCGAGGCCGCGGTCGAGCGGCTGCAGGCGCTGCTGCAGGAGCCGGGGGTGACCTCGGGCTTGCGCCGGCGCGCGACACAGTTGATGGTGGCCCTGGGTGCGGAACCCGAGGCGGCCTGAGAGCGACATTCCGGGGGTGCAACGGTGCCTTACGAGCAGAAACGGGCGAACGTGAAGAGGACGGGGTAGTGACGCTTTCCATCGCAGGTCTTTCCCGCGGCATGGCCGCGCTTCTGGTGATGGCGGCCCTTGCCGGCTGCGAGCGGGAGGTGCGGCTGACAGGCGAGCGGCTCGATCCGCAGGATGCGCTGTCGGGCGTCGCCTCGCAGCCGCAGCGCGCCCCGGCGACGCCGCTGGCGCTGCCCGCCCCGGTGGTCAATGCCGAATGGAGCCAGCGCGGCGGCGCGGCCACCCACCGCCTTGGCCATGTGGCCCTGTCCCCGGCGCCGGTGCGGATCTGGTCCGCCAATGTGGGCCGCGGTGACAGCAAGCGCCTGCGGGTGACTGCGGATCCCGTGGTCGCCGCGGGGCGGATCTTCACGCTGGATGCCGATGCGCGGGTCAGCGCCACCAGCCCCTCGGGTGCGGTGCTGTGGTCTGCCGATGTGGTGCCCCCCGGTACGCGCGGCAACAGCAAGGTGATCGGCGGCGGTCTGGCCTATGGCGAGGGCAAGCTGTTCGTGACCACCGGCTTTGGCGAGCTGGTCGCGCTCGACCCCGCCAGCGGCGCGGTCGTCTGGCGGCAGGATTTCGACTCTGCGGTGGGCGGTGCCCCGGCGGTTGCGGGCGGCATGGTTTATGTGTCGACCCGCAGCTCTGTCGGTTGGGCGATGCGCGCCGCCGATGGCCGCGTGCAGTGGAAGACCCAAGGTCTGCCTTCCCCGAGCAGCGTCGCGGGCGTCTCTGCCCCGGCGGTCGAGGGTGACACCGTGGTGTTCCCCTTCCCCAGCGGCGAGCTGGTGGCGGTGAGCCGCGCCGATGGGGCGCGCAAATGGTCGGTCCCGGTTCCGGGACGCCGGCTTGGCATGGGCTATGCCGATGTGATGGACATTACCGGCGAGCCGGTGATGGCGGGCGGCACCGTCTATGCCGGCACCTCGGCAGGGCGGCTGGCAGCGGTGGACGTGGAGGCAGGCCGGGCGCGCTGGACGGCGGAGGAGGGCGCGGCAAGCGCCGTCATCCCCGCGGGCGGGTCGATCTTCCTGGTCACCGACGAGTCGCGGCTGATGCGGCTCGACGCGGCGACGGGCGTGGAAATCTGGGCGGTGGAGCTGCCCTATTACGTGCCCACCCGCCGCGAGAAGCGCCGCCGCGACATTCATGTGCATTACGGCCCGGTCCTGGCCGGCGGGCGGCTGGTGCTGGCCTCCACCGACGGGGTGCTGCGCAGCTATGATCCCTCGACCGGCGCGCTGGTCGCGCAGGCCGAGATTCCGGGCGGTGCGGCGGCCGGTCCGGCGGTTGCGGGCGGAATTCTCTACGTCATGGGCAAATCCGGCCAGCTTCACGCTTTCCGCTGACGCGAAAGCGGTGTAAGCGGGCCTCTTCTGTTTTACCGGAGGGGCCATGAGCTTCACCCTAGCCATTGTCGGACGGCCCAATGTGGGCAAGTCGACGCTGTTCAACCGACTTGTCGGCAAGAAGCTGGCGCTGGTCGATGACCAGCCCGGCGTCACCCGTGACCTGCGCGAAGGCGCGGCGCGGCTGGTGGACCTGCGCTTTACCGTGATCGACACGGCAGGGCTGGAGGAGGCCACCGACGAAAGCCTGCAGGGCCGGATGCGCAAGCTGACCGAGCGCGCGGTGGAACATGCCGATATCTGCCTGTTCGTCATCGACGCGCGGGTGGGCGTGACCCCGACCGACGAGATTTTCGCCGACATCCTGCGCAAGAAGAACGCCCATGTGATTCTGGCCGCCAACAAGGCCGAGGGCAAGGCAGGCGATGCCGGCGCGCTCGAGGCCTGGAGCCTTGGGCTTGGCGAGCCGATCCGGCTGTCGGCCGAGCATGGCGAGGGGATGGATGACCTCTACCTCACCCTGCGCCCGCTGGCCGATGCCTTTGATGAGCAGGCCCGCATCGACGCGCCCGAAACCGATGTCGACGTGGTCGATGGCGATGACGAGTACAACTACAAGCCGACCAAGGCCAAGCCGCTGCAGATCGCGGTGATCGGCCGGCCGAATGCCGGCAAGTCCACCCTGATCAACAAGATCCTCGGCGAGGATCGGCTGCTGACCGGCCCCGAAGCCGGGATCACCCGCGATGCCATCTCGGTCGGGACCGACTACATGGGCACGCCGGTGCGGATCTTCGACACCGCCGGGATGCGCAAGAAGGCCAAGATCTCGGACAAGCTGGAAAAGATGTCGGTCGCCGATGGCCTGCGCGCCGTGCGCTTTGCCGAGGTGGTGGTGGTGCTGCTGGACGTGGAGATCCCGTTCGAGCAGCAGGACCTGCGCATCGCCGACTATGCCGAAAGCGAAGGCCGCGCCGTGGTCATTGCCGCGAACAAGTGGGACCTTGAGGAGGACAAGCCGCACAAGCTCAACCAGCTGCGCGACGGGTTCGAACGGCTGCTGCCGCAGCTGCGCGGCGCGCCGCTGGTGACAGTGTCGGCCAAGACCGGCAAGGGGCTGGACCGGCTGCATGACGCGATCATCAAGGCGCATGACGTGTGGAACCGTCGCATCACCACCGCCAAGCTGAACCAGTGGCTGGGCGCGATGGTCGAGGCGCATCCGCCACCGGCCCCGGGCGGGCGCCGGATCAAGCTGCGCTACATGACGCAAGTGAAGACCCGGCCGCCGAACTTCGTGGTGATGTGCTCGCGCCCCGACGACCTGCCGGAAAGCTATTCGCGCTATCTGGTGAACGGGCTGCGCGAAAGTTTCGACATGCCCGGCACCCCGATCCGCATGACCTTCCGCGACCAGAGCGACAAGAACCCGTTCAAGGACCGCAAATGGTCCACCCCGTCGCGGCTGAACAAGCATATCGGCAAGCCGAAGCGCGAGGACTGAACGGAGGCACTCCCGGCCCGGGCGGCGGTGCTGGCAGTGCCTCGGCAGTCCTGATAGGGCGGGCGACAAAGTCGGGAGAATGACGATGTTGGTGGTGACCTGTTCGGACGACCGCTACGCCCTCGGCGTCGGGGCGCTCTTCGCGTCGATCCTGCGCTTCAACCCGGCTGCGCGGCTGGCGCTGGTCGATCTGGGGATCAGCACGCGCAACCTTGCGGCGCTGCAGGTGATCGCGGCCGAGGCCGGGAGCAGGATCGAGGTGCTGGCGCTGTCACCCGAGGGGTTTGGGCATCTGCGCACCAAGGGCCACATCACTCACGCGGCCTATGCACGGCTGTTCATCCCGGACCTGTTCCCTCTCGAAAGCCGCTGCCTGTATCTGGACTGCGACATGGTGGCGACGGGCCCGATCGACGATCTGTGGCAGATGGATCTGGCGGGCCTGCCGCTGGGGGCGGTGGTGGCGCGGCGGCCGGATCCGGCGGAACTGGCGTTTCACGGGATCGCCGAGAACGCCTATGTCAACACCGGGCTCTTGCTGATGGATCTCGAGGTCTGGAGGCGGGACGGGCTGGCAGCGCGCTGCCTCGGTTTCGCCGCGGCCAAGGGTGGACAGATGGTCTATCACGATCAATCGGCGATCAATGGGGTGTTGGCCGGGGCTATCCGGTTCCTGCCCGAGACCTTCAATACCTCCGAGGATCCCCGGCGCCTGATCTGGCGCATTCCCCGCATCATCCATTACAAGTCGCCGCGCAAACCGTGGAATGCGGCGGTTCCCCTGGGTTCGATCTGGTGGCATTTCATCGACCCGCATCTTGACCGCTTCGAGCAAGATGCCGTGGCACAGGCGCAGGCCGCGGCAAAGTTGCCGCCAGCGCGGCGGCGACGCAGCCTGCCGCAAAACCTGCGCAGACTGATGCTTGGCTGGATGGTGGAGCGGCCCTGCCTGGCGCGGCTGGCAGCGTCAGGGCCGATGCCCGGGCGGGCGGGCGGGGGGCCAACCTCGGCAGGCTGACCGGGACGGGCAGGCAGGGACGCGGCTTACCCCCTCGCGCCGACCCCTGTCTGCGCACGGCTGATCGTGGCCCAGACCGCGGCGGCGACGATGCCCCCGCCGACCAGCGCCGCGATGGCCACCACGGGCGCGCTGGTCAGGTTGGCGGCCAGCACGCCGATCAGCGCCCAGAGGACGGCCGCCCCATATTCCGGCGCCTGACTGCGCAGCTGCACCGCCATCGCCAGCCCCAGGATCAGCGCGAGCATCGCCAAGGCCACGGCGACGGGCGACCAGATGCCATAGCCGGTCAGAGCCACGCCGGTGCCCACCCCCGCCGCAGCGGTCAGCCAACCGGCATAGGCGGCGATCGGGGCGCGCAGCAGCCAGCGGTCGGGCGCGGCGGGCGTGCGCAGCAGCGCCATCACCGCGGCGGCGGTCATCACCCAGATCAGCACGACGGCCACCACCGGCATCGTCACCGCCGTCTCCAGCCAGATCGCGCCGAGGCCGAGCGAGGCAAACAGCGGCCAGCGCGGCCCGTCCCAGGCGGGATGGTCGGCGCGCTTGAGAAGGCCAAAGCAGGCATGGGCCAGCAGCCAGACATAGAGCAGACCCCAGATGCCGAAGGCGTAGCCCGCGGGCTGCACCGGCGGGTCGATGGGAGGGTAGGGGAAGGCGGCAGGATTAAAGCCGCCGAAGGACGGCACCAGCAGGGGCGCGGTCACGAAGGCCACGGCGGCACTGAACAGCAGAATGGCTTTCATACGCAACATTCCCCCCAACGCCGGGCCGGTGATTAGGTTCACGGCCCTTCGGGATTTTCGCGGGAAGTTTTGCGTTTTGCAACCGGCAGATGCAATCCCGCAGGCACTCTCGCGCCTGCGGTTTGCCATCGACTGCAGGGTCAGGCCAGCCCGCCCTCTGCGGTGATCCGGGTCTTGCCGCCCAGCCAGGGGTGCAGCGCCTCGGGCAGATCGACGGACCCGTCCGCCTGCTGGCCATTCTCCAGCACCGCGATCAGGCAGCGGCCCACCGCAAGGCCCGATCCGTTCAGCGTATGAACGAAGTCGGGCTTGCCGCCATCGGCCGGCTTCAGCCGCGCATTCATCCGCCGCGCCTGGAAGGCTCCGCAGTTGGAGACCGACGAGATTTCGCGGTAGGTAGCCTGCCCCGGCAGCCAGACCTCGAGGTCATGGGTCTTGATCGCGCCAAAGCCGATATCGCCGGTGCAGAGCACCACGGTGCGATAGGGCAGGCCCAGCTTCTCCAGGATCGCCTCGGCGCAGCGGGTCATGCGGTCATGCTCGGCGGCCGACTCCTCGGGCTTCGTGATCGACACCATCTCGACCTTCTCGAACTGGTGCTGGCGCAGCATCCCGGCGGTATCGCGGCCCGCCGAGCCAGCTTCCGACCGGAAGCACTGGGTGTGTGCGACGTAGCGGCGGGGCAGGGAGGCCTCTGCCACCGTCTCGCCATGCACGATGTTGGTCAGCGTCACCTCGGCGGTCGGGACCAGCCACCAGCCATTTGTGGTCTCATAGCTGTCCTCGCCGAATTTCGGCAGCTGGCCGGTGCCCAGCATCATCTCGGGCTTGACCAGAACCGGGGTCCAGGTCTCGGTCAGGCCGTGATCTGTGATGTGGGTGTCGAGCATGAACTGCGCCAGTGCCCGTTGCAGCCGCGCCACCGCGCCCGACAGCACGACGAAGCGGCTGCCGGAAAGTTTGGCGGCGGTCTCGAAATCCATCCCGGATTGCACGGCGGGCAGCTGGTAATGCTCCAGCGGCGTGAAGTCGAAGGCGCGCGGTGTACCCCCGCGGCGGATCTCGACATTGCCGGCTTCGTCCTCGCCGTCCGGCACATCGGCGGCGGGCAGGTTGGGGAGGCTCATCAGCAGATCGCGCAGCGCGGCATCGTCGGCCTTGGCGGCCTCGTTCAGCTGCGCCATCTCGGCCTTGGTCTCGGCCACCAGCGCGCGCAGGCGTTCGAACTCGGCATCGTCGCCGCGGGCCTTGGCGGCGCCCACATCCCTGGAGGCGGCGTTCTGCGCGGCCTGCGCGGTTTCGGCAGCCAGGATCTTGGCGCGGCGCGCCTCGTCCAGCGCCAGCACCTGCGACGACAGCCCGGACAGGCCCCGCCGCGACAGGGCGGCGTCGAAGGCTGCGGGGTTTTCGCGGATCGCGCGGATGTCGTGCATGATGATCACCTTGGGTTTGTCGGCACCGGACCGTTGCAGGGGCACCGGGCGCCCCCCATATGCCCCATCGGCACGGGGTTTTGAACCGGGAAATGCGGTGACCTGTGCTTGTCAAGGACAGGGGGCACAGCTAGGGTGCCGCCGACTTTCCGGGCAGATTTGCCCCAATGATAGCCGGGCGGTGCCAAGCCGTCCCCGACACCAGAGGAAGACAGATGTTCGTGACTCCCGCCTTTGCCCAGGCCGCCGGTGGCGGCGGTGGCGCTGCCAGCGCCATCACCCAGTTCATCCCGCTGATCCTGATCTTCGCGATCATGTATTTCCTGCTGATCCGCCCGCAGCAAAAGAAGCTGAAGGATCACCGCGCCATGGTCGAGGCGGTGCGCCGCGGCGATACCGTGATCACGCAAGGCGGGATCATCGGCAAGATCTCCAAGGTCAAGGAAGATGGCGAGCTGGAAGTCGAGATTGCCGAGGGCGTGAAGGTTCGCATCGTGCGCGCCACCATCGCGCAGGTCGTGTCGAAGACCGAACCGGCCTCCACCGCCGCGAACACCAACTGAGCACCTGAATGCTGCACATCCCCCTCTGGAAGCGGGTCATCATCCTGGGGCTCGTCGGCCTCGGGCTGCTGACCGCGATGCCCAACCTGTTCTACGCCCGCGTGGAAGCCCATAATGACGCGGTGGCGCAGATCGAGGCCTCTGGGGTGGAAACCCCCGAGCTGGTCGCGGCCCGCGATGCCTGGCCGTCCTGGCTGCCCTCGGGGCTGGTCAATCTGGGGCTGGACCTGAGGGGGGGTGCGCATCTGCTGGCCGAAGTCCAGGTCGCCGATGTCTACAAGGACCGGATGGACGGGCTTTGGCCCGAGCTGCGCGACGCGCTGCGGGCCGAGCGGGCGACCGTCGGCACCGTGCGCCGCGCGGCCTCGGATCCGGGGGAACTGCGGGTGCAGATCTCGCAGCCCGAGGGGATGGCCCGCGCCGTGGAAGTGGCGCGGACGCTGGCCAGCCCGGTCGTCAGCCTGACCGGCATCGGGGAGACCGACCTTGAGGTGACGGGATCGGGCGATACCCTGACCATCGCCCTGACCGAGGCGGAACGCACCGCCACCGACGACCGCACCATGCAGCAAAGCGTGGAAATCGTCCGCCGCCGGGTCGACGAGGTCGGCACCCGCGAGCCGACGATCCAGCGCCAGGGCGAGGACCGGGTGTTGATCCAGGTTCCCGGCATCGGCTCGGCCGCGGAACTCAAGGCGTTGATCGGCACCACCGCGCGGCTGACCTTCCAGCCGGTGATCAGCCGCGGTTCGGATGCCAGCGCCTCTCCGGGGCTTGGCAATGTGCTGTTGCCCGCCGCGGATGAGCAGGGCGTGTTCTATGTGCTGGAGCAATCCCCCGTCGTCTCGGGCGAGGAGCTGGTCGATGCGCGGCCCGATTTCGACCAGAACGGCCGCCCCGCGGTCAGCTTCCGCTTCAACCCGACCGGGGCGCGCAAGTTCGGCGATTACACGGCCGAGAATATCGGCCAGCTGTTCGCCATCGTGCTCGATGACGAGGTTATCTCGGCCCCGCAGATCCAGAGCCATATTCCCGGCGGATCGGGCATCATCACCGGCAGCTTCAGTGTAGAGGAATCGACCAACCTTGCCGTGCTGCTGCGCGCAGGGGCCTTGCCGGCCGAGATGACCTTCCTTGAGGAACGCACCGTCGGCCCCGAACTGGGGCAGGACAGCATCGACGCCGGCCGTATCGCCAGCATGGTCGGGCTGGCGGCAGTGGTCTTGATGGTCGTGGCAAGCTATGGCCTGTTCGGGGTCTTCGCCAGTGTCACGTTGATCTTCAACATCGGCATGATCTTCGGCCTGCTGTCGGTGATCGGCGGCACGCTGACGCTGCCGGGCATCGCCGGGATCGTGCTGACCATCGGCATGGCGGTCGATGCCAACGTGCTGGTGTTCGAGCGGATCCGGGAAGAGCTGAAGACGGCCAAGGGCCCGGCCCGCGCCATCGAGCTGGGGTATGAAAAGGCGATGTCGGCGATCATCGACGCGAATATCACCACCTTCATCGTCGCCTCGATCCTGTTCTTCGTGGGTGCCGGCCCGGTGCGCGGCTTCGCCGTGACGCTGGCCATCGGCATTATCACATCGGTCTTCACCGCGCTGTTCGTCACGCGGGTGCTGGTCGCGGCCTGGTTCCACTGGCGCCGGCCGAAAACCATCATCGTATAGGGGACCAGAACCATGGCATTCCGTCTGAAACTCGTCCCCGACGTCACGCATTTCGACTTCTTCAAGCAACAGCGCTACACGTTCGGCGCCTCGGTCGTGGCAGTCATTGCCTCGATCCTGCTTTGGGCGATCATGGGCCTGAACTTCGGCATCGACTTCCAGGGCGGCACCACCATCCGCTCGGAAGGCACGCAGGAAGTGGATATCGGTGCCTACCGCACCGCCATTGCGCCCGTCACGCAGGGCGACGTGCTGATCACCGAAGTGTTCGACCCCACCTTCGGCGAGGGCCGCAACGTGGCGATGATCCGCCTGCAGGCGCAGGAGGGCATGGAAAGCGTGACCCCCGAAACCATCGCGGCAGTGGAGGCGGCGCTGCAGACGGTAGACCCCTCCATCACGTTCCCGTCCGTCGAATCGGTCGGCCCCAAGGTCTCGGGCGAGCTGATCTGGACTGCGATCATGGCGGTCATGGCGGCGACGGGGGCGATCCTGGTCTATATCTGGCTGCGCTTCGAATGGCAGTTCGCGGTCGGCGCCGTGGCGGCGCTGGTGCATGACGTGGTCATCACCATCGGCATCTTCGCGCTGCTGCAGATCCGCTTCGACCTGTCGATCATCGCGGCGCTGCTGACCATCCTTGGCTATTCGATCAACGACACGGTGGTGGTCTTCGACCGGCTGCGCGAGAACCTGATCAAGTTCAAGACCATGCCGCTGCGCGAGGTGATGAACATTTCGGTCAACGAGACGCTCAGCCGGACGGTGATGACCTCTGGCACCACGCTGGTGGCGCTGATCGCGCTGCTGGCGCTTGGCGGCGACGTGATCCGCGGCTTTGTCTTCGCCATCGCCTTCGGCATCGTCATCGGCACCTATTCCTCGGTCTTCGTGGCCAAGAACATCGTGCTGTGGCTGGGGATCAAACGCGACTGGTCCAAGCCGACCGATGGCCCCGGCGGCACCCAGTTCGCCACCTCGGAGAAGTGACATGCGCCTGAACGAGGCCAGCTTTGGCGGCGCGGCGGCGGTCGAGGGCTATGGCCCCGGCTTCTTCCGCGCCGGCGGGGCAGTCTGGCAGGGCGCGATCCTGATCCGGCCCGAGGGCGTGACCCCTTGGGGCGGGTTGGACGACGCCGCGCCGCTGCTGGCGCTGGCGGGGCAGGTGGACGTGCTGTTTCTTGGGCTGGGGTCCGAGGTCGCCCATGCGCCGCGCGCCCTGCGCGAGGCGCTGGAGGCGGCGGGCGTGGGGCTGGAGCCGATGTCCTCCCCCGCCGCCGCGCGCACCTACAACGTGCTGCTGTCCGAAGGCCGCCGCATTGCCGCGGCGATGTTGCCGGTCACCACGACCGGGGCCTGATGCCGCACTTCCCGCCTGCCGCGCGTTGGGCTATGGCAGGGCGATGAACGCGCACCTGACCGTCACCGACCTTGCCATCCGCCGTGGGGGCATCCCCGTGCTGGAGGGTGTCAGCTTCACCTTGCAACCGGGGCGGGCGCTGGTGCTGCGCGGGCCCAACGGCGTCGGCAAGACCACCTTGCTGCGCACGCTGGCGGGGCTGCAACCGCCCCTCGCTGGCACCATTTCCATGCCCCCCGATGCCATCGCCTATTCCGGCCATGCCGACGGGCTGAAGGCGACGCTTTCAGTCACCGAGAACCTGAGCTTCTGGGCGGCGATCTACGGCACCGGCGGTTTCGCCCCGGTGCTGGAGGCGATGAACCTCGAGGCGCTGCAAGGCCGGTTGGCGGGCTCGCTGTCGGCCGGGCAGAAGCGGCGGCTGGGGCTGGCGCGGCTCTTGGTCTCGGGCCGGCCGATCTGGATGCTGGATGAACCCACCGTCTCGCTCGATGCTGCCTCGGTGGCCCTCTTTGCACAGGCGGTGCGGGCGCATCTGGCCGGCGGAGGCGCGGCGCTGATGGCCACCCATATCGACCTTGGCATCGCCGAGGCGGAGGTGCTGGACCTTGCCCCTTTCAAGGCCCGTCCCTCGACCGCAGGCGGCAATGCAGGCGGGCGCGGCCGCGAATTCGATGAGGCCTTTGCATGATCGCCCTGCTGCTGCGCGACCTGCGCCTTGCGATCCGCGCGGGCGGGGGATTCGGCCTGGGCCTTGCGTTCTTCCTGATCGTCACCGTGCTGGTGCCCTTCGGCGTCGGCCCCGAGGGCGGCACGCTGGCAAAGATCGCGCCCGGCATCCTCTGGGTCGGCGCGCTGCTGGCCTGCCTTCTGTCGCTGGACCGGATCTTCGCACTGGATTTCGAGGATGGCTCGCTGGACCTGCTGGCCACCGCCCCGATTCCGCTGGAGGCGGTGGTGACGATGAAGGCCGCCGCGCATTGGCTGACGACCGGCCTGCCGCTGGTGGTCGCCGCGCCGGTGTTCGGGGTGCTCTTGAACCTGCAGGGCGAGGGCTTCTTCTGGCTGACCGTGTCCCTCGCGCTCGGCACGCCCGCTTTGTCGGTGATCGGCACCTTCGGCGCGGCGCTGACCGTCGGGCTCAAGCGCGGCGGCCTCTTGCTGTCGTTGCTGGTGCTGCCGCTCTACGTGCCCACCCTGATCTTCGGCGCCGAAACCGTCCGCCGCGGCACCGAGGGGATGGAGACCGGCGCGCCGCTGATGCTGCTGGCCGGGATCACCGCCGCCTCGGTCGCGCTGTTGCCCTTCGCCTCGGCCGCCGCGATCCGCGTCAACTTGCGCTAGGGCCACACGCGATATTCAGTTGAGCCCGCCAACCAGAGAAAGTAGCTAATCCCCATGTCGATCTGGGAATACGCCAATCCGAAGAAGTTCATGCAGACCTCGGCCTGGGCCTTGCCCTGGGTGACGGGGCTGGCCGTCGTTGCGCTGGTGGGCGGGCTGATCTGGGGGTTCTTCTTCACGCCCGATGATTACAAGCAGGGCTCGACCGTCAAGATCATCTATATCCACGTCCCCTCGGCGATGATGGCGATCAACGCCTGGGTGATGATGCTGGTCGCCTCGTTGATCTGGATCATCCGCCGCCACCATGTCTCGGCGCTGGCCGCCAAGGCTGCGGCGCCGATCGGGATGACCATGACGCTGATCGCCCTCTTTACCGGGGCGATCTGGGGCCAGCCGATGTGGGGCACTTGGTGGGCCTGGGATCCGCGGCTGACCTCGTTCCTGATCCTGTTCCTGTTCTACCTTGGCTATATCGCGCTGTGGGAGGCGATCGATGATCCCGACACCGCGGCCGACCTGACCTCGGTGCTGTGCCTTGTCGGCTCGGTCTTCGCGCTGCTCAGCCGCTATGCGGTGAACTTCTGGAACCAGGGCCTGCATCAGGAGGCCTCGCTGTCGATGGATGCCGAGGAGAATGTCGCCGATGTGTTCTGGTATCCGCTGCTCGTGTGCATCGCGGGCTTTGTGCTGCTGTTCGTGACATTGGTGCTGATCCGGACCCGGACCGAGATCCGGTCCCGCAGGCTTAAGGCGCTCGAAGCGCGGGAGAGGATGGCATGATGCCCGATCTGGGGAAATATGCCGGCACGGTGCTGTCGGCTTATGGCGTGACTCTGGCGCTGCTGGCGGCGCTGGTGCTGCTGTCGCTGTGGCGCGGCGCAAGGGTGAAACGCGCGCTGGAGGCGCAGGAGCGCCGGATGGGCCGCGGGAATGGCTAAAATCTCGCCGCTGCTGATGCTGCCGCCGCTGCTGTTCGTGGGGCTTGCGGGCATGTTCATCTGGGGCATGAACCGCGAAAACCCGACCCAGCTGCCGACTGCCCTGGCCGGCCAACCCGCGCCGCCCGTGGTGCTGGAGCCGCTGATGGGGCCGCTGCCGACCGATGCCACCCTGCGCGACGGCGAGGTGAAGCTGGTCAACTACTGGGCCAGCTGGTGCGCGCCCTGCCGGGTGGAGCATCCCAATCTTCAGGCGCTGGCCGAGGAGGGGGTGGCGATCTACGGCATCAACTACAAGGACGAACCCGCCAAGGCGCTGGCCTTCCTTGAGGAGCTTGGCAACCCCTATGCCGCCATCGGCGCAGATGCCACCGGCCGCATGGCGCTGGATTGGGGGGTGTACGGCGTGCCGGAAACCTATGTGATCGACGGTGAGGGAACCATCATCCTGCGCTTTGCCGGGCCGGTGACGCAGCGGGTGATCGAGTCCCAGATCCGCCCGGCGCTGGAGAAGGCGCGCGCGGGGGGGTGACGCGGCACGAACCGAAAACTCATTGCGCAAAACGAAACGGCCCGGGGTTTCTCCGGGCCGTTCGTATTTGGGGCTGCGCCGCATCGCGTGGCGAGGGAGTCCAACGATCCGCCGTGATTGTGCACCTGCGCCGATCTGGCGAAGGCCATCGCCTTCGCCACAGACCGACCTCGCATCTTGCACCGGACGGCCCCCCAAAGGGCCCGGCCAGCGCCCGCCCTCCCGGCCCGCCCACGGGGCGGGCGTTCTTCGCGGAAACCTTCCACTGGAAGGTTTCTGATCGCTCATCACCCCCTGGCGGGCGCTTCTCGCCCGCCAGGTCGGGCGCTGCCCTCATTCGGTCTCATGCTGCCAATGGCTCCGGTACCATGCGTCCCGCACGGGCGGGGCGAGACAGTGCCTCGCCTTTTTCCGCCCGAACCGAGCGGCACCGGCCCCCGCCAGCAGCCCCGCCGGCGCGGGTAAACCGGCCCCCAGAACGACGAAAGCGGCCCACAAAGGGGCCGCTTCCATCCTGTCGCAGTGAGACGGGATCAGCTCTTCGCCAGGTTCCGCAGCACGTAATGCAGCACGCCGCCGTTCTCGAGATAGACGATCTCGACCTCGGTATCGATCCGGCTTTTCAGCTGGATGGTCTTCACCGTGCCGTCGGCATAGGTGATGGTGCAGGGCACCAGGCTCAGCGGCACGATCTTGCCTTCCAGCCCCTCGATGGTCACCACCTCGTCGCCGGTCAGCCCCAGCGTCTTGCGGTTCTCGCCGCCGGTGAACTCGAACGGCACCACGCCCATGCCCACAAGGTTGGAGCGGTGGATGCGCTCGAAGCTCTCGGCGATCACCGCCTTGACGCCCAGCAGATTGGTGCCCTTGGCCGCCCAGTCCCGCGACGAGCCCGCGCCGTACTCGATGCCGCCGAAGATCACCAGCGGCACGCCAGCGTCCTGATAGGCCATCGCGGCATCGTAGATCGAGGTGGTCTCGCCATCCGGACCTTTGGAGTAGCCGCCTTCGACCCCGTCCAGCATCTCGTTCTTGATGCGGATGTTGGCGAAGGTGCCGCGCATCATCACTTCATGGTTGCCGCGGCGCGAGCCGTAGCTGTTGAAGTCCTTGGTCGCGACCTGACGGTCGGTCAGGTATTTCCCCGCCGGGGTGGTCGCCTTGAAGGAACCGGCCGGGCTGATGTGGTCGGTGGTGATCATGTCACCGAGTATCGCCAGCACCCGCGCGCCGTGGATGTTGGAGATGGTGCCGGCTTCCGGCGACATGTTCCGGAAATAGGGCGGGTTCTGGATATAGGTCGAGGTCGGCGGCCAGTCATAGGTCTCGCTGTCGGGCGTCTGCACCGACTGCCATTTCTCGTCGCCCTTGAAGACATCGGCATATTTGCTGATGAACATTTCGCGCGTGACCACGGCTTCCACCATGTCGGCGATTTCCTTGGTCGTCGGCCAGATGTCCTTGAGGTAGACCGGCTTGCCGTCGGCCGTGTGGGCCAGCGGGTCCTTGGCCACGTCGATGTTCATGTCCCCGGCAATGGCATAGGCCACGACCAGCGGCGGCGAGGCCAGGTAGTTGGCGCGCACATCGGGGCTGATGCGCCCCTCGAAGTTGCGGTTGCCCGACAGCACCGACACGGCGACGAGGTCATTGTCGTTGATCGACTTGGAAATCTCGGGCTGCAGCGGGCCCGAGTTGCCGATGCAGGTGGTGCAGCCATAGCCGACAAGGTTGAAGCCGAGCGCGTCGAGATCCTCCTGCAGGTTCGCCGCGTTCAGATATTCCGACACCACCTGCGAGCCGGGGGCCAGCGAGGTCTTGACCCAGGGCTTGCGGGTCAGGCCAAGGGCGCGGGCCTTGCGGGCGACAAGGCCGGCCGCGATCAGCACATAGGGGTTCGAGGTGTTGGTGCAGGAGGTGATCGAGGCGATCACGACAGAGCCGTCGCGCAGCTGGTAGTCCTCGCCCTCGACCGGGGCCGATTTCAGGTAGTCACGGCCGATGGAGTCATGTTGCGCGGGCGGGTTGCCGCCCTCGCCCACCAGAACGGTCTTCTGCTTGGCAGTCACTTCCAGCGAGGGGCGCAACCCGTGCATGTATTCGCCAAACACCCGCGAGGCATCGGTCAGCGCGACATGGTCCTGCGGGCGCTTGGGGCCCGAGATGGCGGGGACGACTTCGCCCATGTCCAGTTGCAGCGTCGAGGTATAGATCGGCGCGTAATCCGAATGGCGCCAGAAGCCGTTTTCCTTGGCATAGGCTTCGACCAGCTTCAGGCGATCCTCGTCGCGGCCGGTCTGGCGCAGGTAGCGCAGCGTCTCGTTGTCGATCGGGAAGAAGCCGCAGGTCGCGCCATACTCGGGGGCCATATTGGCAATGGTCGCCCGGTCGGCCAGCGGCATGTTGTCCAGCCCCTCGCCGTAGAACTCGACGAACTTGCCGACAACGCCATGCTTGCGCAGCATCTGCACGACCTTCAGCACCAGGTCGGTCGCGGTCACGCCCTCGCGCAGCGCGCCGGTGACGTGGAAGCCTACGACCTCGGGGATCAGCATGGAAATCGGCTGTCCCAGCATCGCGGCCTCGGCCTCGATCCCGCCGACGCCCCAGCCAAGGACCGCAAGGCCGTTGACCATGGTGGTGTGCGAATCGGTGCCCACCAGCGTGTCGGGATAGGCGACCATCTCGCCGGTCTGGTCGGTATCGGTCCAGACGGTCTGCGACAGGTATTCGAGGTTCACCTGGTGGCAGATGCCGGTGCCGGGCGGCACCACGCGGAAGTTGTTGAACGCGCCCTGACCCCATTTCAGGAACTGGTAACGCTCCATGTTCCGCTCATACTCGCGGTCCACGTTCATCTGGAAGGCGCGCGGGTTGCCGAATTCGTCGATCATGACCGAGTGGTCGATGACCAGATCGCAGGGCACCAGCGGGTTGATCTTGGTGGCATCGCCGCCAAGCGCCTTGATCCCGTCGCGCATCGCCGCAAGGTCGACCACGGCGGGAACGCCGGTGAAGTCCTGCATCAGCACCCGGGCCGGGCGATAGGCGATCTCGCGCGTGCTCTTGCCGCCATTCGCGCCCCATTCGGAAAACGCCTTGATGTCGTCGACAGAGACGGTGAACCCGCCATCCTCGAAGCGCAGCAGGTTCTCCAGCACCACCTTCAGCGAGGCGGGCAGGTTGGCGAAGGAGCCAAGCCCTGCGGCTTCGGCCGCCGGGATCGAGTAATAGGCGACGGACGTGCTGCCGACGGTCAGCGTGCGGCGTGTGCCGGCGCTGTCTTTTCCGGTGATGATGGGCATGGATGGCTCCCTTTCGCTGGACGAGGAACGGGGTTTAAGCTGCGCCCGTCATGCCGCATCGCCGCGTTCGGATCAAGGGGGATGGGGCAGTTTGTATACCACTGTGCACAGAAAAATTCGGGACTGAAAGGAAGAGGGTGCCGTCTGCCCCCTCCTAGCCTGCGGCCAGTCCGAAGGGCGGGGGGGCGCGAAGCCCCCCTGCGCCGCCGGCCCGCGGGGCAGGGTGATGCTCGAAAGTCGCGCCCGGCCGCGCTCCGCCACCCTCTCAAAACCTTGATTGGCTTTGGCCCCGCCCGGTCGTTACCAAAGGTGCGACCAAGGGGACCGGAAAATTCATATGCGTCGGACGTTCAGTGCCGCCTGCAGCCTCTGGCTGTGGCTTGCCTTTTCAGCGGTTGCACAGACCGCCATCGATCCTCCGCATCGCAGCGGGCCGGACAGCGGCACCGGCATCGAAAGCTTCTTCCGCAGCTTCCCGAACATGCCCGGCCAGGGCTTCAGCCTGATGCCGCCCGGCCCGCGCTCGGCTACTGCCGCGCAGGCCCCGCAGCCCACCGCCTTCACCGAATATCACCCGGTGGTGGTCGAGCTTTACACCTCGCAGGGCTGCTCCTCCTGCCCGCCCGCCGATGCGCTGCTGGCCGAGATCGCCGGGCGCGATGACGTGATCGCGCTGGCGCTGCATGTGGACTACTGGGATTACATCGGCTGGGCCGACCGCTTCGCCAAGCCCGGCTTCACCAAGCGCCAGAAGGCCTATGCCCGCGCCGCCGGGGAACATGCGATCTACACCCCGCAGATGATCGTCGAGGGCTCCGAGCATCTGGTGGGCCTGCGCCCGATGGAGCTGGTGGGGCTGATCGACCAGCACAACGCCGTGCCGAGCCAGATCCGCCTGTCGCTGGCCCGCGAGGGCGAGGTGCTGCGCATCAAGCTTGAGGCGCAGCCGCCCCTGCCGCAGGGCGCCGTGGTGCAGCTGGTCCGCTACCGCGCCGAAGAGACGGTGAATATCGAGCATGGCGAGAATGCCGGGCGCGTGGTGCGCTATTCCAACATCGTCACCGATTGGGCGCCGATTGCCGAATGGGATGGCCGCCAGCCGCTGACGCTCGACGCCAATGCGCCCGGCAGCGACGCCGCCGTGGTGATCGTGCAGGAACAGGGCCCGGGCGCGATCCTCGCCGCTGCCCGCCTTCGCTGACCGCTAGCGGGCCTTTCGCGGAAGCTTCTTCCCCGGCCCGTCGCCAGCGCCCTTCCAGCGATTGTGGAACCAGAACCACTGCTCCGGCCGCGCCCGCACCCGCGCCGCGAGGCCGTCATTCAGCGCCTGCATCATGGCTTCGGGCGTGCCATGCGGCACTGGCGCCTCCAGCTCGACCGTGAAGCTCTGCCCGTCCTCGCCCCGTGTCGCATAGAACGGCAGCAGCAGCGCGCCATAGCGCAGCGCGAGGTCCGCGCTCGACGTGGGCGTGCGCGCCGGCTGGCCCAGAAAGTCCAGCACCGGCTCCTTGCGCACATGCTGGTCGAACAGCAGCACCAGCATGCCGCCGGCGCGCAGATGCCGCACGAAACCGGCGGTGCCGCGCCTGCCTTGCGCAAAGACCGGCCCGCCGAAGGACTCCATCGTCTTCACGTAATGGGCGTTGAAATAGCTGTTCTTCATCGGCCGGTAGAGCCCGCCGATGTCATAGCCCCGCGCCACCAGCGCCGCGCGCGCCGCCTCGTAATTCCCGAAATGCCCGGTGACCAGGATCACCGGCTGCCCGGCCGCCCGCGCCGCCTCCAGCGCCGCCACGCCCGCTCCTTGCAGGGGCAGCTGCGCCATCCGGCCCGTAAACTCGGCGCCCGAGTAATTCTCGATCAGCGAGCGCCCGACATTCTCGGCGACCCCCGCAGCGATGCGCTTCCGCTCGGCCAAGGGCATCTGGGGGAACACATGCGCCAGATTGGCCAGCGCCCGGGCGCGATACCCCGCCAGCGGCGCCACCAACCGGCGCATCGCCCAGCCGACCAGCGCCAGCCGCCGCGCGTAGGGCAGGCGCAGCGCCGCGCCGATCAGCAGGCGCACGGCGCGGTCCGACAGCCAGTCGCCCGCCGTCTCGCCCCAGCTCTTGCCGCGCTTTGCCATATCCCGATCCTAGCGTCTTGCGGCGCGCGCCAGCTGCGCCTCGCGGTGCCAGACATAAAGTCCGGCCCCCACGATCACAAGCGCACCCACCACCGTCCAGAGGTCGGGCAGGGCGCCGAAGAACACGAATCCCCACAGCGTGGCGAAGATCAGCCCGGCATAGCCGAAGGGCGCGATCACCCCCGCCTCTGCCAGCGTGAAGGCCCGCACCAGGCAGAGCTGCCCCACCGCGCCCATCCCCCCGATCAGCACGAAGCCCCACAGATCGCCCCAGGCCACCGGCTGCCAGATCCAGGGCAGCATCGCCGTGGTCACCGCCGTTCCCAGAAGCGCGGCATAGAGCATCGAGGTCGCGGCGCTCTCGGTCGCGCTGGTCAGCCGCGTCAGCACCGCGAACCCGGCATAGCAGAAGGCCGCCGCCAGCGGCAGCAGCGCCGCGACCGAGAACACCCCGCTGCCCGGCCGCACGATGATAAGCGCCCCCACCAGCGACACCAGCACCCCTGCCATCCGCCGCGGCCCGATCCGCTCGCCCAGGAACAGTGCCGCGCCAAGGGTGATCAGCACCGGATTCACATCCATGATCGCCGTCGCCTCGGCGAGGCCGATATGCGCCAGCGACAGGAAGAACAGCGCCGTCGCCCCGAACTGGAACAAGGATCGCAACGCCTGCAGCCCCGGCGCGCGGGTGCGGATCACCGATCCCAGCCGCGGCGCCAGCAGCACCAGCACCAGCACGGTCTGCCCGGCATAGCGCGCCCAGACCACCTGCATCGTGGGATAGGTCGCGCTCAGATGCTTGGCCAGCGCGTCCATCAGCGTGAAGACCAGGATCCCCAGCAGCATGATCAGGATCCCGCGCGTCGCCGCTGACAATCCCGGCACTTCCGCGGGGGGCAGGGCAGGCCCGCCGCCCGTCTTGTCTCTCATCTGCATTCCGTCGTCCCCGGCCGCCTTGCGCCGCCGGATTACCTCGCCCCGCGCGCAGGCACCACCCCGGACAGTCCGCCCGGCTTTGCCTTTGCCTTTTCCAAATATCCTCGGGGGGCGCGGGGGGCCGAGGCCCCCCGCTTCCTTCGTGATGGGGCGCAGGAGGCCCCCCGGGCTTGCTCAGCCCATCAGCGCCGCAACGCCCGGCAGGTCCTTGCCTTCCATCCATTCGAGGAAGGCACCGCCCGCGGTGGAGATATAGGTGAACCCCTCCGCCGCCCCGGCCTTGTTCAGCGCCGCCACGGTATCGCCGCCGCCCGCGACCGAGACCAGCGTTCCCGCCGCGGTCAGCTCGGCGGCGCGCGCCGCCGCCGCATTGGTCGCGGCATCGAAGGGGGCGATCTCGAAGGCGCCAAGCGGGCCGTTCCAGATCAGCGTGCGGCAGAGGCCGAACACCGCGGAAATCGCCTCGACCGTCTGCGGCCCGGCATCGAGGATCATCGCATCCGCCGGGCAGTCGGCCACCGGCACCGTCTCGTTCGCGGCATGGGCCTTGAACTCGCGCGCCACCACCACATCCACCGGCAGGTGGATGGTGCAGCCGGCCTCGCGGGCCTTCTCCAGGATCTCCAGCGCGGTCGGGGCCATGTCGCGTTCGGCAAGGCTCTTGCCGACCTCGACGCCCTGCGCCACCAGGAAGGTGTTGGCCATGCCGCCGCCGATCACCAGATGATCGACGCGGGTGACGAGGTTGCCCAGAAGGTCGAGCTTGGTCGATACCTTGGCCCCGCCCACCACCGCGACGACAGGCCGCACCGGGTTGCCAAGCGCCGCCTCCAGCGCCTTCAGCTCTGCCTCCATCAGCCGCCCCGCGCAGGCTGGCAGCAGCCGGGCGATGCCCTCGGTCGAGGCATGGGCGCGGTGCGCGGCAGAAAAGGCGTCATTCACATAGACCTGCCCGAGCGCGGCCAGCGCCGCCGCCATTGCCGGGTCGTTCGCCTCCTCACCGGCATGGAAGCGGGTATTCTCCAGCAGCAGCACCTCGCCCGGCTTCATGGCCGAGACTGCCGAACGCGCCGGACCGCCGACGCAATCCTCGGCAAACGTCACGCTCTGCCCAAGCGCGGCTTCGAGCGCCGGCAGGGTCAGCTTCAGGCTCATCTCGGCGACCGGTTTGCCCTTGGGGCGGCCATAATGCGCCAGCAGCACCGGCTTGCCACCCTTCGCCAGGATGTCCTTCACCGTCGGCACGATCTTCTCGATCCGCGTCGCGTCGGTCACGAGGCCATTCTCGACCGGCACGTTGATATCCACCCGCACCAGTACCACCTTGCCGTCCAGCTCCATGTCGTCCAGCGTCTTCCAGGCCATCGTCGGTCTCCTCGGGGTTGGGGCGCCATGCGGCTGTCGCGCGCTACCGAACCCCATCCTCCCGATTTCGTCAACCGCTGCCGCGCCTTTGCCCTTGCCCAAGCCCCGGACCCGCGTCTAGGGTCGCCCCCGACTGGAAAAGGAGGCATTCATGGCCGACATCAAGGATCCCGAAAACACCATTCTGGTAGAGCTCAAGGACGGCACCGTCGCCATCGAGCTGCTGGCAGACATCGCGCCCAAGCATGCCGAGCGCATGAAGGCCCTGGCCCGCGCCGGTGCCTATGACGGGGTGATCTTCCACCGCGTGATCGACGGGTTCATGGCCCAGACCGGCGATGTGGAACATGGCAAGCCCGGTGGCAATGCCGGCCGTGCCGGCACCGGCGGATCGGACCTGCCCGACCTGCCCGCCGAATTCAGCGGCATCCCGCATGACCGCGGCACGCTTGGCGCTGCGCGTTCGCAGAACCCGAACTCGGCCAACAGCCAGTTCTTCATCAACTTCAGCGACAACCACTTCCTGAACCGGCAATACACCGTCTATGGCCGCGTGATCTCGGGCATGGAGTTCGTCGACAAGATCGCCCGCGGCGAGCCCCCCGCAAAGCCCGACGCGATGATCTCGGTGAAGGTGGCCTCCGATGCAGCGTGATCGCCTCATCGCCGGCGGCATGATGGCCGCGGGGCTTGCCGTCATCGGCGCCTTCGCCCTGTCGCAAAGCCCGGCCCTGGCGCAGGCCGCCACCGATGGCCCGGGCCCGAACCTGATCGTCGAGGTCGGCGGTTCCACTACCGGCCAGATCGTCATCGACCTGCTGCCGGATGTGGCGCCGAAGCATGTGGAGCAGATCACCGCGCTTGCCGCCGAGGGCGCCTATGACGGCGTGGTGTTCCACCGCGTCATCGACGGCTTCATGGCGCAGACCGGCGATGTGGAATTCGGCAAGCAGGGCGGCAACACCCAGATGGCCGGCATGGGCGGATCGTCGCGCGCCGATCTTCCGGCAGAGTTCTCGGACCTGACCTTCGAGCGCGGCACCGTCGGCATGGCCCGCTCGCAAAGCCCGGATTCGGCGAACAGCCAGTTCTTCATCATGTTCGCGCCGGGCGAGTTCCTGAACGGCCAATACACCGTCGTCGGCAATGTCGTGTCGGGGATGGAGGTCGTGGACGCGATCAAGAAGGGCGATCAGGCGGCCAACGGGTCGGTGACGGATCCGGACTTCATGGCCAGCGTGACTGTGGCCGAGTGACCCTTGGCCAGGGCCGGGGGCGCTGCCCCCGGACCCCCGGGATATTTCAGCCAGCAAGAATGGAAAGGGGCGGCGCCGGAGTGGCAGCCGCCCCTTTGCTTTAGGCCCCGGTCTTCTTAGCCCAGTGTGACGAGCGCGTGGCGTTTCTTGCCGGCGCTGAGTTTCAGCGGCTCGGCGAGGTCGGCGGCGCCGATCATCTGGCCGGTATCGGTTGCGGCCTCGTCATTGAGCCGCAGCCCACCTTCCGCGATCAGCCGCTTGGCATCCTTGCCGGATTTGGCGAGGCCGGAGCGCACCACCAGCTGCGCGAGGCTGATGCCCTCGCCAACCTCGTCCGCCGACAGCGCCAGTGTCGGTAACTCCTCGCCCACGCCGCCATGCTCGAACACCTCGCGCGCGGTGGCTTCCGCCGCCGCCGCAGCCTCGGCCCCGTGCAGCAGGGCCGTGACCTCATTGGCCAGGATCACCTTGGCCGCGTTGATCTCGGAGCCTTGCAGCGCACCGAGGCGCTCGCACTCCTCCACCGGCAGCTCGGTATAGAGCTTGAGGAACCGCCCGACATCGGCATCGGTGGTGTTGCGCCAGAACTGCCAGAACTCATAGGGCGAGAGCATCGCCGAGCTGAGCCACACCGCGCCGCCCGCCGACTTGCCCATCTTGCGACCGTCGCTGGTGGTCAGAAGCGGCGAGGTCAGCCCGTAGATTTCATGGTCCAGCACCCGCCGCGTCAGGTCGATGCCGTTGATGATATTGCCCCATTGGTCCGACCCTCCCATCTGCAGCACGCAGCCATGACGGCGGTTCAGCTCCAGGAAGTCATAGGCCTGCAGGATCATGTAGTTGAACTCGAGGAAGGACAGCGACTGCTCGCGGTCCAGCCGCGACTTGACGCTCTCGAAGCTCAGCATCCGGTTGACGCTGAAATGCCGCCCGATATCGCGCAGGAAGTCGAGATAGTTCAGGTTATCCAGCCACTCGGCATTGTTCAGCATCACCGCATCGGTGGGCCCGGTGCCGTAGTCGAGGTAGCGCGCGAAGACCTGGCCCATGCCGGCGATGTTCTCGTCGATCTTTTCCGGCGTCAGCAGCGGGCGTTCCTCGGCGCGGAAGGACGGATCACCCACCTTGGTGGTGCCGCCGCCCATCAGCGTGATCGGCTTGCCGCCCGATTTCTGCAGCCAGCGCAGCATCATGATGTTCAGCAAATGCCCGACATGCAGCGAGGCGGCGGTGGCATCGTATCCGATATAGGCCGGCACCACACCCGCCACCAGCGCGCCATCCAGCGCCTGAATATCGGTGCAATCCGCCAGATAGCCCCGCTCGATCATGATCGAGAGGAAATCGGATTTCGGGTGCCAGGTCATCGCCGGTTCCAGTTCTGCTTGTCGATGTCATCCACCTGCGCGCATATATCGGGCTGGCGGGCAAAGGGAAAGACCCGCGGCCAAGACGTTATTGGGGGCAGTATGGGACGAGTAGGGCACGAACCGGTCTGGGCGCTTGGCACCATGTCCGGCACCTCGCTGGACGGGGTCGATGCGGCGCTGGTGCTGACCGACGGCCATGTGATCCATGAGTTCGGCAAGGCGGCCTACCGTCCCTATTCCGGCGCCGAGCGCGCCGTGCTGCGCGCCGCGCTTGGCCGCTGGCCGGGGGAGGCGGGCGTGGCCGAGGCTGCCGAGGTGGTGGAGACGGCCCATGCCGAACTGCTCTCGCGCTTTGACGGGGCCGATCTGGTGGGCTTCCACGGCCAGACCCTCGCCCATGATCCGCGCGGGCAGGGCACCCATCAGGCCGGGAATGGCGCGGTGCTGGCGGCGGTGCTGGACCTGCCGGTGGTGTGGGATTTCCGAACCTCGGACGTGACGCTTGGCGGGCAGGGCGCGCCGCTGGCGCCGTTCTACCATTTCGCCTGTGCGCGGTTCATCGGCGCAACCGAGCCGCTGGCCTTCCTCAACCTTGGCGGTGTCGGCAACCTGACATGGGCGGACCCCGCCTTGCCGGGGCCCGAGGTGCCGGGCGCGCTGCTGGCCTTCGACACCGGCCCCGCCAATGCGCCGGTGAACGACCTGATGCAGGCGCGGCGCGGGCTTGCGCAGGACGAGGGCGGGGCGCTGGCAGCCAAGGGTGTGGTGGACGATGCGGTGATCGAGGCCTTCCTAGCGCACCCGTATTTCTACAAGATGCCTCCGAAGTCCCTGGACCGGAACGATTTCGCCGGATTGCTGGAGGCCGTCGCCGCCCTCTCAGATGCCGATGCCGCAGCCACCCTCACCGCCGCCGCCGCCGCTGCCGTCGCGCGGGGTGCCGAGCATTTCCCGCGCCCGCCGAGCCAAATTCTGGTGGGCGGCGGTGGGCGGCACAATGCCACGCTGATGGCGATGCTGGCCGACAGGCTGGCCTGCCCGGTGCAGCCGGTCGAAGCCGTGGGTCTGGAGGGCGACATGCTGGAGGCGCAGGCCTTCGCCTTCCTCGCCGTCCGGGTGCAGCGCGGCATGGCGACCAGCTGCCCCGCCACCACCGGCGTTGCGGCGGCGGTCGGCGGCGGGCGGATCAGCCGGCCCGGCGCTTGAACATCGACACGGAATAGAGCACCAGCGCGCCCCAGATCATCGCAAAGCCCGTGGCCTGCGCCAGCCCGAACGGCTCGCCGAACACGAACACCGCGGTCAGGAAGATCATCGTCGGCGCGATGTATTGCATGATCCCGATGGTCGACAGCCGCAGCCGCTTCGCGCCATTGGCATAAAGGATCAGCGGCACCGCCGTCACCAGCCCGCAGCCCAGAAGCAGGCCCGTGTCCAGCGGGGTTCCCACCAGGAAATGCCCCTGGCCGCTATAGGCCAGCCAGCCCAGCCAGATCAGCGCCGGCGGGGTCAGCATCAGCACCTCGAGGAAGAAGCCCTGATTGGGGCCGATGGGCAGCTGCTTCTTCAGGTAGGCATAGGCGCCCCAGGTCAGCATCAGGGCAATCGCCACCACCGGCAGCTTGCCAAGCTGCACGGTCAGCACGACGACCGCGAGGGCCGCAAGGGCAATGGCCGCCTTCTGCAGACCCGAGGGCCGCTCTCCCAGCAGCACCGCCCCCAGCAGGATGCTGAACAGCGGGTTGATGTAATAGCCAAGCGCGGCGTCCAGCGCGTGATCGTTGACAATGGCCCAGATGTAGATACCCCAGTTGACCGAGATCAGCGCCGCCGTCACCGCCGCCATCCCGATCATCCGCGGGGTTTGCAGGGCGCGCTTCAGGTCGGCGGTGCGGCGCGAGACGATCAGCACGACACCCGCCACCGGCAGCGACCACAGCGCCCGGTGGGCGATGATCTCGACCGGCGGGATATGCGCCAGCGCCTTCATGTAGAGCGGCAGGAAGCCCCAGAGCAGGTAGGCGCCAAGCGCAAAGCCGAAGCCGGCAAGGCTGTCTTCGTTCCGGGGCGGGGGGAGGGGCGTGTCGGTCATGTCCCGGGGTCTAACCAGCGGGCGGGGCCGCCGCCAATGCAAACTTGTGCCGGTGACAATCGCCGTGCGGTGGGCAGCGATTGACGTGGATCAAGGCAGCCGCGCGGGACCGCCCGCAGGCTTGCCCCGTCCCCCATCACCCCGGAGAACCCCCATGCCGCTGTCCGACCCCCAGAAGACGCAGATCCAAGACGGGTTCGCGCGCTTGCGCCATGCCATGCAACCCGCCTCGCTGGCCTTCTACGAGGCGTTCTTCCGCCGCCGTCCCGACCTGCGGCCGATGTTCCGCGACGATCTGGCCGGGCAGGGGATGCGGTTCATGGCGACGCTTGGGCTGGTCGTCGATGCGCTCGACACGCCCGAGATGCTGGCCGATCGGCTGGCCGAACTGGGCCGGGGCCATGCCGCGCTCGGGGTGCAGGCCGAGCATTTCGCCCCGATGGGCGAGGCGCTGATCGAAACGTTGCAGGCGGAGTTCGGGCCGGAGTTCACGCCCGAGGCCGAGGCCGCCTGGCGCGCCGCCTATGCCGAGGTTGCCCGCCAGCTTGTCGCCAGCGGGCATCTTGCCTGATGCAAGCGGGGGCCGCGGCCCCTGCGCTTAGCTGCGCAGGATGCTGCGGCCGGCATATTCGGCGGTTTCGCCCAGCATTTCCTCGATGCGGATCAGCTGGTTGTATTTCGCCAGCCGGTCCGACCGCGACATGCTGCCGGTCTTGATCTGCCCGCAATTGGTGGCGACGGCCAGATCGGCGATGATCGTGTCCTCGGTCTCGCCCGAGCGGTGGCTCATCACGCTGGTAAAGCGGGCGCGGTTGGCCATGTTCACCGCGTCCAGCGTCTCGGTCAGGGTGCCGATCTGGTTGACCTTGACCAGAAGCGAGTTGGCGCAGCCTTCCTTGATGCCGCGGGCCAGACGCTCGGGGTTGGTGACGAACAGGTCGTCGCCCACCAGCTGGATCTTGTTGCCAAGCCGGTCGGTCAGCAGCTTCCAGCCCTCCCAGTCGTCTTCCGAGCAGCCGTCTTCGATCGAGATGATCGGGTAATCGGCGCAAAGCGCGGCGAGGTAGTCGACATTCTCACCGGCAGAGAAGGTTTTTCCTTCCCCTGCCATGACATACGAGCCGTTCTTGAAGTACTCCGTCGCCGCGCAGTCCAGTGCCAGATAGATATCCTCGCCCGGTTTGTAGCCAGCCTTCTCGATGGATTTCATAATCAGGTCAAGGGCTTCGCGGGTGGAGCTAATGTTGGGCGCAAACCCGCCCTCATCGCCGATAGACGTCGACAGACCGGCTGCCGAAAGTTCTTTCTTCAGCGTGTGGAAAACCTCCGACCCCATCTGGATCGCGCCGCGGATGTCATGCGCGGCGACCGGCATGATCATGAATTCCTGGATGTCGATCGGGTTGTCGGCATGTTCGCCGCCGTTGATGATGTTCATCATCGGTACCGGCAGCACCCGCGCGGCGGTGCCGCCGACGTAGCGATAGAGCGGCTGCGAGGTGAAATCGGCGGCCGCCTTGGCAATCGCCAGCGACACGCCGAGGATCGCGTTCGCGCCGAGGCGGCCCTTGTTCGGGGTGCCGTCCATCTCGATCATCATGCGGTCCAGCATCACCTGCTCGGTCGCGTCCTCGCCCACCAGGTTCTCGGCGATCTCGCCGTTCACCGCAGCGACGGCATCCAGCACGCCCTTGCCGAAGTAGCGCGAGGCGTCGCCGTCGCGCTTTTCCACCGCCTCATGCGCGCCGGTCGAGGCGCCCGAGGGCACCGCGGCGCGGCCCATGGTGCCGTCTTCGAGGATCACATCCACCTCGACCGTGGGGTTGCCGCGACTGTCGAGGATTTCCCGCGCGTGGATGTCGATGATCGTGCTCATGTCCTGTCCTTCCGTGTCAGTGGTACGCCGTAAAGCTCCAGCCGGTGGCCCTTCAGCGCGTATCCAAGTTTGCGTGCGATCCTGTCTTGCAGTTCCTCGATGTCGGGATCGAGAAACTCGATCACCTCGCCGGTCTGCATGTCGATCAGGTGGTCGTGGTGGTCGCGGGTGCTGTCCTCATAGCGGGCGCGCCCGTCGCCGAATTCGTGCCGGTCGAGGATGCCCGATTCCTCGAACAGCTTCACGGTGCGGTAGACCGTGGCGATAGAGATCTTGGGGTCGATGGCGCAGGCGCGGTTGTACAGCGCCTCGACATCGGGGTGGTCGTCGGCGCCTTCCAGCACCCGCGCGATCACCTTGCGCTGTTCGGTCAGCCGCAGGCCCCGCGCCTCGCAGCGGGCGATGATCGTCTGTGCGCCGTTCTCGCCGCTGTCCTGGGCCATGCGCCTTGCCTCCACCGCCTCTTGTGCCGGGGTTTACGCGGTTTGTGCGCGCGCGAAAAGCCCTGCATCCCCGGTGTTTGCGCAAACCTGCCGCCGGGGCCAGTCGGTTGGTCGGGGTCGCGGGCGCAAAGCCTCATGTCGCGGGCGGGTTTGCAGCCGTGCGCGGGGCGGGCTAGAGCTGCGGGGGGAGGACCGCCATGCAGCGCAAGGACCGGATCGACATGTTTGGCGCGGTCTCGCTGACCGGGTTCGCGCTGTTCCTGGCCATCAACCAGGTGGTGATCAAGCTGGTGAACGAGGGGTTGCAGCCGGTGTTCTTTGCCGGGGCGCGCTCGGCCCTCGCAGTGCTGTGCCTCTGGGCCTTCATGGCCTGGCGCGGCCGCCCGCCGCGGCTGAGCCGCGCGATGGCGGTGCCGGGGCTGCTGATCGGCCTGTGCTTCTCGGCCGAGTTCCTGCTGCTGTTCCTGGCGCTGGACCTGACCACCGTCACCCGCAGCGCGATCCTGTTCTATTCGATGCCGGTCTGGATGGCGATCGGCGCGCATCTGTGGATGCCGGGGGAGCGGATCGGCCCGGCCAAGGCGGTGGGCCTCGCGCTGGCGCTGGCGGGGGTCAGTTGGGCGCTGCTCGACCGGGCGGCAGGCGCACCCGCCCCGGGGCAGGCGCCAAGCCTTCTGGGGGATCTCTGCGCGCTTGGCGCCGCCATCGGCTGGGCCGCCACCGCGCTGATGGCCCGCGCGACCCGGCTGCGGGGTGAGCGGCCAGAGATGCAGCTGTTCTGGCAGGTGCTGGTCTCGGCCCCGGTGCTGCTGATCGCGGCGCCGCTGTTCGGGCCGCTGATCCGCGAGTTGCAACCTGTCCACATCGCCGGGCTGGTCTTCCACGCCGTCGCCGTGGTCTCCGCCGGGTTCATGTTCTGGCTGTGGCTGCTGTCGGTCTACCCTGTCTCGGGCGTCGCCAGCTTTTCCTTCCTCAGCCCGGTGTTCAGCGTCGGGCTGGGTTGGGCGCTTCTGGGCGAGCAGGTGGGCCTGTCGCTGATCGGCGCGCTGGTGCTGGTGGCGGTGGGGATCGTGCTGATCAACCGGCCGCGGCGGGCTGTCGCGCTTTAGCGTCCATCCGCACATCGGCCCAGATCGGCAGATGGTCCGAGGCAACGCGCGCCAGCGGCGTGTCGAGCACGCCCGCATCCAAGAGGTGCAGCCCCATCCCAAGCGCCACCCGGTCCAGCCGGCCAATGGGTTGGCTCGCCGGGAAGCTGCGGCCGGGGGCATGGACGTGGAAGGCGTCGGTCAAGGGCTCCATCCCGCCCGAGACCGACCATTCGTTGAAATCGCCAAGGATTACCGTAGGCATGTCCGCGTGGCCTGCCAGTGCCTCCCGGATCGCCGCCAGCTGCAACCGCCGCCAGCGCCGCATCAGCCCCAGATGCACGCAGACCACGCGGTAGGGCGCGCCGCCCCCCGCCACCTCCACCGCCAGCGCGCCGCGCGGCTCCAGCGCCGGCAGCTCCAGCCGCTCGATGCGCTGAGCCACCAGCCCCCGGCGCAGCAGCACCGTCTGCCCATGCCAGCCAAGGCTCTCGGGGGACTGCGCCGCATCCACGGGCGCAAAATCCGTCTGCGCCGCGATCAGGCCCGGGGGCAGCGCGAAGGGCCGCGGCGCATAGCGCCGGTCGACCTCCTGCAGCGCAACCACATCGGCGGACAGGGCGTTGATCACGTCAAGGGTCCGCCCCGGCAGGCGTTGCCGGTCGGAGCCAAGGCATTTGCGGATATTGTAGCTGGCAAGTCGGGTGCGCATATCGTTGATATAAGACCGGACGACAGCCGGAAAAAGCGGGCAGGGGAAGAAGATGGCCGAGACCGGCAGTTGGAGGGCGAAATTCCGCAGGCAGCCCTATGTGGTGCAACTCATATGGGCGAGTCTTGCACTGGCTTTCATCGTCGCGGCGGCGACGCTGAACTGGTCGCTGGCCTTCATCGCGGCGGCGACGTTCCTTTTGTCGCTGGCGCCGATCCTGTTCGTGCGGCGCATCGGGGTGCAGCTGCCGATGTCGTTCTTCGCCGGGATCGTGATCTTCATCTATGCGACGATCTTCCTTGGCGAGGCCTTCGACTTCTACAACCGCTACGCCTGGTGGGACGTGATGTTGCATGGCGGCTCGGCGCTTGGCTTCGGGCTGATCGGCTTCCTGTTCGTGTTCACCATGTTCGAGGGCGACCGCTATGCCGCCCCCGCCTGGGCGATGGCCTTCATCGCCTTCAGCTTCGCCGTCACCATCGGCGCGCTGTGGGAGATTTTCGAGTTCTTCATGGACCAGACCTTCGGGCTGAACATGCAAAAATCCGGCCTGGTCGATACGATGTGGGACCTGATCGTCGATGTGATCGGCGGGTCCTTCGGCGCCTTCTCGGGGTTCCTGTTCCTCAAGGGCCGGCAACTCGGCGGCTTCACCGGCGTGCTCCACGAGTTCATCCAGAAGAACCGCCAGCTGTTCCGGCGCCTGCGCAAATAGCGCCGCTCAGGTGCCGCAATACGTGCGCTGCACCCGCTGCTCGGGCCAGGGCGCGGCGCGCAGGGGATCGTCCTGCGCGGCGTCATAGGGCGCGGCCAGCGCGGCGTTCAGCGCATGGAACGGGGCGAAGTCGCCCGCGGTGGCGGCCACGATCGCCTCCTCCACCCGGTGATTGCGCGGGATGATCGCGGGGTTGACGCCCGCCATCCGCGCCTCGGCCCCCGGCGCGTCCTGCGCCAGCCGGGACTGCCAACCGGGGGCCCAGGTGTCGAAGGCGGCGGGGTCCAGGAATTCGTCCCGCGCCCGCCCCTCGGCGAGCCCGCGGAAAGTGCGGGTGAAATCGGCGCGCTCCACCGCCATCCGGGTCAGCAGCGCCTCGATCAGCGGCCGGTCGGATTCGGTGGGGGTGGTCAGCCCCAGCTTCGCCCCGAACTTGGCAATCCACGCAGCCTGATAGATCTCGGCAAAGCGGTGGATCGCGGCGGTCGCCACCTCCACCGCCGCTGCCTCGGACCCTTCCGACCCCGCGATCAGCGGCAGCAGGCAGCTGGCCAGTTGCGCGAGATTCCAGACCGCGATCTGCGGCTGGTTGGCATAGGCATAGCGGCCCTGGCTGTCGATGGACGAGAACACGGTGTCCGGGTGGTATTCGTCCATGAAGGCGCAGGGGCCATAGTCGATGGTCTCGCCCGACACCGCCATGTTGTCGGTGTTCATCACCCCGTGGATGAAGCCAAGCGCCATCCATTCCGCGATCAGCCGCGCCTGCGCTGCCACCACGGCATCAAGCAGCGCCAGTGGGCCATCGGCAACGGGATAGTGCCGCGCGATCACGTGATCCGTCAGCAGCTGCAGCGCCTCGGTATCCTGCCGCGCGGCGAAGAACTGGAAGGTGCCGACGCGGATATGGCTCGCCGCCACCCGCAGCAGCACCGCGCCGGGCAGGGCGCGCCCGTCGCGGATCACGCTCTCGCCGGTGGTGGCCGCCGCCAGCGCCCGCGTCGTCGGAACCCCAAGCGCCGCCATCGCCTCCGACACCAGATATTCGCGCAGGACCGGCCCCAGCCAGGCCCGCCCATCGCCGCGGCGCGAGAAGGGGGTGGGGCCGGAGCCTTTCAGTTGCAGATCGACCCGCCCGAGCGGGCTGACGATCTCGCCCAGCAGAAGCGCGCGCCCGTCGCCAAGTCGCGGCGACCAGCCGCCGAACTGGTGCCCGGCATAGGCCTGCGCCAGCGGCTCCGCGCCCCCCGGCACCAGATTACCCGCGACCATCGCCACCCCGTCGGCCGACGCCAGCGCCTCGGGGTCGAGGTCCAAGGCCCGCGCCAGGCCCACATTCACCGCAATCCGCCCCGGCGCCTTCACCGGCGTGGGCGCCTGGCGCACATGAAACCGGATGGGCAGCCGGGCATAGCTGTTGTCGAAAGGCAGGGTCAGGGTCATCGCACATCTCCTCTGGCCCCTCGATATGGGCATGGAACCGGCCGTGGAAAACCCCGCGCCCCTTCCCCATTCTTGCTGGCAAAAATATCCCGGGGGGAGTCTCCGAAGGAGACGGGGGGCAGCGCCCCCCTCTTGCTACAGCCGACCAATCCGCTCCGTCAGCAGCGCGAAGAACCCCGCCGCATCCAGATCGCCCATGAACATCGCATTGGGCTGGCGGCCCGACACCCGCCACCAGTCGGCGACGGTCATGCCGGCGGTGAACTCGCCGCGGGTCTCGATTTCCACATTGATATGGCGGCCGGAGAACAGGTCCGGCTGCAGCAGATAGGCGACGGTGCAGGGGTCATGCAGCGGCGCGCCCTCGCTGCCGTATTTCGCCATGTCGAAACGCTCGAAGAAATCGGTCCAGCCGGCGACGGCATGGCCCACCGGCGTGCCAAGCGCGCGGAAGGCTTCGACGCGGGCGCGAGTAGTCAGCGCCTTGTGGGTCACGTCGAGGGGCATCACCACCAGAGGAACGCCGCTTTTGAACACGATTTCAGCGGCTTCCGGGTCGACATGAATGTTGAATTCCGCCGCCGGGGTGATGTTGCCGACCTCGAAATACGCGCCCCCCATCAGCACCACTTCGCACACGCGGCTGGCGATGTCGGGCGCGCGCTGGAAGGCGGTGGCGAGGTTGGTGAGCGGGCCGAGCGCGCAGAGCGTCACCGATCCCGGGGTCTGCGCGCGCAGCGTGTCGATCAGGAAATCCACCGCATGGCCCTCCTCCATCGGCATTGCCGGGTCCGGCAGGTTGGTGCCGTCGAGGCCGCTCTTGCCATGCACATGTTCGGCGGTGATCAGGTGGCGGGTCAGCGGGCGCTCGCAGCCGGCGAAGACCTTCATCTCGGGGCGCCCGGCCAGCTCGCAGATCACCCTTGCGTTGCGGGTGGTCAGCGGCAGCGGCACGTTGCCGGCGACGCAGGTCAGCCCCAGCACATCCAGCTCGGGACTGGCCAGCGCCAGCAAGATCGCCACGGCGTCATCCTGCCCCGGATCGGTGTCGATGATGATCTTGCGCGGTTTGGTCATGCGTCCTCCGGGATTTCGCGCGCAGGGTGACGAGGGCCGGCGCGGAAGTAAAGGGAGCGCATGAAAAAGGCGGCCCGGAGGCCGCCTTTGTGCAGTAATTTCAACGGGTCAGCCGTCGAAGTTAACCTCTTCGATCAGCTTCAGCGCGGCGGGGCGCAGCTTGGCGATCTCGATCAGGCTCAGCGTGTCGGGGGTGAACTCGCCCCAGCTTGCCACCAGCTCGGACCGCGCGACGCCCGGCTTGACCGGGAATTCGTTGTTGGTTTCGGCATAGATTTCCTGCGCCGCGTCCGAGGCGAGGTATTCCATCAGCTGCAGCGCCGCGTCCTTGTTCGGGGCCGACTTGGTCATCGCCACGCCCGAGATGTTGAGGTGGGTGCCGCCCTCTGCAAAGGTCGGGAACACGATGCGCACCGACTCCGCCCAAGGCAGCTGCTCGGGATCGGCGAGCATCTGGCCCATGTAATAGGTGTTGCCAAGGCTGATGTCGCATTCGCCCGACCAGATCGACTTGACCTGACCGCGGTCATTGCCCTCGGGCTTTTTCGCCAGGTTGCCCTTCACGGCTTCCAGCCAGGTACGGGTCTCTTCCTCGCCGTGATGGGCGAGATAGGCGGCGGCCAGCGCCACGTTGTAGTCGTTGGTGCCGGGGCGGGTGCAGATGCGGCCCTGCCATTTCGGATCGGCCAGATCCTCATAGGTGGTCACCTCGCCATCGGCGACGCGCTCCTTGCTGGCATAGACGATGCGGGCGCGGCTGGTCAGGCCGAACCAGTGGCCTTCGGGATCGCGCAGTTCGGCGGGGATCGCGGCGTTCAGCGCATCCGAGGTCACAGCCTGCGTCACGCCGGCATTCACCACTTCCGACAGGCGGGCGATGTCGACGGTCATCACCAGATCGGCCGGCGAGCGGTCTCCCTCGGCGGTCAGTCGCTCGACCATGCCCTTGTCGACGAAGGCGACGTTGACCGGAATGCCGGTCTCGGCGGTGAAGGCGTCGAACAGCGGCTGCACCAGTTCGGGCTGGCGATGCGAATAGACATTCACTTCATCGGCCAGGACCGGGGCGGCGATTGCAGTGGCAGCCGTGGCGAGAAGGGCAAGACGGAACGACATGAGATTCCTCCAGAGTAAAAGCGTCAGGAATGCTTAAGCCGCAACGCGCGCCGCCGGTCAATACCTGAGTGAAGCTCTCATGAATTTTGCGTGGCGGTCAGAGCCGGGGGCTGGCCTCAGCCCTTCGCCGCCTTTTCGGCCGCCTTGGCCGCATTCCACAGCGCGTCCATTTCCGCCAGTGTGCTGTCCTCGGGGCGGCGGCCGCCCTTGGCCAGCGCCGCCTCGATGCTGGCAAAGCGGCGGATGAACTTGGCATTGGCGGCGCGCAGGGCGGCCTCGGGATCGACCTGCAGGTGGCGGGCGAGGTTGGCCATGACGAACAAGAGGTCACCCATCTCCTCGGCCACCTCGTCCTGCGTCAGGCTGTCCTTCGCCTCGACCAGCTCGCGCGCCTCTTCGACGACCTTGTCCAGCACTTCGGTGGTCGAGGGCCAGTCGAACCCCACCCGCGCCGCGCGCTTTTGCAGCTTCAGCGCCCGCAGCAGGGCCGGCAGGCCGGGGGCGACACCGTCCAGAACGCCGGTCTCGGCCTTGGCGGCGCGCTCGGCGGCCTTGATCCGCTCCCAGTCCACCGTCTGCTGATCGGCGGACTTGTCGCGGGATTCGTCCCCGAACACATGCGGGTGGCGGGCGACCATCTTGTCGGCGACGCCCCTGGTGACGCTGTGAAAGTCGAAATGCCCCGCCTCGGCGCCGATCTGGGCGTGATAGACCACCTGCAAAAGCAGGTCGCCAAGCTCGCCTTGCAGCTCGGCCCAGGCCTGCCGCTCGATGGCGTCCGCCACCTCATAGGCCTCCTCGATCGTATAGGGCGCGATGGTGGCGAAGGTCTGGACCAGATCCCAGGGGCAGCCGGTTTCCGGGTCGCGCAGCTGGGCCATGATTTCTAGCAGGCGCGGCAACCCGCCCTCGGAGTCATGGACGAGGGCGTCGGAAATTTGGGAGGGGTGTGTCATTGCGGATGCCTGCAAGATCGCGTCATCTGCGCCTAGCAGAAACCGCCCGCGAGTGTCCACCATGCCCGTCCTGAACCGGATCGCCGATTACGCCCCCCAGATGACCGCCTGGCGGCGGCACCTGCACCAGCACCCCGAACTGGGATTCGAGTGCCATGAGACGGCGGCCTTCATCGTGGAGCGGCTGCGCGAGATTGGCGTCGATGAGATCCATGAGGGGATCGGGCGCACCGGCGTTGTGGCGATAATCAACGGCAGCGGTGCGGGGCCGACCGTGGGCCTGCGCGCCGACATGGACGCGCTGCCGATCGTGGAGGCGACGGGCAAGCCCTATGCCTCCACCGTGCCGGGGCGGATGCATGCCTGCGGGCATGACGGCCATGTCACCATGCTGCTGGGGGCGGCGAAATACCTGGCGGAAACGCGGCGCTTTGCGGGCCGGGTGGCGCTGATCTTCCAGCCGGCGGAAGAGGATGGCGGCGGTGGCCTCGCGATGGTGGAAGACGGGATGATGGACCGCTTCGACATCCATGAGGTCTACGGCATCCACAACAGCCCCAACACGCCCTTCGGCCATTTCCACACCGCGCCCGGCGCGCTGATGGCGGCGGTGGATACGGCCTGGGTGTACCTGACCGGCAAGGGTGGCCACGGCGCCACCCCGCATGAAACGGTGGACCCGATCCCGGCGGCGGTGGGGATGATCGGCGCGTTGCAGACCGTGGTGTCGCGCAACGTGCATGCGCTCGATGAGCTGGTGATCTCGGTCACCCAGATCCACTCCGGCACCGCCAGCAACATCATCCCCGAGGAGGCCTGGTTCTGCGCCACCATCCGCAGCTTCACCCCCGAGGTGCGGGCGCTGGCGAAGACGCGGTTCCATGCGATTGTCGAGGGCCACGCGGCGGCCTATGGGGTCGCGGCGCGGGTGGAGTATGACTGGGGCTATCCGCCGACGGTGAACCACGCGGCGCAGGCGGGCTTTGCCGCCGAGGTGGCGCGCGAGATTTCCGGCGAGGCGGCAGTGCTGGCCGATGCGCCCAAGGAAATGGGCGCCGAGGATTTCAGCTACATGCTTGAGGCGCGGCCGGGGGCCTATCTCTTCCTCGGCACCGGGCCGGGGGCGGGGCTGCATCACGCCGGCTTCGACTTCAACGACGAGGCGGCTCCGGTCGGGGCCAGCTTCTTCGCGCGGCTGGTGGAACGGGCGCTGCCGCTGGGTTAACGCGGCAGGGGCCCATCGCGCAGGGCATAGGCGGTGTAGGCCGCGCGCAGGGCGAGGCGCCGGAGGCTCGGCAACGGAAAGCGGCGTGGGGGCGTGGTGAGGAGGGCGGGCAGGGTCGTCGGCGCTCCAACGATCAGCCGCGCCACCTCGGCCCCGCCAAGCGAGGCGGCGGCGACGCCGTTGCCATGCCAGCCGAAGGCGGCGAAGAGGCCTGGCGCGCCGGGGACCGGGCCGACATAGGGTGCGAGGCTGCCGGTGAGGCAGGCCAATCCCGACCAGGCGGTTTCGGTTTGTGCATGGCGCCACGCCGGAAACAGCGCCTCGAAATGCTTGCGCAGCCGGGCGAGAGTCTCCGCCTCGGCCTTGGGCCGGGCCGAGAGCCCGCCGCGCATCCCGAAGAGGAAGCGGCCGCCCCCTGAAGAATCGGCCGGCAGATGCCGGAAGTAATGCAGCAGATGCCGCGAATCATAGCTCATCAGCGGCGAGGTGAACCCCTGCGCCGCGCGCTCCTCCGCAGTCAGTGGCCGGGTGACAAGAATGGCCGAGAACACCGGCAGGGTGCGGCCGGAAAGCCAGGGCTGCAGATCCTCGGGCGCATAGCCATTGCCGGCGATCAGCACCTTGGCCGCGGTCAGGCTGCCGGAGGGCGTGGTCAGCCGCCAGCCGCCCGCTACCTCCTCCAGCCGCGTCACCGGGCTCTGGCCCCAGATCCGCGCGCCTGCGCCAGAGACTGCCTGCGCCAGCCCCTGCACATAGCGCATCGGGTCCAGCGGGAATCCCTCCGCCCCAAGCGCCGCGCCAAAGAAGCCCGGCCCGGCCAGCCCCTGCTCCGCCAGCGCGCCCGCCGGGATAAGCCGCGGCGCAGCGCCATGCAGGGCTGCCTCCGCTTCGGCCCCCGCCTGCAGCGCGGCAAAGGCGGCAGGCGAATGCGCCAGCAGCGCCTCGCCCTGCGGCCCCTGGCGCGCGTCAATCTCCTCCGCCTCCAGCAGCGCCGCGACATGGGTAATTGCCCGCCGCTGATAGGCCCGCCAGTCCCGCGCCCCCTGCATCCCGTGCCGCGCGACCACGGCCGCATCGTCGAGCTTGGCCCCGCCCAGACAGCAGAACCCGCCATTGCGCCCCGAGGCGCCCCAGCCCGGCTGCGCCGCCTCCAGCACCGCCACGTCCATGCCATGCCCGCGCGCCAGCGCCAGAGCCGCATTCAGCCCGGCATACCCCGCGCCGATCACCGCCACCTGCGCCCGCGCCTCGCCCTGAAGCGGCCCGAACGCCGGCAAAGGCGCCGTCCCCGCCCAATGGCTCCCCGGCCAGGCCGGATCATAGGCCGCCGCCTCATAGAACTGTCGCACCGCCACCCCTTCCCCTTTGCCTTTTCCAAATATCCCGGGGGGAGCGGGCCTGCCAAGGCCCGCCGGGGGGCAGCGCCCCCCTTCTGAACGTTCATGTGGGCAGCGCCCCCCCTCTTGCTTCCAACTCCCCGCTTGACTCCGCACCACGAGCAGGCCGAGGTCTTCGCACCACGGACAGGAGGACAGCATGGCCCTTGAAGACGCCAAAACCCAGGTCGATCTGGCCTTCACGCGCGCCGAAACCCGCGGGCTCGCCTTCGAGAATGCCTTTGGCGGCGCGACCAGCTTCCTGCGCAGGCGCTACACGAAGGACTTGGCCGGCGCCGATCTCGCCATCACCGGCGTGCCTTTCGACCAGGCGGTGACCCACCGCCCTGGCACCCGCTTCGGCCCGCGCGCGATCCGCGAGGCGAGCACCCTGCAGGCCTTCGATCCGCCCTATGGCTGGGGCTTCGATCCGCTGACCGAGTTCAGCATCGTCGATTATGGCGACCTGGCCTTCGATTACGCCAAGGTCGCCGACTTCCCGGGTGCCCTCACGGCGCATATCCGCACCATCCTGGCGGCAGGGCCGGGCACGATCACCCTTGGCGGCGATCACTACATCACCTTCCCGATCCTCAAGGCCTATGCCGAGAAGTTCGGGCCCCTGTCCTTGCTGCATTTCGATGCCCATTCCGACACCTGGGCGGATGACGACATGACCCGCATCGACCATGGCACCATGTTCTACAAGGCGGTGAAGCTGGGGCTGATCGATCCCGCGCGCTCGGTGCAGGTGGGCATCCGCACCGACAACCCCGATACGCTGGGTGTGCACATCATCGACGCGCGCGAGGTCCATGAGCGGGGGCCGGCGGCGGCGGTGGAGAAGATCCGCGGCATCCTCGGCGATCATCCCACCTACCTCACCTTCGACATCGACGCGCTCGACCCCGCCTTCGCGCCCGGCACCGGCACGCCGGTCTGGGGCGGGCTCCACAGCTGGCAGGCCGCGGCGATGCTGCGGGGTCTGGCCGGGATCAACCTTGTCGGGGGGGATGTGGTCGAGGTCTCGCCCCCCTATGACACCACCGGCGCCACCGCGATTGCCGGGGCGCATGTCGCCTATGAGCTGCTGGCGATGTATTGCTGGCGCAAGGCCGGGCGATGAGGTTCACCCTTGTTCTGCTGGTCCTGATGGCGCTTGGCGGGCTGGCCTGGGTGCGGCTGGCGCCTTCGGACCCGGGGCGCTGGCATGTGAACCCGCTGACCGCGCGCGACCCCGGCAGCCCGAACTTCGCGCGGATTCCGCCGGGAGAGATCGTGACCGCCGAAGACCCCGCCACCCTTGCCGCGCGCATCGACGCGGCGCTGCTGGCGATGCCGCGGGTGACGCGGCTGGCGGGGGAGCCGAAGGGCGGCTTCGTCACCTACATCGCGCGCTCGCGGCTTCTGGGCTTTCCCGACTACGTCACCGTGCGCACCCTCGCCGCCGACCGCGGGGCGACCTTCGCGGCGCTGTCGCGGGCGCGGTTCGGGGCGTCGGATTTCGGGGTCAACGCCGCGCGGATGCAGGCCCTGCGCGACGCGCTGGAGTAGCGGCGCCGCTTCCCCCCGCGTCGCGCTTGCGCTACACCGGCCGCCATGTTGCCGACCGACACCCTTGACCAGATCACCCGCCGCTTCGAGTTTCTCGAGGCGAAGCTGAATGCCGGCGCCAGCCCGGCCGAGATTGCCATCCTCAGCCGGGAATATTCCGAACTGAAGCCGGTGGTGACTGAGATCGCCGCCTGGCGGCAGGCGGTGACCGATCTGGCCGAGGCCGAGGCGATGCTGGCCGATCCCGAGATGCGGGCCTTGGCCGAGGACGAGATCCCGGTGCTGAAGGCGCGCATTCCCGGCATGGAGGACCGCCTGCGCCTGGCGCTGCTGCCGCGCGATGCCGCCGATGCGCGCCCGGCGATCCTCGAGATCCGTCCGGGCACGGGGGGCGAGGAGGCGGCGCTGTTCGCCGGGGATCTCTTGCGCATGTATCAGCGCCATGCCGAGGCGCAGGGCTGGCGCTTCCAGATGCTGGAACTGTCGGAAACCGAGCTTGGCGGCGTCAAGGAGGCGATGGCGCGGATCGAGGGCGAGGGGGTCTTTGCCCGGCTCAAATACGAATCCGGCGTGCACCGGGTGCAGCGGGTGCCCGAAACCGAAAGCGGCGGGCGCATCCATACCTCGGCGGCGACGGTGGCGGTGCTGCCCGAGGCCGAGGAGGTGGATATCGACATCCCGGCAACCGACATCCGCATCGACACCATGCGCGCCAGCGGCGCCGGCGGCCAGCATGTCAACACCACCGATTCGGCGGTGCGGCTGACGCATATCCCGACGGGCATCGTGGTGACCAGTTCCGAGAAATCCCAGCACCAGAACCGCGCCAATGCGATGGCGGTGCTGCGGGCCCGGCTTTACGATCTGGAGCGGAGCCGGATGGACACCGCCCGCGCCGCCGACCGCAAGGCGCAGGTCGGGTCTGGCGACCGGTCCGAGCGGATCCGCACCTACAACTTCCCGCAAGGGCGGATGACCGACCACCGCATCAACCTGACGCTCTATTCGCTGGACAGGATCATGGGCGGCGATCTGGCCGAGATCATCGACGCGCTGGTGGCGCAGGATCAGGCCGAGAAGCTGGCGGCGCTGGAGGCGGGGGCGTGAGCGGCTGGCCGGGCAGGGGGGCGCTGCCCCCCGTCTGCTGCGCAGACTCCCCCCGGGATATTTGGGAAAAGGCAAAGGGCACGAGGTCGTGACCGGGGCTGAGGCGCTTCGCGCGGCTGTGGCGCGGCTTGCCGCGGCGGGGGTGGCGGATGCGCCGCGGGATACGCGGCGGCTGCTGGCGCACGCGATGGGGATCGGAGCGGATCGGCTGCTGCTGCACCTTGGGGAAGCGCTGAGCCCCTCAGTGGCGGCAGCGTTCGAGCTTGCGGTGGCGGCGCGGGCGGCGCGGCAGCCGGTGTCGCAGATCACCGGAAGCCGGCTGTTCTGGGGCCGGGCGTTCCGGGTGACGCGCGACACGCTCGACCCGCGGCCCGAGACGGAATGCCTGATCGCGGCGGCGCTGGAGCGGCCCTTTGCCCGGGTGCTGGACCTTGGCACCGGCACTGGGTGCATCGTGTTGACGCTGCTGGCGGAACGGCCGGCGTCGCGGGGGGGGGGCACGGACCTGTCGCAGGCGGCTTTGGCGGTGGCGGCGGGGAATGCCGCGGATCTGGGGCTGGCGGATCGGGTGGAGTTCGTGGCCTCGGACTGGTTCACCGGGGTGGAGGGGCGCTTCGATCTGATCGTGTCGAACCCGCCCTATATCACCGAGTGTGAGATGGCCTCGCTGGCCCCCGAGGTGCGCGACTGGGAGCCGCATCTGGCGCTGACCCCGGGCGGTGACGGGCTGGACGCCTACCGCGCCATTGCGGCGGGGGCAGGCGGACATCTGGCGCCGGGCGGGCGGCTGCTGGTCGAGATCGGGCCCGCGCAGGGCGCGGCGGTGGCAGCGCTGTTCGCGGCGGCGGGGCTCAGCCAGATCCGGGTGCTGCCCGATCTGGACGGTCGCGACCGGGTCGTCAGCGCCGAGGCGCCCTGACGTTCCGCGGCGATGCGTCGCATTCTTCGCAAGAACACGGCGTTTTGCGCGCTTTTCCCAAGTTTCTGCTTGCCTCATGCCCGGTGCCATGCTTACACAGGCCTTGTGACGGAGGGGCAACAAGGCCCCCCGCGCGCTCCGCCACCACCGCATCGCCCGTTCTTCCGCGCAACCATCACGTTCGGATGCGCCGGGCCGAAGCAGGGAAACCGGCCGGGGCTGTCAGCCGCAAAAGCCAGACGAATGGCGCGTCCACAAAGCCGCCAAGGCTCGCAACAAGCGAAAGCACATGAGATCATCCAAGTCCCGTTCGCGTTCCAAGTCGAACCGTCAGCGCACGCTCGGCAATATCATTAACCGCGTCTTCGACAGTTCGGGACCCGAGGGCAAGGTGCGTGGCACCCCCCAGCAGATCATCGACAAATACCTGATGCTGGCGCGCGATGCCCAGCTGTCGAATGACCGCGTGGCCGAGCAGAACTTCCTGCAGCACGCCGAGCATTACACGCGGATGCTGGGCGAGGCGACGCGCGAGATGGGCCAGGAGCAGCGCGCCCAGCAGGGCGGCCAACCGGGGTATAACCCGGGCCAGCAGCAGCCGCAGCAGGGCCAGAACGGGAATGGCCAACACGGTGGCCAGAACGGTGGTCAGAACGGTGGCGGCCAGAATGGCAATGGCGGGCAAGAGCGCTACGCCGATGCCGGGGGGCAGGACCGGGGCCAGCAGCAGGATCGTGGCCAGCAGGACAGGAACCAGCAGGACCGTGGCCAGCAGGACCGTGGCCAGCAGGACCGGGGTCAACAAGATCGCAACCAGCAGGACCGCAACCAGCAGGACCGCAACCAGCAGGACCGCAACCAGCAGGACCGCAACCAGCAGGACCGCAACCAGCAGGACCGCAACCAGCAGGACCGGGGTCAGCAGGACCGCAACCAGGGCGGCCAGCAGGACCGGACCCGTGACCCGCGCGGCGAGCAGCGCAATGACCGGCCGCAGCGCGAGCGCGCGGCCGAGCCGATGACCGATCCGCGCGAGGATGGTGAAGACAGCGGCCTGGTGGAAACGCCGGAAATGCGCCCGCAGCAGCCGCGCCGCGAGCGCGCTCCGCAGGGCGAACGCCGCGCGCCGCGGGGCCCCAAGCCTCAGGGCGAGGTCGCAGCCGAGCCGCGTGCCGACCCCCGTGCCGCCGAGCCGAAGGCCGAACAGCCGCAGCCCGTGCCAGCCGCCGAGCCGACGGATGTGCGGCGCGAGCTGACCCGTCTGGCGCAGCCCGAGGCGGAACCCGTGAAGGCACCCAAGCCCCGCGCCCCGCGCAAGCCCCGTGCCAAGCCGGCCGAGGACAGCAGCGCGCGCGCCGAGGATACCTCCTCGGCCGAGTGATCGGTGCTCTGCTGATATGAACGACAAGGCCCCCTTTCGGGGGCCTTTTCCATGCGCGATGTTTGGCGAAAGCGCCTCCCTGCGCCTCAGCCCGCCGCCACGATCCGCGCCAGCAGGCAGAACGCCTCCAGCCCGATCTCTTCGGCCCGCGCGGTGGGCGGGATGCCGGCCGCCTCGAGCTTGGCCTCGATGCCCGGGGACACGCCCTTCAGGCTGACGCGCAGCATCTTGCGGCGCTGGTTGAAGCCCGCCGCCACGATCCGGTTCAGCACCGCGCCATCGGCTTCAAAGCGTGGCGCGGGCAGGGCGGTCAGATGCACCACCGCCGAATGCACCTTGGGCGCGGGGGTAAAGGCCTCGGGCGGCAGCGTCATCACGATCCGCGCGTCGCAGCGCCACTGCGCCAGCAGCGCCAGCCGCCCGTAGGCCTTCGATCCGGGCTTGGCCACGATCCGCTCGGCGACTTCCTTCTGGAACATCAGCGTCAGGCTGGACCAGGCCGGCGGCCAGGCGGGCGGCGTCAGCCAGCGCACCAAAAGCTCGGTGCCGACATTGTAGGGCAGGTTCGCCGCGACCTTCCAGGGCGCGGTCAGATGCGGCGCAAGGTCCATGTCCAAAGCGTCGCCGTGCAGCACTGTCAGCCGCCCGGGATAGGCCGCCGCGATCTCGGCCAGCGCCGGCAGGCAGCGCGCGTCCTTTTCCACCGCGACCACATGGCGCGCGCCCTCGGCCAGCAGCCCGCGGGTCAGCCCGCCGGGGCCGGGGCCGACCTCCAGCACGTCATGCCCGGCCAGATCGCCGGCCAGCCGGGCGATCTTGGCGGTCAGGTTCAGGTCCAGCAGGAAGTTCTGCCCCAGCTGCTTCTTCGCGCTCAGCTCATGCGTGGCAATCACGTCCCGCAAAGGCGGCAACCCGTCGATCGTTGCCATCAGAACGCCCCGCCCGAAAACCCTGCAACTTCTTGCTGGCTGAAATATCCTCCGGGGGTCCGGGGGTGGAAAACCCCCGGCCTCTCCACCCGCGCGCGGGCGATCATTCCGAAGCCCGGGCCGCAGCCATGTCTGTCGCCATCCGCAGCGCCGCGATCAGGCTGGAGGGATCGGCGACGCCGGTGCCCGCGATGTCGAAGGCGGTGCCATGATCGGGCGAGGTGCGGATGAAGGGCAGCCCCAGCGTGATGTTCACCCCGCCGGCGAAATCCAGCGTCTTGATCGGGATCAGCGCCTGATCGTGATACATGCAGATCGCCGCGTCATATTTCGCCCGCGCGGCCGGGTGGAACATGGTGTCGGCGGGCAGCGGGCCCGAGACGGCATATCCCTCGGCGCGCAGCGCCGCGATCACCGGGGCGATGCGGTCGATCTCTTCGAAGCCCATGGCGCCGCCCTCGCCGGCATGGGGGTTGAGGCCCGCCACGGCCATGCGTGGGCCTTCGATGCCAAAATCCCGCTCCAGCGCGGCATGGGTGATGCGGATCGTGTCCGACAGCAGCTCGGCGGTCAGCAGCCGCGGCACTTCGGACAGCGCGACATGGATCGTCACCGGCACCACCCGCAGGTCGGGGCAGGCCAGCATCATCACCACCCGGTCGACCCCCGCCAGATGCGCAAGGTATTCGGTATGGCCGGGATGGGCGAAACCAGCGCCATCCTTCAGCGCCTTCTTGGAGATCGGCGCGGTGCAGACGGCAGCGGCCTGACCGCGCCCGACGAGCTGCACGGCGCGGGCGATCACTTCGATCACCGCGGCGGCATTCTGCGGCGTCGGCGTGCCGGGGACGGCTGCGGCGGGGAAGGGATGCGCCAGCACCGGCAGCGCGTGGCCGGCGACCGAGAAAGCATCTTCCGGCGCGTCGATCAGCTGATGCGGGGCGCCCTGCGGCAGATGCGCGGGATCGCCGATCCAGAAGAACGGCAACCGGGCGCGCAGATGCTCCCAGGCCTTGACGGCGATCTCGGGGCCGATGCCGGCGGGTTCCCCGCAGGTCAGGGCCACCGGCAAGGTGCGGGGCATGCTCACGGGTACCGGATCGAGGCCTCGGCGCGCAGCTCGGCCATATAGGCCTCGGCGAAGGCCACCAGCCGCTCGTTCTGCAGCCGGGCGCGAACCTGGTCGCGCGGCACGGTCTTGGTATCGAGCAGCGGCCCGCGCGAGCACAGCATCAGCACCATCAGCGCATCGCCGCGAGTCAGCGCGGTGGAGATCTCGCCGGGATCGAGGCGCGACAGCTCGGCGCGCAGATCGGCGGGCAGCGCCGAAGAGGGCTGGGTCTGCACCAGCAGCCGGTCGGCCGAGACGCCGCTGGCCACGCCATAAAGGTCATCGCAGGTATCCACCCGGGCGCGGAGCTTCGCCGCCTCGGCCAGCGCGGCCTCGGAGCGCCCGCCGGGCAGCAGGATCTGGGCATATTCCAGCGCCTCGACGCCCGCGGGCAGCGGGGAGGGCGCATCGGCGCGTTCATGTAGCAGGAACATCGCATAGGCGCCGGGGCTGACCTGAACCGGGGCGGAAATCTGACCGGGCGACAGGGCGGCAACGCGGCCGCGCACCTGATCGGGCAGGCTGTTCAGCGCCATCCAGTCCAGCTGGCCGCCCTCTTCGCGCGTCGCGGCCGTCGAATACTGCCGGGCGGCGGTGTCAAAGCTGGCCTCGGTGGTGGCGATCACCGCCACGCGCTCGGCCAGGATCCGGGCGCGGGCATCCTCTTCGGGGGCGCGGCGGATGATGATCTCGGACAGCAGCACGCGCGGTCCCTGCGGGATCTCGTCGCCAAATCCCTGCTCGGTGATCGCGGTCTCGACCTCGGCATCGGTGACGCGGCTGCGGCCGGCAAAGCGGGCGCGCACCACGTCGCGCCAGACGATGCCGGCGGCCACGAAATCGCGGAAGGTTTCGGCCGACACCCCGGCCTTCTGCAACTCGGCCACGAACTGCTCGGCGGTCAGATTGGCGCGGCTGGCGAATTCTTCCATCCCCGCCGTCACCTGCTCGGCATTCGCCTCCATGCCCATCGACTTGGCGGCGTCGGAGCGCAGCCGGTCATCGATCAGCGCGTCGAGCGCGCCCTCGATCATCTCGGGCGGGGCGTTCAGCAGGGTCAGGAACAGGCGGCGCTGCTGCAGCTCGAAATCTGTGATCGCGCTGTCATTGACGAAGACCTGCGCGGCGAACTGTCCGCCCTGCGCAAGGGCCGGGGCCGAACAAAAAGCGAAGGCCGCAACCGCGAGGGCCGGAAATGTAAGGAAATTGCGCATCGGTCGGGTCCGTCCTGCTCTGATCCTGTCGTTGCCGTCCGCGCCTTGCCGGGTCTCAGCCGCCGCAGCTGCGGCGCGCCGCAACTGCCCGATTGCCCGAGCCGAAGCCGTTCAGCACCACCGAAAGGTCGATATCGGTGGTGGGGCGTACACTAGTCGAGGATGTGAAGCGGCGCGAGAGGGAAAGATCGAAGGTGACGCATTCGGTCGCATATTGCAGGCCAAGCCCGGCGCGGGCGGCCCTTTCCGCCTCGAAATCATAGCGGGTTTCCAGCGCGGCAGCCCAGGCATCGGTGATCGCCCAGTCTGCGTCCAGCGTCCATTCCGAGGTCGGAACGGTGCGGGCCTCGGCCAGATCCTCCTCGAGCCAGATATAGGACGATCCGATGCCATAGCTGTCCGTGCGCCAGGACAGCCGCAATTCCTCACGCGAGAGGTCGAGGTCATCGTCGAAGATCGCGCGGTTGGTGACGGTCAGCCCGCCGGCCCCGGCATATTGCGTGGCCAGCAGCCAGTCCGAGGTGGCGCCATCGAGGCCGCTGGAGGTGTTGAACTGGCCAAGGTTCTCGGGCCGCACCACCCGCCCCAGCGTCAGCCCGAGCGAGCTGCCATCGCTGGCCTGCCGGGTGACGGAAAAGCCAAGGTTGGCGCGCAGCCCGGCCTCATGCGCGTCGGCGCCGGGGAAGCGGTCGAGCGAGAAGAGGTTGCCCTCGTCGAACTCCACCAGCACGGAATCCTCGTTGGGCACCACGTCATCGGCGGCGCTCTCGGGGCTCCAGCCGACCTGCACGACCGGTTCGACCACCCAGGAGGCGCCGCCTGCGGTGCCGGCACGCATGAACGGCCAGCGCAGCTCGACGGCCGCCGCCGGGATCACCCGGGTGACGTTGCGGTCATAGGCCGGATCCTGGCTGATACGGTAGATATCGGCGGTGATCTCGGTCAGGCCGGCAAAGAGCATGCCGTTGTCCATCACCCAGTTGCGCCGCCAGTCGGCCCGGATCGAGGCGCGGGCGACATCGCGGCCATCGACCACGCCGTCGCCATTGGCGTCGGTCTCCTCGTCCGACCAGCGGCGGTGGCTGTGGGTCTGGAAGCGCAGCCCGCCCTCGCCGCCGATCAGCGCCGGGGCAAAGCGCCGGTGCCAGGTCACGTCGCTGATCAGCGTCGGCAGCGTCGAATTGTCCTCGCTATCGCGGAGCGAGCGGTAATTGACCACGCGGCCGATGATATATTCGTTGCGCCGGGTGCGGGTGATCTCCACCCCCGTTTCCAGGCGGTCCTTGTTGTCGAGCCCGTAATCGCTGGGATAGGCCTCGTCCGACACCGTCTCCAGCCCGAAATTCAGCCGGTAGCCTTGGGGCAGGGCGAAGCTTCCGGTGCCGTAGAGATAGGCGCGGGTGCCGTCCTCCAGATCGTCGCGGCTGACGGCGCCGTTCATCTCTATGCTGCCGGTGCGGAAGGCCTGGCGATAGCGCAGTTCCACCGTCCGCGTCGCGCTGGTCGAGACATAGGGGATGACGGTCAGGTCGCGGCTGTCGCCGATCGGGATGAAGTAGGGCAGCTTGATCCCGGTGCCGAGGCCGGTGGTGGTGCGGATGCTGGGGATCAGGAACCCGGGCGAGCGGTCCAGTGTCGGGTCGGGCATCCGCAGCATCGGGAACCAGAACACCGGCACGCCGACCACCCGGAACTGGGCATTGTCGAAGTAGAGCTGCTGGCCCACCTCGTCATGCACCACGCGGCTGGCGCGGATCTCCCACAATGGGATCGGGTTGCTGGCGCAGACCTCGCAGGACGAGGCGCGCACCCGCGTGGCGCGGTTGTAGCGGCCTGATACCCGCGAGATTTCGGCGGCGGCGATCTGCAGCTGGCGGTCCAGCACGATCCGCGCGCCGGTGAGGATGCCATCGGTCAGGTCGGCCGACAGCTCGGCCGCCGAGGCGAGAAGGATCGTCGCGCCGCCATTCTCGACGAGGGTGATCGGCCCCTCGATCTGCAGCCGTTCGGTGGTGGGGTCATAGACCAGGCTGCCGGCGGTCATCCGCGCGCTGCCGTGGAACACCTCGACCGAGCCGGCCGCCGTCAGCCGCCCCTCGGCATCGATGAACACGGTGTCGGCGACCAGCGTGGCGGGGGCCTCGGTGCCTTGCGCCTGCGCCACCGCAAGGGGCGACAGGCTCAGCGCCAGCGGCGACACGCTCAGCGCCAGGGTGGCGGCAAGGGCCTTGAACGCGCGGCGCATCAGCCATCCTCCAGGTGCAGCAACAGCCCAAGCGAGAACAGCACCGCCGCGGCTGGCGGGCTCCAGGCGGCAAGCGCCACCGGAATCTGCCCGTTCTCTCCCAACACTTGCGCGAAATTGCGCAGGAAGAAAATTGCGAAACCGGCGCCCATCGCAAAAAGCACCATCACGCCAGTACGGCCAAAGCGGGCATGGCGCATGGTGAAGCCCGCCCCCAGCAGCACCATTGCGGCCAGCAGCAGCGGCAGAGCCAGTTCCATCTGCAGCCAGACCGCGTGCTTGCGCGCCGAAAAGCCCGCCGCCTCCAGCCCGCCTATGAAGGCCGGCAGGTCCCAGATCGGGATCGAGGAGGGGGTGCCGAAACTGTCGCGGATGCGGTCGGCGGTCAGGTCGGACGGCACGGTCAGCGTGTCATGGAACTGCGCGTCGCGCTCGGGGTTCTCGGCCTCTCCCAACTGCCATTCCTTGACGTTCTGCAAGGTCCAGGCGCCATCCGCCAGCCGGGCGCTTTCCGCCTCCAGCCGCAGGGTCGGCCCGGCCTCTGGCGCGAAGGACAGGAAGGTCGCACCGAACAGCTCTGTCCCGTCGAGGTTGGCGCGGTCGGCGCGGATCACCGATTGGCCCTCGGGCCCGCCCTGGCGCAGCCACAGCCCCTCGCGGCTGATCGACAGCACGGACTGCTCGCCCAGCTTGTAGCGCGAGGCCTGCACCTCATACTGTTTCGAGGTGGCGGCGACGATGGGGTTCATCACCGCCACCGCCAGCGCGCCGATCAGCAGCGCGGTAACCACCGGCGCCACCAGCGTGCGCAGGGCGGATCGGCCGGCGGCACGGATGACCACCAGTTCGGACGAGCGGGCGAGGGCGAGGAACAGCGCGATGGTCGCCAGGATCACCACCAGCGGCAAGATGTGATAAAGCCCCGCCGGCACGTTCAGCGCCGCCAGCCAGGCCGCCGCCCCAAGCCCGCCGCCTGTTTCAAAGCGCCGCACCTGCTCGACCATGTCCACCATGAACATGATCCCGAAGAACACGCCGAAGACGCCCAGGAACATGGTGGCAAAGCGGCGCGCGATATAGAAGGAAAGGGTCATGCCGCGGCCTCCGCCACGGGGCCGCGTCGCCCGCCGATCCGCCGCGGCCGGGCGGCCAGCCACAGCAGGCCCGCCGTCAGCGCCGAGCCCACCACCACCGGCAGATAGACCAGCGGCCACAGCGCCTCGTCGCTCTGCGCGGCGCTCGCCCCGACATTGGCCAGCATCTGCACCACGATCAGCAGAACCACCGCCACCCCGATCTGCCGCCAGACGCCGAACCGGCTGAAGCTGCCGGTCAACAGCGCCGAGAAGCCGATCACCGCGAAGATGGCGGCGGTCAGCGGTTGGGCAAAGCGCGAATGCCCCTCGGCCAGGAATACCTCCCGCGGCTGGCGCGTGATCTCCATCAGATCGGGGGTGGGGAACAGCAGCGCCTGGGTGGAGAATTCGCGCAGATCGCGGCGGCGGGTACCGGCCTCGGTGATCAGCGCGCCGATGTCATAGGTGAAATCGTCGAAGCGGGTCACGAACAGGCGGTTGCCCTCGGCCTGCAGGGTCTGGGCCATGCCCTCGAACATCACCAGCTTGGGCCCGGTCTCGGCCCGGATCAGCAGGGCGCGTTCGGCGGTATAGGTGGTGGTCTGCGTCTCGGCCCGCGCATCGGACAGGTAGATGTCCAGCAACTCTCCGTTGAGGGTGATTTCGCGGATGTAAAGCGTGATGCCCGCCGCCGGGTGCTGGAAACTGCCATCGACCAGGAATTGCGCGGTGATGTTCTCGGCAATCTCGGTGCGCCGCTCGGCAAGCCCGGTGCGGCTGGCGGGCACCAGCACATGCGTCAGCACCGAGAGCAGCAGCGCCACGATCAGCCCGAAGGCAAGGGCCGGCCGCGCCAGCCGCCAGGGCGAGAATCCGGTCGCCTGCATCACGACGAGCTCGCTTTCGGCAGACAGGCGGTTGGTGACATAGACCGCGGCGGCAAAGGCCGAGACCGGCAGCACCATGCGGATCACGTTGGGCAAGGTCAGCAGGCTGAATTCGAGGAAGACCCAGGCCGACTGGCCATCGGCGATCAGCTGTTCGAACAGCCGCACGGCCTGGTTGATCCAGTAGACCGAGACCAGCACGAGCGAGAAGAAGCCGAACAGCGTCAGCAGTTGCGACAGCAGGTATCTGTCGAATCTGGACACCTGTGCTGTCTCCCCCGCTGGTCTGGCCCCTCCCTAGCCCAATCGCCGGGCCGGGAAAACTGGTATCTGGCCAAGCCCGGGCGGGCGGGCTAGTGTCCGGCAAAACCCCGCCCGCCGCCGGAGGCCGCCCCTCGCCCCCTCCGGCCGGGCCGCCCGCCGGGCAAGCCGGACCGCCACCCAAGGCACCCAGATTTCAGACCGCAGAGCAAAGGCAGCCCCATGACCGCACCCGTCGCCATCCATTTTCGCGAAACCGATGTCGAGGCGCTGGCCGGCCATGCCGGGCGCATCGCCGTGCTGCTGCCCGAGGGCGGCGCGCTTGACACCGGCGCCAAGCGGCTGGACCGGGCGATGAAGGGGGCGCTGTCGCGCTATGCCGCCAGCCCCGCCTTCGGCAAGCTGAAGGCGGGCGAGGGAGCCGATCTTGGCTATCCGGCGGGCCTTGCGGCCGAGGCGGTGCAGGTGATCCGGCTGGACCGCAAGGCCAGCGTCGAGGACGCCCGCAAGGCCGGCGCCGCCATCGGCAAGACCCTGACCGAGGCGGGCGCGCTGGTGCTGGCCGGCAATCACCCGCGCGCCGCCGAGATCGCGCTTGGCCTTGCGCTGCGGGCCTATGACTTCACCGCCCACAAGACCGCAGAGCCGAAGCTGCTTGGCGAGGTCACCTTCATGGTCGCCAAGCCCGAGGCGGTGGCGGCCGAGGCGCGCCCGATGGCGGCGCTGGCCGAGGGCGTGTTCTTCACCCGCGACCTGATCAACGAACCGGCCAACGTGCTGACCACCTATGACTTCGCGGCCCGGCTGGCGGCGATGCACGAGCTTGGGCTCGATGTCGAGATCCTCGAGGAAGAGGAGCTGGTGAAACTGGGCATGGGCGCGCTCGTCGCCGTCGGCATGGGCTCGGAAAGCCCCTCCAAGGTCGTGGTCATGCAGTGGAACGGCGGCGGGGACGAGCCGCCACTGGCGCTGGTCGGCAAGGGCGTGGTGTTCGACACCGGCGGGATTTCCATCAAGCCCGCGGGCGGCATGGAAGAGATGACGATGGACATGGGCGGCGCCGGCGTGGTCGCGGGGGTGATGCGCACGCTGGCGCTGCGCGGGGCGAAGGCCAATGTCGTCGGGATCGTCGGGCTGGTCGAGAACATGCCCGACGGGCGCGCGCAGCGCCCCGGGGATGTGGTCCGCTCGATGAAGGGCGACACCATCGAGGTCATCAACACCGATGCGGAAGGGCGGTTGGTGCTGGCCGATGTGCTCTGGTACGCGCAGGACCGCTTCAAGCCCTCGGGCGTGATCGACCTGGCCACGCTGACCGGCGCGATCATCATCGGGCTGGGGCATGAGAATGCCGGCGTCTTCTCCAACAACGACGCCTTCGCGGGGGCCTTCCTCAAGGCCGCGAAGGCCGAAGGCGAGGGCGCCTGGCGGATGCCGATGGGCGCGGCCTATGATGCCAAGCTGAAATCCCGCATCGCCGACATGATGAACGTGGGCGGGCGCCCCGGCGGCGCGATCACCGCGGCGCAGTTCCTGGCGCGGTTCATCCAGGACGGGATGCCCTGGATCCACCTCGACATCGCCGGGGTGGCGCTGCCGCCGTCGGAAACCGCGCTGGCCCCGAAGGGCGCCAGCGGCTGGGGGGTGATGGCGCTGAACCGGCTGATCCAGGATGGCTATGAGCCGGCCGACAAGGGCTGAGGTCTCATGCCGGCCCTCTTCTACCAGCTGACCCGCTCTACCCTCGAGCAGACGGCCGAGACGATCCTTGGCCGCGCGCTGAAGCAGGGCTGGCGCGTGACCCTGCGCGGCAGCGATGCTGGCGTGCTGTCGCGGCTCGATGCGGCGCTGTGGGCGGGGGATGAGGCGGGCTTCCTGCCGCATGGCCTCGCGGGCGGGCCGCATAATGCCGAGCAGCCGGTGCTGCTGACCACGGCGGGCGGGCTGCCCAACGATCCGCAGGCGCTGATGGCGATCGGCGGCGCGGCGGTGACGGCCGAGGAGGTGGCGGCATTGCAGCGGGTGTGGATCCTGTTCGACGGGCTCGATGGTGCCGCGCTGGCTGCTGCCCGGGTGCAGTGGCGCGAACTGACCGGCGCCGGGTCTTCGGCACAGTATTGGAGCGAAGAGGGCGGGGGCTGGGAGAAGAAGGCGGAGCGGTGAGTGCCTGGCCGAGGCGGGGCGCTGCCCCCGGACGTTGCCAAAGCCGGGGGCGCTGCCCCCGGACCCCCGGGATACTTTCGCCAGCAAGAAGCGGAGGGGGCGCTCGAAAGGTAGTGGCGCGCTCTCGCTGGCGTGAGGGGGGCGGCGCAGAATCACCGTGACCCCCCGCGCGGAAGCCGGTAAGCGGGGGCAGGATTGTGACAGCAGACCGGACCCCCGACATGACCGCCTTCCCGCTCGAGATCCGGCCGCTGATGCCCGAGGATGAACCGGACTGGTCCCGGCTGTGGACAGCCTATCTGGCCTTCTACAGCACGGTGTTGCCGGCCGAGGTCCATGCCTCGACCTGGGCGCGGCTGCTGGGGGACGGCGTCTATGATCCGCGCGGGATGATCGCGCGGCAGGGTGGGCAGGCGGTGGGGCTGGTGCAGTTCCTGCTGCATCGCAGTGGCTGGAAGATCGAGCATGTGACCTATCTGCAGGATCTCTATGTGGCGCCTGGCACCCGCGGCAGCGGCGTGGGCCGGGCGCTGGTCGAGGCGGTCTATGCCGAGGCGGACCGGCTGGGGGCACCGGCAGTCTATTGGCTGACCAATGAGGGCAACACCACCGCACGGCAGCTCTATGACCGGGTGGGCGTGCAATCGCCGTTCCTGCGCTACAATCGCCCGGCATGACCAGTGCCGCCCCCTTTGCCGGCCTTCGCGCGGCGCTGATTCTTGCACTGGCTTTGGCCGGATGCGCCCCGTCGGGCGCCCCTGTGTCCTCTCTGCGCGCCACGCCGGTCAGCTTCCCGAATGCCGAACCGCTGCCGCCGATGCGCCAGTTCGGCGCGACGCGGCCAATGCCGGTGCTGCGCCCGAACGCCCAGATCGCGCGGGACTTTCTGGAGCTGAGCTTCCAGATGGAGAGCGGGCGGGAGTTGCCGGTGCTGACGCGCTTCGAAGGCCCCGTCGCGCTGCATGTCACCGGCAGCGTGCCACCCACCGCCCGCGCCGATATCGACAAGCTGGCGGCGCGGCTGCGGGCCGAGGCGAGCATCCCGCTGCGCGTGGTGGCAGGCCCGGCCCCGGCCGAGGGCAATGTGATCGTGGTGGAGTTCCTGCCGCGCGCCCAGATGCAGGCGCTGGTGCCGGAGGCCGCCTGTTTCGTGGTGCCGCGCGTCAGCAGCTGGGATGAGTACCGCGCCGCCCGCCGCTCGGCCCTGCTCGACTGGGCGACGCTGACGGTGCGGCAGCGCGCGACGGTGATCGTTCCCAATGACACCTCGCCGCAGGAGATCCGCGATTGCCTGCATGAAGAGGTGGCCCAGGCGCTTGGCCCGCTGAATGACATCTACCGCCTGCCCGATACCGTGTTCAACGACGACAATTTCCACGCGGTCCTGACCGGCTTCGACATGCTGGTGCTGCGGACCTATTACGCGCCCGAACTCGCCAGCGGCATGACCCGGGCCGAGGTGGCGGCGCGGCTGCCGGGGCTGCTGGCCCGCGCCAATCCGCGCGGCGGCAGCGCGGCGCAAAGCGCGCCGGCCGATCCCACGCCGCGGGCCTGGATCGACGCGGTGGAGCGGGCGCTTGGGCCGCGCGCGTCCGACTCGGCGCGGCGGGAGGCGGCGCGGCGGGCGGTGGCGATCGCGCAGGCCTCGGGCTGGACCGATGCCCGCGCCGGCTTTGCCTGGTTCGCGCTGGCGCGGCTCAGCCTGTCGGGCGATCTGGAGACCGCGTTCACCGGCTTCCTGCGCGCGGCGCTGATCTACCGCTCGCGCCCGGGGATGGAGATTCAGGCGGCGCATGTGGACATGCAGCTGGCGGCCTTTGCGCTGTCGGCGGGGCAGGCCGAGGATACGCTGACCTTCGTGGAACGCTCGCTGCCGGTGGTGGCGCAGGCCGAGAATGCGGCGCTGCTGGCGACGCTGATGCTGCTGCGGGCCGAGGCGCTGGAGCTGCTGGGGCGCGCCTCCGAGGCGCGGGAGGTGCGGCTGGACGCGATGGGGTGGGCGCGCTATGGCTTCGGGCCAGAGCTTGAGGTGCGCCGCCGGGTGGCGGAGATCGCGGCGCTGTCGCCGCGGGCGCGGATGGCTGCCGCGGCGCAATGACCCGGCGCAGGAAAGGACTGACTGCATGATCGTGCTGGCCGGATTCGTGATCGGGGCGCTGTGGGGCGGGCTGCTGGCGCGCAGGCGCAAGGGCACCCGTTTCGACATTGCGCAATATGCGCTGTCCTTCGGCATCGCCTTCGCGCTGCTGGCGCTGTTCCTGGCGATCTTCCTCGACCGCCTGGCCTGAGGCCCGCCGATGTTCCTGCCGTTCTTCGAGGGGCTCAGGGGACACGGGGTTCCGGTCTCTGTCCGCGAGTATCTGGCGTTTCTGGAGTCGATGCAGGCGGGCCTTGTCACCTATGACGTGGACGGCTTCTACTACCTCGCCCGCGCGATCATGGTGAAGGATGAGCGGCATATCGACCGCTTCGACCGGGCCTTTTCCGAAGCGTTTTCCGGGTTGCAGGCGCTCAGTGCCGAGCAGGTGCTGGAGGCGGTGGACCTGCCGCCCGAATGGCTGGAGAAGCTGGCCGAGAAGCTGCTGACGCCGGAGGAGAAGGCCGAGATCGCGGCGCTTGGCGGCTTCGACAAGCTGATGGAGACGCTGCGCCAGCGGCTGGAGGAACAGAAGGGCCGCCATCAGGGCGGCAGCAAATGGGTCGGCACTGCCGGAACCTCGCCCTTCGGCGCCTATGGCTACAACCCCGAGGGCGTGCGGATCGGCCAGGAGGGCAGCCGCCACCAGCGCGCGGTCAAGGTCTGGGACAAGCGCGAGTTCCGCGATTTCGACGACCAGGTGGAGCTTGGCACCCGCAACATCAAGGTGGCGCTGAAACGCCTGCGCAAATGGGCCCGCGACGGCGCGCATGAGGAGCTGGACCTGCCGGGCACCATCCGCTCGACCGCCGAGCAGGGCTATCTGGATGTGAAGACCCGGCCCGAGCGGCGCAATGCGGTGAAGGTGCTGCTGCTGCTGGATGTCGGCGGGTCGATGGACGCACATGTGCAGGCGGTGGAAGAGCTGTTCTCGGCGGCGCGGGCCGAGTTCAAGCATCTGGAGGCCTATTACTTCCACAACTGCCTCTATGAGGGGCTGTGGCGCGACAACAAGCGCCGCTGGAACGCGCAGATCCCGACGCTGGAGGTGCTGCGCACCTATGGGGCCGACTACAAATGCGTGATCGTCGGCGATGCGTCGATGTCGCCCTACGAGATCCTGCATCCGGGCGGTGCCAATGAGCATTGGAACCCCGAGGCCGGCGAGGTCTGGCTGAAGCGCGCGCGCGAGGCCTGGCCCGCGCATGTCTGGCTGAACCCGCTGCCAGAGCGGATGTGGGGCTACACGCAGTCGGTGCAGATCATCAGGGCGCAGTTCGAGGAGCGGATGTTCCCGCTGACGCTGGACGGGATTACCCGGGCGATGAAGGCTTTGGGTTAGAGCCGCGCCAGCGCGGGGGTGAGGTCGCCATAGCCCGTCAGCCGCCGCACATAGCGGAGCCCCAGCCGCGCCGCGCAGTCCGCCGCCTTGGCATCGAGGACCGGATCGTCGGTCTGGGCTTGATAGACCAGCCGGTCATAATTCCCGAAATACATCCCGCGCAGCTCGGGATGCCGGTCGAGACCCAAGGGCCGCCAGACGAAGGCGTCGAACTGGCGCACGAGGAAATCGGTGAGGTAGAAGGCCCCCATCTCCTCCTCGGCCCGGGCAGCGAAGGCGGCATTGCCCTCGAAGAAGGCGTAGCAATGCGGGCCTTCCACCATCTCCACCCCCAGCTCGGCGCATTTCGCGGCCAGCAGCCCGCCGGTGCCGCAATCGGCATAGACCACGAACAGCTTGTCATAGTCCGCCCGGTGCTTCGCCACCGCCTCGGCCACCGCCGCGGTGATCCTGTCGGGCCAGAGATGCAGGTTTGCGGGCAGGCAGGTCAGATCCAGATGGTCCCAGCCATTCGCGGATTTCAGGTCCAGGATTTCCCGCGCCAGCGCCCCGCAGGCGATCAGCAGCACCCGGCCGACCCGCGCGGGGGGCAGGCCGGTGTCGGTCAGCACCGAGTCGGGCGGCACAGGGGCTGCCGAGACATGGCCCGGTAGGGCGGTCACCGGCGCAGGCCGCGCCAGCCAAGGATCAGGCTGGCACAGAGCGCGGCGACGCCGAGCACGGCCAGCGGCAACCCGGCAAGCGACCAGATCGCAAGTGTGGCCCCTGCTGCGGCAATCACGATCAGGGTCATGGTGGCGAAGACATGGACGGGCATCGCGGCCTCCTTTCGCAGCAATGTAGGTGCACCGCACCCGAAAGAGAAGGCGCGGCTAGCTGCGGCTGCGGTCCAGCACGGCCTGCCCACGCGGGCTCAGGCGATAGCCTGTGGCAAGGCTTTCGGTCAGGCCCTGCTCCTTCAACCAGCGGATCTGGCGCTTGAACACCTGCGTCTCCACACCGGCTTCGGCGGCAAGGTCGGGCGCACGGCGTCCGGGGTTGGCGGCGATGACGGCAAGGCGTTGCAGCGGATCGAACTCCGCACGGCGCGCGGTTTCGGCCAGGCGCGCAAGGATCGTGTCGGCCTCCTCGGCGCCTGGCACGTCCAGGCGCAGCGCGCTGCGCGGATCGGGTCCGTGGGTGAAGGCGATGCGCCAGATCGGCTCGGTGCCCTGCAGGAGCGGGTCCGCCAGCAGCGCCTCGCGGTTGGCAAAGCCGGCAAGGCGCGCATCGCTCTCGCCGATGTCGGCCTCGCGGACCGCCTCGACCATGTCGATCCGCAACTCGCCCACCGGCGTACGCTGACGGCCACCGGCCTTGGCGCGCGGCAACGCCCATCGGCGGAAGGCAACGGTGATTTCACCCTTTGCGATCCGCTGCAGGGTTTGCGCACGGAACAGCACGGCCAGGTCCCGTCAGCCGGCCAGCTGGTTGTGCTTGCGGGCGACGAAGGTCTTTGCCGTCTCCACCGCCACGGCGGCATCGCGGCAATAGGCATCGGCGCCGATCGCCCGCCCGAACTCCTCGTTCAGCGGCGCGCCGCCGACCAGCACGATATAGTCCTCGCGCAGGCCTTTCTCGACCAGCGTGTCGATCACCACCTTCATGTAGGGCATGGTGGTGGTCAGCAGCGCCGACATGCCAAGGATATCGGGCTGCTCGGCCTCCAGCGCGGCCAGGTATTTCTCGACCGAGTTGTTGATGCCAAGGTCCAGCACCTCGAAACCCGCGCCTTCCATCATCATCGCCACCAGGTTCTTGCCGATGTCGTGGATGTCGCCCTTCACGGTGCCGATCACCATCTTGCCGACGCGCGGCGCGCCGGTGGAGATCAGCAGCGGCTTGAGGATCGCCATGCCGCCCTTCATCGCATTCGCGGCCAGCAGCACTTCGGGCACGAACAGGATGCCGTCGCGGAAATCGGCGCCGACGATGGTCATCCCGGCGACCAGCGCCTTGGTCAGCACGTCATAGGGGGTCCAGCCGCGTTCCAAGAGGATGCCGACCGATTCCTCGATCTCCTCGCGCAGACCGTCATAGAGGTCGTCATGCATCTGCAGGACCAGCTCGTCATCGTCGAGCTCGGACAGGATGATCTCTTCGTCGGCCATGGCTGCTCTCCCGGCGGGCCTTGCGCGGCCCGCGTCTTGGTCCGTCATGCAGGCAAAGCCGCCGCCCCGATTGGCGGATTGCGACATTGGCCATGCCGGTTCCGACGCGGGGCATCCCGCCGGAATCATCTTGGCGGATGTTCCCTTAATGTTCTATGTTCGATCCATGACCCTGCCCCCCGCCGATCCCGCCCTGCGCCTGCGCGCCCGTGCCGCCGCCGCCAACCCGGTGGGCCGGTTCGAGCCTTATGCCCGCGCGGTGGAGCAAGATGGCTGGGACATCCCCGAGGAGGAGCGGCTGGCCCGGACCGAGGTGGCACTGGAGCGCCCGCGATCCGTGCTGACCCGCAACACCTCGCCCGACATCCCCTTCGACCGTTCCCTGAACCCTTACCGGGGCTGCGAGCATGGCTGCATCTATTGCTTTGCCCGCCCCTCGCACAGCTATCTGGGCCTCTCGCCGGGGCTGGACTTCGAGACGAAACTGGTCGCCCGCCCGACCGCGCCCGAGGTGCTGGCGCGGGAACTCTCCAAACCCGGCTACAAGGTGGCCCCCCTCGCCATCGGTACCAATACCGACCCCTACCAGCCGATCGAGGGCAAATACCGGATCATGCGCCAGATCCTCGAGGTGCTGCGCGACTTCCGCCACCCGGTCGCCATCGTCACCAAGGGCGCGCTGATCGAGCGCGACATCGACATCCTTACCGAGATGGCCAGCATGGGCCTGGCGCAGGTCGGCATTTCCATCACCACGCTGAACGAGGGTCTCTGCCGCAAGCTGGAGCCGCGGGCGCCGAGCCCCGCCCGCCGCCTGGCCGCGATCCGCGCGCTGGCTGCCGCGGGCGTGCCGGTCCGCGCCATGATCGCCCCGGTGATCCCGGTGCTGACCGATACCGAGGCCGAGGCGATCCTGGCGGCGGTGCAGGAGGCCGGGGCAGGGGCCGCGACCTGGATCCTGCTGCGCCTGCCGCATGAGGTGGCGCCGCTGTTCACCGACTGGCTGCGCCGCAACGTGCCGGGCCAGGCCGAACATGTGATGAGCCGCCTGCGCGCCATGCGCGGCGGCCGTGACAACGACCCGCGCTTTGGCAGCCGGATGAAGGGCGAGGGGGTGGAGGCGCAGCTGCTGTCGCTGCGCTTCCGGGTCGCCGCGAAACGGCTGGGGCTGGACGGGGCGCTGCCGCGGCTGGATTGCGGGGCGTTCCGGGTGCCGCCGCGGGTGGGGGATCAACTGGAGATGTTCTGAGGGCGTGCCTGCGGCCAGCGCCGGGGGCCTCCTGCCCCCGGACCCCCGGGGATATTTGGAAAAGGCAAAGGCGAAAAGGGGCGCTCCGGGGTGGCTGGCTCCCCTTGCCCTTCTTGCTGGCTGAAATATCCCGGGGGTCCGGGGGCAGCGCCCCCGGCGCTGGCCGTGCCGGTCAGCTCAGCCGCGCCGCCCGCGCCGCTCCCGCTTCGGATCGCCCGAGGTGTCGCCGGTCCCGTCGCTCGCCGACGAAAACCCGCCAAGCGCGGCGGTGATCTCGTCCAGCGTCGGGCGGGGGCCGGTCGGGTGAGCCTCCAGCGCCGCCCGCATCGCCCGCAGATGCTCCGGCATCGTGCCGCAGCAGCCGCCGATGATCCGGGCGCCGGCGTTGTGGGCCAGCACCGCATATTCGCCCATCAGCGCGGGCGTGCCGTCGTAATGGATATGCCCGTCATGGTATTTCGGGATGCCGGCATTGCCCTTGGCGATGATCGGCCGCCCGGCCCCCGCGGCGACGAAGCCAAGCACGGTGCGCAACAGGTCCGACGCGCCGACCCCGCAATTGGCGCCGAAGGCCAGCGGCGGGTTGGGCAGCTTGTCGACCTGCGCCGCCATCTGTGCCGAGGTGACGCCCATCATCGTGCGGCCCGCGGTGTCGAAACTCATGGTGCCACACCAGGGCATCCCCGCCAGCGCCGCCGCCTCGGCCGCCGCGGCATATTCTTCGGGGGCCGAGATGGTCTCCACCCACAGCAGATCCGCGCCGCCGGCCTTCAGCCCCTCGGCCTGTTCGTGGAACATCTCGACCGCGATGGCATGGGTCAGGCTGCCCATCGGCTGCATGATCTCGCCCGTCGGCCCCACCGAGCCCGCCACGACCACTTCGCGGCCCGCGGCATCGGCGATCTCGCGGCCAAGGGCGGCGGCGATGCGGTTCAGCTCGTGCACCTGGCCTTGCGCGCCATGCAGCTTCAGCCGGCTGGCATTGCCGCCGAAGGAGTTGGTGAGGAACAGGTCCGACCCCGCCTCCACCGCGCCGCGATAGAGGCTGCGGATCGCATCCGGGCGCTCGATATTCCACATCTCCGGCGCCTCGCCCGAGCTGAGGCCCATGTTGAACAGGTTGGTCCCGGTCGCGCCATCGGCCAGGATCCAGTCGCGGCTGGCAAGCATGCGGGAAAGCGCGTCGGTCATCGGGGCAACCTTTCAGGGCAGGGCATCGCCGATCCTTGCCATGCCGGGCTGGCCGAGGCAAATCCATATTCGGTGCCGGGGAGGGGCGGCGGATGCCGGATCGCCCGGGCGATGTCGGCCGCGGCGAGGGCGAGGGACAGTGGCCCGGGTGCTGCGATGTAGAGCGTCTGCCAGCGCGGTGCGAAGCCCGCCTTGAACTGCGCGAGGCCGCAGGGGTGGCGGGCTGCCAGCCGCCAGATGCGCGCGGCGAGCCCACGCAGCCGCGCCGGGTCCGGCGGCACCGCGGCGAGGGACAGTCTGGGCACTCCGGCCTCTGCCGCCTGCGCAATGGCCTCGGCAATCAGCGCCTGCATGGTGCCATCGGGAAGCCCGCCACCGTTGCGCATCAGGTCCAGCGCCCATTCGCCGCGGGTGGTGTGGAAGCTGACGAAAGCCACCAGCCGCCCCGCCTGCCAGGCCAGCAGGCAGTGCTGGCCCGCGACATATCCGGGCGTGTAGCGGCCCATCGAGAACCCCCGCTCGCCGTCCCGCGCCGTGACCCAAGCCGCCGAGAGCGCGGCCATCTGCGCCACCGGAAGCGCGCCGCCGGGCGGCACCGAGGTCACCGTGACCCCCGCCTTGGCGACATGGCGCAGCTTGCGGCGCAGGCCGGCATGGGCGGGGCCGGCCAAGGCGAAGCCGGCCGGATCGATCACCGCCTCCTGTGCGACCGGCAGCACAGTCCAGCCGACGGCGCGCGCCTGCGCTGCGGTGCGGGCGCTGATCTTGTAGAGGCAGGCCACGCGACCCCGCAGCGCCGCCTGTGCCCGCACCTGTGCCAGCATATCCGCCAGTACCTCTGGGGCCACCGGATCCAGCAGCGCTGTCACCGTCTGCCCGGTCTCGGACAGCAGCCAGCCGGGGGTGCCATCGCGGGCCAGCAGCAGCCCGTGCTCGCCTTGCATCAGAAGACCGGTCTCGGCACGTGGAGCCTCCGGGACCGGGCCGGCGCGCCGCACCTGCGGCAGCCTCCGCGGGGTACTCGCCCTCGAAGGCCGCGCCATCGCCAGCACCCCAAGCGCGGCGGGCAGCGCGTAATAGACGGCGCGCCAGGCCAGCACGGCGGCCAGCAGCGGCTCGGCCGGTTGCTCGGGCAGCAGCGACAGCAGGGCCAGTTCGAAGGCACCGACGCCGCCCGGAGTGCCCGAGATCAGCCCTGCACCAAGCGCCAGCAGGAAGGCGGGCAGCAGCGCCGCGCCATACTCCACGCCGCCGGGCAGCAGCACCCACAGCGCCAGAGCGGCGGCGGCGGTATCCAGCGCGGCCAGCGCCACGATGCGGGCCGCGACCGGCAGGGGCGGAAACCGCTGCGGTTGCCAGAAGGCCAGCGCCGCCAGCGCGCCAAACCCGGCCAGCACCGCCAGCGCCATCCCTCGTGCGCCCGGTACCGCCACGGGCAGCACCGCCACCGCCGCCGCCGTCACCACCGCCCATCCCGCCAGAAAGGCCAGCGCCACCTGCGCGGCGATCCGCGTCGCCTGGCCAAGGCTGGTCCCCGGCAGCATCCGCCAGCGCACCAGCGCGCCGGTGACGATGCCAAAGCCAAGTGTCTGGCTGAGCGCGATGGCGGCGGCCCCGGCGTGGCGGACCTGCGCCTCGGGCAGGGCGGTTCCCAGCTGGCGGTGGATCAGCACGTCATATTGCGCAAGCGCCGCAAAGCTGATCGCGGTCGCGGCCACCGCCGCCAGCCATTGCAGCGCCGAGACGCCGGCCAGCGCCGCGCCCACCGCGGCAAGGTCCAGCGCCGCCGCCTTTTCTCGCAGCGCCAGCACGAACAGCACCATCAGCGCCAACGGCAGCAGATGCCGCACCGCGCCCCGCCACGGCGTCAGCGCGCCATATGCCGCAGCACCCTCGTGCCCGGCCTGTCCCCAGTCCCGCATTTCCTCTGCCCGCCCTTGAACCCCGAGCCCCACGCCCTTGCGGGCAGACTTACCGGCTGGCGGTTCACGGCGGCTTAACGCGCTGCGCAACAGCGCAGCCAAAGCAAAGGCCGCGCGGAGGCGGGTCCGCGCGGCCTTGCAAGGCAATCACATAGGTCGGAGGGCGGCTGGTCCGCCCCTCAGACTTCGGTCATCAGCTGGCGCTTGGCCTCGGCCATGCATTCGGCCATCTTGGCGCGGATCGTGGCCTCATCGGCATGGGTGCCGAGGTCGCCGGACAGCTTGCGCACCACATCGGCGTTGCCCGCTTCCTCGAAATCGGCCATCACCACTTCCGAGGCATAGGCGGCAGCCTCGGCCCCCGATTTGCCCAGAAGTCCGGCCGCCCAGAGGCCCACCAGCTTGTTGCGCCGTGCCTCGGCCTTGAACTGAAGCTCGGCGTCATGCGCGAACTTGTTTTCGAACGCATTTTCCCGATCGTCGAACGTGGTCATGGCTTCCCCACCCTGATGCAAGATCCTTCGCCCCCATATGCCCGCGCAGGGGCCTCGCTGCAACCCCCGGCTTGCGCCGATAGCGCTGTCAGGGGCAGGCTTGCGCGGATTGATGCGGGCCATCTTGCGGTAGGGGGCGCCTTGTCCTATAGGGGCCGGTAAACCCCGGTGGCCCCTGCCAGCCGGGGCGCGGCCCGTCCGCGCCGCCCTCGACTGCAGACCAAAGGAAGCGCCCATGGCACCGCGTCGCAAGAAGATCTACGAAGGCAAGGCCAAGATCCTGTATGAAGGCCCCGAGCCGGGAACGCTGATCCAGTATTTCAAGGATGACGCGACCGCCTTCAACGCCCAGAAAAAGGCGACGATCGAGGGCAAGGGCGTGCTGAACAACCGCCTGTCGGAGTTCTTCATGACCGGGCTGACCAATATTGGCGTGCCCAACCACTTCATCCGCCGCGTGAACATGCGCGAGCAGCTGATCCGCCAGGTGGAAATCGTCCCGTTGGAAGTGATCGTGCGCAACTTCGCCGCCGGGTCGATCTCGAAGCGGCTGGGGCTGGAAGAGGGCACGGCGCTGCCGCGGCCGATCGTCGAATACAGCTACAAGAATGACGAGCTCGGCGATCCGATGGTTTCCGAGGAATACATCGTCGCCTTCGGCTGGGCCAACCAGCAGGATCTCGATGACATCGTGGCGCTGGCGCTGCGGGTCAACGATTTCCTGTCGGGCGTGTTCTACGGCGTCGGCATCAAGCTGATCGACTTCAAGATCGAGCTTGGCCGGGTCTGGGATGGCGATTTCATGCGGCTGATCGTGGCCGATGAAATCTCGCCCGACAGCTGCCGGCTCTGGGATGTGAAGACCGGGCAGAAGCTCGACAAGGACGTGTTCCGGCGCGATCTGGGCAGTCTGACCGACGCCTATTCCGAAGTGGCGCGCCGGCTTGGCGTGCTGCCGGGGAATGCCACGGCGATGACCAAGCCGACGCTGATCAACTGACGATGGATCTGGCAGCGCGCCAGCGCGGGCAGGCGGAGCGGAACCGCATGATCCGCGAGGCGCTGGCCGGGCAGGGCGATGACGGGCGGCGGGTGCGGCAGGTGTCGCATTACGTCTTCCCGGACCTTGCGGGAGAGGCCGCCAGCGATGGCGCGCTGAAGGATGCGGTGGCGGGCTACGGGTTTACGGCGCGCTTCACCGCGGCGGGTGACGGGCTGATCCTCGAGCATGAGCGCGAGGTGGCCTCCGCGGCCTTCGATGCCGAGGTGGCGGGGCTGATCGAGACGATGGACCAAATGGGCTGGCAGTATGACGGCTGGGATTGCGCCGTCTTGCCGGCGGAATGACAAGGAAGGCTGGCGGATGAAAGCGCGCGTGCATGTGATGCTGAAGGACGGAGTTCTGGACCCGCAGGGCGAGGCGGTGCGCCATGCGCTTGGCTCGTTGGGGTTTTTGGGGGTCGAGGCGGTGCGGCAGGGCAAGGTGATCGAGCTGGAGCTGTCGGCGACCGACGAGGCCGCGGCGGAAGTCGAGGTCAGGGCGATGTGCGAGAAGCTGCTGGCGAATACGGTGATCGAGAAATACACCATCGAGATCGGCTGAGCGCAGTTAATGTAACCTGTGAAGATCGGGCCGCAAGCGCCCGCTCCCAAGGCTAATTTTCTAACTCTCGCCTCTCCGCGCCCCGTGGAAGTTTTCTGGAAGGCTTTACCCCGCCGCCAGCGGCCCTAGCTCGAGTCCCGGACCCGTCCGGAGGATCGCCGATGCAGCTTGCTCGCCTTTTCCCTGTGCTTGCCCTGCTTGCCGCGCCAGTCGCCGCGCAGGAGGTCGATCTGGAGCTGGTGCTGATGGCCGATGCCACCGGCTCGATCAGCACCGAGGAGATCCTGTTCCAGCGGCAGGGCTATGCGCAGGCGCTGACCGATCCCGAGGTGCTGGCGGCGATTGCCGGCACCGCCTATGGCAGCATCGCTATCACCTATGTCGAATGGGGCCAGTTCGACAGCCAGGACGTGGTGGTGCCCTGGATGGTGATCGCCGGCGAGGCCGAGGCCGCTGCCTTTGCCGCAGCCCTGCTGGACCCGCCGCGACGAGCGTTCGGCCGCAATGCCATCGGGGCCGCGCTGCTGTTCGGCAAGGCGCTGATCGAGGAGAATGATATTCAGGGCTGGCGGCACATTATCGACTTTTCCGCGGACAGCACCGGCAATTTCAACGGGCCGGCCACCGAAGAGGCGCGGGCCGAGGTGCTGGCCGCGGGCATCACCATCAACGGGCTGGCTATCGCCTGCCGGGGCTGCAGCGCCGGCTGGGGCGATGAGGGCGGCAGCATCGAGGCGGGGTTCCGCGACCGGATCATCGGCGGGCCGGGCGCCTTCGTGGTGACGGCAGACTCCGCCCCGGCCTTTGCCGATGCGGTGAAACGCAAGCTGATCCTCGAAATCTCGGGCCTGCACGGGTTGCCGGCCGTTGCCGCGCGCTGACCCATCAGCCAACCCATCTGGGGCCCGCCCCTTGCAGCCCCCCGCCCGGACAACTAAGACTCCGGCAAGGAACAAGTGGGTATGGTCCCCGCAAGGGAAGCAAGAGGCAGGCGAGCGCGATGAAAGACCCGATCGATCTTTACATGAACACCCTTGTGCCGATGGTTGTCGAACAGACCAGCCGGGGCGAGCGGGCCTATGACATCTATTCGCGCCTGCTGAAGGAGCGGATCATCTTCCTGTCGGGTCCGGTGCATGACGGCATGTCGACGCTGATCTGCGCGCAGCTGCTGTTCCTTGAGGCGGAAAATCCGTCCAAGGAAATCAGCATGTATATCAACAGCCCCGGCGGTGTGGTGACGAGCGGATTGTCGATCTATGACACGATGCAATACATCAAGCCGAAGGTCTCGACCCTGGTGATCGGGCAGGCGGCCTCGATGGGGTCCTTGCTGCTGACCGCCGGTGAAAAGGGCATGCGCTTCAGCCTGCCCAACAGCCGGGTGATGGTGCACCAGCCCTCGGGCGGCTATCAGGGCCAGGCGACGGACATCATGATCCACGCCCGCGAGACCGAGAAGCTGAAGCGCCGGCTGAATGAAATCTACGTGAAGCATACCGGGCAGGACCTCGCCACCGTCGAGGCCGCGCTGGAGCGGGACAACTTCATGTCGGCGGAAGACGCCAAGGAATGGGGCCTGATCGACGATATCCTCGCCGATCGCGGCAAGGCCGAAGAGGCCAAGTAAGCACCTCCGCCGCGCCCGGCCAGCGCCGGGGCGGCGGGAATTTTGACATTGTGATGAACAGGGGCCTGTCCTAGACTTTCGGGAAAAGGACAGCCCGGGAACGCCGGGGCCACACCCAAGGCAGGCCGCAGAGGATACCGATGGCGAACAATTCCGGCAGCGACAGCAAGAATACCCTCTACTGCTCATTCTGCGGCAAGAGCCAGCATGAGGTGCGCAAGCTGATCGCGGGCCCGACCGTTTTCATCTGCGATGAATGCGTCGAACTGTGCATGGACATCATCCGCGAGGAGACCAAGACCTCGGGGCTTAAGGCGACCGACGGCGTTCCGACGCCGCGCGACATCTGCAAGGTGCTGGACGATTACGTGATCGGCCAGATCCATGCCAAGCGCGTCCTGTCGGTGGCGGTCCACAACCATTACAAGCGCCTGAACCATGCCTCGAAATCCGCGGATATCGAGCTGGCGAAGTCCAACATCCTGCTGATCGGCCCGACCGGCTGTGGCAAGACCCTGCTGGCCCAGACGCTGGCGCGGATCCTGGACGTGCCGTTCACGATGGCGGATGCGACCACGTTGACCGAAGCCGGGTATGTCGGCGAGGATGTGGAGAACATCATCCTCAAGCTGCTGCAGGCCAGCGAGTACAACGTCGAGCGGGCGCAGCGCGGCATCGTCTATATCGACGAGGTCGACAAGATCACCCGCAAGTCCGACAATCCCTCGATCACCCGCGACGTGTCGGGCGAGGGCGTGCAGCAGGCGCTGCTGAAGATCATGGAGGGCACCGTGGCCTCCGTGCCGCCGCAGGGCGGGCGCAAGCATCCCCAGCAGGAGTTCCTGCAGGTGGACACCACCAACATCCTGTTCATCTGTGGCGGCGCCTTTGCCGGGCTGGAGCGGATCATCGCACAGCGCAACAAGGGCTCGGGCATGGGCTTTGGCGCCGATGTCAAGGATCCCGATGCGCGCGGCGTTGGCGAGATGTTCATGGAGCTGGAACCGGAAGATCTGCTGAAATTCGGGCTGATCCCGGAATTCGTCGGCCGTCTGCCGGTGATCGCCACGCTGACCGACCTGGACGAAGAGGCGCTGGTCACCATCCTGACCGAGCCGAAGAACGCGCTGGTCAAGCAATACCAGCGGCTGTTCGACATCGAGGGCGTGAAGCTGACCTTCACCGAGGATGCGCTGAAGGCGATCGCCAAGCGCGCCATCAAGCGCAAGACCGGCGCGCGCGGCCTGCGCTCGATCATGGAGGATATCCTGCTCGACAGCATGTTCGAGCTGCCTGGGCTGGCGACGGTCGAAGAGGTGGTGGTGAATCTCGATGCGGTGGATACCGCCGGGGCGAAACCGCTGCTGATACATTCTGAAGCCAAGAAGGAACCGGCAGCCGCCAAGGCGCGTTGATCCGGTGTCTCGAAGGTGTTGAAAGGGCGGTCCTGCAAAAGGGGCCGCCTTTTTTACGTGCCGCCCTTGGCCGGCGCCGGGGGCGCCGCCCCCGGACCCCCGGGATATTTTCCCCAGCAAGAATGAGGGGCGCCCGCGTCCGCTTTTGCCTTTTCAAAATATCCTCGGGGGGCGCGGGGGGCAGACGGCCCCCCGCCTTCTTTCGTGGGGGGTGCCGGCGGCGACCCGCGTGCGCTGTCCTAGGCTCTGGACCTCGGCCCGCGCTCTTGTATAAGGGACGCAGCCTGTTTGCGGCCTGATCCTGCGGAGAGAGTCCCCGATGAAATTCCTGCTTCGCCTGCTGACCTGGTGGAACGGCCAGACGCTTGGCACCCAGATCTTCACCGCGCGCCGCGGCGTGAAGGTGGGCGAGGATGATCAGGGCAACATCTTCTACCGCACCGCTGACGACAAGCGCCGCTGGGTGATCTACAACGGCGAATCCGAGGCGAGCCGGGTCTCTCCCGACTGGCATGGCTGGCTGCATTTCACCTGGGACGAGAGCCCGGTCGATGCGCCGCTGCCGCGCAAGGCCTGGGAAAAGCCGCATGTGGAAAACCTGACCGGCACCGCCGCCGCCTATGCTCCCACCGGCTCGATCCGCCGCGCGGCCCCGGCCGAACGGCGCGATTACGAGGCCTGGCAACCGGAATAGCCCCATGTCCGAGACACGCGCAGAAATCCTGACCGGCGCCGCGGTGCTGGCCGTGGCCCTTGGCTTTGCAATCTATGCGGGGCTTGGCTCCGGCCTTGGCACGCCTTCGGGGAACTATGAGCTGAAGGCCAGCTTCCGGTCGGTCGAGGGCATCGATATCGGCACCGATGTGCGGCTGGCGGGGGTGAAGGTCGGCAGCGTCACCTCGCTGGCGCTCAACCCGGCGACCTTCTTTGCCGATGCGACGGTGGCGGTGCGGGACGATATCCTGATGCCCGAGGACAGCGCGATTCTGGTGTCCTCCGAGGGGTTGCTTGGCGGGTCGTTCGTCGAGCTGGTGCCTGGTGGCAGCCCGATCAACCTCGAGCCCGGGGCCGAGATCGAGGATACCCAAGGCGCGGTCAGCATCCTGTCGCTGATGATGGCCTTTGCGGGTGGCGGCGGCGATGACGCGCCTGCCGAAGGGGCGGCGGAGTGAACCGCAGCCGCTTCGCCTGGCCCCTGCTGGCGGCCCTGCTGCTGGCGAGCCCGCTGGAGGCGCAGGAGGGCGAGGGTGAGCCGCTGCCGCTGGAGGAGTTCGGCATCGAGGAATTGCCGGCGCTGCCGGTGACGCCCGAGGCGCTGCAGCCCGAAAGCTCGGTCGATTCCGAGGCGGCCGGCGCCGTGACTTCGGCCCCCGGCGCGCTGCTGCGCGGGCTCGACCGGGTGACAGGGCAGAGCGTCGATGTGACGCTGCAAACTGGCCAGACCCAGCCGATGTTCCGGCTGGAGGTGAGCCTGTCCGATTGCCGCTTTCCAACCAATGATCCCAGCTCGGATGCCTTCGCGCATCTGACCATCCGCGACCGCGGCGAGGTGGTGTTCAACGGCTGGATGACCGCCGCCAGCCCGGCGCTGTGGGCCTTGGACCATCCGCGCTATGACGTGTGGGTTCTGGGCTGCAGCGACTGATCTAGCGCAGGAGGCTCGCCGCGTCCGGCAGCGGGCCTGCGGGGCCAAAGCGCACGGCGCGCTGCGCCACTGCAGGTTCCAGCAGCTTGCGGAAGGCGGCGCGGGGCAGTTCGATCCCGCCAAGGCGCGCCAGATGCGGGGTCAGGAACTGGGTGTCGAGCAGGGTGAAGCCTTGGAAGCGCAGCCGGTCCACCAGCCAGACCAGCGCCGCCTTGGACGCATCGGTGCGGGTGGAGAACATGCTTTCCGCGAAGAAGGCCGCGCCCACCGCCACCCCGAACACGCCGCCGACCAGAGCGCCGTCTTGTCGCACAGCGATGCAATGGGCATGGCCCGCCGCGTGCAGCGCCGTGTAGAGCCGCATGAGGGCGGGGTTGATCCAGGTTTCCTCGCGGTTCGCGCAGGCAGTGACCACCTCGGCGAAATCGGTATCGGCGCTGGCGGTGAAGCTGCCGCGGCGCATCCGCCGGGCCAGCGAGCGCGAGATGTGGAAGCCGTCGAGCGGCAGGATCCCGCGGATGCGTGGCTCGATCAGCCCGAAGGTGGGATCGTCGCGGTGCTCGGCCATCGGGAAGGCGCCGGCGGCATAGACCTCCAGCATCAGAAGCGGCGGCACCTCGCGCAAAGGCGCCGCCGTCATCGGGCAAGGCCCGACGGGAGGGGCAGGGCGCCGGGGCGCCCCGCGATCAGGCGAAGGTCTCGGCCAGCCACCGTTCCAGCCAATGGATCGAGTAATTGCCCTTCAGGATATCAGGTTCCTCCAGCAGCGCATGGAACAGCGGCACGGTGGTATCGACCCCGTCGACGATCAGCTCGCCAAGCGCGCGTTTCAGCCTGGCCAGCGCCTCGGGCCGGTCGCGGCCATGCACGATCAGTTTGCCGATCAGGCTGTCGTAATAGGGCGGGATCGTGTAGCCGGCATAAAGCGCCGAATCCATCCGCACACCCAGACCGCCCGGCGCGTGGAACACGTTCACCCGGCCGGGGCAGGGCGAGAAGTTCGGCAGTTTCTCGGCGTTGATCCGCACCTCGATGGCATGGCCGTTCAGCATCAGATCCTTCTGTTCGAAGGACATCGGCATCCCCGAGGCCACGCGGATCTGCTCGCGCACGAGGTCCACGCCGAAGATCGCCTCGGTCACCGGATGTTCCACCTGCAGGCGGGTGTTCATCTCGATGAAGTAGAAATCGCCGTCCTCATAGAGAAACTCGATGGTGCCGGCACCGATATAGTTGATCGCGGCTACCGCATCGGCGCAGACCTTGCCGATCCGGTCGCGGGTTTCCTGGTCGATGGCGGGGCCGGGGGCTTCCTCGAACACCTTCTGGTGGCGGCGCTGCAAGGAACAGTCGCGCTCGCCCAGATGCACTGCCTTGCCCTTGCCATCGCCGAAGACCTGGATCTCGATATGGCGGGGGCGCTGCAGGTATTTCTCGATATAGACCTCGTCGTTGCCGAAGGCCGCCTTGGATTCCGCCCGCGCGGTGCGGAAGGCCACTTCCAGCGCCTCGGCATCGCGCGCAACCTTCATGCCGCGGCCGCCGCCGCCCGCCGTGGCCTTTATGATGACCGGATAGCCGATCTCGGCCGAGATGCGCTTGGCCTCCTCGACCGTGGCAACGCCGCCTTCCGATCCCGGAACGCAAGGCACGCCAAGCCGGCGCATGGTGTCCTTGGCGGTGATCTTGTCGCCCATCACCCGGATATGCTCGGCCGTCGGGCCGATGAAGCCGATGTCATGGTCTTCCAGCACCTGCACGAAGGCGGCGTTTTCCGACAGGAAGCCATAGCCGGGATGGATCGCGTCGGCGCCGGTGATCTCGCAGGCGGAGACGATGGCCGGCACCGAGAGGTAGCTTTCGGATGAGGGCGGCGGGCCGATGCAGACAGACTCGTCGGCCATCCGCACATGCATGGCGTCGCTGTCGGCCGTGGAATGCACCGCGACAGACTTGATGCCCATCTCGCGGCAGGCCCGGATGACGCGGAGCGCGATTTCGCCCCGGTTGGCGATCAGGATCTTCTCGAACATCGGTCTGGTCACCTTACTCGACGATCATCAGCGGGGCGCCGTATTCCACCGCGCTGCCATCCTCGACAAGAATGCGCTTCACGGTGCCGGATTTCGGCGCCGGGATGTGGTTCATCGTTTTCATCGCCTCGACGATCAGCAGCGTCTGGCCTTCCTTGACCGCGTCGCCCACCGCCACGAAGGGCGTCGCGCCGGGTTCGGCGGCCAGATACACGGTGCCGACCATCGGCGAGGCCACGGCGCCCGGGTGGCGCGCCGGATCCTCGGCAGGGGCAGGCGCAGCGGCCGGGGCTGCCAGCGCGGCCGGGGCAGGCGCTGCGGCATAGACCGGCGCCGCGGCAGCCACGGGGGCCTGCTTGACGACCCGCACTTCGAGGCTGTCATTCTCGCCGTATTCGCGCATCACCGCCAGCTCGGTCAGGTCGTTCTTGTTCAGAAGTTCCGCCAGCGCCTGGATGAAGGCCACGTCGGTTTCATGGGGATGTTTGGTCATTACCGTCCTCGGAAGGTGTTGTGCCGCCCGTCTGTCGCGGGCTCCGCCTTGGTCGCTGGGGTTATACGCGAGAGCAGGGGGGGAGGAAAGCCGCGAGTTTGCCCGGGGCCGGCAGCCGTGGCGCGGTTAAAATCCGGGCAGATTTTTCCGGATTTGCCGCTGATCTGCGCGGCGGGGCCGGGCGGCGGGGCAGCTTGATTTTACCATTTGATAAAAAACAGGACCTATGCCAGCCTTTCCCGATAAAGCAAAGCCAGGGAGGTCCGATTGACCAACAGCCAGCTGACACCCGGCATCGTTCCGGGCCGGCTTCCGCCGCAAGCCTATGCCGCGAATTTCGCCGATATCGCCCCGCCGCTGGACGCGCATGAAGTGCGGGTGGCCGCGGATCGCTGCTACTTCTGCCATGACGCGCCCTGCGTGACGGCCTGTCCGACCGAGATCGACATTCCGCTGTTCATCCGGCAGATCGCCACCGGCACGCCCGAGGCGGCGGCGCGAACCATCTTCTCGCAGAACATCCTTGGCGGCATCTGCGCCCGGGTCTGCCCCACCGAAACCCTCTGCGAGGGTGCCTGCGTGCGCGAGGCGGCCGAGGGCAAGCCGGTGGAAATCGCCCGCCTGCAGCGCCACGCGACCGATACGCTGATGGCAAGGAACGCGCATCCCTTCACCCGCGCCGCGCCCACCGGCAAGCGTGTGGCGGTGGTCGGCGCGGGCCCGGCGGGTCTGGCGGCGGCGCATAGGCTGGCGCTGAAGGGCCATGATGTCACCTTGCTGGATGCGCGCCCCAAGGGCGGTGGGCTGAACGAATACGGCATCGCCGCCTACAAGACCGCGGGCGGGTTCGCGCAGGCGGAACTCGATTGGCTGATGGGCATCGGCGGCATCACCCTGAAACCCGGGCTCGCGCTCGGCCGCGACCTGACGCTGGCCGAGCTGCAATCGGGCCATGACGCGGTGTTCCTCGGCCTCGGGCTCGGCGGGGTCAATGCGCTCCGGGCCGAGGGCGAGGACAAGGCGCACGTGCTGCCCGCCACCGACTTCATCCGCGAGCTGCGGCAGGCGGCGGACCTCGCCGCCCTGCCCATCGGCCGCGAGGTGGTGGTGATCGGCGGCGGCATGACCGCCATCGACGCCGCCGTGCAGGCGCGGCTGCTGGGGGCAGAGACGGTGACGCTGGTCTATCGCCGCTCGAAGGCGGCGATGGGCGCCAGCACGGTCGAGCAGGATCACGCCACGCAGAACGGCGTGCGCATCATCTGCAACGCCGCCCCCGTGCGCCTCCTCGGCAACGGCGCGGTGGCCGAGGTGGAGTTCGCCTATACCGAGGAGCGAGAGACGGGGCTTCACCTGCTGCCGCAGACCTTCCGCCTCAAGGCTGATCAGGTGTTCAAGGCCATCGGCCAGACCCTCGAGCCGGTGCCGGAGGGCATCGCCATCGACGGCGGCAAGATCGCCATCACTGGCGCCGGGCGCACCAGCATCTCGGGTGTCTGGGCCGGGGGCGATTGCGCGCAGGGCGGCGACGATCTGACCGTGGCGGCGGCGGCCGAGGGCCGCGATGCCGCGATGGACATTCACCTTTACCTGATGGGGGCCGACCATGGCTGACCTGACCACAACCTTCATCGGCATCAAGTCCCCCAACCCGTTCTGGCTCGCCTCCGCGCCGCCGACCGACAAGGAATACAACGTCCGCCGCGCGTTTCAGGCGGGCTGGGGCGGCGTGGTGTGGAAGACCCTCGGCTCGGAAGGCCCCCCCGTCGTCAACGTCAACGGCCCGCGCTATGGCGTGATCCACGGCGCCGACCGCCGGGTGCTGGGGATCAACAATATCGAGCTGATCACCGACCGCCCGCTGGAGGTGAACCTGCGCGAGATCAAGTCGGTCAAGCGCGACTGGCCGGACCGCGCGCTGATCATCAGCCTGATGGTGCCTTGCGACGAGGAGTCGTGGAAGGACATCCTCGCCCGCATCGAGGATACCGGCGCCGACGGGGTGGAGCTGAACTTCGGCTGCCCGCATGGCATGGCCGAGCGCGGCATGGGAAGCGCCGTCGGGCAGGTGCCCGAATATATCGAGATGGTCACGCGCTGGGTGAAGACGCACTCCCGCATGCCCTGCATCGTCAAGCTGACCCCCAACATCTCCGACATCCGCAAACCGGCCGAGGCGGCAAAACGCGGCGGGGCGGATGCGGTGTCGCTCATCAACACCATCAACTCCATCACCTCCGTCAACCTCGACGATTTCGCGCCCGAGCCGATGATCGACGGCAAGGGCACCCATGGCGGTTATTGCGGCCCGGCGGTGAAGCCCATCGCGCTGAACATGGTGGCGGAAATCGCCCGCAGTGCCGAAACCCGCGGCCTGCCGATCAGCGGCATCGGCGGCGTCACCACCTGGCGCGACGCGGCAGAGTTCATGGCGCTTGGCGCGGGCAATGTGCAGGTCTGCACCGCGGCGATGACCTATGGGTTCAAGATCGTGCAGGAGATGATCTCGGGCCTGTCGGATTACATGGACCGCAAGGGATTCACCTCCACCGCTGAGCTTGTCGGCCGCGCGGTGCCCAATGTCACCGACTGGCAGTTCCTGAACCTCAACTACATCACCAAGGCGCAGATCGACCAGGATCTCTGCATCAGCTGCGGGCGCTGCTACGCGGCTTGCGAGGATACCAGCCATCAGGCGATCGCCATGTCGCCTGGCCGCGTGTTCACGGTGAAGGACGAGGAATGCGTCGCCTGCAACCTTTGCCTCGACGTCTGCCCGGTCGAGAATTGCATCACCATGCGCGAACTGCCGCAGGGCGAGGTCGATCCGCGCACGGGGAAGGTCGTCTCGGGCTACGCCAACTGGACCAGCCACCCCAACAACCCGATGGCGCGGGCGGCGGAGTAGGGCGGGCACTCTCCCCTCTTTGCCTTTTCCAAATATCCTCGGGGGGCGCGGGGGGCGGAAGGCCCCCCGCTTCTTTCGGTGACCCTCACGCCGCATCCGTCAATATCGACGGCTCCCGCCGCGCCGGGCAGTCCGCCCGCGGGCAGATCCGGCAGGTGGCGCCCACCGGCAGCTCGCCCGGCCCCCGCGCCGCCTCGGCCGGCAGCAGCAGCATCCCCGCCTCCAGCACCTGCGGGCCGTCGAAGCCGGCGGGGTAGGCGGCCTCGCACCAGGCATAGGCCAGGAAGCGCCGCGGCACCCGTCCGGCCATTTCCAGCGTGGCGCGGATCGCGGTGCCGGGGCGCGAGAGCGCCTGATAGAGCGGCCAGATCGGGCAGCCGGCGCCAAAGCGGGGCAGGGTGAAACCCTCCACCGGCTTGCGGAAGGTCAGGGCCCCCGCGCCGTCGCAGAGCACAAGGCCTGTCGCATGCGCCCCCGGCAACCCCGCCAGCCGCCGGAACACCGCCAGCGGCGGCACCCCGAACCGCGCCGCCAGCAGCCCCGGATCGCCCGCCGTCTCCTCCACCCCGCGCAGGAAGGCCGCCATCGGCAGCGCCTCGGCATCGGCCCGCGCCCGGGCCAGCCAGCCCCGCGCCAAGGCGCGCGAGCCCGAGGAGGCCAGTTCCGGCGCGGTGACGGTCGGGTCGGGCGCGGCGGCCGCCTCGGCGGCGGCGATGTGGAACTCCTGCGCCGCCAGCCAGGCGTCGAATTCCTCCTGCGGCGAGGACAGCCCGGTCTCGCGGTCGGTCCCGGCATCGAGATAGCCCACCAGCGCCTCGGCGGCATCGGCCAGCCTCTCACTGTCATCGCGCAGGTTGCCGTGGAAGCGCGCCCGCCATTCGGGCTCGATATCCTCGGTCTCGGCCAGGATCGCGGCGGTGGAGCGGATCGAGGTCACCGCCGAGAGCACCTCATGCAGGCTCGCCGACAGCTGCGGGTCATGCGCCAGCCGTTCGGTGAGCGCCTCGATGGTGCGCTCCAGCGCCAGGATGCGCCCCTGCCGCTCGGCCAGCAGTGCCGCCCAGCCGGGGTAGCGGCCGGCAAATTCCTCGATGCGCTCGCTCTCGGCGCCGTCGCCGCCGCCGGCTGCCGCCTCGCGCAGCGCCTCGAACAGCGTCGGCTCGGCCCCCTCGGCCAGCGCCGCTGCCCCGATCTCCAGCGTGCCGGCCAGCGCGGTCAGCAGCCGGTCCGACACCGGGCGGCGGTTGTGCTCGATCAGGTTCAGATAGGCCGGCGACACGCCGATGGCCCGCGCAAGCTCGGCCTGTTTCAGGCCCAGTTGCGCCCGCCGCGCGCGGATGCGGGTTCCGGTGAGTGCGGCACGGGCCATGCGGGGTTCCTCCGTTTCCGATGTGCCAGCAATCGCGGCCCGGCGCAAGAAAACCGGGCGGCTGGCGGAAACTTGCCGCGTTGCGGCATGATTTGCGTGTCAGCCCCTGACCTTGGCACCGAGGCGCCCTATCATCAGGGTCATGGACATGACCTCCGAAACCCTCTCCGACCTTGCCGACAGCGCCACCGGCTGGATGCCCGACTGGATCGCCACGCTGATCATCCTGGGGGTGGCGGCAGGGCTGGCGATGCTGGCCTGGCGCACGCTGTTCACCCTGCTGACCCGCGCGGTCGCGGGGCGCGAGCTGTTCTGGCGCTCGCTGGTGGCGCGGGGCGCGCGGCCGCTGCGGCTGGCGATGGTCATTGCCGCCGTCGCCTTCGCCACCGCCCTCGCGCCGTTGACCGAAGGCGAGGCTGGGGTGATCCGCCGCTTGCTGGTGATCGCGCTGATCCTCTGCGTCGCCTGGATCGCGCAAACGGCGCTTTATATCTGGACCACGATCCACCTGCGGCGCTTCAAGCTCGATGCCGAAGACAACCTGCTGGCGCGCAAGCATGTGACGCAAAGCCGGATCCTGATGCGGGTGGCGAACCTCTTGATCGTGCTGGTCGCGGTGTCGGCGGCGCTGATGACCTTCGATGCGGTGCGCCAATATGGCGTGTCGCTGCTGGCCTCGGCCGGGGCGGCCGGTCTTGTGGTGGGCCTCGCGCTGCAGCCGGTGCTGAAGAACCTCTTTGCCGGCATCCAGCTGGCGATCACCCAGCCGATCCGCATCGACGATGCGCTGATCGTCGAGGGCGAATGGGGCAATGTCGAGGAGATCACCTCGACCTATGTGGTGATCAAGATCTGGGACTGGCGGCGGCTGGTGGTGCCGCTGAGCTATTTCATCGAGCAGCCCTTCCAGAACTGGACCCGCGACAGTGCCGAGCTGATCGGGACGGTGATGCTGTATCTGGACCATTCTGCCCCGGTGGACAAGATCCGCGCCAAGGGGCAGGAGATCGCCGCCGCCTCGCCCTTGTGGGATGGCAAGGTCTACAACCTCGCGGTGACGGATTTCCGCGAGCGGGTGATGGAGGTGCGGGTGCTGATCTCGGCCCGCAACGCGCCGCGGGCCTTCGACCTGCGCTGCGAAATGCGCGAGAAGCTGATCGCGTGGATTCAGGCGGAACTGCCGGGCGCGCTGCCGCGGACACGGGAAGAGGTGTCGGCGAGCCCGGCGGCGGCGCTGCTGGCCTGGCCGGGGGCTGGGGGGCAGGAGGGGCCGCGGGGGTAGGGACCCAAGCTCGCACAGTCAGAGGGCAGTGCTTGTCCGCCGGGTGGGCGCTGCTACGCTCGTTCTAGGCACTTTATGGTGCGGCGTAACTCCACCGAATTTCTAGGCGGAACCGTGGAGTAGCGCCCGCCCGAGGGGGCGGACGGGCGCTGCCCGGCGGCGCTGAAGCGCCTTGATTCCGGGCAAGAAGAGGGCGCCCCTGTGTTCCGACATCCCCCCTCAGCAGGGCGGCATCACCCCGGCACTGCGGGAAAGATCCGCAACGCCGGGTTCGCATTCCGCGACCGGCTCGGCGCAGCCGGCCAAGGCGAGCAGGCCAATCGCCAGCATCAGCACCATCATCGCGCTGCGGCGCGGATCGGAGTGAGGTTTCACGGCAGCAGTCATCGTCGTTTCCCTTCCTTGGCGCGCGCCGGCGGGCTTGCCTGCGCGACTTGGGCAATTATCCCACGGCCGCGCGCACCCCGCCTTGACCCCCGTCAATTGCAATGCAAAACGGCCCGGGGTTCGCCCCCGGGCCGCTCCAATTCCTGAGACGTCAAGCCTACTGCAGCGCCTTGTCGGTGATCGCCAGCGTATAGGCGCCCTCGGGCGCCGCCGAGATCACCGGGTCCGACCCGCCCGCCAGCAGCGTCGCCACCGTGCGTTCGTAATCCGCCACGTCCAGCGCGCCGGTGGAACCTGCGGTCAGCTTGGCGACCTCGGCCATCATCCGTTTCTGGTGGCTTTCGGTCTGCGCGCCGGTCTCGTCATTGTCGAGCACGATCATCGCCGCCTCGTCCGGGTTCTCCTCGGCATATTTCCAGCCCTTCATGCTGGCCCGGACGAACTTGACCATCTTCTCCTCGAAGGCCGGATCGGCGAGGTTCTCCTCCAGCACATAAAGCCCGTCCTCCAGCGTGGCGACGCCCTGATCCTCATACTTGAAGGTCACGAGGTCGCTCTCGGCGATGCCGGCGTCGATGACCTGCCAGTATTCGTTGTAGGTCATCGTCGAGATGCAGGCCGCCTGCTTTTGCAGCAGCGGATCGACGTTGAAGCCCTGTTTCAGCACCTCGACCCCGTCGGCGCCGCCGGTCGTCGGAATGCCAAGCGTCGCCATCCAGCTGAGGAACGGGTATTCGTTGCCATAGAACCACACGCCAAGGGTCTTGCCCTTGAAGTCATCGGGCCCGGTCACGCCGCTTTCGGCCAGGCAGGTCAGCATCATGCCCGAGGACTTGAACGGCTGCGCGATGTTGACCAGCGGCAGGCCCTTCTCGCGCGCCGCCAAAGCGGACGGCATCCAGTCCACCACCACATCGGCGCCGCCGCCCGCGATCACCTGCGTCGGGGCGATGTCGGGGCCGCCCGGCTTGATGGTGACGGTCAGGCCCTCTTCCTCGTAGAATCCCTTCTCCTGCGCCACGTAATAGCCGGCGAACTGCGCCTGCGTGACCCATTTGAGCTGCAGCGTCACATCCTCGGCCTGCGCCGCGCTGGCCGCAAAGCCGGCAAACAGCGCCGTTGTCATCAGTCTTTTCATCGTCTCACCTCCGTTGGAATGCAGCCCGGCTTCTTGGTCCGGGCCATCTGTAATTCTACACCCGCGCCCGCTGCGAGGGATGCCAGAAGGTCAACCCCCGCTCCACCAGCGCCACCAGCCCGTAGAAGGCCGAGCCGGCAAGGGCCGCCACCGCAATCTCGGCCCAGACCAGATCCAGCGCAAGCTGGCCGACCGCAGTCGAGATGCGAAAGCCCATGCCGCGGGTCGGGCTGCCGAAAAACTCGGCAACGATGGCCCCGATCAGCGCCAGCGTGGTGGCGATCTTCAGGCCGTTGAACAGGAACGGCAAGGCGGCTGGCAGGCGCAGCTTGATCAGCGCCTGCCAGTATCCGGCCGACCATGTCGCCATCAGGTCGCGCTGCATCCGGTCGGTGGCCGCCAGCCCCGCGACCATGTTCACCAGCACCGGGAAGAACACCATCACCACCACGACCGCGGCCTTCGACTGCCAGTCGAAGCCGAACCACATCACCAGGATCGGCGCGATGCCCACCACCGGCAGCGCTGCGACGAAATTGCCCACCGGCAGCAGGCCGCGTTGCAGGAACGGCGAGCGGTCGATCAGGATCGCGGTCAGGATGGCAGCGCCGCAGCCGATGGCATAGCCGGGCAGGGCGCCCTTCAGGATCGTCTGCACGAAATCGGTCCAGAGCAGCGGCAGATCCGCCGCGATCCGCGCGCCGATGGCGGAAGGCGGCGGCAGGATCACCGGGCTGACCTCCAGCCCGCGCACCAGACCCTCCCACAGCACCAGCAGCGTCACCCCGAACAGCGCCGGGATCAGCAGCCGGACCATGCGGCTGCGCGCCAGCGATGACCCCGCCAGCGCCACGTTCAGCGCAGTCGCCGCAGCCCAGAGCGCCAGGGATCCCCACAGCCAGATCATCGCGCCATCCCCATCCGCCGCAGCACCACCCGCTCGATGGCGGCAATCAACCCGACCAGCGCCGCCGCCAGCACTGCCGCCCCGAACAGCGCCGCCCAGATCATCACCGTCTGCCCGTAATAGCTGCCCGACAGCAGCCGCGCCCCAAGCCCCGCCGTCGCCCCCGCCGGCAACTCGCCGACGATGGCGCCGACGAGGCTCGCCGCGACCGAGACCTTCAGCGAGGCGAAGAGATAGGGCATCGACGCCGGCAGCCGCAGCTTCCAGAAGGTCTGCGCCCGGCTCGCGCCCCAGGTGCGCAGTTGGTCCAGCTGCATCGCATCGGGCGCGCGCAGCCCCTTGACCATGCCCACCACCACCGGAAAGAACGACAGCCAGGCCGAGATGATCGCCTTGGGCAACAGCCCCGTCACCCCCATCGAGGACAGCACCACGATCACCATCGGCGCAATCGCCAGGATCGGGATGGTCTGGCTGGCAATCGCCCAGGGCATGACGCTGAGGTCCATCGCCCGGCTATGCACGATGCCGATGGCAAGCAGGATGCCCGCCGCAGACCCCAGAGCGAAGCCAACGGCGGTGGCCGACAGCGTCACCCAGCCATGCCAGACAAGGCTGCGCTTCGAGGTGATTTTCGTGCCAAACACCGTCTTGCCGAACTCGGCGGCCACCTGATGCGGGGCGGGCAGCACCGGGCGCTCCTGGCTCATGGTGTCGCGGACGATCTCGGTGAACCCGATCTCCACCCCCGCCCGCGCCGCCTGATCGCGGGCCCATTGGGCGTTCATCAGGACGGCGCCCGCATACCAGAGCGCGAGGATGGCGGCGACAACGGTGAGGATCGGCAGGACGGCGCGCCTAAACCTCATACCCATGCCCCGCCCGCAAGCCTTCGCGCACCCGATGCGCGATGGCGATGAATTCCGGCGTGTCGCGGATCTCCAAGGGCCGCTCACGCGGCAGGGGGCTGTCGATCACATCGGTGATCCGGCCGGGGCGGGGGCTCATCACCACGATCTTGGTCGAAAGATACACCGCCTCGGGGATCGAGTGGGTGACGAAGCCGATGGTCTTGCCGGTCCGCGCCCACAGCGCCAGCAACTCCTCGTTCAGCCGGTCGCGGACGATCTCATCCAGCGCGCCGAAGGGCTCGTCCATCAGCAGGATATCGGCATCGAAGGCCAGCGCCCGGGCGATGCTGGCCCGCTGCTGCATCCCGCCCGACAGCTGCCAGGGGAATTTCTTGCCGAACCCCTCAAGGTCCACCAGCGCCAGCACCCGCTCCACCCGTTCCGCCTGCTCGGCCTTGGAAAACCCCATGATCTCCAGCGGCAGCCGCACATTCCCCGCGATGGTGCGCCAAGGGTACAGCCCCGCCGCCTGGAACACATAGCCATAGGCCCGGGCCTGCCGCGCCGCATCGGGGCTCATGCCGTTGACGGTCAGCGAGCCTTCGGTCGGATGCTCCAGCGCCGCGATGGCGCGCAGGAAGGTGGTCTTGCCGCAGCCGGAGGGGCCGATGAAGCTGACGAACTCGCCCTTGCCGATGGACAGGGTCACATCCTTCAGCGCATGGACGGGGCCATCGCTGGTGGCAAAGGTCAGGCCGACATTGCGCGCCTCGATCACACTCATTCCAGCAGTCCCGCCTCTGTCAGGGCCGCTTCCACGGCGGCCAGGTCTTCGCCCTGCAAGGGCAGCACCGGCAGCGGCGGCACCGGGGCACCATAGCCCATCAGCCCCGCCGCGGCGTGGATCACCCGGTAGCTGGTCAGCCGCCCGAACACCTCCCAGACCGGCGCAAGCCGCACGTCCAGCGCCGCCAGCCGCTCCGCATCCCCCGCCGCCGCCAGCATGTCAAGGCAGGGCTTGGGGAACAGCCCGCCAAGCACCGAGAACCACGCCTCGGCCCCCGCCGCAAGCGCGCCGGCAAACTTGGCGTCGCCGCTATATCCCAGTGTCACATCGGCGGGGAGTGCCGCCCGCAGCGCCGGGATCTCGGTGGCCGCATCGGCGCTCGGCGGCATCTTCACCGCCACCACCCCCGGCAGCGCCCCGATCCGGGCGATCAGGGCAGGGGAGAAGGTGACGCCCGTGGTGCCGGGGTTGTTGTATAGGACGAGTGGCAGCCCCGCCTCCGCCGCCACGATGCGGTAGAGCGTGAACACTTCCTCCTCGCGCAGCGGCTGATAGCTGACCGGCGCCAGCAGCAGCGCCGAAGCCCCGGCCTCCACGGCATCCCGCGCATGGTCCAGCACCATCCCCAGCCCCGGCGCACCGATGCCGACGACCACCGGCACAGCGCCCGCCGCCTCCACCGCCAGCGCCGTCACCTCGGCGCGGGTCTGGCGGGGGAGGTAGGCATAGCTGCCGGTGCTGCCCAGAAGGCCAATCGACTGCACCCGCGCGCTGGCAAGGTCACCCACCAGCCGCACCAGCGCAGGCACATCGGCATGCCCGCGCCCGTCCATCGGCGTGATCGGGAAGGCGGAAAGTCCGTGCAATTTCAAGCTCACACCCCCCGCATCAGGCCGCCATCGACGCGGATGTTCTGCCCGGTGATGTAGCCCGCACCCTCCGAGCACAGGAACGCCACCGTCGCCGCAATCTCCTCCTCGGTCCCGTAGCGCTTCATCGGGACAGAGGCCGCGCGGGCATCCGTCTGCGGCAGGCTGTCGATCCAGCCGGGCAGCACATTGTTGATGCGGATCCCCTCCGCCGCGTGCTGGTCGGCATAGAGCTTGGTGTAGGTCGCGAGGCCGGCCCGGAACACCGCCGAGGTGGGGAACATGTCGGCAGGCTCGAACACCCAGGCCGAGGAGATGTTGACGATGGCCCCCGATCCTTGCGCCTGCATCACCGGCGTCACCAGCCGCACCGCGCGGATGACGTTCAGCAGGTAGGTCTCCATCCCCAGCAGCCAGTCTTCATCGGTGAGCTGCGCCACCGGCCCCCGCGGTCCATGCCCCGCCGAGTTCACCAGCACATCGACCCGCCCCCACCGCTCCATCGCGCCATCCACGAGGCGCTTCAGGTCCGCAGGCTCCCGGTTCGAGCCCGTCACGCCAAGGCCCCCCAGCTCGTCCGCCAGCGCCTCGCCCTTGCCCGAGGAGGAGAGGATGCCGACCGCATAGCCCTCGGCCGCCAGCCGCCGCGCCGCAGCCGCGCCCATGCCGGAGCCGCCGGCGGTGATCAGGGCGACCTTCATGCTCTCACACCCCGCTCGCCGGAATGCCGCTGCGCTGCACCGGGCGCGGGGCGGTCAGGTCCTTCCAGGCCGACAGCGCCTTGGACACCGGCCCCATCGGCGGGCGGGCGACGAACTTGCCGTGGCCCTCAACGGAACTCATGCGGCCCTCCGTCACCGCCACATGCCCGCGGCTGAGGGTGAAGCGCGGCAGGCCCTTCACCCTCTTCCCCTCGAACACGTTGTAATCTATGGCCGATTGCTGGCGGGCCGCGGTGATGGTCTTCTCCGCCGCCGGGTCCCAGACCACCAGATCGGCATCCGCCCCGACCAGCACCGCGCCCTTCTTCGGGTAGATGTTCAGGATCTTGGCGATATTGGTCGAGGTGACGGCGACGAACTCGTTCATGGTGATCCGGCCGGTGTTCACCCCCGCCGTCCACAGCATCGGCAGCCGGTCCTCGAGGCCCCCCGTCCCATTGGGGATCTGGGTGAAATTGCCCACCCCGAAGCGCTTCTGCGCGGTGGTGAAGGCGCAATGGTCCGTCGCCACCACCGACAGGCTGCCGCTGGACAGGCCCGCCCAGAGCGAATCCTGATGCCGCTTGTCCCGGAACGGCGGGCTCATCACCCGGCGCGCCGCATGGTCCCAGTCGGCGTTGAAATACTCGCCCTCATCCAGCGTCAGGTGCTGGATCAGCGGCTCGCCCCAGACCCGCTTGCCCGCCATCCGCGCCCGGCGGATCGCCTCATGGCTGTCCTCGCAAGAGGTATGCACCACATAAAGCGGCACCCCGGCCATGTCGGCGATCATGATCGCGCGGTTGGTCGCCTCGCCCTCCACCTGCGGCGGGCGGGAGTAGGCGTGGGCCTCGGGCCCGGTATTGCCCTCGGCCAGCAGCCGCGCCGACAGCTCCGCCACCACATCGCCATTCTCGGCATGCACCATCGGGATCGCGCCCAGATCGGCGCAGCGGCGGAAGCTGGCGAACAGCTCGTCATCATTCACCATCAGCGCGCCCTTGTAGGCCATGAAATGCTTGAAGGTGTTGATCCCCCGTTCCGTCACCGCCTGCATTTCGTCAAAGACCTGCTCTCCCCACCAGGTCACCGCCATGTGGAAGCTGTAATCGCAATGCGCGCGGGTGGACTTGTTGTCCCACATCTTCAGCGCGTCGAGCAGGCCTTGCCCGGGGGCGGGCAGGGCGAAATCCACCACCATCGTGGTCCCCCCCGCCAGCGCCGCCCGCGTGCCAGAGTCAAAGTCATCGGCCGAATAGGTGCCCATGAACGGCATTTCGAGATGCGTATGCGGGTCGATCCCCCCCGGCATCACATAGCAGCCGGTGGCGTCGAGCACCTCGTCCCCCTTCAGCCCATGGCCGATGGCGATGATCTGCCCGTCCTCGATCAGCACATCGGCCTTGTAGGTGAGGTCGGCGGTGACGACGGTGCCGTTTGCGATGAGTGTGGACATGACATGCTCCGCTTTGCTTCTTCTTGCTGGCTCAAATATCCTCGGGGGGCGCGGGGGGGCAGAAGGCCCCCCGCCGCTGGCTCAGGTCACGACATCGGCCGTCTCCAGCACCGCATGCAGCAGCACATCCGTCGCCTTGGCCGCCCAGTCCTGCGAAATCTCCTCGGCCTCGTTATGGCTCAGGCCGCCGACGCAGGGGCACATCACCATCGTCGCGGGGGCGACCCTGGCGGCCCAGCAGGCATCGTGGCCGGCGCCCGAGATCAGGTCCATGTGGCTGTATCCGAGCCTCTCCGCCGCGCCGCGCACCGCCTCGACCAGCTCCGGCGCGAAGGTCACCGGGTCGAAATGGCCGACCGCTTCGACCTCCATGCCCACGCCAAGTGCCTTGCAGATTGTCGCCGCACCCGCCTCGATATCGGCGCGCATCGCGTCCAGCTTGGCCTGATCGGGGCTGCGGATATCCACGGTGAACACCACCGACCCGGGCAGCACATTGCGACTGTTGGGGCTGAACTGCACCTGCCCGACCCCGCCCACCGCGCCCGGCTGCGCGTCCATCGCTACGCGCTGCACCATCTCGAGGATCCGCGCCATCGCGAGGCCGGCATTCACCCGCAGGCCCATCGGCGTCGACCCGGTATGCGCGGCGCGGCCCGTGAGCGTGAATTCCAGCCACCAGAGGCCCTGGCAATGCGTCACCACGCCGATGTCGCGGCCCTCGGCCTCCAGGATCGGGCCCTGTTCGATATGCAGCTCGTAATAGGCATGCATCTTGCGCGCGCCCACCGGCTCGTCGCCCTTCCAGCCGATGCGCACCAGCTCCTCGCCAAAGCTCTTGCCCTCGGGGTCGCGGCGGCCATAGGCGTAGTCGAGCGAATGCACCCCGGCGAACACGCCCGAGGCGAGCATGGCGGGCGCAAAGCGCGCGCCTTCCTCATTGGTCCAGTTCGTCACCACCACCGGGTGCCGGGTCTGGATGCCAAGGTCGTTCATCGTGCGCACCACTTCCAGCGCGCCCAGAACCCCCAGCACCCCGTCATACTTGCCGCCCGTCGGCTGGGTATCGAGATGGCTGCCCACATAGACCGGCAGCGCGCCCGGATCGGTGCCGGGGCGGGCGGCGAACATCGTGCCCATCTCGTCCACGCCCAGGGTCAGCCCCGCCGCCTCGCACCAGCGGGCAAAGAGCGCGCGCCCCTCGGCATCGGCATCGGTCAGGGTCTGGCGGTTGTTGCCGCCCGCGATCCCGGGGCCGATCTTCGCCATCTCCATCAGGCTGTCCCACAGCCGCGCGGGGTCGATCCGCAGGTTCTCTGCTGGTGCCGGCATCCTAGTCTCCCTGCTGCGGGGCCATCCGGGTCTCTGCCCGTTGCCTCAAGGGCTTGGCCCACAGTCTTGTTCTGGCATCTTCTTCTGGCATCTTCGGGACGAATCCCGTGTCTGACCATCTGGTCAGGTTTCACGCTACACAGCCGCTTCGCACAATCAACGGCAATCTCTGCCGTGGGGCAGGCGCGACCGGCCCCCCGCGTCACCGCGCCGCGCGGGCAGCGGCATCCTTCATTGGCGTGTTTTCAGACTGCGGGATTTCGCGGCGCTCCCGCGCAGCATCCGGCCCGGTTTAGGGCAAAGGCCATAAACGCCCCCGGGGTCTTTCTTCGGGCGAGGGGTTGTATTCGCGGCCCGAACCCGTCATATAGGTCAGGCGAAACGCTATCTCTTCGACCTTCTGTCTCCTAACGGCTTCAGTTTTCGATTGTGATGTGACTGAGCCAAGCCACCGCACTCTGCGGGTGGCGCACTAGATACTAGGAGATATCACGATGGCCAATGGCACCGTGAAGTGGTTCAATGCAACCAAAGGTTTCGGCTTCATCGCTCCGGCGAATGGCAACCGTGACGTGTTCGTGCACGTTTCGGCTCTGGAACGCGCTGGCATCCGTCAGCTCGACGAAGGCCAGGCTGTGACCTTCGACATCGAATCCGGCCGTGACGGTCGCGAATCGGCGATGAACCTCGCGCTGGCGTAAGCTTCGCACCGGCCGCGCTGCCTGAACAGGGCGGCAGGCCGGACAGGAATTTTAACGGAGACGGCTACGGCCGTCTCCGTTTTCGTTTGTGCAGCGCGTTGGCGCGAAGGCTTGTGCTTTCGCTAGATGCAGCCCACATCAAGACCTCGGCCAAGGCCGATGTGAAGGAGAACACCCATGTCCAGCAAGCAACCGCCGGTGCCGAAGCAGAACCAGAGCAACAAGGGCCCCGGTGCGGGCACCGTCCGCCCGCCGCACAAGCCGGTGACGCGGAAGACCGGCAAGTAAGGAAAAGGCGCGCGGGCAGACCGCGCGCCTTTTGCGTTTCAGTCGAGCGAGTCCAGCACCTCACCCAGCGTGCCGATCAGCGTGTCGATCTCGGGCTTGGAGATGATCAGCGGCGGCGACATGGCGATGATGTCGCCGGTGGTGCGGATCAGGATGCCCTTCTCATAGGCCTTGAGGAAGGCGTTGAACGCCCGCTTGGTCGGTTCCCCGGGGATCGGCTGCAGCTCCACCGCGCCGATCAGGCCCATGTTGCGGATGTCGATCACATGCGGCTTGCCGGCCAGGCTGTGGATCGCCTCCTCCCAATAGGGGGCCAGTTCCGCCGCGCGTTCGAACAGCCGCTCCTGCTTGTAGGTTTGCAGCGTGGCGATGCCAGCGGCGCTGGCGATCGGGTTGCCGGAATAGGTATAGCCGTGGAACAGCTCGATCGCCTGTTCGGGCCCTTGCATGAAGGCATCGTGCACGCCGGCGGTGGTCAGTACCGCGCCCATCGGGATCACGCCATTGGTCAAGCCCTTGGCGCAGGTGATCATGTCGGGGGTGACGTTGAAGAACTGGCTGGCGAAGGGCGCGCCGAGGCGGCCGAAGCCGGTGATGACTTCATCGAATATCAGAAGAATGCCGTGCTTGCTGCTGATTTCACGCAGTTTTTCCAGATAGCCCTTCGGCGGCATCAGCACCCCGGTGGACCCCGCCATCGGTTCGACGATCACCGCGGCAATGGTCTCGGGGCCGTGCAAGGCGACGATGCGCTCCAGCTCTTCCGCCAGATAGGCGCCGTGTTCGGGCTGGCCTTTGACGAAGGCGTTCTGGGCCGGAAGGTGGGTGTGGGGCAGGTGGTCCACTCCATTAAGAAGCGCCCCGAAGTACTTGCGATTGTTGACAATTCCGCCGACTGAGATCCCGCCGAAACCGACCCCGTGATAGCCCCGCTCGCGCCCGATCAATCTGGTCCGGGTGCCCTCGCCGCGGACCCGGTGATAGGCGATGGCGATTTTCAGTGCGGTATCAACGGCTTCCGAGCCGGAGTTACAGTAGAACACATGCTCCATCCCTGCCGGGGCAATGTCCACCAGCCGGTTCGCCAGTTCGAACGCCGACGGGTGCCCCATCTGGAAGGCGGGGGCATAGTCCATCTCGGCGGCCTGGCGGCTGATCGCCTCGGTGATCAGCGGGCGGCAATGGCCGGCGTTGCAGCACCACAGGCCCGCGGTGCCGTCCAGCACCTGGCGGCCATCGGCGGTGGTGTAATGCATGTCCTTGGCGCCGACGAACATCCGCGGGTTCTTCTTGAACTGCCGGTTCGAGGTGAAGGGCATCCAGAAGGCGTTCAGGTCATTCGGGGCGGTGTTGCGGTCCAGCGCCATGGGGCTCTCCTTGGCGCCGGGGCTTTGGAGCCCGGGGCCGATGTTGGCGGAAATCTTTGACCCTTTGGTCAAGGGCAGGCTATCAGAGGGGAAGGACGCGTCAAGAACGGGGCCGGTGGCGCGGTGCCCTTCCGTGCAAAAGAAGGGAAACCCGGCATTGCGCGCTGTCAAGGCCTGTCCTAAACGGCGGCGCATGAAAGCGCGGGCGGCGGCGCGAGGCTGGGGTGAGGGAGGCGAGGGTGAACGAGTTCGCAGCACAGCCGGAACCGGAAGAAGAGGCGCGCCCGCGCACCCGCATCCAGCGCCGCAATACCGGCGCCATCCTCGATGCCGCGCTGGAGGTGTTCTCGGCGCAGGGCTTTCGCGGCGCCACGCTGGACCAGATCGCCGAAGTGGCGGGGCTGTCCAAGCCCAACCTGCTGTATTACTTCGCCTCCAAGGAAGCGATCCATGTCGAGCTTCTGTCGGGGCTGATGGACACATGGCTCGACCCGCTGCGCGAGATGGACCCGGAGGGGGAGCCCGAGGCCGAAATCATGGCCTATGTCCGGCGCAAGCTGCAGATGGCGCGGGATTATCCGCGCGAAAGCCGGCTCTTTGCGAACGAGATCCTGCAGGGCGCGCCGCGGATGCGGGCGGCCATCGAGGGCGAGCTGAAGGATCTGGTCGACGAGAAGGCCGAAGTGATCCGCGGCTGGCAGCAGGCCGGCAAAATCGCCGGGGTGCATCCGCATCACCTGATCTTCTCGATCTGGGCGCTGACCCAGCATTACGCCGATTTCGACATGCAGGTGCGCGCGGTGCTGGGGCCCGAAGGTGCGGACCCGTTCCCCGAGGCGGGGAAGTTTCTGGACACGCTGTTCGGGCGGCTGCTGGCGCCGTAAGCACGGCCCCCCTGAGCATGATTGTTGCTTTTGACAGCGGCGGCGGTTTCGCGCGATAGTCGGCGCCGGGGGACGGGAACGGGACTGGCGGCACCCGGCCAAAGCGTCACCTGCGGGAAGGGGGAGCCTGCATCCATGGACAAGCGCGTATTGCTGATCGAGGACGAGCCGAACATCATCGAGGCGATCCGGTTCATTCTGGCGCGCGATGGCTGGGCTGTGGCGACCCATTCCGATGGAGAAACCGCGCTGACCGCGATCCGCGCGTCCGTTCCCGATGTGCTGGTGCTGGATGTGATGCTGCCGGGACGCTCTGGCTTCGACATCCTCGCCGATCTGCGCGCCGATCCGGGGCTGCAGGCGCTGCCGGTGCTGATGCTGACCGCCAAGGGCCAGGGCGGCGCCCGGGGTGCCGCCGAGCAGGCGGGGGCCGACCGTTTCCTGACCAAGCCCTTCGCCAATGCCGAGGTGCTGGCGACGGTGCGCGAACTGGCGGGGCTGTAGCCGCGATGCCCGCCCGCAGCACGCCGCTGTTCCTTGCGCGCCGCAGCTATCGGCGGCGTCGGGTGATGGATGCGGCGCGGATGCTGCCGGTGGTGGGCGGCTTCCTTGTCGCGCTGCCGATCCTGTGGCGCCCGGCGGAAACCCCGGGGGGCGAGACCGCCTCGGGCGTCGTGTACCTGTTCACCGTCTGGGCGCTGCTGATCATCGCCGCGGCGGTTCTGGCGCGGCGGCTGTCGCCGGCGCTGGACGATGGAACCAGCGAGACCCCCGAGCATCTGCGCGGCCCCGGCGCGGAGCGGCGCTGATGGTGCCCTTCAACCTGCTGGTCGCGTCTTGCCTGCTCTATGTGATCTTGCTGTTCCTTGTGGCCTTCTGGGCCGAGCGGCAGGCGCAGCGCGGCCGGGTGAAATGGCTGCGATCCCCGCTGGTCTATACGCTGTCGCTGTCGATCTATTGCACGGCCTGGACCTTCTATGGCGCGGTGGGCTATGCGGCGCGCTCCGGCCTCGAATTCGTGACCATCTACCTTGGCCCGACGCTGGTGCTGATCGGCTGGTGGTGGGTGCTGCGCAAGCTGGTGCGGATCGGGCGCACGCAGCGGGTGACCTCGATTGCCGACCTGATCTCGTCGCGCTTCGGCAAGTCGAACCTGCTGGGGGTGATCGTCACGCTGATCTGCGTGGTGGCGGCGACGCCCTATATCGCGCTGCAACTGCAATCGGTGACGCTGTCCTTCAACGTGTTCGCCGGGCCGGTGCCCGAAGGCTGGGCGATGCGCGACAGCAATTCCACCGCGTTTTGGGTGGCGGCGGGGCTGACGCTGTTCACCATCCTGTTCGGCACCCGCAACCTCGACGCCAATGAGCGGCATAACGGCGTGGTCACCGCCATCGCGCTGGAGGCGGTGGTGAAGCTGGTGGCGCTGCTGGCGGTGGGGGTGTTCACGGTCTGGATCGTGGCATCGGGGCCCGCGGATATCCTGTCGCGGATCGAGGCTTCGGAGATTTCCGACTGGCAGATGCAGCCGGGCCGGTGGGCGGGGCTGACCTTCCTGGCTGGTGCCGCGATCCTGACGCTGCCGCGGATGTTTCAGGTGATGGTGGTCGAGAACGCGGATGAGCGGCACATGGCCACCGCAAGCTGGGCCTTCCCTCTGTACCTGTTCGCCATGAGCCTGTTCGTGGTGCCGATTGCCGTGGTGGGGCTGGCAGTGCTGCCCGAGGGGTCGAACCCGGATCTGTTCGTGCTGACGCTGCCGCTCGCCTTCGATCAGGGCGGGCTGGCGATGCTGGCCTTTCTGGGCGGGTTCTCCTCTGCCACCTCGATGGTGATCGTCGAGGCGATTGCGCTGGCGACGATGGTGTCGAACCATATCGTGATGCCGCTGTGGTTGCGCTTCCGCACCGGCGGGGCGCGCGGGGCGGGGGATGTGCGCGGGCTGGTGCTGAATGCGCGGCGGCTGTCGATTGCCGGGGTGCTGGCGCTTGGCTACGGCTATTTCGCGCTGTCGGGCGGGTCTTCGGCGCTGGCGGCGATCGGGCTGATCAGCTTTGTCGGCGTGGCACAGATCCTGCCGGCGATGCTGGGCGGGCTGTTCTGGCGCGGGGCGACGCGGGTCGGGGCGGCGGCGGGGCTGCTGACCGGGTTCGCGATCTGGCTTTATGTGCTGTTCCTGCCGTCGTTCGGGGCGGGCGAGCTGTTCGGGGCCGAGCTGATGCTGCAGGGCCCACTGGGGATCGGCTGGCTGCGCCCGCAGGCGCTGTTCGGCATCACCGGGATCGACCCGCTGCTGCATGCCCTCTTCTGGTCGCTGTCGCTGAACACGGCCCTGTTTTGCGGGGTGTCGCTGCTGACCTTCCCGGGGCCGATGGAGCGGTTGCAGGGCGTGGCCTTCGTCAACGTGTTCGACCATTCCGGCCCGACCCGTGGCTGGTCGCGCGGCGGCGCCGAGGCCGAGGATCTGCTGGCGATGGCGCAGGGCATCCTGGGCGCGGACGAGGCGCAGGGCTTCTTTCAGGCGCAGGCCGCCGCGCAGGGCAAGGCCGGCTTCCTGCCCGACACCACGCCCGAGTTCTTTGCGGCGCTGGAGCGGCGGCTGGCGGGATCGGTCGGTGCGGCCACCGCCCATGCGATGATCGCGCAATTCGCGGCGGGGGCTGCGGTTTCCGTTCAGGACCTGATGGCTGTGGCGAATGAGGCGCAGCAGATCATGGAGTACTCCAGCCAGCTGGAGGCGAAATCCGAGGAGCTGGCCCGCACCGCCCGCGCCCTGTCCGAGGCGAACGAAAAGCTGCAGGCGCTGTCGGTGCAGAAGGATGCGTTCCTCAGCCAGATCAGCCATGAGCTGCGCACGCCGATGACCTCGATCCGGGCGTTCTCGGAAATCCTGATGGAGGGCGGGCTCGAAGGCCCCGATCAGGCCCGCTATGCCGAGATCATCCATGACGAGACGATCCGGCTGACAAGGCTGCTCGATGACCTTCTGGACCTGTCGGTGCTGGAGAATGGCCGGGTGCAGCTGAACGTGCAGGTGGCGAACCTGCATGATCTGATCGACCGGGCCTTGCAGGCGGCGGGGCAGACGCGGGTGGAACGGCGCTTCGTGATCCACCGCGACCTGCCGGCCGAGCATATGCCGATCTTCACCGATACCGACCGGCTGGTGCAGGTGTTCATCAACCTCATCTCCAACGCCCGGAAATATTGCGATGCGGCGCGGCCGGAGCTGACGATCAAGGTGCGGCGCCGCGGGGGGCAGATCGAGGTGGATTTCATCGACAATGGCAGCGGCATCCCCGCCGGATCACAATCGCTGGTCTTCGAGAAGTTCGCGCGGCTGACCGATACCACCCGCGCGGGGGGCGCCGGGCTGGGGCTGGCGATCTGCCGCGAGATCATGGCCAATCTGGGCGGCACCATCACCTATGTGCCGGGGCAGGGCGGCGCGGCCTTCCGCGTGGCCTTGCCCGCCCGGCGGCAGCGCGAGGCGGCGTAAGCGGCGCTGCTAACCTGTTGGTAACGCTGATCTGCCACAGATCGGTCTGGCGGCCCCTGCGCCCGGGGCAAGAGGATTGGCAGGAACCGCAGGGATGACGGCAGGGACGCAGACGGTGATGCGCCGCAAGGCCGGGGCGGGGCGCCGCGCGCCCAGTGTCTCGCCGATGACGGCCGAAAAGGCGCTCGGCCAGGCCTTTGCCCGCGCCGCGCAGGAGCTGCTGGCGCTGCCGCTGCGCGTGGTCTCGGTTTCCGAAAGCAAGATGACGCTTTCCGACCTGCCCGAGGCGCTGGAGGACCGGGCGCTGCTGGCGGTGCTGGACGGTCCGGCCGAGGGGATGGGGCTGATGGTGCTGTCACCCCCGGTGCTGTCGGCGCTGCTGGAAATGCGGATGATGGGCCGGATGTCGGCGAGCCCGCCCGCCGCGAACGCCGCCGCCCGCCGCCCCACCCGCACCGATGCCGCGATCTCGGCCGATTTCATCGACGCAGCGCTTGCAAGTTTCGAGGCGGCGCTGGTGGGGGATCCGGCGCTGATCTGGGCAGGCGGCTTCCGCTATGGCTCGTTCCTCGAAGACCCGCGGCCGCTGCCGCTGATCCTCGAGGATACCGGCTACCGGGTGTTCCGGCTGGTGCTGGACCTTGGGTCTGGCAGCGCCGCGCGCGAGGGCGGGGTGCTGCTGGCTCTGCCGGCCGAGGGGCGCGGGTGGATCGTGGAGGCGGAAGTGCCCGTGGAGGAGGGCGAGGCCCCGCAGCCCGCCGGTTGGCCGGAGCGGCTGGAACAGGCGGTGATGTCCGCGCCCGCGCAGGTGGAGGCGGTGCTGGCCCGCCTGACCCTGCCCATCGGCGCCATCCTTGCGCTGCGCCCCGGCGCGACCCTGCCGCTGGCCGAGGACACGCTGGAGCAGCTGCGGATCGAGGGCCCCGGGGGCAGGCTGCTGGCCCGCGCCCGCCTGGGCCAGCACCGCGGCTTCCGCGCCGTGCGGCTGGTGGAGGAGGGCGAGGAGCGCGCGCCGGCACCGGGCCCGGGCGGCGCGCCGGCGGTGGCGACGATGGGCTGGGGCGGAATGGACGCACCCACCTGGGACGATCCGGTGGGGGGCGGGGAGACGGCGATGCCGATGGCGGATATGGCACCGATGGACATGGGCGGGTTCGGTCTGGATGCGCTTGGGGAGGGCGAGGCGGGGGAGCTGCCGCCTCTGCGGATGGGCGGGATGTAGGGGGGGCAAATGTGCTTCAGGCTCTGGTTGAGAGAGGGAGCCTTGCATGCTGCCCCAACAGGGTGCGGAGCAGCAGGGAAGCCGCGGTCAACGGCGGTTTCGTCCCGCTGCGCCGGAGCTCGCGCCCTTTGGAGACTTGCAAACGGGGTCGCGGACAGCTCGCGGAGCCGCCTGTGTCGCTTCGGCAGCACGGGCGGCGGCTGGTTTGAAGGCAATTTTGACGGATGACCCACCGCAGTCGGGCCTTGACGTGAGAGATGGCCCTGGACCGAATGGCGCGAGGACAGGTCCGACAGGGGCATCTACAAAGCGTGGGAGGGCGGACCCGAGTTGACCATTCCGGATGATCCCGAGGACCGCTGGGCTCCGTACTCGAAGCTTGCGGGCTTTGAGCACCTCTACCTGGAGGACAGCTTCGTGCTGGCGATCCTCTACGATGCGGCAGAAGTCCGTTTCGAGATGGAGTTTGTGCTGACAGAGCAGCATCCGGACTTCCAGCCACCCCGATCCGGCGAGCAATACTGCTACAGGCGCGGCACGATACGGTTTCCCAAGGGCGCGGAGGTCGTCGAGGTCTTGCGGCGGGACGTTAGTTCGCAAGATGCGACGAGCGAACCGGACATGGGCAATATCGACAGCTTCGAATGGTGCGGCGGGCGATACCGGCTGGTGGGGGACTGGCGGCGTCTGGATATCCGGTGCGGCAAGCCCGTTGTCTGCGTCCTCTGGGCGCGAGAGTCCCCCCACGCGGCACATGCGCGCATCCTCCTTGGCCCCGGCGGCGGCAGGGCCTATGATCAGGGTTCCGCAGACCTGAGGAGGTTCCCCGCATGATCACCGAACTGGGCCATTTCGCCCTGATACTGGCTTTCGCCGTGGCGATCTTGCAGTCGACCGTGCCTCTGGTCGGGGCGCAGAAGGGCTGGGGCGGCTGGATGGCGGTCGCGGCGCCCGCGGCGAGCGCGCAATTCTTCTTGATCGCGTTTTCCTTCGCGGCGCTGACGCAGGCCTTTGTCACCTCGGATTTCTCGCTGCAGCTGGTCTGGGCCAACTCGCATACCGACAAGCCGATGATCTACAAGATCTCGGGCGTCTGGGGCAACCATGAGGGCTCGATGCTGCTCTGGGTACTGATCCTGGCGCTGTTCGGGGCCTCGGCGGGCTGGTTTGGCGCGCAGTTGCCGCCGCGGCTGCGGGCGCGGGTGCTGGCGGTGCAGGGGATGATCGGGGTGGCGTTCATCGCCTTCATCCTGTTCACCTCGAACCCTTTCGCGCGGCTGGCGCAGCCGCCCTTCAACGGCAAGGACCTCAACCCCCTGCTTCAGGATCCGGGGCTCGCCTTCCATCCTCCCTTCCTCTACCTCGGCTATGTCGGGCTCAGCATGGCGTTCAGCTTTGCGGTGGCGGCGCTGATCGAGGGGCGGGTCGATGCCGCCTGGGCCCGCTGGGTGCGGCCCTGGACGCTGGCGGCCTGGGTGTTCCTGACCATCGGCATCGCGCTTGGCTCGTGGTGGGCCTATTATGAGCTTGGCTGGGGCGGGTTCTGGTTCTGGGATCCGGTCGAGAATGCCAGCTTCATGCCCTGGCTGCTGGCCGGCGCGCTGCTGCATTCGGCCATCGTGGTCGAAAAGCGCGAGGCGCTGAAAAGCTGGACGATCCTTCTGGCGATCATGGCTTTCGGCTTCTCGCTGATCGGGACGTTCCTGGTGCGCTCGGGCGTCATCACCTCGGTCCATGCCTTTGCCAATGATCCCGAGCGGGGGGTGTTCATCCTGCTGATCCTGGCGATCTTCCTTGGCGGCGCGCTGACGCTTTATGCAGCGCGGGCGGGGGCGATGCAGGCCAAGGGCGTGTTCGGGATGGTCAGCCGCGAATCGGGGCTGGTGGTGAACAACATCCTGCTGGCGGTGTCGGCACTGGTGGTGTTCGTGGGGACGATCTGGCCGCTGGTGGCGGAAATGGCCTGGGGGCGCAAGCTGTCGGTCGGCGCGCCGTTTTTCGACATGGCCTTCACGCCGTTCATGGTGGTGCTGGCCGTGGTGCTGCCGGTGGGCGCGATGCTGCCCTGGAAGCGCGGCAGCATTGCACGGGCCGCCTGGCCGTTGCGCGGCGCGCTGGTGCTTGCGGTGGCGGTGGGCCTGCTGGCCTATGCGGTGGGCACCAGCCGCACGGCGGTGGGGCCGATCGGGGCGGCGCTTGGCACCTGGCTGGTGGCGGGGGCTGCGGTGGATCTGTGGACGCGGACCGGGCAGGCGCGGCAAGGGGTTTCGGCCCGCCTTGGCCGGCTGGCGCGCCTTCCGCGCGCCGATTGGGGCAAGGCCACGGCCCATGCCGGGTTCGGCGTCACCATGATTGGCGTGGCGATGCTGACCGCGGGCGACATCGAGGATATCCGCGTCGCGCAGATCGGCGCGCCCTTCGAGGTGGCGGGCTACGAGATCACGCTCGATGCGGTCGAGGACGTGCAGGGGCCGAACTACAGCTCGACCATGGCGACGCTGACGGTGCGGCGCGGCGGCGAGATCGAGACGGTGCTGCATCCTGAAAAGCGCGTCTATCCGGTGCAGGCGATGCCGACGACCGAGGCCGATATCGACAACGGGCTGTTCCGTGATGTCTATCTGGTGATCGGCGACCGGCAGGACAGCGGCGGTTGGGCGGTGCGGACCTATATCAAGCCCTTCACCAGCTGGATCTGGGCCGGCTCGGCGCTGATGGCGCTTGGCGGGTTCCTGAGCCTGTCGGACCGGCGCTACCGCGTGGCGGCGGGGGCGCGCAAGACGGCGGCGCCGTTGCAAGCCACCCCTGCGGAGTGAGGCACATGAAACGCCTGATGCTGATCCTGGCGCTGATGATGGCGCCTCTGGTCCCGGCGATGGTTCCCGCCCCGGCCTTCGCAGTGCAGCCCGACGAGGTGCTGGCCGACCCGGTACTGGAGGCGCGGGCCCGGGATCTGTCCAAGGTGCTGCGCTGCCCGGTCTGCCAGTCGGAAAACATCGACGAATCGAATGCCGAGGTGTCGCGCGACCTGCGCATCCTGGTGCGCGAGCGGCTGGTGGCGGGCGACAGCGACAGCGCGGTGCTGGACTATGTCACCGCCCGCTATGGCGAATATGTGCTGTTCCAGCCCGATGCCAGCGGCGGCAACCTGATCCTGTGGCTGGCGGGGCCGGTGATGCTGCTGGCGGGGCTGGGGATCGGCTTCTCTTTCCTGCGCGGCCGCCGCCCGGGGGTGGAGCCGCCCGTCGAGGCGCTGGACGCGGCGGAACAGCGGCGTCTGGACGAAATCCTGGACAAGTGACGCGTCGTTCTGCTGTGCCAATCCTTCCGCGCGGTTAAGCTGCCGCAAAGCGAGGGAGGAACCGCCATGGACTACCAGACGATCACCTGCACCGAAGCGGGCGGCATCGGCATTGTCACGCTGAACCGGCCGGAGGTGATGAACGCGCTGAACAGCGCCATGCGGGTGGAGATCCGCACCGCCTTTGAGGCTCTGGCGCAAAGCGCCCGCGTGATCGTGCTGACAGGCGCCGGGCGGGCCTTTTGCTCGGGTCAGGATCTGGCCAGCGTCGGCGATCTGGCGGGGCTGGATTTCGAGGGCGTGCTGCGGGACGAATATGAACCGATGCTGGCGGCAATCACCGGCTGCCCGGTGCCGACCCTCGCTGCGGTGAACGGGGCGGCGGCGGGGGCAGGGGCGAACCTTGCGCTTGGCTGCGATGTGGTGATCGCGTCGGAGAGCGCGGTGTTCCTGCAGGCCTTCACCCGGATCGGGCTGATGCCGGATGCGGGCGGCACCCATTGGCTGCCGCGGCAGGTGGGCTTTGCGCGGGCGATGGGGGCGATGCTGTTCGCCGAGGGCGTTCCTGCCCGCAAGGCCGCCGACTGGGGAATGATCTGGGAGGCGGCGCCGGAGGCCGAGTTCGAGGCGGTCTGGCGCGCGCGCGCGGCACAACTAGCCTCGGGGCCGGGGGTCGCCTACCGCGGCATCAAGCAGGCGCTGCGCGCCGCATCGGACCTGACGCTGGACGAGCAACTGGCGCTGGAGGCGCGGTTGCAGGGCGAGTGCGGGCGCACGGGGGATTTCCTGGAGGGCGTGGCGGCCTTCCTGAAAAAGCGCAGCCCCCAGTTCAAGGGGCGCTGACGGCCACCGTCACTGGGCAGGGCCTGCCCGAGGGGGCGGACAGTCGCTGCCCGGCGGCGCTGAAGCGCCTTGTCCCGGGCAATGAGGAGTTTCAAGGTTCGTGGCGATCGAGATTACACACAGCAAAACGGCCGCCCCTCGGGCGGCCGCTTCCATTTACAGCCTTGGCCTGTGCCTCAGCGCGTTTCCAGCTCGGGGTAGTCCCGCCGCGGCGCGCCGACATAGAGCTGCCGCGGGCGGCCGATCTTCATCTGCGGGTCGCCGATCATCTCTTTCCACTGGCTGATCCAGCCCACGGTCCGCGACAGCGCGAAGATCGGGGTGAACATCGAGGTCGGGAAGCCCATCGCCTCGAGGATGATGCCCGAGTAGAAATCGACGTTCGGGTAGAGCTTCTTCGAGATGAAATACTCGTCTTCCAGCGCGATCCGCTCCAGCTCCTTGGCAACCTGCAGCAGCGGGTTGTCATGCACGCCCAGAAGCTCCAGCACCTCGTCGGCGCTTTCCTTCATCACCGTCGCGCGCGGGTCGAAGTTCTTGTAGACCCGGTGGCCAAAGCCCATCAGGCGGAAGCCCGAGTCCTTGTCCTTCGCCTTGGCGACGAATTCCGGGATGCGGTCGACGGTGCCGATTTCCTTGAGCATTTCCAGGCAAGCCTGGTTCGCACCGCCATGCGCCGGGCCCCAGAGGCAGGCGATGCCGGCGGCGATGCAGGCGAACGGGTTGGCACCCGAGGAGCCCGCCAGACGCACGGTCGAGGTCGAGGCGTTCTGCTCATGATCGGCATGCAGCATCATGATCCGGTCCATCGCCTTGGACAGGACCGGGTTCACCACATACTCCTCGGCCGGAACCGAGAAGCACATGTGCAGGAAGTTGCCCGCGTAATCGAGGCTGTTCTTGGGGTACACGAAGGGCTGGCCGATCGAGTACTTGTAGGCCATCGCGGCGATGGTCGGCAGCTTGGCGATCAGGCGGATCGAGGCGACCTCGCGCTGCCACGGATCGCCGATATCGGTGCTGTCATGGTAGAAGGCGGACATCGCGCCGACCACGCCGACCATCGTCGCCATCGGATGCGCATCGCGGCGGAAACCGCGGAAGAAGTTGTGCATCTGTTCATGCACCATGGTGTGGCGCGTGACGCGGGTCTCGAAATCGACCATCTGCTTGGCATCCGGCAACTCGCCATAGAGCAGCAGGTAGCAGACCTCGAGGAAATGCGATTGCTCGGCCAGCTGCTCGATCGGGTAGCCGCGATACAAGAGCTCGCCCTTGTCGCCGTCGATATAGGTGATGGTGGATTCGCAGGACGCGGTCGAGGTGAAGCCGGGGTCATAGGTGAACACATCCGCCTGGCCATAGAGCTTGCGGATATCCAGCACGTCGGGGCCAACGGTCGGCGACATCACCGGCAGGTCATAGGTCTGACCGTCGATGTTCAGCGTCGCCGTTCTCTTGGTTTCTGCCATCTCAATCCCTCTCCTCATGGGCGGACCGGGCCCAAGCCGGGGCCTGCCGCAAAAACTCCGAGGCCAGGGCGCGGGCCTCAGCGCGTCGCGTCGGACAGGCGCGCCACGGTTTCGTCCTGACCGATGACCAGCATCATGTCGAAGACGCTCGGGGTGACTGTCCGTCCCGCCAGAGCCGCACGCAGCGGGCCTGCGATCTTGCCCAGTCCGATGCCGTGAGCGGCGGCGACCTCGGCCACTTTGGCCTCCAACGCCTCGCGCGTCCAGCTAGCATTTTGCAGCTGCGGCGTCAATTCTGTCAGTATACCGCGGGATACGGTATCGAGCGCCTTCGCAGCTGCGGCATCGAGTTCGAAGGGCCGTGATCCCAGCACGAAATGGGCCTTTTCCAGCAATTCCGGAAAGGTCTTGGCGCGCTCCTTCAGGCAATACATGGCGCGCACAAGCCCTGTGCGCTGCGCCGCATCGAGCCCGGGCAGGCCAGCAGCCTCCAGATAGGCCTCGATCTCTGCCTGCAGTGCAGCATCGTCGGCGACGGCAATGTGCTGGCCGCAAAGGTTCTCCAGCTTCTTGAAATCCAGCCGCGCCGGCGCCCGGCCGATCCCCGACAGGTCGAACCAGGCGCGGGCTTCGGCATCGCTGAAAAATTCGGAATCGCCATGGCTCCAGCCAAGCCGCGCCAGGTAGTTGCGCATCCCCGCCGCGGGGTAGCCCATCGCCTGATATTCCTCGAGGCCCACCGCGCCGTGGCGCTTGGACAGCTTCTTGCCATCGGGCCCGTGGATCAGCGGGATATGCGCGAAGACCGGCACGTCCCAGCCCATGCCGTGATAGATCTGCACCTGCCGCGCGGCATTGGTCAGATGATCATCGCCGCGGATCACATGGGTGACGCCCATGTCATGATCGTCCACCACCACCGCCAGCATGTAGGTGGGCGTGCCGTCGGACCGCAGCATCACCATGTCATCAAGCTGGTCATTGCCGAAGGTGACATCACCCTGAACGGTATCGGCGATCACCGTGCTGCCGGTGCGCGGCGCCTTCAGGCGGATGACGAAGGGCGCACCCGGGTGGCTCGCCGGGTCGGTGTCGCGCCACGGGCTCTGGAACAGGGTGGAGCGTTTCTCGGCCTCGGCCTCTGCCCGGAAGGCGGCGATCTCGTCCTGGGTCGAGAAGCATTTGTAGGCCGCGCCGCGGGCCAGCATCTCGCGCGCCACCTCGGCATGGCGGTCCTTGCGCGCGAACTGGCTGACCGCCTCGCCGTCCCAGTCGAGGCCCAGCCAGGTCAGGCCCTTGAGGATCGCCGCGGTGGCTTCGGGGGTCGATCGCTCGCGGTCGGTATCCTCGATCCGCAGCAGGAACCTGCCGCCGCGGCCCCGGGCGTAGAGCCAGTTGAAGAGGGCCGTGCGCGCGCCGCCGATATGCAGATAGCCGGTGGGCGAGGGCGCGAAACGGGTGACGACGGGAGGGGTGGACGGCGAGGTGGGGGACATTGGTGTTAACCTTTCGGAAACCATGCGGCGGCTAGCCTTTGAGGGGTGTCTAGGCAAGGAAGGGCGAGGAAACAAGGGTGGGCCGCATCGCAGCACCGGCAACGGACCTGCCCGAGGCGCCCTATGGCGAGGCGCCTGCGGGCCCCGGCGCCCGGCTGGCCGCGCTGGCCGCCCGGCCGTTTCTGGCGCTGTCGGCGGCGCGGCGCGGGCTGTTCGTCTGGGTGCCTGTCTGCCTGTCCTCCGGCATCGGCCCCTGGTTCGCGCTGGCAGAAGAGCCTGGCCCGCCGGTCTATGCCGCCTTGCTGCTGGCGCTGCTGGCGGCGCTTTTCGGCTGGCTGCGGGGGCCCGAGATCGCGCAGATCCCCGCTGCTGCGCTGGCGCTGATGCTGGGGGGCTTCCTGCTGGCCGGCGCCCGGGGGCATGGCGTGGCGGAACCGGTGCTGCCCTTCCGCTATTACGGGCCCGTCGAGGGCCGGATCGTCGGCATCGACCGTTCGTATTCCGATCATCTGCGGGTGACGCTGGACCGGGTGGTGCTGCGCGATGTGCCGCCCCACCGCACCCCGGCCAAGGTGCGCGTCGCCCTGCATGGCGAGCAGGGCTACACCCCGCCCGAACCGGGGCTGACCGTGATCCTGACCGGGCATCTGGCGCCGCCCGAGGGGCCGGCACTGCCGGGCGGCTTCGACTTCCAGCGCTTCGCCTGGTTCTCGGGGCTCGGCGCGGTCGGCTATACCCGCGTGCCGATGCTGGTGCTGGAACCGCCGGCCGAGGATGACTGGGCGGTTGCCGCACATCGGGCGCGAATGCGCGCCTCGGCCGCGATCCAGGCGCGGATCGAGGGGCAGGCGGGGGCCTTCGCCGCGGCGCTGATGACCGGCGACCGCTCCGGGATCACCTCGGCCACCAACGACTCGATGCGCGCCTCCAACCTCTTCCACATCATCTCGATTTCCGGCCTGCATATGGGGATGCTGGCGGGCTTCGTCTTTGCCACCATGCGCTATGGCCTCGCGCTGGTGCCGGCAATCGCGTTGCGGCTGCCGGTGAAGAAGCTGGCAGCCTGGGTCGCGCTGTTTGCCGCCACCGCCTACATGTGGCTGGCGGGACCCAACGTGGCGACGGAGCGCGCCTATGTGATGGCGGCAGTGATGCTGATCGCGGTGCTGGTCGACCGGCGGGCGATCTCGCTGCGCACCCTCGCGGTGTCGGCGGTGATCTTGCTGCTGCGCGAGCCCGAGAGCCTGACCGAGCCCGGGTTCCAGATGTCCTTCGGCGCCACTGCTGCGCTGATCCTGGCTTGGGGGCCGTGGCAGGCGGTGCAGGGCCATGTGCCGGCGCTGCTGCGCCCGGTCGCGGCGCTGGTCGTCTCCTCGCTGGCGGCGGGGATGACGACGGCGCCGATCGCCGCGGCGCATTTCAACCGGATGGCCGAATATGGCCTGCTGGCGAACATGCTCGCCGTGCCGGTGATGGGCACGCTGGTGATGCCCGCGGGGGTGATCGCCGCGGTGCTGGCCCCGCTCGGGCTTGCCGGCCTGCCGCTCTGGGTGATGGAGATCGGCTGCCTGTGGATCCTGTGGGTTTCGGATTGGGTGGCGGGGCTGGATGGTGCGGTGGTCGCGGTGCCAAGCCCGCAGGGCGGGGTGCTTGCTCTGATGGCTGCGGGGTCGCTGCTGGCCGTTCTGGCGCGCGGCCCGCCCCGCTGGGGCGGCGTCGCGGTTCTGGCGCTGTCGGCGCTGCTCTGGGCCGGGTCTTCGCGCCCGCCGCTGCTGGTCTCCAGCGACGGTGCGCTGCTGGGGCTGATGGGGCCGGAAGGGCGGGCGCTGTCGCATCCGAGGGGCGCGGGCTATGTCGCCGACAGCTGGCTGGAGGATGACGGCGACATGGCCCTGCAGGATCAGGCGGCGGCGCGCCCCGGCTTCACCGGCCCCAAGGGTGCGCGCGAGGCGGTGTTGGCCGGGGTGCCGATCCGGCAGCTGACCGGCAAGGCCGCGCCCGAGGCGCTGCCAGGCGCCTGCACCGGCGGCGCGCTGGTGATCCTGGCCGGGGATGCACCCGAGGGGTGGGGGGCGGGGCGGGTTGGTTCGGGGGAGGCGCGTAATGCGCAGCCCGTTTCGCAAGATGCGCCTTCACCTGCCCTACGTTCCCAAGCCCCCGATTGCGACCTCTGGGATCGCCGCCGCCTGCGTCGCACGGGGTCGCTCGCCATCTGGCCGGACCCGGCGGGCGGGCTGCGCATCGTCACCGCCCGCGAGGTGTCGGGGAACCGGCTGTGGAACAGCCGCTAGGCTCAGCGGCGTGCGATGATCCAGACCGCGTGGATGATACCGGGGAGGTAGCCGAGCAGCGTCAGCAGGATGTTGAGCCAGAAGGCGCCCCGGAAGCCAACCTGAAGGAACACGCCAAGCGGCGGCAGCAAGATTGCGATCAAGATACGCAGAAGGTCCATTTACAAGTCACTCCGGGCTCTGGGTCTGGGCCGAGGCAACGCGGCGGGGGGCGGGGTGGTTCCGCAGGACCACGGGCCCTTGCACCCCGACCTGCGCGCTGCCAGCATCGCGCCGCGGCCGACCCCCGGCCCCACCAGCGCAGAGGCCCCGATGACCCAGACCGATCCGTTCTTCCGCCCCGTTTCCGGCATGGACCTGCCGCGCTTTGCGGGGGTCGCCACCTTCATGCGCCTGCCGCATGTCGGCCCGGACCATCCGCGGCTGGGAGAGGTCGAGATCGGCATCGTCGGGCTGCCCTTCGACGGGGCGGTGTCGAACCGGCCGGGCGCGCGGCATGGGCCGCGGGCGCTGCGCGATGCCTCGACCATGCTGCGGGCCCAGAATGGCGCCACCGGGGTGCGGCCTTTCGACGCCGTCGCCTGCGCCGATCTGGGCGATGTGGGCCCGAACCCTGTGGATGTCATGGACACGCTCGGGCGGTTCGAGGCCTTCTATGCCGGGATTGCGGCGCGGGGCATCCGGCCGCTGACGGCGGGGGGCGATCACCTCTGCACGCTGCCGGTGCTGCGCGGGCTGGTGAAGGGGAAGCCGCCCTTGGGGCTGATCCATTTCGACAGCCATACCGACCTTTACCCGGTCTATTTCGGCGGCAAGGTGCTGACCCATGGCAACCCGTTCCGCGTGGCGGTGGAGGAGGGGCTGCTGGACCCTGCGCGGATGATCCAGATCGGCATCCGCGGCACCACCTATGACAATGCGGATATCGAGTTTGCCAAGGCCCACGGCATCCGCATCGTGCGCGCCGAGGAGCTGTTCGCGCGCGGGATTTCCGACGTGATGGCCGAGGCGCGGGAGATCGCGGGGGAGGGGGAGACCTACCTCTCCTACGATATCGACTTCGTCGACCCCTCGGTCGCGCCCGGCACCGGCACGCCGGAATGGGGCGGGCCGATCGCGCGCGAGGCGATCGAGGTGCTGCGGGAGTTGCGCGGGGTGAACATCGTCGCCGCCGATCTGGTCGAGGTCTCGCCGCCCTTCGATGCCGCGGGGAACACCGCCTGGCTGGGGGCGAGCCTGATGTTCGAGCTGCTGTGCCTGATGGTGGAGGCGAAGGCCGCGGCCTGATCGGGCGGGAAAAGGTGAGGCACTGCCTCGCCCCCGCCCGCTGCGCGACGGTTCAACCGGAGCCACCGGCAGCACGAGACCGGATGAGGACAGCGCCCGACCTGGTGGGCGAGAAGCGCCCGCCAGGGGCGGGGCGGGCGCTGGCCGGGCCCTTTGGGGGCCCGTCCCGGTGCAATTGGATATGGAGCTGCGTGGCGAAGGCGATGGCCTTCGCCACGGATGGTGACGCGAGCTGTGTGCAGGGCCGGCATCCGTCCCACTGAGCGGGCGCTCAGAGGCTCACCGCTCCCCCCACTCAACCCGCCCCCTTGAAGCCCCCCCCACCGCGACCTACTGTCCGCCCCGAAACCGGAGGCGCGCATGGCTGGGCAACGCAAGCTGTTTGAGGATGTGGCGGCGGGGGCGAAACCCGCCGCGCCGCAGGGCGGGATGATCGACGGGCCCTCGGGCACAACCGGCGCCGGCACCCGCCGCGCGGTGCAGGTCTGGCTGGCGCTGCTGTTCGCGCTGGTGGTGGCGATGATCGCGGTCGGCGGGCTGACCCGGCTGACCGACTCGGGCCTGTCGATCACCGAATGGAAGCCGGTCACTGGGGCGATCCCGCCGCTGTCCGAGGCGGACTGGGCGGTGGAATACGACAAGTACCGCCAAAGCCCGCAATTCGCGCTGATGAACCACCAGATGACGCTGGCCGAGTTCAAGCCGATCTTCTGGTGGGAATGGGGCCACCGACAGCTGGGGCGCACCGTCGGCCTTGTCTGGGCGATGGGCTTCCTCGGCCTGCTGGCAGCGCGCAAGATGCCTGCGGGCTGGACGATGCGGCTGCTGGCGCTTGGCGGGCTTGGCGGGCTGCAGGGCGCGATCGGCTGGTGGATGGTTTCCTCGGGGCTGGAGGAGGGGCAGGTCACCGTCGCCTCCTACCGGCTGGCGACACATCTGGGCATCGCCTTCGTAATCCTCGGGTTGATCGCCTGGTATTCCCTGACGCTGGCGCGCAGCCCGGCCGCCCTGCTGCAGGCGCGGCGGGTGCGCGAGGCCAAGCTGTTCTCCATGTCCACCGGCCTGATGCATTTCGCCTTCCTGCAGATCCTGCTGGGCGCGCTGGTCGCCGGGATCGATGCCGGGCGCAGCTTTCCGACCTGGCCCTTGATGAATGGCAGCTTCTTCCCCGCCGATGCCTTCTACGTGCCGGACGGGCAGGGCGGCGGCGCCCCGGTCTGGCGGGCGTTCTTCGAGAATCCAGGCCTCGTGCAGTTCATTCACCGCATGGCCGGCTACCTGCTGGCGGCTTTTGCCGTGGTCGTCTTCCTGCGCGGGCGAAAGTCGGTCCATGCCGCGACCCGCTCTGCCGCGACCATGATGCTGCTTATGATGGCAGTTCAGGTCGCGCTTGGCATTGTCACCGTGCTGCATGCCGCGCCGCTGGCCCTGGGCCTTGCGCATCAGCTGGGCGCCGTGGTGCTGTTCGTGCTGATCCTGCGCCTGCGCCATGCCGCGCAATACCCCACCGTTCAATCGCTGCGAGGCTGATATGACCGCATTCCCCGAGCTGATCGCCTTCCAACGAGATACCGAAGCCCTGTCGCAGGTGATGGGGCGGCTCGGGTGGGATCAGGAGACGGTGATGCCGCGCGGCGCGGCTGGCCAGCGCGCCGATGAGATGGGGGCGCTGGAAAGCGTTCTGCACGCCCGCCGCACCGATCCGCGCATCGGCGAGTGGTTGGCGAAATCCGAGGCTGCCGATGCCGAGGGCGCGCGCATGCTGGCGCTGATCGCCCGCAGCTTTTCGCGCAGTCAGTGCGTGCCGGCGCGGCTGGCGGCCGAACTCGCGCGCACCACCAGCCTGGCGCAGGGCACCTGGGCCGAGGCGCGGGCGCGGGGGGATGTGCAGCACTTCTTGCCGACCCTGCGGCAGGTGGTGATGCTGAAGCGCGAGCAGGGGCAGGCGCTGTGCGAGGGCACCGATGCCGCCACCGCCTATGACGCGCTGCTGGAAGATTACGAGCCCGAGACCCGGGCCGAGGACATCGCGGCCATCTTCGACCGGATGCGCCCGCGTCTGGTCGCCCTGCGCAATGCCGTGCTGGGGTCGGGCAAGATCCCGGACCCGCTGCGCGGCGAGTTCGCGCAGGACAGCCAGCTGCGGCTGGCGCGGAAGATGGCCGAGGCCTTCGGCTATGACTTCACCCGCGGCCGGCTGGATCTGGCAGTGCATCCGTTCAGCTCCGGCTCTGGCGCCGATGTGCGGATCACCACGCGGGTGGTGGAGACCGATCCCTTCAACTGCCTCTATTCCACCATCCATGAGGTCGGCCATGCCTGCTATGAACAGGGCATCGCGCCGCAGTATGCGCTGACGCCGCTGGGGCAGGGCGTGTCGATGGGGGTGCATGAAAGCCAGAGCCGGATCTATGAGAACCAGCTTGGCCGCTCTGCCCCCTTCACGGCCTGGATCTTCGCGCAGATGCAGCAGGAATTCGGCGACTTCGGCGTGGACAGCCCCGAGGCCTTCCACGGCATCGTCAACCGCGTGCAGCCCGGCTTCATCCGCACCGAGGCGGATGAGGTGCATTACAACCTGCATGTGATGATGCGCTTCGATATAGAGCGGCAGCTGATCGACGGATCATTGGACGTGGGCGATCTGGAGGAGGCGTGGAATGCCCGTTTCCTGCAGGATTTCGGCGTGGCGGTGGACAAGCCCGCGCATGGGCTGCTGCAGGATGTGCATTGGTCGGTGGGCCTGTTCGGCTATTTCCCCACCTACACCCTTGGCAATGTCTATGCCGGCTGCCTGATGCAGGCGCTGCGCAAGGCCGTGCCGGACCTCGACGCGCAACTGGCGCGCGGCGATCTGGCCCCGGCGACCGGCTGGCTGCGGGAGAATGTGCAGCAGCATGGCGGGCTGATGGCGCCGCGCGAGGTGATCACCCGCGCCTGCGGCGCCGCGCCGACCGAGGGGCCGCTGCTCGACTATCTCGACGCGAAGTTCGGCGCGATCTACGGGCTGTGATCAAGGCTTTGCGCGGGCGTCACTCCAGCCCGCGCAGTTGCAGCGGGGCCAGCGGGGTGACCGGGCGGAACATCTGCCGCGCGGCCGGGGCGCGGGCAGAGCGGTCGGCGCCGAGTGTCAGGCTGACCGACAGGCGGGCGACCGTTTCCGCCTTGAGGCTGTCCTCGCCCCAAAGCCCCGTGCGCCCGATCGAGGCGTCGATCACCACCGGCGCCGCGGCCAGATGCCAGCGTGCGCCGATCCGGCCCTCGTATCCGGTGGCGGAGAAGCCCGGCTCGTCATATTCGGCGACCATCCCGGCGACATAGACGCCCACCCGGTCCGACAGCGCATGGTCCAGCGCGCCTTGGGCAAAGATGAAATCGAAGCTGCCGGGGTTGCGCACGCCGATGCCGGCCTTGGCCTCGGCGCGGGTCGAAGGTCCGACGTCGACCATCGCCTCGGCCCCCATCGCCAGCGTCGTTGCCGCCACGCCGTCAAGGTCAGAGATATGGCCGAACAGCCCGTATTTCCACCCGCGCCCCGGCGCCATATAGAGGTGCCCGTCGATGGAGCCAAGCGCGCCGGTGGCCTGATCGGTCAGCCCCAGATCGAATTGCAGCCCGTGATGGCCGGTGATGGCGAAGTCGATGGAGAGGCTGGCATTGGCATATGTCTCGCCATCCACTGACACCGCGCCGACCCGCGCCTCGGCTTGGGTGAAGCCGAGGCTGGATTGCGAAAGCGCCGGGCTGGCGAGGCAAAGCGGGGCGGCGAGGCAGGCGCAGAGGGCTGCGGTTTTCATGGGTCATCTCCTTGGCGGGCGGGGGCGGAAGAGTGCGTCTCTCGTCGTCCCGGCTGTTGCCAAGCGTTGTCCCATAAAGGTTTCGTTAAGGAAATTACTTAAGTGTCAATTGGTTAAACGGTAAACGCCGCCCCTCTCGGGACGACGTTTCCAAAATCTCGCAAGGCGAGTGGCTTACTCTTCCTCGCCCTGATCGGCCACGCGGGCGACCGAAACCACCTCTTCCCCCGGCGCCGTGTCGAACACCCGGACCCCGCCGGCGGACCGCGAGCGGAAGCTGATCTGTTCCACCGGCACCCGGATCGACTGGCCGGTCGAGGTGGCCAGCATCACCTGATCGGTGATCTCGACCGGGAACGAGGCGACCAGCTGCCCGCCCCGCATCGCGCCGTCCATCGCCTTCACGCCGATGCCGCCGCGCCCGCGCACCGGATAGCCGTGGCTGGAGGACAGCTTGCCGGCGCCGCGCACTGTGATGGTCAGGATCAGATCCTCGGCCGCCGACATTTCGGCATAGCGCTCGGGCGACAGCTGCCCCGCCTCGACCGCTTCCTCATCCTCGTCCGCCTCGGCCTCCTCGACCACGCCCGCCATCAGGCGGCGCTGCTTGAGATAGGCCTCACGCTCTGCCGGGTCCGCCTCGAAGTGGCGGATGACCGACATCGAGACCACGCGGTCGCCCTCGGACAGACGGATCCCCCGCACGCCGGTGGAATCGCGGCCCTTGAACACCCGCACCTCGGTGGTCGGGAAGCGGATCGCCCGGCCCATTGCCGTGACCAGCATCACATCGTCATTGGTGTCGCAGATCCGCGCGTTCACGAGGGACACGCCCTCGGGCAGCTTCATCGCGATCTTGCCGTTGCGCTTGACGTTGGCAAAGTCCGACAGCGCGTTGCGACGCACCTCACCCTCGGAGGTGGCGAAGAACACCTGAAGGTTGTCCCATTCCGCCTCGGGCTCATCGACCGGCATCAGCGCGGCGATGGAGACACCGGGCGCGATCGGCAGGATGTTGACGATGGCCTTGCCGCGGCCCACGCGGCCAGCCAGCGGCAGCCGCCAGCACTTCAGCGAATAGACCATGCCGTCGGTGGTGAAGAACAGGAGTTGCGTATGGGTGTTGGCCACGAAGAGGGTGGTCACCACATCGTCTTCCTTGGTCGCCATCGAGGACAGGCCCTTGCCACCCCGGCGCTGGCTGCGGAACTCTGCCAGCGGCGTGCGCTTGATATAGCCGCCCGAGGTGATGGTCACGACCATGTCCTCGCGCTCGATCAGGTCCTCATCGTCCATGTCGCCGGCCCAGTCGATGATCTCGGTCCGGCGCGGCACGGCGAACTGGGCGCGGATGTCGCGCAGCTCATCCGAGATGATCGCCATGATCCGCTCGCGCGAGGCGAGAATCTCAAGGTATTCGCGGATCTTGGCGGCCAGCTCCTGCAGCTCGTCGGTGACTTCCTTCACGCCAAGCGCGGTCAGGCGTTGCAGGCGCAGCTCCAGGATGGCGCGGGCTTGCGTTTCCGAAAGGTTGTAGGTGCCGTCCTCGTTCATCTTGTGGCTGGGATCGTCGATCAGCTGGATGTATTCGGCAATGTCATGCGCCGGCCAGCGCCGGGTCATCAGCTTTTGGCGCGCCTCGGCCGCATCGGCACTGGCGCGGATGGTGCGCACCACCTCATCGACATTCGACACCGCCACGGCGAGGCCGCAGAGGATATGGCTGCGCTCGCGCGCCTTGCGCAGCTCGAACGCAGTGCGGCGGGCGACGACTTCCTCGCGGAAGGTCACGAAATGGGTCAGGAAGTCACGCAGGGTCAGCTGTTCGGGCTTGCCGCCGTTCAGCGCCAGCATGTTGCAGCCGAACGAGGTTTGCATCGGCGTGAAGCGCCACAGCTGATTCAGCACCACATCCGGGGTTGCATCGCGCTTCAGCTCGATCACCACCCGCACGCCGACGCGGTCGGATTCATCGGCAATGTGCGAAATGCCCTCGATCCGCTTCTCGCGCACAAGGTCGGCGATCTTCTCGATCATCGTGGCCTTGTTCACCTGATACGGGATCTCGTCGAGGATGATGGCGTAGCGGTCCTTGCGCACCTCTTCCACGCGGGTTTTCGCGCGGATGATGACGCTGCCGCGGCCCTCGATATAGGCCTTGCGCGCGCCGGCCCGGCCCATGATCTGCGCGCCGGTGGGAAAGTCGGGGGCGGGGATATACTCCATCAGCCCTTCCGAGGTCAGGTCCGGGTTCTCGATCAGCGCCAGCGTCGCGTCGATCACCTCGCCCAGGTTGTGCGGCGGGATGTTGGTCGCCATGCCGACGGCGATGCCGCCCGCGCCATTGACCAGCATATTCGGGAACCGCGCCGGCAGCACCGTCGGCTCGCGGTCCTTGCCGTCATAGTTGTCCTGATAGTCGACGGTGTCTTTTTCGATATCGGCCAGCAACATGCTGGCGGCCTTGTCCATCCGCACTTCGGTATAGCGCATGGCCGCGGCGCTATCGCCGTCCATCGAGCCGAAATTGCCCTGACCGTCGAGCAGCTTCAGCGACATGGAAAACGGCTGCGCCATCCGCACCAGCGCGTCATAGATCGAGGCGTCGCCATGGGGATGGTATTTCCCCATCGTGTCGCCGACCGGGCGCGCCGACTTGCGGTAGGACTTGTCATGGGTGTTGCCGGTCTCGTGCATGGCGAACAGGATGCGCCGGTGCACCGGCTTCAGCCCGTCGCGCAGATCGGGGATCGCGCGGCTGACAATCACGCTCATCGCATAGTCCAGATAGGCCGTGCGCATCTCGCCGGCGATGGAGACCTGCGGGCCGTCATGCGCCATGCGGAACGGCTTGTCGTCCATGCTTTCGGGCGTGGTTTCAGGGGTCTCCGGGGTATCGCTCACGGTGCTGTCCGCCTATTTGGTCTTGTCCAGATCTTGTTGCGCGGGACTATAGCCCATCCCATCCGTTGGGTGCAATGCCGGGGGACCGCGCCGGCCAGCAGCCACCGGATGTGAGTGACAACATATTGTTTTCGTTGATTTTTAATCAGGTCGTGGCACTCTGGATCCAGAAGAAACGTCAGGAGGCATGACATGCACAGGCAATCCCCCTCAAAACCCGGCCTCGCCAGCCCCAAATCCGGGTCCGGCCCCGCCCCCGAAACAGAGCTGATGCTGCGCGGCTACGGGCTGACCACGGCCGAGCTGTATTACCGGATGCCCGACTACCGGCATGTGCTCAACAGCTACATCTGGCAGGACTACGACCTTGCGCCAGACTATCCGCAGCTGTTCCGCTTCATCGAGTTCTGGCAGGACAAGATCGAGGGCCCGCTGCATTCGGTGCGCTTCACCCACCGCAAGCTTATCGCGCCAGGGTCATGGCGCAATGTGGTGGGGGAGTTCACGATACATTAGGCGCGCCCGGATCACGCGCGTTTCGACGCCGCATAAAGCCAGACTCCGGCCAGTGCGAAACTGGCCAGCACGTTCCAGCTGGCCATCGACAGGCCCAGAAGCTCCCACGCCACCTCATCGCAGCGCACCAGCGGCGCGGCCATGATCTGGTTCAGCAGGTCGTCCGCCGACACGCCGGTGACCCCGGACGAGGTGCAACTCGACGGCCCCTCCCACCACGCCCGCTCCACCCCGGTGTGATAGATGCCGATGGCACCGGAAGTTGCCGCCGCCAGCGCGCCCAGTCCCAGCAGCGCCCGGCGCGGCACGAAGACCGCAAGGATGCCGATGGCGATGGCCACCACATGCGGCCAGCGCTGCCACAGGCACATGGGGCAGGGGGCATAGCCAAGCGCCTGGAACATCAGCGCCCCGGCCAGCAGCCCCGCCGATCCGGCAGCGGCCAGCGCGACCCAGAGGCTGCGGCCCCAGAGTTGCGGGGTGAAAAGGATGCGGCGGGCGCTCATGCGCGGCGCTCCGCTGTTCTGCCGATGACCTGTTGCATGGTGCCTCTGCCGCTTCGCCCCTGCGCTCCTTTGGCCACGGCGGCGGCGCGAGGTCAAGCATCCCTGCACCTTGGCGGGCCACGGAACCGCGAGCACCCGCCGCGCATTGCACCTGCGCGATTGGCAGCGCCGCGCCGGGACGGTAGCTTCGGCCCGCGGGATCACAAGGGGGGCGGACCAGGATGCGGTGGCAAGGACGGCGCGGCAGCAGCAATATCGAGGACCGCCGGCGGTCCGGCAGCCGCATGGGCGGCGGCGGCATCCAGATCGGCGGGCTCGGCCTTGTGGCCGTGGTGCTGATCGGCTGGGTCCTGGGGGTGGACGTGACGCCCTTGCTCAACGGCACCACCGGCGGCAGCGGGGACGGTGAGTGGACGCAAGAGGGCGCCGAGCTGACCGAGCACGACATTCAGGTCGGCGAGTTCGTCTCTGTCACCCTCGCCGACACCGAGGAGGTCTGGGCGGGCATCTTCGCCGAAACCGGGATCGCCTACGACCCGGCGACGCTGGTGCTGTTCAAGGGCGTGACGCAATCCCCCTGCGGCGGCGCCTCGGGCGCGACCGGGCCTTTCTATTGCCCGGGCGACAACAAGGTCTATCTCGACACCGCCTTCTTCGACACGCTGGAGCAGCAGCTGGGGGCCAAGGGCGATTTCGCCGCCGCCTATGTGATCGCGCACGAGGTTGCCCACCATGTGCAGAACGAGCTGGGGATCCTCGGCGAGGCGCACCAGATGCGCGCGCAGGCCAGCGAAGCGCAATCCAACGCCATTTCCGTGCGGATCGAGTTGCAGGCCGACTGTTTCTCGGGCGTCTTCGCCAACCATGCCGGCGCCCGCTTCGGCAGCATCGAGCCCGGCGACATTGCCGAGGCGATGAACGCCGCGCGGCAGATCGGCGACGATACCTTGCAGCGCAGCGCCGGCCGGGTGCCGATGCCGCACACCTTCACGCATGGCACGTCAGAGCAGCGCGAGGACTGGTTCCGCCGCGGCTATGAGAGCGGGCAGATCGAGGCCTGCGACACCATCGGCGCGCGCAGCCTGTAGGCCCTCGCGCGCTGCGCGCGTTCGGCAAATGCGCGGTGCTTGCCAGACCTCGCGCGCTGCGCTAGGACGGCAGCCGGAAATCCCGGGCCTTCTCCAGGCTCAGGATCCCGGACAAGACGTGCCGCGACGGGCGGCCCACATGCGGGTGTGGTGGAATTGGTAGACGCGCCGGACTCAAAATCCGGTTCCGCAAGGAGTGTCGGTTCGATCCCGACCACCCGCACCACCTTCAGGCGACTGAATCCCAGCCAGAAGACGCCCCATGCCGGGCGCGTCGACGCCCCGCTGCGGCCTCGTCGCAACTGTTGAGGGTTTTTCTGCAATCCTCGCCAGAAGGCAGATTGTTGCCGGTTCCACCGAACCGCACTCCACTCTGGGCCTGCCGCGGTGCAGCGCGAGGCGCGCGTCCTCCGGTTAACGGAATGTGCCGCATTTGCCGAATCGAGGCTCGGTTTGGTCCAGGTCGAATCACTTGCAGGCGCCCGAACGGCAGTTTCGGTGAGTATCCGGCAACAATATTCCCAATTCGGTGATTTTGGTGTCACTTTCTAAACTCGGGTGATTAGCCATGTTTCTGCCTTTTTTGGGCGCCCCGGATGCCGCCGCGCAGCATCCTGGTGATGCTGATACGGAAACGATACTGCAACTGCAGCGCGAACCAGCACACGCCTGACGGGGTGTCCCGCGCAGGGAAATCCGCGGATTTGCCTGATTCATATAGTGATTTCGTGGATTGCCGGTTTTTCCGATCTGGAAACGACCAGGCGCCGGTCTTGCCCTGAAGCCCGCCTGTCCACCCAAAGGACCATGCGCGCCCCTGCGGCAAAGCGCCATGGTTACGCCACTTTTCACTTTGTTTCGGCCTGCCTCGGGCGTATCCAGAGGGTGTCCCGAAAGGGGCATCTACGGCCGTGGGGGCGGTCGGTAAGTGGTGAGGCGCCGAAAGGCGCAGGTCGTAACGTCATGTTGTCAGGTGGGTCTTCTGCGGATCTGCCCCCGTGCCGGAACTCTGTTCCTGGCGCACCGACAGCTTTGGCTTCACGCCTGTCGTTCCTCTTCATCACTTCCTGACGGGTCGGTCGCGGATGGTCTGCCGAAGTGCGGTGCCATCCCTTGCTGCGTCGGGCGTCTTGTCCGGCGTGGTCACCGAGAACGCGGACCCGTGACGGCGTCGCGCTTTTAGACAGACGCCAAACCGGAGTGATCCGCGCGGCAGGAATGAGGGAGTGACAAGCTGATGGCGACCAACCGATCCCCGGCACAGGCGGCCCCGAAACGGGCGGCTCGCGGGCATCAGGGCGCCGCAGGCTTGTCGAATGCGCCGGCTGCATCGGGACCCGTGTCCCGCGCCGCCAAGATCCGCAGGCAGGAAGGGTAAACGATGACATTTTCGCACTCGTACACGAACTACACGATCCAGGCTTGGGATATCTCGGATATCACCCCGTCGAGCAAGAAACTGTTCCCCGACGACACCTCGGGTGAGCACAAGCCGGCAGGCATGACCTTCACCATCGACGGCGACGCTGCGCCCAAGACCGTGGTGGTGAAGGACAATGACAAGTATTTCAACGATGGCGACACCAGCCAGGATCTGAAGAACTCGGTCAACCTCGATGGTCAGGATTATGACTCGTCGGATGGCCGGATCACCCCGGAATACAGCTACATCGTGCGTCCCGCCGGTTCGACCAATCCGGCCGACAACATCACGGTCTATGTGTTCGAGATGGACGGCAATGACGTCGCCGGCATCGTCAGCGACGCGCCGCTGGTTCCCGGCACGACCTACACGGTGCTGTCGCGCGACGACTCGCACCCCGAGGTCCCCTATGCGGATCTGGCGAAGTATGACGTGTCTCCGGATGGTATCGTCGAGGGCACCTCGGGCAATGACCTGATCAACGCCGGCTACACCGGCGATCCGGACGGCGACCGCATCGACAACAACGACGCGATCCTGCCGGGCGAGGGCCCGAACGACGACATCGTCAAGGCCGGCGCCGGCAACGATACCGTCTATGCCGGTCTCGGCGATGACGAGGTCTATGGCGAGTCGGGCGACGACAAGCTTTATGGCGAGGCCGGCAACGACTACCTCGACGGCGGCACCGGCAATGACAAGCTCTATGGCGGCGACGGCGATGATGTGCTGATCGGCGGCGATGGCTGCGACACGCTGGAAGGCGGCGCCGGCAATGACCTGCTGGATGGCGGCAACCATGACGACCATCTCTATGGCGGCGACGGCGATGACGTGCTGATCGGCGGCGGCGGCAAGAACTACCTCAGCGGCGGCAATGGCGATGACACCTTCATCGGCGGCGCGGGAGCGGACACGTTCAACGGCGGCACCGGCCAGGACAATATCGACTATTCGGCATCGAACGCCGGGGTCAACGTCAACCTTGCGACCGGGGCGATGTCGGGCGGCGATGCCGCAAACGACAAGATCGAAGGCGGCATCGACGGCGTGATCGGGTCGGAGTTCAACGACACGCTGATCGGCTTCGACCACGAAGGCACCCACCCCTCGGACACCTACACCAACGAGTTCTGGGGCAATGGCGGCGACGACACCATCCTGGGCGGCGGCGGCAACGACTTCATCGACGGCGGCGCCGATGACGACCACCTGGATGGCGGCGCTGGCGAGGACACCATCTACGGTGGCACCGGCAACGACACCATCATCGGCGGCGCCGGTGCCGACATGCTCTATGGCGGCGATGACCGCGATACCTTCACCTTCGGTGCGGGCGAGGGCATCGGCGACGTGATCGATGGCGGCGCCGGCGGCGACGACCATGACGTGCTCGACCTGCGCGGTTCCGTCACCGAGGGCGGTTCGCTCTCGATCCACTACACCGGCGATGACAGCAACGGCAACGGCAAGGACGGCTACGTCAACTACTTCGACGCCGATGGCAACTTCACCGGCAAGCTGCAGTTCACCGAGATCGAGGAAGTCGTTCCCTGCTTCACCCCCGGCACCGCTGTCGCCACTCCGCGCGGCGAGCGTCTGGTCGAAGAGCTGAAGGTGGGTGACAAGATCATCACCCGCGACAACGGCATTCAGGAAATCCGCTGGCTTGGCCACAAGACGCTGGATTACGGCCAGCTGTCGCGTGCCACCCACATGAAGCCGGTGCTGATCCGTCAGGGCAGCCTTGGCAATGGCCTGCCGGAACGCGACATGCTGGTCTCGCCGAACCACCGGATGCTGGTCGCCAATGACCGCACCGCGCTCTACTTCGACGAGCATGAGGTTCTGGTCTCGGCCAAGCACCTGGTGAACAACAAGGGCGTGCAGAACGTCGATGCCCTTGGCGTGACCTATATCCACTTCATGTTCGACCAGCACGAAGTGGTGCTGGCGAACGGCACCTGGACCGAAAGCTTCCAGCCGGGCAATTACACCCTGGCCGGGATCGGCAATGCACAGCGCGGCGAGATCTTCGATCTCTTCCCCGAACTGCGCACCCCCGAGGGCCTGGGCGACTACACTGCCGCCCGGCGCACGCTGAAACGGCATGAGGCTGCGCTGCTCGCCCGCTGAGGGGGCCAGCGCAGACTGGCGGGGCGCCCCTTGTGCAGGGGGGCGCCTGTGACCGGGGCAGGGGCGCAGCGCGCCCGGCTTCGGGGGCATCCGCCCACGGACGGAACGCAACAAGGGCCGGAGGGTGCGGGGGCACGCTTTCCGGCCCGAAGTGTTTGAATCTGTTGCCATTTGGGAAACGTATTGTCCCGCCAGCCTGCACCCCCGTGTCACAAATAACGCTAGGTCCCCGTCACGGAATTGACGTAATGTCAATCTGTAGGCGGTTCTGTGGCATTGCGGTCAGGTCCAAGTCTGGCCTTCCCGCGCATGTGTCGAGGAGGCAGGCATGACCCTAGAGCGCAGCCCGCCGGGCTGGTCCAAGGCTACGGCGGCCCCGTTGCTGCGTCGTCACGCCGAGCTGCCGCAGATCGACCTGACGATCGCGCCGCAGACGGCACCCGGGCATGTTCCGCAGTTCTTCGCCAGCCTCGACACGCAGGACCGGGTGCGCCTGGTGCTGGACGAGGGTGACAGCCCCGCTGGCCGCATCGAGGGCGTGGATGACGATGGCGCCGCGCTCTGGTCGCAAGACATGGCCGAGGTCGCCGCGGCGATTCCTTGCTTCACCACCGGCACCGGCATCATGACCGCCGCCGGCCCCGTCGCTGTCGAAGACCTGCGCCCCGGCGACCGGATCATCACCCGCGATGCCGGCGCGCAGCCGCTGCTCTGGTCGGGCCAGCGCGGTTTTTGCTGGCGCGCGCTTGGCCTTCTGCCGATGCTGCGCCCGGTGCGGGTCCGCGCCGGGGCGCTTGGGGCCGGGCTGCCGACGCGCGACCTGCTGCTCTCGCCCAACCACCTGCTGCTCGCCGAACGCCCGGCGAGCGCGGACCGCGGCGCCGAAGAGATGTTCCTGCCCGCCCGCGACCTGCTGGGCCAGCCCGGCATCGAGGTGGCTCCGCTGACAGAGGTGCGCTACCTGCATCTGCTGCTGGACCGCCACCACGCCATCCTCTCCGAAGGCTGCTGGAGCGAGAGCCTGCGCCCTGATCCCGCGGCGATGCTGGCGCTGACCGAGGCCAGCCGCAGCGCCCTTGCCGGGGCCAGCCTCGGCACCGAGCCTTGCCGCACTCCCGCCGGCAGCGCCGGCCCCCGCGCCGCCTGACCCGATCCCATTCTGCCTGCCGTCCCGAGAATGGCCCGTCCGGGCCACGATCCGGCCCAATTCCTCAACTATTCCGCGATAAAGCCGGGCCGAGAACCCGGTCGGACACGGAAGGCAGGCACTCTCGATGGCGAACTATACCGGCACCTCCGGCAACGATACCTGGACCGGCACCAGCGAGAGCGACACCGTCAACGCTGGCACGGGCAATGACACCATCAACACCGGCGGTGGCAATGACACGGTGATCGCGGGCCCCGAAACGGCGGCCAGCGCCACCATGCTCGACCTGAACTGGAGCGCGCTGGACGACGGCACCTCGCTCACCGGCGGCTACACCCAGGATACCGGCGGCATCGACGTCACCGTCAGCTACACCAATGACGGCCGCGGCACCGGCTTCGAGGTGGAAACCGGCGCCACGCAATATGTCGCCCCGGGCGAGAGCTTCTCCCCCACCTCCGCGGTGCGGATCGACGGCATCGGCAGGGGCAACACCGCCACCGTCGAGATGGAATTTTCCGCCACCGAAGGCAGCCCCTATGCGGACAGCGTCGAGGATGTCAGCTTCCGCATCGGTGATGTCGATGCCGACAGCTGGCGCGACGTCGTCACCATCCGCGCCTATGACGCCGATGGCAACGAGGTGCCCGTCACACTCACCACCACCGGCAATGACTCGATCTCGGGCAACACCATCACCGCCGGCAATGGCAATGATCTTGCCAGCAACGAGAACGGCTCGGTGCTGGTCACGGTGCCCGGCCCGGTGGCGCGGATCGAGATCGACTACAACAACAGCGGCAGCAGCGGCAGCAGCCAGGTGATCCTGGTCTCGGATGTGCAGTTCCGGGCGGTCCCGGCCCCCGATGACGACGTGGTCCATGGCGGCGAGGGCAATGACACGATCTTCGGCGGTTATGGCGATGACCAGCTCCATGGCGAGGCGGGCGACGATTACCTCGACGGCGGAACCGGCAATGACATGCTCGATGGCGGCGAGGGCAATGACACGCTGATCGGCGGCGACGGCGATGACATCCTGATCGGCGGCGCCGGCGATGACATCCTCGAAGGCGGCGCCGGGGCCGATGTGCTGAACGGCGGATCGGGCATGGACTATGCCGATTACAGCGCCTCGGATGCCGGCGTCACCATCGACCTCTCCGTACCCGGCGGCGCCGCCTCGGGCGGACATGCGGAGGGCGACACGCTGTCGGGCATAGACGGCATCTACGGCTCCGCCTTCGACGACATGCTGATCGGCTTCGACGGGCAGGGCAGCAGCCCCGAGGATACCTATACCAACATCTTCCACGGCGGCGCCGGCAACGACACGCTCGACGGCGCCGGGGGCGATGATTTCCTCTATGGCGACGAAGGCGATGACCTGCTGATCGGCGGCAGCGGCAATGACCTGCTGGACGGCGGCACCGGCGACGACACGCTGCTTGGCGGCAGCGGCAATGACATCCTGATCGGCGGCGCGGGCGCCGATGTGATGGACGGCGGTGACGATGCCGACATCTTCTACATCTCGGGCGCGGGTGACGGCGCCGGCGACGTCATCCGCGGCGGCTCGGGCGGCGATGATTGGGATACGCTGGACCTGACCGGCTCGAAGCCCGTCGGCGGATCGAAGACCATCACCTATACCGGAACCGACAGCGACGGGAACGGCAAGGACGGATATGTCGAGTATTTCGATGCGGCCGGCGCCCCGGCCGGCATCCTGCATTTCGAGAATATCGAGGTCATCGTGCCCTGCTTCACCCCGGGCACGATGATCGACACCGCCGCGGGCCCGAAGCCCGTCGAAAGCCTGCGCCCCGGCGATCTGGTCCTGACCCGCGACAATGGCTTCCAGCCCGTGCAATGGACGGGCGCCCGCCCGCTGACCGCCGCCGACCTGCGCGCCGATCCCTCGCTGCGCCCGGTGCATATCGCCGCCGGCGCGCTTGGACGCGGGCTGCCCGAACGGGCGCTGACCGTCTCGCCCCAGCACCGGATGCTGCTGACCGGCTCACGGGCCGAGCTGATGTTCGGCGATCTCGAGGTGCTGGCGGCGGCCGTGCATCTCGTCGGCCGCCCCGGCATCACCCGGGGCAAGGCGGCGCCGGTCATCTACATCCACATCATGTTCGCCCGGCACGAGATCATCCTTGCCGAGGGCGCCTGGACCGAAAGTTTCCAGCCCGGCGCGCGCACCCTCAAGGGTATGGGCGAGCCGCAGCGCGAGGAGCTGTTCAAGCTGTTCCCGGAGCTTGCCCGCGGCACGGCCGAGGGCGGCCCCGGCTATCTCTCGGCCCGGCCCAGCCTGAAGGCGCATGAGGTGCGGGCGCTGCTGGCGGCCTGAAGCCCCGAAGCTAAAGGCCGGTCCGCGCCCGCCATGCCGCCCAATCCTCGGGCGTGTCGAGATCGGTCAATGCGCGCTGGCCGGGCAGGGGCACAAGCACCGCCGCCTCGCCCCGCAGCACCTCCCGCGCGCCCTGATCCCCGCTCAACCGGGTCAGCCCCGCCAGCAACCGCGCCGGGATCACGACCGGGTGCCCCGGCGTGCCATCCTCGCCCGCCGCCCGGACCACCGCTTCGGGCGCGGCAAGATGCGCCGCAATCACCGCCGCCAGATCCTCGGCCCCGATCTCGGGCATATCCGCCAGCATTACCAGCAGCGCCGCCCCTTCCGCCGCCGCCGCCCCGGCGCGCAGCGACGCCGCCATCCCCTCCGCCGCCTCCGGCACGACCAGCGGCTCCACGGCCAGCCGCTCCAGCGCCGCCGCGCGCAAGGGCTGATCCGGCCCCAGCGTCACCAGCACCCGCACCCCCTGCGCCGCCGCCGCCACAGCCTGCCGCCGCAGCAAAGGCACGCTGCCCACCAGCTCCAGCAGCTTGTCAGCCCCCCGCATCCGCCGAGAGCTGCCTGCCGCACAGAGTAGGATCACCAGACCAGCCAAATCCCTGTTCCCATTCTTGCTGGTGCAAATATCCCGGGGGTCCGGGGGCAGCGCCCCCGGCGGCCGGCCAAGGGCACTACCCCCGCATCCGCGCCCCGTCCGCATCCCACAGCGGCGCCGTCACCAGCCGGGCCGGGCGCCGCTCACCCAGGATCTCGATCTCCACCGCCAGCCCGTCCACCGCCATCTCCGTGGGCAGGAACCCAAGCGCCACCGACACGCCCGAGCCATGGGCATAGCCGCCCGAAGTGCAGAAGCCGCGCACCTCGCCGTCCACCCAGATCGGCTCATAGGCCACCACATCGGCATCCACCGCCTCCACGACAAAGGCGCAGAGCTTGCGCCCCGGCCCCACCTGCCGCTCGGCCAGCGCCGGGGCCTTGCCGATGAATTCCTTGTCCCAGCGGATGAAGCGGGCGATGCCGGTCTCTCCGGGCAGGTAATCGGGGCTGAACTCGCGGCCCCAGCTGCCAAAGAACTTGTCGAGCCGCAGCGACATCATCGCCCGCATCCCGAAGGGGCGCAGGCCAAGGTCCTGGCCCGCCTCCCACAACGTCGTCCACAGCTGCCGCTGTACCATTGCGTCGCAATAGATCTCGAACCCCAGATCGCCGGTATAGCTGACCCGCTGCACGAGACAGTCGGCCATGCCGACGACCATGCGCTTCGCCTCCATGAAGCGGAACGCGGCGGCCGAGACATCTGCGCGGGTGACGCGGTCCAGCAGCTCGCGCGCCTTGGGCCCCGCGATCTGGAAGCCGGTCAGGCGGTCCGAGACATTCTCGACCGTGACCCCGGCATCGAGATTGGCCTCGAACCAGCGGCGGTGCTGGTCCTGCGCGCCATAGCTGCCGGTGATCTGGAACTCGGTCTCGCTCAGGCAGGTCACGGTGAAATCGCCGATGATCTTGCCCTGCGGCGACAGCATCGGCGTCAGGCTCAGCTTGCCCGGCGCCGGGATGCGCCCCGCCATGATCCGGTCCAGCCAAGCCCGTGCACCCGCGCCCCGCACCCGGAACTTGCCGAAGTTCTGGATCTCGTTGATGCCCACGGCATCGCGCACCGCGCGGCATTCCTGCGCCACCGCCTCCCAGGCGTTCGACCGCTTGAACGAGGGCGTTTCATAGAGCGGCTCGCCCGGCAGCGCGTGGTAGTTCACCACCTCCAGCCCGTATTGCTGGCCAAAGACCGCGCGCATCCCCGCGAAGATGTCATACATCGGCGTGGTGCGGAACGGGCGGGCGGCGGGCTTTTCCTCGTTGGGATAGGCGACGCTGAACCGGGTCTGATAGTTCTCGATCACCTTGGGCACGGTATAGCCCGGCGTGGTCCAGGTGCCGAAGCGCGCCACGTCGAAGCCGCGGGGATCGCGCTCGACCTCGCCCTCGATCATCCATTGCGCGAGGGCAAGGCCCATGCCGCCGCCCTGCGAAAAGCCCGCCATCACCGCACAGGCCGACCAGTAGTTGCGCAGGCCCGGCACCGGGCCGATCAGCGGGTTGCCATCGGGGGCGAAGGTGAAGGGGCCGTGGATCACTCGCTTCACCCCGGCGCGTTCCAGCACCGGGAAGCGGCGATAGGCGAAGGCGACGGAATCCTCGATCTTGTCGAAGGCCTCGTTCAGCAGCTCATGGCCAAAGCCCCAGGGGGTGCCGTCCACCGACCAGGCCTCACAGGGTTTCTCATAGAAACCGATGCACAGCCCCCGGCCTTCCTGCCGCAGATAGCTCTCGCCGCCCGGGTCCATCACATGCGGAAACTCGCGGCCCTCGGCGAGGATCGACATGATCTCGGGGATGTCGTCGGTCACCAGATACTGGTGCGCCATCGGCAGCAGCGGCAGATAGACCCCCGCCATCGCCGCGACCTCGCGCGCCCAGAGCCCGGCGGCATTCACCAGATGCTCGGCGATGATGGTGCCCTTTTCCGTCACCACCTCCCAGCTGCCATCGGGGCGGGGATTGGTCTCCAGCACCCGGTTGTGCAGCACGATCTCGGCCCCGCCCATCCGCGCCGCCCGTGCATAGGCATGGGTGGTGCCCGAGGGGTCGAGGTGCCCGTCGAGCGGATCATAGAGCGCGCCGAGGATGCCATCGGTGTTCACCAGCCCGTCGGTGAACGTCGCCACCTCTGCCGGGCTCAGGATCTCGGTATCCAGCCCCATGTAGCGGTGCTTGGCGCGTTCCGCTTTCAGCATGTCGAAGCGCTCGGGCGTGTCGGCAAGGGTGATGCCGCCGACATGGTGCAGCCCGCAGGACATGCCGGTGATCGCCTCCAGCTCCTTGTAAAGCCGGATCGTGTAGCCCTGCAGCGCCGCCATGTTGGTATCGCCGTTCAGCGTGTGGAACCCCCCCGCCGCGTGCCAGGTCGAGCCCGAGGTCAGGTCCGACCGCTCGATCAGCATCACGTCGGACCAGCCGAGCTTGGTCAGGTGATACAGAACCGAACAGCCGACGACACCGCCGCCGATCACCAGAACTCGGGTATGGGATTTCATGGCTCACTCCTTGCCGCTGCCTTGCCCAAGTCACCCCGAGCCGGGTGCGGCTTCATGGCGGATTGCGACATGGGATGTCGTGGACGGGGCAGGGCGGGGAAAAGAGAAGAAGGGGGGCGTTGCCCCCCGTCTGCGGTGCAGACTCCCCCCAGGATATTTTTGCCAGCAAGAAGCGGGCAGGGGTGCCCTACTTTTCGGGGATCAGGCCACGCGGGCTGAAGCGCAGCACCACCAGCAGGATCACCCCCATCGTCAACAGCCGCATATGCGCCGCCGAGTCCAGGAGGTGCGCCTTCAGCGCCGAACCATCGGTCATGCCAGAGGTGACGAAGCCCATCAGCGAGTTGCCCCAGGGTTCGACCTTGATCCACAGATACCAGACCAGCATCCCGCCCAGGACCGCGCCCCAGTTGTTGCCCGATCCGCCAAGGATCACCATCACCCAGATCAGGAAGGTGAAGCGCAAGGGCGTGTAGCTGCCCGGCGTCATCTGGCCGTCGAGCGTGATCATCATCGCCCCCGCCAGCCCCAGCACCGCGCCGCCAAGCACGAAGATCTGCAAATGGCGGCGGGTGACATGCTTGCCCATCGCCTCGGCCGCGACCTCATTGTCGCGGATCGCGCGCATCATCCGGCCCCAGGGCGAGTTCAGCGCCCGCTCCATCAGCCAGATCAGCGCCAGCAGCACCACCAGGAACAGCCCGGCATAGAGCAGCTTGACCCAGACGGTGGAGGCTGTGACCGGGTCGATCCCCAGCCCGGCGGCGCGGGCCAGAAAATCGGTGTCCGATTGCAGCGCCACCTCATACGGAACCGGGCGCGGGATGCCGACGACGTTCTTCACGCCGCGGGCCAGCCAATCCTCGTTCTTCAGGACCGAGACGATGATCTCGCCGATCCCCAGCGTGGCAATCGCCAGATAGTCCGACCGCAGCCCAAGCGCGGTCTTGGCGATGATCCAGGCCGCGCCCGCCGCCAGCAAGCCGCCCACCGGCCAGGAGAGCAGCACCGGCAGGCCGAGCCCGCCCAGATAGCCGGCGGCGGCGGGATTCACCGCCTCGATCGCCGCGACGGCAGGGTCAAAGAGCGCGCGGTAGAGGAAGAAGCCACCGATCAGCACCGCCAGCATCGCCAGCACGCGCGTGCGCCCGGTCAGCCGGCGATACAGCACCACCGCCAGCGCCACCACGCCCACCGCCACCGCCAGCGCCGCCGCCATCCGCGGCGCGCCATTGGCCCAGGCCTGCGTCACCGGCGGCATCGAGATCAGCACCGGGGCGAGCCCGCCCATGGCGACGAAGCCGACAACCCCGGTGTTGAACAGCCCCGCATAGCCCCATTGCATATTGACCCCAAGCGCCATCACCGCCGAGATCAGCCCCATGTTGACGATGCCAAGCGCGGTGTTCCACCCGCCTGTCAGCCCCTCCAGCAGCACCAGCCCCGCCATGCCTGCGAATAGCAGAACCGTCCGCATGGTGGAGTTTCCGCCCGTTGCAACGCGCCCGCTCATACCGATTTCCCCTTGAAGAGCCCGGTGGGCTTGAACAGCAGAACCGCAATCAGGATCACGAAGCTGACCGCGAACTTGTATTCGGTGGACAGAAGCTGCAACAGCCCGTCCGGCTCCAGCCCCTCGGGCAGCGCGTAGCCGGCCACCTTCTTCCAGGCATAGGTCACGCCCACTTCGGAAAACGCGATCAGGAAGCCCCCGGCAATCGCGCCGACCGGGCTGCCGAGGCCGCCGACGATGGCGGCGGCAAAGATCGGCAGCAACAGCTGGAAGTAGTTGAAAACCTTGAAGGTCTTGTCGAGGCCATAGAGCGTTCCGGCAATCGTCGCCAGCGCCGTCGCGATCAGCCAGGCATAGACCACCACCCGTTCGGGGTTGATCCCCGACAGCAGCGCCAGATCCTCGTTGTCGGAAAAGGCCCGCATCGACTTGCCGGTGCGGGTGCGGTTCAGGAACCAGAACAGCACCGCCACCACCAGCACCGCCGTCACCACGGTGATCACTTGCGTGGACCGCAGCGCCAGCCCCTCGGCCAGCCCCGTCGCCTCCTTGAAGTCGCGCGCGTTGATGATGAAGCGGGTGCCATCGTCGAAGTTGATCTCATCCACCCCGATCAGGAACCGGGTCAGCCCGTTCATGATGAACATCACGCCCATCGACACGATCACCAGGATCACCGGCGCGGCCTTTTGCTTGCGGTAGAAGCGATAGACGGCGCGGTCGGTCCCCAGCACCAGAAGCGAGGTCAGCGCGATCCCCACCGGCAGCGCCAGCAGCGCGGTCGGCAGCGGGCCAAGCCCGATGCCCATGGCCTGAAAGCCCCAGGTGACCAGGATCACCGTCGCGGTGCCAAAGGCCATGGTGTCGCCATGGGCGAAGTTGGAAAAGCGCAAGATGCCGTAGATGATCGTCACGCCAAGCGCGCCGAGCGCCAGCTGCGCGCCGTAAGCGGTGGCGGGGATCAGCACGAAATTGGCCAGCGCGACGATTGCGTTGAGAAGATCCATGTCTCAGCCCCCCAGGAAGGTGCGGCGCACCTCGGGATCGGCCAGCAGAGCCTCTCCGGTATCGGTGTAACGGTTGGCGCCCTGCACGAGGACATAGCCGTGATCGGCAATCTCCAGCGCCTGCCGGGCGTTCTGCTCGACCATCAGGATCGAGATGCCGCTGCGGGCGACCTCGATGATGCGGTCGAACAGCTCATCCATCACGATGGGCGAGACGCCGGCGGTGGGCTCGTCGAGCATGAGGAGCCGTGGCTGGGTCATCAGCGCCCGGCCGACGGCGACCTGCTGGCGCTGGCCGCCGGACAGCTCGCCCGCGGCCTGACGGCGCTTGTCCTTCAGGATCGGGAACAGGGAATAGACCTGCTCCATCGTGCCGCGGATATCGTCGCGGCGCAGGAACGCGCCCATTTCCAGGTTTTCCTCGACCGTCATGGTCGGGAAGACGTTGCTGGTCTGCGGCACGAAGGCCATGCCCTCGGCCACCCGCGCCTGAGGCGTGAGGTGCGTGATGTCCTTGCCGCCGATGCGGACCTGGCCCTCGCGCAGCTTCAGCATCCCGAAGACGGCCTTCATCGCGGTGGATTTGCCAGCGCCGTTCGGCCCGACGATCACGGCGATCTCGCCCGTCTCCACCTTCAGGGTGCAGTTGTGCAGGATATCGGCGGCGCCATAGCCCCCGGTCATGCCTTCGGCGATCAGGAAGGGTTCGCTCATACGCCGCCCTCCGCCTTGACCTTGTTCTTCAGTCCGGTGCCCAGATAGGCCTCGATCACCGCCTCATTCTCCATGATATGCGCGGCCGAGCCCTGGGCCAGCACCTTGCCGGTCGCCATCACGATCACCGGGTCGCAGAGGCGGCCGATGAAATCCATGTCATGCTCGATCACGCAAAAGGTATAGCCGCGTTCCTTGTTCAGTCGGACGATGGCATCGCCGATGGTGTTGAGCAGGGTGCGGTTCACCCCGGCGCCGACCTCGTCGAGAAACACCACCTTCGCCTCGACCATCATCGTGCGGCCAAGCTCCAGCAGTTTCTTCTGCCCGCCGGACAGGTTGCCGGCCTTCTCGTCCGCCAGATGGCTGATGGTCAGGAAGTCCAGCACCTCATCGGCCTTGGCGCGCAGCGCAGCTTCCTCGGCCCGGATCGCGGCGCGGCGGAACCAGGCGTTCCACAGCGTCTCGCCGGTCTGGCCGGCGGGAACCATCATCAGGTTCTCTCGCACCGTCATCGAGGAGAATTCATGCGCGATCTGGAAGGTGCGCAGCAGGCCCTTGTGGAACAGCTCATGCGGGGCGAGGCCGGTGATGTCCTCGCCGTCCATGGTGACGCGGCCGGACGTTGGTGGAAGAACGCCCGCTATCACGTTGAACAGCGTGGATTTTCCGGCGCCGTTCGGCCCGATCAGCCCGGTGATGGACCCGGTCGCAATCTGCAGGCTCGCGCCATCCACGGCCCGAAACCCGCCGAAATGCCTGTGCAAGTCTTCGACGACGATCATGTCTAAAGGCTTCCCCTGACTTCATGTTGTTCATGAAGAACGCCCTTGAAGGGCTTGATTTTTAAGGAAAAGCAGCCCGGAACGCGCCCGGGCTGCCCTATGGTTATGCCGCGTGGATCAGCGGTAGCCGACTTCCGTCAGCTTGCCGTCCTTGAACTCGATCTCGCGGTAGGAGCCGGCGCTTTCGCCCGCGCCGATCAGTTCCACAGCCGTTGCGCCGACATAGTCGATGTCGGTGCCCGCGGCGATCAGGTCCAGCGCCTTGCCAAGCTCGCCCGGCAGGATCGGCTCGCCCGGGGCGTTGGCCACGTCCATGACGTGATCCTTGTAAACCGCCGGATCCGACGAGCCGGCCTTGGCCATCGCCAGCATCATCAGCGCCGCCGCGTCATAGCTTTCGGGGGCGAAGGCGGTGGTGCCGTCAAAGCCCGCCTCGGTCGCCATGGCGATGAAGGCATCGCGGCCCGCACCGGCAGCAGCCGGGTTCTGACCGAACGAGCCTTCGATTTCCGCGCCGAAGCCGGTTTCGAGCGAGGCGCCGACCATGCCGTCGGGGAACATGAACGTCTCGAAGGCGCCGCTGTCGATCGCGCCGCGCAGCACGCCGCCGCCGCCCTGGTCGACGTAGCCGGCAACCACCAGCACTTCACCGCCGGCCGAGGCCAGCGCGCCGACTTCGGCCGAGTAGTCGGCCTTGCCGTCTTCATGCGGCGAGCTGATCGTCACGGTGCCGCCAGCGGCTTCGAAGGCCGCCTGGAAGCTGTCGGCCAGACCCTTGCCATAGTCGTTGTTGGTGTAGGTCACGGCGACTTCGGTGATGCCGCGGTCGCCCAGGATCTCGGTCATCACCACGCCCTGGCGGGCATCGGACGGCGAGGTGCGGAAGAACAGGCCATTGTCTTCCAGCGTCGACAGCGCCGGCGAGGTGGCCGAGGGCGAGATCATCACGATGCCGTTCGGCATGGCGACGTTCTGCAGCGTCGCGGTGGTTTCCCCCGAGCACATGCCGCCCATGATCCCCGCGACGCGGTCCGAGGTGACGATGCGTTCCACGGCCGCGGTGGCGGCAGCGGCGTCGATGCAGGTGCTGTCGGCGCGCACGGCGGTGACGGTCGATCCGTCCAGCAGCTTGCCGGAGTCGGTCACTTCCTTCATCGCCATCTCGGCGGCTTCGGCCATCGGGCCGGCCATCGATTCGAGCGGGCCGGTGAAGCCGACCGAGATCCCGAGCTTGATGTCCTCGGCGCCCGCGGCACCGGCGACCAGTGCGATTGCGGCCGAAGCCAGAAGCAGTTTTTTCATGACGTCTCTCCCATGTTGGAACGTTGTCCTGCCCGTCAAACTAGACGGGGAAAATTGGATTGTGAAGCAGTGAAGACGGGCGCAGCGCGTCCCGATTGGGCAGCTTCCCCTGCGTCAGCCCGGAATTGAGGCAGCAGGGCTGACAGATCGGGCACGGGGAAGCGACAGAAACACGCTGTCCGTCCAGACGCCCTCGACCTCGAAGGTGTTTTCGGCGCGCCCCCTGAGTTCGAATCCCAGCCGCTCCAGCAGCCGGACCGAGGCGGTGTTGCGCGGATCGACATCGGCGGTGATTGCCGGCAGATCCGGGCTCCGGGCAAAGGCGCGGGGCAGGATCGCCGACAGCGCCTCATAGGCGTAACCCTTGCCCCAGACATCGGGGTGGAAGATGTAGCCGACCTCATCGGGCCGCCAGCAGCCGGCCTTGCCGACCACCCGTCCGGGGGCGGCGCGCAGTTCCACCATGTATTCCTCGGCCTCGGGCACCGCCGCGACCATGCCCGTCAGGTAGCGTTCGGTGCGTTCGGTCCCGGCATGGGCGGCGTGAGACCAGTAGCGCATGGCCCGCGGGTCGGACATGATGGTGTGCAGGTCCATCAGATCCTCCATCCGCGCGGGGCGCAGGATCAGCCGGTCGGTCAGGATCATATCGTAGCCGTCATATCGACAGCCGAGGTGCCGCCGAGGGGCTGCTGCCATGGCTGCCGCGCTCGCGGTAGGGGGTGGTGGCATAATGCGCGCGGTAGCATTTCGAGAAATGCGAGGGGCTGGCAAAGCCGCAGGCCAGCGCCACGTTGATCACGCTCATATCGGTCTGCATCAAGAGGTTACGGGCCTTTTGCAGCCGCAGCTCCATGTAGTAGCGCTTGGGCGAGCGGTTGAGGTAGCGGCGGAACAGCCGTTCCAGCTGCCGCGTGCTCATCCCCACATCCTCGGCCAGATCGGCGGGGCTGATCGGCTCCTCGATGCTCGCCTCCATCATCTGGATCACCTGGCTCAGCTTGGGGTGGCGCACGCCGATGCGGGTGGGGATCGACAGGCGCTGCGTGTCCTGATCGGTGCGGATCGCGGAATAGATCAGCTGGTCGGCGACGGTATTGGCCAGATCCTCGCCATGATCCTCGGCGATCAGCTTCAGCATCAGGTCGATCGAGGCGGTGCCGCCCGCGGTCGACAGGCGGTTGCCATCGACCACGAAGACCGACTTGGTCAGCTTCACCTCCTCGAATTCCTCAAGGAAGCTGTCCTGGTTCTCCCAGTGGATCGTGGCGCGGCGCCCGTCCAGCAGGCCCGCCTTCGCCACCGCCCAGGCCCCCGTGCACAGCCCGCCGATGCTGGCCCCGCGCCGCGCCTCGCGCCGCAGCCAGTTCAGGATCGGGCGGGTCGTCGCCTCGGCCACGTCGATCCCGCCGCAAACCAGCACGGTATCCTCGCGGTCGATCTCATCGAGGCCCATATCCAGCCGGAAGGCGGCGCCGTTGGAACAGACCGCCTCATGCCCGCCTTCGCCCGCCAGCTTCCAGGTGTAGAGGGGCTGGCCCGACACGCGGTTGGCGATGCGCAGGGGTTCGATGGCCCCGGCAAAGGACAGCATGGTGAACCGTTCCAGCAGCAGGAAGATGAAGCGGCGGGTGCGGACCGGTTCGGCCTTGTCGCGGCCGCCGCGGGGCGCTGGCTTTTGCGACAGCGATCCCGCCTCGCGGCCGCGGGCTGTGGCAGGCAGGGGCAGGGCGGGTGCCGCCGCCGAAATTCCGTGTTGGGTGCCGTGAAAGGTGCCCGGAAGGCGTGCGCGCATTTTGCGACCCGTATATGTCGTTTTGACGCAGACAATCAGGGAACCCTGCGCCGTTCAAGCACCGTTTTGGGCGGCGCTGCAGAAGGTTTGCATTCCTGTCATGCAACAGACGCATGGGGTTTGCACTGCGGGCCGGGCGCGCTATAAGCCCGGGCGTTATCGCTAAAGGCGGGGAGAAGACCGATGAGCAAGGCTTGGACCAAATCCGACTGGCGTGCAAAGCCGCGCGTGCAGATGCCGGACTATCCGGACCAGGGCGCGCTGCAGGCCGTGGAGGCGCAACTGGCCGCCTATCCGCCGCTGGTCTTTGCCGGCGAGGCGCGCAAGCTGAAGGCGACGCTGGCCGAGGTCGGGGCAGGGCGCGCCTTCCTGCTGCAGGGCGGCGATTGCGCCGAAAGCTTTTCCGAATTCTCGGCCGACAACATCCGCGACACCTTCAAGGTGATGCTGCAGATGGCCATCGTGCTGACCTGGGGCGCCAAGCTGCCGGTGGTGAAGGTCGGCCGCATGGCCGGGCAATTCGCCAAGCCGCGCTCCACCCCCACCGAAATGGCCGGCGGGCAGGAGCTTCCCAGCTACCGCGGCGATATCATCAACGGCTTCGACTTCACGCCCGAGGCGCGGATCCCCGATCCGGCGCGGATGTTGCAGGCCTATACGCAAGCCGCGGCCAGCCTGAACCTGCTGCGCGCGTTTTCCACCGGCGGCTATGCCGATATCCACCGCGTGCAAAGCTGGATCGCCGGCTTCACCGACGAGGAGGAGGCGCAGCGCTACCGCGCCGTGGGCGAACGCATTTCCGATGCGATGGACTTCATGGCGGCGGCGGGGGTCACCTCGGAAACCGCGCATGAGCTTGGTAAGGTGGATTTCTACACCAGCCACGAAGCCCTGCTGCTAGAATATGAAGAGGCGCTGTGCCGGATCGACAGCACCACCGGCGTTCCGGTCGCGGGCTCGGGCCACATGATCTGGATCGGCGACCGCACAAGGCAGCCCGACGGCGCGCATGTGGAATTCTGCCGCGGCGTGCAGAACCCGATCGGGCTCAAATGCGGCCCCTCGACCACGGCGGATGACCTCAAGGTGCTGATGGCCAAGCTGAACCCGGCGAATGAGCCGGGGCGGCTGACGCTGATCGCCCGTTTCGGGGCCGGCAAGGTCGGCGACCATCTGCCGCGGCTGATCCAGACCGTTCAATCCGAAGGCGCGAACGTGGTGTGGTCCTGCGACCCGATGCATGGCAACACCATCAAGGCCGCCTCGGGCTACAAGACCCGGCCGTTTGAGTCGGTGCTGCGCGAGGTGCGCGAGTTCTTCGGCATCCACAAGGCCGAGGGCACGATCCCCGGCGGCGTGCATTTCGAGATGACCGGCAAGGACGTGACCGAATGCACCGGCGGCGTGCGGGCGGTGACGGATGAAGACCTGTCCTCGCGCTATCACACCGCCTGCGACCCGCGGCTGAACGCCAGCCAGGCGCTGGAGCTGGCCTTCCTTGTCGCCGAAGAGCTGAATGACCGCCGCGCCCTGCGCCGCGCCGCCGGGTTCTGATCGTCGCCACCTGACATGCAAAGGGCCGGGAGCAATCCCGGCCCTTTGCATGTCTGCCCCCGCCATCGCACCGCAATTGTCGTCGTCCATTGGTGCGACATGTCCCTTGGTCGCATTCCACCCGCACCATCGGTCACATAAAGGTGAGCAAATGGGAGCTCATCTGGGAAGGGGACCCGCATGCTGCAGTTGATGACCCACAAGGCACGGGTGCTCGACATTCCGCCCGCGCGTCGGCGCGAACGCATCGAGGTGGGGCGCGTCGTCGAGGTGCGGCTGCTGAACGAGGGGATTGGGGAGGACCGGATCGAGGCGCGGGTAGAGCGTCGCGGCTGGCTCGCCGGCCTGTTCGGCGCGCGGGCTTGGCTGCCCTTCGGCCGGATCGAGCCCGATGCCCCGCGCGGCCTCGTCGCCTGCCTCGCCCGCGCGGGCAAGATCCGGTGCCGGGTGGTCGAGGTCTCGCCCCGGCACCTGTGGGCAGACCCGGAGCAGCCCGAGATCTACGTGTCGCTCTGGGCCGATCTGCCCGAGGTGATGCTGCCGACCTCGGCCGCCTTGCGCCAGGCGCTGACGGGCGGCGCGCGCCGCGATCCGGCGCATGGGCTTCCACAGCAGGCGGCGCGGCGCGGCTGAGGTCAGTCGGACCGCACCAGCCGCATCATCGCCCGCCGCTCTTCGGGCGTGGCGGTTTCCCTGCGAGCCTCGCTCGGGGCCCCGATCGGCGCCGGGGCAGGCTGGAACGCCCGCGCCGCTTCGGAAAAACCGCTGCCGAGGGCGGGCTCCGGCGCCGCCACCGAGCCGGTCGCCACCTTCGTGCGGCTGTCCGCGATAACGTCGAACCGCCGCGGCGCCCGGCCGATCTGGCCATCGGCGACAAGGCAGCCAAGCGCCCGCGTCACATCCCCCAGATCGCTTTTCAGCGGCAGGATCAGCAGCTTGGCCTGCAAGGCGGGCTTGCCGAAGCCGCCCTCGCCGGCCAGCGTCAGCTCGGCGATCTCGGGCCCCTGGAACACCGCCTCCAGCACCGCCGCCACAAGCGGCCGCGCCTTGGGCGTGAAGAACGAGGTCAGCGGCATCCCCCGCACCTCCATTCCCATCAGATCGCTGAGGTGCATTCCCGCCAGCCGGAACCGCGCGATGGAGGGCGCGATCCGTTCGAGGATGAACGCATGTTCCAGCGCCCGCTCGATCCCCCGCGGATCGACAGCCGACCGCAGCGGCACCCCCCGCCCGCCGCGCAGCCCTTCCCAGTAGCCGCGCATCTCTGCCGTGACCTGAAAACGCTTGTCCATGACCAACCCCGTCCGCACCGCGATTGCGATGACCTTCACGCTTTGTTAACCGTGGGTGAGAATGCTTACCCAAGTGTTAATCTACCCAAGAATGCGCGGTTTTGGCGCGGAAAGTTCCTAAATGGTTAAGCCCGTCCCTGATGCCGGCCTGCGCTCGATGACCGGATTTGCCACACTGCAGGGCGGCGCCGGGGGGGTGCCGGGCTGGTTGTGGGAAATGCGGTCGGTCAACGGCAAGGGGCTCGACCTGCGGTTGCGGCTGCCCGAGGGGCTTGATCGGCTGGAGACGGCGCTGCGGGCGCGGATCGCGGCCCGGATCGCCCGCGGCTCGGTCTCGGTCTCGCTGCGGCTGCCGCGCGGGGCTGGGGGCGAGGCGCTGCGGGTCAACGCCGCGGGGCTTGCCGCGGCGGTGGCGGCGCTGGCGCAGGCCGATGCGGCGGCGCAGGGCAGCGGGCTGCAAACGGCGCCGGTCAGCCCGGCCGAGATCCTTGGCCTGCGCGGCGTGCTGGAGCAGGGCACCGAGGCCGAGGCGCCGGACACCGCCGCGCTGCAAGCGGCGCTGCTGGCCGATATCGAGCCGCTGATCGACGCCTTCGATGCGATGCGCGCTTCGGAAGGCGCCGCGCTGGCCAGCCTGATCGGCAGCCAGATCGACCGCGTGGCCACGCTGGCCGCCGAGGCCCGCATCGCCGCGGGTGCCCGCCGCGACCAGGCCGCCAGCAACCTGCGCGCCGCGCTGGCGCGGGTGATGACCGCCGAGATTTGCGCCGACCCGGCCCGCGTGGCGCAGGAACTGGCGCTGCTGGCGGTGAAATCCGACGTCACCGAGGAGCTGGACCGGCTGGATGCGCATGTGCTCGCCGCCCGCGCCCTGCTGGAAGCTGCGGGCCCGGTGGGGCGCAAGTTCGACTTCCTGATCCAGGAGTTCATGCGCGAGGCCAACACGCTCTGCGCCAAGGCCGGAAACCCGGCGCTGACCGGGATCGGGCTTGACCTCAAGCACGTCATCGACCAGATGCGCGAGCAGGTTCAGAACGTCGAATAGGAACGCGCCCATGACCGCCGATCTCCGCCGCAAGGGGCTGCTGCTGATCCTGTCGTCACCCTCCGGCGCCGGGAAATCGACGCTGTCGAAGCGGCTGATGGCGCGCGACCCCTCGCTGCGCTTCTCGGTGTCCGCCACCACGCGGGCCCCACGGCCGGGCGAGGTGGACGGGCGGGACTATGTCTTCCGCTCGCCCGAGGAATTTCAGGCGATGGTCTCGGCCGGCGAGATGCTGGAACATGCCGAGGTGTTCGGCAATTTCTACGGCAGCCCCCGCGCCCCGGTGGACCGGGCAATGGCCGAGGGCCGCGACACGCTGTTCGATGTGGACTGGCAGGGCGGCCAGCAGATCCGCTCCTCGGCGCTTGGCCGCGAGGTGGTGTCGGTCTTCATCCTGCCGCCTTCGATGGCAGAGCTGGAAAGCCGCCTTCGGGGGCGCGCGCAGGACAGCGACGCGGTCATCGCGGGCCGGATGCAGAAATCGCTGGGAGAGATCAGCCGCTGGAGCGAATATGACTATGTGCTGGTGAACCGCGACATCGACGAGACCGAGGCGGACCTGTGCAGGATCCTTGCCGCCGAACGCCTGCGCCGCGACCGCCAGCCCTGGCTGACCGAATTCGTGCGCGGCCTGAATGCCGAATATGACGCGGGAGAGACCGAATGATCTACGCCCTTGACGGAATTGCGCCCGAGATTGCCGCGGATGCCTGGGTCGCACCCGGTGCGCATCTGATCGGCAAGGTGGTGCTGGAGGCCGGGGCCAGCGTCTGGTTCGGCGCCGTCCTGCGCGGCGACAACGAGGAAATCCGCGTCGGCGCCGGGTCCAACCTGCAGGAAAACGTCGTCTGCCACACCGACATGGGCTTCCCGCTGGTGATCGGCGCCAATTGCACCATCGGCCACAAGGCGATCCTGCATGGCTGCACCATCGGCGAGGGCAGCCTGATCGGCATGGGCGCCACCGTGCTGAACGGCGCGAAGATCGGTCGCAGCTGCCTGATCGGCGCTGGGGCGCTGGTGACGGAAGGGAAAGAGATCCCCGATGGCAGCCTGGTGATGGGAAGCCCTGGCAAGGTGGTCAGGATGCTGGACGAGGCAGGGCAAGCGGCGCTGCTGCGATCGGCAGCGGGATATCGGGCGAATGCGGCAAGGTTCCGCGCAGGGTTGAAAGAAGTCTGATTCCAAGGCTTTGCGGCGGGTTTTGCAGATTTTGCGTTACATTTACGTCACAAATATCTGACAAGTCAGGAGAACTCGCCTTTTCCGGGCGTGGAGGGACAGCATGAACTCCGAACTCGTCAAGTCAATGCTGACCGCAGTGCCCTTGCCGCTGATGATCGTCGGCAATGACCAGCGGATCAAATCCGCCAATGCCGGCGCCCATACGATCTTCGGGCCCGAGCTGGAGGGGCGGCAGGTGCTTACCGTGATCCGCCAACCTGCGCTGCTCGATGCGCTGGAGGCGACGCTGCGCGACGGATCGACCAATCGCGCGCGGTTTCTGATCACCGGCGCGCAGGATGCGTCCTACCGGATCATGACCTCGCCGATCAGCAACGGGCCGGAGCGCGGCGCGCTGATCGCCTTCGAGGATGTGACCGAGCTGGAAAAGGCCGAAGAGATGCGCCGCGACTTCGTGGCCAATGTCAGCCACGAACTGCGCACGCCGCTCACCGCGCTGCTGGGGTTCATCGAAACCCTGAAGGGCGCCGCCAAGGACGATGCCGTGGCGCGCGAGCGGTTCCTGACGATCATGGAGCGCGAGGCGGGGCGGATGAACCGGCTGGTGAGCGAGCTTCTGTCGCTGTCCCGCGTGGAAGCCGAGGAGCGGATGCGCCCGGGCGAGCGGGTGGACATGGCCGGCATCGTGCGGTCCGCGATCACCGCGCTGAAGCCGCTGGCCGAGGCCGCGCAGGTCGAGATCGAACTGACCGGGGCCGAGGCGCCGATCCATCTTCTGGCGGACCCCGACCAGATGGCGCAGGTCTTTTCCAACCTCATTGAAAATGCTGTGAAATATGGCGGATCCGGCAAGAAGGTCACCGTCGAGATCACCCGCGAGCCGCGCGAGATTGGCCTGCGCGGCCCCGCGGTGCGCTTTGACGTGATCGACCGCGGCGAGGGGATCGACCAGGTGCATCTGCCGCGGCTGACCGAACGCTTCTACCGCGTCGATGCGCATCGCAGCCGGGAAAAGGGCGGCACCGGGCTGGGGCTTGCCATCGTCAAGCACATCATCAACCGCCATCGCGGCCGGCTGAAGATCGACAGCGCCAAGGGCAAGGGCAGCCGGTTCTCGGTGATCCTGCCGGAGAATTGAGGCCGGTGTCGTCAGGTGCGACAGCAGGGCGCTTGAAAGCCTGACAAAAAGAGTTGAGATGGCGCTTGCGGCATGGAGGTGCCCCGGTATGGCGCAGTCAGGATCACGGCCCCCGATTGGCAAGGCACTTCTCGGCCTTGGGATTGCGACACTGGTCGCGCTGCCGCTGGCCGGGGGCTTGCGGGCGGGGCAGGGCGGCGATCTGGCCTTTCCCACCGCCGAATCCCTTGGCGAAGCGCTGTTTTTCGACCCGATCCTGTCGCTGAACCGCAGCCAGTCCTGCGCCACCTGCCATGATCCCTCCGCCGGCCATGCCGACCCGCGCGAGACCGTGGCGGGCCATGCCGTCAGCCTCGGCGATGATGGCGCCTCGCTTGGCGACCGCAATGCGCCGGCCATCGGCTACGCGAGGTTCAGCCCGTCCTTTCAACGGCTTGCCGATGGTACCCTCGTCGGCGGCCAGTTCTGGGACGGCCGCGCGAAGGATCTGGCAGAGCAGGCGGGCGGCCCGCCGCTGAACCCGATCGAGATGGGGATGCCCGGAAGTGCCGATGTCGTGGCCCGGCTGGCGGCCGAGCCGGACTACCGCACCGCCTTCGAGGCGCTCTATGGCCCGGCGATCTTTGCCGATACCGAGGCGGCCTATGCCGCGATGGGGGCAGCGCTGGCGGCGTACCAGTCCACCGACGAATTCGCGCCGTTCGATTCCAAATATGATCGCTGGTTGCGCGGTGAGTACAAGATGACCCGCGACGAAGAGCTGGGGCGGGTGCTGTTCTTTTCCGAGCAGTTCACCAATTGCAACCAGTGCCACCAGCTGCGGGCCAGCCCGGTGGCGGCGGATGAGACCTTCAGCAATTACGAGTTCCACAATATCGGCGTGCCGGCCAATGGCGCCGCGCGCAAGGTCAATGGCGTGACGGTGCCGGACCTTGGGCTGGCGCTGAACCCGGGCGTGCAGGACCCGGACGCCGCGGGCCGCTTCAAGGTGCCGACGCTGCGCAATGTCGCGGTGACGGGGCCGTATATGCATAACGGCGTCTTCGACGATCTGCGGACGGTCGTGCTGTTCTACAACAAGTACAACACCCGCGACGCAGCGCGGCTGGTGAACCCCGAGACGGGCAAGGAATGGGAGCCTGCGGAGGTGCCCGAGAACCTTTCGCTGGAGGAGCTGGAGCATGGCCCGGCGCTCGATGACAAGCGGGTGGACGCCATCGTGGCGTTTCTGGGGACGCTGACCGATGCGAGGTTCGAGGATCTGCTGGAGGAGTGAGGGTGGGCTTTGCTGCTGGCGAGTGTGAATTCAAGGGTCGTTGCGACAAGTTCCGCTATCTCAGGCGCATGATTTCTGCCCGAAACGCCTCGGTCGGCGTCTGCCATCCGAGGCACTTGCGCGGGGTGTTGTTCAGTTGCGCGCAGATGGCCACCACTGCTCGATCAGGGACCTCAGCAACGACAGTCTCGCGGGGCAGATAGCGTCTGGCGCGTTTGTTGAAGTTCTCGACCGTGCCTTTCTGCCATGGTGCCTGCGGGTCGCAGAACCACGCCTCGGTTCCGATCTCCTGTTGGAGGCGTCGCCAGCCGGAGAACTCGATGCCGCGGTCGAAGGTGATGGATCGCCGCGCAGCCTGGGGCAGGGCGGCCATGGCGGTCATCAGCCGGTCCATCAGATGCTTGGTGCTGCGGTTATTGTTGCGGAACAGGACGGCGTAACGGGTCTTGCGTTCCACCAAGGACGCGACGTTGGCCAGACCATGTTCGCGGCGAAAGATCATCAGATCGCCTTCCCAGTCGCCAAAGACGGAACGCTCCTTGACCCAGTCCGGACGGTTCTGGATGGCGCGTTCCGGAGGAAACACAAGGCCTTGCGGGCGTCTTGCAAAGCGAGATCTGCGCTGCCGTCGCCGGGCGGGCAGATGGCGGGCCAGTTCGGCCGCACGCCCTTCGCGGCTGTAGACATGGGCGTAGATCGTCTCGTGGCAGACAGTGACAGCCTGACCTTCGCTGCGCAGTCGGCCTGCGATCTGTTCCGGCGACCATCCGGCCTTCAGACGATCGACGACAGCATCGAGCAGCGCAGGCAACCGCACCAGTTTGCGTCGGCGCGCGCGCCGTGCAGTTGCCTTGTTCTGCGCCACAATGCTCCAGTAACCGGTCAGGTACGGCAGCTCCGGATCGACAAACCGATTGCGCCCGATCTCCCGATAAATCGTGGAGCGATGCCTGCCCATGGCGGCCGCAATCTCATCGACCGGCACCTTGGCCCTGATCATGTCATCGATCTTGCGCCGCTCACTCAGGTCCAACTCTCTGTGCGCCATCCTTCGTCCTCCTTGCTTTCCAGCAGGATAGGGGAAATGTCGCGACCCAGACTAGAATGTACCCAGATCATATCCAATCCGCCCATAATCGGTATTATGTAATATAAAGTTAAGCCACAGAGCGCCGTATTGCCCTGAACATGCCCCCGATCACGTGAAGTTTTCCCTATAAGACCGCCCTGTGCATCGACTCTTCTGCCGAGACTTGGCATGGCAGAAGCATGTCGATGCTGCGCCTCCTTTGCCTGTGCCTGATCGTGACCTTGCTGCTGCCTTGGGGCGCCGGTCAAGGTCTGCGCCATGCTGTCCAGGCGAAGACAGCGATGGAGCTCTCCGCAGAGCCCGAACAACCGGCCCTTCGGGTGACCGCGACGCACCGCTGCCCCGGCCCCGCCTTGCCCGGCACGCCCTGCGGGCTGGATCTCGCGCCGGCCGAGGTGCGCACCGATGCGCAGATGACCGCGGATCTGGCCGTGCCAGGGCCGCGCTTGATGCCGGTGCCGCCCGGGCGCAGCACGCAGCCGCCACTGGGGCCGCCAAGGGCTGCCTGACCGCAGAGAAGCCCGTTGGGAAACCCCAGAAGATCAGGACAATTCAGATGCTTACAAGACGTTCTTTCACCGCCTTCGCAGCGGTTGCCGCAGTCGCCGCCTGTTCCCGCGACCCGCTCGACGTGACCAGCCGCAGCACCATTCCCCCCAGCCGGATCCCGCTGCTTCCCGCGCACTATGGTGCGATCCCGGACGAGCCGCATCCGGTGCCTGCGGTGCCCGAGGGCGTGGTGCCCGAGCGGCTGTGGCGGCAGGAGGTGGCGAACCCCTGGCCCGATCTGCCCGAGGGCATGATCGTCGTCGATCCGGCGGCCGGGCTTCTGTACCTCGTCCAGTCCGATGGCCGCGCCCTGCGCTATGGCGCCGGCACCGGAGCGGCTGCCTTCTCCTGGACCGGGGACGCCAAGCTGCAGTTCCGCCGCAAATGGCCGCGCTGGACCCCGCCCGACGAGATGGTGGCGCGCGATCCCTCGCTGGAGCCCTATTCCATCGCCAATGGCGGCATGGATGCGGGCCCCGGCAACCCGCTGGGGGCGCGGGCGCTCTATCTGTTCCAGAATGGCGAGGACACGCTCTATCGTATCCACGGCGGCTGCGAGCCCCAATATCTTGGCCAGCAGGTGTCCTCGGGCTGTATCCGGCTGCTGGATCAGGACGTGATCCACCTGCATGACCAGGTGCGCGACGGGGTGCCGGTGCGGGTGCTGGCGGCGCCGGAAAGCCACAGCAACCGGGTCTACTGACGGCATGTCCGGCCCCTTCGGGGGCTGGACCGGCACCGGGCTTGGCGCTATGCCGGGCGCAACACCGGGACAGCCAAAGGGGCCAGCATGTTCGACCGCCGCATCAAGATCGCCCCTTCGATCCTCTCCGCCGATTTCGCCAATTTCGGCGCGGAGTGCCGCGCGATTGAAGCCGAGGGTGCCGACTGGGTGCATGTGGACGTGATGGACGGCCATTTCGTGCCGAACATCACCTTCGGCCCCGCCACCTGCGCCGCGATCCGGCCGCATATCAAGGGCGTGATGGACGTCCACCTGATGATCGCGCCGGTCGATCCCTACATCGAGGCGTTCGCGGCGGCGGGTGCTGACGTGATCACCGCGCATATCGAAGCCGGCCCGCACATTCACCGTACCTTGCAAGCCATTCGGAACACGGGAAAAAAGGCCGGTCTGGCCATCAACCCCGGCACCGGGCTGGACGGGGTGGAAAACCTGCTCGACATGCTCGACCTCGTCTGCGTGATGACCGTCAACCCGGGCTTCGGCGGGCAGTCCTTCATCGCCTCGCAGGTGGACAAGGTGCGCCGGTTGCGCGCGCTGATTGGGGATCGCCCGATCCATATCGAGATCGACGGCGGCGTGACCCCCATCACCGCACCGCTGGTGGCGGCGGCGGGCGCCGATGTGCTGGTCGCCGGCTCGGCGGTCTTCAAGGGCGGGTCGGTCAGCGACCCCTCCCCCTACGGCGCCAATATCCGCGCGATCCGGGCGGCGGCAGAGGCGGCGCTGTAAGCGACACGCTGCCGCGGGGATACATTCGTGGGTTGGTATGTGTTGGCCGGAGCGTATATCGGCTGCAGTCACTCCTGCGGAGCCCGCCATGACCCCCGACATCGCTGCCTTCTTCGACGAGGCCACCAACACCATCAGCTATGTCGCCCGGGACCCAGGCAGCCCGGCCTGCGCCATCGTCGATTCGGTGCTGGATTTCGACTTCCCCACCGGCCGCACCGATACCCGTTCCGCCGATGCGATCCTGGCGCATGTGGCGGCAGAGGGGCTGCGGGTCGAGTGGATCCTCGAGACCCATGTCCATGCCGACCATCTGTCTGCCGCGCCCTATATCCAGGCCCGCGCCGGCGGCAAGATCGGCATCGGCGAGCGCATCACCGTGGTGCAGCACACCTTCGGCAAGATCTTCAACGAGGGCACCGAGTTTCAGCGTGATGGCAGCCAGTTCGACAAGCTGTTCGAGGAGGGCGATACCTTTACCGTCGGCGCGCTGCAGGCGCAGGTGCTGCACACGCCGGGCCATACGCCTGCCTGCATGACCTATGTGATCGGCGATGCGGCCTTTGTCGGCGACACGCTGTTCATGCCCGATTTCGGCACGGCGCGTTGCGATTTCCCGGGCGGCTCGGCGGAAACCCTGTTCGCCTCGATCCAGAAGATCCTGGCGCTGCCGGACGAAACCCGCATCTTCGTCGGCCATGACTACCTGGTGCCGGGACGCGAGGCCTATGCCTGGGAGACGACGGTGGCCGAGCAGAAGGCGAAGAACGTGCATGTGGGCTCTGGCCGCCCCGGCGCGGAGTTCGTGGCGCTGCGCGAGGCGCGCGACGCGACTCTGGCGATGCCGCGGCTGATCATCCCGTCCTTGCAGGTGAACATGCGCGCCGGCCAGATGCCGCCTGCGGATGACCAGGGCAAGACCTTCCTGAAGCTGCCGATCAACGCGATTTGAGGGGACATGCTCAGACCCAGGGCAGTGCCTGTCCGCCGGGTGGGCGCTGCCCGGCGGCGCCAAGGCGCCTTGTTCCGGGAAAAAGCAACCTCTCTCTGACACACGATCCCTTGAAACCCCGTTGCCGAAAGCCCCGCCAGATGCGACAGACCCAAGACACGCGCATCAGGGGAGATCGACATGGATATCAGGCAGATCGTGGATGGCTTTGCCGCCGCACCGCAGCTGGAGACGTCCGAGATGGCAGAGGCGGCCGCGCAGGGCTTTCGCACCATCCTGTGCAACCGCCCCGATGGCGAGCAGCCGGGCCAGCCCGATGCCGCCGAGATGGAGGCAGCGGCCCGCGCCGCCGGGATGGAGTTCCGCTATCTGCCGGTCTTCCCCGGCGCCTTCCCGGACGATCTGATCGCCGGGATGCAGGACGCGCTGGCCGAATGCGAGATGCCGATCCTGGCCTATTGCCGGTCGGGCACCCGCTCTACGATGCTTTGGGCGCTGGCCGAGGCGGACAAGCGCCCGGTGGACGAGATCGTGGAGGCCGGCAATCGCGGCGGCTACGACCTGCAATCCCTGGTGCCGTTCCTGACCGCGCGCAGCTGAGCCGGGGCGCAGGCCGCCCCCGTTGCTGAACTGGACCCTGGCAATGCCCCCTGCCCTTCGTCGCCTGTTCCCGATCCTGACCTGGGGCGCGGCCTATACCCGCGCGAGCGCCGCCAATGACCTGATTGCGGCGGTGATCGTGACGATCATGCTGATCCCGCAATCGCTGGCCTATGCGCTGCTGGCGGGGCTGCCCGCCGAGGTGGGGCTTTACGCCTCGATCGCGCCCTTGCTGATCTACGCGCTGATGGGCAGCTCGCGCACGCTGGCGGTGGGGCCGGTGGCGGTGGCCAGCCTGATGACCGCGGCGGCGGTGGGCAAGCTGGCGGCGCAGGGCACGCCCGAATATCTGGGCGCGGCGATCGCGCTGGCGTTTCTGTCGGGGCTGATGCTGCTGGCGATGGGCGCGCTGCGGCTGGGGTTCATCGCCAACTTCCTCAGCCATCCGGTGATTTCGGGGTTCATCTCTGCCTCGGGCCTGCTGATCGCGGCCAGCCAGCTGCCGCATCTGCTGGGGATCAAGGCGGGCGGGCAGACGCTGCCCGAGCTGCTGGGATCGCTGCTGCGCGGCCTTGGCGGGGTGAACCTGCCGACTCTGGTGATTGGCGCGGCGGCGGTGGGGTTCCTGCTGTGGTCACGCCGGGGTCTTGCGCCGTTGCTGCGCGCCCGCGGCTGGCAGGCGCGCCCTGCCGGCATGGTGGTGCGCGCCGCCCCGGTGGCGGCGGTGGCGCTGACCACGCTGGCGGCCTGGGGGCTGGGGCTGGAGGCGCGGGGCGTGGCGCTGGTCGGCGAGGTGCCGGGGGGATTGCCGGTGCCGAGCCTGCCGCCGCTCGACCTTGGCCTCTGGGCGCAGATCGCGGTGCCGGCGCTGCTGATCTCGATCGTCGGCTATGTCGAGACCATCTCTGTCGCGCAGACGCTGGCAGCCAAGCGCCGCCAGCGCATCGACCCCGATCAGGAGCTGCTGGCGCTTGGCGGGGCCAATCTGGGATCGGCGCTGTCGGGCGGCTTTCCGGTGACGGGGGGATTTGCGCGGTCGGTGGTGAACTTCGACGCCGGGGCCGAGACGCCCGCGGCGGGCGCCTTTACCGCAGTGGGCATGGCGCTGGCGGTGCTGTTCCTGACGCCCTTGCTGCACTACCTGCCCAAGGCGACGCTGGCCGCGACCATCGTGGTGGCGGTGCTGAGCCTGGTGGACCTTGGCGCCTTGCGCCGGACCTGGGTGCTGTCGCGCACCGATTTCGCGGCGATGCTGGCCACGATGCTGGTGACGCTGGTTGTGGGGGTGGAGGCCGGGATCTCGGCCGGGGTGATCCTCAGCCTCGGCCTGCACCTCTTCCGCACCTCGCGCCCGCATGTCGCCGTCGTGGGCCAGGTGCCGGGGACCGAGCATTTCCGCAACGTGCTGCGCCATGCGGTGGTGACGGTGCCGGAGGTGCTGACGATAAGGGTGGATGAGAGCCTCTATTTCGCCAATGCCCGGTTCCTGGAGGACACCGTTTATGACCGGGTGGCGGCGGACCCCGGCCTGCGCCATGTGGTGCTGATGTGCCCTGCCGTGAACGATGTCGATGCCTCGGCCTTCGAGAGCCTCGAGGCGATCAACAGCCGGCTGCGCGATGCCGGGGTGACGCTGCACCTGTCCGAGGTGAAGGGGCCGGTGATGGACAAGCTGAGGCGCGGGCATTTCCTGCAGGAGTTGAGCGGGAAGGTCTACATGACCCAGCATGACGCGATGCGGGCGCTGGCGCCCGAGGTGACGGCGCGGGTGCGGGCGGCGGGGCGGAGCGAATAGGCGGAGGCCGGGTTCAAGGAAGCCGGGGGGCCTTCTGCCCCCCGGAACCCCCCGAGGATATTTTTGCCAGCAAGAACGGGAAAGACGGTCAGATCCGGCCGGTGGCGGCGGTGAGCAGCAGGCGGCCGCGGCGGGAGAATTCGGAGAGTCGCAGCGGGGTTTGGGTTATCTGGCCCGGATCGGCGGCGGCGCGGGAGAGGAGCGCGCCTGTCTGCCAAGCCGGGTAGAGCGCGGGGATGGCGGCGGCGGGGAGCGCGCTGCGGGCGTTGCGGGCGCGGGTGAGGCTGGCGAGGCCGGTGCGGGCCAAGGCGGCGATGGCTTCGGGTCCGGGATCGGGCAGCGGCGCCCTGCCCCGCGCGATCAGGTCCGGCACCGCGACCAGCCAGTTGGCGATACCGGTCGCGAGGCCGGCGTCCTGCAGCGCGGTATGGGCGGCCTCCGGCGCGCCGAGGGCTTGCCCGGCGGCCAGCATCAGGTTGCCGGCGGTGTCGCCGAGGTAGGCCAGCAGGTCGTCAGTGCCGGCGAAAGGCTCGCCCCAACAATCCAGCCGCCGCGCCTCGGCAATCGCTTGCAGCGGCGCGACCGGTTGGCCGGTTTCGGCGATGAGGTCGGCCAGAGGCCCGGCCACCTCATGCGTGCGCGGGCGCTCGCCGGCCGCGATCCGGTCCAGCGTATCCACCCACCATTGCAGGCGCATCTCTGCCACCAGCGGCTCGGCCGAGGCCCAGGGCGCGCGCGCGAGCTCCAGGTTCAGGGCATAGAGCGGCCAGAGCCGGGCGCGGGCCGCGGGGGGCGCGGCCATCGCGGCGAGGAAGCGGTCGGGGTCCCCGGTCTCGACCAGCGCGGCGCAGGCATGAAGGCTCATGGCAGGGTCGCGCCGTCGCGGGCGAGCTTCCAGATGACCGCATCCAGCAGCGCCTCGAAGCTGGCATCGACGATGTTGGGCGAGACGCCGACGGTGGACCAGCGATGGCCGGCGGCATCCTCGCTATCGATGATGACCCGGGTCACCGCCTCGGTGCCGCCTTGGGTGATGCGGACCTTGAAATCCACCAGCTTCATGTCGTCGATCAGGCACTGGTAGGGCCCCAGATCCTTGGCCAGCGCCGTCCACAGCGCGTTGACCGGCCCGCGGTCGGCGCCGGTCTCGTCCTGCGATTCCGACACCGACAGCATGGTCTGGCCGCCGATGCGCACCACCACCACCGCCTCGGACAGGCTGACGGCGCGCCCCGACTGATGGCGGCGTTCCACCGTGACCCGGTAGCGCTCCACCTCGAAATACCGCGGCAAGAGGCCCAGTTCCCGCCGCGCCACCAGCTCGAAGCTGGCCTGAGCGCCGTCATAGGCATAGCCTTGATCCTCGCGCGCCTTCACCGCATCGAGGATCCGCGCCAGCGCCGGATCGCCCGGAGCCACGGCAAGGCCCGCCGCCACCAGCCGCGCGCGCAGGTTCGACTGCCCGGCCTGGTTCGACATCGGGATCACCCGGTCATTGCCGACAAGGGCCGGGTCCACATGCTCATAGGTCGAGGGATCCTTGAGGATCGCCGAGGCATGGAGGCCGGCCTTATGGGCGAAGGCCGAGGCCCCGACATAGGGCGCCGCGCGCAGCGGCACGCGGTTGAGGATATCGTCCAGCATCCGGCTGAGGCGGGTGAGGCCGGCCAGCGCCTCGCGCGTGATCCCCGTCTCGTAGCGGCCCGCATAGGGGGGCTTCAGCAGCAGCGTCGGGATCAGCGTGGTGAGGTTGGCATTGCCGCAGCGCTCCCCCAGCCCGTTCAGCGTGCCCTGGATCTGCCGCGCCCCGGCATCGACCGCCGCCAAGGATCCGGCGACAGCATTGCCGGTATCGTCATGGCAGTGGATGCCGAGCCGGTCGCCGGGGATGCCTGCCGCAATCACCTCGGCGGTGATGCGGCCGATCTCTGCCGGCAGCGTGCCGCCATTGGTGTCGCAGAGCACGATCCAGCGGGCGCCGGCACCGTGGGCGGCGTGGAGGCAGTCGAGCGCATAGGCCGGGTTGGCGCGGTAGCCGTCAAAGAAATGCTCGGCATCGAACAGCGCCTCGCGGCCCTGGGCGACGAGATGGGCGATGGAGGCGCGGATGTTGTCGAGGTTCTCGTCCAGCGGAATGCCAAGCGCGGTGGTCACATGAAACTCATGCGCCTTGCCGACGAGGCAGACGGCAGGCGTGTTCGCGTTCAGCACCGCCGCCAGCACGTCATCGTTTTCCGCCGAGCGCCCCGAGCGCTTGGTCATGCCAAAGGCGGAGAAGGTGGCGCGGGTCTGCGGGCGGCTGTCGAAGAACTCGGAGTCGGTCGGGTTCGCGCCGGGCCAGCCGCCCTCGATATAGTCGATGCCGATGGCATCGAGCGCGGCGGCGATGCGGGTCTTTTCAAGGGCGGAGAATTGGACGCCCTGGGTCTGCTGGCCGTCGCGCAGGGTTGTGTCGTAGAGGTGGAGGCGGGTGCGGGCTGGCAGGGCGGCTGGCGCGGGGGTCATTTGAGGGACTCCAGCTTGGCGGGGTCGAACCCCGCACCCGGGACCAATTCGACACCCGCCTTGGACATGCGCACTTCCAGGCCAGCTGCGACCAGCGCCGCTTTCATCGCATCGACGGCAGAGAAGTCCTTGGTCGCCATAGCGTCAGCGCGCAGAGCGGTCAGACGCGCGGTCGGTCCGGACAAGTCGGCGAAAGGGACCGAAGCCCAATCCACCATATCGGGCGTCAGCAGGCCAAGAAGCTGAGCCGAGGCAAGAAAGCGGGCCTCGATCACGGCCCCGGGTTCAACGAGTTGAGCTCGGTCTAAAGGGTGGCCGTAATTTTCGACCTTTCGCACAAGGTCTAGGCGATCATAGAGACCGTGCAACTGTCGAATTGCGTTGTGGGTGTTTAGGTCGTCTTCTAGTGATACAACAACCATGTCGTCAGGCGCACTCGGCGCCACTCCCGTTAATGCACCCCGCCACTTCCTCAGGGTCGCCTCCGCCTGTGCCGCCTTCTCCGCCGTCCAGTCCATCGGCTTGCTATAATGCGTGGACAAGAACACGAACCGGATCACCTCCCCCGGCACGCCCTGATCCAGCAAATCCCGCACCGTGAAGAAATTCCCCAGGCTCTTGGACATCTTCTTGCCCTCGACCAGCAGCATCTCGTTATGCATCCAGATGCCGGCAAAGCCGCCCTCGGGATGGGCGCAGCAGCTTTGGGCGATCTCGTTCTCATGATGCGGGAATTGCAGGTCGATGCCGCCGCCATGGATGTCGAAGGACGGCCCCAGCAGCTCATGGCTCATCGCCGAGCATTCGATATGCCAGCCGGGGCGGCCGCGGCCCCAGGGACTGTCCCAGCCCGGCAGGTCGGGGCCCGAGGGTTTCCACAGCACGAAATCCATCGGGTCGCGCTTGTAGGGGGCAACCTCGACCCGGGCGCCGGCGATCATGTCATCGACGCTGCGGCCCGAGAGGGCGCCATAGGCGGGGTAGCTGCGCACGTCAAAGAGCACATGGCCCTCGGCTTCATAGGCGTGGCCGCGGGCGATCAAGGTCTCGATCATGGCGATCATCGGGGCGATGTAGGCGGTGGCGCGCGGCTCGAGATCGGGGCGCAGGGCGCCGAGCGCGTCCATGTCGGCGTGATACCAGCCGATGGTCTCGTCGCTGCGCGCGGCGATCAGCTCTTCCAGGCTGCGCGGATCGCCCGAAGCCTTCAGCGCCTGCGCGGCGGCGTTGATCTTGTCATCGACATCGGTGAAGTTGCGCACATAGGTGACGTGGTCCGCCCCATAGACATGCCGCAGCAGCCGGTAGAGCGTGTCGAACACCACCACCGGCCGGGCATTGCCCAGATGCGCGCGGTCATAGACGGTGGGACCGCAGACATACATCCGCACATTCGTCGGGTCCAGCGGCGCAAGGGCAACCTTGCGGCGGGTGCGGCTGTCGTGAAGCCTGATCTCAACCATGATCCCTCCTCGCGCCCCTTGGCGCTGCACTTCCGGCGGCGGGGGTTCGGGTTCGATCTGGCTTTGAAACAGAGGAACAGCCCGCCTGACGCGTGTCAGCCGGTAATGCAGCAGATGCGGGCGATGTGCTGGCGTTCCATGCGCACTCAAGTAGCGCGGCGCGGGCGCGCTGCCAAGGAAAATCCGGCGCGCGCGGCCAGCGCCGGGGGTTTTCCACCCCCGGACCCCCGGAGGATATTTGAGCCAGCAAGAAGGGGGCAGCGCGCGCTTGGTGCTTCTTGCTGGCAGAAATATCCTCGGGGGGTGAATTGGCGCGGCACGCGCCAAGAGGGGGGCAGACGGCCCCCCTCGCTTCCCCGCCGGCAAACATTGTAACGGTGACAGCACCGGCCCTTGCCCCGGCCCGGTGGTTCATGCTCCCTCTGCGGATCATTCACCGGAGATCCCCATGCACCTCGCCCCCCGCATTGCCCATATTGCCGGCACGGACGGCGATGGCTGGGGCATCTATTACCGCACCCGCGAGATGATCCGGGCCGGGGAGCGGGTGCTGAACCTGACCATCGGCGAGCATGACGTGAAGACCGATGCGGCGATCCTGACGGCGATGCATGGCGCGGCGATGGCAGGGCATACCGGCTACACCTTCGGTGCCGGGCTGCCGGAGCTGCGGGCGGCGATTGCGGGCCGGGTGCAGGCGCGCACCGGCGTGGCGACGCGGGCGGAGAATATCGTGGTCACGCCCGGCGGGCAGTCGGCGCTGTTCTCGGCGCATATGGCGCTGCTGGACCGGGGCGATACCGGGCTTTACTGCGCGCCGTTCTATCCGACCTATCCCGGCACGATCCGCGCGACGGGGGCCGAGGCGGTGGCGGTGGCGACGCGCTCCTCGCACGATTTCCAGCCGGAGGCGGCGGCGATCCTGGCCGCGGCCTCGGGCGCGCGCACCCTGCTGATCAACTCGCCCAACAACCCGACCGGGGTGATCTATGGGCGGGGCACGCTGGAGGGGATCGCCGGCGCGGTGCGCGAAGCCGATCTGTGGCTGATCTCGGACGAGGTCTATGACACCCAGGTCTGGGAGAGTGCGCATCTTTCCCCTCGCGCCCTGCCGGGGATGGCGGAGCGCACGGTGGTGATCGGCTCGATGTCGAAAAGCCATGCGATGACCGGCTCGCGCCTGGGATGGGTGGTGGCGCCGGAGGCGGTGGTGGAGGCGATTACCCTCCTGTCGACCGTCACCACCTATGGGGTGCCAGCCTTCATCCAGCATGCCGCGCTGCATGCGCTGGCGCAGGGCGAGGGCTTCGAGGCCACCATCGCGGACCCGTTCCGGCGGCGGCGCGAGATTGCGGCACGGGCGCTGGCCGGCTCGCAGGCGATCCGGGCGATCCCCTCGGCGGGGGCGATGTATGTGATGCTCGACATCCGCGCCACCGGGCTTTCCGGCAATGCCTTTGCCGAGCGGCTGCTGGAGGAGGAGCGCATCGCGGTGATGCCGGGCGAGAGCTTTGGCGCGCCGGCGGCGGGGCATTGCCGTGTGGCGATGACCATTCCCGATGAGGATTTCGCCGAGGCGATGGCCCGGCTGGCGGGCTTTGCCGACCGGCTGCTGCCTTAGACCGCCCGCGGGCGGCGGCGCGCAAACCTGGACCGCCCGCGCGCGGCGGCGCGCAAACCTGGACCGCCAGCGCCCAGATCCCGAAGCCCAGCATCACCGTGCCCGAGGCGAGCGCCGTGCCGCGGGCGAAGCCTTGCGGCAGGCGGTTGCGCAGCAGGGCGACGGTGCCCGACAGCAGTGCCCACCACAGCAGCGAGCCGGTGAAGATGCCGGTCACGACCGCGACCGCTTCGCCGGGGCCGGCGGTGCGGGCGAGGCCGAGTCCGGCGAAGATCGCGGCGAAGTTGAGGATGGTGGCGGGGTTGGCCAGTGTCAGGCCGAAGGTGGTGGCCAACCCCGCCAGCGCGCCGGGCGGGGCCTTGGCCGCCTCTGTCGCCACCGGCGGCGCCGGGCGCAGGGCGCGCAGGCCCAGCCAGATCAGGAACGCGCCGCCGATCAGCCCCAGTGGCCGCTCGATCAGCGCCACCGTGGCGGCAAAGCTGGCAAAGCCCGCCGCCGCCAGCGCCGCGAACAGCGCATCGGCGAGCGCAGTGCCACGGCCGCCAGCCATCCCGGCGCGAAAACCGCCGCGCAGCGTGCGCTCGATGCAGCGCGCGCCGATGGGGCCGAAGGGCGCGGCGATGGCCAGCCCCATCGCCACGGCGGTGCCGAACAGGACCAGCATCAGTCCCCCCGATAGGGAAGGGCGGCGCGACCACCTCGGTCAGCGCCAGGATGGTCTCGCTGCGGCCGAGCCAGCCGCCGGATTTCAGCGCGGCGAGGAACGGCTCCACCCCGGCCAGCGAGGGCAGCCGCACCTGGATCAGATAGGGCCAGGGCCCGGTGACATGGTGGCAGGCGGTGATGGCGGGATCGGCGGCGGCATGGGCGCGGAAGCCGGCCTCGCTGGCGCCCTCGGCCAGCGCCAGCCAGACGAAGGCCAGCACTGGCAGGCCAAGCGCGGCGGGGTCGCTGTCGGCCATCACGCGGCGGATCGCGCCGCGCTCGGTCAGCCGCCGGATGCGTTCGTTGAGCGCGGATTGCGATAGGCCGACGGCGGCGCCGAGGGCCGAGAGCGGCTGGCGGGCGTCCTCGGAACGGGCCTCGATCAGCTTGCAGTGATACCTGTGGTAAAAGTTCTACATGACCGCAAACACTCCTGTCAGAAGCGCTTCGCAAGAAAAATCCGCCTGTCCGGCTCTCTGCTCAGCTGTTCAGCGACATCGGCCTCGCGCCGCCCGGCGGCAGCCCGAACAGCCGCCGCACGAGGTTGAGATACGCGCCATAGGGGCGCCCGAGCGCCAGCATGATCACCGCAGCGCCAAGGGTGCCGCGCAGCAGGCTGCCGCCGGTGGCGCCACTGACGGCAAGGATCGCGGCATAGATCGGCACCTGAAAGCTCATCAGCGCGAGGCTGTCCCACAGGATCTGCGAGGCGCGGCTGGCCCCGGCGTGGCGCAGCATCCAGTCGCGCCAGAGGCCATAGGGCCGCCCCACCGGGACCATCAGCGCAGCCCCCAGCAGCCGGGCGTGCAGCACCTGATCCCAGGTCATCCCGGCGATGAAGCGCTCGTTGAGGAGGCCGGTGACGGTGAAGAAGCTGAGGAGCGCGGCGGTGTCGGCGAGCCACGACCGGCTCATGCTTGCGGGGGCCCTGGCAGATGCGCCAGCACCGACCGCGCGGCCCTGAGCCCCGGGGCCTCGCCCCCTGCCCCCAGCCGCTCCATCGTCAGGCGCATCGCCTCGCGTTGTGCGGCCTGCGCCTCGTCATCCTCCAGCAGTTCCAGCAGCGCCGGGGCAATCAGCGCCGGGGTGCAACGGCGGCCGAGATATTCGGGGATCGCCCGCGTCTCGGATACGAGGTTCACCAGCGTCACCGTATCGACCCGCAGCATCCGCGCGATGATCTGGCGGCTGAGCCAGGCCATGTCATAGGCGATCACCATCGGCGTGGCGCTGGCGGCGAGCTCCAGGCTGACGGTGCCCGAGGCGGCCAGCGCAAGATCGGCGGCGGCGAAGGCGGCGCGCTTGTCCTCGGGCGCCTCGACGATCACCGGGGCGACGGGCCAGCGCGCCGACATCTCGCGCACCAGCGGGGCCACGCCGCGCACCGTGGGCAGCACCACGCGCAGTTCGGGCACCCGGTCGCGCACCCGCATCAGCGCCTCGTCGAAGGTCGGGCCGATGCGGTTGACCTCGCCGCGGCGCGATCCGGGCAGGGCGAGCACCAGCGGCGCATCGGGCGCAATGCCATGCGCGGCGCGGAAGGCGGCGGCCTGCTCGGGGGTGGCCACCGGCTCGGCCACCACCGGATGGCCGACGAAATCGCAGGTCATTCCGGCCGCCTCCATATAGGGCGGCTCGAAGGGCAGAAGCGCCAGCACATGGTCGATCACCGGTGCCATCTTGGCGGCGCGGCCCGGGCGCCAGGCCCAGACCGAGGGCGCGACATAGTGCATGGTGCGCAAGCCGGGGTTCGCTTTTCGCGCGAGCCCCGCGACGCGCAGGCAGAAATCCGGGCTGTCGATACCGATCAGCGCATCGGGGGCAAGGTCCGTGACCGCCTGCGCCGTCTGCGCGATGCGCCGCTTCAGCGCGCGGTATTTCGGCAGCACCTCCATCAGGCCCATCACCGACAGCTCTTCCATCGGGAAAAGGCCTTGCAACCCCTCGGCCTGCATCGCCGGGCCACCGACGCCTGCGAAGCGCACATCGGGGGCCAGTTGCTTGAGACCGGCCATCAGCGCCGCGCCCAGCTTGTCGCCGGAGGCCTCGCCGGCGATCAGGAACAAGACCGGGCTCACGGTTCGGTCCCGGGGTCTCGGGCCCAGAGGAACAGCCCCGCCGCTTCGGCATCCGCGACCATCTCGGCGCGGCTCAGGCAGATCACGCCGCCCGCCTCCCAGACGATCCCGGCGAGCCCGGCGGCGGCGGCGCGGGCGACGGTTTCGGGGCCAAGGGCGGGCAAGTCCACCCGGCGGTCCTGCCCCGGCTTCGGCGCCTTGTAGAACACGCCCTTCGCACCCGAGGGATCGGGGCGCAGGCCGGCGCCAGTTATCGCCACCCAGTCCAGCATCGCATCGGTGCCCGGCAGCGCCTCGACCGCAAGGCACAGGCCCTGCGCCACCACGGCGCCCTGCCCCACATCGACGCTGCCAAGCGCCGCGACGATGGAAGCGGCGCGGGCGGCGTCCTTGCTGTCGGCCTCGGTCGGCGCGCCGGTCAGAATCCCGGGCCCGGGCACCAGTTCCGGCAGCACCGCCTCGGCGCCGACCACCTCCAGCCCGCGTTCCTCGAAGATGCCGATCACCGCGCGCAGGGTGGCGTCATCGCCCGCCTGCATTGCCGCCATCAGCCGGGGCAACAGCGCGGCGGTGCCAGCATCGATGGCGGAGGGGTCGAGCCGCGGCCGGCGCACGGCACCGGCGAAGACCACGCGGCGGACGCCGCGGGCGAGCAGATCGTCAAGGAACGGCACCAGCCGTTCGACACGAAAGCGCACAGGGTCCTGCCCGGCGACCGAGGCGGGGAAGCCCTCCATCTCGGCCAGCACGAAGCCCTCGCCCTGCGCGTCCAGCGCGCCCGCCAGCAGCCCCGGCAGCGCGCCGGTGCCGGCGATCAGGGCGAGCCCCCCGTTTCGCTTGCCGCTCATGCAGGCGTCAGGAAGCTGCGGTCCGAGGGGCCGAGGATGAAGGCCAGCACCTCTGCCGCCAGCGAGCCCGGCGGCACGGTGCCGTCCAGCCGCCGCGCGGTTTCGCGGAAATTGCCCTCGCCAAGCGCCTCATAGAGATCGCGCAGCCCGTGGATCTCGGCCCGGTCGACGCCGCGGCGCTTGAGGCCGACAAGGTTCAGCCCGTCCAGCGTGCCGCGCGGGCCCTGCACGAGCCCGTGCGGGACCACATCGGCCGTCACCATCGTCACCGCGCCGATGATCGCGCCGCGGCCGATGCGCACCCATTGATGCACCCCGGACATGCCGCCGACGATCACCCCATCCTCCAGCACGCAATGCCCCGCCACGGCAGAGCCATTGACCAGGATCACGTTGTTGCCGATGCGGCAATCATGCGCGACATGGCAGCCGGCCATGAACAGGCCATCGTCCCCCACCACCGTCTCGCCGCCGCCGCCCTCGGTGCCGGTGTTCATCGTCACATGCTCGCGGATGCGGTTGCGCGCGCCGATGGTGAGCCGCGTGCGCTCGCCCCTGTATTTCAGATCCTGCGGCACCTCCCCCAGCACGGCGAAGGAAAACACCGTGGTGCCCTCGCCGACCGAGGTCTGCCCGGTGATCACGGCATGGGATTTCACCTCGACCCCGGCGGCCAGAACCACCTCGGGGCCGATCAGCGCGAAGGGGCCGATGCGGCAGCCCGCGCCGATCACCGCGCCGGGTTCGACCACGGCCGAGGGGTGGATCACGGCGCTGGCGTCAATGGTCATGCGGTCAGCCCCTCAGGTCCATCATCGCGGTGAATTCCGCCTCGCAGGCCAGTTGCCCGTCAACCGTGGCGCGGCCGTCGAACTTCCAGATCTTGCCGCCGCCGCGCTTGACCGTCACCGCCAGCTCCAGCACGTCGCCCGGCACCACCTTGCGGCGGAACTTGCAGCCGTCGATGCCCATGAAATAGACCAGAAGGTCGCGGTCCACCACATCCATGGAAATGCCGACCAGCACCGCCGAGGCCTGCGCCATCGCCTCCACGATCGTCACGCCGGGCATGATCGGCGCGCCGGGGAAATGGCCCTGGAAATGCGGCTCGTTGAAGGTGACGTTCTTGACGCCGATGGCCGATTTGAACGGCACGATCTCGCGCACCTTGTCGATCAGCAAGAACGGGTAGCGATGCGGAATGATCCGCTGGATCAGATGGATATCGGCCTCGGTGGCGGGGAACGGGGTCTTGCCCGGCGCGACGCCGGCGGGTTCTTCGGTCATCTTTACTCTGTCCCTCGCATCGCTCTGGTCGGTCGGGCCGGGCTGTGGCGGGGTCATTCCGCGCGGGTCGTCCCGCTCGGAATGACCCCGCCACCTTGGCCGGCTTGTCTTTGGCCTTGCTAGCAATTCGCCCGGCGCGAGGCAAGGCGCCGGGTTTTCCCGGTCCGGGCTCAGTCGGCGGTGGGCGTCGGGGCGTCCTCGCCCTCCGGCTCCTCGACCGGATCGGGCAGTTCGGGCGCGGCGCCGGGCCCCAGCCGCTGATCGGCCAGCGCCACGACTTCGGCCGTCACGTCGATCTGGCTGTCGGCAAGGAAGATCGCCCGGGCATCGAGGATCGCCACCGCGCCATGCTTGCGCATCACCTCGGACAGGATTGGCACTGCAGCACTGAAAAACGCCCGCCGTTCCGCCTCGCGCAGCCGCGAGACCGCCCGCGCCTTCACGTCCTGCGCGCGGCGGATGCCGGTCACCCGCTCGTCGAAGGCATCGGCCTCGGCGCGGAAGGCGGCGGGGTCCATGCCGGGGCGACGGTCGGTGAGCGAGCGTTCCTCGGCCAGCAACTGCGCCTCGATCCGGCGGTTCTCGGTCGCCAGCGCGGCTGCGGCGGCCTCGATCTCGGCCTCGGCGCGGGCACCCCAGGCCGACTCGTCGAACAGCTGCTCATCATTCAGGGTCAGGATCGGGGCCTGCAGCACGGCGGTGCCGGTGGGAAAGCTGGTGGCAGGCAACCCGCCGGGCGCGGCTTGCGCAAATTGCTGCGCAAAGCCCGTTGCCGGATCAAGCGCAAGATCCTGCGCCGACGCAGCCCCGCCCGCCAGCATCAGCAGCACGAGCGCAAGGCGGCAGGGCCCCGCCATCCTGCGCACGCCCTGCCCGCCCCGTTGCATCAGAACCGCGTCGAAACGGTCAGGTCGAAGTTCTGTTCGAGATCGTAGTCTTCCTTGGCCAGCGCCCGCGAGAAGTTGAAGCGCAGCGGCCCGATCGGCGTGGTCCAGAATACCGAGAACCCGACGGCAGAGCGCAGGATCGCCTCGTCATCGACCTGGCAATCGCCATCGCCGTTCAGATCGACGCAGCCCGAGGCCAGACCGCCATTGGTGTTGTCCAGCCCCCAGACGGTGCCGACATCCAGGAACAGGCCGCCGGTGATCCCGTATTCCTCGGGGATCCCCAGCGGGAATTCCGCCTCGAAGCGCGCCACGGCATAGTAATTGCCGCCAAGCGGGTCTTCGTTCTCCACGTCCAGATCGCGCGGACCGATGCCACGGCTTTCGAAGCCGCGCATTTCCGAGCCGAAGAACCGGTCGGTCACCCGCGACTGGGTGCCGCCAAGCGCGGTATAGGCGCCGCCCTCGATCTCGGCGCGCACCGTCCATTCTTCGTTGAACACCTTGGTTTCGGCGGTGGCGACCGCCGTGGTCTTCAGCGCCTCGACATCGCCGGCCAGCCCATACAGCTCTTGCCCGAAGCGCAGCCGGACGCCGCCATTGAGGTTGAGCCCGGTGCGCCGGTTGTCGTAGCTGAGGGCATAGCTCAGGCCGAAGCTGTCCTGCTTGCCCTCTTCCGCGACAAGGATCGCCGAGGAGTTGAGCTGCTCGATATCGTAGAGCTCTTCTTGCCCGATCTTGAAGCCAAGGTTCAGCCTGGTGTTGGGTGCAATCGGGAACTCAAGCGACGGTTCGATGCCGGCCAGACGCATCGAATAGTCGGAGTTGTCGTTTTCCGAGATCCGGTAGAAGGCGCTGAAGCGCGCCGCCAGATCGCGGTCGAGGAAGGCCGGTTCCACGAAGGTGATGCTGGACGAGCCGGTGCTGTCCGTGGTGTTCAGCGTCGCGCTGAAGAACTGGCCGCGGCCCAGGAAGTTCTCTTCCGAGAAGCTGAGCGCGAGGCCGACGCCGGTATCCACCCCGTAGCTGATCCCGAAGGAAAGCGAGCCGGTCGGCTGTTCGGTCACGTTCACATCGACGATCACCCGGTCCTGCGCAGATCCCGGGCGGGTATCGACCTCGGCCTGCGAGAAGAACCCGAGCGCCCGGATGCGCGAGGCGCCCTCGCGGATTTCGCGCGGGTTGAAGGGGTCGCCTTCGACCGATTTGAACTGCCGCCGCACCACCTTGTCGAGCGTGGTGGCGTTGCCCTCGATGTCGATCCGTTCCACGAAGACCCGCGGGCCGTTCGCCACCACGAAGTCGATGTCCAGCGTGCGGGTGCGGTCATTGCGGGTGACGCGCGGTTCGATCCGCACGAAGCTGAGGCCCTTTTCGGTCGCCACGGCTTCCATGCGGCTGATGGTGTTGTCCACCGCGTTCGGCGAATAGGTCGCGCCCGAGCGGACGCGCACGGCACGCTCGAACTCGGCGGGGCTCAGCCCTTCCACTTCCGAAACGGTGCGGATCTGGCCGAACTTGAAGCTTTGGCCCTCCTGCACATTGTAGGTCAGGAAGAAGGCATCGCGCTCGCGCGAGAATTCCGACGCAACGCCAAGCACCTGGAAATCGACATAACCGCGCGAGCGGTAGAAGTCGGTCAGCAGCACCTTGTCGGCCTCGATCCGGTCGGGCGCATAGGTGTCGGAGCCAACGAAGATGCGCAGCAGGCCGGCCTGCTTGGTATCCAGCACTTCGCGCAGCCGGCGGTCGGAGAAGGCGCGGTTGCCGGTGAAGGACAGCCGCTCGATCTCGGACAGGCGGCCTTCGCTGATCTCGAACACCACATCGACGGTATCGGCATCGCGGCGGATCACCTTTGGTTCCACCCGCGCGGCAACCCGTCCGCCGCCGGCATAGGCCGAGGCAATCGCCGCCGCATCCGCTTCGACCTGCTGGGGAGAGAACACGCGCCGCGCCGTGGTCTGCACCACGCTCGACAGCTGTTCATCCTTGATGCGGGCGTTGCCTTCGAAATCGACCACGTTGACGGTGGGATATTCGGTGACGCGGATCACCAGCGTGCCGCCCGTGGGCACCAGCTCCACCGTCTCGAACTGGCCCGAGGCAAGGATGCGCTGGTAGGCATCGTTCAGCGCGCCGGCAGACACCGCCTCGCCGCGCGCGATTCCGGCATAGGACAGGATCGTGCCGCCATCGATGCGGCTGTTGCCCTCGATCTGCACGTCGCTGAAACTGTAGGTCTGGGCCTGAACCGGCGTTAGGGAGGCCGTGCACAGCATGGCGACGGAGAGCAGAAGCCCCGCCCGCCGCCCCGAACGCCGCATTGCCGGCCGATATTCCCGGGCGCTGCCGCCGCTGCTCAGCTTGGTCGCCATCGGTCGTTACTCCCGCCGTTTTTAACATTCTCTTCCGATCCCGTGACTAGCCGGAAAGGGGGGCCTTGTCAAAAGGAGGTGAATGGCGGCGCAGCGCCGCCATCCGGCGCCCCCGGGATGGGCGAAACCTTGCCAATGCGCCGGATCGGGCCGTGGCCGCCCAACAAAAAAGGGCGCCCGCATCGGGCACCCTGTCATCGCAATCCGCCTGGCGCGCGCCTTCGGGACTAGGGCATCATCACCGGCATCTGCATCAGTTCGACGCCGATGGCCGCGCCGCCGAGCAAACCCATCAGGATCGCCGCGGGAATCACCAGCTGCTCCCAGCTCAGGTCGATCAGCAGCTCGAGGCTGCGGGCGCTTTTTCCGATCATCTGCATCTTGGGCCTCTGGCGTTTTAATCCGGGACACAAGAGAGTTATCGGCGGAATGTGGCCGGAATTGGGCAAGGGTCGGGCCGGAACGCGGCCCCTGCCCCAGGGATCAGCAGCGCAGATCGTTGGTCAGCCCGAAGGCCATCAGCGACAGCACCAGCGCCAGCCCCACCAGCATCAGCACCCGCATCACCCCGTCCGGCGGCGGTTTGCCCGCGACCCATTCCCAGGCGTGGAACACCAGATGCCCGCCATCCAGCACCGGAATCGGGAACAGGTTCATCAGCCCCACCGCGGTGGACAGCACCGCGAGGAACCAGATGAAATCGGCAAAGCCCGCGCTCGCTGCCGCGCCCGAGGTTTCGGCGATGCCGATCGGGCCGCGCAGGTTGCACGACGAGATTGCCCCGGTGATCATGTGCGACAGCGCCGAAAGCGAGGAGGTGACGACGAAGGACACCTGCCCCGCGCCCGCGCTGACCGCTTCGAGCGGACCGACGCTGCGGGTGACGGGTTCGAAGAAGAAGCCGCCGCCGATGCCGATCAGGTAGCGCGTCTCGAATCCGCCCGTCCGCAGCGGCAGGTCGGTGCGTTTGGGGGTCAGCGTCACCTCGAACTCTGCCTCGCCGTCGCGCCAGACCCGCAGGTCCAGCGGGCTGCCGCCTGCCGTCTTCACGATCCCCTGCAGCTCGGCAAAGCTGCGCACCGGGGCGCCGTTGATCGCCAGGATCACATCGCCCTCGCGCAGGCCCGCGGCCATCGCCGCGCTATCGGGGGTGACGGCGTTGATGCGGGCGGGATAGACCGCCGGCCCCTCGACCGTGGTCTCGGCCCCGGCCCGCGCCACCAGATACTGCATCCGCTCCAGCGCCGGGAATTCGTCGGCCACGTCCTGCACTGCCGGATAGTCCGGGGTCGGGCGGCCTTCGATGGCGCGGATCTCGTCCCCGGTTTCCAGCTCGCCGATGCCGCCGGGCAGCGCATAGGTGCTGCCGATGCTGGGCGTGTTGGTGGCAACGCCCGAGAACATGAAGATCCCGGCAAAGAGGGCAATCGACAGGATGAAGTTGAACACCGGCCCCGCCGCCACCGTCGCGGCTCGCGCCCAGAGCGGCGCGCCATGCATGGTGTGGCGCTTTTCCGTGGGGGTCAGATGCGACATCGTCTCTTCATCTGCCCCGGCCGAGGCGGCGTTGGCATCGCCGAGGAACTTGACATAGCCCCCCAGCGGCAGCGCCGCCACCTGCCAGCGGGTGCCGCGCCGGTCCACCCAGGAATACAGCACCGGCCCGAAGCCGATGCTGAACACCTCGGCATGGATCCCGGACCAGCGGCCGATGATGTAATGGCCGTATTCATGCACCGCGACGATCACCGACAGCGCGATGACAAAGGCAGCAAGGGTGTAAAGAAGGTTTCCAAACGACGGAAGAAGGCTCAGAATATCCACAGGGTCTGCCTCAAATACGCGCCGAGGCGATCACCGCCTCCGCCAGTCGCCGCGCTTCGCGGTCTGCTTGCCGCAGGTTATCAAGGCTGATCGTGGCAATTCCAAGCCCCGTTTGGGCTGACATTCGCGCGAGGACATCTTCCACCACGCCCGCCATTCCCGGGAAAGACAGCTGCCCGGCGATGAAGGCGTCCAGCGCCGCCTCTTTCGCGGCATTGAACGCCGCGCCCGCCAACCCGCGGATCGCCATCACCTCGCGCGCAAGGGTCAGCGCGGGGTAGCGGGCCGGGTCCGGCGCGGCAAAGCTCAGCCGGCCGATCTGCGCAAGGTCGAGCCGCGCCACCGGCAGGTGGGCGCGGTCGGGCCAGTTCAGCGCGTAGCCGATGGCGTGGCGCATGTCAGGCGCGCCCAGATGCGCCATCAGCGCGCCGTCGCGGAAGCCGACCAGCGCATGCACCAGCGATTCGGGGTGGACCAGCACCTCGATCAATTCGGGGGCGACATTGAAATATTCCCGCGTTTCAATGACTTCCAGCGCCTTGTTGAACATCGACGCGCTGTCGATGGTGATGCGCTGGCCCATCGCCCAGTTCGGATGGGTCGACGCCTCGGCCACGCTCGCCTGCGCCAGCCGCTCCAGCGGCCAGTCGCGGAAGGCGCCGCCGCTGGCGGTGATGATGATCCGCTCCACCGCGGCGATCTCCTCGCCTGCCAGCGCCTGGAACACCGCCGAATGCTCGCTGTCCACCGGCAGGATCCGCGCGCCATGGGCGGCGGCTGTTTCCATCAACAAGGGACCGGCGGTGACAAGGCTCTCCTTGTTGGCCAGCGCCAGTGTGCGCCCATGTCGCAGCGCGGCAAGGCCGGGCGCAAGGCCCGCGAAGCCGACAATCGCGCTCATCACCCAATCGGCAGGCCGGTCCGCCGCCTCGACCAGCGCCGCCTCGCCTGCCGCCGCCTCGACGCCGGAGCCGGCGAGTGCCTCCCGCAGCGCGGGCAGACAGGTGGGATCGGCGGTCACGGCAACCTCGGCCCGCAGCGCGCGGGCCATCTCGGCGAGCCGCGCCACATTGCGGGCGCCGGTCAGCGCGACGGTGTGGAAGGCCGCCGGCCCGCCCGCGCGCATCACCAGATCGAAGGTCGATTCGCCGATGGAGCCGGTGGCCCCGAAGATCGAGATGGAACGAGGGGCTGCCGTCATGTCAGAACCGCACCACCGGGACATCCACCACCTGCGCCACCAGCAGCATCAGCAGCGCCGCGCCCAGAAGCCCGTCGAACCGGTCCAGCAATCCGCCATGCCCCGGAATCAGGCGCGAGCTGTCCTTGACCCCCGCCCGCCGCTTGATCGCGCTTTCGGCAATGTCGCCCATCTGCGCGGCCAATGCCAGCGCGGCGGAAATCCAGGGCAGGTCCGGCCCCGCGGTCGTGAACTGGCCGAAGGCAAGGCCCACCAGCGCCGCCCCGATCCAGCCCGCCACCGTGCCCGACCAGGTTTTCTTCGGGCTGATCCGCGGCCAGAATTTCGGCCCGCCAAAGGCCTTGCCGGCGAAATACCCGGCGATGTCTGTAACCACCACCACCGCGACCAGCCAGGCCAGCCACAGCACGCCATGATCGGCGCGGAAGGACACCAGGCCATAGGCCGCCTGCAACACCGCCAGCGAATAGAGCACGAACAGCAACCGGTCCCGCATCGGTACCAGCGGCGAGGCCAGCGCGGGCAAGAGCAGCAGCAGCCCGCCCCAGCCCCAGCCCCAATAGCCGACACCGCCGCCCTGCCCCGGCCAGACCTGCGCCAGCACCAGCGCGGCCAGAAGGCCACCGCCCGCCAGCAACCCCAGCCCACGCGCCGGCATCGCTCTGCCAGGAGGCGCGGCCAGCATCGCCGCCAGCTCCCACACCATAAGCCCGGCGGCGACGATCGCCAGCCCGGCGAACCACCAGCCGCCGGCCCAGATCAGCACCAGCCCGCCGCCTGCCATGACAAGGCCCGAGATCAGCCGCGGGCCAAGATCGGCCCACCGCGCCGCGCGGCTCGGCGTCGGCTTCGGATCGCTGTCGGTCATCTGGTCATGTCCTCCCTGCCCGGCCTGTCGCCGGGCGCGGTTGCGCCCCGTTGGCAGACTTGCCCGGCTTACCCGCCCGGCCCGCCGCTGCGCAATCCCCGAAGGCCGCGCGCGGCTGCGACTATCCGGTCAGCACGCCGCCAAAGCGCCGCTCGCGCGTGCCGAAGCGCCCGACGATTTCCCCCAGCACGTCCGGGGTGAAATCCGGCCACAGCACCGGGGTGAATTCGTATTCGGCATAGGCCGCCTGCCAAGGCAGGAAGTTCGAGGTCCGCGTCTCGCCCGAGGTGCGGACCACCAGATCCGGGTCGGGAAAGCCCGCGGTATCGAGCCGCGCCGTCAGCGCCGCCTCATCGGCGGCCTCGGGCGCCAGCACGCCAGAGGCCACATCCTCGCACATCCGCCGCGCGGCGCGCAGCAGCTCGTCGCGCCCGCCATAGTTGATCGCCACGGTGAAGTTCACGCGGGAATTGCCGGCGGTGCGCGCCTCGATCCCCGCCATCAGCTTTTGCAGCTTGGGGTCCAGCCGCTCGCGCGCGCCGATGAAGCGCAGCCGCACGCCCTCGGCCGACATCGCATCGGCCTCGCGTTCGATATAGCGCGCGAAAATGCCCATCAGGCCAAGCACTTCCTCGGTGGAGCGCTTCCAGTTCTCGGTGGAAAAGGCATAGACCGTCAACCAGTCGATCCCAAGGTCCGGGCAGGCGCGGACGATCTCCTTGACCCGTTCCGCCCCCTTGCGATGGCCGACCAGCCGCGGCCAGCCGCGATTGGTGGCCCACCGGCCGTTGCCATCCATGATGATGGCCACATGCGCGGGCCCGCATCCCGATGGTGCCTTGTCTTTCACGTCCTTGGCGGCCATCGGGCCTAGTCCTCGCTAGGGTTGAGAAGGGATCGGCACGGCGGCTGCCGCAGCCTAGACCTGCATGATCTCGGCCTGCTTGGAATCGAGCGCGCTGTCCACCGCGGCGATGGCCTTGTCGGTCAGCGCCTGAACCTCGGCGGACCAGAACTTCTGGTCATCCTCGCTCATGCCATCGGCCTTGGCCTTCTTGATCTGGTCCATGCCGTCGCGGCGCACGTTGCGCACGGCGACGCGGGCATGTTCGGCATATTGCGCGGCGACCCGGGTCAGGTCGCGGCGGCGCTCCTCGTTCAGTTCGGGGATCGGCAGCATGATGATGGTGCCATTGGTCTGCGGGTTGATGCCGAGCCCGCTTTCGCGGATCGCCTTTTCAACCTTGTTGACCATGCCCTTGTCCCAGATGTTGATCGTGACCATCCGCGGTTCGGGCACGTTCACGGTGCCAAGCTGGTTGATCGGCGTCATCTGGCCGTAGGCATCGACCTGGATCGGCTCGACCAGCGAGGCCGAGGCGCGGCCGGTGCGCAGCGAGGAGAATTCTGTGCGCAGCGAGGCCATGGCCCCTTCCATGCGGCGGTTGAGGTCGTCCATGTCGATCTCGATATCGTCGGCCATGTGTCGTGTTTCCCGTCAGTTTGCCTTGGACGCCGCTATAACCGAGCCGATTGCCGAAAGATAGGGCATCATCCTTTCACAAGCGTATACGTGCCCCGGCCCGCAAGGATGCCGAGGAAGCCGCCCGGCTCGTCGAGCGAGAACACGATGATCGGCAGGTTGTTGTCCCGCGCCAGCGCGATGGCCGAGGCATCCATGACCCCCAGATGCTTTTGCAACACCTCGTCATAGCTGACCTTGTCATAGCGCTTGGCATCGGCGTGTTTCTTGGGATCCTTGTCATAGACCCCGTCGACCTTGGTGCCCTTGAAGATCGCCTGGCAGGTCATCTCGTTGGCGCGCAGCGTGGCGGCGGTATCGGTGGTGAAATAGGGGTTGCCGGTGCCCGCGGCAAAGATCACGACGCGGCCCTTCTCGAGGTGGCGCACGGCGCGGCGGCGGATGTAGGGCTCGCAGACCTGATCCATCGGGATCGCCGAGATCACGCGGGTGTGGATGTCCAGCGCCTCCAGCGCCGATTGCATCGCCAGCGCGTTCATCACCGTCGCCAGCATCCCCATGTAATCGGCCGTCGTCCGCTCCATCCCCTGCGCCGAGCCTGCCAGCCCGCGGAAGATATTGCCGCCGCCGATCACCATGCAGATCTCGACCCCGAGGTCATGGACCGACTTCACCTCTTGGGCGATGCGCGCCACGGTCGGCGGGTGCAGACCGTAGCCCTGATCGCCCATCAGCGCCTCGCCGGAGATTTTCAGCAGCACACGCTTGTAGCTGACCTGCGGTTCGTCCGCCGCCTGTTGCATCATGGTCATCTCTGTCGCCTCGCTTGCCGCTGTCCTGATCGCCGGGCAAGATGCGCCAAATCGTCCCGGGGTTCAACGGGGCACGCGGGAGAAATGCTGCATTGCGGCATATCTGCACGTGGAAGTTGCATGAGGGAGGGGCGGTAGTACATTGGAATTGCTGAAGGATCTCCCGTCCGACATGCCGGTGGTGATCGCCGGGCCCACCGCAAGCGGAAAATCCGCGCTCGCGCTGCAGATCGCCGAACGGCAGGGCGGCGTCATCGTCAATGCCGATGCGCTGCAGGTCTGGGGCTGCTGGCGGGTGCTGACGGCGCGGCCGTGCGCCGAGGAGGAAGCCCGGGCGCCGCATCTCCTCTATGGCCATCTGCCCCGCGGGGCGGAGTATTCCGTGGGCCACTGGCTGCGCGAGGTGGCTGGCGTGCTGGCGGGGGCCGAGCGGCCGATCATCGTCGGCGGCACCGGGCTGTACCTGACCGCGCTGACCGAGGGGCTGGCCGAGATCCCTGCGGTGCCGGCAGAGGTGCGCGCCGAAGCGGATGCCCGGATCGTGGCCGGCAGAGTGGCCGCGATGCTGGCGGAACTGGACGACGCCACCCGCGCCCGGATCGACGTGCAGAACCCCGCCCGCATCCAGCGTGCCTGGGAGGTGCAGCGCGCCACCGGCCAGGGCCTCGCGGCGTGGCAGGCCGCGACCGGCCCCGCCCTGCTGCCCCCCGCCAGCGCCCGGCTGCTGGTGCTGGAGGCCGGGCGCGACTGGCTGGCGGAGCGGATCGACCGGCGGTTCCGGGCGATGCTGGAGGCAGGCGCGCTGGAGGAGGCGCGGGCGGTGCTGCCGGACTGGGCGCCCGCAGCGCCCTGGGCCAGGGCCATCGGAGCGCCGGAGCTGATCGCGCATCTGCGGGGGGAGATGGGGCTCGAGGATGCCGTGACCGCGGCGCAGGCCTCGAGCCGGCAATATGCCAAGCGGCAGCGGACATGGTTCCGGGCGCGGATGCGCGGATGGGAGACGGTGGCGGCTGGCTGAAGAAGCGGGGGCCTTCTGCCCCACATGAAACCAAGAGGCGGGGGGCCTTCTGCCCCCCGCGCCCCCCGAGGATATTTGGAAAAGGCAAAGGGGAAGGCGGGGTTTCGCTGGCGTTGCCGATTGGTCACGGCGCGGGGCGCTTGCCGAATCGGTTGCATTCGGGCTTGGTTTCTTGCAGCGCGCTGCCCTAGAATCGGTGTCGAGTAGCGGTGCGGTGAAAACCGGCACCTGGCCCGACCGGAAGGATCCCCTGCCCCGTGAAACTGTTTTCCGGCCCCCCGCTTTCGCAATTCGCTGCCCCGGTCCCGCCGGAGCGGGCGGATATCCGGCTGGTGCCGATCCCGCGGCTGGCGGCCGGCGGGCGCTGGCGGGTCGAGGCGATGCGCAGCTATTCCGAACCCCTGCTGCTGTGGTTCACCCGCGGCCAGGGCCGGATCACCGTCGCCGGTGTCACCCGCGGCTATGGCGCGCATAATGCCGTCTTCATTCCGGCGGGCGTGATGCATGGCTTCGAGATCGGCCATCAGGTGCATGGCACCGCGCTGTTCTTCGGGCGCGAGAGTGGGCTGGACCTGCCGCGCACCCCCCAGCATCTGCGCATCCGCGACGCGATTCCGCAGGGCGAGCTGTCCGGGATCCTCGACGCCGTGCAGCGCGAGATGGACAGCACGAAGCCCGGCCATGAACGGGCGGCGCGGCATCACCTCGGCCTCGTCGGGGTCTGGCTGGAGCGGCAGCTGGCCGAGGCGGCGGCCGATCCGGCCATCGCCGCCGCGCCCCGCCCGGATGCCGCGCGCAAGCTGGCCAACCGCTATACCGCGCTGCTGGAGCGCAAGTACCGCTCTGGCGCCAATGTCGGCGAGTTGGCGGCCGAACTGGGCGTCACCGCCACCCATCTGACGCGGGTGTGCAACCGCACCTGCGGGCGCACCGCCCATGCACTTCTGGCCGACCGCAAGATGCACGAGGCCCGCCGCCTGCTGGCCGAGACCAAGCTGCCGGTGCAGGACGTGTCGGCCAGCCTCGGCTTTGCCTCGCCGGCCTATTTCACCCGCGCCTTCCAGGGCAGCACCGGCAAGACGCCGAGCGATTTCCGACGCCAGAACTGACTGCATGACTGACCGCCCCCATGCGCGGGCCGCGAGGCCCTTGCCGTGGGGGCAGGCCGATTTAACGCCGCCCTTGGGGTTGACCCGAGGGCATCGGTCCGTTTTGTTGCGCGGCATGTCGTTTTCAAGCGCCAACCCGTCGAAACCAGGCGTTGACGCATTGTTACAATCCGTGCGGAATGTGGGGGTGAGACTTCGCCCGCTCCGCCGGCCGGCGCCGAAGTGCAACGTCACCAGACCGCGCGGCCGGACAAGAATAATACGGACCTCGTTCCATCTCACAGGGAGTTTAAATACATGACCAAGCATCAGATCTTCGGCAAGCGGCTGCATCCGGCGGTGACGCTTTACGCAGAGGAATGCAAGGCGGGGCTGATGAGCCGCCGCGAGTTCCTGACCCGCGCCTCGGCGCTGGGGGCGACGAGCGCGGCGGCCTATGGCCTCTTGGGGATGAAGGCGCCGGCGATGGCGCAAGAGACCCCGGTGGCCGGCGGCACCCTGCGGATGGACATGGAGACCAAGGCGCTGAAGGACCCGCGGACCTATGACTGGTCGCAGCTGGCGAACTTCACCCGCGGCTGGTTGGAATACCTGGTCGAGTACCAGGTCGACGGCACATTCCGCGGCATGCTGCTGGAAAGCTGGGAGGTGAATGACGACGCCACCGAATACACGCTGAAGGTGCGCCCCAATGCCACCTGGAGCAATGGCGACGCCTTCACCGCCGAAGACGTGGCCCATAACATCATCCGCTGGACCGATGGCACGGTCGAGGGCAACTCGATGGCCGGCCGGATGTCGGCGCTGGCCGACGAGACCACCAAGATGGTGCGCGAGGGCGCGATCACCGTGGTCGATGACATGACCGTCAAGCTGACGCTCTCGACCCCCGACATCGCCGTCATCGCCAACTTCGCCGACTATCCGGCGCTGGTGGTCCACCAGTCCTATGACAATGGCGACCCGTCGGTGAACCCGATCGGCACTGGCCCCTATCTGCCCGAGACAAACGAGGTCGGCGTCCGGCAGGTGCTGGTGAAGAACGAGGACCATACTTGGTGGGGCACCGAGGTCTATGGCGGGCCCTACCTCGACCGCATCGAATATGTCGATTACGGCACCGACCCCTCGGCGCTGATCGCGGCCGCCGAGGCCGAAGAGATCGACATGACCTACCAGACCGTGTCGGAATTCGTGGAAATCTTCGACGGGCTCGGCTGGACCAAGTCCGAGGCGATCACCGCGGCGACGCTGGCGGTACGCTTCAACCAGGACAACGCGCCCTATGACAACCGCGATGTCCGCAAGGCGCTGCAGATGGCCGTGGACAATGCGGTCGTGCTGGAACTGGGCTATTCGGGCCTCGGCACCGTGGCGGAAAACCACCATGTCTGCCCGATCCACCCGGAATATGCCGAACTGCCGCCCGTCGTGGCCGACCCTGCCGGTGCCAAGGCGCTGCTGGAAACCGCCGGCCATGCCGATACGGAATTCGAGCTGATCTCGATCGACGATGCCTGGCAGGCGGCGACCTGCGATGCGGTGGCGGCGCAGATCCGCGATGCCGGCATCAACATCAAGCGCACGATCCTGCCGGGCGCGACTTTCTGGAACGACTGGACCAAGTATCCGTTCTCGGCGACCGAATGGAACATGCGCCCGTTGGGTGTGCAGGTTCTGCAATCGGCCTACAAGTCGGGCGTGGCCTGGAACGAGAGCGCTTTCAGCAACGCCGAATTCGATGCCGAACTCGACAAGGCGATGGCGATTGCCGACGCGGATGCACGGCGCGAGTCGATGGCCAAGCTGCAGCAGATCATGCAGGACGAGGGCGTGCTGATCCAACCCTACTGGCGCTCGCTCTACCGCCACATGACCGAACGGGTGAAGGGCGCCGACATGCACCCGACCTTCGAGCATCACCACTACAAGTGGTGGATGACCGAGGCGTGATCGGCGCAAGGCCCTGAAGCCATGGGGGAAGGCGTCCGCCGCCTTCCCCTCTTTTTAAGCAAGAACCGGGAAGGCGTCCGCCGCCTTCCCCCTTTGCCACTCCCCACCCTGCCGCATCGGCGCGCGGGGTCCGAAGGGACAGCCGGATGCTCAACTTCCTCCTCAGGCGGATCCTTACGATGGTGGCGACGGCGCTCGTCCTCACCTTCGTGGTGTTCTGGCTGACCAACCTGCCGCCCAACCTTGAAAAGCTGGCGAAATCCGAGGGCAATGCCCGGATGACCGATGCCGAGGTGACAAGCTGGCTCGACCGCAATGGCCATGCGCAGCCGCTGCTCAAGCGCTATGGCGAATGGCTGGGCGTGGCGCCGGGCTGGACGGATGAGCGCGATGGCGTGACCAGCGGCCGCTGCATCGCGCGGGGCACGTTGCCCGAGGACAACCCGGCATTTTGCGGGGTGCTGCAGGGCTATTGGGGGCAATCCACGGTGTTCAAGGCCCCGGTGTCCGAGATCATCGCCACAAGGTTGGGGCTGACCGGGATCCTGATGTTCTGGGTGATGGTGCTGATGGTGCCCTCGGCGCTGCTGATCGGCATCCTGGCCGGCATGCGCGAGGGATCGCGGCTCGACCGCGTACTGTCCACCGCCTCGATCACCACCACGGCGACGCCCGAATATGTCTCGGGCGTGATCCTGATCGTGGTGTTCTCGTCCTCCATGGTCGGGCTGAAATGGTTCAAGGGCACCGCCACAAGCGCCATGGACGGCATCACCTTCGAGAATTTCTTCCTGCCGGTGCTGACCATCGCGCTTTACGGCATGGGCTATATCGCCCGCATGACCCGCGCCAGCATGTCCGAGGTGATGACGGCGCAATATATCCGCACCGCCCGGCTGAAGGGCGCCAGCTTTGGCCGCGTGGTGGTGCGCCATGCGCTGCGCAACGCGCTGATCGCGCCGTTCACCGTGATCATGCTGCAGTTTCCCTGGCTGCTGAACGGGGTGGTGATCGTGGAGACCCTGTTCAACTTCAAGGGCTTCGGCTGGACGCTGGTGCAGGCGGCCGGCAACAATGACATCCAGTTGCTGCTGGGATGCTCGGTGGTCGCGGTGGTGGTGGTGCTGGTGACGCAGGCGATGTCCGATGTGGGCTATGTGCTGCTGAACCCGCGGATCCGGGTGTCATGATGGAAGAACTTGGCTGGGCCGCAATCTTCTCTCGCCTCGCGCTGCAATTCTGGCCGGTCTGGCTGGCGCTGCTGGCCGTCTTCGCGCTGTCGCTGCACTACCGGCGCCGCACCGGGCTCTATGGCCGGCTGTTCGACAGCCCCCTCGGGATGGTCGGCTTCGGGCTGGTGATGTTCTGGGTGTTCACTGCGCTCTTTGCCGATCTGGTGCTGACCTTCGATCCGCTGGGGCAGATCGCGCAGATGAAGAACAAGGTGCCGGGCACGATCACGCCCGATGGCGGCGTCTATCTGCTGGGCGGCGACAACCTTGGCCGCGACGTGTTCAGCCGCATGGTCATGGGCGCGCGCCGGGTGCTGGCGATCGCGCCCGCCGCCACGGTCTTTGCCTTCATGGTCGGGGTCACGCTCGGCCTGCCCGCGGGCTATCGCGGCGGGCGGCTGGATGCGGGGCTGTCCTTCATCGCCAACCTGGTGCTCGCCTTCCCGGTGATCTTGCTGTTCTACCTGCTGGTCACGCCCGAGATCCGCACCACCGGCCTGCCGGTCGCCCTCGCGGCGGTGCTGTTCCTGTTCCCGGTGGTGTTCTTCACCATGCTCTGGAACAGCCGCTTCTTCACCCACCCCGCCAAGCGCAACCTCTATGTCGGGGTCACGCTGGTGCTTGGCCTCTGGGCCTGGTCGGGGCTTGCCTTCAACGCCGACCCGCTTGGTGTGTGGAGCATGGAGCCGAACATGCTCAACGTCTTCGTCTCGGTCGTGTTCGTGAACGCGCCCACCGTGTTCCGCATCGTCCGCGGGCTGGTGATGGACATCAAGACGCGGGACTATGTGGCGGCGGCGCAGACCCGCGGCGAGGGCCCCTGGTACATCATGCTGTGGGAGATCCTGCCCAATGCCCGCGGGCCGCTGATCGTCGATTTCTGCCTGCGCATCGGCTACACCACCATCCTTCTGGGCACGCTCGGCTTCTTCGGCCTCGGCGTCAGCCCCGAAAGCCCGGACTGGGGATCGACCATCAATGACGGGCGACGCCTGCTGACCATCGCGCCCCATCCCGCCATCGTCCCGGCGCTGGCGCTGCTGAGCCTGGTGCTGGGGCTGAACCTGCTGGCCGACGCGCTGCGCGAGGAAAGCCTGAAGGATTGATGACATGACCGACGCGCAAACCCCCATCCTCGAGATCGAGAACCTGTCGATCAGCTTCTTCACCCGTTCGCGCGAGATCCCGGCGGTGATGGATTTCTCCTGCAAGGTGATGCCGGGCGAGGCGATGGGGCTGGTGGGCGAGTCCGGCTGCGGCAAGTCCACCGTGGCGCTTGGCGTGATGCGCGACCTTGGCCGCAATGGCCGCATCACCGGCGGCAGCATCCGCTTCAAGGGCCGCGATATCACCACGATGGGCGAGCGCGAGCTGCGGGGCCTGCGCGGGCGCGAGATCGCGATGATCTATCAGGAACCGATGGCGAGCCTGAACCCCGCCATGAAGGTCGGTGCGCAGCTGGCCGAGGTGCCGCTGATCCATGAGAAGATCGGCAAGGCGGAAGCCTGGGCCCGCGCCCGCGCCATCATCGAGGATGTGCGCCTGCCCGACCCGGACCGCATCTTGCAGGCCTGGCCGCACCAGCTGTCGGGCGGCCAGCAGCAGCGCATCGTGATCGCCATGGCGCTGATGTCGCGCCCGTCGCTGCTGATCCTCGACGAACCGACCACCGCGCTCGATGTCACGGTCGAGGCGGGGATCGTCGATCTGGTCCGCGATCTGGCCGAAAAGCACGGCACATCCATGCTGTTCATCAGCCACAACCTCGGGCTGGTGATGGATGTCTGCGACCGGCTCTGCGTGATGTACTCGGGCGAGGCGGTGGAGACGGGCGACGTGGTCGAGGTCTTTTCCGAGATGCGCCACCCCTACACGCAGGCCCTGTTCCGCTCCATTCCCCTGCCCGGCGCCGACAAATCCGCGCGGCCGCTGGTGGCGATCCCGGGCAACTTCCCGCTGCCGCATGAACGCCCGCCGGGCTGCAATTTCGGCCCGCGCTGCGATTACTTCGTGGCAGGCCGCTGCGACGCACAAGAGATCCCGATGCTGCCCGCCGGCGGCGCCCCCCGCCACAACAGCCGCTGCATCCGCGTCGATGAAATCGACTGGGACGCGCCCCCCGCCCTCGCCGCCACCGCCGAGCCGGTGCCGCCGGGCGAGGTGGTGATCGAGGCCTCGGACCTGCGCAAATACTATGAGACCGCACCGGGCATGTTCGGCGGCGGCACCGCGAAGATCGTCAAGGCGAATGAGCAGATCGACTTCTCCGCCCGCGCCGGGGAAACGCTGGCCATCGTCGGAGAATCCGGCTGCGGCAAGTCCACCCTCGCCAAGGTGCTGATGGGGCTGGAGGTTGCCAGCGCCGGCACCGTCACCCTCAACGGCGACCAGATCCAGCAGTTGCCGGTGGAAAAGCGCGGGCCCGCGCTGATCTCCAGCCTGCAGATGGTATTCCAGAACCCGTTCGACACGCTGAACCCGTCGATGAGCATCGGTGCCCAGATCATCCGCGCGCTGGAGATCTTCCAGATCGGCAGCAGCGCCGCCGACCGGCACGACCGGATGCTGAAGCTGCTCGACCTCGTGAAGCTGCCGCGCGAATTCGCCACCCGCAAGCCGCGCCAGCTGTCGGGCGGGCAAAAGCAGCGCGTCGGCATCGCCCGCGCCTTTGCCGGCGAGGCGAAGGTGGTGGTCGCCGATGAACCCGTCTCGGCGCTGGATGTGTCGGTGCAGGCGGCGGTGACCGACCTCTTGATGGAGATCCAGCGCAAGAACCGCACCACGCTGCTGTTCATCAGCCACGACCTTGGCATCGTGCGCTATCTCAGCGACCGGGTGCTGGTGATGTATCTGGGCCATGTGGTCGAGATCGGCACCACGGCGGAAGTGTTCTCCCCGCCCTTCCACCCCTATACCGAGGCGCTGCTGTCTGCCGTGCCCGTCGCCGATCCGCGGGTCACCCGCAAGCGCATCGTGCTGCAGGGCGATATCCCCAGCGCGATGAACCCGCCGCCGGGCTGCCCGTTCCAGACCCGCTGCCGCTGGAAACCGCTGGTGCCCGGGAACCTGTGCGAGACGGTCGTGCCAGAGCTGCGCCCCATCGCCGGCGGCCACCGCGTCAAGTGCCACCTGACCGACGCGCAGTTGGCCACGATGGAGCCGGTGATCGAGGTTGCGGCGGAATAACCCGCCTCCCCTTCAGACCGCGACCGCCTCGATCGCGATCGAGCGTTTCTTCAGCTCGGAATACATCGCCGGCAGCACCCGCGGCTTGTTCACCGCATTGCGCAGCGCGTCGCCCAGTTGCGTCTCGCCCGCCTTGCCCTGCACCCGCCAGACCAGCCGCCGCTTGACGCCATCGTCATAGACGATCTCGAAGCCGCCCATGCGGCCCTTGCGGATGCCAAGGAAATCGAAGCCCCCACAGGAGCTGTGGAACGTGGATAGGGTTGCCATTGTGCTCTGCCTCTTCATGCCCCGATTTTCGGGTGCGTTTATGAAGAGAGTGTTGATTTTTGGCGGCGCTGCGTCAATCCGCCCGCGATCACGTTCGCGGGGGATGGGTCCTTCAGGGCACAGGCCACGCGCCGGGCTGTGGCTTCAGTGCCACAGACCTGGGTCCAGCCGGTCCCCGAACCGGGCGGCGCCGGCCTTGCTGAAATGGTCGCCATCGGCCCAGAAGAAGGCGCCGCAATCCTGCAGGTCCACCGGGAAGGCGAGGTCCAGCATGTCGATCATCGACACATAGCGAAGGCCTTCGCCCTCTGTGCGGCCCTCCAGATAGGTGTCAAGCGCGCGATACTCGGCCTCGAGGTTCGGGCGGAGCCCGACAGGGGCCCTGCAGCCGTGGCGCAGGACCAGCTCCAGCGGGACATGCGGCGCAAGCCTCGGACCCAGCCAATAGACCTCGGCATGCTCCGAAACGGCGTCCAGATAGGCTAGGACCGCATCGGAAGCCCCCGGGATCGGCTGCAGATCCGGCACAGCCTTGTCCAGCGCAAGATCGTTCAGGATGCTGCGCGACCCGTTGCCCTCGCCGTCCGGGCTGAACAGATAAAACCCCGCCTGCTCGTAAAGCACGCGCTTCACCAGGCCGGGATGATCGCGGATGACATCAAGGAAAGCATCGAACTCGCAGTCGGTCTGCGGGCGATACAGCCGGCACCCGCCCTCCGTCAGCCCGACCATGAAGGCGGGACGGTCGGCGCGGGTGGCGATGGCCGCGATCAGGTCCATGGCATGACTGTCGCCCAGCATCACCAGCCCGGGTCCGAACCTTGCATGGCATTCCATCATCCGGGCCAGAAGGCCGGGATCGACGGTGTCGGTCATGAAGAAGCAGGCGCCGTCATCGAAGGGCGCCGGCCGGTCCTGGGCCGCCTCGAGCCGGGCCAGGTCCGGCGCAAGCCCCGGATGCGTCCAGCGCCACAGCGCCGACGAATGCGATTGCCCCAGCAGCCCGATCAGCAGCACGACGGCGATTCCCGTCCCCGCCGCGCCGAACACCGCCCGCCGGCGCAGCAGCACCGCCCCCCGGCGCACCGGCTGTTCCACATAGCGCCAGCTCAGCACCGCAAGGATCAGCGTCAGCCCGGTCAGCCCGATCATCAGTGCGGGCGGCGGTTCGGTCAGATAGGCCAGCCGCGCTCCGGAAAACAGCGGCTGATGCCACAGATAGGCGCTGTAGCTGACCAGGCCGAGCCCGACCAGCGGCCGCCACGACAGCAGCGCCGCAACCGCCGTTCCCGCCCGCGCCGCGTGCAGCACCAGCAGCGTTCCGATCACCGGTGGCAGCGCCGCCAGCCCTGGAAAGGGTGTGTGTTCATCATAGACCAGCACCGGCCCCAGGATCAGCGCCAGCCCCAACCCGGCCAGCAATGACCCTCCACGCGCTGTGGCCAGCCGATCGCCGGGCCACAGCGCCAGCAACGCCCCCGCCAACAGCTCCCAGGCCCGCGCCTCGGGCAGGAAGAAGGCCTTCTCGGGGTTGCCGGGCAGCGCCCGTATCGCCACCGCCAGGCTCGCCGCCGCAAGCAGCGCCAGCACCGGCCACAGCATCCGCGGCCACCAGCGCCACAGCGCGGCGACCAGCGGCGGGAAGATCAGGTAGAACTGCTCCTCGACCGCAAGGCTCCAGGTGTGGATCAGCGGCTGCATCTCTGTCTCGGCGGCGAAATAGCCCGCAGCCTGGTAGAAATGCAGGTTGGCGGCGAAGATCGCCACCGATCCGAGGCTGGAGAAAAAGCCGGTCAGCTGCGAAGGCGTCATCAACACCCAGGCCAGCGGCACCGTCGCCGCCAGCATCACGAACAGCGCCGGCAGGATCCGACGCGCCCGCCGTTCGTAGAAGCGCATCAGCGAGAACTCCCCCGCCGCAAGCTCGCGCGCCAGAATGCCGGCGATCAGATAGCCGGAGATGACAAAGAACACGTCCACCCCGACATAGCCGCCGCCAAAGGCGTCAAAGCCGGCATGAAACAGGATGACAGGCAGAACCGCGATTGCGCGCAGGCCGTCAATCTCGCGGCGGTAAAGTCCAGACATCAAGCTTCCTGCGACAGGCCCGCGGCCCGAACCCGGCCGACAATAGAGCAAAGGCGTGGATCATGATCCACGCCTTTGCCATCTTGTCCCTGAAAGCAGCGGCTTCTTGCCGCTGCATCTCCAGACTTAGCGCTTCGAGAACTGGAAGCTGCGGCGGGCCTTCGCCTTGCCGTATTTCTTGCGTTCCACCACGCGGCTGTCGCGGGTCAGGAAGCCGGCGGCCTTCAGCGCGGCGCGCAGGCTCGGTTCATACAGCTGCAGAGCTTTGGACACGCCATGCTTGACCGCACCGGCCTGGCCCGAAAGCCCGCCACCGGCAACCGTCGCCATCACGTCGAACTGGTTTTCCACGCCGGCAACCGTGAACGGCTGGCGCAGGATCATCTGCAGCACGGGACGGGCGAAATAGACCGCCATTTCCTTGCCGTTGACGATGACCTTGCCGGAACCCGGCTTGATCCAGACGCGGGCGACCGCGTTCTTGCGCTTGCCGGTCGCATAGGCGCGGCCAAGCGAGTCGCGCTGCGGCAGGCGGGGGGCGAGTTCGACAACGGGGGCTGCGGCGGCGGAGGTGCCGGCGACAACGTCCTTCAGATCGTCGAGTGTCTTGATTTCATCGGACATCTTCAGGCGCTCCGGGTGTTCTTCGGGTTCAGCGTCTTGACATCCAGCACGGCGGGCTGCTGCGCCTCGTGCGGATGGGCGGCACCGGCATAGACGCGCAGGTTCGACATCTGTTCGCGGCCAAGGCGGTTGCGCGAGATCATGCGCTCCACAGCCTTGATGACCACACGCTCAGGGTGCGCGCCGTCCAGCACTTGCGCCGCCGTGCGGAACTTGATCCCGCCCGGGTGGCCGGTGTGCCAGTAGTAACGTTTGTCGGCGCGCTTGTTGCCGGTCATCTGCACCTTGTCGGCGTTGATGATGATCACGTTGTCGCCCATATCCATGTGCGGCGTGAAGGTCGGCTTGTGCTTGCCACGAAGGTGCATGGCGACGATCGTGGCGAGGCGGCCCAGAACAACGCCTTCGGCGTCGATCAGGATCCACTTCTTCTCGATGTCCGCCGGGGTCGCGGTAAAGGTTTTCATCGGGTCTTGCCCCTTTGGCTGACGGATAGATGGGAGCCGGTTGCTATCGTAGCTTGTGGCGCCCGCATTCGGATGGGGGCTTATCAGACATGCGACGGCGCAGGTCAAGTGCGTCGCATTGGAATTAACTGCAAGAAATCAGTGCCTTATGAAATAGGTATTAATTTACCCCAACAAATCGCCGCGCCGGAGGGATCGCATAGGTCATCGACGCCCGCGCGACCGGCTCTGCCAGCCCGTCCGAGAACACCAGCGCATCCGCCACCGCCAGGCTGCGCCCCAGCTTCAGGATCCGCACCTCGGCCAGCAGATCGCAGCCAGCCGCCGGCTTGCGCATGAAATCGACGCTCGCATTCGTCGTCACCGCCAGCGCCACCGGCCCGATCCGCGCGAGGATCGCCAGGTAGATCCCCACATCCGCCAGCGCAAAGATGCTCGGCCCCGACACGGTGCCCCCCGGCCGCAAATGCCGCTCGCCCACCTTCAGCCGCACCACCAGCCGCTCCGGCGCCACTTCCTCCAGCGCGAAATCGCCCGCCACCTGCGGGAACTCCGCTGCCAGGAATGCCTCCAGCGCCGCCCGGTCCATCGACTGCATCTTTCCCCCCACACGTTCCCCGCCTAGAGTTTCGCCAAACCGGAGGGAATGACAATGACAGAAGACCTCGTGCTGCGAGAGGATATCGGCCCGGTGGCGCGGCTGACCCTCAACGCCCCCGCCAGCCTCAATGCCCTGTCCGATGCGATGCTGGCGGCGCTGAAGGCGCGGCTGACGGAACTGGCCGCCGATCCCAGGGTCCGCGTCGTGCTGCTCGCCGGCACCGGCCGCGCCTTCTGCGCCGGGCATGACCTCAAGGAGATGCAGGCCGGCCGCGCCGCCCCCGACAAGGGCGCCGCCTATTTCGCGGATCTCTTCGCCCGCTGCGCCGAGGTGATGCAGATGATCCCCGCCCTGCCCCAGCCGGTGATCGCCGAGGTCCATGGCATCGCCACCGCCGCCGGCTGCCAGCTCGTCGCCAGCTGCGACATGGCGGTCGCGGCCGAGGGGACGCGCTTTGGCGTCAACGGCGTCAATATCGGCCTGTTCTGCTCCACCCCGATGGTCGCGCTCACTCGCAACGTGCCGCGCAAGCAGGCTTTCGAGATGCTGACCACCGGCGCTTTCATCGGCGCCGAGGAGGCGCAGCGTATCGGCCTGATCAACCGCGTCGCCGCCCCCGCCGATCTGCCCGAAGCGGCGCTGACCCTTGCCCAGACCGTCGCCGGCAAGCTCGGCGCCGCCGTCCGTATCGGCAAACGCGCCTTCTACGACCAGATCGCCCTGCCGCTGGACGATGCCTATGACCTCGCCGGCGCGGTGATGGTCGAGAACATGCTCTGGCGTGATACCGAGGAGGGGATCACGGCCTTCCTGGACAAACGCCCGCCGAACTGGGCCTGACCCTGCCCGCTTTGCCTTTTCCAAATATCCCACGGGGGTCCGGGGGTGTGAAACCCCCGGCGTCGCACCGCTGGCCAGCGCCGGGGCGCTGCCCCGGACCCCGGGATATTTCCGCCAGCAAGAAACGGGCAGACTTTTCTTTGGCACCCGCCCCCGCTATGCGTTCGCCATGACACAAGAGCTTCACATCGTCGGCGGCGGCATGGCCGGATCCGAGGCGGCCTGGCAGGCCGCCGAAATGGGCGTGCCCGTGGTCGTCCATGAGATGCGCCCCCATGTCGGCACCTTCGCGCACCAGACCGGCAACCTTGCCGAGATGGTCTGCTCCAACTCCTTCCGCTCGGATGATGACGAGCGTAACGCCGTGGGCCTGCTGCATTGGGAAATGCGCGCGGCGAATGGGCTTTTGATGGCGATGGCCGAGGCGCATCGCCTGCCCGCCGGCGGCGCGCTGGCCGTGGACCGCGAGGCCTTCGCCGCCGCCGTGACGGCCAGGCTGCGGGCGCATCCGCTGGTGCGCGTGGAGCCGGGCGAGATCACCGCCCTGCCCGAAGATGGCCATTGGATCATCGCCACCGGCCCCCTCACCTCCGGCACTCTGGCCGAGGCGATCCGTGCCGAGACCGGGGCCGAGAGCCTCGCCTTCTTCGACGCCATCGCCCCCATCGTCTATGCCGAAAGCGTGGACATGTCGGTTGCCTGGATGCAGTCGCGCTATGACAAGGGCGAGACGGTCGAGGAACAGACCGCCTACATGAACTGCCCGATGACCAAGGCACAGTACGAGGCCTTCATCGACGCGCTGCTGGCCGCCGAGAAGACCGAGTTCCGCGAAGGCGAAACAGCCGGCTATTTCGACGGTTGCCTGCCGATCGAGGTGATGGCCGAACGCGGGCGCGAGACGCTGCGCTTTGGCCCGATGAAGCCGGTGGGTCTCACCAACGCCCATGACCCGCAGGTCAAGCCCTATGCCGTGGTGCAGCTGCGCCGCGATAACAAGCTGGGCACGCTCTACAATATCGTCGGCTTCCAGACCAAGATGAAGTACGGCGCGCAAACCACTGTTTTCAAGATGATTCCCGGGCTGCAGGACGCCAGCTTTGCCCGGCTCGGCGGCATCCATCGCAACACCTTCCTCAACTCGCCGACCCTGCTCGACGACCGGATGCGCCTGCGCTCACGCCCGCATATCCGCTTTGCCGGGCAGGTGACGGGGGTGGAGGGCTATGTGGAATCCGCCGCAATGGGTCTGCTCGCGGGCCGGATGGCCGCCGCCGAGATCCTGGGGCGCGACCTGCCGCCGCCGCCTGCCGATACCGCGACCGGTGCGCTGATCACCCATATCACCGGCGGCGCGGAGGCGAAGACATTCCAGCCGATGAACGTCAACTTCGGGCTGTTCCCGCCGATCGACGCCAAGGGCGGGCGCCGGGGGCGCAAGGACCGCTACAAGGCCTATACCGACCGCGCGAAAGAGGCTTTTTCCCAATGGCTTGCGGACCAAAGCTGAGGCGGACCCGCTTCGCGCCCTCGCCCACCGGCCTGCTGCATCTCGGCCATGCCTATGCCGCGCTGACCGCCGCTGCCCGCGCCGATCCCGGTGAGTTTCTGCTGCGGATCGAGGATATCGACGCCGCCCGCTGCCGCCCGGAGTTCGAGGCGGCCATCTATGAGGATCTGGCTTGGCTCGGCCTCGACTGGCAGCGCCCGGTGCTGCGGCAATCGGAGCGGCGAGAGGCGTATGATACGGCGCTCAACCACTTGATTTCCTTGGGGCTATGCTACCCCTGCCGCTGCAGCCGCGGCGACATCCGCGCCGCCCTTTCCGCGCCGCAAGAAGGCGTGCCGCTGACAGGCCCGGACGGGCTGATCTATCCGGGCACCTGCCGCGAACGGGCCATGAGCGACGCCGGCCCCGCGGATGCGATCCGGCTGGACATGGCAGAGGCGCTGAGATTCCTTGACGGTGTCCCGCTTTGGTTCACCGAGACTGGCCCGGTCCATCCCCGAGTTCAGGCGTTGAATAACGATCAGCTTATAACCCATGTCGGAGACGTGATTTTGTCGAGACCCTCCATCGGCACCTCCTACCACCTTGCGGTGGTGGTGGATGATGCGGCACAGGGGATCACCGAAGTCACGCGGGGCGAAGATCTGTTTGAGGCCACGCGGATACATGTCGTTCTTCAGAGATTACTTGAACTTCCAGTGCCAACCTACCGCCACCACACACTTATCCGCGATGATGCCGGGAAGCGGCTTGCAAAACGCGACGACGCCCGCGCCATCCGTCGCTACCGCGACGAGGGCGATACGCCAGCCGACGTTCGCATCAAGATCGGCTTGTAACAGGCTGTAAAATCACGCAATCGGCTCCAAGATCACCACCTCGCCGCCGTCTCTCGCAGCGGTGTAGAAACAACTCCGCCGGTTGGTGTGGCAGGCGGGCCCGGTCTGGTCCACCAGCAGCAGCAGGCAGTCTCGGTCGCAGTCGATCCGCAACTCGATCAGCCGCTGCACATGCCCCGAACTCTCACCCTTCGCCCAAAACGCCTTCCGTGAGCGTGACCAATAGGTTACGCGGCCATCTTCAAGTGTCTCCCGAAGAGACTCTGCACTCATCCAGGCCATCATCAGCACCTCGCCCGTCGCATGATCCTGCGCAATCGCCGGGATCAGGCCGTGGGCATCATAGCGCAGCGTCGAAGGGTCGAAAGACATGGGGCACCTTTGCAAGCCGTGTGGTCCCGACTATCTATAGCCCTGCCCCAGATACGGAAACCCCGGATGAGCGATACCGACCTGATCCGCCTCTATTCGCAGCGCATTCTGGCGCTGGCGGCAGATATTCCGCATCTGGGCCGGCTGCCGGCGCCGCAGGGGACCGCGCGGCGGCGCTCGCCGCTCTGCGGGTCGACGGTGACGGCGGATGTGGTGCTGCAGGACGGAATAGTCGTGGAATTCCGGCAGGATGTGAAGGCCTGCGCGCTTGGGCAGGCGGCGGCAGCGGTCGCAGGCGCGGCGATGATCGGCCGGACGCGTGCCGAAATCGAAGCTGCGCGCGATGCGCTCGCCGCGATGCTGAAAGACGCTGGTCCGGTCCCCGCCGCGCCATTCGATGGCTTCGAGGTGCTGCTCCCCGCCCGCGACTATCGCAACCGTCACGCCTCGATCCTGCTCGCGCTCGAGGCGGCGGCCGATGCGGCGGCGGCGGCCGAGGCCAGCAGTTAACCTTGCCGAAACCTGCGCCGGACTAGCCTTCCGACAGGCAGCGCACAGGCAGAACCCCGGATGATTCCCTTCCCTCCCCCCGAAGTCGAGGCGCAGCCGGGCCTTGTCCGCCAAGGCTGCGAGGGCTCGACCCGGCGGTTGCATCAGGCGGAACTGCTGGGGCGCGATATCGTCGATGTCGCGGGGTTCCTTGACAAGGTCGAGGAGGAGGCGGCGCAACAGATCGCGCAACTGGACGCGGTGCGCCGCGGCGCCGATGCCGTGAGCCATGCCAATACCGAGGCGCTGGCCGCCGCCAGGGCGCTGGAGCGCGGGGCCGAGGAGACGATGGCGGCGGTGGAGGCCTCGGTGGCGCGGGTGCGCGGTGCGGGCCGGCGTGCGCAGGAAATCGCCTCCTGGGTGCAGGAATTCGACCGAAGGATGACCGAGGTCGAGGCGGCGCTGACCGGCATCCAGGCCGCCAATGGCGAGATTGCGGGGATCGCAGGGCAGGTCAACATCCTGGCGATCAACGCGAAAATCGAGGCGGCGCGGGCCGGAGAGGCCGGGCGCGGCTTTGCGGTGGTGGCCGAGGCGATCAACGAGCTGTCACGCAAGACTGCTGCCACGGCGGGCGCGATTTCGGAAAACGTGCGCGGGCTGTCGGGGCGGATCGGCGGGCTCAAGGCCGATGCCGGCAAGATCTCGGCCGAGGCGGGTGCGGTGCGCAGCGAGGCGGCCGAAAGCGACCGCGCGATGGAGCATATCTCGGACGGGTTGAAGGAAACACGCAGCGGCGCCGCGGCGATTGCCGGGCGCAGCGCCGAGGTTGCCGGCGCGGTTGCCGCCTTTGCGCCCGCCGTTGCCCGGATCGGCGCGGGCGTGGAGGGCACTTCTGGCGCGATCAGCGAGACCCGGCAGCGGATTTCGGGGCTGATCGATGCCAGCGAGACCATCGTGCAGGAGGCGGTCGGCCTTGGCGCGGATTCGGTCGATGGCCGGCTGATCGCCGAGGTGCAGGCCGCTGCGGCAGCGATCAGCCGCGCCTTCGAAATGGGCGTGGAGCGCGGCGAGATCAGCGGGGCGGCGCTTTTCGACCGGGAGTACCGCGCAGTGGTGGGCAGCGATCCGCCGCAGTATCTGACGCGCTTCACCGAATTCACCGACAAGGTGCTCCCGGCGATCCAGGAGCCGGCGCTGGCCTTCGATCCGCGCGTGGTGTTCTGCGCGGCCGTCGATCGGGGCGGCTATCTGCCCACGCATAACCGAAAATTCTCGCAACCCCAGGGCCACGATCCGCTCTGGAACGCCGCCCATGCCCGCAACCGGCGGATCTTTGACGACCGGGTGGCGCTGAAGGCCGGCAATTCGACCGCGCCCTTCCTGCTGCAGGTCTACCGGCGCGACATGGGCGGCGGCGCCTTCGTGACGATGAAGGACCTGTCGGCGCCGATCCGGGTGAAGGGCCGGCATTGGGGCGGCTTGCGGCTGGCCTATGGGTTTGACGTGTGAGGGAGGTAGGGGCATGAAAAAAAACCGCCGCCACCCTGGGGGATGGCGGCGGCAAGTGGCGCAGATTCCGGTCACCGGCTGGCCGGGGTGCGGACCCGGCAGGACAGGGGTTGATGCGGACGGGCGGGGTTGGCCCGCCGCATCGCCGGGTGGAAAAGGCGCGAGGCAGTTCGAGAGAGGCGCGCGGCAGGGGCCACGGTCGGTATCAGTGTGCGGCGGGTTTCTCGCCGCCGCAAAATTCTTGGCACCGGCAAGCCGGTGGACGGATTGGACCAAGCGCCCTGCCTGAGGGGCGGGGGACGACCGGCATTTGTCGCTCTGAAGGCTCCGGACGGGGACAAGACGCCGGCCGGCGGTCAGCCGTCGACAGGCGATCGCGTCAGACGAGCCCGGGAAGGTGCAGGCCGACCACCAGCATCACCATCAGCGCAACGGCGCCAGCGGCATCCTCGATCAGCGTTTCGCGCGAGCGAAGGAGGACGGATCTGATCTCTGCGAACATCGGCTGGCTCCTGTCGGGTGTTTATGTTGCTGCTTTGTTCTCATTTTTCGGGGCGCCTGTAAAGAACTTTTTAAGAACTTTGACAGAACATCCGGGAACACGCGAGAGGAGAGATCGAGGTGATGCGCCCAACCATCGGAACCGGCAGCGGAATCTGCCGTGCCAGCCCCCGCTCCACAAGAGCGCGGAGTCGTCCCGGCCTTGGGAGGCGCCTTCGCCTCGCCAGTCTGCGTCGGTAGCGCCCGTGTTCAGGTGTGGCGGACACCCCCTGCGGGACGCGCCCGGCGGCGATGCGGCCGCATCGCGCTCTACCCCCCCGCCAGCCCGGACCCTTGTCGTGCTTGGCCGCGCCCATGGGCTTGCAGGCGGCTGGCGCGCAGACATGGTCTGTGCATCCGCCAGCTTTGCCCGTTGGTGCTCGCGGAGATGACGACCCATGGCGCGACTCGAAGGGTGATGTTCATCTGCCCCGATCTCCGAGGCGCGGCAGGAAGGCTCGCGCGTGGAATTGGGCAGGGCCATGGCGGCGCCAGTTGGGTGGGCAGGCCGGTCAGGCTGCAGGTCGGCGGCCCTGCACGTGGCGCGGTCCCCCCCGTGCTTCGCGGCGCAGTCGATCGCCCTTACCCGACCGAGATCAACCGGATCGCGCGGTCCTGTTCCATCAGCCACAGCAGCACCCGCGCTGCCTGGCCGCGCGGGCCGGTCAGGGCGGGGTCCACCGCCAGCAGAGCGCGGGCGTCGCTTTGCGCCACCGCCAGCAGCGCGGCCTGGCGCTCGAGATCGGCGATGCGGAACCGAGGCAGCCCCGACTGCGCGGTGCCGATCATGTCGCCGGCGCCGCGGATCGCCAGATCTTCCTCAGCGATGCGGAAACCGTCCTCGGTTTCGCGCAGCAACTGCAACCGGCGTTCGGCAGTGCCGCCAAGCGGCGGTTGGTAGAGCAAAAGGCAGGTGGACTCCGCCGCCCCCCGCCCGACCCGGCCCCGCAGCTGGTGCAACTGCGCGAGGCCGAAGATCTCGGCGCGCTCGATCACCATGATCGAGGCATTGGGTACGTTCACCCCCACCTCGATCACCGTGGTGGCGACCAGAACCTTGCTGCGACCGGCGGCGAAGGCGGCCATTGCGGCGTCCTTCTCGGCGGGCGGCATCTGGCCGTGGACAAGGCCCACGACGCCTTCGCCAAGCGCGGCGCGCAACATCCCGAAGCGCTCGGTCGCGGCGGTCAGGTCCAGCACCTCGCTTTCCTCGACCAGCGGGCAGACCCAATAGGCCTGGCGCCCCTCGGCCACGGCGCGGTGCAGATGGTCCACCACCTCGTCGATGCGTCCGGTGGAGACGAGCGCGGTGCGCACCGGCTGGCGGCCCGCGGGCTTTTCGTCCAGCAGGCTGACATCCATGTCGCCATATTGCGCCAGCGCCAGGCTGCGCGGGATCGGCGTCGCCGTCATCACCAGCACATCGGCGGCCTGGCCCTTGGCGCCAAGCTCCATCCGCTGCGCCACGCCGAAGCGGTGCTGTTCATCGACCACCGCCAGCCGGAGGTCGTAAAAATTCACATCCTTCTGAAAAATCGCATGGGTTCCGACGAGCACATCGATCTTCCCCTCCGCCAGCGCGGCCAGTTTCGCGGCGCGGTCGGCGCCCTTGTCGCGCCCGGTGAGCAGCGCGATGCGGACCCCGGCGGCTTCGGCCATGGGCCTCAGGCTCTCCAGATGCTGGCGCGCCAGGATCTCGGTCGGGGCCATCATCGCGCCCTGCCCGCCCGCCTCGACCGCGACCAGCAGCGCAAGGAAGGCGACCAGCGTCTTGCCGGCGCCGACATCGCCCTGCAGCAGGCGGTTCATCCGCCGGTCACTGGCCATGTCGGCGGCGATCTCGGACAGGGTGCGGGTCTGCGCGCCGGTCGGGGAATAGGGGAGCGATTCCAAAACCTTGCGCTGCAAGACCCCTGTGCCGCGGCTCGCGCGCCCCTTGCCGCGGCGCAGGGTAGCGCGGGCCAAAGCGAGGGTCAGCTGATGCGCGAAGAGCTCGTCATAGGCCAGGCGGGCGCGGGCCGGGGCGGTCGCGGCCATATCCGCGCCCGAGGCCGGGGCATGGGCGGCGTGCAGGGCGCCCGCCCAGTCCGGCCAGCCCTCGCGCGCCTTCAGGGCGGGGTCGATCCATTCGGCAAGGTCCGGCGCCCGTTCCAGCGCCGCCGCCGCCGCCCGGGCCACCGGCTTCTGGCCGAGGCCGGCGGTCAGCGGATAGACCGGCTCCCAGGCGGGCAGGCTTGCGCCCTCCTCGGGGCGCAGGATGTGATCGGGGTGGACGATCTGCGCGACATTGTCGAAGATTTCGAGTTTTCCGGAAACTATGCGCCTTTGCCCGGTCGGCAGCTGGGTTTGCAGCCAGTCGCCCTTGGCGCGGAAAAACACCAGCTGGAACTCGGTCACCGCATCGCGGACCATCACCCGATAGGGGCCGCCCTTGCGCAAGGGGGGGAAATGCGCGCCCACCGTCACCTCGACCGTCGCCACCGCGGGGGGCAGATAGTCGCGGATCGAGGCGCGGGGGCGCCGGTCGACGCCCGAATGCGGCAGGGTGAACAGCAGGTCGCGCGGTTTTTCCACGCCGAGCCCGGCCATGAGCTTGGCGGTCTTCGGGCCGACCCCCTCCAGCGTTTCCAGCTCTGCGAACAGCGGGAACAGCACCGGCGGGCGGCCTTTCACGGGCGCGTCGTTCACCTCATCCCCCGATCAGCGCCAGCCAGGCATCCTCATTGATGACCTCGACGCCCAGATCGGCGGCCTTGCTGGCCTTGGACCCTGCGCCCGGACCGGCGACCAGAATGTCGGTCTTCGCCGAAACCGAGCCCGCGACCTTGGCGCCGAGCGCCTCGGCCCGGGCCTTGGCCTCGGCGCGGGTCATCCGCTCCAGCGTGCCGGTGAAGACGACGATCTTGCCGGCGACGGGGCTGCCCGTCGCGACGCGGCGGATGACAGGCTGCACGTCGAGATGCGCGGCGAGTGCGTCGATGGCGGCGCGTTCGGCGGGCTGGTGGAAGCTGGTCACGACCGAGGCGGCGAGCACCGGGCCGACGCCGTCGATGGCGATCAGGTCCTGCCATTCCGGGTTGCCCTTGGGCTTTGCACCCTCCCCGGCGGCGGGATCGGCCGCGGTCATCGCCGCCTCGAAGGCGGCCCAGGTGCCGTAATGGGCGGCGAGGAGGCTGGCGCCGGTCTCGCCGACATGGCGGATGCCGAGGGCGAAGATCAGGCGGTTCAGCGGGATCTGGCGCTTTTCGTCAATGGCGCGGAAGAGGTTTGTGGCGGAACGCTCGCCCCAACCCTCGCGGTTTTTCAGCTTTTGCAGGGGGCTCGCAGCATCCCGTTCGGCAAGGGTGAAGATGTCGGCTGGGGCGCGGATCGGCAGGAGGGTGTCGTGGAAGAAGGCCTCGATCTGCTTGGCGCCGAGGCCTTCGATGTCAAAGGCGGCGCGGCTGACGAAATGTTTCAGCTTTTCCACCGCCTGCGCCGGGCAGGCCATGCCGCCAGAGCAGCGGCGCACCGAATCGCCCTCGTCGCGCAGCGCTTCAGAGCCGCATTCGGGACAGATTGTCGGGAAGCTATAGGGCTGCGCATCCTCGGGGCGGCGGGAGAGGTCGATATCGGCGATCTTCGGGATCACGTCGCCGGCGCGGTAGATCTGCACCCAGTCGCCGATGCGGATGTCGCGCCCCTCGCGGATCGGCTGGCCGGCGGAGTCGCGGCCGGCGATGTAATCCTCATTGTGCAGGGTCGCGTTCGACACGACGACGCCGCCGACGGTGACCGGGGTCAGCCGCGCGACCGGGCTCAGCGCGCCGGTGCGGCCGACCTGGATGTCGATCGCCTCGAGCCGGGTCCAGGCAAGCTCGGCGGCGAATTTATGGGCGATGGCCCAACGCGGGGTGGTGGAGCGGAAGCTGAGGCGGGCCTGCAGGGCGAGGTTGTCGACCTTGTAGACGACGCCGTCGATGTCATAGCCGAGGGTGGCGCGCTCGGCCTCGATGCTGCGATACTGGGCGATCAGCGCGGCGGGGCCGTCGCAGAGCACGGTCAACGGGTTGGTGCTGAAGCCGAGTTCTGTCAGGCGCCGGATGGCGCCGAGCTGGGTGGCGGCCAAGGGTTCGGACAGCGCGCCCCAGGAATAGGCGAAGAAGCGCAGCGGCCGGGCGGCGGTGATGGCGGCATCGAGCTGGCGCAGGCTTCCGGCGGCGGCGTTGCGCGGGTTGGCGAAGGGCTTGGCGCCGGCCTCCAGTTGCCGGGCGTTCAGCGCGGCGAAATCGGCGTGGGACATGTAGACCTCGCCGCGGACCTCGAGGATTTCGGGCGCGCCGGTCAGGGTTTGCGGAATGTCGGCAATGGTGGCGGCGTTGGCGGTGACATTCTCGCCCATCTCACCATCGCCTCGGGTGGCGGCTTGCACCAGCTTGCCACCCTCATAGCGGAGGGACAGCGAAAGGCCGTCGATCTTGGGCTCGGCGGTGAAGGGCAGCGGTGCATCGGGCGCGAGGTTCAGGTAGCGGCGGATGCGGGTGTCGAAGTCCGTCACCTCGTCTTCGGAAAAGGCGTTCTCCAGGCTGAGCATCCGGATCTCGTGCCGGACCTTGGCGAAGCCTTCTGCGAGCGGCGCGCCCACCTCTTGCGTGGGGCTGCCGGCGGCGAGGGCGGGAAAGCGGGCTTCGATCTCGGCCAGGCGGCGCTTCAGCGCGTCGTAGTCTGCATCGGTGATCTCCGGCGCGTCCTCGGTATGGTAGGAGCGATTGGCGCGGGTCACGGCCTCGGCCAGCCGTTGCCATTCGGCTGCCGCCTGCTCGGGCGCCATCTTGCTGACCGCCAGTTCCGCCAGATCCGCCATGCCGCCGCCTCCGCTGTCGTGCTGCGGCCGGGAGCCGCCCCAGAGTGATAGGGCGGCGCGCACGGAAATTCCAGCGGTCGGCTGCGGGTCAGGCGCCGATGGCGATGCGGCGCTCCTGCTCGGCCGGGTTCGGGTCGCGCAGCACATAGCCGCGGCCCCAGACGGTTTCGATATAGGTGTCGCCCCCCGTCGCCTCGGACAGTTTCTTGCGCAACTTGCAGATGAAGACGTCGATGATCTTCAGCTCGGGTTCGTCCATGCCGCCATAGAGGTGGTTGAGGAACATCTCCTTGGTCAGCGTGGTGCCCTTGCGCAAGGACAGCAGCTCCAGCATCTGGTATTCCTTGCCGGTCAGGTGCACGGCCTTGCCTTCGGTCTCCACCGTCTTGGCGTCGAGGTTGACGGCGATCTTGCCGGTGCGGATCACCGATTGCGAATGGCCCTTGGAGCGGCGGATGATCGCGTGGATGCGGGCGACCAGTTCCTCGCGGTGGAAGGGCTTGGTCATGTAATCATCGGCGCCGAAGCCGAAGCCCTTGATCTTGTTCTCGGTATCGTCGGCGCCGGTCAGGATCAGGATCGGGGTGTTGACGCGCGCGAGCCGCAGCTGGCGCAGCACGTCGAGCCCGTTCATGTCGGGCAGGTTGAGGTCCAGCAAGATCAGGTCGTAATCGTAGAGCTTGGCCAGATCGATCCCTTCCTCGCCCAGATCGGTGCAATAGACATTGAGGTTGGCATGGGTCAGCATCAATTCGATGCTGCGCGACGTGGTGGGGTCATCCTCGACCAGCAGGATTCGCATCTGGGGTCACTCCGCTTTATCCCTCGAACTTCGCCACAGTCGGGGCAAATGGTTAATCAGGGGTTACTCTCGCAGAGTGCAGGCCGCCTTCAACTTAAAGTTGTCTATACCGCTGCAAGGTCGTCACTTTCAGCGCGGCCTCGCCATGTTGATTTACGGCGGCCCGCCAGAGATCGAATTCCTCTTCCGATAGCCCGTAGCGCTCCAGCGCGTCCTTGAGCGAGATCAACCCATAGGCGACTGCCTTGACCACCTTCGCCTTGCGGCTGGCGACCCATCGGCGGGTCTCGGGCGGAGGCAGGTCGGCGCGGGTCATCACCGTGCCATCTGGCAGCGTCACGGCGCGGGGGCCCTGGATTTTCTTCAGATACATACGGCTGTCCCTCGCGGATCGCAGGCTGATATCGCAGGCTGATCCGGGGCAAGCTGCCCGGACGGGCTTAAGGAGCGGTGAAACGCGGGGTTGTGAGTGTGTCGCATTTTCCTATATTCCAGCGATCTTCCGCGCCCATCCCCTGCCCCGCCCGCACGATCGGGCCGCCACAAGGCCGCCGCCATGCCGCTCGACACACCCCATCCGCTCAATTCGCTCGGCTTTGCCAAGCCGCCCGCCGAGACGCGGGTGGTGGTGGCGATGTCGGGCGGGGTCGACAGTTCCGTCGTGGCGGCGATGCTGAAGGAAGAGGGCTATGACGTCGTCGGCGTCACGCTGCAGCTGTACGATCACGGCGCGGCGCTGGCCAAGAAGGGCGCCTGCTGCGCGGGCCGCGATATCCATGATGCGCGGCGCGTCGCGGAAACCATGGGCTTTGCGCATTACGTGCTGGATTACGAGAACACCTTCCGCGAGGCGGTGATCGAGGAATTCGCCGACGCCTATCTGGCGGGCGCGACGCCGGTGCCCTGCATCCGCTGCAACGAGCGGGTGAAGTTCAAGGATCTGCTGGCGACGGCCAAGGACCTCGACGCCGATTGCATGGCGACGGGGCATTACATCCAGCGCCATGTCGGCGCGGCGGGGCCGGAGCTGCATTCGGCCGCCGATCCGAACCGCGACCAGAGCTATTTCCTGTTCTCGACCACGCCCGAGCAGCTGGCCTATCTGCGCTTTCCGCTTGGCCATCTTCACAGCAAGGCGGAAACCCGGGCGCTGGCGGCGAAATACGGGCTTTCGGTGGCGGACAAGCCCGACAGTCAGGACATCTGCTTCGTCCCCGATGGCAACTATGCCGCGGTGATCGAGAAGCTGCGGCCGGGGGCTGCGGAGCCCGGCGACATCGTCGATCTGGAGGGCCGGGTGATCGGCGCGCATCGCGGCGTGATCCATTACACCATCGGCCAGCGCCGCGGGCTTGGCATCGGCGGACAGGGCGATCCGCTGTTCGTGGTGCGGCTGGACCCGGACAGCCGCCGGGTGATCGTCGGCCCGCGCGAGGCGCTGTCCACGCGGACGGTGCCGCTGCGCGAGATCAACTGGCTGGGGGATGAGCCGTTCGACAGCCGCCCCGAATGGCATGTCGCGGTCAAGGTCCGCTCCACCCGCCCGCCGCGGCCGGCGGTGATCCGGCCGATTTCGGCGACGGAAGCCGAGGTGGAGCTGCTGGACCCCGAAACCGGGATCAGCCCGGGGCAGGCCTGCGTGTTCTATGACACCGAGAGCACCCGCATTCTGGGCGGTGGATGGATCTGGCGGGGGCGCTGAGGGGGCTTGCCCTGACAGAGGGCAGCGCCCGTCCGCCGGGTGGGCGAGCAACAGCAGTTCTAGGCGCTTTATGGTGCGGCATCTCCCCACCGCAGGTCTACGCACATGCGTTGCGGAGCGCCCACCCGAGGGGGCGGACGGGCGCTGCCCGGCGGCGCCAAGGCGCCTTGATTCCGGGCAAGGGGGGCACAGCCCTCGGACGTTCGCGTCAACCAGAGCGGATATTTCCCACCAACCCCCGCCCCGCCCCCACGCCCCCCGTTGACGCCGCCCGCGGCCCCCTGTAGCCCCCGGCACATGGCACGCATCCCCCTCCTCCAGCTTTCCGGCATCTCGCTCACCTTCGGCGGCGATCCGATTTTCGACGGGCTCGACCTCGTCGTGCAACCCTCTGACCGCGTCGCGCTGGTCGGGCGCAACGGGTCCGGCAAATCCACCCTGATGAAGGTGATGGCCGGGCTGATCGAGCCCGATGCCGGGCTGCGCGTGGTGCCTCCGGGCATCACCACGGGATACATGGAGCAGGAGCCGATCCTGACCGGCTATGCCACGCTTGGCGATTTCGCCGCCGAGGGGCTGGACGCGGGCGAGGACTGGCGGGTGGAGGCGGCGGCCGAGGGGTTGAAGTTCCGCCCCGAGGCCGAGGCGTCGAAGGCCAGTGGCGGCGAGCGGCGGCGGGCGGCACTGGCGCGCCTGCTGGCCCACGCGCCGGAACTGATGCTGCTGGACGAGCCGACCAACCACCTCGACATCGAGGCCATCGCCTGGCTGGAGAAATACCTGAGCGAGACCCGCGCCGGTTTCGTGCTGATCAGCCACGACCGCGCCTTCTTGCGCGCGCTGACCAAGGCCACGCTGTGGATCGACCGCGGCCAGGTCCGCCGGCAGGAGCGCGGTTTCTCGGGCTTCGAGGATTGGCGCGAGGAGGTCTGGGCGGCGGAAGATGACGCGCGCCACAAGCTCGACCGCAAGATCAAGGCCGAGGCGCGGTGGGCGGTCGAAGGCATCTCTGCCCGGCGCAAGCGCAACCAGGGCCGGCTGCGCGCCCTGCAGGACATGAAGGCCGACCGCGCCAGCCAGATCCGCCGTCAGGGCACGGCGGCGATGGCGCTGGACTCGGGCAGCACCTCGGGCAAGATGGTGATCGAGGCCAAGGGCATCGCCAAGCGCTACGACGACAAGGTGATCCTGACCGGGTTCGACCTGCGCGTGCAGCGCGGCGACCGGGTGGCCTTTGTCGGGCCGAACGGCGTCGGCAAGACCACGCTGCTGAAGATGCTGACCGGCGAGGAGGCGCCCGATGCCGGCACCGTCAAACTGGGCACCAACCTCGACATCGCCGTCTTCGATCAGGCGCGCGCCACGCTCGATCTGTCGATGACGCTGTGGGACGGGCTGGTTAACGACCCCGAGATGCGGGTGTCGGGCCGGGCCGATCAGGTGATGGTGCGCGGCCAGCCCAAGCATGTGATCGCCTATCTCAAGGACTTCCTGTTCGACGAATCGCAGGCGCGGGCCCCGATCGGCTCGCTGTCGGGCGGTGAGCGGGCGCGGCTGCTCTTGGCGCGGATCATGGCGCGGCCGTCGAACCTGCTGATCCTCGACGAGCCGACCAACGATCTGGATGTGGAAACGCTGGACCTGCTGCAGGACATCCTGGGCGAATATGACGGCACCGTGCTGCTGGTCAGCCACGACCGCGACTTCATCGACCGGGTGGCGAATACCACCATTGCGATGGAAGGCGACGGGCGCGCCACCGTCTATGCTGGCGGCTGGAGCGACTATCAGAGCCAGCGGGCCGAGCGGCAGGTCAGCGATGCGGCCGAGGCGGCGCAGGCTGCGGCGCCGGCAGCCCGGCCTGCCGTGAAGTCGGACAAGCCGGTGGGCAAGGCCTCGGCGGCGCTGTCCTTCACCGAGAAGCACCGGCTGGAGTCGCTCCCCGGCGTGATCGCCAAGCTGGAAGCCGAGATCGCCAAGCTGACCGAGTTCCTGGCGGACCCGGCCCTCTTTGCCAGCTCGCCCGCCAAGTTCAACAAGGCCAGTGAGGCCCTGGTCGAACGCCAGCAGCAGCTTGCGGCGGCCGAGGAAGAGTGGATGGGGCTGGAAGAGCGCGCGGGCTGACAGGCCCGCTCCCGCCCCCTCAGTTCGGCAATGTGACGATCAACGCCCCGCGATCCGTCGCCACCACCGTATGCTCATATTGTACCACCGGCGCGGCGGGCTCGCTGTAGAGCGTCCATCCGTCAGCGCGGGTGCCCGTGCCCTCGGTCGCCCAGATCCCGCCCTTCGACAGGAACGGCTCCACCGTCAGCACGAGGCCCCGGTGGATGCGGCGCTTGTCGCGCGTGGGCCAGGTCGGCACCTCCTCGGGGTCCTCATGCAGCGCCCGGCCGACCCCGTGGCTGGCAAGGTTGCGGATCAGGGTGTAGCCCTTGGCCTGCGCAAACCGGCCCACGGCATTGCCGATCCCCGCCAGCGGCTTGCCATGCCCGACCTGCGCGATGCCGATCTGCATCGCCCGCTTGCCATCGCGGCAAAGGCGGTCCAGCGAGGGGCGCACCGGCGCGATGCGGAAACTGGCACCGGTATCGGCGAAATAGCCGGCCTTGCTGGCCGAGACGTCGATATTGACCAGATCGCCCGCCTTCAGGACCCGCCCGCCGGGAATGCCGTGCGCGATCTCTTCATTGACGCTGATGCAGGTCGCGCCCGGGAAGTCATAGGTCGCCTCGGGCGCCGGGATGGCCCCCTCCCGCTCCAGCAGCGCGCGGCCGATGGCATCGAGCTCGCGCGTGGTCATCCCCGGCTCCATCGCCTTTGCCATCGCGTGCATTGTGCGCGCGACGATGCCGCCGATGGTTTTCAGCCCGTCCAGCTCGTCCTGATGGGTGATGGTCATGGAGCGCCCTTCCGGGGTGCGGCAGGGGCGCCCCCTACTCTTCGAGTTCCGCGTCCCAGTAGAGGAAATCGATCCAGCTGTCATGCAGGTAGTTCGGCGGGAAGCGGCGGCCGGTGTTGCGCATCTCCTCGGCCGAGGGCTGGCGCGGCGGCTTGCGCAGCTGCATCCCGGCCTGGCGCAGCAGCTTGTTGGCCTTCTTCAGGTTGCAAGGCGAGCACGCCGCCACGACATTCTCCCAGCTGGTGATGCCACCGCGCGAGCGGGGCAGCACATGGTCGAAGGTCAGATCGCCGCGGCTGCCGCAGTACTGGCAACAGAACTCGTCCCGCAGAAAAAGATTGAAGCGCGTGAAGGCCACGCGCTTCTGGGGTTTGACGTAATCCTTGAGCACCACCACCGAGGGTATCCGGAACTCGGCGCGCTGACTGCGCACCACCTCGTCATATTGCGCGAGGATCTCGACCCGGTCGAGGAACACCGCCTTTATCGCCTCCTGCCAGGGCCAGAGCGACAGCGGATAATAAGAGAGCGGCCGGTAATCGGCGTTGAGCACCAGCGCGGGGTAATGCTTCAGCGACGCCGGTTCGCGCACGAAACTGGTCCTGAAGTCTGCGTCTTCGCTGTGGTCAAGCATCGTGACTCCGTCCTTGCCCTCACTGCCCGGTCCGGCACCAGAGCGGGAACCCGCCCCGGAACGATTCGACTATATCTGGCGTGTTCCGCCTGACAAGCCCCGTGATCTGGAATGGTGCCGTCGCAGCATCGGGTATCCCAGGAACGTGACAAGGGAATGACGCGGGCCCCGCCCGGGCGGCGGAGGATCGCCATGCCGCCTTGCGGCATAAAAAAACGGCGCTCCCACGGGGGCGCCGCTGTCTCACACTTGCTTGCGCCAAGGGCGCTGATGGCAGCCTCAGCGGCTGCGGCGGGTCGCCACGACGCGAACGGGCTGCATCTTGCGGCGCGGCATCTGGAGGAAGGCGACAAGGACGACGCCTTGAACGGCCAGAGCGAGGGCGGCGATCAGTGCATAGTCCATCTTTGGTTCCTCCAGTATCTGTTGATCCCAATGTAACCCCTCTGCAACGGGGTTCAAGGGCGATCAGGCGCCAAGTCGGTCCTTCAGGAAAGAAAGCGCCACCGAAAGGCCATCGGGCGCAATTCCATGTCCGGTGCCCTTCATCACATGGCCGTAAACCTCGAATCCCGCCACCACCAGCGCGTCGCCCGCCAGTTCCATGTCGCGGAACGGCACCATCTCATCGGCATCGCCATGCAGCAGCAGCACCGGGGGTTTCGAGACCGCCTCCGCCGCCAGCAGTTCGGGCTTCAGCAGCCGGCCGGAAAAGCCCACCAGCGCCGCAATCGGCTCTGCCCGCCGCGGCGCCACCTGCAGCGCCATCATCGTGCCCTGCGAAAAGCCGACGAGCGCCAGTTGTGAAGGCAGCAGCCCTTCGGCGGCCAGTTGAGCATCGAGGAAGGCGTTCAGATCCACTGCCGCGCGCGCCAGCCCTTCGGTCGCCGCCGCCTCGCTGGACCCGTCCAGCCAGGGGATCGGGAACCACTGCCGGCCAAAGGGATTGCCGGCACAGGGTTCGGGCGCGTCGGGGGCCACAAAAACCGTGCCCGGCAGATGCGGGGCCAGCGGATCGGCGAGGCCCAGAAGGTCGGCCCCGTCGGCGCCATAGCCATGCAGGAACACCACCATGGACCGGGCATTGCCCGATTTCGCGGCCTTGCGGCCAAATTGCAGTTCGCGCGTCATCGGATCCCCTCTCGGCTTCTGGCCATCCGGTAGTAAGCCCACAGCGCCCGCGCCGCAACCGCCCGGCAGGGGGACCAGGCTTCGGCCATGGTGCGGAGCTGGCGGGCGGAGGGCCGTACGGGCAGACCGAACAGCAGCCGCGCCGCCTCCTGCAGCGCAAGGTCTCCCGGCGCGAAGACATCGGCGCGGCCCAGGCTGAACATCGCATAGATCTCGGCCGTCCAGGGCCCGATGCCGGGCAGCGCCACCAGCCGCGCGATCACCTCGGCATCCGGGGCGGCGCGCAGGGCGGCATAGTCGAGATCGGCAGCCGCAATCCCGCGCAAATAGCGGATCTTCTGGCGCGACAGGCCCGCGGCCCGCAAGGTTTCGTCGCTGGCAAGCGCCAGCGCCGCCGGATCGGTCAGCCCCGCCGCCAGCATCCGCCCGTGGATCGCCGCGGCCGAGGCGACCGAGACCTGCTGGCTGACCACCGCATCCACCAGCGCGCCGAACCCGTCCGGCCTGCGGCGCAACGGCAGGGGCTCGGCCAGCGCCGGCGCGAAGCGCGGCTCGATCCGCAGCAGGTGCGCGGCCCCTTCTGCGAGGTGGGCCGGGGTGTCGATGAGGCGGTGGGTCATGGTGTGGGTCATCTTGGCACCCTGCCCCGGCTGGCACGGCAAGGCCAGAGGGGCGCTCAGCCGCACCGCTTTTCCAGACGGATGTCCCCCTCGCCGATGTCCTGCGCATGGCCCCAGCCGAGGCGGCGGTAGAAGCCCGCGGCCCGGCTCGCCGCGCCGGTTTCCAGCCAGATCACCGGATGCCTCCCGAACAACGCCTCCTCCGCCGCCAGCACCAACGCCTTGCCAAGGCCGCGCCCCTCCTGCAAGGGCAGCACGAAGGCCGCGAAGAGCGATCCTTCCTCGAGATCCACCATCGAGAAGCCGATGACCGCGCCGCCCTCCACCGCCACCCAGGCGCAGGGCGCGGCGCGGATCATCTGCGTGATCGACGCCTCGGTAATGCCCATCTCGGCCAGTTGCGCCAGACTCAGGTGGTTCTCGCGCACCGATAGGCGCACGCGGAAGATGCCAGCGACATCGGCGACGGTGGCGGGTCTGATCTGGGCAGTCATGGTGTTCGCTCCTGCGTTCGCTCTCGAGGCGAGGTAAAGAAGAAGCGGCACGGAGAAAAGCTTCCCCCTTTGCGTGGTGGGATGACCGGGCGGGCCGGAGCCGCCTTGCCGAGCAGTCTTCTGGCGCCGGGCCCTTGGCGAAGGCCATCGCCTTCGCCCGCCGGTCTGCACGGGCTGAGGTCGGGCCTCGCAAAAGCAACAAGAAGCCGCTCCCCTCGCCCCGCACGCCATGGCGAAGGCCATCGCCTTCGCCACTGACCGCCATCTCATTCCGCACCGGACGGGCCTCAAAGGCCCGGCCAGCGCCCGCCCCGCCTCTGGCGGGCGCTGGCCTCACACGGTCTCGTGCGGCCGATGGTACCGGGGGATAGGTCTCCCACGGGCGGGGGCGAGGCAGTGCCTCGCCTATTCCCGCCCGACCCGACCGCTCAGATCCGCATGAGTTCGGACCGGGCATCCCAGAAGCCAACCCTCCCCCTTCCCCCCACGCCGCTCACCCGCTACGCATTCACCATGTCAGATCTGTCCTCCCCCGATTCCGCTGCCGTGCCGGGCGAAGCCCTGCCCCCCGCCGCCCCGCCGACCGAGTGCTCCATGCCCCGCGCCCGGCGCAACGTGGCGGTGCTGGTCGCGGCGCAGGCGATCCTGGGCGCGCAGATGTCGATGATCTTCACCGTCGGCGGGCTGGCGGGGCAGTCGCTGGCGAGCAATCCCTGTTTCGCCACGCTGCCGCTGTCGCTGATCATCCTTGGCTCGGTGCTGTCCTCGACCCGCCTCTCGCGGTTCATGCAGCATTACGGGCGCCGCGCGGGCTTCACGCTCGCCACCGGATCGGGCGCGCTCGGGGCGGCGATCAGCGCAGCCGCGCTGTGGTATGGCTCCTTCGGGCTGTTCATGTTCGGCGCGCTCTTCACCGGGGTGTACATGAGCGCGCAGGGCTTCTACCGCTTCGCCGCGACCGACACTGCCCCGCCGGAGTTTCAGGCCAAGGCAATCTCCTACGTGATGGCGGGCGGCCTTGCGGCGGCGATCCTCGGGCCGCAGCTGGTCAAGGTCACCTCGCAGGCGATGGTGGTGCCGTTCTTCGCCACCTACCTCGCGGTGATCGTGCTGAACCTGACCGGGCCGCTGCTGTTCTCGTTCCTCGACATCCCGCGCACCCCGCCCGCGCCCAAGGGCAGCCTCGCCGCAGGACGGCCGCTGAAGGTGCTGCTGCGCCAGCCGGTGATCATCGTGGCGATGATCTGCGCCACCGTCTCCTATGCGCTGATGAACCTCGTCATGACCTCGACCCCACTGGCGGTCGTCGGCTGCGGCTTCACCGAGGGTCATGCCGCCGACATCGTCAGCGCGCATGTGCTGGCGATGTATCTGCCCTCGTTCTTCACCGGCCACCTCATCGCGCGGTTCGGAAAAGAGGTGATCGTGGGGCTGGGGCTGGTGATCCTCGCCGCCTCGGGCCTCGTCGCGCTGTCGGGGGTGGAACTGGAGCAGTTCTTCGTGGCGCTGATCCTGCTGGGGGTGGGCTGGAACTTCGGGTTCATCGGATCGACCGCGATGCTGACCTCGGCGCACAAGCCCGAGGAACGGGGGACGATCCAGGGCGTCAACGACTTCGTGGTGTTCGGCGGGGTGTTCCTGGCCTCGCTGTCGTCGGGCGGGCTGATGAACTGCTCGGGCGGCACCGTCGAGGCCGGATGGCAGGCGGTGAACCTGGCGATGGTGCCGTTCCTGGTGGCGGCGGGCGGCGCGCTGATCTGGCTGATACTGCGCCCGCGCGAGGCCTAGGCGCCCGGCGGAAACGCCACCCGCACCACGAGGCCCCGGTGCCCGGCCCGGTCCTTCACCCCGTCCATCGGCGCCGCATCCTCAAGGCTGAGCCGCCCTCCGAACAGCGTGGCGATCTCCTCGACGATGGCAAGGCCGAGGCCCATCCCCGCCGGGTGATCGCCGTCCTCGGCGCCGCGCACGAAGCGGCCGCGCAGCGCCGAGCGGCGGTCGGGGGCGATGCCCGGCCCGTCGTCCTCCACCGCCAGCACCGCGCCGCCCTCGGCTGAGGCGAAGACCCGCACCGTCACCTCGGCGCCGCGCCCGGCATAGGTCAGCGCATTGTCCAGAAGGTTGCGCAGCAGCTCCCCCAGCAGCACCGGCTCGGCCCGCACCGGCACCAGACCCTCCCCGGCAAAGCCAAGGTCGATCCCCGCCTCGGCCGCCGCCGGCACCTTCTCGGCCGTCAGATCGCGGGCCAGCGCGACCAGATCCAGCGGTGCATCGGGCAACGGCGCGCCGCCCGCCGCATCGACCCTCGCCAGCAGCAGCAGTTGCGCCAGGATCCGCTCCGCCTCGGCCAGCGCCGCATCCCCGGCCTGCGCCGCCGCCCGCGCAGCCGGCAGATCGCCCGCCCGCACTGCCAGTGCCAGCTGGGTGCGCACCACCGCCAGCGGCGTGCGCAGCTGGTGGCTGGCATTGCCGGTGAAGCTGCGCATCGCGCGCAGCGCCGTCTCCAGCCGCAGCATGAAGCTGTTCACCGTATCGACCAGCCCGCGCACCTCGTTCGGCGCCGCCTGCTCGATGGGCCGCAGATCGTCGGGGGAGCGCAGGGCGATCGCCTCCCCGAGCCGGTACAAGGGTCGCAGCGACAGCGTCACCGCCACCCAGACGATCAACGCCGCGCCCCCGATCATCCCCGCCAGCCGCAGCGCCGACCGCAGCAGGATCGTGCCGGTCAGCGCCCGCCGCGCTGCCGTGGTTTCCGCCACGATCACCGTGAACGGCACCGAATCGATGCCGGTGGAGGCGGCGCGGTGCAGCGAGGCGATGCGGATCGGCTCGCCGCCGAAACTGCCATCGGCGAAGACCGGGCTGTCGGAGGGGCCATCAAGGATCGGCAGCTGGTCATAGCCGGTCAGGAAGGTGCCGGGCGGGCCATCGACGCGGTAGAAGACCCGGTCCTGCGCGGCGGAAGACAGCATTTCCAGCGCGGAATAGGGGATATCGACCTGCAGCCCGCCATCCTCATCCACCGTCACCCGCTCGGCAATCGCCAGCGCAGATCCGAACAGCACCCGGTCGGACACGGTGTTGGCGGTGCGCACCGCCTCGCGCCAGGTGTCGACCAGCGCCAGCACCCCCAGCACCGCGGTCGAGATCAGCAGCCATCCCAGCAGCCGCCGGCGCAGCGAATAGGCGGCATGGGCTGAAATCCCCGGCGTCATCCCTCTGCCAGCCGGTCGAGGTAATAGCCGATGCCGCGCGCGGTGCGCACCGTCAGCCCGTGCGGGGCCAGCCGCTTGCGCAGGCGGCTGACATATTGCTCGATCGCGTTGCCGCTGAGATCGTCATCGAGGCTGGTGAGCGATTGCACGATCGCCTCCTTCGCCACCACCTTGCCCGCGCGGGTGAACAGCACCTCCAGCAGCGCGCGTTCCCGTGCCGGGATGTCCAGCGCCGCGCCATCGGCGACAAAGCTGCGGCTGGTCAGGTCCAGCGTCACCGCGCCGAAGCTGACGCTCGAGGCGCGCAGGCCCGCCTGCCGGCGCAGCAAGGATCGCACCCGCGCCTCCAGTTCGCCCACGTCGAAGGGCTTGACCATGTAGTCATCGGCGCCAAGGTCGAGGCCGCGGATGCGGTCCTCGGCGCTGCCCCGCGCCGTCAGGATCAGTACGGCGGCGCGGTTCTGGCGATCGCGCATCGCGCGCAGCACCGACAGCCCATCCATCTGCGGCAGGTTCAGATCGAGGATCACCAAGTCGAAGCTTTCCGCCGCCGCCAGCACCTCGGCCGAGGCGCCGTCCTGCACCACATCCACCGCATGGCCGGTGCCGCGCAGGATCGTCGCCAGCCCCTCGGCCAGCGCGCGGTTATCCTCGACCAGCAATATCCGCATGTTGGGCCCCCTCTGCCCCGCGACCTTAGCGGCCGAGCCCGCGCTTGTGAACGGGCTGCCGCTGGGGCATCCTGCCCGCCATGATCGTCCTTTGCCGCATCCTCTCGCTTGCGCTTGTCACTGCGCTGTGGGCCCCAGGCGCACGGGCCGAGATGTTCCTGTTCCCCGCCCCCTCGGGCACGGCAGCGCGCGAGATCCTGGTCTATTCCTCGCTCGATGAGCGGCTGGCGATCCCGCTGATCGTCGGATTTCAGGCCCAGAACCCCGATATCGCCGTGCGCTACGAGGACATCCTGACCGGCGAGATCCATGCCCGCATCACCGCCGAGACCGATGCCGGCCAGCCCACAGCCGATTTCGCCTTCTCTTCGGCGATGGACCTGCAGGTGAAGCTGGTCAATGACGGCTATGCTGTCCCCGTCACCGCGCCCGAAACCGATGACTGGCCGGACTGGGCCAACTGGCGCGACACCGCCTATGCGATGACGTTCGAACCGGCGGTCTTCGTCTATCACAAGCCCAGCTTCCGGGATGCCCCGCCCCCCGCCACCCGCGCCGAGTTTCTGGACTGGATGCGCACGGGCACCGATGTGCAGGGCCGCATCGGCACCTATGACATTGAACGCTCCGGCGTCGGCTATCTGTTCCTCGCCCGCGATCAGGAGCATTTCCCCGATATCTGGTCGGTCGTCCGCGCCATGGGCGCGGCGGGGGTGCAGCAATTCCCCACCAGTCAGGACATCCTCGAACGGGTGTCCGACGGGCGGCTGGCGATGGGCTACAACATCCTCGGCTCCTATGCCGCCGACTGGGCGCGCGAGCATCCCGATGTCGGGCTGGTGCTGCCGCGCGACTATACCGTCGTCGCCTCGCGCATCGGGCTGGTGCCGCGGGCGGCGCGCAGCCCCGATCTGGGGGCGAAGATGCTGGGGTTCTTCCTGTCCCGCGCCGGGCAGACCATCCTGGCCGAAGAGCTGCGCCTGCCTGCCGTGAGCCTCGAGGTGGCAGACCGCAACAGCGCCCGCGCCATGCAGGACACGCTGGGGGGCCAGCTGCGCCCGGTGCCGGTCAGCCCCGGCCTGCTGGTCTATCTCGACCAGGCCAAGCGGGCCCGGCTGATCGCGCGGTGGAACTCGGCGCTGGCGGGCGACTGACGCAGCCCCCGCCGCCAAACTCCTTTTTCGCATCTGCGCATTTTTTCGCCGCTCATGTCAGGCAGATGACAGGTTCCTGTGCTGAATGGACGCATGGGTGCTGTGGAGGCAGCGCCCGCGCTTCGGGGGGAGGCGCGCCAACACCAACCGGCCAGCCCTGCCCCGTCACATGTCCGGCGCCCCAAGCGGGCGCCCCTGGGAGGAGACCGCAATGAAGAAACTCATGCTTGCAACCATTCTGGCCGGCGCCGTCGCGCTGCCGGCAATGGCCGCCGACTACACGATCATCGCCCCGGCCAATCCCGGCGGCGGCTGGGACCAGACCGCCCGCACCATGCAGGCCGTGCTGCAGGACGAAGGCATCTCGGGCAATGTCCAGGTGCAGAACGTGCCCGGCGCCGGCGGCACCATCGGGCTTGCGCAATTCGCCAGCCAGAACGAGGGCAATGCCAATGCGCTGATCGTCGGCGGCTACGTGATGGTCGGCGCGATCCTGACCAACAACGCCCCCGTCGGCCTTGAGGCGGTGACCCCGATTGCCCGCCTGACCGGCGAGTATGAGGCCATCGTCGTGCCCGCCGCCTCGCCGATCCAGACCATCGAGGAACTGGTCGAGGCGCTGAAGGCCGATCCGGGCGCGGTCAGCTGGGCCGGCGGCTCGGCCGGCGGGGCCGACCATATCGCGGTGGGCCTGCTGGCCAAGGCCGCTGGCGTCGATCCGACCAAGATCAACTACATCGCCTATTCGGGCGGCGGCGAGGCTCTGGCGGCCATTCTGGGCAGCCAGGTCACCGCGGGCATCTCCTCGCTGGGAGAATTCGTGTCCCAGGTCGAGTCGGGCACGCTGCGCCTGCTGGCCGTCAGCTCGGAAGAACGGATCGAGGGCGTGGACGCGCCGACGCTGAAAGAGGCGGGCCTGGATGTGGTCCTGCAGAACTGGCGCATGGTCGCCGCGGCCCCGGGCCTGAGCGACGAGCAGAAGGCCACGGTTTCCGCGGATATCGAGGCGATGGTGAAATCGGCCGCCTGGCAGGAACAGCTGGCGACCAAAGGCTGGGCCGATACCTACCTCGCCGGTCCCGAGTTCGAGGCGCAGCTGGCCGCCGACATCACCGCCACCGAGACTGTCCTCAAGGACATCGGTCTGGTGAAATGAGCGTCAAGCAGCATGAAACGCAGCGCCGCCCTGACAGGGCGGCCCTGGCCGTCGCTGCCGGGCTGGCCCTGTTCGGCGGCGTGATCGTGGTCGATGCCGCGCGGCTGGCCGATTTCGGCGGCTATTCCGGGGTCGGCCCCGGCACGGTGCCGCGGATGGTGGGGATCGCGCTGATCCTGCTGGCGGTCTGGACTGTCGCCGCCGCGCTGCGCGGCGACTTCCCCGAGCGCCCGCGCCAGCAGCCTGTCCCGGTGCTGTGGATCATCGCCGGCCTTGCGGCGCAGCTGGTCCTGCTGAATGTGGCCGGGTTCTCCATCGCCACCGGCGTCCTCTTCGCCTTCACCGCGCGGGCCTTTGGCCAGCGCAACCTGCCGCTGGCGCTTGGCGTCGGCATCGCGCTCAGCTTCGCCGTCTGGATGGTGTTCTCGCAGCTGCTGCTGCTGAACCTGCCCGCTGGCCCGCTGGAGAACCTGTTCTTCGGGAGACCTGCACCATGAGCTCGTTCGACTTCCTGATGCAGGGCCTCGTCACCGCGTCGGACCCGATGCTGCTGCTTTATGCGCTGATCGGGGTGACCATCGGCACCGCCATCGGTGTCTTGCCCGGCATCGGCCCGGCGCTGACCGTGGCGCTCTTGCTGCCCGTCACCTACCGGCTGGATCCGGCCGGCTCGCTGATCATGTTCGCGGGGATCTACTATGGCGGCATGTATGGCGGATCGACGACCTCGATCCTGCTGAACACCCCCGGCGAGAGCGCGAGCATCATCACCGCGCTGGAGGGCAACAAGATGGCCCGCAAGGGCCGGGGCGGCCCTGCCCTCGCCACCGCTGCCATCGGCTCGTTCGTGGCGGGCCTGATCGCCACGCTGCTGCTGGCCTTCCTGGCCCCGCATGTGGTGAAACTGGCGCTGGTCTTCGGCCCGCGCGAGTATTTCGCGCTGATGGTGCTGGCCTTCGTCACCGTGTCCTCGGCCTTCGGCGACAGCACCCTGCGCGGGCTGACCTCGCTGTTCCTCGGCCTCGGGCTGGCGTGCTTCGGCATCGACCAGCTGACCGGGCAGGCACGGATGAGCTTCGGCGTGCCCGATCTTCTGGACGGGATCGAGGTCACTACCCTGGCCGTGGCGATGTTCGCGGTGGGCGAGGCGCTGGCCATCGCCGCGCTTGGCAATGTCGGCGATGACAAGGTCCATGCCGTCAAGGGCTCGGTCTGGATGAGCCGGGCCGACTGGTCCCGCTCGTGGAAGCCCTGGCTGCGCGGCACCTTCATCGGCTTCCCCATCGGCGCGATGCCGGCGGGCGGCGCCGATGTCGGCACCTTCCTGTCCTATGCGGCCGAGAAGAAGCTGTCCAAGCACCCCGAAGAGTTCGGCCATGGCGCCATCGAGGGCGTGGCCGGGCCCGAGGCTGCGAACAACGCCAGCGCGGCGGGCACGCTGGTGCCGCTGCTGACGCTGGGGCTGCCGACCACCGCCACCGCCGCGATCATGCTGGCCGGCTTCCAGCAATTCGGCCTGCAACCGGGCCCGCTGCTGTTCGTGACCAACCCCGAACTGGTCTGGGGCCTGATCGCCAGCCTGCTGATCGCCAACGCGATGCTGCTGGTGCTGAACCTGCCGATGATCGGGCTTTGGGTAAAGCTGCTGACCATCCCGAAACCCTGGCTCTATGCCGGCATCCTGCTGTTCGCCACGCTTGGCACCATCGGCGCCAACCCCTCGACCTTCGAGCTGGGGATGCTGCTGGTCTTCGGCCTTGTCGGCTATGGGATGCGGGTGTTCGGCTATCCGATCGCCCCGATCGTGGTGGGGCTGATCCTGGGGCCGATGGCGGAACAACAGCTGCGCCGGGCGCTGTCGATCAGCCAGGGCGACTGGACGGTGCTGCTGACCTCGCCGATTTCCGCGACAATGCTGGCCATTTCCGCGGTGGCGCTGATCGTGCCGCTGGTGATGCGGATGCGTGGCCGCGGCGCGCTGCTGCGCCAGATGGCGGGCGACGAGGACTGATCTCCTCCTCCCGTGAAATGCCAAGGCCCGGCACCCTGCCGGGCCTTTGTCTTGTCCGGATGCCTTGCGTCCAGCGCATGGCGGACCTTCCGAGTTTCTGCGTTGCAGCGAAGCCCCTGTGCGCCCATCTATGGGTCAGACGAAACCCGAAAGGCCAAACAGATGACGACCCTCACGATGACCCACAACCCGCTGGCGACGCTGCGCGATGCGCTGGCAACCTTCTTTGCCGCTTTCGCCGCTGCCCGGTCGGTGTCAGCCGCGATGGAAGCCCACCGCACCCCCGATCCCGAAGCGCTGCGCGCCCTCGGCATCGACCCGGCCAGCTTCCCCAAGACGATCTGACCCGCGGGGCCGTTCAGGCACCCAGCATCTCGCCCGGCGCGAAGACCAGATCGGTCGGGCCGGGCACCGCCCCTGCCGCGGTCAGCATCGCATGGACCTGCCCGCGGTGATGGGTCTGATGGTTAAAGAGGTGCAGTACGCACAGCGCCTTGGGCCGGGTCATTTCCCGGCCTGACGCGCCCGAATACCAGGCCAGATCGCCGGCCAGATCCTCTGGCGCCAGCGCGTCGGCCCAGTCCACGATCACGGCGTCCATGTCCCGCCGCGCGGCGCACAGCGCCTGCCACTCCGCCACCAAAGCGACGCTGCCCGCGATGCCGCCCCCCGGCGCCTCGCCGCGGCCAAACCGGCTCAGCCACATGCGGTCGGCCCAGAGCAGATGGTTCAGCGTCGCATGGATCGAGCCGAAGAACGCCCCGCGCGGGGCGCGCCGCCCCTCGTCCTCCAGCAGCGCCGCCGCCGCATAGAGGTTGTCATTCTGCCAGGCATTGTAGCGGGCCATCACGCGGCAGCTGTCCAAGGTGATCATCCCAGCCCCCTTTTAGCAATTCTCGGAGCCGGATCAGGCCACGCATGCCGCCGCCGGTCAAGCTGCCGCCAGCCGTTCGCGTCCTGCCGCATCCTTCGGCATCCGCCGCGTCCCGCCGCCGCAGGGGCGCCGCTCGCCGACAAATCACTTGTTGAGAAAATCGCTTCGCCCTAGCCTTTGGCCGGACGACTTCCTGCACCAATTGCCGAAAGGACAGACATGACCCGCCATTCGCTGCTGCTTGCCTCCGCCGCCCTCCTGTGCGCCGCGCCCGCCCTCGCTGCCGATCCGGACCTTCTGGTGTTCGACTGGGCCGGGTTCGAGGAAGAAGGGCTCTTCGCCACCTATGTGGAAAAGCATGGCGATGCGCCCACCTATTCCTTCTATGGCGATGATGACGAGGCCTTCCAGAAGGTCGCCTCGGGCTTCAAGGCCGATGTCGCGCATCCCTGCTCGCAGATGGTCGGCAAATACCGCGATGCCGGGCTGATCGAGCCTTGGGACGTCACCAAGATCCCGGAATTCGCCAATATCGACCCCAAGTTCCTCGACTCGCCGGTGTTCAAGGATGACGAGGGCGTGTGGTATATCCCCGCGGACTGGGGTGTCACCGCGGTTGCCTACAACACCGAGGAAGTGCCGGTCGAGGATGTCGCCTCGCTGCAGGTATTCCTCGACCCGAAATACGAAGGCCGCGTGTCGATTCCCGACAGCTCGGACGATGTCTGGGCCCTGGCCTATCTGGCGACCGGCGTCACCGACTGGACCGACATCACCGATGACCAGTTCGCCGCCGCCGCCGAATGGCTGCGCAAGGCCCATGCCAATGTGCGCAGCTACTGGGCCGACCCGTCCGAGATGAGCCAGCTGATGGCCTCGGGCGAGGTGCTGGTGGCCTGGTCGTGGAACGATGGCGTCGCCTATCTGCAGGATGACGGCTTCCCGGTCGGCTTCCAGCGCGAGACCACCGAAGGCTCCTCGACCTGGTTCTGCGGCTTCGTGAACTTCAAGGACGGTCCCGGGTCGGAAGACAAGCTCTATGACTTCATCAATGCCTGGCTGCGCCCCGAGGCTGGCCCCGCGCTCGTCGATGCCATCGGCTATGGCCATGCCAGCACCGCCGCCATGGCGCTGGTCGATGCCGAGACGCTGGAAACCGCCGGCCTGACCGAGATCAGCGCCCCGATCCTGGCGCAGACCCCGAACAGCGCCGAGCAGCGTGAAAAGCAGCTGGCCGAGTTCGAGAAGATCAAGGCCGGGTTCTGATCCCGTTGCATCGCTGAACGCCTCGCGCCGCCTTCCGGGGCGGCGCCCGGCTGCGTAGCCGGTCCGCGTTCCGGCTCCGGGAGCCCCACTTTCTCATTCTTGCTGGCATAAATATCCCGGGGGTCCGGGGGCAGCGCCCCCGGCGTCCTGCCACAGGCGCACCCTTGCGCCCACCCCGCCCGCGTCCTATATCTGGGCTGTCGGGGAGTTCCCCGACTATGGACATAAACGCGCTCGTAATAAGCGGCTCGGACCCGGGGGCGGTACCCGGCGGCTCCACCATATACTCCCTTGTTGGGGGAGCATGGGGCCGAAACAGGATCGACGAACGTCTAAAGGGGTTATGCTTTGTCCCGGTGAGGTACCACCGTTATCGGTCCGAAATGTACAGTTGCCAACAACAACCGTGCTCCGGCAATGGCTCTGGCTGCGTAAGCAGTTCGAGTCGCCGAAACTAAGTCCTTGCGCTTAGCAGCGTAAGGCGGGGTTCGCAGGTACCTGGCAACAGAAACCTGCACCTTCCCCCCTCATCACAGCCGATCACGCCCGCTCACGCGCAGTTGACCGCCGTCCTTCCCGCGTCTCCGCAACTCTGCCCGCCGCGGCTTCGTAGCTGCGCAGGCATCGTTCCGGATGCACGACCCACAGGAAGGATCCCTCCCATGCTCCGCACCGCTTTCCTCTTCCCGCTCGCGCTTGTCGCCGGGGCCACCGCTGCCACGGCTCAGGACTGGACCGGCTATTACGGCGGCGTCAGCCTTGGCGCCGGCTTCAGCGACGACGAGGGCATCTTCGATCTGTCGCCCTCCAGCCCCGCGCTCGACACCGCCTTCGCCCCCGGCTTTTCCGGCGACTTCAAGGAAGGCGCCGTCGGCGGCCTGCATTTCGGCTATGACGAGCAGCAGGGCAACCTCGTCTACGGCATCGTCGGCGACGTGATCTTCGCGGATCTGGGGGATGAGCAGCAGGGCCGCTCCGTTACCCCCGCGACCTATACCATTGCCCGTGACCTTGACACCTACGCCACCCTGCGCAGCCGCATCGGCTATCTGGTGACGCCAAGCACGCTGCTCTACGGCACCGCCGGTCTGGCTTATGGCGATGTGGATTTCAGCTATTCGCAGCCGGGTTCGGGCGCGACCACCACCACCTCGGGCGGGCAGGATGACAAGATCGGCTATGCGGCGGGTCTTGGCGTGGAGCGCAAGCTGTCGGACCGGCTGTCGCTCTCGGCCGAGTATCTCTACGTCAACCTCGGCGGCAATGACTACGAGGCCAACCTGCAGGGCGGCCCATTCTCCGTCGCCGATCCGGCGGGCGGCACCAATGCCCGCGGCTCGGATGAGGATTTCGATTTCCATACCGTGCAGATGAAGCTGTCCTACCGCTTCTGACCGCGGGGCGGGCCGGGGAGCCCCCACCCCGGCCCACCTTATCTGGCGGCCAGCCGCGCCTGCAGATCGGCCAGCACGAACAGCCGGATCGCGGTGGCAAGGCCGGTATCCTCGGCCCGCCCGCCGTCGATCTCAACCGCCAGCTGGTTGATGCCCTGGCCCCGTTCGCGCGCAATCGCCCGGAAGGCGCGCCAGAACTCCTCCTCCAGCGACACGCTGGTGCGGTGGCCCTGCAGGGTCAGCGAGCGTTTGACCGGGCGGCTCATACCTCGCCGCCTTCCGGCTCCCGCCCTTGCCCCTCGATCTTGTGCCCGTCCAGCGCCGCCCGAGCCTTCCCGGCCTGCGCGTCTTCCAGAGCCTTCTCTGCCTTGCTGCGCCCGAACTTCGCCGCCCGCGCCGTCGCCTCGCTACGCTCCTCGGCCCGCGCCCGCTGCTTGCGCGCCTGCCGCAGATTGATGATCTCAGTCATGCCGGCCTCCCCTGCCCCCCAACCTAGCACCCCTGGCCCAAAAGCAAACGGCGGCCCGAGGGGGGGGCCGCCGAATTTCCGTGCCGCTTCGATTGCTCAGTCTTCCGGCCCGATCATCAGTTCCGGCCGCACGACACGGTCGAAGGTCTCGGCATCGACATAGCCAAGCGCGATCGCCTCTTCCTTCAGCGTGGTGCCGTTCTTGTGCGCGGTCTTGGCCACCTTGGTCGCGGCATCATAGCCGATGGTCGGCGCCAGCGCCGTCACCAGCATCAGGCTTTCGCGCATCAGCTTCTCGATCCGCGGGATGTTCGCCTGCGTGCCGACCACCATGTTGTCGGTGAAGCTGGCGGCGGCATCGCCCAGAAGCTGCATGGATTGCAGCACGTTATAGGCCATCATCGGGTTGTAGACGTTCAGCTCGAAATGCCCCTGGCTGCCGGCAAAGCCCACCGCCGCGTCATTGCCCATCACATGCGCGCAGACCATGGTCAGCGCCTCGGCCTGGGTCGGGTTGACCTTGCCCGGCATGATCGACGATCCCGGTTCATTCTCGGGCAGGATCAGCTCGCCAAGGCCCGAGCGCGGGCCAGACCCCAGCAGCCGCAGGTCATTGGCGATCTTGAACAGGCTCGCCGCCACCGTCTTCAGCGCGCCCGAGAACATGACCATCGCATCATGCGCGGCCAGCGCCTCGAACTTGTTGGGGGCGGTCACGAAAGGCAGATCGGTGATCTCGGCGATCTTCGCCGCAATCGCCCTGTCCCAACCCTTCTTGGTGTTGAGCCCGGTGCCGACGGCGGTGCCGCCCTGCGCCAGCTCATAGATGTCGCCGAGGCAGGCCTTCACCCGCTCGATGCCCTTGGCGACCTGATGGGCATAGCCGCCGAATTCCTGGCCAAGCGTCAGCGGCGTCGCATCCTGGGTATGGGTGCGGCCGATCTTGATGATATCCTTGAACTCTTCCGATTTCGCCGCCAGCGCGCCGTGCAGCTTTTCCAGCCCCGGCAGCAGCACATCGCGCGCCATCATGCCGATGGCGATGTGCATCGCGGTCGGGAAGGTGTCGTTGGACGACTGCCCCATGTTGCAGTGATCATTGGGGTGGACGGGTTTTTTCGAGCCCATCTCGCCGCCCAGGATCTCGATGGCGCGGTTCGACACCACCTCGTTGGCGTTCATGTTCGACTGGGTGCCCGACCCGGTCTGCCACACGACCAGCGGGAAGTTGTCGTCGAACTTGCCCGCCACCACTTCCGAGGCCGCCTGCACCATCGCCGTGCCGATCTTGGCATCGAGCGCGCCGGTGGCCATGTTCACCTCGGCCGCCGCCTGCTTGATCACGCCAAGCGCGCGGATGATCGCAACGGGCTGCTTTTCCCAGCCGATGGGAAAGTTGATGATCGACCGCTGGGTCTGCGCGCCCCAGTACTTGTCGGAAGGAACCTCAAGCGGGCCAAAGCTGTCGGTTTCGGTGCGGGTAGCTGTCATCGGGGCAAGCCTCCTGAAGGGGTCGCCCGGGTGATAGGAAATGCCGCTGCGAAAAGCAATCTGCGATGCAGGTGCAGCGTTACTTGCGCCAGGTATCCAGCCGCACCACTTCGGCATCCTGCCGGGGGGCGTCATCATCCTCAGCCTCGTCGCCGTCCTCGTCCTCCTCGTCGTCGTCGTCGTCGCTCTCCTGCGTCTCGAAGCGCAGGCCGAACTCGACCGAGGGGTCCACGAAGGTGCGCACCGCGTCGAAGGGGATATAGAGCGGTTCGGGCATGTCGCCGAAGTTCAGCGTGATCGCAAAGCCCTCGTCATCCACCACCAGATTGTCGAACCAGTGCTGCATCACCACCGTCATTTCCTGCGGATAGCGGTCGCGCAGCCAGTCGGCCAGCTTGGCATCCGGATGCTGGGTGTCGAAGGTGATGAAGAAATGATGCGCCCCGGGCAGCCCGTGATCGGCCACGTCCTGCAGCACCTCCTGGATGAGGCTGCGCAGCGCGCGGTGCATCAGGTTTCCATAGTCGATCTGGCGGGCCATGTCGGAACCTCGAGGGGCTTGGGGATACCGCGGGAGGGTGGCGGAACAATGGGGCCAGCATAGGGGATTCGATCCCGAAGGAAAGGGGGCGGATTCAACGGGGATAGAAGGTCCGTGAGCCCGGCCAGTTCACACAGTCATAGGGCGGCGCCGGTCCGCCGGGTGGGCGAGCAACAGGAATTCTAGGCACTTTATCTCTCAACCCCTCCCACAGAATTTCTAGACGGAACCGCTGCAAAGCGCCCGCCCGAGGGGGCGGACGGGCGCTGCCCGGCGGCGCCAAGGCGCCTTGATTCCGGGCAAAGGAAGGCTTTTCAGATAAGAGAAGTCCCCAGCCCCGCCAGCGCCGACAGCGCCAGCACCGCCCCCAGCGGCCAGCGCAACCCCAGCAGCAGCACCCCTGCCCCGACCGCGATCAGCGCCGCGGCCGGAGCGAACGCGCTCCAGTCCGGCGCGGGCAGCGCCAGCGGGCCATCGCCGGGCGGGCCGAACAGCACATGCAGCGCAAAGACCGCCGCCAGATTGCCGATCACCCCGACCACCGCCGCGGTAACCCCGTGCAGCGCGCCCGCCAGCCGCGGCTCTGCCGTCAGCCGGTCCATGAACGGCGCCAGCGCGAAGATGAACAGGAACGAGGGCAGGAACGTCACCCACAGCACCAGCAGCGCAGCCGCCAGCGCCATCCCCCAGCCGCCCTGCGCATGGCCCGCGACGAAGCCCACGAACTCGGTCACAAGGATCAGCGGCCCCGGCGTGGTTTCCGCCAGACCAAGCGCATCCATCATCTGCGCGGTGCTGACCCAGCCGCGATCCATCGCCACCGCCTCCACCATCCAGGCCAGCACCGCATAGGCCCCGCCAAAGGTCAGCAGCGCCAGCTTGGAGAAGAACAGGCCAATCGCCAGCAGGAACTCGGCGCCGATCGCCCAAAGCAGGGCGAGTGGCCCGACCCAGAGCGCAAGGCAGGCCAGCACCGCGCCGCCTGTGGGCGCGGGCGCTGACACGGGGGCCGTCAAGGGCTCCAGCGACACCCGCACGAATACCGCCCCCCACAAGGCCGCCAGCGCCAGGATCAGCGGAAACGGCAGGCCAAGCGCGAAGATCCCCACAAACGCCGCCAGCGCCACCAGCCGCTGCGCGGTGCCGGTCAGGGCTCGCCGCCCGACCCGGGTCAGCGCCTGCAGCACGATGGCCACCACCGCGGCCTTCACCCCCAGGAACAGCGCCGCCACCGCCGGCGCCTGCCCGAAGGCAACATAGCCCGCCGCCAGCGCCAGGATGATCGCGGCGCCCGGCAGCACGAACAGCGCCCCCGCGATCACGCCCCCCGCCACCCCGCCGCGCCGCCATCCGGCCCAGGTGGCCAGCTGCGTCGCCTCGGGGCCCGGCAGCAGCATGCACAGCGACAGGGCGCGCAGGAATTCCGCCTCGGTCAGCCAGCGCCGCTCATCCACCAGCACCCTGTGCATCAGCGCGATATGCGCCGCCGGCCCGCCGAACGAGACGAGGCCGAGCTTCAGGAAGGTGCGGGCAATCTCGGGCAAGGCGCTCATGGCGCGGACCATTCCCCAAGACGCGGGCGAGGTCCAGAGGTCAGTCGCGCGGCACCGGGCGCAGCCAGATCCCGTCCTTGGCGCGCACCGTCAGATGGGCAACCGGCACCGGCACCTTGCCCGCCACCGGCTCGAAGCGAAAGGCCCGCACCAGCACGGCCAGGATCAGCGGCCCCTCGATCATCGCAAAGCCGGCGCCGGTGCAGACGCGGGGGCCGGCCGAGAAGGGCAGCCAGGCCTCGCGCACGGCGTGGCGGCAGGCCTCGGTCTGCCAGCGGCCGGGGTCGAAGGCGTCGGGCGTCGTCCACATCCGTTCATGCCGCTGCACATGCCAGGGCGAGATCACCACCTGCGCGCCGGGCGCGACAAAGCGGCCGCGGAAGGTTTCGGGGCAGCGGTTCTCGCGCACCATCATCGGCACCGGGGGGTAGAGACGCAGCGCCTCGCGGAACACGTCGCGGGTGAACTTCAGCCTGGAAATGGCTGAAAAGTCAGGGGTTTCGCCAAGGTCCGCGACCTCGGCGGCCAGCTTGGCCTGCATTTCGGGATGCGTCGCCAGAAGGTAGAGTGCCCAGGCCAAAGCGGAGGCGGAGGTTTCATGCCCGGCGAGGAAGAAGATCGCGACCTGATCGACCATTTCCTCGACGTCGAAGCGGCTCCCGGTCACCGGATCGGCGGTGGTCATGATCTTGGTGGCAAGGTCATCGGGCGCGGTTCCGGCGGCGATTTCCTGCATCCGCTGCGCCGTCAGCCCGGTGATCAGAGCGCGGATTGCCTTGGCGGTGGTGCGGGTGGAGCGGCGGTGGAAGCGCGGCATCCATGTCGGGATCGGCAGGAAGGCGGCGAGGTTCAACAGCGGCTGGGTGCGCTGGTAGTCGCGGAACTGGGTGAAGACCTCGGCGGCGACCCTGTGCTCGATGGGGATGGAAAACAGGGTGCGGAAGATGACGTCGGCGGCGGCGTGGCTGGTTTCCTGTTCTATCTCAATATCTTGCGAGGCGTTCTTCATCATGCGGTCCCGGGCGGCGAGGCTCGCCTCCAGCATCGCGGGATAGGTGTCGCGCAGGCGGCCGCCCTCGAAGGCCGGGTCGATGATCCGGCGCTGGCGTTTCCAGACCTCGCCATTGGTGACGAAGACCGAGTTGCCGAGCAGCGGGGCAAGGCCCTCGCGGATGCGGTCCGATTTCGGGAAGTCGGCGGGGCGTTCTTTCAGCACGAGATCAATCAGTTGCGGGTCATTGCAAAGGTAACTTCTGAAGAAGGGCGTGCGGAATTCGGCCATCCACGCCCGATACAGCCGCGCCGGCTGCGCCGAGAGGATATCGGCACGGAAGAGCCGCAGGTAACGCCAGAGCGAGACCTTGTCGGGGCGGGAGGGCGGTTTGGGGGGAAGGGTCATCCGCAATCGGTATAACGGTTGACGGGAGTTTCAATGCGGCTTTTCGCCGGGCTCCGGCCCCCGAGCCGGGCGGCGAGGCTGCGCGGGCCGGCGGTGATGCGGAAATAGTCGTAGTCGTCCGCCTTGCCGGGCAGCGCGTCGAAGGCGCAGAGATACTGGAAATGCAGCCGGAAGAACCGCCAGCGCAGCGCCTTCCAGCGCGCGGGGCTGAGGGTGCGGGTGAAGGCGGCGGTCAGGACCAGCGGCCAGCGCTTGCCGGGCGGCGCAACGCCCGTGACCGAGACCGGGTCGCAGAGCGCGAAGGCGCAGCCGTCGCCGGGGGCGGTGACGTCGATCCAGGTGAGTTCATCCCGCTGCGAGAGGTCGCGCAGGTCGCGGCGCAGGCGCTGTGCCTTTGGAAGGAAGGAGACCATCGGCACCACCTGGCCGAGGGTGAGCAGCGAGAGCACGGGGCCGGTGGCGGGCACGCGGCCATCGCGGATCAGGTCGGCGAGGATGGAGATTGCCAGATGCGCGCCGGAGGAATGACCGACGATCAGCACCTCGTCCCAGTCTTGGGTGAGCGCCTCGGCGATGGTGGCGGCGAACTCGGCCATCCGCGCCTCCAGCTCGGGCGGGCTCGCGCCCTGCCAGCGGGCGGAATAGGCGAAGTCGTGCATCAGGTAATAGGCGTAGAAGCGCGGGTCGGCGCGGCGGAAGCGGATGAGGACGAAGGCGAGGGTGGCGGCGGCGAGGGCCCAGCCAAGCGCGGTGGCCAGCAGCGCCGGCAGACCAGCGGCCGCCCCGCCCCAGGCCGCAAGCGCGCCCACCAGCCGCCCCGCCAGCAGGGCCAGTGCCAGTTGCCCGAGCAGCATCCCCACCGGATAGAGCGCGGCGATCATCGGACCCTTGCGCAGGCGCATCAGCCGGAAGAGCGCGCCGGAGACGATATAGACCCAGGCGGTGCGCACCAGCTGCCCATAGGTGGCGAGGATCGACTGGCCCATCGAGCCGCGGACGATATCGGACCAGACGAGGACGTCGATATCGGCCTCGGTGCGGGCGCCCTCGATCTGCGCCTCCACATGCCAGCCATAGGCGCCGCCGCCGGTCTTGGGGCGCAGGGCGAGGGTGTAGCCTTCGAGCCGCGCCTGCTCGGCGCCCTCGCGCCGGTAAAGCTCGCGGTAGCGGCGGGGATGGATCGGGTCATAGCCGGGGATGTAGAACACCCGCCGCTTTGCCACCTTGGTATCGTCGCTCATCCGCCGCCCCTGCCCGTTCGGGGGCAGAGTAGCGGGAAAGTTGGGCCGGAATAAGGGGGTTATGGGGCGGGGTTGGGCCGGGGTGTGGCGGAACGGCGAGGTCGGGCGGGACAAGGCGAGGCACTGCCTCGACCCCGCCCGTGCGGGGCGGCTGCTCCCGGAGCCGCTGGCAGCGCGAGACCGAGGGAGGACAGCGCCCGACCTGGCGGGCGTGGAGCGCCCGCCAGGGGCGGGGCGGGCGCTGGCCGAGCCCTTTGGGGGCCCGTCCGGTAAGAGTTGCGAGGGCACCGCGTGGCGAAGGCGATGGCCTTCGCCATGGAGAGCGGAGTGGGAGTCTCGAGGGGTCGCCCCCCGCACGACCAATTAAACCAGCCTCCCATTTCACCCCCACCATCCCTCTGGCCAAAACCACCGTTCCGCGCTATGGCAGCGCCATTCCCCAGCCGATGGAGCGCCCGCCGATGAAAGCCGCAGTCCTCACCTTTCCGGGGTCCAATTGCGACCGCGATCTTGCGGTGGCCTTCGAGCGCGCCGGTTTCGAGGTGGCGCGGGTCTGGCACAAGGAGCCGGAGCTGCCGGCGGGCACCGATATCGTCGGCGTGCCGGGCGGGTTCTCCTATGGCGACTACCTGCGCTGCGGGGCGATTGCGGCGCAATCTCCGGTGGCCGCGGCCGTCAGGGCTTTCGCCGAAAAGGGCGGGCATGTGCTGGGGATCTGCAACGGCTTTCAGGTGCTGACCGAGATGGGCCTGCTGCCCGGCGCGCTGATGCGCAATGCCAGCCTCAAGTTCGTCTGCAAGCCGGTCGATCTGCGCATCGCAACCTCGGACAGCCCCTATACCAACGAATGGGCGGTGGGAGATGTCGCCCGTATCCCGGTCGCGCATCACGATGGCAACTACACCATCGATGCCGAGGGCCTCGCGCGGCTGCAGGGCGAGGACCGCATCGCCTTCACCTATCTCGACACGCCCAATGGCGCGATGGCCGATATAGCCGGCATCCTCAGCCCCAACCGCCGGGTGTTGGGGATGATGCCGCATCCCGAGCGTGCGGTGGACCCGGCGCAGGGCGGAACCGACGGATCGGCGCTGTTCCGCTCGATTCTGGGCGCGATGGCCGCAGCCTGAGCGGCGCCCGCTTGAGAGAGGCGCGCGCGCTGCGTAAGCTGGCGCGCATGAGCCTGAGCGACATTCCAGCCCCGTCCCCGCCCCCGGCCCGCGCCGGACGGCGCAGCGCGTGGTGGCTGCGGGGCGTGGTGGCGGGCATCGTGCTGGTCGCGGTCGCGGTGATCTGGATCACCAATGCCTGGCTGACGGCGCGCTTTTCCGAGACGACGCGCAACCGCGCCGAGGTGCGGGTCGCGCTGTATACCGGCAACATCCTGTCGGAGTTGCAGCGCAATTCGGTGGTGCCGCTGCTGCTGGCGCGCGACCCCGCGCTGATCACCGCGCTGGATGTCGAGAATTACGCGCTGACCTCGGCCCGGCTGATCTCGGCGCAGAAGGAGATCGGCGCGGCCTCGATCCTGCTGCTGGACGCTTACGGCCGGGTGGTGGCGGCGACCGATCGCAACGAACTGGGCAGCAACCTGTCGCAGGCCCCGCATTACATTGCCGGCCTGCGGTCGAAGGACACGGTGTTCACCGTGACCGAGCGCGACAGCGGCGGGTTCGAGTTCACCTATTCCCGCTCGGTCCTGCTCGACAATCAGGTGGTGGGGGTGATCCTGGTCGGGGTGGACCTGTCGAAGTTCGAGCGCAGCTGGTCGGTGATCGCCGATGCGATTGCGGTGACCGATAGCGAGGGGCGGATCATCCTGGCGACCGAGCCGCGCTGGCGCGGGTTGACGATGGACGAGGCGCTGGCGGTGCGCTCGGCGCCCTCGGCGATCCGGCGGGCGCTGCAGGCGACGGCCGATTGGGCCAATGAGCCGCCCGATGCCTATGTGCAGGGCGAGGCGGTGATGCGCATCGACAGCCGGGTGCCGTTCCGCGGCTGGCGCATGACCTCGTTCTCGACCTACGATTCGATCCGCGAGCGGGTGAATGCCGTTCTGGCGCTGGAAATCATGGGCTTTGCGATCCTGATGGCGCTGGCGTTCTACCAGCTTTCGCGCCGGGCGCGGTTCCAGACCCGGCTGTTCCAGCGCGAGTCGGCGGAACTGCGGCAGCTGAACGCGCGTTTGCAGCGGGAAATCGCAGAGCGCGAGAAGGCGCAGAAGGACCTGGCGGTGGCCGAACAGACGCTGGCGCAATCCTCGAAACTGGCGGCCTTGGGCGAAATGTCGGCGGCGGTGAGCCATGAGCTGAACCAGCCCTTGGCCGCGATGAAGACCTATCTGGCGGGGGCGCGGCTGCTGCTGCAACGCGACCGGCCGGCCGAGGCGATGTCCTCCTTCCAGCGCATCGACGACCTGATCGAGCGGATGGGGGCGATCACCCGTCAGCTGAAATCCTACGCCCGCAAGGGTGGCGAGGCGTTCGAGCCGGTGGATCTGCGGCTGTGCCTGTCCTCGGCGCTGACGATGATGGAGCCGCAGCTGCGCACCCGCGCGGTCAGGATCGTGCGCACGGTGCCGCGCGGCGCGGTGATGGTGATGGCCGACCGGATCCGGCTGGAACAGGTGATCATCAATCTTTTGCGCAACGCGCTGGACGCAACCCGCGAGACCCACGACCCGCAGATCGAGATCCTGCTGGCCGCCGGCGAGACCGCGCGGCTGAGCGTGCGCGACAATGGCCACGGGATTTCCGAGCTGGACAAGATGTTCGAACCGTTCTGGACCACCAAGAAGCCCGGCGACGGTGTCGGGCTGGGGCTGGCGATCAGTTCGGGGATCATGAAGGACCTTGGCGGGAGGCTGACCGCCCGCAACGCTCCGGGCGGCGGGGCTGTATTCGAGATGCAACTGCCCATATTGGGGAACGAGGCCCGCGCGGCTGAATAGGCCGGGCGCGACCATGAAGAACGACCAAGCGGAGTAAGAACAACAATGGCACGCACCATGAAGGTCGCTATCGTCGATGACGAACAGGATATGCGGCAGTCGATCAGCCAGTGGCTGGCGCTGTCGGGATTTGACACCGAGACATTCGCCTGCGCCGAGGATGCGCTGAAGGCCATCGGCTCTGACTGGCCGGGGGTGGTGGTGTCCGACATCAAGATGCCGGGCATGGACGGGATGGTGTTCCTCAAGCGGCTGATGAGCCAGGACAGCGGCCTGCCGGTCATCATGATCACCGGGCATGGCGATGTGCCGATGGCGGTGGAGGCGATGCGGCTGGGGGCCTGGGACTTCCTGGAGAAGCCGTTCAACCCCGACCGGATGACCGAACTGGCCAAGCGCGCGACGCAGGCGCGGCGAATGACGCTGGACGCGCGGGCGCTGCGCAAGGAGCTGTCGGACGGATCGGGCATCATGCAAAAGCTGATCGGCGCCAGCGCGGCGATGGACCGGCTGCGCGAGGATATCCTCGATCTGGGCCAGGCCGACGGCCACGTGCTGATCGACGGCGAGACCGGCACCGGCAAGACCTTGGTCGCCCATGCGCTGCATGCGGTGGGGCCGCGGGCGGGCAAGAAATTCGCGTCCTTGTCCTGCGCGGCCTATTCCGAGGATGTGCTGGCGGCGCGGCTGTTCGGCCCGGTCGAGGAAGGCGGACCGCTGCCGCTGGTCGAGGAGGCGCGCGGCGGCACCGTGCTGCTGGAGGATGTCGAGGCGCTGAGCCAAGGGCTGCAGGCGCGGCTGCTGACCTTCATCAACGATCAGGGCACCCCGGCGGAAACCCGGATCGTGGCGATCTGCAACGATCACCAGCAGGGCCGCACCGTGGAAGATGCGCTGCGCCCCGACCTCTATTACCGGCTGTCGGCGCTGAAGATCACCCTGCCCCCGCTGCGCAGCCGCGGCGAGGATATCCTGACGCTGTTCACGCGGATGACCGAGCAGTTCGCCGAGGAATATGGCTGCGAGGCCCCGGCGATCACCGCACAGGAGGCGGCGCAGTTGCTGCAGGCGCCCTGGCCGGGCAATGTGCGCCAGCTGATCAATGTGGCCGAACGGGCGGTGCTGCAGAACCGGCGGGGATCGGGCTCGATCGCGTCGCTGCTGATGACCGAGAACGAGGCCGCGGGCCCGGCGATCAGCACCGAAGGCAAGCCACTGAAGGAATATGTCGAAAGCTTCGAGAAGATGCTGATCGACAATACCATGCGCCGGCACAAGGGATCGATCACCGCAGTGATGGACGAGCTGTGCCTGCCGCGGCGCACGCTGAACGAGAAAATGGCGAAATATGCGTTGAGCCGTTCGGATTACCTCTAGTCGAATGGCCTGCGGGCAGGCTGCCGGGCGCGTCGCATGACAGGTCCGGCGGCGCCAGAAAGCGGCGTGCGAGGCACCGTTTGCCCAAGGCCCACTTAGATTCTTTTCGCATGTCGTCACGCGCCAGTAGCGAAATGCTGCAACGTAGCATATACCCTAGCGCTCGGGGGGAGCCTCTCCGGCAGGAGTGCAGCCATGTCATCACTGATACAGTTGCGTATGTTCCGGTGCCACGAGTGCGGCCACAAGATGCGTTTGTCCGGCGAGGCTTGCGGGCGGTGCCACGCCATAAAGCCGCGGTATCAAGGTGTCATCTATCGTCTTGTCTTGCTCACGCCGGTGATCCTGGTCGGCGTGATCGGAATACTGGTTCTCTCGCTGGTCTAGACACTTGTGTCTGGGCTGGCGCAGAGCGCTGCCTGCGCGCCAGCCCGCCCGCAATCGACGCCGCCCGAAAAACCGATTGTGTTTCCGCGGCGTTCCCCGCTACAGTTGCAGAACATCGGCCGGACCGCGCCCGTCGCGCCGCCGATCCATCAGTTTCGCTGCCATTCCCGGCAATCGGCCCCTGACAAGGGCCCCCCTGCCGCGCGGATGGGTCGATTGGGCCGCAAGGCCACTCATTCGTCCTGACGGCTGTTGCCGGAGGGGCCAATTCAAAGGCATCCCTCGGGGTGCCGGGACAAGAACCGCGATGCAGCGCGTGAAGACGATCAGGCAGGACAGAGGCAGGCCATGTGCCGCCGCTGCAGCCGCGTCTTCCTCCGTGCGCAGAGCTTCAATGAAAATTTACGGCGACACCCCTGCCCGGCCTCTGGCCGCGCGCGGGCCTTGCCGTGCGGAATACGGATACAATGGCAAAGAAGATGCTCATCGATGCCACACACGCGGAAGAGACCCGCGTAGTCGTGGTGGACGGAAACAAGGTTGAAGAGTTCGACTTTGAAACACTCAACAGGCGCCAGCTGGCGGGGAACATCTACCTCGCAAAGGTAACGCGGGTCGAACCCTCGTTGCAGGCGGCGTTCGTGGACTATGGCGGAAACCGCCATGGCTTCCTCGCCTTCTCGGAGATCCACCCGGATTACTACCAGATCCCGCTGGCCGACCGTCAGGCGCTGCTGGCCGAGGAACGCGCCTTTGCCGAAGCGCAGGAGGCCGAAGACGCCGCCCGCACCCGCAAACGCCAGACCCGCAGCCAGCCCAAGGCGCACTCCGCGCCGTCGGATGATGCGGTGACCAGCGGCGACGACATCGGCAACATGGATATCGTCGATCTGTCGGACGATGACGAGGCGCCCGAGGATATCGGCGGCGATTCCGCGGCCGAGGATGCGGCGAATGCCCGCCCGGCGCCGCAGCGCAGCTCGCGCCGCCGGGGTGGCCGTGGGTCGTCCCGCGCCGAGGCCGAGACCGAGGAAGACGCCGAGAACGCGGCGGAATCCGAGCCCGAGGCCGACGAGCCCTATGTGGCCGCCGACCATGCCGCCGAGACCGATGACGAGATCGAGTCCATCGCCGAAGAGGATGTGGCCGAGGAAATCCGCAGCCCGCGGAAACCGCGTCCGCGCCGCTACAAGATCCAGGAAGTGGTCAAGGTCCGGCAAATCCTGCTGGTGCAGGTCGTCAAGGAAGAACGTGGCAACAAGGGCGCCGCGCTGACCACCTACCTGTCGCTCGCCGGCCGCTATTGCGTGCTGATGCCGAACACCGCGCGCGGTGGCGGCATTTCCCGCAAGATCACCAATGCCGCCGACCGCAAGAAGCTCAAGGAAATCGCCGGTGAGATCGAGGTGCCGGAAGGCGCCGGCCTGATCATCCGCACCGCGGGCAGCCAGCGCACCAAGACCGAGATCCGGCGCGACTATGAATACCTGCTGCGCCTGTGGGAGCAGATCCGCGACCTGACGCTGAAATCCATCGCCCCGGCCCCGATCTACGAGGAAGGCGACCTGATCAAGCGGTCGATCCGCGACCTGTATTCGAAGGAGATCGACGAGGTCATCGTCGAGGGCGAGCGTGGCTATCGCACCGCCAAGGACTTCATGAAGATGATCATGCCGACCCATGCCGGGGCGGTGAAGCGCTATGCCGAGCCGCAGCCGCTGTTCGCGCGCTTCCAGGTGGAAGGCTACCTGTCGGGGATGTTCAACCCGGTGGTGCAGCTGAAATCCGGCGGCTACATCGTGATCGGCATCACCGAGGCACTGGTCGCCATCGACGTGAACTCGGGCCGGGCCACCAAGGAAGGCTCGATCGAGGAAACGGCGCTGAAGACCAACAGCGAGGCGGCCGAGGAAATCGCCCGCCAGCTGCGCCTGCGCGACCTTGCCGGGCTGATCGTCATCGACTTCATCGACATGGAAGAGCGGCGCAACAATGCCACCGTCGAGAAGAAGCTGAAGGACAAGCTGAAGACCGACCGCGCCCGCATCCAGGTTGGCCGCATCTCGGGCTTTGGCCTTCTGGAAATGAGCCGTCAGCGCCTGCGGCCGGGGATGCTGGAAAGCACCACCCAGCCTTGCGCCCATTGCCATGGCACCGGGATCATCCGCTCCGACGACAGTCTTGCGCTGTCGATCCTGCGGGCGATCGAGGAAGAGGGCACCCGCAAGCGCTCGCGCGAGGTTCTGCTGCGCGCGCCGGTGGCGGTGGTCAACTTCCTGATGAACCAGAAACGCGAGCATGTGGCGCAGATCGAAGCGCGCTATGGCATGTCGGTGCGGGTCGAGGCGGATCCCTCGCTCGTCAGCCCCGATTTCGTGGTCGAGAAGTTCAAGACCGCGGTGCGCAATGTCCCCGAATCGCTGCTGCAGGTGGTGTCGGCGACCGATGCCGCGCTGATGGCGGATCTGGATGAGGAAGAGGTCGCCGTCGAGGCGATTGAAGAGGAAGAGGCCGAGGTTGCCGTGGTGGCCCCGGTTGCTGCTCCGGCGGCGCCCGAGGCTGCGGCCGAGGGCGATGGCGAGCGCGGCCCGAAGAAGAAGCGCCGGCGTCGTCGGAAGAAGAAGAACGGCAATGGCAACGGCGCAGACGCCGGGACCGAGGCCGGGTCTGATCAGGGCGACGACGAGGGCGAGGATGACGGTGATGATGCCGCTTCCGACGCAGTTTCCGCAACCGAGGCGCCGGAAAGCGCCATGGTAGTGGACGCTGCGGCAGAGCCGGAAGCGGTTGCTGTGGACGCCGAGGCCGAAGCGCCGAAGAAGAAGACTCGCACCCGCAAGCCGCGCGCCAAGGCTGGAGTGGCGCTGGAGGCTGCTGCTGCGGCTGCTGCCGAAGCCGCCGCCACCCCGGAAGCCGCTGAACCCGCAGCCAAGCCCAAGCGCACCCGCGCCCCGGCCAAGCCGCGGGCGAAGAAGGTGGCGGACGCGCCTGTGGCGGAGACGGTGGCAGAGGCCCCCGTCGCCGAAGCGGGCGACGCCGCTGGCGAGACCCGCGCCCCGGCAACGCCCGAGGCCGATCTGGCCGCCGCGGCGGAGCTGGTCGAGGCGATGGCCCCGGTGACGGTGCCCGAGCCGACCCCGGCCGAGCCCGAAGCGGCTGCGGAAGACGGCGACAAGCCCAAGCGCCGCGGCTGGTGGGCGCGGTAAGCACCCCGTCTCACGGTGACCACGGCACAGCGCCGGACCTTCGGGTCCGGCGCTTGTCGTTTGGGGGGCGGGAGCTTCGATGCCAGTGACCGCATTTCGCGGGCAGGCAGGTTGCACGGCTGCCTCACCGCGGCATTCCCAACGCTCGGTTCGGGCGGGAAAAGGCGAGGCATTGCGTCGCCCCCGCCCGTGCAGGACATATGCCCCCAGAGCCGCTGGCAGCGAGAAACCGGGGGAGGACAGCGCCCGACCTGGCGGGCGAGAAGCGCCCGCCGAGGGCGGGGCGGGCGCTGGCCGGGCCATTTGAGGGCCCGCCCGGTGCAAGATGACGTGTCAGCTTGTGGCGAAGGCGATGGTCTTCGCCAAGGCGGGCGCGGCATGAGAGGTGACGGCTTGAGCCGGCAGGCCCCAGCAACTCCGCCCTCACCCCCTGCGGATCGTGAACCCCTGATCCCCGCCCGCATCCTCGGCCGCCAGCAACTCATGCCCGGCCTCGGTGCAGAAATGCGGCAGGTCGATCCAGGCGGCGGGGTCCGTCGTCCAGATCCGCAGCACGGCGCCCGGCGGCAGGCCGAGCAGCGCCTTGCGGGCCTTCAGCACCGGCAGCGGGCAGAGCAGCCCGCGGGCGTCGATTTCCAGCGCAATCTCCATGCCCGGCGCGATAGGCCCCGTGGGGCGATTTGTCCACGGCGAAGTGATGGCTTGCCGCGTGACGGGGCGCGGCGGATCGGCTAAGCCCTTGGCATGTTCGGGATAGACCTCATCGACGCCAGCTTCCTGCCGGCCGCCACCGTCGCGCTGGTTGCGGGGCTTTTGTCGTTCCTCTCGCCCTGCGTGCTGCCGATCGTGCCGCCGTACCTTGCCTATATGGGCGGCATCGGCATGTCCGATCTGGGGCGCGAGGGCCGCGCCAGCCGCAAGGCGTTGCTGGCGGCGGCGTTCTTCGTGCTGGGGCTGTCCACCGTCTTCCTGTTCCTCGGCTTCACCGCCTCGATCTTCGGGCGGTTCTTCCTGCAGAACCAGGGCTGGTTCAACACCGCCGCCGGGATCATGGTCATGATCTTCGGCGCGCATTTCCTGGGCGTGATCCGCATCCCGCTGCTGCTGCGCGAGGCGCGGATGGATGCGGGCGACCGCGGCGGCTCGGCCCTTGGCGCCTATGTACTGGGGCTGGCCTTCGCCTTTGGCTGGACGCCCTGCATCGGCCCGCAGCTTGGCCTGATCCTCAGCCTTGCCGCGCAGGATGACAGCATCGCCCGCGGCACCGCCCTGCTGGCCATCTACGCCTTCGGCCTTGGCATTCCCTTCCTGCTGGTGGCCGCCTTCTTCCCGCGGCTGACCGGGGCGATGGCCTTCTTCAAGCGCAACATGGAGCGGATCGAGCGGATCATGGGCCTGCTGCTCTGGACCATCGGCCTGCTGATGCTGACCGGCGGTTTCTCGCAATTCTCGTGGTGGCTGCTGGAAACCTTCCCGGCGCTGGCGACGCTTGGCTGAGCCCTCCGGCTCTTTGCATAAAATCCGAAGCACCCCGCCGCGATTAAGCAAGCGGAAACCTGCGATCCCTAACTTGCCCTCCAGTTGAGGAATCCGGCGCCCGTGCGCGCCGCGCAAAGGGAGAAGATCGTTCATGCCCCGCCGCCTTGCCGCCGCAGCCATCGCGCTTGCCGCCATCACCGCCCTGCCCGTCCATTCGGCAGAGCTTGAAGGCCGCCTGAAGGCCTATGCCGAAACAGAGGTCGCAGCCTGGGTCCAGGACCCGGTGCTGATCGACGCGATCCATGCCGCGAACAGCGCTCGCGCCGCGCTCACCCCCGACGGGGTTCTGGCGCTGGACCTTGCCTGGCGGGCGGAGGTCGGCGCCGCGGCGATGCCGACGATCACCCCGGTGCTGGAAAACCCCGCCTCCGATTTCCTGCGCGCCCGGGTTCAGGCTGCCGGCGGCACCATCACCGAGGTCTTCGTGATGGATGCGCTCGGGCTCAACGTCGCCACCTCGGGCATCACCTCGGATTTCTGGCAGGGCGATGAAGAGAAGTTCAGCGAGACCTTTCCGCACGGCCCCGGCACCCTGCATCTGGGCGCGGTCGAACTCGACGAATCCACCCAGACCTATCAGGCGCAGGTGTCGATGACCGTCACCGACCCGGCCAGCGGCCAGGCGATCGGCGCGATCACCGTCGGGCTGAATGCCGAGACCTTCTGAACCGGCGTGACGGCAGGGCCAGCCGGCCCTGCCCCGCCCCCTTCCCCCATCTGCCTGCAAGGATTTCCCGATGGCTCGCCCCCAAGACCCGGCGCGCGGCGCCCGCCTCCTGCCCCGATCGGTCTTTGCCAAGACCGCGATGCTGTTTGCGATCTGCTCCGCGCTGATCATCGCCACCATGGCCATCACCGACGGGCGCGCCACCGACCGCACCGCCCGCGACGGCGTCGAGGCCCGGGCGAGCACCATCGTGACCCTGCTGAGCGATGATGTCGGGCCCGGCCTGCATTTCGGCAATCACGCGGCGGTGGCAGACCTGCTGCAGAGCGCGCTCGACCATGCGCCCGAGGCCGTGCTGTCGCTGGCCGCCTATGACCGCACAGGCGCATTGGTCGCCTCGGCCGGCGAGCCGCCGAACGCCGCGATGGCCGAAGCCGGGGCCAAGGCGCAGGCGACGGGTGCCCTCCATGACGCCGGCGACCATGAAACTCTCTCCTACCCCGCAGTGTTCGGCAAGGAGCATGCGGTGACGGGTGCCGTGGTGATCAAGGCCAACCGGAACCTCGCCTCCGAGCTGGTGCGCGAGACGCATATCCGTGCCTATACATTGGGGGCGGTGCTGCTGCTGATCTCGCTCTTCGCCATGTCGATCCCGTTCCGCCGCATGGTCTCGCGGCCGCTGGTGGCGGTCAATGGCGCGATGCGGCAAGTGGCGACGGGGGATTACGCGGTCGAGGTTCCGGCGCTGAACCGGCATGACGAGATCGGTGCCATTGCCCAATCGCTGGAAACCTTCCGCTCGTCGCTGCAAGACGCCGCCGAGGCGACGCGGATCGGCATGTTCAAGGGCTCGGCCTATGAAGGATGCTCGGCCGCGCTGATGATCTGCGACACCGACATGAAGATTCTCTTCGTGAACCCCGCCCTGTCCCATCTGATGACGACCCATGCCGGTGACATCCGCGGCCGGTTGCCGGAGTTCGATCCTGCGGCGCTGATCGGGCGCAGCATGGACAACTTCCACGAGGGCAATGGCGCCACGGCGCGCCGTCGGCTCGCGGACGTGTCTGCGCTGCCACTCCGGGCGGAACTGAGCTTCGGGCGGGCCAACCTGGTGATCGAGGTCAATGCGGTCCGCGGCATCGACGGGAGCCATATCGGTTTCGTGGTCGAATGGAAGGATCTGTCGGTCGAGCTTCGCAATGCCGCTGTGCTGGAGGCCATCGACGCCAACCAGCTGCGCGCGGAGTTCACCCCGGCGGGACAGCTCGACTCGGCCAACGCCACCTTTTACCGGGCGCTCGGCCGGAGCGCCGACCAGTTGCTGGGAGTCGATTTCCGCAGCAGAATCAGCGTCGAAGGCTTCGAGACGCCCGAAAAAATGTTGCAGGCGCTTGGACAGGGACAGAGCGTCACCGGCCAGATCCGGCTGGCGCGGCCCGATGGCGGTGAGGTCATTCTCGATGGCAGCTTCGGGGTCGTGCGCGACCGCAAGAACCAGATCCGCAGCCTGATCCTGCTGGGCACCGACGTGACCGCTTCCGAGACCGCGAAGGCGGCGGCGGAAGCCGCGCGCAACCGGATGGAGGCGGCGCAGCACCGCGTGGTCGAGGCGCTGCGGATGGGACTCGAGCAACTGGCGGCCGGGGATCTGACCACGAAGCTCACCGAACCCTTCTCGCCGGAATACGAACGGCTGCGCGCCTATTTCAACGAGGCGACCGATCAGCTGCGTGCTGCGATGCAGGGCGTCGTCGAGAATGCCGAAGCGATCCGTGGCGAGGCTGGCGAGATTTCCTCTGCCGCCGACGATCTGAGCCGGCGTACAGAACAGCAGGCGGCGACGCTGGAACAGACCGCCGCGGCGCTCGACCAGTTGACATCTTCGGTCAAGTCCGCCGCCGAGGTCGCGGGCCAGGCGAACCGCATGGTCTCGGAAGCCAAGGCCAATGCCGAGGTGTCGGGCAATGTGGTGCGCGAGGCGGTGGTGGCAATGGGCGAAATCGAGGAAAGTTCTGGCAAGATCTCTCGGATCACCAGCGTGATCGACGAGATCGCGTTCCAGACCAACCTGCTGGCGCTGAACGCCGGGGTCGAGGCGGCGCGGGCCGGAGAGGCGGGGCGCGGTTTCGCCGTGGTCGCCTCGGAAGTGCGGGCGCTGGCGCAGCGCTCCTCGGAAGCGGCACGCGAGATCGCGGGGCTGATCTCGGCCTCCTCGCATCAGGTCAAGCGCGGGGTCGATCTGGTCGGCCAGGCCGGCCAGGCGCTTGGCGGCATCGAAACCTCGGTCGCCGATATCTATTCCTGCGTGTCCGATATCGCAGTGTCGTCGCGCGAGCAGTCCTCGGGCCTCGCGGAAATCAATATCGCCGTGAACCAGCTCGACCAGGTGACGCAGCAGAACGCCGCGATGTTCGAGCAGACCACCGCCGCCAGCCATTCGCTGAACCGCGAGGCCGAGGCGCTGACGGCGACGATGGCCCGGTTCCGCACTGGCGCCGCCGGCACCGGAGCCCCGCCCCGCCCCGCAGCGCGCCCGCACGCCGCAGCCCCCGCCCGCGCCGCCAGTAAACCCGCGCCGCGCGCCCCCGCACCCAAGGTTGCCATTGCCTCCGGCGGGGGCCGCCGCCTGACGGCACTGGCCGTGAAGCCCGCAGCGAGCAATGACGACTGGGAGGATTTCTGAGCTGCACCCCGGACTATGCCAAAGCCCGCAGCACTGCATGGCCGCGACGCTGCATGACTTGCTAACTTTGGCCAATGGCAGCCGTCCTCGCCGCTCTGCGACTGTCGATTGGCCAAGGTTATGCGCGCGACATTTGCGCCCCTCCCTGAGCCAGGCGCGAGGAGCAGGCAGCCGCGGTCACGCCCTCGCCGGTTCAGCCTCCAGACCCGCATCGCTGAACGAGGATGCGCCTGTGGAGCAAACGCACGTCCGGCGGTCTACAATCCTAGGTATTCGCGCCCGGACGCTGCCAGAAGTGCCGCCGCAACAAGTCCGGGCGCGCCCTCGGCCAGCCCCAAAGGGGCGAGGATGTGGCCCGAGAACCCGGCTTCGGCAAGCGCGGCAGGGAGGTCGTCCTCGACATGCCCCCCTGCGGCAGCAAAGAGCGGCAGGCACAGGGCGGGCGCAGGCAGGCCACCGGCGAAGTCGGCAATCCGCGGGGCCTGGTCGATGAAGGCAGTGCGCATCTCGGCAAAGGGCAACTCGGCAATGATCGCCCGCGCCAGCCGGCGCGCGACCGCGGCAGGCGCCGGGCTCTTGAACGAGCCATGGGCAGCGACGATCAGCCCCATCTCGGCCGCGCGCAGCCCGTGATCCGCGAGGGCGGCGCGAAGCCCCTGCAGGGCCAGCGGCAGAATGCCGGGATCGAGGCCGAAGGGGGGCAGGATCTGCACGTCCCGCATGCCGTGGTTCGCGCGCGATGCCGCCGCATCGTCCAGGCCAGCCGCCGCGGGCTGTGCAGGCTCCGGCCCATCGGCTGCGGCAGCGATGCGCTTCTGGCCATCCGCGGCAGGCCCCTTGGGCACCGCTCTCCCCGCGACAGAAGTCCCGTCATGCCCTTCCGGCGCCCTCAGGACTGCAGCCGCGGCCGCCGCGCCAAGGTCGCGCCCTCCCCCGCAAGGGAGGGTCACCCCGCCCTCACCTCGCACAATGCCATCGCCATTCGCGGGGGCCCCCGCGGGCCTGTCATTGCGCGTTGGATCATCGCCCAGGCCTGCGCCGCTTTGCACGATCACCATCCCCGCCGCGCGCAGACGGGCCGGCAGGTTCACCTGGGTGAACCAGCCATCGGCGATGAACATCGGGTAGATCAGCAGCGGCGCACTGCCTGACCCGGCCCTGGCCAGCGCCGCCTCCAGCGCACCGGGTGCGGCGAGCGTCGCAGCCTCGACCTGCCAAGCCGCCGGAAGTTCAGCAGCCACCCGTTCCGCGAGGCGCGCAAGCGCAGCTTCCGCAGGGTCCGGATCGGAGGGCTGGCCATGCGCGACGATCAGCGCGCGACGGGCTGGTGTGGCCTTGGCCCGTTCAGAACCGCCTGCCTCGGACCAGATCCCCGTCATGGGGCACGCCGCCGCAAGGACACCGCGCGTCGCGCGGGCCGCAAGAGCGCCATCTCACGCCTCGGCATTGGCCTCGGCACGGCTCTTGCCGGCCACGTCCAGCGCCAGCGTCGCCGCCATGAACGCATCGAGATCACCGTCCAGAACGCCCGACGTGTCCGATGTCTCATGCCCGGTGCGCAGATCCTTCACCATCTGGTAGGGCTGCAGCACATAGGATCGGATCTGGTTGCCCCATCCGGCATCGCCCTTGGCGGCGTGCTGCGCGTTCACCTCGGCATTCCGGCGGTCCAGCTCCATCTGGTAGAGCCGCGATTTCAGCGCCGCCATGGCATTGGCGCGGTTCTGGTGCTGCGACTTTTCCGAACTCGTCACCACGATATTGGTTGGCAAGTGGGTGATGCGCACGGCCGAGTCGGTGGTGTTGACATGCTGCCCACCCGCGCCCGAGGAGCGGTAGGTATCGATGCGGATCTCGTTGTCGGGGACGACGATCTCGATATTGTCATCGACCACCGGATAGACCCAGACCGAGGAAAACGAGGTGTGCCGCCGCGCCGCACTGTCATAGGGCGAGATGCGCACCAGCCGGTGTACCCCCGATTCCGACTTGAGCCAGCCATAGGCATTCTGCCCGACGATCTTGTACGAGACGGATCGGATGCCTGCCTCCTCGCCCGCGGTCTCGGCCATCAGCTCGACCTTGTAGCCCTTCTTCTCGGCCCATCGCACATACATCCGCGCCAGGATCGAGGCCCAGTCACAGGACTCGGTCCCGCCCGCGCCGGCGTTGATCTCGAGGAAGGTGTCATTGCCATCGGCCTCGCCATCCAGCAGCGCCTCCAGCTCCTTGGCGGCGGCCTCGGTGGCCAGTGCCTTCAGGGCGGCCTCGGCCTCGGCGATGATCTCGTCATCGCCCTCGGCCTCGCCCATGCCGATCAGCTCGATATTGTCGTTCAGCCCCGCTTCCAGCCGGCGGTAGCTCTCCACCTTGTCCATCAGCACCTGACGGTCGCGCATCAGCTTCTGCGCACGCTCGGGATCGGACCACAGGTCGCCATCCTCGATCATGGCGTTCATCTCTTCCAGCCGATGCGGCGCCGTCTCCCAGTCCATCCGCTGGCCAAGCAGTTTCAGCGATTTGCGGATGGTCTCGCAGGTGTTCTGGATCTCGGCGCGCATGGGTCACTTCCGGCTGGTTCAGTCGCCTGACATAGCGCCATCGACCTGCTGAGGCAAGGCGCCCGCCCCGTCCCAAGCTCCGCTTGCGCTTTGCCTTTTCCAAATATCCTCGGGGGGTGAATTGGCGCATCGCGCCAAGAGGGGGGCAGACGGCCCCCCTCCTCCACCAGCAATCAGTACAGCCCGCCCGAACTCAGCGTGCCGAAATCCGCCTTCTTCGGGATCACCCGGCTCTGCCCGGTCGAGGTGGTGATCGCGGTGCCTTCGTCGCCGCCCTGCTCGCCATAGGCGAACAGCGGCAGGTTCTGCCCCATCGCGAAGCCACCATCGACATAGGCGCCAAAGCCGATGAAGCTGTCCTCGCCGTCGCGGAAGTATTCCGACACGACATGGTCGCCCACGGCATCGTCGGGCAGGCGCGCGCCGGTGAAGCGGTCGATCTTGATGAAATGCCCGCCCGGCGGCACCTTGAACTTGCCGCCCCCGTATTCCTTGATCGCCTCGGCCATGAAGCTCTGGAACACCGGGCCGCACATGCCGCCGCCCGAGGCGCTGCCAAGGCTGCGCGGCTGGTCGTAACCGATGTAGCAACCGGCGACGAGGTTCGAGGAGAAGCCGATGAACCACACGTCCTTGGCATCGTTGGTGGTGCCGGTCTTGCCGGCGATTGGCACCGGCAGGTTGATGCCGCGGGCGGTGCCGCGCTGCACGACGCCTTCCAGCATCGAGGTCAGCTGATAGGCGGTGATGGCGTTCATCACCCGCTCGCGGTTCGACGCGATCTGCGGGGCCTTGCCGGCGGGCAGGCTGTCGGCGGCGCAATCCTCGCAGATGCGCTGGTCATGGCGATAGACTGTGCGGCCCCAGCGGTCCTGCACCCGGTCGACCAGCGTCGGCTCTACCCGCTCGCCGCCATTGGCGAACATGGCATAGGCGGCAACCATCTGGAACAGCGTGGTTTCCTGCGCGCCAAGGGCGTTGGCCAGGAACGGCGACATCGGGTTGTAGACGCCGAAGCGTTCCGCATAGCCCGCCACCACATCCATGCCGATTTCCTGCGCGATCCGCACCGTCATCAGGTTCCGCGACTGTTCGACCCCAGTGCGCAGCGGCGTCGGACCATAGAAGCGGTTAGAGGCGTTCTTGGGCCGCCACATGCCTTGCGGGGTGTTCACCTCGATGGGCGCGTCGACGACGATGGTGGCGGGGGAAAACCCGCTGTCCAGCGCCGCGGCATAGACGAAGGGCTTGAAGGACGAGCCCGGCTGGCGCTGCGCCTGGGTCGCGCGGTTGAACACCGAGGACTGGTAGGAGAAGCCGCCCTGCATGGCGATCACCCGGCCGGTGTTCACGTCCATCGCCATGAAGGCGCCCTGGATGTCCGGCACCTGGCGCAGGGTCCAGCGGATGAAGCTGCCATCGTCATCCCTGGTCATCGCGCGGACCAGCACCACATCGCCGACCGTCAGCAGATCGCCCGCGACACGGGCCTGCCGCGCGCGCTCGCGCCCCGGCATCAGCTTGCGCGCCCAGGTCACATCCTCGGCCGGGATCCAGTGGCCGTCCTCGTCATCCGGGGTGCCCTCGATGCCGATGCGCGCGTCGCGCTCGCCGATCTCCAGCACCACGGCCGGGAACCAGCCTTCGATGTCGCGCGGCACCTCGGCGGCGCCAAGGGCGGCGCGCCAGGTGTCCTCGGCGCCAAGGGTGGACGTGTCCACCGTCACACCGGTGCCACGCCAGACGCCGATGGAGCGGTCGTATTGCTCCAGCGCGCGGCGCAGGGCCATTGCGGCAACCGACTGCATGTCGGGATCGACGGTGGCGCGGATCGACAGGCCGCCGCCGAAGAATTCCTCCTGCCCGAAGCTGCGCGACAGCTGGCGGCGGATCTCGTCGGTGAAATAGTCGCGCGGCGGCAGCGCCTCGCGGAAGGCCGGGAAGTCACCGTTCTGCACGGACCGCAACGGCTTCGCGGCCTCGGACTGATAGGTCGCCTCGTCGATATAGCCGTTCTGCCACATCTCGCGCAGAACATAGTTACGCCGCTCTGTCACACGCTCTTTGGCCGTGACCGGATGGTAACGCCCCGGGGCCTGCGGCATCGAGGCCAGCGTCGCCGCCTCATGCGGTTCCAGCTCTGCCATCGTCTTGTTGAAATAGGTCTGCGCCGCGGCGGCGACCCCGAACGAGTTCTGCCCGAGGAAGATCTCGTTCACATAGAGCTCCAGGATCTTGTCCTTGCTCAGCGTCTCTTCCAGCCGCGTCGCCAGGATCAGTTCCTTGACCTTGCGCTCTGCCGAGCGGTCGGACGACAGCAGGAAGTTCTTCATCACCTGCTGGGTGATGGTCGAGGCGCCGCGCACGTTTTCCCCGCGCGAGCGCACCGCCTCCACCCCCGCCGCGACGATGCCGCGGGCGTCAAAGCCGCCGTGGTGGTAGAAATTCTTGTCCTCGGCCGAGATGAAGGCGCCTTTCACCAGATCGGGCACATCCTCGATCGGCACGAACAGGCGGCGTTCCTCGGCGAATTCGTCGATGATGCGGCCTTCGCCGGAATAGATGCGGCTGATGGTTTTCGGGGTATATTGCGCCAGCTGCTCATGATTGGGCAGGTCGCGGCCATACATCCAGAAGATCGCGCCCACCGACAGCGCGACAAAGGCCGCGCCAATGGTGATCGCGGAAAAGATCGCGCCGACGAAGTTCAGGAGGAAACGGATCAAGGGGCAGCTCCGGGAGGTTCCGCGCCTCTATAGCCGGGGTGGCGGCGAGGGTCAAAACAACTCGGTGTCAGGGGCGAGATCGGGGACGGGATGGGGGATGGGTGCGCGAAAGCCCGCCGGGCCGGGCGTGCCCGGGGAACGCGCGGCGGTGGCTCGGGGTTGGCCGAAGCCCAAGCCGCAATTGCAAGGAGACCGCAGATGAGCGTCCTGACCGAGACCACCGCCGGCGTGCTGTCGGCCCTGTTCGGCGACAGCGGCCCTGCCAAGCCGGACCCGCAGATGCAGGCGGTGCTGGACCGGCTGGCGGCGCTTGGCGCGCGGCCCGCCGGCACGCTGGACGCAGCAGCCTTCCGCGCGCAGGCGGGTCCGGCCGATGCCGTGGCGGCGCTGCTGGCCGAAGGGGTGGGCACGGCGCCCGCGGACAAGGGACTGCAGATTCGCGAGTTTTCGGTCCCGGGCGCGGCCGGTGACATCGCGGCGCGGGCCTACCTGCCGCAAGGCGCCGGTCCATTGCCGGTGATCGTCTATTTCCATGGCGGCGGCTGGGTGCTGGGGGGGCTCGACTCCTATGACGCCACCGCCCGCGCGCTGGCGGTTGGCGCGGGCGCGCTGGTGCTGGCCTTCGACTATCGCTGCGCGCCCGAGCATCCGTTTCCCGCGGCGCATCTGGATGCGGTCGCCGCCTGGCAGTGGGCCAGCGAGACAGCGGCGGAGTTCGGCGGCGATCCCTTGCGGATGGCCGTGTCGGGCGAAAGTGCGGGCGGCAACCTTGCCATCGGCGTGGCGCTGGCGGCGCGCGACCGCGGGATGACGCCGCCGCTGCATCAGTTGCTGGTGTATCCGGTGGCGGGGAACGATCTGGAAACGGCGTCCCATGTGGCCCATGCCGAGGCTGTCCCGCTTGGCCGCCAGGGGATGGCGTGGTTTCTGGCGCAGGCCTTCCCGATCGACGGCCAGACTGATGACCCCCGGCTGAACGTGGTCGGCCGCGACGATCTGGCGGGCCTGCCGCCCGCGACGATCCTGAACGCGCGGATCGACCCGTTGCTGTCGGAGGGCGAGGCACTGGCAGCGCGGCTCTCCGAGGCCGGGGTCGCGGTGACGCAACGCACCTTCGACGGTGTCACGCATGAATTCTTCGGGATGGGCGCGGTCGTGGAGACGGCGCAAGAGGCGATGACGCTGGCGACGGACCGGCTGCGCCACGCCTTTCACAGCGGCGCGCCCGGAGCCATGGCGACCCTGCTTTAGACCTGCCAAGGCGACACTGCTGTAGCTATTGCCGGATCAGCCGCGCCTCGGCGGCATCCGCCTCGGCCCAGGCCCTTATCCCGGCCAGCAGCGCCGCCTGCATCTGCGCCCGCCAGCCTTCGTCCATCAGCCGCGCCCGGTCGGTGGCCGAGGACATGAACCCCACCTCCAGCAACACCGAGGGGATATCGGGCGATTTCAACACCGAGAAGTCGGCGGCCTGCACCGGGCGGCGGTGGGTCTTCAGCCCGGCCGCGGTGATGCCATCGGCCAGGGCCCGGGCCAGACGGTCGGCGCGGGGCTGGGTTTCGGTGCGGGCAAGGTCCATCAGCACCCCCGCCACCTCGTCATCATGGCCATCAAGGTCGATCCCCGCCAGCAGGTCGGCGCGGTCATGCCGCTCGGCCAGCAACCTTGAGGCGGTGTCGGAGGCGTCTTCCGACAGGGTGTAGATCGTCGCACCCACCGCCTCGCCCTCGGCCAGCGCATCGGCGTGCAGCGACAGGAACAGGTCGGCCCCCGCCGCCCGTGCCACCGAAATCCTTGTTTCCAGCGGCACGAAGACATCCTCGGTCCGCGTCAGCTCCACCTGCATCCCGCCGCGCCGCAGCACCTCTTGCAACTCACGCGCGAAGGCCAGCATCAGATGCGCCTCGGTCAGGCCCGCCGCCTCGGCCCCCGGGTCGAGCCCGCCATGGCCCGGATCGAGCGCCACCACCAGCGGCGCCTCGCCGGTCTGGCGGCGCTTGGGCGTAGCCGTTACCACCGGGTCGGGCAGGTCCCAGATCGTACCCTCCACCGCGCGGCCCGGATCGGCGGCAACGGCGGCCAGCCCCGCGGCATCGGTCGGCTCCAGCCGGATGCGGACGGAGGCGGGATCGGTCTCCTGCCAGGCGGAGGACACGAGGAACGGCCCGTCGAGTTCCGCCACCAGCCGCGACCAGCCCGGGCGGAACACCCCCCAGCGAAGCTCGGTGACATGGGCGGATCGGTCGAGCGCCAGCGGGTCGGCGCCCTGGAACGACACCTCGCGGAAATCCACCACCAGCCGGGCTGGATCTTGCAGCAGGAACACCCGGAACGGCACCGGCTGCGACAGCGCCAGCGTGACATTGATGCCGCCCGCCCGGTCCTCGACGCCAGAGGCCCCGGCGTTGAGCCGCGCCAGCGCCGTCAGCTCCTGCGCCGCGGCGGGCAGCGCCAGCAGCAGCACGGCCAGCAAAGGCGCCAGTCTGCGAAGAAGAAACCCGATCATGCCCCTGCCCTTTTCGCGCCAGCATAGCGGCGCGCGGCGCGAATCCCTAGCCCCGCATCACGCCTTGCGGGCGGCCATGAACGTGGTCAGCCGGGCGATGCCTTCGGCGATGTCGGCGGTGGAGCCTGCATAGGAGAACCGCAGCGTCTGCGCGCCGCGCACCGGGTCGAAATCCAGCCCCGGCGTGACGGCCACCCCGGCCCCCGCGAGGATCTCGGCGGCGAAGGCGCGGCTGTCGGTCGTCAGCCCGGACACATCGGCATAGATGTAGAAGGCCCCGTCCGGCGGCGCGATCCGGTCGAAGCCCGCGCCCGGCAGCCCCTCCAGCATCAGCTGGCGGTTGCGGGCATAGACGGCGCGGTTCGCCTCCAGCTCGTCGATACAATCCAGCGCCGCAAGGGCGGCGACCTGGCTGGCATGGGGCGGGCAGATGAACATGTTCTGCGCCAGCCGCTCGACGATGCGCACATGATCCTCGGGCACCACCATCCAGCCGATCCGCCAGCCGGTCATGCTGAAATACTTGGAGAAGGAGTTGATGACATAGACATCATCCGAAATCTCGAGTGCGGAAACCGCGCGCCCTTCGTAATGCAGCCCGTGGTAGATCTCGTCCGACACGAAGGCGAGGCCCCGTTCGGCCGCGACATGGATCAGCGCCGCCAACGCATCGCGGCCGAGCATGGTGCCGGACGGATTGCCCGGCGAGGCGACGATCAGCCCGGCCAGATCGGGCGCCAGCGCCACATCCTGCGGATTGGGTTGCAACCGGTCCTCGGCCCGGGCCGGGATGCCCACCGGCTCCAGCGACAGCGCCCGCAGGATCTGCCGGTAGGACGGGTAGCCCGGCTCGCCAAGCGCCACGCGGTCGCCGGCATCGAATAGCGCGGTGAAGGCCAGCAGGAAGGCGGCCGACGACCCGGCGGTGACGATCACGCGCGACGGGTCCAGCTCCACCCCATACCAGCGGGCATAGAGCGCGGCGATCCCCGCCCGCAGCTCCGGCAGGCCAAGGGCGACGGTGTAGCCAAGCGCATTCTGCTCCATCGCCCGGGCCAGCGCCGCCCGCGCGGCGGCGGGCGCCGGGGTCGAGGGCTGGCCCACCTCCATATGGATGATGTGGCGCCCGGCGGCCTCGGCGGCGCGCGCGGCCTCCATCACGTCCATCACGATGAAGGGATCGACAAGCCCGCGCCTTGATGTCCGCATCTGCCCTCTCCATGCTGCCCGCAGCCCCAAAGGGCGTGCCATGCGTTCATTTCAGCCGCGGCGGGCAAGGTCAATGCCGGCCCCTGCGGCGCGAGGTCCGTTGCGGCGCGGCGGCATCCGTGCCAAGCCCACGGGCATAAGTATAGCGGCGATGCCGCCCGAACCGGAGACGATACGATGACCCGCCCCGCCTTCGCAAAAAGTGGCGCCTTCGCGCTTGCGCTAACCGCGACCCTGACCCTTGGCACCCCTGCCCTGGCCTTCGACATCACCTCGATGACCCAGCCCGAAAGCGAAGCCTTTGGCGAGGCGGTGCGCGGCTATCTGATGGAAAATCCGGGGGTGCTGATGGAAGTGATCGCCGAGCTGGAGGCGCAGCAGGCCGAGGCGCAGGCCACCGGCGATAGCGCGATGGTGCTGTCCAACGCCGCCGACATCTACGAGGACGGCCATTCCTGGGTCGGCGGCAATCCCGAGGGCAGCCTGACGGTGGTGGAGTTCATCGACTACCGCTGCGGCTATTGCCGCAAGGCGCATTCCGAGGTGCTGGAGCTGGTGGAGACGGATGGCGACATCCGCTACATCGTCAAGGAATTCCCGATCCTGGGCGAGGAGTCGGTGATCGCCTCGCAGTTCGCTGTCGCGGCGCTGCAGGTGGCCGGGCCCGAGGCCTATGAGAAGGTCAACCATGGCCTCTATACCGAGTTCCGCGGCGCGATGACGGCCGAGCGGCTGGCAGCCTTTGCCACCGATCTTGGGCTGGACGGCGCAGCGATTGCCGCGGGGATGGACTCGCCCGAGGTCGCCGAGGTGCTGAACGAGAACCAGCTGCTGGCGCAGCGCCTGCAGATCGAGGGCACCCCGACCTTCGTGATGGGCGACCAGCTGCTGCGCGGCTATGTCCCGCTGGAGGGGATGCGCGCGATGGTGGCGGATGTGCGGGGGTAAGGCGCCTCTCCGCTCGCCACGCGATCAAACAGAGGGCAGCGCGCGTCCGCCGGGTGGGCGCTGCAACAGCTGTTCTAGGCACTTTGTGGTGCGGCCTACTTCCACCGACGTTCTGGGCACGACGGTCGGGTAGCGCCCGCCCGAGGGGGCGGACGGGCGCAGCCCGGCGGCGCCAAGGCGCCTTGTTCCGGGCAAAAGAAAGTAAGGATTTAGGTGATCAGCCGGCCTGCTGAACCAACACCGCAGCCGCCTCGGCCTCAGCCTCCGCCGCCTGGATCTCCGCCGCCTTGGCCTCGACCAGCTCCACGATATGGTCGATCATCTTCTCGTTGCCCAGCTTGTGGACCTGCTTGCCGGCCAGATAGACCATGCCGGACCCGGCACCGCCCCCCGTGAAGCCGATATCGGTCATCAGCGCCTCGCCGGGGCCGTTGACCACGCAGCCGATGATGCTGAGGCTCATCGAGGTGGTGACATGGGCCAGCCGGTCCTCCAGCGCCGAGACGGTCTTGATCACGTCGAAGCCCTGCCGCGCGCAGCTGGGGCAGGAGATGATGGTGACGCCGCGGTGGCGCAGGCCGAGGGATTTGAGGATCTCATACCCCACCTTCACCTCCTCGACCGGATCGGCCGAGAGCGAGACGCGGATGGTGTCGCCGATGCCCATCCACAGCAGGTTGCCAAGGCCGATGGCGGATTTCACGGTGCCGGACACCAGCCCCCCCGCCTCGGTGATGCCAAGGTGGATCGGCGCGTCGGTGGCCTCGGCCAGCGCCTGATAGGCGGCGGCGGCAAGGAACACGTCCGACGCCTTCACGCTGATCTTGAACTCGTGGAAGTCGTTGTCCTGGAGCAGCTTGATATGGTCCATGCCGGATTCGACCATCGCATCCGGGCAGGGCTCGCCGTATTTCTCCAGCAGATGCCGCTCCAAGGATCCGGCATTCACCCCGATGCGGATGGAACAGCCGTGGTCCTTGGCCGCCCGCACCACCTCGGCCACGCGGCGGGCATCGCCGATATTGCCGGGGTTGATGCGCAGGCAGGCGGCGCCCGCCTCGGCAGCCTCGATGGCGCGCTTGTAGTGGAAATGGATGTCGGCGACGATCGGCACCGGGCTTTCGCGGCAGATCTCGCGCAGGGCCCGGGTGCTGGATTCGTCGGGAGTGGAGATGCGGACGATGTCGGCGCCCACATCGGCGGCGGCGATCACCTGCGCCAGCGTGGCGCGCACGTCCGAGGTGTCGGTGTTGGTCATCGTCTGCACCGAGATCGGCGCATCGCCGCCCACGGCCACCTTGCCGACCATGATCTGGCGCGACTTGCGACGATAGATGTTGCGCCAGGGGCGGACGGTGTTGAGCGACATCGAGGAACCTCGTTGGTCTGCGGTCACCGCCTAGATAGGCGCAGGCAAGGCCCGAGGCAACCGCAAGCGGGCCGAAGGCGCTTGCGCCGCGCGGCCCCCGCATCACTCGGCCGGGGGTATGCCCGGGATCTGCGCCTGCGCCACGGCCACGATCTTGGCAAGGTCGGGGTCCTGCGTGAGGTCCGCCACGGCATAGCTGCCGGTCAGGTCCTCGGGCGAGAGCTTGAGGTTCTTCACCACCTGCGCGCCCGGCGCAGCGGGGCCATAGGTCTGGCCGTTCACCGCGAAATAGACCGAGCCCGAGTTGCCCGCGCGCAGTACCGGGGGCTGCTCCATCGCCGGCACCGCATAACGCTCCCCGGCATCCAGGATCTTCTCGAACAGCACCGAGCCGTCGGCCGCCGACACCCGCACCCAGGACGGGCGCACCGCGACGATCTCTACCGCCGGCGCGCCTTCGGCCACGGTGCGGACAGTCGGATCGACGGGCGCATTGGCCTCGGCCACGGCAGACTCGATCCCGGCATTCACCCCGGCAAGGCTGCCCGGAATGCTGGCTGCGGCGGAAAGACCGGCCAGCGCGCCCACGCTTTGCGGGTCGATGGAGGCGATGGGACCATCCCGCGCCACCAGCACCGGCACGTCCAGCGCCTCGGGGCGATAGAGCCGGTCCAGCGCATCGGTCTGCGGCAGGGACACATCCGCCTCGGCCGTCATCGCATTGCCCTGCGAGAGGTTGTCGAGCGGGTCAAGCTCCGCCACCACGCCCGGCGCCTGATCGACGGGCGACAGCCGCACCTTCTGCACCTCTTGCAGCACCGACCAGCCGCCATAGCCGATCGCCACCACCAGCGCGAGCAGCACCATGACCGAGCCGATCGCCCCGGGTTCGACATGGCTGAACATCGCCTTGCCGCGCGGGACGAACAGGGCATTCGGGTTGGCCAGCGGGTCGCCATACTCGGCGGCCTTCCTTTGCACGGCGACCGGCTTCGGGCCCGAGGCGGCGGGCGCAAGCCCATGTGCCGGCACGAAATTCGACTCGGCGCAGAAGCGGGCAAAGGCCCAGTCGGGGTCAAGGCTCAGGTAACGGGCGTAGGAGCGGACATAGCCGGAGATGAAGCCGGGGGTTTCGAACGCCGCAAGATCGGCATTCTCGATGGCCGCGATGTAGCTGGCCTTGATCTTCAGCTCGCGCTGCACATCAAGCAGGGATTTCGAGAGTGTGGCGCGTTCACCGCGCATCACATCCCCCAACCGCAGCTCGAAACCGTCAAAGCCCTTGGGCTTGTCGACCTCCTGCGTCGAAGGAGAAGTCCTCCGCCCGATCATGCGCCTGCCCCGTTCTGTCCCCAACGATCGACGATTCGTCGTCGCCTGATTTCGCCCGACCTATTGAGCTTTCTTTAGCACAGGGCAAGCCATCATGCACATGCAGAAGGGGTCAGGCCGACATCTCGGCGCGATTTAGCGCACAACGCGACCAGAGCGCGTCCATCGCCCGCACAAGGTGGTCGATCTGCTTCGGATCATGCACAGGTGAGGGCGTGAAGCGCAGCCGTTCGGTCCCGCGCGGAACTGTCGGGAAGTTGATCGGCTGCACGTAGACGCCGAAGTCTTCCAGCAGCATGTCGGACAGCATCTTGCAATGCACCGGGTCGCCCACATGCACCGGCACGATATGGCTGCCATGGTCGATGATCGGCATTCCCAGCGATTTCAGCCGCATCTTCAGGATGCGGGCGTGGAGTTGCTGGGCATCGCGCAGCTTCTGCCCCTCGGCAGATTTCAGAACGGCGATGGAGGCGGCGGCCCCGGCGGCCACGGCTGGCGGCAGCGAGGTGGTGAAGATGAAACCCGGCGCATAGGAGCGGATGCCGTCGATCATTTTCGCCGATGCCGCGATATAGCCGCCAAAGACGCCGAAGGCCTTGCCAAGCGTGCCGTTGAGGATGTCGATGCGCCCCGCCAGCCCGTCACGTTCGGCAATGCCGCCCCCGCGCGGGCCATACATGCCCACCGCGTGAACCTCATCGAGATAGGTCAGCGCGCCGAATTCCTCGGCCAGGTCGCACAGCCCCTCGATCGGCCCGAAATCGCCATCCATCGAATAGATCGACTCGAACGCGATCAGCTTGGGCGCCGCCGGATCGTCGGCCGCCAGCAGCGCGCGCAGATGCGCCAGGTCGTTGTGGCGGAAGATGCGTTTCGCCCCGCCATTGCGGCGGATGCCCTCGATCATGCTGGCATGGTTGAGCGAGTCCGAATAGATGATCAGCCCCGGGAACAGCACCGGCAGCGTGGAAAGCGTCGCGTCATTGGCGATATAGGCGCTGGAGAAGACCAGCGCGGCCTCGGTCCCATGCAGATCAGCCAGTTCCGCCTCGAGCCGCTTGTGATAGACCGTGGTGCCAGAGATGTTGCGCGTGCCACCCGAACCGGCGCCGGTCGCGTCCAGCGCCTCATGCATGGCAGCAAGGACAGCCGGATGCTGGCCCATGCCCAGATAGTCGTTGCCGCACCAGACGGTGATCGCCTGCTCCTGCCCGTCCGGACGCCGCCAGACGGCATTGGGAAAGGCGCCCTTGCGCCGCTCGATATCGATGAAGGTGCGGTAGCGCCCCTCGTCATGCAGCCGCTGGATCGCCGTGTCGAGCGCCTTGTCATAGTCCATCAATCGTCTCCTGGCCCGTTCGCTGGGGGATGGTCTAGGCTCTCCATCCGCGTTCTGCCTTGATACCGATCAATACGGGGCAGGTCATGGTACAAATTGCCGCAAAGGGTGAAAAAGACTGTGAGCGGCGTGGGGAGCGGTTGGATTTTATGGAGATTTCTGCAGGCGGGACGAGGACCTCGGGGACCTGTCCGAGGGCGGCGCCCGTCCGCCGGGTGGGCGAGCGACGCTCGTTCTAGGCACTTTACGGTGCGGCATCTCCATACCGAATTTCTATGCGCAGGTGTTGAGGAGCGCCCGCCCGAGGGGGTGATGAGCGACAGGAAATCCTACAGTGGAGGATTTCCGCGAAGAACGCCCGGCCCGTGGCCGGGCCGGGAGGCGGGCGCTGCCCGGCGGCGCTGAAGCGCCTTGATTCCGGGCAAGGAAAGGGGGCCACGACCCCCAACCCTGCTCATAGCGGATCCCCTGCCCCGCCTTCCCCCACCCCCTCTGGACAGTGCGACCCCGCCTGCTAGGCTCCGCGCCAACCCCGACATGAAGGAGATGGCGATGACCCTCGACACCGTATTGGCCCGGATCGACGAAACCCTGCCCGAGGCGGTGGACCGGCTGCTGGAGCTGCTGCGCATCCCCTCCGTCTCCACCGATCCGGCCTTTGCCGAGGCCTGTGGCGAGGCTGCCGACTGGCTGGTGGAGGACCTCCGCGATCTCGGCTTCGACGCCTCCGTCCGCCCCACGCCCGGCCATCCGATGGTCGTGGCGCGCGCAAAGGGCCCCGGCAAGCACATCCTGTTCTACGGGCACTACGACGTGCAACCCGTCGATCCGCTGAACCTTTGGGACCGTGATCCCTTCGATCCGGAACTGCAGGACACCCCCAGGGGCCGCGTCATCCGCGGCCGCGGGGCCAGCGACGACAAGGGCCAGCTGATGACGTTTCTGGAGGCCTGCCGCGCCTGGAAGGCCGTGCATGGCAACCTGCCCGGCAACCTGACCATCTTCCTGGAGGGCGAGGAGGAATCCGGCTCCCCCAGCCTTGTGCCGTTCATGGAGGAGAATGCGGCCGAGCTGCGCGCCGACCTCGCCCTGATCTGCGACACCGGCCTCTTCGCGGGCAAACCCGCCATCGTCACCATGCTGCGCGGGCTGGCGGGGGATGAGGTCACGATCACCGGGCCCTCCAAGGACCTGCATTCGGGCATGTATGGCGGCCTCGCCATGAACCCGCTGCGGCTGCTGACCAGGATCCTTGGCGGCATGTTCGATGACCAGGGCCGCGTCACCATCCCCGGCTTCTACGACGATGTGCGCGAACTGCCGGACGAGATCCGCGCGCAGTGGCAGGGGCTTGGCTTCGACCATGCCGGCTTTCTGGGTGAGGTCGGCCTGTCGCTGCCCGCGGGCGAGCAGGACCGCACCCCGCTGGAAATGCTCTGGTCGCGGCCCACGGCCGAGATCAACGGGATGTGGGGCGGCTATCAGGGCGCGGGGTCGAAGACGGTGATCCCCTCGAAGGCCTTCGCCAAGCTGACCTTCCGGCTGGTGCCGGGGATGGACCCGGACAAGGTGCAGACCCTGTTCCGCGATTGGGTCCGCGCGCAGGTGCCGGCCGATTGCACCGTCAGCTTCACCCCCAAGGCCGGCGCCCCCGCCTCGGAAATGGCCGTGGGCGACCCGGCCTTCGAGGCGGCGCGGCTGGCGCTGTCCGAGGAATGGGGCCAGCCCGCGGCCTTTGTCGGATGCGGCGGCTCGATCCCGATCGCCGGGCATTTCAAGACCGTGCTGGGGATGGACGCGATGCTGATCGGCTTTGGCCGCGACGATGACCAGATCCACTCGCCGAACGAGAAGTACGACCTTGAATGCTTCCACAAGGGCATCCGCTCCTGGGCGCGGGTGCTGGACCGGATCGCCGGGTGATGGTGAACGTGCGGGAGGCGCAGGCCGCCGATGAAGCCGCCTGGCGCGCGCTGTGGGACGCCTACCTCGCGTTCTACAGGCAGGACCTGCCGCCCGACGTGACCGCCGCCACCTGGGCGCGAATCCTCGACCCGGCGGGCGGCATCGGGATGCGGGTGGCGGAGGACGAGGGCACCCTGCTCGGCTTCGCCACCTGGCTCACCCATCCCTCGACCTGGACCCTCACCCCCGATTGCTACCTCGAGGATCTGTTCGTGGATGCAGCCGCCCGTGGCAAGGGCGTGGGCCGCGCGCTGATCGAGGATCTGGCGGCGCTTGGCCGCGCGAACGGCTGGTCGCGGCTCTACTGGCACACCGCCGAGGGCAACACACAGGCGCGCCGGCTCTATGACAGCTTCACGCCCGCGGACGGGCATGTGCGGTATCGGGTCGAATTGTAGGGGGCGGGGGCACCCTGCCCCAGCCCGCAAGGCGCCCGCCCTGCCCCGGCCGGTATGGCATCCGGGCAGGCCTTGGGGCGCATCGTTCGAGGCAAGGAAGAAGTGGCGCGGTTGACGGGGCTCGAACCCGCGACCCCCGGCGTGACAGGCCGGTACTCTAACCAACTGAGCTACAACCGCGCAATGGGGGGCTACCTAGACGCTTGGCCAGAGGGCGTCAAGTCCGAATGCGCGGGGGATTGCAGGAGGGAAGCGGGCGCGTCAGGGTGGGCTGGGTGACGGGGAGCGGGTGATGGCGGAGACGGCGGCAGAGGCGGCGTATAGCGCGGCGCTGGACGAGATCGGAAGGGTGAAGCGGGAGGGGGAGACGGAGCTTCGGCTGAGTGATGAGGTTTACCATGCGCTGGATCGAATTCCGCTTGAGGTGGCAGATATTGAAGGGCTGGCGCTCCTTGCTCTCAACAACACTGCCGTCGCCGACCTCGCCCCTCTCGCTGGTCTCAACAAGCTGGAACAGCTTTTTCTCGACCAAACGAATACATCCAATCTTACCCACTTAGCGGGTCATACTTCTCTGCGCGGCCTCTATCTCGGCCATACCGCCGTCTCCGACCTGGCCCCCCTCGCCAATCTAGTTGCCCTTGAAGAGCTCTATCTTACTCGGACTGCCATCACAGAACTGGCGCATGTTTCGCCGCTGGCTTCACTGAAGTCTCTCTGGATCACCCAAACCGCAGTTCACGACATCGGACCGATTTCGGGGTTAGCCGACCTACATGGGCTGCTGCCGGTTCCGTGGACGCGAAGATAAGATCGTGACCATTGACCTGGAGAGTGGATATGACGAGACGGAAGTTCAGCCGCGAGTTCAAGATCGAGGCGGTCAAGCTGGTGACCGAGCGGG
>NZ_JAAAUC010000030.1 GCF_009908165.1 Frigidibacter albus
CGCAATCGCCCGACCCGCTGCACGCAATGAAAGTTCCGCGCGCCGGGCGATTGCTCAACCCGCGCCGAAAGGCGTAAATGACCAACGGGCTCCGGTCGCGGCTGGATGAAAGACCAGTGGCAGGTCATTCTGCCCCCCGCGCCCCCCGAGGATATTTTCACCAGCAAGAAGGGCAGGGGGCGGGATGGTCAGCGCATCCCTTTGCGCTCGGGCAGGGGTCAGCCGGCGGTGGCGGCGAGGTCCATCTGCTGTTGCCAGCGAGGGTCGCTGGCGGGCTCGCGCCCCGCGACCGTGGCCAGCCTGACGACATAGTCGGCGCAGCAAAGGTGATGCAGCTTGCGGACATGGGGCAGGGCCATCGCCTCGGCATGCAGCGCCTCGAACGTGGCGGCGTAGCGCAGGGCCGACAGATCCTCGACATCGTTGCGATTGAAGCGGTTGAAGAACACGTCGGTATAGCGGTCCTTGTGGGCCGCGGGGCTGAGCATTCCGCGCTTGAGCGAGAAGCTCTCCTCCGAGCGGATCATGTAGTGGTTCATCTGCGCGGCGGCATGGGTGGTCAGCTCCGCTTCCGTCTGGCGCAGATAGGGCCCGCCCGGTTGCCATTGCGGCATGGTCACGCCGTCGCTGTTCACCCAGCGAAGCCCGGCGCCGCCCCAGGGCCCGGGAGCCCGGTCGGGCCGGTAGCCTGAAGGTCCGTGGGCATCAAGCCGATGGAAAAGGTCCGCCCGCCGCGAGATCGCCTTGAACCAGCGGTTGACCCCGATGCCTTGGGCCGCGGCGCGGGTGAATTGGCGGTGGACCAGCCCTTCGGACCAGTGCCGCTGTCCCGAGGTGCCGAAGACCTTCCAGTTCAGTGACATGCCAAGAAAGTCGGGCTCTTCGGGCAGCAGGTCGGTGATCTGGCCGGCGTCCTTGTGGACCACCAGGAACTCGTCGACATCGCAGACAAGGATCCAGTCCGCCGCCTGTGCCAGCGGATGCCGCTTGGCCCGCTTCAGCTTGGGGGGAAGGGGGATCTCGCCGGGCTTCACCCTGTAGTCGATGCGGGTCAGCCAGCCGGCCTCCTGCAGCGCATCCATCAATTGCGGGGAGTGGTCGGTGCAATCGTTCGTCACCACCAGAATGTCCGAAAAGCCCAGCATCCGGTACCAGGTGACCCATTCGACGATGAAGGCGCCCTCGTTCCGCATCGAGGAGATGACAAGGCTGCGCAAGGCGGGCTCCGGGTCAGGCAATGGGCGGGAGCTTAGGGCGAAAGCAGCGTGGGGGTCCAGCCCTCCACCAACCCTCTGGCGCCCCCCCGCGCGGCCTGCTATCCGGCCGGAATGATCCCGATGTCAGACAATCTGCGCGGCGCGCTGCTGATGATGGCCGCGATGGCGGCCTTCACCGGCAATGACACGCTGCTGAAGGCGGTGACGGCCGAGGTGCCGCTGTTCCAGTCCATCGTGATCCGCGGCGCGGTGACCCTGGTGTTGCTGGCGGGGCTGGCCTGGGCGCGGGGCGGCGTGCGGCTGCGGCTGGGGCCGCGGGATACCCGCATCGTCGGCCTGCGCTCGGTGGGCGAGATCGGGGCCACGCTGGCCTTCCTGTCGGCGCTGCAGCACATGCCGCTGGCGAACCTCAGCGCGATCATGCAGTCGCTGCCCTTGGTGGTGACGTTGATGGCGGCGCTGCTGTTCCGCGAGCGGATCGGCTGGCGGCGACTGACGGCCATTGCCGTCGGCTTTGCTGGGGTGCTGCTGATCATCAAGCCCGGCGGCGCGGCCTTCGATGGCTGGTCGGTACTTGGCGTCGTGGCGATGGGCTGCGTGGCGCTGCGCGATCTGTCCACGCGGTCCCTGTCGCCCGGAGTACCGTCGCTGGCGATAACGATCTACTCCGCGTTGGCGGTAACGGCGCTGGGGGCGGTGCTTGCGCCGTTCCAGGGCTGGGTGGCGGTGACGCCGTCGCAACTGATCAGCCTGGCCGGGGCAGGGGTGTTCCTGATCGGCGGCTATCAGTTCATCATCATGGCGATGCGGGTGGGCGATGTCAGCGCGGTAACGCCGTTCCGCTATACCTCGCTGCTGTTCGCCATCATTCTGGGCTGGATCACCTTCGGCCAGTTGCCCGACGCGCTGACGCTGGTGGGGGCAGGGATCGTGATCGCCTCGGGCCTGTTCATGTTGCGGCGCGAGCGGCAACTGGGGATTGCCTGATCAGCAGGCCCCGCGGGGCCGCAGCCAGCGCCGGGTGCTGTTGACAACCCCTGCGACTCCCCATATACGGCGCCCACTCGTGTGGCGGGGAAGGCTCTGCCCGTGGGTACTAGAAATGGATGTGGTCACGATCCGGACAGCAATGTCCCGATCCTCTGGAATTCCACCGCGTCGTCCCTGCGCAGGGGACGAATGCGGTTTTGGTGTTTTGTGGACGCGCAAGGCACAAGAACTGTGAATGCCCCCGGAAGTCGCGTTGACGAGCGTGATTGAACGGGCCGCAAACAAAAGGCGAGATGAATGCCGACGATCCAACAGCTGATCCGCAAGCCGCGGCAGCCCAAGGTGCAGCGCTCGAAGTCGCAACACCTTCAATCCTGCCCGCAAAAGCGCGGTGTCTGCACGCGCGTCTACACCACGACGCCGAAGAAACCGAACTCGGCCATGCGGAAAGTCGCCAAGGTGCGTCTGACCAACGGCTTTGAGGTGATCAGCTACATCCCCGGCGAGAAGCACAACCTTCAGGAGCACTCGGTGGTCCTGATCCGCGGCGGCCGGGTAAAAGACCTTCCGGGCGTTCGCTACCACATCCTGCGCGGTGTGCTCGATACGCAAGGCGTCAAGGATCGTCGCCAGCGTCGTTCGAAATACGGCGCGAAGCGTCCGAAGTAAGGAGAGACAGAGATGTCCCGTCGTCACGCCGCCGAAAAGCGCGAAGTTCTGCCTGATGCCAAGTTTGGCGATCGGGTCGTCACGAAATTCATGAACAACCTGATGGTCGACGGCAAGAAGTCGACCGCAGAGCGTATCGTGTACAATGCGCTGGAGCGGGTTCAGTCCCGTCTCAAGCGCGAACCGATCGAAGTCTTCCACGAGGCCCTCGATAACGTGAAGCCCTCGGTCGAGGTGCGCTCGCGCCGGGTCGGCGGCGCCACCTATCAGGTGCCGGTCGAAGTGCGGATGGAGCGCCGCGAGGCGCTGGCGATCCGCTGGCTGATCACCGCCGCGAAGAACCGCAACGAGCACACGATGGAAGAGCGCCTCGCCGGCGAGCTGCTCGACGCCGTGAACTCGCGCGGCACCGCCGTGAAGAAGCGTGAAGACACGCACAAGATGGCCGACGCCAACAAAGCGTTCAGCCATTACCGCTGGTAACCTTTCAGCCTGAGGACCACCCCAATGGCACGCGAATACCCCCTCGAGCTCTACCGCAACTTCGGGATCATGGCCCACATCGATGCGGGCAAGACCACCACGACCGAGCGGATCCTTTTCTATACCGGAAAGTCCCACAAGATCGGCGAGGTGCATGATGGCGCCGCGACGATGGACTGGATGGAACAGGAGCAGGAGCGGGGCATCACGATCACGTCCGCTGCGACCACCACCATGTGGGAACGCACGTCCGATGGCGTGACCGCCGAAACGCCGAAGCACCGCTTCAACATCATCGACACCCCCGGCCACGTCGACTTCACCATCGAAGTCGAGCGTTCGCTGGCGGTGCTGGATGGTGCGGTGTGTCTGCTGGACGCGAATGCCGGGGTGGAACCTCAGACCGAAACGGTGTGGCGCCAGGCCGACCGTTACAAGGTGCCGCGGATCGTGTTCGTCAACAAGATGGACAAGATCGGCGCCGACTTCTTCAACTGCGTCAAGATGATCAAGGACCGCACCGGTGCGATCCCCTGCCCGGTGGCCCTGCCGATCGGCGCGGAAGACCAGCTTGAAGGCATCATCGACCTGATCACCATGGAAGAATGGGTGTGGCAGGGCGAGGATCTGGGCGCGACCTGGATCCGCCAGCCGATCCGAGAGAGCCTGCAGGATCTGGCCGACGAATGGCGCGGCAAGATGATCGAGCTTGCCGTGGACATGGACGACACGGCGATGGAGGCCTATCTCGAAGGCGTCGAGCCGGACGTTCCGACCCTGCGCGCGCTGATCCGCAAGGGCACGCTGTCGATGGCCTTCGTGCCGGTGACCGCGGGTTCGGCCTTCAAGAACAAGGGCGTTCAGCCGATGCTGAACTGCGTTGTGGACTTCCTGCCCTCGCCGCTGGACGTGCCGGCCTATATGGGCTTCGCACCGGGCGACGAGACGGAAACCCGGAACATCCCGCGCTCTGCCGATGACAGCCAGCCCTTCGCGGGCCTGGCCTTCAAGATCATGAACGACCCCTTCGTGGGCTCGCTCACCTTCACCCGGATCTACTCTGGCGGCCTGAAGAAGGGCGACCAGATGATCAACTCGACCAAAGAGCGCCGCGAGCGCGTTGGCCGGATGATGATGATGCACGCCATCAACCGCGTGGAAATCGACGAAGCCTTCGCGGGGGACATCATCGCGCTGGCCGGCCTGAAAGAGACGACGACGGGCGACACGCTCTGCGATCCGGCCAACCAGGTCGTGCTGGAAACGATGACCTTCCCGCAGCCGGTGATCGAGATCGCCGTCGAACCGAAGTCGAAGGCCGACCAGGAGAAGATGGGCATCGCCCTGGCACGCCTGGCTGCCGAAGACCCGTCGTTCCGCGTCGAGACCGATCTGGAATCGGGCCAGACGATCATGAAGGGGATGGGCGAACTTCACCTCGACATCCTCGTTGACCGTATGCGCCGCGAGTTCAAGGTCGAGGCGAACATCGGTGCGCCGCAGGTGGCCTACCGCGAGACCATCTCGCGCGAAGCCGAGATCGACTACACGCACAAGAAACAGACCGGCGGCACGGGCCAATTCGCCCGCATCAAGCTGGTGATCACCCCGACGGAACCGGGCGAGGGCTACTCGTTCGAATCCAAGGTCGTCGGCGGCACGGTGCCCAAGGAATACATCCCGGGCGTCGAAAAAGGCATCAAGTCCGTGATGGACTCGGGCCCGCTGGCCGGCTTCCCGGTCATCGACTTCAAGGTGGCGCTGATCGACGGTGCCTACCATGACGTCGACTCCTCGGTGCTGGCGTTCGAGATCGCGGCCCGCGCCGCGATGCGCGAAGGCATGAAGAAGGCCGGCGCCAAGCTGCTGGAACCGATCATGAAGGTCGAAGTGGTCACCCCGGAAGAATACACCGGCTCGATCATCGGCGACCTGACCAGCCGTCGCGGCATGATCAACGGGCAGGAGTCGCGTGGCAACGCCAACGTGATCAACGCCTTCGTTCCGCTGGCCAACATGTTCGGCTACATCAACAACCTGCGCTCGATGTCCTCGGGTCGTGCGGTGTTTACCATGCTGTTCGACCACTACGATCCGGTCCCGCAGAACATCTCGGACGAGATCCAGAAGAAGTACGCTTGATCTTCGGTGCGCCTGACGGCGCACCCTACCCACCCGTAGGGTGCGTGACCCCACGCACCGAACACGACACAGGAGGCCATCATGGCTAAGGCAAAGTTTGAACGGAACAAACCGCATATCAACATCGGCACGATCGGCCACGTTGACCACGGCAAGACGACTCTGACGGCTGCGATCACGAAGTATTTCGGCGATTTCAAGGCCTATG
>NZ_JAAAUC010000031.1:0-2500 GCF_009908165.1 Frigidibacter albus
TGGTTGCGGGAGTAGGATTTGAACCTACGACCTTCAGGTTATGAGCCTGACGAGCTACCGGGCTGCTCCATCCCGCGTCCGTTCCCGCGGGCTTTTTTCGCACTTGCGGGGTGTATTTATTGACATCGTATATTGAGAGCTGTGCTTCTTTCTAGGTTTGGCGGTGACCTACTCTCCCACGTCTTGAGACGCAGTACCATCGGCGCGGCGGCACTTAACTGCCGAGTTCGGAAAGGGATCGGGTGTTTTGCTCGCGCTATGACCACCAAACCGAGGAAGAAGCACAATCAGCGTATCGCTTTCGCGATCTCGTTGTCCATTTGCATGTATTGTCATGCGATCCAGGTCTCATGGTCGTAGTGCCATGCTATTACTGGATCAAATCAAGCCTATCGGGCAATTAGTACCGGTCAGCTGAATGCATTGCTGCACTTACACCTCCGGCCTATCGACGTGGTGGTCTTCCACGGCCCTCAAGGGAGACCTAGTTTTGAAGGGGGCTTCCCGCTTAGATGCCTTCAGCGGTTATCCTGTCCGTTCATAGCTACCCAGCACTGCCGTTGGCACGACAACTGGTCCACCAGTGGAACGTTCACCCCGGTCCTCTCGTACTAGGGGCAACTCTTCGCAAGTCTCCTACACCCACGGCAGATAGGGACCGAACTGTCTCACGACGTTCTAAACCCAGCTCACGTACCTCTTTAAATGGCGAACAGCCATACCCTTGGGACCTGCTCCAGCCCCAGGATGAGATGAGCCGACATCGAGGTGCCAAACGATGCCGTCGATATGGACTCTTGGGCATCATCAGCCTGTTATCCCCAGCGTACCTTTTATCCGTTGAGCGATGGCCCTTCCACTCGGGACCACCGGATCACTATGGCCGACTTTCGTCTCTGCTCGACTTGTCAGTCTTGCAGTCAGGCTGGCTTCTGCCATTGCACTCAACGAGCGATTTCCGACCGCTCTGAGCCAACCTTCGCGCGCCTCCGTTACTCTTTGGGAGGCGACCGCCCCAGTCAAACTACCCACCACGCATGGTCCCGGATCCGGATAACGGACCGCGGTTAGACATCAAGAGTGCGAAGGGTGGTATCTCAAGGGAGGCTCCACGAGGACTAGCGTCCCCGCTTCAAAGCCTACCACCTATCCTGCACATCACAATCCTGATGCCAGTGCGAAGCTATAGTAAAGGTGCATGGGGTCTTTCCGTCTAACCGCGGGAAGTGTGCATCTTGACACACAGTTCAATTTCGCTGAGTCCACATTTGAGACAGCGGGGAAGTCGTTACGCCATTCGTGCAGGTCGGAACTTACCCGACAAGGAATTTCGCTACCTTAGGACCGTTATAGTTACGGCCGCCGTTTACTGGGGCTTCAATTCGGAGCTTGCACCCCTCCTTTTAACCTTCCAGCACCGGGCAGGCGTCAGACCCTATACGTCGTCTTGCGACTTCGCAGAGCCCTGTGTTTTTAGTAAACAGTCGCCACCCCCTGGTTTGTGCCCCCGGCCGACAGTTGCCTGCTGACCGGGCCTCCTTCTCGCGAACTTACGGAGGTATTTTGCCGAGTTCCTTAAATGTGGTTCTCTCAAGCGCCTTGGTATTCTCTACCAGTCCACCTGTGTCGGTTTAGGGTACGGTCTTGTGGAGGGCTATTTCCAGGAACCCCTAAGCAGCCCGATCAATCCGTTAAGATCGAACTACCCTCGGGATCCGTCACCATCTCCTGGCCCAGGAATATTAACCTGGTTCCCATCGACTACGCATTTCTGCCTCGCCTTAGGGGCCGGCTTACCCTGCTCAGATTAGCTTTAAGCAGGAACCCTTGGACTTTCGGCGACAGGGTCTCTCACCCTGTTTATCGCTACTCATGTCAACATTCTCGCTTCCGATCACTCCACCAGATGCCTTACAGCCTGGCTTCACAGTCAGCTCCGAGCCTCCGATGCTTCCGAAGAAGCACAAGAGGCGTGGAACTATATCACGGAACGCTCCGCTACCGCGCACTTGCGTGCACCCAAAGCTTCGGCTCGTGGCTTGAGCCCCGTTACATCTTCGCCGCAGGACAACTTATCTAGACCAGTGAGCTGTTACGCTATCTTTAAAGGATGGCTGCTTCTAAGCCAACCTCCTGGTTGTTTTGGTCGTCCCACATGCTTTCCCACTTAGCCACGAATTGGGGGCCTTAGCTGTTGGTCAGGGTTGTTTCCCTCTCCACGACGGACGTTAGCACCCGCCGTGTGTCTCCCGGATAGTACTCTTGGGTATTCGGAGTTTGGTTAGGCTCAGTAAGTCTGTGGGACCCCATCACCCATCCAGTGCTCTACCCCCCAAGGTATTCGTCCGAGGCGCTACCTAAATAGCTTTCGCGGAGAACCAGCTATCTCCAAGTTTGATTGGCCTTTCACCCCTAGGCACACCTCATCCCGACCTTTTTCAACAGGTGTGGGTTCGGACCTCCATCAGGTGTTACCCTGACTTCATCCTGGACATGCCTA
>NZ_JAAAUC010000032.1 GCF_009908165.1 Frigidibacter albus
CTTCTCCTCATCCGTCCAAAGACGCTTCGTCCGACGCGCCACGCCATCACCATAGTGTCCACTATCGATGGTGGACACTATCCGCCTCTCTCACCCCGCGGCAGAGCGGTCGGACCGGACGCTTACGTAGTAAATGTATCTGTAACGGATGTAACGTATTTATAGATATGTATATAATAAGGGACACTACATCCCGTTTCTCCCCATACATACATCCCCCTATATATACTCCTGCACCGTTACAACGTTACATCCGTTACAAACGGATTTTATGCATTCATAACAGAAGCTTGCTTGTAACGCGCCGAGTAACCCCACCGACCGATTTGGTTACAGAACGCCTCTCCCTCCCAGATCTGATGCCCACCAGTCCCCCACTGTCGCGAACTGGGCCCCAAAGTTCGGCCTAGGCCCGCACGCGAACGCAGCTCGTTTTCGGCGTCGGAAGGATGCTGGCGCTGCTCCGTCCTTCATCCGGGCAGACTTGAAGTGGTCAAAGTAAAGTGAGCAATCAGGGCAGGTCCTGCTGCGTCTGCAAGCATGCTCGGCCGCAAAGGCGATCCTGGACACTCGCTGCGACGAGCGTCTGTGCCCGGTTCCCACTCAGCGGAAGTGATGGTTCGTGGACTTCGTTGGCGCTGTCGGGCGGAAGCACCGCTTTCTCTATTCCACCTGAACTGCCCCCTGCTGGCCAGACCTTTATGACGAGAGCTCGCAAATGTGCTTGCTACGCCTGTCTTCTCGCTGGCAAAGAGTCGATCGGCCCCTCGGTCCCGGGAAGACATGACTTCCGGGATAAGCTTGCTAGTCCAGCGGGTCATGCGAAGAGCAGCACCGCTCATCTGCTCCTGACAACGACAAGGAGGCCACCATTCGCTTTTCAGTCACCATCGCCCTCATCCTCGTCCTCTCCGCCGTTGGGCTGACCTACGAGATCGCCGCGGGCCGCGTGCTCGCGCCCTTCTTCGGCACCTCACTGGTGACCTGGACGACCGTGATCGCGACGGTTCTGGGCGGGTTTTCCCTGGGCAGCGCCCTTGGCGGGGTCGTGGCGGAACGGCCGCGCGCCGTCGCATTCCGCGATATCCGCAGCGCGCTTGTTGCGACGGCGGTGCTGATGGCCGTGTCGCCAACGCTGCTCGGTCTGCTTCATGCCTGGGGCGCACGCGGCACTGGTGGCATGATCCTCAGCGTAGTTCTCGTGTTCTTTCCGGCGTCTGTCTGTGTGACCCTGCCGTCACCCTTGCTTGCGAAACTCGCGATGGAGGCCCGCCCGGGACGGGAGGGATCGTCGCTGGGCTTCCTGCTGGCTGCAGGGTCGGTCGGGGCGATCTTCGGGGCCATTCTCGCCGGGTTCGTGACCTTGCCCCTAATCGGCTCGACGGCGACCTTCGCCGCCTGCGGGGCCGTGGCGCTGCTCTGCCTGCCTTTCGTGCGCGGCGGCCAGCCGGGGACTCCCGCCGTGACCATCGCGGCGGCGGGTTTTGTCGCCTTCGCAGGCCTCGCCGGATCGCCTGCCTGCCAATACGAATCCGGTCTGTCCTGCCTCCATGTCGTCCGCCAAGGGCCGGAAGTCCGCCTTGTCTCGGACGGCACAATGCAAGCCGCCGAACGCGTCACGCCGGGAGAGGCGGACGATGGCACCGGGCTTGTCCTGAGCTACACCGGGTGGCTCTGGGCGCGCATGGACCGCGATCTGGGGCCGGAAGCATCGGTTCTGTTCGTCGGTGGCGGCGGTTACACGCTGCCGACAGAGCTGCTCGCCTCGCGCCCGAAGGCACAGGCCGTGGCCGTCGAGATCGACCCCATGGTGACGAAGGTGGTGCGCCTGCATATGCCGGGCGCAGCGGACATGATCGCGAGGGCCGGCTATGACGCCTCCGAGGGCGAAGGCGCAGACGGCCGGCTTGGCATCGTTCACGCCGACGGGCGGGTCTACCTGAACGAAACGGATCAACGCTTTGACGCCGCCGTGATGGACGCGTTCTCCTCCGGCTCGGTCCCGGCGCATCTGGTCACGCGCGAGACCTTCGCCCGCCTGCGGGAGATCGCCGATGGCCCGGTCTATGTGAACCTTCTGGATACCCCCGACGGCCCCCTCGCGCGCGGCGTCCACGCGATCCTGCGGGAATTCTATCCCCACATTGAGGCCGTTCAGGGCCGCGTGACCGCGGGCGGCCGCACCAATATCCTCTTCGCGGCCTCTCTCGCTCCGCTTGAGCCTCTGGAGAGTTTGCCAGACGGCTACGGCCCCACACAAATCTCCGACGCTCGCGCCTTCACCGACGATCGTGGCTGGGTCGGGCACAGGTAGATCTGGCGAGCTGCCCGCTGCCTCCCGCCAAGAGCCGCCAGTCGGCGCCGCTGGGACGGCTCCCCCCGTAGCCGCCATTCATCCTTGCTGCGGCGAACTCTGCGGAGCAGCGCCGGCGTTCCCGATGAAGCTGCCGTTCGCGGGAGCGATTTTGTAATCAGGTTTCAGGCCGATGCTGCCGGCGATGGATCTGGCGAGCGGCGCTGAGCGGCATTCCCCCGATTTCTGCCAGCTGCGATGGGCCGGATGCGGATGCGACCAAGCCTCGCGAAGAGCGGGAACTGCCTGGGCGGCGGTGCGGCGCCGTAGCAGAACCTTCAAGGCCAACCTTCGCGGGAGGCCGTGGATCGCATCCGCCCGGCTTCGCGCCCCGCGTGGACCTGCATTCGCTCACAGCCCTGCGCACCCTCTCGTCATTGCAAAGGTGGAGCATTTTCCAGAAAGACCGCGCGCTGCAGAAGTCGCGACACAAGCCGGAGATCTGGCCGCACCCCCTGGGTCTGGGCATGCCGCAGCGCCATCGCGACAGCATCAATGCTTGCGTCCGACAAGCTCCGTTTTCCGCCGTCACGTCTGACGAATTCGTCCAGTTCTGCGGGTGTCAAATTCCTGAGCCGCATTGGCGGACATCTGCTGAGCAGCGGTTCCGGTAGCAGCTTGTAGTTGTTTGACGTCAGCACCCAGGACACCCAGCTCATGTCGAACCGAACCTGGTAGAATGGGCAACTCCATCGCCGAGCGGTCAATGGCTCAAGCAGAGGCAGCAAGCCTTGGGCTAGACCGAACGTGGCTCCCTTATTCGAGGTTGCCTCCCCTGCCTTTTCGACTTCGTCGACGATCATGATCGGATTGGCAATTCTGGTCTCCAGCACTGTGTTCAGCAAACGGCCTGCCGACGCGTTCCCCCAGCCACGCTGGGTGCCAACCACGCCGAAGGTGGCATTCTCGCCCGTCGCCTCGATGACGGTCACCGGGACAGTGAGCAGATCGCCCAGACGCCGCGCCCAATAGCTCTTGCCGATGCCGGGTGGGCCATCGAGCAGAAGCGGCGGCAATCGCATTCCCTGCCAGCCCTCTCGAACGGATTGGCGCATCGCGTGCCAAACGATCTCTGTCGCGGGCGCCATCCACGGCATGCCCTTGTGCAGCTCCGCGGCAAGCTCATCGGCGCGGGCTTCTGTCGCGATCATGACGAGGCGGGTCCCGTTGCGGAACGCCTCCAGGCGTTCGCGGTCCTGAGTGGGAAGATGGTCCAGGCGGGACGCAGCCTTGCGCAGATCAATGATACGCTGAGCTCGGCGTAGGATCCGCGCAAAGTCGGCATCGGAGATCGGAGGCTCGAACGAGCCCTTGCTCTGGTCGTCATGTTCAGGGTGATCATTGATCAAATCCACCCCCGCTTGGCCGCGTGCAATCTTTGACGAGCGAAGCTCGCTCAGATGATCTTCGAATCGAGTTGCCAAGGTCTTTCGGGTTTGCAACGGGTCTGACCTGCCACGGGATTTTTCCTCCAACTGCGATTAGAGTCCGCTCCATGGAGAGGACGGACGATGAAGCGAACGATACGAACCGAAGAGCAGATCATCGGCATTTTGCAGGAGCATGAGGCCGG
>NZ_JAAAUC010000033.1 GCF_009908165.1 Frigidibacter albus
ATTGAACCCCAGCATCCGTCCCAGCTTTGACGCATAGAACTCTCCGACCAGGCCGCGGCGGAACAGCAGGACGCAGACCATGAACACCACGCCGGTGATGATGGTGACCGGCACGTTCGAGGTGGCGAGGGTGTTTTGCAACGTCACCACCAGCCCGGCGCCGAAGACCGGGCCGATCAGGGTGCCGATGCCGCCAAGCAGGGTCATCAGGATCACCTCGCCCGACATCTGCCAGGACACGTCGGTCAGCGTGGCGAACTGGAAGACCAGCGCCTTCATGCCGCCCGCAAGGCCGGTCAGCGCCGCCGACATCACGAAGGCCCCCAGCTTGTAGCGGGCCACCGAATAACCCAGCGAGATCGCGCGGTTCTCGTTCTCGCGGATCGACTTCAGGATCATCCCGAAGGGCGAGTTCACGAAGCGCCAGATCAGCGCCATGCCGATCAGGAACACCCCCAGCACGGTGAAGTAGAGGTTGGTGGAGTTGCCAAGGTCGATGACCCCCAGCAGGTGCCCGCGCGGCACCGACTGGATGCCGTCCTCGCCATGGGTGAAGCCGGCCTGCAGGCAGAAGAAGAAGAACATCTGGCTGAGCGCGAGGGTGATCATCGCGAAGTAGATGCCCTGCCGGCGGATGGCGATGGCGCCCATGATCAGGCCAAGCCCCGCCGCGCCGGCGACGCCGAGCAAAATGCCGAACTCGGGCGGCCAGCCCCAGACCTTCACCGCATGGGCGGTGAAGTAGGCCGCACCCCCGAAGAAGGTGGCATGGCCGAAGGACAGGAGGCCCGTATATCCCAGCAGCAGGTTGAAGGCCGCGGCGAAGAGCGCGAAGCACAGGAGCTTCATCAGGAAGATCGGGTAGAGCAGGAACGGCGCCACCAGCAGGAAGGCCAGTGCCCCGACCAGGATCGCCACCTTGATCGGCCCGGCGAGCGCGAGGGTGCGCGTCGGTGCGGTGTCAGCGGAATGTGTGCTGTGGCTCATGTCAGGCATCCTTGCCGAATAGGCCTGCGGGACGCAGGATCAGGACGATCGCCATGATGACGAAGATCACGATGTTCGAGGCTTCGGGGTAGAAGACCTTGGTCAGCCCCTCGGCAATGCCCAGCATGTAGCCGGTGATGATGGCGCCAAGGATCGAGCCCATGCCGCCCACCACGACCACCGCGAAGACGATGATGATGATGTTGCTGCCCATCAGCGGGCTGACCTGGTAGATCGGCGCCGCCAGCACCCCGGCCAGCGCCGCCAGCCCCGCGCCAAGCCCGTAGGTCAGCGTCAGCAGCAGGGGCACGTTGATGCCGAAGCTTTGCACCAGCACCGGGTTCTCGGTCGCGGCGCGCAGGTAGGCGCCAAGCTTGGTCTTCTCGATCAGGAACCACACCGCGATGCAGACCGCCATCGAGAACACGACCACCCAGCCGCGATAGATCGGCAGGAACATGAAGCCGAGGTTGACCCCGCCCGTGAGCGCGGCCGGCGTCGAATAGGGCTGGCCCGAGGCGCCGAAGAAATAGCGGAAGGTGCCCTCGATGGTCAGCGCCATGCCGAAGGTGAAGAGAAGGCCATAGAGATGGTCGAGCTTGTAGAGCCGCGAGAGCATGGTGCGCTCGACGAAGGCCCCCATCGCCCCCACCACCAGCGGCGCCAGCAGCAGCGCGCCCCAATAGCCGATGCCGGCGAACTTGAGCATCAAGAGCGCCACGAAGGCCCCCAGCATGTATTGCGCGCCATGGGCGAAGTTGATGACCCGCAACAGGCCGAAGATCACCGCAAGGCCAAGCGACAGCAGCGCGTAGAACGAGCCGTTGATGAGGCCCACCAGCAGCTGCCCCAGCAGCGCCTGAATGGGAATGCCGAAGATCATGGTCATCGTCAGACCCCCAGTTCGCGGTTGAGAAGGTCCATCCGGGCCGGCAGGTCGGCCACCGGGAACTCGGCTTTCATGCGGCCATGGTCCATCAGGTAGAAGCGGTCGGCGACCTTGCTGGCAAAGCGGAAGTTCTGTTCCACCAGCACCACGGTCATGCCGCGGGCCTTGAGCTTGCCCAGAACCTCGCCGATGGCCTGGATGATGACCGGGGCAAGGCCCTCGGTCGGCTCGTCCAGCAGCAGGCAGCGCGCGCCGGTGCGCAGGATGCGGGCCATCGCCAGCATCTGCTGCTCGCCGCCCGACAGCTTGGTGCCGGGGCTGCTGCGCCGTTCCAGCAGGTTGGGGAACAGCTCGTAGATCTCGTCGACCGCCATCCCGCCCGGGGCCACGATCGGCGGCAGGGTCAGGTTCTCCTCGACGGTGAGGGTGGCGAAGATGCCGCGTTCCTCGGGCACGAAGCCAAGGCCGGCGCGGGCGGAGCGGTGCAGCGGCACCCCCATCATGTCCTTGCCCGCGAAGGTGATGGTGCCCTCGCGCTTGCGCAAGATGCCCATGATCGTGCGCAGCGTCGTGGTCTTGCCCATGCCGTTGCGGCCGAGGATGCAGATCATCTCGCCTTCGTTCACATGCAGGTCCACGCCATGCAGCACATGGCTTTCGCCATACCAGGCGTGCAGCCCGGCGACGTTGAGGAGAGGCGCACTCATTCTTCGGTTCCCATATAGGCGGTGCGCACGCGCGGATCGGCGGACACGGTGGCGTAATCGCCCTGCGCGATGATCTCGCCCCGTTGCAGCACCGTCACCTCGTGGCAGATGTCGGCCACGACGCTGAGATTGTGTTCCACCATCAGCACGGCGCGGTGCCGGGCGACGTCGCGGATGATCGCGGCGACCATCTGCACATCCTCCTGCCCCATGCCGGCCATCGGTTCATCGAGCAGCAGCACCTCGGGGTCGAGCGCCAGCGTCGTCGCAATCTCCAGCACCCGCTTGCGGCCATAGGACAGGTCCCCGGCGCGCGCATCGCGGTATTCGCTCAGGCCCAGATCACCGAGCAGCACCTCGGCCCGTCCATTCAGCCGG
>NZ_JAAAUC010000034.1 GCF_009908165.1 Frigidibacter albus
AGGACTTCGCCGTCGAACGCGTCAAGGCCGGCGCCACCATCATCGGCCTCTACCCCGCCACCGACGAACGCAACCTGACCCTCTTCGCCGAATGGCGCAAAGCCAACGGACGCTGAGGCGGTCTCGCCTCCCGACCGCAAGAAGGGGCTGGTCATTGCCGCCGCAGGCGATAGGTTGCTGCGCGTGCGAGTATCCGGCGCGGATTTTGCCCCTTGCGGCGACGACCGCGCCCCCTGACGGCTGCCGAGGGCGGCCCAGTCACTTGCAGAACCGATTGCCGAAAGGACGCATCATGACCGCCTATCCCGATACAATGCTGTTCATCGACGGGGCCTGGGTCCCGGCTGCCAGCGGCAAGACCATCCCGGTGCTCGACCCTGCCACCGAAGAACAGATCGGCACCGTCGCCTGGGCCGACCGCGCCGATCTGGACGCGGCGCTGGAAGCGGCGGCGCGGGGCTTTGCGGTGTGGCGCGCGACCTCGGCCTATGACCGGGCCAAGATGATGCGCAAGGCTGCGGACCTGCTGCGCGAGCGGGCGGGCGATATCGGCTGGGTGATGACGCGCGAGCAGGGCAAGCCGCTGGCGCAGGCGAAGATGGAAGCGCTGGCCGCCGCCGACGTGATCGACTGGTTCGCGGAGGAAGCACGCCGCACCTATGGGCAGGTGATCCCATCGCGCGCGCCGGGCATCACCCAGATGACCGTCAAGCTGCCTGTGGGGCCGGTGGCGGCCTTCACCCCGTGGAACTTCCCGATCAACCAGGTGGTGCGCAAGCTGTCGGCGGCGCTGGCGGCGGGCTGTTCCATCATCGTCAAGGCGCCCGAGGAGACCCCGGCCTCGCCGGCCGCGCTGATCCGCTGCTTTGCCGATGCGGGCGTGCCTGCGGGCGTCGTGGGCCTTGTCTATGGCGTGCCGGCCGAGATTTCCGAATACCTGATCGCGCATCCGGTGATCCGCAAGGTCACCTTCACCGGATCGACCCCGGTGGGCAAGCTGCTGGCCAGCCTTGCCGGCCAGCACATGAAGCGCGCGACGATGGAGCTTGGCGGCCATGCCCCGGTGATCGTGACCGCCGATGCCGATATCGACAAGGCCATCGCCACGATGGCGATGCACAAGTTCCGCAATGCCGGGCAGGTCTGCGTGTCGCCGACCCGGTTCCTGGTCGAGGACGCGGTGGCCGACCGCTTCATCGACGGCTTCACCGAGGCGGCCAAGGCGATCAAGGTTGGCGCGGGCAGCGACGAGAGCACGGTGATGGGGCCGCTGGCCAATGACCGGCGCATCCCGGCGCTGCAGGCGCTGGTCGATGACGCGGTCGATCATGGCGGGCGGCTGACCACCGGCGGGCGCCGGATCGGCAACAAGGGCTGGTTCTTCGAGCCGACGGTGCTGGCCGATGTGCCGGTCGCCGCGCGGATCATGAATGAAGAGCCCTTCGGCCCGGTCGCGGTGATCAACCGCTTTGCGAGCCTTGGGGATGCGATTGCCGAGGCGAACCGGCTGCCCTTCGGCCTCGCTGCCTATGCCTGGACCGGATCGGCGGCCGCGGCGGGCCGGATCGCGGCAGAGGTCGAGGCGGGGATGACCACGATCAACCATCTGGGCCTCGCGCTGCCCGAGGTGCCCTTCGGCGGCATCAAGGATTCCGGCTATGGCACCGAGGGTGGGTCGGAAGCGATCGAGGCCTATCTCGACACGCGGTTCATCACCCGGATGGACTGAGCGCGGCAAGGGGTGGCCGCCTCAGCGCGAGGCGGCCATGCCGGCGCGGGTTTCCCTGGTGGCAAGCTGCCGGTGCAGCGTCTCGAACTGGCGGTGCGCCTCGGCCCGCTGGTCGAGGTTCAGGTAGGCATAGGCGCGCAGGATCGCGAGGTCGCGCGTCAGCTTGCCCATCTCCTCCATCGCATCGAGGAACGCGATGGCCCGGTGATAGTCCTTGCGCTCATAGGCGCGGACCCCGCGCTGGTTGAGGATGATCGATTCAATCGTCAGCCGCTGTTCGCGGGTGAAGTCGGTCGCGGCGGCGATCTGGGCGGCGTTTTCGGTCATGTTCTGGTCGAGATAGGACAGCGCCATGCCAAAGCGGGCGTCGCGGGTCAGCTCGGGGCTGAGGCGGGCGCGTTCCATCTGGGCAAAGCCCGCCAGCGCCTCCGCCGGGCGGTCGAGGTTGTAGGCGCACCAGGCGCGTTCATAGGCGAGTTCGGCAGAGCCGGGATTGGCAGAGCGGGCGAGGCATTCGGCCCAGGCCCCGGACTGCGCGGCAGAGCGGGTGGCGGCGAGCCGGCCATCGCCCTGGCGGGGCAGGGCGCCGCCGCTCGCCGCCGGTGCGGCCGCGCGGGGCGCCGGTGCGGCGGGTGCCGCGGCAG
>NZ_JAAAUC010000035.1 GCF_009908165.1 Frigidibacter albus
GTAAGCGTCCGGTCCGACCGCTCTGCCGCGGGGTGAGAGAGGCGGATAGTGTCCACCATCGATAGTGGACACTATGGTGATGGCGTGGCGCGTCGGACGAAGCGTCTTTGGACGGATGAGGAGAAGCGGTCGATCTGTTTCCAGACGACTGCGCCGGGTGTTTCGGTGGCTCAGGTTGCCCGGCGCTACGCTGTGAACGCGAACCTGATCTTCAAGTGGTTGCGCGATCCTCGGTTCGCGCCGGACCCCGCCTCGGCTCTGCCCCGGCCAGAGGAGGCGCGCTTTCTGCCCGTAGAGATTGTCGCGGAGACCAGGTCGACCGTGGCAGCACCTGCCGCCGAGAACCACATCGAGATCGAGCTGGCTGGCGGGCACCGGATGCGCATCAGTGGTGGCTATGATCCCGAGGCGTTGGCCCGGCTGATCCGGGGACTGTCGGTTTGATCCCGGTTCCAGCCAACACGCGGGTCTGGTTGGCGGCCGGCGTGACGGACATGCGCAAGGGCTTTGCTGCGCTGGCGGCGCAGGCCGAAGCCGTGCTGAAGCAGGATCCGTTTGCCGGGCATCTATTCGTCTTCCGAGGTCGCCGAGGCGATCTGGTGAAGGTCATCTGGTGGGATGGTCAGGGGGCGTGCATGTTCCTGAAGCGGCTGGAGAAGGGGCGGTTCGTCTGGCCGTCGGCAAAGGACGGGAAGGTCGCGCTGTCGCCTGCCCAGTTGTCGATGCTCTTGGAAGGGATCGACTGGCGGGCACCGCAGCGGACATGGCGGCCCTTGGCAGCGGGATAATCTGCTCACCCTGCAATCAATGATTCCCACAACGAATACAGTGGGATAAACTTCTTGCATGCTGGATCAAACCCTGACCTTGCCCGAAGACCCCGAGGAGCTGCGCAGCTTCACCGCGCGGCTTCTGGCGGAGGTAAAGGCGCAGGCGATCCTGATCGAGAAGCTGCGGCACCAGTTGGCCGGGCATCGGGCTCATCGCTTCGGGGCGTCGTCCGAGACGGCGGAACAGCTTCAGCTGGCACTCGAGACCAGCGAGATCGCTGCCGCCGCGATGACCGCGCGGATGAAGCTGCCCGACATCGAGGAGAAGGACAAACCCAAGCGTCGTCCGATCCCCGATCACATTCCACGGATGGAAGTGGAACTGAGCCCCGGTGCCGATGCCTGTGCCGATTGCGGCGGCCGCCTGCGTCGAATCGGCGAGGATGTGACGGAAGAACTCGAATACGTTCCTGGGCGCTTCATCGTGAACCGCATCGTCCGCCCCCGCCTGACCTGCACCTGCTGCGAACGGTTTGTTCAGGCTCCGCTGCCGTCTCGCCCGATCGAGCGTGGCCGTCCGGGGCCGGGTCTCTTGGCCCATGTGCTGGTCAGCAAGTATGCGGACCATCTTCCATTGTATCGTCAGAGCCAGATCTTCGACCGTGAGGGGCTCGATCTTGATCGTTCGACCCTCGCCGATTGGGTCGGCAAATCCACTGCCCTTCTGGAACCTCTGGCCGAGGCCATCGGGCGCCATGTCCTGTCGGCCGAAGCGATCTTCGCGGACGACACGCCCATCAGCATGCTGGCTCCCGGCACCGGCAAGACACAGACCGCACGGCTCTGGACCTATGCCCGGGACGAACGCCCTTGGGGCGGCACCGCCGCGCCCGCTGCATGGTATCGCTTCTCGGGCGACCGGAAGGGCCAGCATCCCAAGGATCACCTCGCCCGTTTCCGCGGCTGGATGCATGCCGATGGCTACGCCGGGTTCGAGGATCTCTACCGCTCAGGCACCATCCGCGAGGTCGCCTGCATGGCTCATGTGCGGCGCAAGTTCGTCGACATCCACCGGTCGCAAGGTTCACCGATCGCCGAAGAGGCCATCGGCCGGATCGCACAGCTCTACGCCATCGAGAAGGAGGCCCGAGGGTCGCCACCGGATGTCCGTGTCGAACT
>NZ_JAAAUC010000036.1 GCF_009908165.1 Frigidibacter albus
AAGTGCATGTGGCAGGGCTGCGCCTCGGACCAGGTGTTGATCACCGCGATGATCGGCTTGCCTTCCCAGTCTTCCGGCCCATAGCCCATCTGCATGGTCCGCGACCGGTGCCCGAACGAGCGCAGGTCATCGGGCGCCATCCAGCGGGCAGAGCGCAGGTCTGCATAGGTTTTCCTGATGGTCATGCGGCCCTCCCGGCAAGTCTGCTGCGGAATCGGCGCGGCCGCTTCCACATTGATACTAATATTTCAGTGTATCAGGTATATCAACTGCCATATTTGTCATATTGTGTCGCCAGGGCCGCCGACCTAGGGTCCGCAAAAAGAGGAAACCGCCATGAACAGCTCGCTCGCCGCCACATTCGGTCTGGCCGATACCGGCCATGCGCTGCAGGGCGGCGGCACCGTGCAGCGCGTCTATGACAGCCTGCGCCAGCGCATCATCACCCTGGAGCTGCCGCCCGATGCCACCCTGTCGCGCACCGACCTGACCGGCACCTACGATGTCAGCCAGACCCCGATCCGCGAGGCGATGCAGCGGCTCAAGCAGGACGGGCTGGTCAGGATCTATCCGCAGTCCAAGACCGTCGTCACCCGCATCGACGTGCCGCAGATCTACGAGGCGCATTTCCTGCGCGTGGCGCTGGAAACCGAGGTGGTGCGCCGCCTGGCCGAGGGCTGCGAGGCCTCGACCATCACCCGCGCCCGCTCGATCATCCGCATGCAAGAGGCGGTGGCGGACGACCCCGGCCAGCTGGCGATCTTCCAGGAGCTGGACGAGCTGTTCCACCAGACCCTCTTCGCCGGGCTCGGCCGCACCGGCCTGCACCAGCTGGTGCGCGAGCGCTCGGGGCATCTCGAACGGGTGCGGCGGCTGCATCTGCCCGAGGCGGGCAAGATCCTGACCATTCTCGAAGGCCACCGCGCCATCATCGACGCCATCGCGGCGCAGGACCAGGGGGCCGCCATCGCCGCGATCCGCGACCACCTGAGCCGTACCGTCTCGCGCGTCGAAGACCTGCGGCGGGAATATCCGGGCTACTTCGCCTGAGCCGGGCGCGGCGTTGCGGCCGCGCCTCTAGCCTCAGTTCACCGCCTCAGTTCACCGCCTCAGTTCACTGGCGTCAGCAGCGCACGCCCGGCAAAATGCGCCGCCAGATTGTCCACCACCAGCTGCGCCATCTTGTCCCGCGTCTCCTCGGTGCCGCTGGCGTGGTGAGGATACAGCACGACATTGTCCAGATCGCGGAACGCGGTATCCGGGAACGGCTCGTTCTCGAACACGTCGAGCCCGGCCGTTCCCAGCCGCCCGTCCCTCAGCGCCGCGATCAGCGCCGGTTCATCCACCACCGAGCCGCGGGCGATGTTGATGAAGCTGCCCTCTGGCCCCAAAGCCTCCAGCGCCGCCGCCGACACGATGGCCCGCGTCCCTGCCCCGCCCGAGGTCGCGGCGATCAGGATGTCGGACCACTCCGCCAGCGCGACCACATCGGCGAAATAGCGATAGCCGATCCCCGGCTTCTCGCTGCGCCCGAAATAGCCGACCACCAGCCCAAGCGCCTCGCAGCGGCGCGCAATCGCACTGCCGATCCGCCCCAGCCCGACGATGCCGACATGCTTGCCCGCCGTGCTGCGCGTCAGCGGCAGCGGCCCGGAGCGCCCCCACTCGCCGCTGCGCACATGGGCATCGCCCGCCACCAGCCGCCGCCGCGCCGCCAGCAGCAACATCAGCGCCGTATCGGCCACGTCATCGGTCAGCACATCAGGCGTGTTCGTCAGCCGAACCCCGGCACGCGTCAGCGCGGGGACGTCGATCGTGTCGTAGCCGAC
>NZ_JAAAUC010000037.1 GCF_009908165.1 Frigidibacter albus
GCTTCTCCTCATCCGTCCAAAGACGCTTCGTCCGACGCGCCACGCCATCACCATAGTGTCCACTATCGATGGTGGACACTATCCGCCTCTCTCACCCCGCGGCAGAGCGGTCGGACCGGACGCTTACCAGAAGAGAAGCAAATGGCTTCGACTGGCCAACCAAAAGCCGGGGACAGCCACAGTATAGGAACGTGCTTGGCCGGCTTTAGAGGACGTTCCGCTCTAAACTGGCGATGAAAGTGCGGTTGGGACGCACGCCACCGCCCGACTGCCTCGACATAGCCGCCATGCTCCCCTCAAACCTCCGAGAAATAGTCCTCGTCCACCGTGTTGATGGTGTAGGTGCTGCGCGCGGGCGCCGACGCCATACTGGATCATCAGGCCGGCGAGGCGCTGGCCGTTTATCAGGCGGATGCGGTGCTGGACGCGCTCGATGTAGCTGGTCGCGTCGCGTGAAAAATCCGATGTGGTGACAAAGACGCCCTTGGTCGCGCCCTCGCCCGTCAGAGAGCCCACGAAGCGCTGCAGGTCCGGTCGGCCGACCTTGTAGCTGGGGTCGTAGCGCTTTGCCTGGATGTAGATGGCATCGAGACCCAGGGCGTCTTCGTCGATCACCCCGTCGATCCCGCCATCGCCCGTGGCGCGCGTCATGCGACCGTTGCTGAGATCGCCGCCCCCGTAGCCCATCGCGGCCAGCAGATCGAGGATCAGCCTCTCGAACCGGATCGGGTTCATCGCCTGGAGCAGGCCCAGCAGGTCGTCACGCAGCGCGGCGTTCATCACCTTGTGCGCGGAGGCCATCGCGTCCTCGGGTGTCTGAGCGCTCTCGATCCGGGCGTCCGTAGCGGGCGCCGGGCGAGCCGCGGGCTGATCGAGCTGATCGTTGACCACCGGCTCGGCAGCGGCGCGCACACGCCACTCTCGGAAGCCTTCGAAGCGATCCAGAAAGGCGTTGTCGATGCGCGGCGGGCTGGCCGCCAGGACTTCCCTCCCCTTCGGCGTGATGACGTGCTGGTTGCGCTTCGGGCTCTCGAGCAGTCCTGCCTTCGACAGATAGGTGCGGGCCCAGTGGGCGCGGCTCTGCAGGACCGTGACGCGACCACTGGGCAGCAGCTCAGCCGCCTCGTCGTCAGAGATGCCGAACTCGGCCTTCAGCCTCGGCACGCATTCGGCGACGTTCTTGACGCCTTCACCGAAGAGCCGAAGCACGGGCAGCATGAAGGTCTCGTAGTCGGGGACTGGCATGGCGACCCTCAAATCTCCAGCGGTGGCAGCGACCGGACGATCTTCACCGTCGCCAGGCTGACCGTGATCACCCGGCACAGCAGGTCGAAGGGGTAACGTGGGTCGCCGACAGTCTCGTTGACCTGCCACGGGATTTTTCCTCCAACTGCGATTAGAGTCCGCTCCATGGAGAGGACGGACGATGAAGCGAACGATACGAACCGAAGAGCAGATCATCGGCATTTTGCAGGAGCATGAGGCCGGGG
>NZ_JAAAUC010000038.1 GCF_009908165.1 Frigidibacter albus
GCACGTCTTCCGGCAGCAGCGCGTCGGGCAGGTTCTGGAAGCAGACCGGGCGCATGAAGCGGCGGATGGAGAGGGTGCCGACGCTGGTGGCGCCGAAGTTGGTGCTGGCGGGATAGGGGCCGCCATGGACCATCGCATCGGCGACTTCCACGCCGGTCGGGAAGCCGTTGGCCAGCACGCGGCCGGCCTTTTGCTCCAGCACCGGCAGCAGGCGGCGGGCGAGGTCGATATCGCCGTCATCCATGTGGATGGTGGCGGTCAGCTGGCCCTCGAAGCCCTTGGCCAGCGTCTCCATCTCCTCCGCGCCGCTGACGCGAACCACGAGGCCGAGGGGGCCGAAGACCTCTTCGCCAAGCGCATGGTCCTGCAGGTAGCTGGCGGCGTCGGTCTCATAGAGGTTCGGGGCGGCGGTGCGGCCCTCGCTGCTGGTGGCCAGCACCGGCTGCACGGCGTTGCGGCCGTCGAAGCGGGATTTGCCGTCCTGGTAGGCCTTGGCGATGCCGTCCGTGAGCATCACCTGCGGCGCGACCTTTTCCAGCGCCTCGGCGGCGGCCTTGACGAAGGCATCGCCAGCGGGGCCGGTTTCCACGACCGCGATGCCGGGATTGGTGCAGAACTGGCCCGCGCCCATGGTCAGCGACCCGGCCCAGCCGGCGCCGATGGCGGCGCCGCGGGCTTTCGCCGCCTCGGGCAGGATGAACATCGGGTTGACGCTGCCAAGCTCGCCGAAGAACGGGATCGGCTCGGGCCGCTGCGCGCAGAGGTCGAAGAGCGCCCGCCCGCCGCCGAGGCTGCCGGTGAAGCCCACCGCCCGGATCTGCGGATGCTGGACCAGCGAGGTGCCCACGTCGCGCTTGCCGCCCTGGATCAGGCTGAAGACGCCCTTGGGCATGCCGCAGGATTCGATGGCGGCGAGCACCGCCTCGGCCACGATCTCGCCGGTGCCGGGATGGGCCGAATGGCCCTTCACCACCACCGGGCAGCCGGCGGCGAGCGCCGCTGCGGTGTCGCCGCCCGCGGTCGAGAAGGCCAGCGGGAAGTTGGAGGCGCCGAAGACCGCGACCGGGCCGATGGGCCGCTGGATCATCCTGAGCTCGGGCCGCGGCGGGGTGCGGTCCGGCAGCGCCTTGTCATGCCGGCGGTCGAGGTAATCGCCCTTGAGGATGTGTTCCGCGAACAGCCGCAGCTGGCCGGTGGTGCGGCCACGCTCGCCGTTCAGCCGCGCCTCGGGCAGGCCGGTCTCCTCGGTGCCGATCTGGGTGACGGCGGCGGCGCGGGCCTCGATCTCATCGGCGATGGCACCCAGGAATTTCGCGCGGTCGGCGCGGGAGGTGGCGGCATAGGCCGGGAAGGCCGCAGCCGCCGCCTCGCAGGCCTGATCGACCAGATCCGGCGTGCCGACGGCAAAGTCATGCGCCGGGCCGGAGGCCGGCTCCGACCGGAAGGTCGCCGCGCCGGC
>NZ_JAAAUC010000039.1 GCF_009908165.1 Frigidibacter albus
CCCGATGGCGCGGTGATCAAGCCCGCGGCCTGCGATCCGAAGTTCCACCGCCATACCGGCCCGGCGCTGGTGGCGGACAGCTATCCCGAGCTGAAGAAGATCATCGACGATCCCGAGTACCCGATGACGCCGGACACGGTGCTGGTGCTGCGCAATGCCGGGCCGCAGGGCGGGCCGGGGATGCCGGAATGGGGCATGATCCCGATGCCCAAGGCGCTGTTGAAGCTGGGCCTGCGCGACATGGTGCGCCTGTCGGACGCGCGGATGTCGGGCACCTCGTTCGGCGCCTGCGTGCTGCATGTCTCGCCCGAGGCTTTTGTCGGCGGCCCGCTGGCGCTGCTGCGCACCGGGGACAGGGTGGAGCTGGATATCCCCAGCCGCAGCCTGAACATGCTGGTCTCCGCCTCGGAGCTGGCCGAGCGGCAGGCGGCCTGGGTCGCCCCGGTGCCGCGGTATGAGCGCGGCTATGGCTATATCTTCGGCAAGCATGTCGAGCAGGCCGACAAGGGCTGCGACTTCGACTTCCTGCGCCGCGAGTTCGGCGGCGCGACCCCCGACCCCGTCATCAACTGAAGCGCTCCAGAGGATCCGATCATGAACCCTGCCACCCGTGACAAGCTGATGGGCGTTTCCGTCGCCACCCTGTGCTCGGCGCTCTACAAGCGCGGGCTGAGGAGCCAGACCATCCAGGACGTGCGCCCGGTGGCGCCCAAGGGCCGCAACATGGTCGGCCCGGCCTTCACCCTGCGCTACATGCCGGCGCGCGAGGACCGCAACCCGATGTCGGTGTTCCGCAATGAGGATCACCCGCAGCGCGTGGCCATCGAGACCTGCCCCGAAGGCGCGGTCTTGGTGATGGACAGCCGCAAGGATGCCCGCGCCGCCAGCGCCGGCGACATCCTGATCACCCGGCTGATGGTGCGCGGCGGGGCGGGGATCGTCACCGATGGCGGCTTCCGCGATGCGATGGTGATCGCGGGGCTGGAGATCCCGGCCTATCACGCGCGCCCCTCGAGCCCGACGAACCTGACCCTGCACGAGGCCATCGACATCAACGTGCCGATCGGCTGCGGCGACGTGCCGGTATTCCCGGGCGATATCGTGGTCGGCGACGATGACAGCGTGATCGTGATCCCGGCGGAAATCGCCGACGAGATCGCCGACGAGGCGGTGGAGATGACCGCCTACGAGGACTTCGCCGTCGAACGCGTCAAGGCCGGCGCCACCATCATCGGCCTCTACCCCGCCACCGACGAACGCAACCTGACCCTCTTCGCCGAATGGCGCAAAGCCAACGGACGCTGAGGCGGTCTCGC
>NZ_JAAAUC010000003.1 GCF_009908165.1 Frigidibacter albus
AGACCCCGTTCGACCAGATCGGCGGCGCCGATTACAGCTTCGACTGCACCGGGAATGTGAAGGTGATGCGCGACGCGCTGGAATGCACCCATCGCGGCTGGGGCGTGTCGGTGGTGATCGGCGTGGCGCCGGCGGGGGCCGAGATCCAGACCCGGCCGTTCCAGCTGGTGACCGGCCGGGTCTGGAAGGGCACCGCCTTCGGCGGCGCGCGCGGACGCACCGACGTGCCGCAGATCGTGGACTGGTACATGGACGGCAAGATCGAGATCGACCCGATGATCACCCATACGCTGAAGCTGGAAGACATCAACAAGGGCTTCGACCTGATGCATTCGGGGGAAAGCATCCGCAGCGTGGTGGTGTATTGAGCGGGATGGAAACCCTCTCTGAAACCGGCGCTTTCGGCGGCGTCCAGGGCGTCTATCGCCACGCCTCGGACGCCTGCGGCTGCGACATGACCTTTGCGGTCTACCTGCCGCCCGCCGCCAGGGCCGGCCCGGTGCCGGTGCTGTGGTATCTCTCGGGCCTGACCTGCACCCATGAGAATGCGATGACCAAGGCCGGCGCGCAGGGATGGGCGGCAGAGGCGGGCATCGCGCTGATCTTCCCCGACACCTCGCCGCGCGGCGAGGGCGTGGCAAATGACGAGGCCTATGATCTGGGGCAGGGCGCAGGCTTCTACGTCAACGCGACCGAGGCCCCCTGGGCCCCGCATTTCCGCATGTGGGACTATGTGGTCACCGAACTGCCCGAGCTTGTCTTCGACCGCTTCCCGCTCGACCGGGCGCGTCAGGGCATCACCGGGCATTCGATGGGCGGGCACGGCGCGCTGACCATCGCCATGACCCATCCCCAAACCTATCGTTCGGTTTCCGCCATCTCGCCCATTGCGCACCCTGCCGCCTCGGACTGGGGCCGCAAGCAGTTCACCGCCTATCTTGGGCCGGACGAGTCCACCTGGGCGCCCCATGACGCGACCCTGCTGATGCGGGATCGAGGCTACCCGGGGCCGGTGCTGATCGACCAGGGCGCGGCGGACCAGTTCCTGCACCTGCTGACCCCTCAGGCGCTGATCGAGGCCGCCGCCGACCGCGGCCAGCCCTGCGAATTCCGGATGCTGGCGGGCTATGACCACAGCTATTTCTATGTGTCGAGCGTGATGGAACACCATGTCCGCTGGCATTCGGCGCAGCTGGCGCTTGTCGCCGTGGCCTGACGCCGTCCCCGCAACGACAGTGCGGCCGCGCCCTGCGGCCCGCTTCGCCGTGCCCACCAATGGCCCCGCCGACCGGACTCATACTTTGGGTTGAAACTCTGCCAACTCCGTTGACTCGCCCAAGGCCGGATCGCCAATAATAAGAGCACAATAAGAAGCCCGCCCGCACCCTTGCCAGACCGGCAATCCAGCGGCCCGGCCAGCCCGACAGCCTGCAGCCACTGGCTGCGCGCCCGATTTCAGTCTTCAGGGAGGAAGCACATGAAAAGGTTTACCATCAGTGTTGTCGCCACATTGCTGCTTGGCACGGCCGCCCCGGTCTTTGCCAATGACAGCGTGCTTGCGGCGACCGGCGATTCAAAGCAATGGGCGGCGCAGCTTGGCGACTATGCCGGCACCCGCTATTCGGAACTCGACCAGATCACCAACGAGAATGTCGGCGACCTGCAGGTTGCCTGGACCTTCTCGACCGGCGTTCTGCGCGGCCATGAAGGTGCGCCGCTGGTGATCGGCGATGTCATGTATGTGCACACGCCGTTCCCGAACAACGTCTACGCGCTGGACCTGAACAACGACGGCAAGATCCTGTGGCGCTATACCCCGCAGCAAGATGCCGACGTGATCGGCGTGATGTGCTGCGATACCGTCTATCGCGGGCTGGCCTATTCCGACGACACCATCTTCCTGCATCAGGCCGATACCACGCTGGTGGCGCTCGATGCCACGACCGGCGATGTGAAGTGGAGCGTCGTGAACGGCGATCCGGCCAAGGGTGAGACCAACACCGCCACCGTGCTTCCGGTCAACGACAAAGTCCTGGTCGGCATCTCGGGCGGCGAATACGGCGTGCGCGGCCACCTGACCGCCTACAACATCGCCGACGGCTCGATGGCCTGGCGCGCCTATTCCACCGGCCCGGACGAAGACATGCTGGTCGATCCCGAGAACACCATGGTGCTGGGCAAGCCCGTCGGCGCGAACTCCTCGCTCGACAGCTGGGAGGGCGACCAGTGGCAGATCGGCGGCGGCACCACCTGGGGCTGGACCACCTATGACCCGGACCTGAACCTGATCTATTACGGCACCGGCAACCCCTCGACCTGGAACCCCGCGCAGCGCCCGGGCGACAACAAGTGGTCGATGACGATCATGGCGCGGGATGCCGATACCGGCGTCGCCAAGTGGATGTACCAGAAGACCCCGCATGACGAGTGGGACTTCGACGGCGTGAACGAGAACATCCTCGTCGATCAGGAAATCGACGGCACCATGCGCAAGCTGCTGGTAAACTTCGACCGGAACGGCTTTGCCTATACCCTCGACCGCGAAACCGGCGAACTGCTGGTGGCCGAGAAGTATGACCCCGCCGTGAACTGGGCCACCCATGTCGAGATGGACCCGGCGTCGGACCAGTATGGCCGCCCGCAGGTCGTGGCCGAATACTCGACCGCGCAGAACGGCGAGGACGTGAACACCACCGGCATCTGCCCTGCGGCCCTTGGCACCAAGGACCAGCAGCCCTCGACCTACTCGCCGAAAACCGGCCTGTTCTACGTGCCGACCAACCATGTCTGCATGGATTACGAGCCCTTCCGCGTCAGCTATTCGGCCGGCCAGCCCTATGTCGGCGCGACGCTGTCGATGTTCCCGGCGCCGGGCAGCCATGGCGGCATGGGCAACTTCATCGCCTGGGACGCCGTCGCGGGCGAGATCAAGTGGTCGCTGCCGGAACAGTTCTCGGTCTGGTCGGGCGCGATGGCGACCGCGGGGGACGTGGTGTTCTACGGCACGCTCGAAGGCTACCTGAAGGCGGTTGATGCCGAGACCGGCGAGGAGCTTTACAAGTTCAAGACGCCGTCGGGGATCATCGGCTACGTGATGACCTACGAACATGGCGGCAAGCAGTATATCGGCGTGCTGTCGGGCGTCGGCGGTTGGGCGGGCATCGGCCTTGCGGCGGGCCTGACCAACGCCAATGACGGGCTTGGCGCGGTCGGTGGCTATGCGGCGCTGTCGGATTACACCGCGCTTGGCGGCCAGCTGACGGTGTTCGCAATCCCGGACTGACGGCCCGGACGGACGGCCCAGACTGACCGATCGCCACTGCACCACGATGTGAACGCCGCCCCGAGATCCGGGGCGGCGTTTTTCGCTGGTGGGACAGCCCGTTGCGCCGCGACGCTCATCCAATCTCTCAACAGGCCAGACTAAAGTGCTAGTCCGCCGCCGGTGACAGCCGATCCCGCGCCGACTAACCTTGAGGGGAACTCTTTGGGAGGAGAGCCCTGCATGAAACTCACTGTGCCGATTCTGGCGCTGGCGCTGCTGCCCTTTGCGGCGCTGGCCGAAGCGCCTGTCGTTGATGTTGCCGTTGCGTCCGAAGACGGGGTGCGCGCCTTCAACGCCGAGGAAATCCCGACCTACAACATCGCCGAGGACGGCACGCTGGACTGGCCGACCTTCTCGGGCTACCGGCGCTATCACGCGGAATGCCATGTCTGCCACGGGCCGGATGGCGAGGGGTCGAGCTATGCCCCGGCTCTGAAGGAGTCGGCGCTGCGCATGGATTATTACGACTTCATCGGCGTCGTGGCTGCCGGGCGCCAGAAGGTCGGCGCCTCGGACAATTCGGTGATGCCCGCCTTTGGCGTGAACCCGAATGTCATGTGCTATATCGACGATATCTACATCTACCTGCGCGCCCGCGGCACCGATGCGGTGGACCGTGGCCGCCCGGCCAAGCGCGCCGACAAGTCCGAGGCCTTTGCCGCGGCCGAAGCCGCCTGCATGGACGGATGATGGGCCGGGTGCGGGCCACCTTGGGGACCACCGCGCTGGCCTTTGCGCTGGCGGTTGCGGCTGCGCCGGGCTCGGCGCAGGTTGCGGATCTGGTGGACCGCACCGCCTTTCGCGTCTGCGCCGATCCGGGCAACGCGCCGCTATCGCATCAGGATGGCTCGGGCTTCGAGAACAGGCTGGCGGCGATGTTCGGGGAAAAGCTGGGGGTGCCGGTCAGCTATGTCTGGTTCCCGCAGGTCACCGGCTTTGTCCGCAAGACCCTGCAGGCCGGGCGCTGCGATGTGGTGATCGGCTTCGCGCAGGGCGACGAGCTGGTGCTGAACACCAACCATTATTACGTTTCGACCCATGTGCTGATCGCGCGGGCGGACAGTGACCTTGCCGATGTCGACACGCTGACCGATGCGCGGCTGCTGGACAAGCGCATCGGCGTGGTGGCCGGCACGCCGCCGGCGACGCATCTGGCGCGCAACGGGCTGATCGGAAAGGCCAAGGGCTATGACCTGGTGGTGGACCGGCGGGTGGAGAACCCGGCGGGCGACATGCTGGCGGACCTGGAGGCGGGCGAGATCGACCTCGCGATCCTCTGGGGGCCGATCGGTGGGCCGCTGGTCAAGGGCAATGATGCGCTGGTGGTGACGCCGCTGCTGAAGGAAGAAGCCACGCCGCGGCTGTTCTACCGCATCACGATGGGCGTGCGCGCGGGCGAGGATGAGTGGAAGCGCGAGTTGAATTCGCTGATCCGCCGCAACCAGGCCGAGATCGACGCGATCCTGATCGAGGCGGGGGTGCCGCTGGTCGATGATTACGGGACCAAGCTGAAGCCCGCAGGTTAGGGCGGGGTCAGCTCACGGCGCGGTGCCGATGAAGGCGCCAAAGCCGCGGGGCCTTCGGGCAGCGCAACCTCGCCTTGCAGGGCGAGGCTTTGCGCATCGAGGATGCTGAGCGTGTCGGAGAACCAGTTCGCCACGAGAATGCGGCCCCCGTCAGCGGTGGTGGCGATGCCTTCGGGGTATTCGCCGACCGTGACCGTCGCCAGCACTTCGAGGCTGCCTGCATCGAACACGCTGACACTTTCGCCATACTGGTTGGTGACGAAGCCCTTGCCGGCCGCGAAGGCGATGGCATAGGGCCGCTCGCCCACCGGGATCGTGGCGATCAGGCTGCGGCTGTCCAGATCGACGACCGACACGGTATTGCCCATCACATCGGCGGTGAAGGCGCGCCCTGCATGGAGGGTGACGCCAAATGGATGCGCACCCACGGCCACCTGCGCCAGCGTGGCGCCGGTGGCCGTGTCGATCAGGCCGAGGCTGTCCGCGTCCCGCTCTGCCGTGACCAGCAGCGCGCCATCGTCGCTGACCGCGATGCCCGAAGGCGCGGGGCCGGTAGCGAAGCGGCGCAGGACTTCGCCCGCGGCGGGGTCGATCTCCAGCAGTTGCGCGGCCTGCCAGTCCGAGACATAGACCAGTCCCGAGACCGGGTTCACCGCCACCCCGAAGGGCGCGCCGGGCAGGTCCATCACCCGCAGGGTCTGCGCGCTGAGCAGGTCCAGCACATGCAGCCGCCCGGGTTCCACCGCGACGACATAGGCGCGCACCCGGGGCCCGTCCACCGCGACCGCCGCGGGCTTGCCGGGCAGGGGCACCGTGGCGCGAATGCTGCCGGTGCCCGCGTCAAGGAAGCTGACCGCCCCGGCGTTTTGCGACGGGATCACCGCCACCTCTTGCGCCGCTGCGGCGGTTACAGACAAAGCCAGCAGCAGCGCGCAAAGGGGTCTCACTCCGCCGCGCCGAACTGCTCCACCAAGGCGACGAAGCCCGCCTGATAGACCGCATCCACCGCCGCAATCGCCGCCTCGTCATTCAACTCGGGCGGCGGATCGTTGTTGGGGAAGCCGCGATAGAAGGCGCCGCGCCATTCGACCAGCGCCTTGCCGCCAGCATCCTTCACCGTCAGATGCGAGGAATAGTTGGTGACCGGCAGCGCCGCCACATTGTCCACCGTCATCCGGTAGGAATAGCTGCGCTTGGCGGCGTCGAACTTGGTCAGCTCCTCGCTGAGCGTCTCGCCGCCCTGCAGGGTCAGCACCCGGACGGCGCCGATCTCGGCGCCTTCGGGGGCCTCGGTCGCGGTGACGGCGGGGTGCCAGCTCATGTCGGCAAAGTCGCCGATCACCGCCCAGACCTCTTCGGGGCTGGCGTTGAGGGTGATTTCCTGCGTGGTCTTCTGCCGCGAGGGGCCATGAGCCTCGGCCGGCGGCGCGGCCAGCGCGAGGCTGGCGAAAAGGGCTGCTCCGGCAACCAGGGCCCGGACGGTGTTGCGCATTCTGTCTCCTCCGATTCAAGGGCGCCTTGCGGCTGCCCCGACGGGCCAACGATACGGCGCGGCGCCCCCCCGGCAATCAAACCAAAGTATGAGTGCCTTTGATATCAGGGACTTATTTTCTTCTTATCAGAAGAAAGCGTTTTGCCGGGCGGCGCCGTCATGCCCCAATGCCGGCAGGGAGGACGTGATGGGAAAGACTGGCTTGAGACTGGCCGGCGCGCTGCTGGCTTGCGCCGCGCTGAGTGCCCCGGCACAGGCGCAGACCGAATACCGCGCCGCGGTTTTGCGGGTGGATACGCCCGGCCCGCTGCCGATCTCGCGGCTGGATCTGCCGCCGGAGGACCTGGGCTTTGCAGGCGGGGCGCTTGGCACCGCCGACAACGCCACCACCGGCAGCTTCATGAAGCAGACCTTCGTGACCGAGGACGTTCTGGCGACACCCGAAACCGCCGAAGCCGAGATGCAGCGGCTGCTGGACGGCGGCACGCGGTTCATCGTGGTGCTGGCGGATGAGGCGATGACGGTGCGGCTGGCCGATCTGGCCGGGGACCGCGCGCTGCTGTTCAACGCGGGCGCCAGCGGCGACGTGCTGCGCAATGCCGACTGCCGGGCCAACCTGCTGCACACCGCGCCCTCGGACGCGATGCTGGCCGATGCGCTGGCCCAGTTCCTGATCTGGAAGCGGTGGGACGAATGGTTCCTGATCGAGGGCATCCACCCCGAGGATACCGCGCTGGCGGGCGCCTACCGGCGCGCCGCGACGAAGTTCGGCGCCAAGATCGTGGAAGAGCGGGTGTTCGAGGATACCGGCGGCGCCCGGCGCACCGACAGTGGCCATGTGCAGGTGCAGGCGCAGATGCCGGTCTTCACGCAGCGCGCGGCCGAGCATGACGTGGTGGTCGCCGCCGACCATGCCGGCGTGTTCGCCGCCTGGCTGCCGTTCCACACCTGGGAGCCGCGGCCGGTGGCGGGATCAGGCGGGCTGATGCCGGTCAGCTGGCATCCGGCGCATGAGGCCTGGGGCGCGATGCAATGGCAGACGCGGTTCGAGAAGCAGAACAACCGCCCCGCCCGGCCCGAGGACTTTCAGGTCTGGATGGCGCTGCGCAGCCTCGGCGAGGCGGCAACGCGCACCACATCGGACGATTTCGACACGCTGGTGGGGTTCATCACCGGCGACAGCTTCGATCTGGCGGCCTTCAAAGGCCAGAAGCTGACCTATCGCGACTGGGACGGCCAGCTGCGCCAGCCGGTGCTGCTGAGCATGGGGCCGGTGACCGTCTCCGTCTCACCGCAGGACGGGTTCCTGCATCAGGTGTCGCAGCTTGACACTCTGGGCACCGACCGGGCCGAAACCGGTTGCACACGCATGACAGCAAGGGAGGACTAGGTGACAAGATTTACCGCAGCTTTGGCCTGCGCGGCGCTGACCGCATCCCCGGCGCTTGCCGACAAGATCTTTGTCAGCAACGAAAAGGGCAACACCATCACCGTGCTGGATGGCACCAGCTTCGAGGTGATCCACACCTTCAACGGCGGCCAGCGGCCGCGGGGCATCACCGCCTCGCCCGATGGCAAGATCCTGTATGTCTGCGCGTCGGATGACGATCTGGTGCGGGTGTTCGATACCGAAACCTATGAGGAGCTGCCCTCGCTGCCCTCTGGTCCCGACCCGGAACTGTTCGTGCTGCACCCGTCGGGCAACCCGCTTTATATCGCCAACGAGGATGACAACATCGTCACCGTGGTCGATGTGGAAACCCGGCAGGTGCTGGCCGAGGTGCCGGTGGGGGTGGAGCCCGAGGGGATGGGCGTTCATCCCGATGGGTCCATCGTGGTCAACACGTCAGAGACCACCAACATGGCGCATATGATCGACACCACCACCTATGAGATCGTGGCGAATGTGCTGGTCGACAGCCGCCCGCGCTTTGCCCAATACGACAGCGATGGCAGCCACCTGTTCGTGACCGCCGAGATCGGCGGCACGGTGTCGGTGATCGACGCCGCCAGCTACGAGGTGACCCACAAGATCACCTTCGAGGTGCCGGGCGTAGTGCCCGAGGCGCTGCAGCCGGTGGGCCTGCGCATCACGGCGGACGACTCGAAAATCTTCGTCGCCCTCGGGCCGGCGAACCGGGTGGCCGTGGTCAATGGCGAGACCTACGAGGTCGAGGACTACCTGCTGGTCGGCCAGCGGGTCTGGCAACTCGCCTTCTCGCCCGATGGCAAATACCTCTACACCACCAACGGCAATTCCAACGACATCTCGATCATCGACGTGGCCAGCAACGAGGTTCTGAAATCGGTGCAGGTCGGCCAGCAGCCCTGGGGTGTGGTGGCGACGAAATCAAACTGAGGTCAATCTGGGAGGAGACCTGATGAAACGCATACTTGCCGCCGCTATCCTGGCCGTGGGGGCCGCCATGCCGGCGCTGGCCCATGACTATGGCTTTGCGGGCCTCTTGTCGAAGGACAACCGCGAGACGCTGGAGCCGCTGACGCTGGGGTCCGGCAAGCCGGTCGCGGCCGCGCCCTATGAGCTGAAATCGGGCACCTACTACAAGATGAAGATCGTGGCCGATGGCTCGGCCGAACTGGCGCTGTCGGGGGGGGATTTCTTCCGGGCGATCTGGATCAACGAGATCGTCATCAACCAGATCGAGGTGCGTCCGCTGGGCGTGCACTCGCTGGAATTCGATGCCGCGGGCGAGGCGGAGCTGTCCTTCATCGCCATCATCCCCGGCAGCTTTGAGCTGAAAATCCCCGGCTCGTCCGGGGATACCCAGAAAGCCGTCTTCAACATCCGCTGAGAGGAGCGACCCTGATGAAACACCTTCTTGCTGCGGCAGCCCTGGTGCTGCTTGCCGCCCCGGCCTTTGCCGAGGCCACCCCCGAACAGATCGCCGCCATCGATGCCAAGCTGGCCGAGATGCAATGCGAGGTCGATCCCGACAACATCGAAATGGAGGATGGCGGCTTCGAGCTCGATGACGCGATCTGCATCGATGGCCAGTATGATATCGTGATGGATGCCGATCTGAACGTCACGGAGCAGCGCAAGGAATGACCGGAAGCCCGGGCGCGCCCCTCACTTCGGGCGCGCCAGACCTTGCGCCGGCGCTGGTGGTGGCGGATGTCAGCCACAGCTTTGGCGAGGTGCAGGCGCTGAAGGGCGTGTCCTTCACGGTTGCCCGCGGCGCCTTCACCGCCTTGCTGGGGGTGAACGGCGCTGGCAAGACTACGCTTTTCTCGCTGATCACCCGGCTCTATGACAGCACCAGCGGCACAATCGCGGTGGCGGGGTTCGATGCCCGCCGCGCGCCGGGCGAGGCGCTGGCGCGGCTGGGGGTGGTGTTCCAGACCCGCGCGCTGGATACCGACCTGACCCTGCGCCAGAACCTGCGCTATCACGCCGCGCTGCACGGCATTGCCCGCAGGCCCGCCGAGGCGCGGATCGCCGAGGTGTTGGCGCTGGTCGATCTGGCGGACCGCATCGACCAGCGCACCGCCGCGCTGTCGGGCGGGCAGCAGCGGCGGGCCGAGATTGCCCGCGCGCTGCTGCACCGGCCCGAACTGCTGTTGCTGGACGAGGCGACGGCGGGGCTTGACGTCAGGGCGCGGGCAGAGGTGCTGGCGCTGGTGCGGCGGCTGATCCGGCACGAGAATGTCTCGGCCCTGTTCGCCACGCATGTGATGGATGAGATCGAGCCCGCCGACAATGTGGTGCTGCTGCACCGGGGCGAGGTGCTGGCGCGCGGCCGCGCGGACAGCATCGCGGCGGCGGGGGGCGATCTGACCTCGGCCTTCCTGTCGTTGACGGGGCAGGCGGCATGAGAACAGGTTGGACCATCGCCTTCTCCGGCATCGCGCGCCGCGAGGTGCTGCGCTTTGCCCGCCAGCGCGAACGGTTTCTGGCGGCGCTGGTGCGCCCGCTGGTCTGGCTGTTCATATTTGCCGCGGGGTTCCGCTCGGTCCTCGGCCTGTCGATCACCGCGCCCTATGAGACCTACGTGCTCTACGAGGTCTATGTGGTGCCCGGCCTCTGCGCGATGATCCAGCTGTTCAACGGGATGCAGTCCTCGCTGTCGATGGTCTATGACCGCGAGACCGGGGCGATGCGCACGCTGCTGGTCAGCCCCTATCCGCGCTGGTTCCTGCTGGGGGCCAAGCTGGTGGCGGGGGTGCTGGTGTCGATCCTGCAGGTCTATGCCTTTCTGGGCATCGCCTGGCTGTGGGGGGTGAAGCCGCCGGCGATCGGCTGGGCGGCGGTGCTGCCGGCGCTGCTGCTGGCGGGGGTGATGCTGGGCTCCCTGGGGCTGCTGATTTCGTCGACCATCCGCCAGCTGGAGAATTTCGCGGGGGTGATGAACTTCGTGATCTTCCCGATGTTCTTCGCCTCCAGCGCGCTTTACCCGCTGTGGCGGATGAAGGAATCGAGCGTGCTGCTGCATGACATCAGTGCGCTGAACCCCTTCACCTCTGCGGTGGAGCTGATCCGGTTCGCGCTCTACGGGCAGGTCAATGTCACCGCCTTGGCGGTCGTGGCTGGCTGCACGGTGGTGTTCTTCGGCGGCACCGTTTTCATGTATGATCCGGCCAAGGGCCTGTGGCGCAAGCGCACAGGGTAGGGAGGTATGTCGATGAAACGTGCGATCTTGATGGCGGCGGCGCTGATGCTGGGCGGGGCGGCGCAGGCCGCGGGGCCGGTCGATCCCGACTGGCCCTGCATCCAGCGGCGGGTGCCGCATCTGTCATTGGGGCAGGTCTGGGCCGGGCCGTTGCCGGACCCGGCCATCGAGGAGCTGGCGGACACGGCGCCGGTGCAAGGGGTTGCCCGCGCGCTGGCGCTGCGCCGCACGCCGATGCCGGAGGCCGAGGCGCTGATCGCGGGCTATGCCGAAACCGCCGATGCCGCCGCGCTGACTGCCCTCTTCGTGGCGACGCTGGAGCATATCGACGCCAGCCGCGACCGGGTGCTGGTGGGCATCACCCGCTATGCCCACAAGCAGGCCGATCTGGACCAGCACATCGAGGAGGCGCGCCGGGAGTTTGCGGCGCTGACCGAGGCCGAATCGCAGGATTTCGACCGGCTGGATGCGCTGGAGGCCGATATCGACTGGTCCACCCGCATCTTCCTCGACCGGCAGCAATCGCTGATCTATGTGTGCGAAACCCCGGTGATTCTGGAGCAGCGGGCCTTTGCACTGGGGCGCGCGGTGATGGCCCATCTGCCGTAGCGCCCGGCATGGCGAAGCCCTGCTGAAAATGCGGGCAAAATGAAAAAAACCGTTCTCGTCCGCGACATGTCGTCCTACACTGAACCGTCGGCGGGGGTGTGGAGGCTCGCGCCGGCATGGGGAGGACTATCATGGAGCTACGCCCGATCCGGGATGTCGCCAGCGACGTCTCGCGTGGAGCCAACGGTCATGCGGTGCAGGATGTCCTGATCGTCGATGACCACCCGCTGATCTGCCATGCGCTGTCGGTGACGCTTGGCCATGCCTTCGGGCTGCGCAAGGTGCGCACCGCCACCAGCATCGCCACCGCAATGGCCAATATCGCTGCCGAGGGGGCGCCCGATGCGGTGGTGCTGGACCTCAACCTGCCGGATGTGGCGGGGGTGGAAGGCGTGATCGTGCTGCGCCAGCATATCGGCGACGCACCGCTGACCGTGATCTCGGCCGAGCTGGACCCGGGCCGGGTGACGGCGGTGCTGGCCGCCGGGGCGCGCGGCTATGTGACGAAGAGCCTTGCCCGCAGCAAGATGGTCGAGGCGTTCGAACGGATGTGGGCCGGCGAGGTGGTGACGCCCGAGGGCTATGAGCAGGCCGGGCGCAGCGATGCGGACGAGCTGGCGGCACTGGCGCGGGATTTCGCCACGCTGACGCCGCAGCAGATGAACATCCTGCGGCTGATCTGCCAGGGTCGGCCCAACAAGCTGATCTCGTACGAGCTGTCGATCGCCGAGGCAACGGTCAAGACCCACATCGCCGCGATCATGACCAAGATCAATGTGCGCAACCGCACCCAGGCCGCGCTGCTGGCCAGCAGGGCGCGGATCTTCATGCGCTGACCGCAGATCGAAACCGGGGGAGACAGGCCATGCCGGACATGTCCGCAGGGGCGGCGCTTCCCAAACCGGAACGGCCGCGCGCCGTGACCGCCCTGGGCAATGCCGCCGAAATCGAGGCGCAGATCGTGGCGGCCTTCGGGGGCGCAGCCCCGGGGCTGGTGCTGGTCTTCGCCTCGGACGGGTCGCTGATCGCGCCGCTGACCGGGGCGCTGGCGGCGCGCTTTGGCACGGCCTGCCGGGTGGTCGGCTGCTCCTCGGCCGGCGAGTTCGCCTTTGCCGGCTATGACAATCGCGGCGCCGTCGCCATCGCCTTTCCTGCCGCGCATTTCGAGGGCGAGGCGGTCTGGCTGCGGCGGCTGCGCGACCATGCGGCGCTGGACTGGATGGCGACGCTGCGCGCCGCCAGCGCCCGGGTCCCGGACCGGCCCGGCCGGGTGCGCTTTGGCATCCTGCTCATCGACGGGCTGAGCAAGCGCGAGGAGCTGGTGACGGCGACGGTCGAGGCGACGCTGCCCGGCGTGCTGGTGCTGGGGGGATCGGCCGGGGACGGGCTGCGCTTTGGCCGCACCCACCTTGCCATCGACGGCGAGAGCTGCCCGCAAAGCGCGGTCCTGTGCCTGATGTCCACCGATTACCGGATCGAGGAGGTGGTGTTCGACCATTTCACCCCGGCCGGCCAGCGGATGGTGGTGACAGAGGCGCTGCCCGAGGAGCGGCTGATCCTTGAGATCAACGCCGAACCCGCGGCCGAGGAATATGCAAGGAGGATCGGCCTGCCGGTGGCCGATCTCGGCCCCCGCGCCTTTGCCGAGAACCCGCTGCTGGTGCGGATCGGCCGGCGGCATTTCGTGCGCGCGATCCTCGAGGTGACCGAGGGCGGCGGGCTGCGGATGATGTCGGCGGTGGATGAGGGGGTGATGATGACCCTTGGCCGCGCCGAAGACCTCACGGGCGGCTTCGAGGCGCGGCTGGCGCAGCTGGCTGGCCCCGCCGCGCTGATCCTGGGGTTCGACTGCATCTTGCGGCGCATCGCGCTGGAACAGGCGGGGTTACAGGAGACGGTGGGCCGCATCTTCCACGACTACAACATCGCCGGGTTCAACACCTATGGCGAGCAGCATGGCGGCATCCACGTGAACCAGACCTTCGTGGGGCTGGCGTTCTTGCAAGGTGAGGACGACGATGCTGCGCAGCTCTGACACCGCCGAGCGGCAGATCCAGAAGCTGCAGCGCATCAATGCCGCGCTGATCCGGCGGATGGACATCATCGACGAGGCGCGCGGGTCCACCCATGCCCTGTCGCAGGCGGCGGCGGTGCTGGAACGCGAGGTGGTGGCGCGGAACCTCGATCTGGAACGGGCGCTGGCCGATCTGGGCGCGATCAATGCCGAGCTTGCCTCGGCCCGGGTGGCCGCGGATGAGGCGAACCGCGCCAAGTCGCGCTTTCTGCGCGCGGCCAGCCATGACCTGCTGCAACCGCTGAGCGCCGCCAAGCTGCTGCTGTCGCATCTGGAGGATGTGACGACCGATCCCGGGCAGGCCGATCTGGTCGGCCGTATCGCCGCCACCTTCGAATCCGCCGAAGACCTGATCCGCGCGCTGCTGCAGATCGCCCGGCTGGATTCGCAGCGGGTGGAGATGAATGTGGGGCCGGTGTCGCTGGGACGGCTGTTCCAGCGGCTGTCCATCGACGTGCAGGCGCAGGCCGAGGCGCGGGGGCTGGACCTGCGCTTCGTGCCCTCGTCTGCCGCGGTGCTCAGCGATCCGGTGCATCTGCGCTCCATCGCGCAAAACCTGATCTCCAACGCCCTGAAATACACGCTGTCCGGCCGGGTTCTGGTCGGGGTGCGGCGGGCGCCGGGCGCGGTGTGGCTGCAGGTGCATGACACCGGGCCGGGCATCGCCGCCAAGGATCAGGAGCGGATCTTCAACGAATTCGAACGCCTCTCGCACTCCGACCAGCCGGGGACCGGCCTTGGCCTGACCATCGTGCGCCGCGCTTGCCAGCAGCTTGGCCACAAGCTCGAGGTGCTCAGCGCCCCGGGGCGCGGCTCGCTGTTCCGGGTGCTGCTGCCCTTGGCCGATGCTGCGTCGCTGGCGCCCAAGGACAAGGTGGCCGATGCGCGCGAGGCACCGGGGCCGGACGCGGCCTTTCACGGGCGCACGGTGTTGGTGGTGGAGAATGACCCGGCAATGCGGCAGGCGTTTTCCTTCCTGCTGGGGGGCTGGGGCATGACGGTGCTGGCCACCGACGGGATGGAGGGCGTGGGCAGGCTGTTGCAAGGGCCGCGCCCGCGTCCCGAGATCGTGCTGACCGATTACCGGCTGGATCAGGGCGAGACGGGCGTGCAGGTGATCAGCCAGGTTCATGCCGCGCTTGGCCGCGCGGTGCCGGCGCTGATCGTCAGCGCGGAATGCGCCGAGACGATTGGGGCCGCGTCTTCTCATCTCGGCGCCGGGGTTCTGGAAAAGCCTGTGGCCGAGGCGGAGCTGCGGCAGATGATGCGCGCCCTGCTGGGGGCCGCGCCATGAGCCGCGGCGCCCCGAACCTGCGGCAGAAATTCGCGCTGGCGGCGCTGCTGCTGGCGGCACTGGCGGTGCTGGCCGCGGGCATCGCCGTCCATGGCCTGTCGCGCACCCAGCGGCACGCGGCCGAGGCGATGGCGGCGCAGCAGCGGATCGAGGGCTATGGCGCGCTGTCGGCGCGGGTGAACGAGTGGATGCTGGGCTGGCTGTCGCCGGTCGCGCAGCAGGGCGCTGCGCCAGACAGCTTTCCGGTGACGGCGACCTTCGGGCTGATGGACCGGCTGGTGGCCGAGGATGTGGAGGTGGCGCCGAACGCGACCGAAACCGCCACCCGCGCCCGGCAGGGCATCACGCTGGCGCGGGTGCGCGGGCAATTCACCCGGCTGGAGCGGAGCCTGGCGCAATCGCCGCCCGGCACTCCCGCGGGCGAAGCGGCGCTGGCGGTCTACGGCGCGCAGGTGCCGGGGCTGATCGCGGCGCAGATCCATCAGGAGACGCGGCGGCGCGAGGCGGCGCTGGCGGCGATGGCCGACTTGCGCGGCCCGCTGCATGCGCTGGCGCTGGCGATTGCCATCGGCGCGCCGCTGTTGCTGATTGTCCTCTATCTGGTGCTGCTGCGCCCGGTATTCCGGCGGCTGGCAGCGGGCGGCGAGGGCGCGCCGGTGCATGACGAGCTTGGCCTGCTGTTCGCGCGGGTGCGGCAGATGACGGCGCGGCTGGACCGCCGGGCGCGCCGCCTTGCCGCGGACCGTGCCCGGCTGGAGGCGTTGGTGGCCGAGCGCACCGAAGATCTCAGCGCCGCCAATGCCCGCCTGTCGCGGGTGGATGCCGAGCGGCGCCGGTTCTTCGCCGATGTCGGGCATGAGCTGCGCACACCGCTGACGGTGATCCTTGGCGAGGCGGAACTGGGCGAGCGGCATGACGACCCCGCGCTGCGCGCCAGTTTCCGCACCATCCACAGCCGCGCGCTGCGGCTGGCGCGGCGGATCGAGGATCTGTTGCGGATTGCCCGGTCCGACAGCGGTAGGCTGGATCTGGACTGTCAGCCCGTCGATCTGGCGGCGGCGGCGCAGGCGGCCCTTGGCGACATGGCTGTGCTGCTGCGCCGCGCGGGGGTGGAGGCGGAGCTGGACTTTGACGGCGACCTGCAGGTGGCCGGCGATGCCGACTGGCTGCGGCAGGTGTTTTCCGGCCTGCTGGAGAATGCCGCGAAATATGCGGGGCGGGGGGCGACTGTCCGGATCAGGGGGCAGTCCCTCGGGGCATGGGCGCGCGCCGAGGTCACCGATACCGGGCCGGGCATCGCGCCCGCCCTGCTGGAACCGGCGCTGGCCCGCTTTGGGCGAGGGGATACGCGCGAGGCCGGCTTCGGCGTCGGCCTTGCGCTGGCGCGGTGGGTGGTCGAGGCTCAGGGCGGACGGCTGACGGCGATCAGCCCGGTGATCCAAGGCCGCGGGCTGACGATTCGTATCGATTTGCCGCGTGCGGCCGGGGCGGAAAGCGAGGTTGCGTGAAACAGGTGCTGATCGTCGAGGATGATCCCGACATCGCCTCGCTTTTGCAACGCGGGCTGGGGGCGGCGGGCTATGGCACGGTCTGGGAGGCGGCGGGCGAGCCGGCGCTGGCGCGGCTGCGGCATCAGGCTTTCGATGCCGCGATCATCGACATGATGCTGGGCGAGGAGAGCGGCGCCGAGCTGCTGGCCGAGATGCGTGCCCGCGGCCACCGGATGCCGGCCATCGTGCTCAGCGCCCTGTCGCGGGTCGAGGACCGGGCCGAGGGGCTGGATGCCGGCGCGCAGGATTATGTGGTCAAGCCCTTCCAGCTGGGAGAGCTGATCGCGCGGCTGGAGGTGCAGCTGGTGCGCGGCGCGGCCCCTGTGCCCGCTCTGGCGCTTGGCGGGCTGCGCTATGACCCGGCAGACCGCACCGTCAGCGGCGCCGGCCGCAAGGTGGTGCTGACCGAGCGCGAGGGCGAGCTGCTGGCGCATCTGATCGCCCGCCCCGGGCAGGTGCTGACCCGCGGCGAGATCTTCGATGCGCTGTGGGCGCCGCATGGCGGATCGACCGAGAATGTCGTCGATGTCTATCTGGGATACCTGCGGCGCAAGCTGTCGGACCTGTCGCCCTATGGGCTGGCCCTGCGCACCCTGCGCGGGCGCGGCTTTGTCCTGACGCTGGAGGAAAGCTGATGACCCGAGTTGTTGCCTGTGCGCTGGCGCTGCTGGTGGCGGCGGGGCCCGCCGCCGCGGGGCCGCTGTCGGACCTGATCTTCGCGCCGGGGGCGGCTGCGGCGAGCGCGGCGGAGGTGTCCTATGCCCATGAGCGCAGGGTGCCGGCGGATTTGCCCGAGGATGCCGCGCTGCCCAAGCCGGTCAGCGATGAGGTGCTGACGTTGGCCCAGACCAGTGGCGAGGTGCCGCGCAGGGTGCTGACGCGGCAGGGGCCGGGCACCCCGGGGCCTGCGCCGGTGTCGGAGTTCCCGCTGGCGGGGCCGGACCCGGTGCTGCTGTTCTTCCTCGAATCCACCGCGCGCAACATGGCCGCGCTGACCGGCGGCAGCCCGTTCTACATCCGCAACCGCATCCGCGAGGCGCTTGGGCAGGCCGATCTGGGCACCGAAGTCACACTCGGCGATACGCCCGCCCGGCAGATAGTGTTGCAGCCCTTCGCCGCCGACCCGAACCGCGCCAGCATGGGGGCCTTTGCCGAGCTGGCGCTGACGCTGGTGGTGGAGACCGAAGGGGCCCCGCGCTTCCTCAGCCTTTCGGCCGATACCGCTGCGGCGAAGGGCGGTTATCATGAAAGCCTGACCCTGATGCCGGAGGAGGAATGATGCGCGCGATAGTCCTGGCGGGCGCGGTGATGGCTGGGCTTGTGGGTGCGGCCCTTGCGGCCGATCCGGCCCTGCCGCCGGTGCTGAACGACTACCCCACCGAAGCGCGGGCGGAATATGTCTTCGCCTGCATGGCCGCGAACGGGCAGACGCGGGATGCGCTGACGCGCTGTTCGTGCTCGATAGACCAGATCGCGGCGATCCTGCCCTATGACGGATATGTCGCGGGGGAAACCGTGCTGATGCTGCGGCAGACCACGGGCGAGCGGTCGGCGCTGTTCCGCGGCACCGCCGCGACTACGGCGGTGGTGGCAGAGCTGCGGCGGGCGCAGGCCGAGGCCGAGATCCTGTGCTTTTGACCCCGCTCCGCGCGGCCCGCCGCAAGTCGGCGACAAAGCGCGCCGTGTCGAACTCAGCTGCCCGCCGCCCGTAGATCGCGGCATCCAGCCGCGCCAGAGCCGCGCGGCGCAGGGCCGGGTCCGCGGCTTCCTCGGGGCGCAGATAGGCCTCGGCCGCCCCCCGCAACGCCAGCAGATCGCCTGACCGCGCCGCCTGCCGCAGGTGCCAGCGCGGCAAGGGCGACCAGTGCCGCGCGAGGCGCGCCGCCGCCAGCCGCGCCCGATCCGGCCGATACCAGCGCGCCATCACCGCCGCCCCGAGCGCGAGGCCCGCGGCAAAGGTGGCAGCCAGCAGCCAGCGGCTGCCCGCGCTGATCCGCCCGGCATCCACCTGATTGTCCCTGAAGCTGGCATAGCCGATCGGCAGTGCCGGGATCTCCACCTGCGCCATCTGCCGGGTCTTCGTGTCGAAATACGGGATCACCACCGGCTCCAGCACCCCCGGCTCGCCGGTTTCCGGCCGGAACTGCCAGGTCCAGATCACGCTGGCCACCGGGCCATCGGGCGTCAGCTCCAGCGTCCGCTGCACCGGCGCCGCGAAGGTGATCAGCCAGTTTTCCGAGACCACGGGCCGCGGCGGCAGCATTTCCGGCAGCACGCCATGCGCCCGCAGCGTGACGGTGCGGGTGACGGTGGCGCCATCCTGCAGGGCGGCGGGGTCGGTGCTGAGCGCGTCTTGCAGCGTCACGTCCGAGGCGGCGAAGTGCCAGCCCCGATCCGTCGGGAAGCTCCCCACCGACAGCTCCATCGGGGACGATCGCACCAGCGCCTCGGCCCGCTGGCTGGCGGTGGTAATGATGGTCAGGCTGTGTTCGGCCGGCCCGAACCGCCCCGGCCCGGCCCGCTTGGGGAACAGCGCCAGCTTGCGCTCCATCACCATGTAGCTGCGCCCGTCGATCCTCTCGCGGTGCCAGTCGTCCTGCGCCAGCTGGATCCAGTCGAAGGCATCGGTGGGGGCGATCACCAGATCCTCGCGCGCGATGGAGCGTTCGTAGACGCCGCGGAGGGTGACGGGAACCATCTCGCCGACCACGATTTCCCTGTGGGTGGGGTGGGGGATGATGTCCAGCTCCAGCCGGCCCTCGGCGAGGGCGGGGAGCGGCAGAAGCAGCAGGCACAGGGCGAAGCGTATCACCACGGGTCGCCCTCCTCTGGCGGGGTCAGGCCGATGGACAGGCGGCGCAGATGCTCATCGGCCAGCCGCAGCCGCAGGAATTCGCCCGGATCATCGGGCAGCGCCTCCAGCCAGGCGGCATCGGCGACGCGGCGGCCTGCGTCCAGCGGTTTGCCAAGCACGTTGAACTTTTCCACCGGCGGGCCGTCCGGCGGGGTGACGGGAGTCACGGCGATGCGGCCGGCCTCGTTGCCCGCGCCCATCACCGGCGGGATCAGGGCATGCACCACGGCGCGGTTGTCGCGCGCCTCGGAATCCGCCGGGTTGGCGAACAGCACCGCATCGAAATAGGCGCGGGCGAGGGGGTAGTTGCCGGTGGCGGCCAGCGACAGGCCGCGGTTGTAGGTGGCGCTGCGGCCCGCCGCGCGGAAGGCGAGGTCGGCGGCGGCATGGTCCCCGGCGCGGTAGAGCGCCACGCCGCGGATCTGCGGATCCTCGATGAGCCGCGCCGCGGGGCCGGGCAGCCCTGCGACCAGTGCCAGCTTGCCGATGCCCTCCCGCCCCGCCAGCGCCAGGGCCAGCAGCGCGCAACCGGCAAGGATCAGGGCGGCGCGGGTCATGCCCGCCTCCGCATCAGGGCGAGGGCAGGCATCAGCGCCGCCAGCAGCAGCCAGCGGCCGAGGTCGTCGAAGGCCATCGCGGCGCGTTCGCTGCGGGCGAGGGCGGTCAGCCGCGCCGCCTCGATCTGCGCCAGCAGCGGGCGGGGGGCACTGGCGGGGGCATGGGCACCGCCAGCCGCAGCGGCGAGGCTTGCCAGCGCCTCGGAGTCGGGGGGCGGGGCGCCCTCGGCCGGGGCGGAGGACAGCCCCAGCGTCCACAGCCGCGCGCCCGCCTCGGCCAGCCGCTGCGCCTCCTCCAGCGCCGGGGGGCTGACGCCGCCGCCGTCGGAGATCAGGATCAGGTCTACCCCGCCCACGCCGGGATGCCCTTCGCGCAAGAACAGATCGCGGGCGCTGGCCAGCGCGATGTCGGGCCGGCTGCCCTGCACCGGCATGGTCTGCGCATCCAGCACCGCGATCAGGCTTTCCAGCGTCGCCGCATCGCTGGTGGGCGCGCTGGCGAGATAGGCATCGGCGGCATAGAGCATCAGCCCCACGGGCCGCCCCTGCGCCGATTGCAGCACCAGCGCCGCCGCCGCCTGCGCATCGGCCAGCGCCGGGCCGCGCGTGATCGAGGGCGAGAGGTCGAGGATCAGCACCACGGGGTCCATCGGCGCGAAGGCGGTGGCCGAGGCGCTGAGGCGCGCCGGGCCGGCGAGCGCCAGTGCCAGCAGCGCGGCCAGCACGAAGGGTGCGAGCCGAGGTGCGCCCCCCATGCCGACAAGCCCAAGCGCCTGCATCCGGCGCAGCAAGGGCGGATCGACCAGCCGCTCCCACCCGCCGCCCGCCGCGCGGCGCCGCAGCCAGAGGGCCGCCAAGGCGACGGGCAGCAGCGCCAGCAGCCATAGAGGGCGCAACAGGACCAGATCGCCGGGGCTCATGCCGCCCCCCTCGGGTCAAGGCCAAGCCCAAGCGCCGCCAGCAGCGCCACCATCGCCGGCCAGATCCACATCGGCTGCGGCACCAGCACCGGCGGGCGGCGCGAGGGGTTGGGCTCCAGCCGGTCCAGATCCGCCGCCATCGCCGCAAGGTCGGCCATGTCGCGCACCCGGTAACTGGTGCCGCCGCTGGCCGCCGCAATCTCGCGCAGCAAGGCGATATCCACGGCATCGCGGCTGGCGGGGCGGGTTTCCAGATCGTCGGGGCCAAGCGCGATGGTGTGAACGCGCACACCGCGTTCGGCAGCCAGCGCCGCGACCTGCCGCGCATCCATCCGCGCGCCGGTCTCCTTGCCATCCGACAGCAGCACGATCACCTGCCCCTCCGCCGCCCCCGCCACCACCCGTTTCAGCGCGAGCCCCAGCCCTTCCGCGATGGCGGTGGACCGGCCGGTGATGCCGATCCCCGCCTCCTCGATGGCGCGGGACACGGCGGCAAGGTCATGGGTCAGCGGGGCCGCGACATAGGCGCGGTCAGCGAACAGCACCAGCCCGATGCGGTCACCAGCGCGCGAGGCGACGAAGCCTTGCGCCACCTGCTTGACGGCATCGAGGCGCGAGATGCGCTGCCCGTCCAGATCAAAATCCTCGATGGCCATGCTGCCCGACAGGTCCAGCGACAGCAGGATGTCTCGGCCCGAGGCGCTGGTATCGGCGGTGGCGACCAGCCGCGCCGGGCCGGAAAGGGCCAGCACCAGCGCGCACCACAGCAGCGCTTTCAGGGCCCGGGTGCGGGTGACGGTGCGGCGCTGCGCGTCTGCGGGGAGGGCCGCCGCGCCGATGGCGCCGGGCAGGCGCATCGCGGCCAGCTGCGCAGGCTGCGGTGGCAGCAGGCGGAGCGCCAGCAGCGGCAACGGCAACAGCAGCAGCGCGAGGGGGGCGGCGAGGATGAGGGTGCCGAGGTCAGGCATGTCTGGCGCCTCGCGCGGCGGCGCGGATCAGCGGCTCCAGCGTAGGGTTGTCCGGCACCGCGGCACCATAGAGCGCGGGGCGCAGGTCGGGCGGGACCGTGCCGCCATAGTGCGCCAGCAGCGCCGCCTGTGCCAGCAGCCGGTCCTGCGGCGGCAGGGGGCGGAGGTCGGCCAGCGCCGCCTCCAGCGCCTCGGCGGGCGGGCGGCGGCGGTGCAGGGCGGGGCGCAGCAGGGCCATCAGCGCGAGGGCCGCAAGCAGGCCGAGGCCGAGGGCGGCCAGCACTTCGGGTGGGCCAAGCTGCACATAATCCAGCGGCAGGCGCGGCGGGTGCAGGTCCTGCACGATCTGCGGGGTCATGGCGCGGGCTCCAGTGCCAGCGGCGCGTCGGTCGCCAGCCGCTCCACCTGCGCGCCGAGTTGTTCCAGCCGCCGGACCAGATCGGCGCGGCGCGCGGGCAGGGCGGTGAAGTCACCGAGGCGGGCGGGGCCGGTGCCGATCCGGTAGGGCAGGGCACCAGCGGGAGGGCTCAGCTCGAAGCGGTCTTCGGTCAGCTCGATGCGCAGCGGGCCGCGGCGCAGGATGCCGGCCAGCACCTGCTCGATGCCCTCGCCTGGATCGTCGAAGCCGGTCGCCAGCACCACCGCCGCCCCGCGCGGGGCGAGGCGGGCGGCCCCGGCCAGCATCTGCGCAAGGTCGGGCACGGCCGCTTCCGGAGCCTCCAGCGCCGCGGCGTGCGCCCGCGCGAGGCATCCCGCCACCCGCGCCATGCCGCGGGCGCGGGCCGCCGCGCGCTCCGCCACCAGCCCACTGGCTGTCAGCGCCACCACGCCGGCACTGCCGCCCGCCAGCACCGCTTGCCAGCCCGCCACCGCCAACGCCTCGGCGGCGGCAATCGAGCGGAAGCGCCCCCGCGTGCCCCACAGCATCGGCGGGCAGAAATCGGCGATCAGCATCACGCTGCGGTCGCGGTCTTCCTGAAAGCTGCGCACCTGAAGGCTGCCGCTGCGCGCTGTGGCCGCGGCATCGAGATGGCGCAGGTCGTCGCCCTCGGTATAGGGGCGGATCTCGCGGATCTCATGGCCCTGCCCGCGCAGGCGGGTGGCGGTGACCCCGGCGCGGCGGGTGATCTGCACCGCGCCGCGCCCCGGCCGCCCCAGCCGGGCGCCGATGGCCAGCAGATCCTCGGCGCGCAGGTCGGTAATGGCGGGGGCAAGCATGGGCGGCCCCTCAATACGGCCGGACCTGCGCCAGCAGGCGGGCCACGATGTCCCGCGCCGACAGCCCTTCGGACGTCGCACGCCAGCTTGGCACCAGCCGGTGCGCCAGCGCATCGGGGGCCAGCGCTTCCACATCCTCGGGCAGGGCATGGTCGCGCCCGGCCAGCGCCGCCCGCGCCCGCGCCGCGGCGGCCAGCGCCAGCGTGCCGCGGGGCGAGACGGCATGCTCGATCAGCCCGGCCAGCGGCGCATCCTCGCCCACCGCGCGCGTGCCCATCACCAGCCGCACGATGAAATCCTTCAGTGCCGGCGCAAGATGCACCGCCGCCACCGCCGCGCGGGCGGCGTGGAGCCGGTCATGCCCCAGACGCGGGCCTTCGGGCAGGGGCGGCGCCCGCAGCTCCCCTTCCACCAGATCGAGGATCGCGCGTTCCGCCTCGGCCCCCGGCAGCGCCAGCTGGACATGCAGCAAGAAGCGGTCCAGCTGCGCCTCGGGCAGCGGGAAGGTGCCTTCGTGCTCAATGGAGTTCTGGGTGGCGATCACCATGAACGGGTCGGGCAGCGGCCTTGTGCTGCCGCCCACCGTCACCTGATGCTCGGCCATCGCTTCCAGCAACGCCGATTGCACCTTGGGCGGGGCGCGATTGATCTCATCCACCAGCACCAGCGAGTGGAACAGCGGCCCGGGCGCGAACTCGAAGCTTTCGGACGCGCGGCGGAACAGCTGGGTGCCGATCATGTCGGACGGCATCAGGTCGGGCGTACACTGGATGCGGGCGAAGCTGCCGTCGAGGCCCGCCGCCAGCCGCTTGACGGCGCGGGTCTTGGCGAGGCCCGGCGGCCCCTCGATCAGCACATGACCGTCGGCCAGAAGGGCGATCACCAGACGCTCGACCAGATGGTCATGCCCGATCAGCCCCGCGGCCATTGCTGCCGTCAGCTCTGCAATCTCGGCGGCCGCAGACGGCGCCGGAACGCTTTCCAAAAGTGCCACGCCTCACCTCCCCGATCGGCCATGTCCGGGGCAGAGTGGCAGAGGAACGCGCTCCCCGCCACCGCCCGCGCCTCATACTTGCGGATGACGGGGGGCGGGGCGCTCGCCGATGTCGGGTGGGCGTTGGCGGTGGGGTGTCGCTCCCCTATATCATGCGCAGGGGCGGTGTGCGGTGACCGGCAGCGCGACTGGTGCGGACATGGTCCAGGTGGGAAAGCCGATGTTGAAGGCGCTGTATCTGAGACGTCGGATTGCCTCGGAGCCCGCTGGGGCGGAGGGCACGGCAGAGGGCGCGCGGCGGGCCAAGGTGGATGCCTTCGTGCGCCGCCATTTCACATGGCCCGGCACCTTGCGGCTGCACGGGGCGGCGCTTGGCTTCGATATCCTGCGGGCGCCGATCAATGTCATGCTGTCGCCGATCCTGCTGCTGGCCAGGGCGGGCGCGTGGATCTGCCGGAAGCTGCGCTGGGGACGGGCCGCGGACTGGCTGGCGGACCGGCGCCTGCTGCTGCGCACGGCGGTTTCGGCGCGGGTCGAGGCCGCGATCCTCGGCGAGCTGCTGGACGTGCCGCCGGCCCCGGGCAAAGCCATCCCGGACCGCGCCGCGATGTCGCGCGCCATCCTTGCCGCGCCGCAGTTTCGCGCGATGATCCGCAGCCAGGGCTCGGTGGCCGGTGCGCAGGCGCTGGCCGACCGGATCACTGGCGCGATCGGGGATTACACCGGCACGCGGTCCTCCATTGCCGAGTTCACCACCGGCCTCGTCACCCTCGCCATCGGCGCCATCGTGTTTCAGGCGTTGACCCCCGGCATGATCTCGATGGCCCCCGGTGTCGCGGGGGCGGTGTCGCGAGGCACTGCCGTTGCCGAGTTTCCGCTTGGCGCCACGCTCGGCGGGGTCTGGTATGGCGTCTTTGCAGTCGGACCGTCCCCCGCGCTGATTGTCGCCACGGTCGCGGGCCTCATGCTGCTGGGGTCGGTCATCGCCGCCTTTGCCGGCGTCATCGCCGATCCGGTGCAGGTGCGGCTTGGAATCCACCGCCGCAGGCTGATGCGGCTTCTGGACACGCTCGACGCGGAAATCGGCGGCAGCCGGGACAGGCCGTTCGCTGCGCGCGAACATGCGCTGGCCCGGGTCTTCGACCTCTGGGATGCGGCCGTGTCGGTTTTCCGGGCGTTTCGGGGCTAGCCCGCCCGGAAGCGGATATGCGGGCGGGCAGGATCGGCAGACAGGCTCACCTCTGCCTCGACCCGGAACACTTGGCGCAGCAGGTCTTCGGTCAGCACCTCGCCGGGGCTGCCACAGGCCACGACGCGGCCGGCGTGCAGCACCAGGATACGGTCGCAGAACATCGCGGCAAGGTTCAGGTCATGCAGGGCGACGATGCTGGTCAGGTCCAGATCCCGCACCAGCCGCAGGATTTCTATCTGATGCTGGATGTCGAGATGGTTGGTGGGCTCGTCGAGGAACATCACGCGCGGGGCCTGTGCCAGCGCCCGCGCGATATGGACACGCTGACGCTCGCCGCCCGACAGGGTTTGCCAGGCCTGCGCCGAATGGCCGGACATGCCCACAGCGGCGAGCGCGCCGGTCACCGCCGCCTCGTCCGCCGCAGACCAGCCCGACAGGGCAGAGCGGTGCGGCGTGCGCCCCAGCCGCAGCACATCGCGGACCGAGACATTGGTGTCGGTCGCGGCGTTCTGCTGCACGAAGGCCACCTGCTGCGCCAGCTTGCGGCGCGGCACAGTGGCGATGTCCTGCCCGTTGATCAGCGCCCGGCCCGACTGCGGCCGCTTCAGCCCGGCCAGCAGCCGCAGCAGCGAGGATTTGCCCGACCCGTTCGGGCCGATCAGCCCCAGCGTTTCACCCTGCGCGACGGACAGCGACACATCGGACAGGATGGTCTTGCGCCGCACGCCCCAGACCAGATTGCTGGCGACGACACTCATGGGCGGGGGCTCATGTCTGGGGCCTCGAGCGGTAGAGGATGAGGGCGAAGAACGGCACGCCCACCAGCGCCGTCACCACGCCGATGGGCACGGTCTGCTGCGCCACGATCACCCGCGAGACGATATCGGCCAGCACCATGAACACCGCCCCGACCGCCGCGCAGGCCGGAAGCAGGCGCATGTGCATGGGGCCGACGACATAGTGCGCCGCATGGGGCACCACGAGGCCGACGAAGCCGATGGCACCGACCATGCTGACGATGGTCGCCGTCAGCATCGCCGTCACCCCGAACAGGATCAGGCGGATGCGCGCCACCGGCACCCCAAGCGCCGCCGCATCCTCATCCCCGAAGGTGAAGGCATCGAGCGAGCGGGCCATCCACAGGCAGATGCCAAGGCTTGCCGCTACGACAAGCACCAGAAGCGAGACATCGGGCCAGCGCACGCCGCCAAAGCTGCCAAGCAGCCAGAACATCACGTCGCGCGCCTGCTGGGCATTGCCCGAGGTGGTGACGATGTAGGAGGTCAGCGCGTTGAACAGCTGCGAGGCGGCGACCCCGGCAAGGATCGTGTGGTTGGGGCCGCTTGTGGCCCCGTTCGACAGCAGCGCGACGAGGGCGAAGGCCGCGAAGGCGCCCGCAAAGGCGCCCATCGACAGCGATAGCCCGCCCGCGCCGATGCCAAGCACGATCACGCAGACCGCGCCGGTCGAGGCGCCCGCCGACACGCCAAGCACGAAGGGCTCGGCCAGCGCGTTGCGCAGCAGCGCCTGCAGGATCGCCCCGCAAAGCGCGAGGCCGGCCCCGGCCAGGGCTGCGACCAGTGCCCGGCTGAGGCGCAGGTCCCACACGATGCTGGCCTCGATGGGCGGGATCTCGGCCCCGGTCAGGCCAAGCCCGTTGGTGACCGCCAGAAAGACGGTGCCAAGGCCGATCCTGTAATCGCCAATCGCGGTCGCAAGGGCGACCGCGAAGGCAAGGACGACAAGGGCCAGCGCCAGGAAGAGGGCGAGCCAGCCGGCCCCGCCCCCTGCGTCATCGGTGCGTGTCACGGCAGGTCAAGCGCCTTCAGTTGCTCGGCGATCTGCTCGGCGCCATAGAGCGTGCGGATGCTTGGGTTCATCGCGGCCCCGCTCATCTCCACGATCCGCCCGGCTTTCACCGCCTCCATCTGGCTGACCGTCGGGTCCGAGGTCAGATAGGCGATCTTCGCCGCGGCATTGTCCAGATCCCAGCGGTTGCGGTCCACCTGCGCGGCCACGAAGACGGTGGGGTTGGCGGCCATGATGCCTTCCCAGCCAAGCGTCGGCCATTCCGCCTCGGTCTCGACCGCGTTCGACCCGCCAAGGATGTCCGCGATATAGCCCGACGGGCCGTTGCCGCCGCCAAGATAGGCGTCATCGGCGGGCGAGGGGCTGGAGAACCAGAACAGGAAGGTCACGTCTTCGCTTTGGGCGAACTCGGCCCGCAGCGCCGCCTCGCGGGCCTTGAACTCCGCGACCAGCGCCTGCCCGCGATCCGCGACGTCGAAGATCTGCGCGAGGTCTTCGATTTCCTTGTAGAGCAGGTCCATCGTCCACAGGTCGCCCCGGCTGCCATAGGCATCGCCCGCGGTCAGCGCGGTAGAGCAGGCACTGGGCGAGAGATAGGTCGGGATCCCGAGCGCCTCGAAATCCTCGCGCTTGGCGACCTTGCTGTCGGGGCCCATCAGCGTGACCAGCATCGCCGGCACGAAGTCAGGCTGCTTGGACAGCACCGCCTCCAGCGTCGGGAATTCGACGGTCAGGACCTCGACCTTGCTGTTGGCGGCCTCCAGTTCGGGCAGGACCTTGTTCGGCCAGAAGGCGGTGGCGGCCATCCGGTCCTCGAGCCCCAGCAGCAACAGGATCTCGGCGCTGTTCTGTCCCAGTGGCACCGCCCGTTCGGGCGCCATGGTGAAGGTGACCTGCTGGCCGCAATTCTCGAGCGTCAGGGGATAGGTGGTCGGCGCGGCCTGCACGGCGGCACACAGACAGGTTCCCATGACGGCGCCCAGCACCCCAAGGCCCTTGTTCCACATGATGGAGTCCATTTTTCCGACGAAAAGAGTCTGGCTCTCTTAGCGGCGGCCTTGGGGGATAACAAGAGCGTTTCAGTCGGAAATCAGGGCATAGAGAGCGGCTGGCGGCGATGGGTCCCGGCCAGGGCGCTGCATGTCATAATCCTGTGCAGATTCGGACGCTACAAGCCATGGAAACGTTTCCACAGGCCCGAAACCCATGACCCACAAATCCGCCATCACCATCAAGGACGTCGCGCAGGCGGCGGGCTGCGGTGTGGCGACGGCCAGCCGGGTGCTGAACAATTCCGGCTCCGCCAGCGCCGATGTGCGCGAGCGGGTCGAGACGGCGGCGCGCGACCTGGGGTTCAGCTTCTCGGCCATCGGCCGCGCCCTGCAAAGCCGCCGGTCGATGACCATCGGCTGCCTTGTGCCCTCGCTGGCCAACCCGGTCTTTGCGGAAGCGGTGCAGGGCGTGCAGGCAGAGCTTCAGGGGTCTGGATACCAGCTGCTCATCTCCTGCTCCAACTACGACGAGGCGGCCGACGACGCCGCCCTCGAGATGCTGCTGTCGAAAGACACCGACGCCCTGATCGCCACGATGGTCGCACCCGAGCGCAGCGCGGCCCTGCAACTGGCGGGCCGGCGCGGCATCCCGGTGGCGCTGATGTTCCACGATCCGATGGAGGGCTTCGTCACCTCCTACGTGGACAATGTGGAGGCCGCCCGCGAGGTGGCGCGGCAGTTCGCCCGGCTTGGCCACCGGCGCACCGGGTTTCTTGCGCTGCGCTTCTCGACCTCGGACCGTTCGCGCAACCGCTATGCCGGGTTTCTGGCCGAATGCCGGGCCGGGGGCCTGCCCGACCCGGCATTGATCGAGATCGGCGAGGCCGAGGCGCGCCAGCCTGACCGCCTTGCCGTGATCCTCGGCCAGCACCCTGGGCTGACGGCGATCTTCGCCTCGAACGACTTCCTCGCCATCGCCCTGCAAAATGCCGCACGCCTTTTGGGCTGGCGCGTGCCGCAGGACATGTCGGTTGCCGGGTTCGACGGGATCGAGATCGGGCGGTTGCTCGAGGTGCCCTTAGCCACCATCGAAACCTCGCCCGAGGCAATGGGCCGTCAGGCCGCCCGGCTGCTGCTTGAAAGACTGCAGGGCGGCGCGCCCGTTCAGCCGCCGGCCCTGTCCTTCCATTTCCGGGCCGGGGCGACGCTTGCCCCGCCGACCCCGGGAAAAGGTGACGACGGTCGGGTTGCAGCCCAACCGCCGTCCGCTCCCCCTGCCGAAACCGCTCAACAAGGATGAACCGATGAAACATACCGTTCTTGCCGTTCTCTTCGCAACGGCCATTGCCGCGCCGGCCTTCACCACGGAGGCCTTTGCCGAAGACGCCGTCTGCTACAACTGCCCGCCGGAATGGGCGGACTGGGCCTCGATGCTGAAGGCGCTGGACGAACAGGCCGGCATCACCATGCCCCATGACAACAAGAACTCGGGCCAGGCGCTGAGCCAGATGATCGCCGAAAAGGCCTCGCCCGTGGCCGACGTCGCCTATTACGGCGTGACCACCGGCATTCAGGCGATCAAGGAGGGCGTCGTCCAGCCCTACAAGCCCGCCGGCTTCGACGAGATCCCGGACGGGCTGAAAGACCCCGAGGGCAACTGGTTTGCCGTGCATTACGGCACGCTGGGGATGTTCGTGAACGTGGATGCGCTGGCCGGCGCGCCGGTGCCGCAATGCTGGGCCGACCTGGCCAAGCCCGAATACAAGGCGATGGTGGGTTATCTCGACCCGGCTTCCGCCTTCGTCGGCTATGCCGGCGCGGTTGCCGTGAACCAGGCGTTCGGCGGCGATCTGACCAACTTCGGCCCGGCGATCAAGTATTTCAACGACCTGGCCGCCAACAGCCCGCTGGTGCCCAAGCAGACCTCTTATGCCCGCGTCGTTTCGGGTGAGATCCCGATCCTGTTCGACTATGACTTCAACGCCTACCGCGCCAAGTACAACGAGGGCGGCAACTACGAATTCGTGCTGCCCTGCGAAGGCACGATCCGCGTGCCTTATGTCATGAGCCTGGTGGCGAACGCACCGCATCCTGAAACCGCCAAGAAGGCGCTGGACTTCATCCTGTCGGATGAAGGCCAGGCGATCTGGACCAATGCCTATCTCAAGCCCGCCCGCCCGGTGGAACTGCCCGCCGATGTCGCCGGCCGCTTCCTGCCCGACAGCGATTATGAGCGGGCCGTGGCCGTGGACTATGCGGCGATGGCCGCGGCGCAGGCTGCCTTTGGCGAGCGCTACCTGTCCGAAGTGAAGTAACGCGCGGCAGGGCAGGGCGCTCGCGCCCTGCCCATCCCAATCCAAGGAATCCCCCATGTCCACCCGGCAGTTCGTTGCCCTGTGCCTTGTGCCGCTTGCCATCTTCGCGCTGACCTTTCTGGCGCTGCCGCTGGTGCGGCTGGTCCTTGCCTCGGGCGAGGGCGAAGCAGGCTGGGGCATCTACTGGCAGATCCTGCACACGCCCCGCTACCTGACGACGCTGGTGCAGACGGTTCTGGTCTCGGTCAGCGTCACCATTGCCGCGCTGGCGGTGTCCACCACCGCCGGGCTGTTCCTGACCCGAAACCGCTTTCGCGGGCGGGCGGTGCTGCTGTCGATCCTGACGCTGCCGCTGGCCTTTCCGGGCGTGGTCGTGGGCTTCATGATCATCTTGCTGGGCGGGCGGCAGGGGCTGTTCAACGCGATCTTCCCCGGTCACGGGGTCTTTGCCTATTCGATCTTCGGGCTGTTCCTGGGATACCTCTATTTCTCGATCCCCCGCGTGCTGCTGACCGTGATGGCGGCGGCCGAAAAGATCGACCCGGCGCTGGAAGAGGCGGCCCGCACTCTGGGGGCCCCGTCGCACCGGGTGCTGCGCGATGTGCTGATCCCGGCGCTGGCCCCGGCGTTGGTCGCCGCGGGCGCAATTGCCTTTGCGACCGCGATGGGGGCTTTCGGCACCGCCTTCACGCTGGCCACCAATATCGATGTTCTGCCCATGGTGATCTACACGGAGTTCACGCTGTCGGCGAATATCGCCATGGCCGCGGCCCTGTCGGTCCTGCTGGGCATCGTCACCTGGGGAATGCTGTTCCTGGCGCGCAGCTTCTCGGGCTCCACCATCGCGGCGGGGGGCTGAGGCCATGCGGATCGGCAAAGCCCTGCAACTGGCGGTGACGCTGCTGGCCGCCGCCTTCCTGCTGGTGCCGACGATCCAGTCGGTGCTGGCGGGCGTGACGGTGAACTACTTCCAGGGCATCCGCTCTGGCCTCACGCTGGAGTGGATCGCGGTGGTGTGGGAGCTTTACGCCTCCTCCATCTTCCTGTCGCTTGGCATCGCGCTGGCCTGCCTGTGCGTGACGCTGGTGATCGGCGTGCCCGCCGCCTATGCGCTGGCCCGCAGCCCCGGCCGCCTGTCGCGCGCGGTCGAGGAGTTCATCTCGCTGCCGCTGGCCATTCCCGGCCTCGCGCTGGCGCTGGCGCTGCTGCAGCTTTACGGCAGCTACAAGGGCTTCCGGATGAGCCCGGCCTTCATCCTTGTCGGCCATGTGCTCTACACGCTGCCCTTCATGGTGCGCTCCGTGCAATCGGTGCTGGCCGCCATTGACTTGAGGACGCTGGAGGAGGGCGCGGCAACCCTTGGCGCGGGCCCGGTGCGGCGGTTCTTCGATGTGGTGGTGCCGAACGCGCTGCCCGGCATTCTGGCGGGGGCGCTGACCGTCGTCACCCTGTCGATCGGCGAATTCAACCTGACCTGGATGCTGCACACACCCTTCCTGAAAACCCTGCCGGTGGGGCTGGCCGACAGCTATGCCTCGATGCGGCTGGAAATTGCCTCGGCCTATACCCTGATCTTCTTCGTGATGATCGTGCCGCTGCTGCTTGCCATGCAATGGGCCAGCGCCCGTGCCCAAAGGATGTCGCAATGACCCTGACCCTTCGCAACATCGCCAAGACCTATCCCGGCGGCACCCGCGCGCTGCTGCCCACCGACCTTGATATCGCCGAGGGCGAGATCGTGTCGTTGCTTGGCCCCTCGGGCTGCGGCAAGACCACGCTGCTGCGGATCATCGCGGGGCTGGAGACGGCCGATGCCGGGGCCGAGATCCGCTTCAAGGACGATGACATCACCCATCAGCCGGTAGAGCGGCGGAAGGTGGGGATGGTGTTCCAGTCCTACGCGCTGTTCCCCAACATGTCGGTGCGCGGCAATATCGGCTACGGGCTGAAGATGCAGGGCCTGCCGCGCGCGCAGATCGACGCAAGGGTGGACGAGGTGATCGCGCTGTGCCGGCTGGAACCTTATGCAGGGCGGGCGATCACCGCGCTGTCGGGCGGGCAGCGGCAACGGGTGGCGCTGGCCCGCGCCTTCGCGCCGCGCCCGCGCCTGCTGCTGCTGGACGAGCCGCTGTCGGCGCTCGACGCCGCCCTGCGCGGGCAGTTGCGCGACGAGCTGGCGGCCCTGCTGCGCCAGTTCGGCATCACCGCGATCTTCGTGACCCATGACCAGGATGAGGCGATGGCGATTGCCGACCGCGTTGCAGTGATGAGCCAGGGCCGCGTCGCCCAGATCGGCACGCCCGAGGCGCTGTACCGGGCGCCGCAAACCGCCTTCGTCGCCCGCTTCGTCGGCAATTCGATGCCGCTTGGCGGCCGGATCGAGGGCAGCCAGCTGCATCTGCCGGGCGGTACGCTGGCACTGACTGCCCCCTCGGACGGCAAGGCCGCCTTCGTGCGGGCCGAGGATGTGCGGCTTGCCGAGCACGGCCCGCTGACCGCCCGCGTCACAGCCGTTACCTTCCTTGGCACCCATTACCGCATCGCCCTGAGCGGCGCGACGGAGGACACCCTGTTCTGCCTGCATCAGGGCCAGTCTGCCCCGAAGCCGGGCGAGACGGTGCGCCTTGCCATCGCGCCGCAGTCGATCTTGATCCTGAGCCCAGAGAAAGCCGCTGCCTGAATGCCCGCCCCCATCATGCCCACCTTCACCATGCCCACCTTCATCCAGATCAGCGATCCCCATGTCGTGCCCAAGGGCCAGCTTGTCTGCGGCCATTCCGACACCGCCGCCGCGCTGCGCAGCGCCGTGGCCGCGATCAATGCCCGCCTGCCCGCGCTCGGCCCCGTCGACTGTGCCATCGTCACCGGCGATCTGACCGACCATGGCACGGCCGAGGAATATGCCCATTTCATCGAGATCATGGCCGATCTGGCGCTGCCCTGGCGGGCGATCCCCGGCAACCACGACAGCCGCGAGGGCATGCGCGGCGCCTTTGCCGGGCAGGACTGGATGCCCGCCCGTGGCCCGGTCCACTGGCTGCGTGATTTCGGCCCCTTCGCCGTTATCGGCCTCGACACGCTTCTGGAGGGCGCGCATCACGGTTGGCTGGCGGAGGAGGGGTTTGCCTTCCTGAGCCAGTCGCTTGCCGACCTTGGCGGCCATCCGGTTGTGGTGGCGACACATCATCCCTGGCTGCATTGCGGCATCCCTGCGATGGATGCCGACAACCTGCGCAACGGCGCGGCCCTGATGGACCTGCTGGAAGCCTATCCCGGCCCCGCCCGGATGATTTCCGGCCATGTCCACCGCGCCATCACCGGGCAGATCGGCCGTGTCGGCTGCATGATCGCCCCCTCGACCGCCCATGCTGTCAACCGCGACCTGCGCGCGGATGCGGTTCATGCGCTGGCGCTGGAGCCGGGGGCTGTGGTCCTGCACAGTTGGCTCGGAACACAACCGGGGCTGATCTCCGATGTGCTGCCCGTAACCCTGAACCCGGCCCTGTGGCCCTTCGACTGACGCCCTGATCGGTTGAAACACGCCGGTTTCGCCGCGCCCCCCCCCCCGCGCGGGCCAAGCCCCGATTGCGACCGCGGGGCGTTTCTCTATGCTGGCTGCAAAGATCAGCCAAGGAGGGCAGACATGTCGATCAACAGGCGGCACTTCGGCCTTGGGCTCGGAGCCCTCGGGCTGGCGGCTTGCGCAGGGCCCCGCAATCTTGGCGGCGCGTCGGCGCCGGCCGGCATCCCGGACGATCTGCGCCCGGTGCCGAATGCGGGCTATGATGCCTGGGTCGCCTCGTTCAAGGGCCGGGCCGCGGGGCAGGGAATTTCGGAAGGAACGCTGTCCTCGGCCTTCCGCTCGGCCGGTTTCGTGCCCGGCGCGGTGACACGGGATCGCAACCAACCCGAATCCAACCGCACGCTGGAGGATTACCTGTCCATCGCCGTGTCGGATGAACGGGTGGCCAAGGGCCGCGCCGCCTATGCCCGCCAGCGCCCGACGCTGGCTGCGCTGGAAGCGCGCTATGGCGTAGATGCCTCTATCATCACCGCGGTCTGGGGGCTGGAAAGTTTCTATGGCGAGCGGCGCGGCGACGTGCCGGTGATCTCGGCAACCTCGACCCTGGCCTATGACGGGCGCCGCGCGGCGTTCTTCGAACAGCAGCTGGTCGCGGCTCTGCGCATCTTGCAGCGCGGCGACGTGACGCCGGAACGCATGGTCGGAAGCTGGGCCGGGGCAATGGGGCATACCCAGTTCATCCCGACCTCCTATCTGGAATATGCCGTGGATTTCACCGGCGACGGGCGGCGCGACATCTGGTCGGACGATCCGACCGACTCGCTTGCCTCGACCGCGGCCTACCTGTCGCGCAGCGGCTGGACCCGGGGTGTGCGTTGGGGGAACGAGGCCGCGGATGGCGCGCTGCAGCCGCAGCCGGGCGGGCCGCGGTTTTCCGTCACCGGCAACTTCCGCGCGATCAAGCGCTACAACAACTCCGACCTTTACGCGATCGGCGTGGGCCATCTGGCCGACCGGATTGCCGGCGGAGGGCCGCTGCGCGGCAGCTTCCCGCCCGATGCCAATGGCCTGACCAAGGACGACCGCATCCGCTTGCAACAGCGGCTGACCGCGCGAGGCTTCGACACCGGCGGCGCGGACGGGGTGCTGGGACCGAAGAGCCGCAGCGCGATCAGTGCCTATCAGGGCAGCATCGGGCAGGCGGCGACCGGCGTGCCCTCGGTGGCCCTGCTGCGCAGTCTCGGCTAACGGGATTGGGCGGGGGCTTGGCCCCCGGCCCGTTCACGGCGCTGCGCTGCGTTCCTTTTGGTCTGCGGCGAAGATCATCAGGCCGGACACCACAATGATCGCCGCGCCCGCCAGCATGGTCGCGGTCGGCAGGTCGCCGAAGAACATCCAGCCCATCAGCACCGCCCAGGGCAGCAGCGTGTACTGGAACGGCGCCACCGTTGCCGCATCGGCCAGCTTCACCGCGCGGTTCACGCAGATATGGCCCAGCATGGCGACCACGCCGAGCGTGCCCAGAAGCAGCAGGTCAGGGCCGCTCGGGGTCACCCAACCGACCGGGGCGAGGACCAGCCCCGCCGCCAGCGCGCCGAGGATCTGGAAGAAGACCAACACCGTATCGGGCGTGCCGCGCAGGCTGCGGCCGGTCAGCATCATCAGCGCGAAGGCGAGGGTGCCTATGACCGACACGGCGATGGCGAAGGGATGCACTTCGCCCGAGGGCGTCAGCGCGACCAGCACCCCGACGAAGCCGAGCGCGATGGCCGCCCACCGCAACGCGCCCACCTTCTCGCCCAGCAAGAAGGGCGACAGCGCCGCCACATAGATCGGTGCGGCCAGCCAATAGGTCATCACATCGGCCAGCGGCAGGTAATAGACGGCCCAGTAGAAGCAGAACACCTCGGCGGTGGAGAAGACCACGCGGGCGAGTTGCAGCAGCGGGCGTTGCACCCGGCGGATCGGCGCCAGCCCCATGCGCCACAGGAAGGGTGCAAGGATCAGCAGCGCGACGGCAGAGCGCAGCAGCAGCACCTGCCCGACCGAATAGGTCGAGACCAGCCATTTGCCCATCGCGTCATTGGCGACGAACAGGAACATCGCCAGCAGCATCACGATCATGCCAAGCCGGGCCGGGCTGATCGCCGTGCCGCGAAAGGTGGTTCCGGGAAGGTTCATGTCTTGGCGTCCGTCATGGGCGGTATCGGGGGCCCGGCGCCGTGGCGGGCGCCGACTTCATGGGGGGCCTGCACCAAAGGGCCGGGGCACATGGCCCCGGCCCCTCTGTTCAACGGGCCAGAGTTACTGGCCGCGGATGGTGGCCAGCTCGGCCTGGACCTGCTCGATGACATCGGCGCCGATCGAGTCTGCGCCGCGCTCATAGACGCCGGCAACCGCTTCGCGGATTTCGGTCATCGCCTCTTCCGAGATGTCGTTCACTTCCAGCCCGGCATCCTTGATCCGCTGCAGCGATTCTTCCGAAAGCGAACGGCTGGAGTCGCGCTGCGCGGTTTGACCGGTCGCGGTGCAGTCCATCAGGATCTGCTGCTCTTCAGCCGAATAGGTGTCGAAGATCGGCTTGGAGAACAGGACCATGAACGGCGTGTAGGCGTGGCGGGTGTTCGACACGTAGTCCTGCACTTCGTAGAAGCGCGAGGTGTCGATGGTCACATAGGGGTTTTCCTGCGCGTCGATGGCGCCGGTTTCGAGCGCGGTGAACACCTCGCCAAAGGCCATCGGCGTCGCGTTGGTGCCGAGCGTTTCGAACGTATCGAGGAAGATGTTGTTCTGCATGACGCGCACGCGCATGCCGTTGAAGTCCTCGAGCGTTTCGACCGGGCGCAGCGAGTTCGACAGGTTGCGGAACCCGTTCTCCCAGAACGAGAGGTTCACAAGGTTATGCGCCTGCATCTTGTCGGACATCATTTTGCCGAACTCGCCGTCCAGCAGCGCGTCGGCCTCTGCCTCGCTCGAGATCAGGAAGGGCAGGTCGAACACGCCAAGCGCCGGTTCGATGGCGACCAGCGGCGAGGTCGAGGAGACGACCATTTCCAGCGTGCCCGAGCGCAGCGACTGCGCCGATTGCAGGTCATCGCCGAGCGACGAGCTCCAGAACGCGTTGATGGTCCAGGCGCCGCCGGTGCGTTCCTCGACGCAGGCCTGCATCGCTTCGACGCCGTCGCCGACCGGGTGATCCTCGGCCACGCCATTGGCGATGCGGATGGTGCGTTCGGAAATCTCGGCGCTGGCCGGGATGGCGACGGTAAGGGCCAGGACGGCGGCCACCGAGGTGGTGATAAGGGTCTTCATATGCAAACTCCTCCGATTTTGCGGGTTATTTTGACAGTGTCGGGTCACCGCATCCAGGCCAGCGGGGCCAGCACGATCTGCGGGAAGGCAAGAAGCAGGGCGAGCACGACAAGCTGAGAAGCGATAAAGGGCAACACGCCCTGCGCCACCTTGCCGAATGGCACCCGTGACACACCGCTGACCACGTTGAGCACGACGCCGACCGGCGGGGTGATCAGCGAGATGCAGGTGGTCATCACGAAGATGATGCCGAAATAGACCGGGTCGATATCGGCGGCCCGGGTGACCGGCATCAGGACGGGGGCGAAGATCAGGATGGTCGGGGCAAGGTCAAGGACCATGCCCACGACCAGCAGCAGGGCGACGATGCCAAGCATCAGCAGCTGCGGACTTTCGATCAGCGGCTCGACCAGCCCGATCAGGTCGTTGGGAATGTTGGCCGAGGTGATCAGCCAGGAGGTCACCAGCGCCGAGGCGACAAGGAACATCACGATGGCCGTGGTCTTCGCGGCGTTGACGAAGACGCGGTAGAGGCTGTTCCAGGTCAGCTCGCGGTAGATCACGCCGCCGACGAAGAGGGCATAGACCGCTGCGACCACCGCCGCCTCGGTCGGGGTGAAGATGCCGAAGCGGATCCCGGCCAGGATGATCACCGGCATGAACAGCGCCCAGATCGCGGCGCCCCCCGCCTGCAGACGCTCCTTGCCAGAGCGGCGCGGCAGCGGGATGACGGTTTCCTTGCGGGCGACGAAGCTCCACATCAGCGCCAGCGCCGCGCCCATCATCAGGCCGGGGACGATGCCACCCAGGAACAGCCCGGTGATCGACACGTTCGCGGCAACCCCGAAGATGATATAAGCCAGCGAGGGCGGCAGCACCGGCGCGATAATGCCGCCGGCGGCCATCAGGCCGGCCGCGCGCGGCACGTTGTAGCCGGCATCGCGCATCATCGGCACCAGGATGGCGGCCAGCGCGGCGGAGTCGGCCGCGGCAGAGCCGGACATCGAGGCCATGATGATCGCCGCCATGATGGCGACATAGCCGAGCCCGCCCTTGATATGGCCGCAGCAGGTGACCGCAAAGTCCACGATCCGGCGCGACAGGCCGCCTGCGTTCATCAACTCGCCCGCCAACAGAAAGAAAGGCACCGCCAGCAGGGTGAAGGTGTTGGCGCCGGTGATCATCTGCTGCGCGATGATCTGGGTGTTGAAGATGCCCATGTAGGACATCAGCACGATGCCCGTGGCCATCAGCGCGAAGGCCACGGGAACACCGATGGCAAGGGTGGCAAACAGCGTGCCGAGGAAGACGAGAATGGTCACGATGCGCGCCCTTCAGAAGTGGGTTCTTCGTATTCGCCCACGAAGCGGGCGATCTCGGCCTCGGTCACGCGGCCCGTAAGGATCTGGATGATGCGCATCAGCGCGATCAGGGCCACGCCGCCTCCGGTGAAATAGCCGATGCCGTAGACCCAGATCATCGACAGATCGATCACCGCCGCGCTCATCGTCGCATTGATCGGGTGCTGGACCCAGGTGCCGTGGAAGAACGCGCCCGCGCAGCCCAGGATGATCAGGTTCGAGATGAACATGCAGATCACGCGGCCGCGGCGGCCGAACAGCCGCACGATGGTCTCGACGCCGATATGACCGTGCTCCTTGAAGGCCAGCACGGCACCGATGAAGGTCAGCCAGACGAAGAAATAGCGGGACATTTCTTCCGAGAAGGTTATGCCGCTGTTGAACCCGTAGCGAAGCACGACATTGGTCGCCACCATCAGCACCATGCCCGCCAGCAAGGCGGCGAGCACGAGCTCGACAAGCTTCACGGCGATGTCGGAAAATCTGGTCATGCGCGAACACCTTCTGTCCAGAGCGCCAGGCACATGATCGAGTCTCCTCCCGCAAGGGGTATCGCGGCATGGGTGCGGCGATTGATCCGGATATCGGAAGGTCTCCTCCCTTGCCGATGTCCCTTGGCTGGTTCATATTTGGTAACGTATAACATTGTCAACCACTCGCGTCGTTACTTCCGCAGGGAATGGGGGTAGAATGAAGAAAATAGTTAGTGATTACAGGTCTGTAACCCTGAAGGACGTCGCCGCGCTTGCCGATGTTAGCGTTATGACGGCATCCCGCGCCCTGCGCACGCCCGACCGGGTGTCCGCCAAGATGCGCGCGCGGGTTTCCGAGGCGGTTCAGGCCCTTGGCTATGCCCCGAACGAGGCAGCGCGGGCGCTTGTCTCGGCCACCAGCTCGACCATCGGGGTGCTGATTCCCTCGATCTCGAACCTGGTGTTTGTGGATGTGCTGCGCGGGATCTACGATGCCGCCGAACAGACGCCCTACCAGGTGCAGATCGCCAACACCCGCTACCGGGACAGCAAGGAGCAGGAGCTGCTGAAGGTCTTCGCCGCGCAACGCCCGGCGGGCCTGATCGTGACCGGTGTCGACCAATCCCCCGAGACGCGGGCGATCCTGTCGGGCCTTGGCTGCCCCGTGGTGCAGATCATGGATGTCAGCGCCGACCCGGTGGACATGATGATCGGCTTCGACCATCGCCGCGCGGCCTATGCGGCGACGCGGCATCTGGTCGATCAGGGCTATCGCCGCATCGGCTTCATCGGCGCGCGGATGGACCCCCGCAGCCAGAAGCGGCTGGATGGCTATATCGACGCGCTGACCGAGGCGGACCTGTTCGACGACGCGCTGATCCTCACCTCGCCGCAGCCCACCTCCGTCGCGCTTGGCAGCCGGATGTTCGGCGAGTTTCTGGCGATGGCGCCCGATGCCGATGCCGTGTTCTGCAACAACGACGACATGGCGCTTGGCGCGCTGTTCGAATGCCAGCGCCGGCATATCCGGGTGCCGGGGCAGTTCGGCATCATGGGCTACAACAATATCGAATATGCCGCCGCCAGCGCGCCCTCGCTCTCGTCCATCAAGACGCCCTGCTACGAGATGGGGCAGGGCGCCGTGCAGATGATCGCGGCGGCGGCGCGGGGGCAGAGGCCCGAGCCGGGCAATGTCGATCTGGGCTGCCAGCTGATGCCGCGCGAGAGCACGGATCGCGGCGCAGGCCGGGTCCGCGCGGCGGGCTGAGCTGCTGTTGTCGGCCATGACTCCTCCCTCCCTTCGATAGCGGTTCAACCGGCGCGCAGAACTCCGCGCCGGGCAAGGTTGGCCATCAGCGCGCCGATGCCGAAGGTCCATTCCGGGCACTCGTCGGTGCGGCGGACCCAGTTCACCAGGCGGCCAAGGCGGGGCGAGGAAATCTCGACCCGGTCGCCGATCTCATGCGTGAAGCCGAGGCCGGGGCCGCGGCGGTCCTTGGTCGGCGCGAACATCGTGCCAAGGAACAGCACCGCGCCGTCGGGATATTGATGGTTGCGGTTCAGCAACTGCCCGGCAAGGTCTTCGGGGCTGCGGCTGATCGCGCGCATCGGGCTGAGCCCGTCCAGCGCGAAGCCGTCTTCGCCCGTAACCCGCAGCGCGATCTCGGCGCCCTTCATGTCGTCCAGCGTGAAGTCCGCATCGAACAGCCGGATGAACGGGCCAAGGGCGCAAGAGGCGTTGTTGTCCTTGGCCTTGGACAGCAGCAGGGCCGAGCGGCCTTCGAAATCGCGCAGGTTGACGTCATTGCCAAGCGTCGCGCCGACGATCCGGCCATCCGAAGTGATCGCCAGCACCATCTCCGGCTCGGGGTTGTTCCATTCGGATTTGGGATGGATGCCGATATCGGCGCCGCAGCCGACCGAGGACATCGGCTGGGCCTTGGTGAAGATCTCGGCGTCGGGGCCGATGCCGACCTCCAGATACTGCGACCACAGGCCAAGCCCCTGCAGCAGCATCTTGACCTCGGCCGCCTTGGCAGACCCGGCCTCGACCCCGCGCAGGCTCTCGCCCAGAACGGGGGCAAGGCGCGCGCGGATTTCCTGCGCGCGGCCGGCATCGCCCTTGGCGTGCTCCTCCACCACCCGCTCCAGCATGCTGCCCGCAAAGGTCACGCCGGCGGCCTTCACGGCCTGCAGATCGACGGGGGCCAGCAGCTGCCCGGCAGCGCCGGACAGGAAGTCATCCAGCGCGCCAAGCTCGGCGCAGCCCTGGGCAAGGCGGGCGATATCAGGCAGACCCGGAAGCTCCAGCACGGCCGAGAGCGTCGGCGCGAGGCCAGTCAGGTCAAGAACGCGGCTGCCTTGCAGCAACACCGGGCAGGGGCCGCCCGCAGCGTTCGACCAGACGCGGCCGACCAGCAGCGCAGTGGCGCTGTCCTGCGGCAGGATCTCGCGGGCGGTCAGTCTCTGCGTCTCGGCCATGCATTCCTCCCCAGAAACCTGCTTGTCGGATGTCTGACAACTGAATCCATGAAAATGTCTATACCGGCGCCGCGCGGACCTGTCCAGCGCTTCGGCATAGGGCGTGCAGGGTCAGCTGGTTTCGAGCGTGATCCCCAGCCGGGCCGCCGAATTGATCAGGTGCTGGCGCATCGCCTCGCCAGCGCGCGGCGCATCGCCCGCAACCACCGCGCCATGGATCGCCGCATGTTCGCCGATGGTGACCTTGACGATCTCGGCCCCCATCTCGCGCGGGAAAGAGGTGTTGATGCTCGTGCTGGTCTTCTCGGCGATATAGCCCAGGAAGATGGCATAGAATTCGTTCTGCGTGGCCGCCGCCAAAGCGCGGTGGAAGGCAAGGTCGGCCTTCACCCCCTCGTCCAGCCAGTCGCGCGCCTGCACCATGCCGTCGAGCGCCGCGTCCAGCGCCGCGATCTCGGCGGGGGTGCGGTGCCGGGCGGCAAGGCGCGCCGCCTCGACCTCCAGCGGCAGGCGCAGCTGGAAGAAGTTGCGCAGGCTGACCGGGTCGGCAAGGCTTGCTTGCTCCACCCGGATCGTGGCGCGGCGCTGCGGGTCGGTGACGAAGGCGCCGACGCCCTGACGGGTCTCCACCATGCCCTCGTTGCGCAACTGCGCGATGGCCTCGCGCACGACCGACCGGCTGACGCCGAAGGTCTGGGCCAGGATGTGTTCCGTCGGCAGCTTGTCCCCCGATGCAAACCGCCCGCCGGCGATGCCGCGGCCGATCTCTTCGGCAATGCGCTTGGGCAGATGCTCGGTGCGCGACAGCTGCTGGAACGACGACATCACATATCCTTCTTGAACGGGTCACAGCTTCGCGACATCGCCCCGATCTGGCAACCGGGATCTGGCGGGTGGTCGCTGCCGCCCCACGGGCGCTTCCGCAGTTTCCTGTTTTCAAACCATCGATACACGGTTATCAGACAACCCTACAAGTTGTTTCGAGGCGGCCGGCAAGGCAGCCTCGCCCGTGGGAGGGGATGCGAATGCATGTAGCCATAATCGGCGCCGCCGGAATGCTGGGGCGCAAGCTTACCCAGCGGATCGTGGCAGAGGGCGCCATTCAGGGGCGCGCGGTCGACCGGCTGACGTTGCTCGATGTGATCGCGCCCGAGGCCCCGAAGTTCGCCGGCCATGTCGACCTCCGGGCCGCCGACCTCTCGACCCCCGGCGAGGCCGAGGCGCTGGTCGCTGCCCGCCCCGACATGATCTTCCATCTGGCGGCCATCGTCTCGGCCGAGGCTGAGCTGGATTTCGACAAGGGCTACCGCATCAATCTTGATGGCACCCGCCTCCTGTTCGACGCGGTCCGCCTTGCGTCGCAGCAAGACGGCTACCGCCCGCGGGTGGTGTTCGCGTCCTCCATCGCGGTGTTCGGCGCGCCCTTGCCCTACCCGATCCCCGACGACTTCCACACCACGCCGCTTACCAGCTATGGCACGCAGAAGGCCATCGGCGAGCTGCTGCTGTCCGACTATTCGCGCCGCGGGTTCTTTGACGGCATCGGCATCCGCCTGCCCACGGTCTGCATCCGGCCGGGCAAGCCGAACAAGGCGGCGTCGGGCTTCTTCTCGAACATCCTGCGCGAGCCGCTGGTGGGGCAAGAGGCCGTGCTGCCGGTGCCCGATACGGTGCGCCACTGGCATGTCTCTCCGCGCTCGGCGGTCGGCTTCCTGCTGCACGCGGCGACGATTGACGTTGACGCGGTCGGCCCGCGCCGCAACCTGTCCATGCCGGGCCTGTCAGCGACGGTGGGCGAGCAGATCGAGGCGCTCCGCCGCGTGGCCGGCGACAAGGCGGTTGCGCTGATCCGGCGCGAGCCGGACGCGATGATTACCCGTATGTGCGACGGCTGGGCCCCGGGGTTCGAGGCGACACGCGCCCTCGCGCTTGGCTTCACCGCGGAAGCCAGCTTTGACGAGATCATCCGCGTCCATATCGAGGACGAGCTTGGGGGAACGCTGTGACCCGCGCCATCGCCTTCCTGGGCACCGGCCTGATGGGCGCGCCGATGGTGCGCCGGTTGCTGGGGGCAGGTTTTGCGGTGACTGTTTGGAACCGCGACAGCAGCAAGGCGGAGGCGCTTGCCGTGGACGGTGCCAAGGTCGCGGCGACGGCGGCCGAGGCGGTGCGGGGCGCGGACATTGTCTTCACCATGCTGAGTGATGGCAATGCGGTCGGTGACGTGCTGTTCGCGCAGAGCGCTGCCGATGCGCTGAAGGCGGGCGCCGTGGTCGTCGACACCTCCTCCATCGCGCCGAAGCTGGCCCGCGCGCACGCTGAAAAGCTGGCCGCAGTCGGCATCGCCCATCTGGATGCGCCGGTCTCCGGCGGCACGGTGGGCGCCGAGGCCGGCACCTTGGCGATCATGGCCGGCGGGGATGCAGCGGTTGTGGACAGCCTCGCCGATGTCTTCGCCGCCCTTGGCCGCGTCACCCATGTCGGGCCAAGCGGGGCCGGGCAGGTCTGCAAGCTGGCCAACCAGCAGATCGTCGCCGTCACCATCGGCGCGCTGGCCGAGGCGATGGTGCTGGTCGAAGCCGGCGGCGCCTCGCGCGCGGCCTTCCGCGATGCCATCCGCGGCGGCTTTGCCGAAAGCCGCATCCTCGATCTGCACGGTGCGCGGATGGTGGAACGGCGGTTCGAACCGGGCGGGCCCTCGCGGCTGCAGCTCAAAGACCTCGACACGGCACTGGCTGTTGCGGCAGACCTTGGCCTGACCCTTCCGCTGACCCAAGACGTGCGCGAGGCCTTCGCGGATTTCGTCGCCACCGGCGGCGCGGAGATGGATCACAGTGCGCTTCTGCTTCACCTTGAAGCGCAGAACCCGAAAACCGGAGCGTAGATCATGGCCGACACCCCCAAACGCCGTCTGCGCTCGCAGGACTGGTTCGACAATCCCGACCATCTCGACATGACCGCGCTCTATCTCGAACGGTTCATGAACTACGGGATCACGCCCGAGGAATTGCGGTCGGGCAAGCCAGTGATCGGCATCGCGCAAAGCGGCAGCGACCTGACGCCCTGCAACCGGGTGCATATGGATCTGGTGACGCGGGTGCGCGACGGCATCCGCGATGCGGGCGGCATTCCGATCGTGTTCCCGACCCATCCGATCTTCGAGAACTGCAAGCGCCCGACCGCGGCGCTGGACCGCAACCTGGCCTATCTGGGGCTGGTGGAAGTGCTGTTCGGCTATCCGCTGGACGGGGTCGTGCTGACCACCGGCTGCGACAAGACCACCCCCTCGGCGCTGATGGCAGCCTCCACCGTCGATATTCCGGCCATCGTGCTGTCGGGCGGGCCGATGCTGGATGGCTGGCATGATGGCGATCTGGTCGGTTCGGGCACCGTGATCTGGCGGATGCGGCGCAAATATGCGGCCGGAGAGATCGACCGCGAGGAATTCCTGCAGGCCGCGCTGGAATCCGCGCCCTCGGTCGGCCATTGCAACACCATGGGCACCGCTTCGACCATGAACGCGCTGGCCGAGGCGCTTGGCATGTCGCTGACCGGCTGCGGCGCGATCCCGGCCCCCTACCGCGAGCGGGGGCAGATGGCCTATCGCACCGGGCGCCGGGCGGTAGAGATCGTGTGGGAAGACCTCAAGCCCTCGGACATCCTGACCCGCGAGGCGTTCCTGAACGCCATCCGCGTGAACTCCGCCATCGGCGGGTCCACCAACGCGCAGCCGCATCTGGCGGCCATGGCGAAACATGCGGGGGTGGAACTGCATCCCGAAGACTGGCAGCTGCACGGCCTCGACATCCCGCTGCTGGCGAATGTCCAGCCGGCGGGCGCCTATCTCGGCGAGCGCTATCACCGCGCCGGCGGCACGCCCGCGGTGATGTGGGAGCTGCTGCAGGCGGGGCTGATCGAGCCCTCTTGCCGCACGGTGACCGGGCAGAGCATGGGCGAGAACCTGCAAGGGCGCGAGGCTACGGACCGCGAGGTGATCCGCCCCTTCGCGCAGCCGCTGCGCGAGCGGGCGGGGTTCCTGGTGCTCAGCGGCAACCTCTTTGACTTCGCCATCATGAAGATGAGCGTCGTGTCGGACGGGTTCCGCGACCGCTATCTCAGCGAGCCGGGCAATGAGGGCGTGTTCGAGGGCAAGGCGGTGGTGTTCGACGGCTCCGAGGACTACCACGCCCGCATCAACGACCCGGACCTCGGCGTCGACGAGCGCACCATCCTGGTGATCCGCGGCGCCGGGCCCGTGGGCTGGCCCGGTTCGGCCGAGGTCGTGAACATGCAGCCGCCTGACGCTTTGCTGAAGCGGGGAATCCAGTCGCTGCCCACCATCGGCGACGGGCGGCAATCGGGTACGGCGGACAGTCCCTCGATCCTCAACGCCTCACCCGAAAGCGCGGTGGGCGGTGGCCTGTCGCTGCTGCGCAGCGGCGATGTGATCCGCATCGACTTCAACAAGGGCCGTTGCGACATGCTGGTCGATGATACCGAGATCGCCCGGCGCAAGACCGAGCCTGCCCCGCCGATTCCGGCAGATGCGACCCCGTGGCAGCGCCTCTATCGCCAAACGGTGACGCAGCTGTCGGATGGCGCGATCATTGAGGGCGCCGACGATTTCCGCGGCATTTCGCGCACCCTGCCGCGGCACAACCACTAGCCAGACGGAGCCGCCCGCGGCGCGCGGGAGGTCCTGCTGCGGCAGAATGATAGACGTCTGTCAAAACTGATTGACGTCTATCATCTCCTCTGTGAGGCTCTTCGTGGGAGGAGAATCATGAGAAGCCCCACGCTGCATGATGTAGCGCGGTCAGCAGGTGTCAGTTATTCGACAGCTGATCGCGTCTTGAATGGTCGGGGCGGTGTCGCGGAGAAATCCGCGCAGCGTGTCCAGCGCGCCATCGAGGAATTGGGCTACCGGCGCGACATTCACGCCGCCAACCTGTCGCGGCGCCGCAACTACCGCTTCCTCTTTCTTCTGCCGCGGGGCGATCACGGCTTCTTCACCGTCCTGCGCGAGGCGCTTGCGCGCGAAACCGTCCGGCGCATGGTGGACCGGCTGGTGATCACCCACCGCGAGGTCCCGGCCTTCGACGCAGAGGCGCTCGCGGCGGAACTCGACGCGACCAATCCCGAGGATTACGACTGTGTCGCGCTGATCGGTGTGGACTCGGCGGCGCTGGATACGGCGATCCGTCGGCTGGTCGAGAACCGGCTGCCGGTCATCACCCTCGTCTCCGACAGCGCCAGCGATCTGCGCCAGTCCTATATCGGCATCGACAACGTCATCGCCGGCCGCACCGCGGGCCGCCTGATGCGCCTGACCCATCTGGGCCGGACGGGGAAGGTCCAGCCGATCCTGGGCACCCTTGGCGTGCGCGACCACCGCGACCGCCTGCAGGGCGCGACCGAAGTGATTGCGGCCGCCGGGTCCGGCCTTCAGATCCTGCCGCCCATCGAGGTGCAGGACCGGCCCGAGATCATGCTGGGCCGCCTCAGCGACATCTTGCAGGGCGATCCCGGCATCACCGGGATCTACTCGATCGGCGGCGGCAACCGCGGGCTGATCGAGCTGCTGGACCGGATCACCGGCCCGCGCCCCGTGGCCGTGCTGCACGAGTTGACCCCGCACAGCCGTGCCGCGTTGGAGCGGGGGGTGATCGACGCGGTCATCGACCAGAAGCCGGCCGAAGAAATCAGCCGCGCCATCGACGCGATGCGCGCCATTGCCGACGACATGCCTGCCCCGGACAGCCGCGTCGTCCCGACAATCTACCTGGCAGACAACCTGCCTGACCAAAATGCCAATGGAGGATGGACGTGAGCGACTATTTCAGAAAAATCGCCCCGCTGAGCTTTGCACCGGACAGCGAGAACCTTGCGTTCCGTCACTACGATGCGGACGAGATCGTCCTTGGCAAACCGATGAAGGACCACCTGCGCTTTGCCGTCGCCTATTGGCACAGCTTCGGCTGGGAAGGCGGCGATCCCTTTGGCGGGCGCACCTTCGAGCGGCCCTGGTTCCCCGCCGACACGATGGCACTGGCCGAGGCGCGGGCGGAGGCGGCCTTCGACTTCTTCCGCATCCTCGGCGCGCCCTATTACTGCTTCCACGACCATGACGTGCGCCCCGAAGGCGCCAGCCTGGCCGAAAGCCGCGACCGGCTGAACCGAATCGCCGACATCTTCCAGCAGAAGATGGAGGCGGGCGGGCCCAAGCTGCTGTGGGGCACCGCCAACCTCTTCTCCAACCGCCGCTACATGTCGGGCGCGGCGACGAACCCCGACCCGGATGTCTTCGCCTATGCCGCCGCGACGGTGCGCGACTGCCTCGACGTGACCCAGCGGCTGGGGGGCGAGAATTACGTGCTTTGGGGCGGGCGCGAGGGCTATGAGACGCTGCTGAACACCGATCTGGGGAAGGAGCTGGACCAGATGGGCCGGTTCCTGTCGATGGTCGTGGACTACAAGCACCGCATCGGCTTCAAGGGCGCGATCCTGATCGAGCCGAAGCCGCAGGAACCGACCAAGCACCAGTATGATTACGACGTCGCCACCGTCTATGGCTTCCTGCGCCGCTATGGGCTGGAGGAGGAGGTGAAGGTGAATATCGAGCAGGGCCACGCGATCCTTGCGGGCCACAGCTTCGAGCATGAGATCGCGCTGGCCAATGCGCTTGGCATCTTCGGATCGATCGACATGAACCGCAATGACCAGCAATCGGGCTGGGATACCGACCAGTTCCCGAGCAACGTGCCCGAAGTGGCGCTGGCCTATTACGAGATCCTCAGGGGCGGCGGCTTCACCACCGGCGGCACCAATTTCGACGCCAAGATCCGTCGCCAGTCGCTGGACGCCGAGGATCTGGTCGCCGCCCATGCCGGCGCGATGGATGTCTGCGCCCGCGGTCTGAAGGCCGCGGCGAAGATGCTGGAAGAAGGCCGCTTGGAAGCCGCGCGCGATGCTCGCTATGCCGGCTGGCAAAGCGAGGCGGCGCAGGCCATGCTGGCCCCGGGCGCGCGGCTGGATCAGATCGCCGACGCCGCCGTGGCGCGCGGGCTCGATCCGCAGCCGGTGTCGGGCCGGCAAGAGCAGCTTGAAAACCTCGTGAACCGTTACGTCTGAAGGGGGGAGCCATGAAGACGATCAAGGGACCGGCGCTGTTTCTGGCGCAATTCGCAGGCGATGGCGCGCCGTTCAACTCGTGGGACAGCATCACCAGATGGGCCGCGGACTGCGGCTACAAGGGCGTGCAGGTGCCCAGCTGGGATGCGCGGCTGATCGACCTGGCCAAGGCCGCGGACAGCAAGGATTACTGCGACGAGTTCAAGGGCGTCGCCGCCGCCAACGGCGTGGAGGTGACGGAGCTGTCCACCCACCTTCAGGGCCAATTGGTCGCCGTCCACCCCGCCTATGACGAGGCCTTCGACGGCTTTGCCGACCCTTCCGTGCGCGGCAACCCCAAGGCCCGGCAGGACTGGGCGGTGGATCAGGTCAAGAAGGCCCTCACCGCCTCGCGCAACATGGGCATCGACGCCCACGCGACCTTCTCGGGCGCGCTGGCATGGCCCTTCGTCTACCCTTGGCCGCAGCGCCCGGCGGGTCTGGTGGAAGCCGCCTTTGACGAGCTGGCGCGGCGGTGGGTGCCGATCCTGAACCATGCCGAGGACTGCGGGGTCGATGTCTGCTATGAAATCCATCCCGGCGAAGACCTGCATGACGGCGACAGCTATGAGATGTTCCTGGAGCGGACGGGCAACCACGCGCGGGCCTGCATGCTGTACGACCCCTCGCACTACGTCCTGCAATGCCTTGATTACCTGGACAATATCGACATCTACAAGGACCGCATCCGCATGTTCCACGTCAAGGATGCGGAATTCAACCCGACCGGGCGCAAGGGTGTCTATGGCGGCTATCAGGGTTGGACGAACCGCGCCGGGCGCTTCCGCAGCCTTGGCGACGGGCAGGTGGATTTCGGGGCGGTGTTTTCCAAGATGGCAGCGAACGACTTTGCCGGCTGGGCCGTGGTCGAATGGGAATGCTGCCTCAAGCACCCCGAAGACGGGGCGCGCGAGGGGGCGGAGTTCGTGAAGTCGCACATCATCCGCGTCACCGAAAAGGCCTTTGACGATTTCGCGGGCGGCGGCGCCGACGATGCCGCCAACCGCCGTATGCTGGGGATCTGAGCGATGGAAAAGATCAGGCTGGGCATGGTCGGCGGCGGCAAGGACGCCTTCATCGGCGCCGTCCACCGCATCGCGGCGCGGATCGACGGCGATTATGATCTGGTGGCGGGGGCACTGTCCTCCACGCCGGACAAGGCGCGCGAAAGCGGGCTGGCGCTCGGCCTTGCGCCGGACCGTTGCTATGGCAGCTTCGAGGAGATGGCAGAGCGCGAGGCGGCGCGGCCCGACGGCATTCAGGCGGTGTCGATCGTCACGCCGAACCACATGCACGCGGCCCCAGCCATCGCCTTCCTGAGGCGCGGCATCCATGTGATCTGCGACAAGCCGCTGACCGCGACGATGGAGCAGGCGGAGGAACTGGCGGCGGCGGTGCGCGGCTCGCAGGCGCTGTTCATCCTGACGCACAATTACACCGGCTACCCGATGATCCGTCAGGCGCGCGAGATGGTGGCGGCGGGCGATCTGGGCCGCATCCGCGTGGTGCAGGTGGAATACCCGCAGGACTGGCTGACCGAGGCGTCGGAGGCGACCGGCAGCAACAAGCAGGCCGAATGGCGCACCGACCCCGAACGCTCGGGCGCGGGCGGCTCCATCGGCGACATCGGCACCCATGCGCATAACCTGGCCTGTTTCGTCACCGGGCTGCAGGTGGAAAAGCTGGCCGCCGACCTGCAGTCTTTCGTGCCGGGGCGGCGGGTGGATGACAATGCGCATATCCTGCTGCGGTTTGCGGGCGGGGCGCGGGGCAGCCTCTGGTGCAGCCAGGTCGCGCCCGGGAACGAGAATGCCCTGCGCCTGCGCGTCTATGGCGAGAAGGGCGGGCTCGACTGGGCGCAGGAGGATCCGAACTACCTGTGGCACATGCCCTTCGGCCAGCCCAAGCGGCTGCTGACGCGGGGCGGGGCAGGGGCCTCGGCGGCGGCGGGCGCCGTCAGCCGCACGCCGGGCGGCCACCCCGAGGGCTATCTGGAGGGCTTCGCCAACATCTATGCCGGCGCCGCGCAGGCGATCCGCGCTTCGGCGAAGGGAGAGCGGGCGGCGGTGCTGGACCTGCTGCCGGGCCTCGATGCCGGCCTTGCCGGGATGCGCTTCATCGCCGCCGCCGTCGCCTCCTCGCAGGACGATGCCGCCTGGGTGGCGCTGTGACGGACCCCGTGCTGGCCCTGTCCAATGTCAGCCGCAGCTTCGGGCCCATCGAGGTGCTGCACGGCGTCAGCATGGCGCTGCGCCCCGGCCGCGTCCATGCGCTGATCGGCGAGAACGGGGCGGGCAAATCGACCACCATGAAGATCATGGCCGGCTATCAGCCCCCCAGCTCCGGCACCGTCCATGTGGACGGGCGCGAGACCGCCTTTGCCTCTCTGGGCGAGGCCGAAGCGCTTGGCATTTCGCTGATCCACCAGGAATTCAACCTGGCGGAGCAGCTGACCGCCGAGCAGAACATCTTCCTGGGGCAGGAGCTGAAGCGCGGGTTGCTGCTGGACAAGCGCGCGATGCGCGCCAGGACGCGAGAGTTGCTGGACCGCCTCGATTGCCGTGTGCCGGCGGACCGCGTGGTCTCGCAGATGTCGAACTCCGACAAGCAGATGGTGGAGATCGCCAAGGCGTTGCTGCGCGACACCCGGGTGCTGATCATGGACGAACCCACCGCCGTGCTGACCAAATCGGAAACCGCGGTGCTGATGCGGCAGGTGCGCGCGTTGCGCGACAAGGGCACGGCAGTGCTGTTCACCTCGCACAAGCTGGATGAAGTGCGCGAGATTGCCGATGACCTGACCATCATGCGCGACGGGGCGGTGGTGTTCTCCGGCCCCGCCGAGGGAATGGACGAACGCGCCATGGCCACCGCGATGGTCGGGCGCGAGATGTCGGACCTGTTCCCCGCCAAGACCGGCCGCTTTGGCGACATGGCGCTGGAGGTGCGGGGGCTGACGGTGCCCGGCTTTGCCGAGGATATCAGCTTCACCCTGCGGCGCGGCGAGATCCTCGGCATCGCCGGGCTGATCGGATCGGGCCGCACCGAAACCTTCGAAGGGCTCTGCGGCCTGCGCCCCGCCACGGGCGAGGTGCGGATCAAGGGTCAGCCGGTGACCATTCGCCACCCGTGGGAGGCCTTGGACCTTGGCATGTGCTACCTGACCGAGGATCGCAAGACCCGCGGGTTGCTGCTGCAAAAGGGCATGCGCGAGAACCTGACCCTGCAGGCGCTGCACAGCTTTGCCCGCGGGCTGATCGACAAGGGTGCGGAAGAAACAGCCCTCACCAGGGCCATCGCCGAGTTCGACATCCGCGGCAGCCGCGCGGTGCGGGTCGGCAACCTGTCGGGCGGCAACCAGCAAAAGCTGCTGTTTGCCAAGACCATGCTGTCCAGCCCCGAGATCGTCATCATCGACGAGCCCACGCGCGGCATCGACATCGGCACCAAGCAGCAGATGTATGGCTTCATTCGCGGGCTGGCCGATCAGGGCCGCGCCATCGTGGTGATCTCATCGGAAATGCAAGAGGTGATCGGCCTCGCCGACCGCGTTCTGGTGATGCGCCAGGGGCGCATCGCCGGCGAGGTACAGGGCGCGTCGCTCACCGAAGATGCCATCGTCCAATTGGCGATGGGTGTGGGGCAACGCGCCCCGGTACTGGAGACTGCGCAATGACCGTCAAGCCTCAGGCCCGACCCAAGGTGTCGATGTCCGTGATCGGCCCGATCGCGGCGCTGATCGCGCTGATCGTGATGGGCGCGCTGATGAACCCCAACTTCCTTGGCCCCGACAATATCAGCAACGTGCTGTCCCGCTCGGCCTTCATCGGGATCATCGCCGTCGGCATGACCTTCGTGATCACCGCCGGTGGGCTCGATCTGTCTGTCGGCTCCATGGCCGCTTTCGTGGCAGGCCTCATGATCCTGGTGATGAACGCGGCGCTGCCCTCGCTGGGGATCGGCGTGCCGATCATCCTGCTGGGCATGGCGACGGCGCTGGTGGCAGGGCTGATCGCGGGCTGGCTGAACGGCTTCCTGATCACCGTGCTGGGGATCGAGGCGTTCATCGTGACGCTGGGGTCCATGGGCATCTACCGCAGCCTGGTGACCTGGCTGGCCGATGGCGGCACGCTCAGCCTCGATTTCGGGCTGCGCACCTTCTACCAGCCGGTGTTCTATGGCGGCATCCTTGGCATCAGCTGGCCGATCATCGTGTTTGCCGTGGTGGTGATCCTGGGCGAGATCGCCATGCGCTCCTCGGTCTTCGGCCGCCATTGCGCCGCCATCGGCTCCAACGACCAGGTCGCCAAATATTCCAGCGTCCGGGTGGGCCGGGTGCGGATGGCGACCTATGTGATGCTGGGCCTGCTCGTGGGCGTCGCCACCATCATGTATGTGCCTCGGCTTGGCTCTGCCTCCTCCTCCACCGGCGTGCTGTGGGAGCTGGAGGCGATTGCCGCCGTGATCATCGGGGGCACCTTGCTCAAGGGCGGCTTCGGCCGGGTCTGGGGCACGGTGATCGGTGTGCTGATCCTCACGCTGATCGGCAACATCCTGAACCTGACGGATTTCGTATCGCCCTACCTGAACGGAGCAATCCAGGGGCTGATCATCGTTCTCGCTGTGGTCTTGCAGCGCGAAAGCAAACCGGGGGCCTGACCCCGGCATCTAGGGAGGAGTAATCTAATGAAACATCTCGTATCGGGGCTTGCCCTGTCGGTTGCGCTGGCGGTGCCGGCCCTCGCGCAGGACACCAAGGTGATCGGCGTGTCGATCCCGGCCGCGACCCATGGCTGGGCGGGCGGCATGAACTACTTTGCCCAGGCCGCCATCGACCGGCTGGAAGAGGCCTATCCCGAGCTCGACTTCGTGCTCGCCACGGCGTCCGACCCGGGCAAGCAGGTGAACGACATCGAGGACATGGTCGCCACCCGCAACATCGACGCGCTGGTGGTGCTGCCGTTTGAATCAGAGCCGCTGACCGGCCCGGTGCAGAACGTCAAGGCCTCGGGCGCGTGGATCACGGTCGTGGACCGCGGCCTGTCGGTGCCCGGCATCGAAGACCTCTATGTCGCAGGCGACAACCCCGGCTTTGGCCGCGTGTCGGGCGAATACATGGCCTCGGCGATGCCAGATGGCGGCAAGATCGTCGTGCTGCGCGGCATTCCGACCACCATCGACAATGAGCGTGTGGAAGGCTTCGAGGCGGCCATCGAAGGCAAGAACATCGAAGTCATCGGCATGGAGCATGGCAACTGGAACCGCGATGACAGCTTCACCGTCATGCAGGATTTCCTGTCCCGGCATCCCCAGATCGACGCGGTCTGGGCGTCGGACGATGACATGGCGGTCGGCGTGCTGGCGGCCATCGAGGCGGCGGGGCGCGATGACGTCAAGTTCGTGCTCGGCGGCGCCGGCATGAAAGAGATGGTCAAGCGAGTGATGGACGGCGACACGATGATCCCGGCGAACGTGACCTATCCGCCGTCGATGATCGCCACCGCCATTGAAATCACCGCCGTCGGCCTTGTGTCGCAGGCGCCGGTTTCTGGCAACTTCATCATCGGCTCGGTTCTGGTGACGCCGGAGAATGCCGAGACGTTCTACTACCCCGACAGCCCGTTCTGATCGGTCCCGGCGCGGCGCGCCGGTTCAAACTGCGACCTTGCGCCGGGCACCAAAGCCCGGCGCAATCATGTGGGGGCTAAAGCCGATACCCGTCCCTGGCCAGCCCGCCTGCCAGCAGCGGTGCCAGCTCGAACGCCTCCGCCTCATCAAGGCGATGCGAGATCACCAACTCCGCCAGAAACGCCGAATCCACCCGGCGGCTGACATCATGCCGCGCCGGGATCGAGCACAGCGCGCGGGTGTCGTCATTGAAGCCCACGGTGTTCAGGAAGCCCGCGGTTTCCGTCGCCAGCTCGCGGAAGCGGCGGATGCCCTCGAAGCTGTCGTTGAACCACCAGGGCGGGCCAAGCCGCAGCGCAGGATAGGCCCCGGCCAGCGGCGCCAGTTCGCGCGCATAGGTCGTCTCGTCCAGCGTGAACAGGATCAGCCGCATCCGCGGGTCCATCCCCACCACGTCCAGCAGCGGTTTCAGCGCCGCGGTAAAGCTGATCGGCACCGGAATGTCGAAGCCGCGGTCGCGGCCATAGCGTGCCAGCACATCAGGGCTGTGGCTGCGGAACGATCCGGGATGCAACTGCATCACCAGCCCGTCCTCGACCGACATCTTCGCCATCTCTGTCAGCATCTGCGCGCGGAACAGCTCGGCATCCGCCGCCGAGGCATTGCCCGCCCGCACCCGGCCAAACAGCCGCGCCGCCTCGCCCTCCGCAAGTTTCGCGGTCTGCGCCGTCGCATGGCCGTGGTCGGTCGCCGTTGCGCCCATGGACCGGAAGAACGCCCGCCGCGCCCGGTGCGCATCCAGATACCCCTGCCAGTCGCCGGTATCGCAGCCGGTGATCTCTGCCAGCCGGTCCAGGTTCTGGGCGAAACCCTCCGCCTCGGGGTCGATCACCGCATCGGGCCGGTACGTCGGCACGACCCGCCCCGTCCAGCCGCTCTCCTGCGCCATCCGGTGCCAGGCCAAATCGTCCAGCGCGCTGTCGGTGGTGGCGATCACCTCGATCCCGAACCGGTCATACAGCGCCCGCGGCCGGTAGGCCGGGTCCGCCAGATGCCCGGCGATCACGTCATACTGCGCATCGGCATTCGCAGCCGACAGCCGCTCGGTCAGGCCGAACACCTCGGACAGCGCATGGTCGAACCACAGCCGCGAGGGCGTGCCTCGGAACAGGTGGTAGTGTTCCGCAAAGGTTCGCCAGATCGCCCGCGGATCGGCCTCGGCCCCCGCGCCGATGCCAAGCGCCTCATAGGGCACGCCCTGGCTGATCAGCATCCGCACGACATAGTGGTCGGGGATCACCAGCAGCTCTGCCGGATTGGCGAAGGCGGCATTCTCGCCCCACCAGCGCGGATCGGTATGGCCATGGGGCGAGACGATGCCTTGCCCTGCAACCGCGGCGTAAAGCTCGCGCGCAAGGGCGCGAGTCGCCGGGTCGGCCGGGAACAGCCGGTCGGGATGCAGCATCACCTCAGTTCCCCATCATCAGGTTGGGCAGGAACAGCACGACCTGCGGGAAGACGATGATGATGCACACCACGCTCAGCACCGCGATGGCCAGCGGGATCAGCTCTCTGGTGTAGTCCTTGTAGGAACAGTTCAGGATGCCGCAGACCGTGAACATCGACACGCCGACCGGCGGGGTCATGCCGCCAAAGGTGACCAGCGTCATCATGATCAGGCCGAAATGCACCGGGTCCACCCCGGCGGCAGTGATCACCGGCACCAGGATCGGGGTCAGCAGCATCACGATCACCGTCGCCTCGACCAGCATCCCGAAGATCAGCAGGAAGGCCGAGATGGCGAACAGCAGGGCGATCTTCGATGTGAACAGGCCCGTGGTGATCTCGGCCAGTGTCTGCGGCACCCTTTCGAAGGTGATGACATAGCCAAAGGCGCCGGACAGCAGGATGATCAGCATGATCATCCCGATGTCGCGCACCGAGAGCAGCAGCGCATCGACGATGGCGGCAAAGTTTAGCTCGCGGTAGATCAGCACGCCGACGATCAGTGCATAGGCGACGGCGAAGGCCCCCGCCTCGGAGGGGGTGAAGATGCCAAAGCGGATGCCGACGATCAGCCAGACCGGGAACAGGATCGCCCAGAAGGCGGTCTTTACCGCCGCGCCAACCTCGCGCCAGGTGGGGGCGCGGTCATTGACCGGCTTGTAGTCGCGTTTCTTCGAGATCCAGGCGGTGGCGATCATCAGCGCGATGGTCAGGAACACGCCCGGCATGATGCCGGCGATGAACAGCCGGCCGATGGAGACCTCGCCCAGAAAGCCGTAGAGGATCAGGCCAAGGCTGGGCGGAATGGTCGCGGTGATCAGCCCGCCCACCGACAGCAGCGCCGCGGTGAAGCCCTTGGAGTATCCCTCCTTGATCATCGGCCCGCCCAGGATGCGCGACTGCATCGCGGCATCTGCGACGGCAGAGCCAGAGATCCCGCCCATCAGCGCCGACAGCAGCAGGCTGACCTGCGCCAGCCCGCCGCGCATCCAGCCCGCGAGGGTCGAGGCAAGGGTCATCATCCGCGGGGTGATCCCCGATCCGTTCATCAGGTGGCCGACCAGAATGAACAGCGGCACCGCCAGCAGCGGGAAGGATTGGCTGGCCGCCACGATGCGCTGCACCGCGGTGATGTCGGGCATGAAGGTCGAGGGCAGCAGGAAATACAGAACGCTCGACACGCCGATGGCGAAGGCGACCGGCATGCCGATGACCATGAAGCCAAGCGCGAGGCACAGGAGGAGGAAGGAAATCACAGCAGTTGCTCCCGGCCGCGGGTTTCGGATTCGATCGAGAACAGCAGCCCATGCTCGAAGATCCGCCGGACCATCGAGATCATCATCAGTGCGCAGCCCACTGGGAAGGCCAGCGTCACCCAGCCATAGGACAGGCCCGATGCGCCCATCTCGCGCGCCCAGTTCGACGTGGCCAGAAGCCAGCCGAGCCAGCCGCAATAGCCCAGGAACCCCATGATGCAGATCACGCAGATCAGGTGCAGCAGGCGGCGGCCATTGGGCGGCAGCGCATCGGGCAGGGCCGAGATGCGGATATGCTCGCCGCGCTTCAGCACCAGATCGGCGCCGAACATGCAGGTCCAGATCAGCAGCAGCTGCGCGATCTCGGGGCCTGCGGGAAAGGGATATCCGACGGACCGGCCGATGGCCCCCGCCAGCACGGCCGCCACCGTTCCGATCAGAAGCAGAACGGCCATGTATTCCTCGGCGCGGTCCAGCAGTTTCAACATGGAGGGGATCCCGGTGTTCAAGAAAAGGGCGCGGCAAGGCTGCCGCGCCCGGGTGCAGATCAGGGTTTTGCCGCGTCGATGAACGGCTGCAGCGCCGCCCGGGCTTCTTCCAGCCCCAGTTCGGCATAGACGCCGGCGGTCAGCTCGCGGAACTCCTCGGGGTCGACCTCGTTCACGGTCATGCCGCCGGCCTTCATCTCGGCCAGCACTTCCTCGCCCTTGGCAACGGTCGCGGCCGAAGCATCGTCGCCCGCCTGGGCCAGTTCCTCGGACACGATGGCCTGCTGTTCCGGGGTCAGGCCGCTGAACCAGGCCTCGGAGGTGGTCAGCCCGGTTACCAGCTGCACATGGTTGGTGAAGGCAAGGTTGCCGGTCACTTCATGCAGCTTGATCCCGTATGCGCCGGTCAGTTGCGCCTCGGCCCCGTCGATGGCGCCCAGTTGCAGCGCCGAATAGACCTCGGACCACGCCATCGGCACCGCCGTCGCGCCCATCGCGTTCACCGTCGCCAGCCAGCCCGGCGCGTCGATGGTGCGCACGCGCACGCCGGCAAGATCGGCCGCGCTGGTCACCGGATTGGTGGTGAACATCTGCCGCGTGCCCTGGAACCAGTTGTAGTTCAGCAGGCGCAGGCCCGAGGTGTCGGCCAGATCCTCGACCCATTCCAGATAGGGCTCGGAGGCGGTGATGGCGGCGTACTGGGTCCAGTCTTCCACCAGATAGGGGGCCGACAGGATGCCAAGCTCTTGCTTGAACGGCGCAAGGCGGCCCGCATCCACCAGCACCGCAATCGCGGCGCCGTTGCGGATCTGTTCGAGCACGTCATTGTCCGAGCCAAGCTGCGAGGACGGATAGACCGTCACATCGATCTCGCCATTGGTGCGTTCCTCGATGCGGACCGCGGCTTCTTCCATGGCAATCGCCAGCGGATCGGTCGCGTTCTGCGAGGTGGACAGGGCGAATTTGACCTCGGCCAGCGCGCCTGTGGCGGTTGTCGCCAGCAGGGCGGCGGCAAGTCCGAGTGTCTTGATGGTCATGGTGATTCTCCTCCTTGAAAATCGTTCAGCGCCGGGGAAGTCCCGGCCAGAGCCCGGCACGCGCGCCTTCGGTCAGCGCGAGTGCAACGTGGTAGAGCAGGCGCGAGGGCGCCTCGGACCACAGGCTTTCGCCCGCGGCGTCCAGCTGGTTCACGAAGGACTTGCGCCCCGCGAACCAGCCTTCGAACATCAGGCACAGCAGCGCGCGCGCGCGGGTCCCCGCCGCGGCCTCCCCGGCCCTGTGGCGCAAGGTAAGCGCCTTGATCGCCTCGGTCTGCGGCCAGAGCAGGAAGCTGTGCTCCATCACCGCGCCGTCTGCCGCTACAGCATCAAACGCCGCGCCCTGCAGCGGACCGGCGCCGGAAAACCCGCAACGATCGGCAAAGGCCATCAGCGTGGCGGCGGTGCCGCGCAGCGCCGGATCGCCGCCAAGCTCTGCCTCGCGCCCCAGCAGCCAGGCCCATTCGCATTGGTGCCCGGGCTCGCGGCGCAGCCCGGCCGCGCCGGGCAGGGGGCCGAGGTCCGGCGCCCGGAACTCGGCGATGCTGCCGGTCCCGGTGTCGAGGAAATGCTGCAGGCCCAAGGCCCGCAGCGACGCGGCGCGCGTCTGCCACAGGTCATTGCCAGTCATCTCGAAGGCCTGCAGGCAAGCCTCATACAGATGCATATGCGGGTTCTGCGCGCGCAGCGGCGCGTCCGGCGCGGCGGGGTCGGTGACGCTGTCATCCTCCAGCAGCAGCCCGGTCGCGGGATCGGTCAGCGTGGTGGCAAGCGCCGTCCAGCAGGCGTCGATCTCTGCCGCCGTCCCCTCGCGGGGCGCAAGGCGGTTCCAGGTCGCCAGCGCGAGGATGACGAAGCTCTGGTCATAGCTGCGCGCGACCTCATCGCCGGCAAGGCCGGTCACGCTGCCATCGCGGCGCAGGGCGCGTCGGTAGAGGCCGGGCGCCTTGCGGAACCGCGGCAGGAAACTGGCCTGGTGATCCGCAGCGGCGAGCATCGCCGGATCGCCGGACAGAAGCGCCAGATGCGACAGGGTGAACAGCACACGCGCCTGCGCCAGCACGGTCTTTTCCGCCGCTAGCACCGGCCGGCCATCGGCACCCAGCATGTCGAACACACCGCCCTGCTCGTCGTGAACCCGGGCCAGCCAACCCGTCAAGAATTCCGCCCAGAACCACGAAGCCCAATCGTCCGCGCCGCTGACCGGCCCGCCTGCACCCTGTGCAAAGCCGGACTCCAGCACCGCGCTCATGCCACGGACCCGGCGGAGGGTGTTCCGGACGGTGTTCCGGCAAAGAACTCCGGCTGTGCGGCCACGATGCCGGGCAGGTCCGCCACGATCTCGCGCAGATGCAGGCGCATCGCCGCATCGGCCCGGGCCGGGTCATGGCTGCGGATCGCCTCCACCACATCGGAATGCTGGTCGATCAGCCGCTCGCGCGACAGCTGCCGGGCGCTGATATGGCGCACGCGGTTCATGTGGATCTTCAGCTCTTCAAGGTGGTCGGCAACCGCGGCCTCGCCGGCGATCTCGGCCAGCGCGCGGTGGAAATCCTCATCCAGCCGCATGAACTCTTCGCCGGTGGCGGTGGGGCCGAGCGCGCGTTGCTGCGCCATCCGGTCATCTAGCAGCGCCATCGCCGTGGCATCGGCGCGTTCGGCGACGCGGCGGACAACGTCGGCCTCGACCGCCTCGCGGATGAACCGTGCCGTCATCACCGCCGAGACAGAGATCAGGCTGACGAAGGTGCCGCGCTGCGGGCGAACCTCGACCAGGGCCTCTTCAGCAAGCTTGATGAACGCCTCACGCACCGGCTGACGCGACACGGCATAGGCATTGGCGATCTCGGTCTCGGAAATGCGGGCGCCGGGCGCGATATGACCGCGGATGATCCGGTCGCGCAGCATCCGGTGCAGCTGCGGCCCGACGGCCGCGCTTTGCTCCAGAAGCTGAACCTGCACAAGATTCGCGTCCATGGCCGTCCTCCCTGCAAAAAGGCTATAGCCATACTTCCATACTAGTCAACAATTTTGCTACATGCTAAACCGGCCATGACAGGCACGAGGAGGAGTGGGTCCATGCGGCAAACCTGGCGTTGGTTCGGGCCAAAGGATCTGTGTTCGATCAATGACATGCGGCAGGCTGGGGTAGAGGGCGTCGTTTCGGCCCTGCATCACATCCCCACCGGCGCTGTCTGGTCGCCCGCGGAGATTGCGCGCCGGCAGGATGAAATCGGCCGGATGAAGGACGGCAGCCCGTCGCATCTGGCGTGGGAGGTGGTCGAAAGCCTTCCGGTGTCCGAAGACATCAAGAAGCAGAAGGGTGACTGGCGCGCGCATCTGGAGACCTGGAAAACCTCGATGCGCAACCTGCGCGAGGCCGGGATCGAGGTCATCTGCTACAACTTCATGCCGGTGCTGGACTGGACGCGCACCGATCTAGCCTGGCGGCTGCCGACGGGCGGCACCTGCATGCGCTTTGACCTGATCGACTTCGCCGCCTTCGACATACACATCCTTGCCAGGCCCGGCGCCGCCGAGGACTTCACCCCCGAGGTGACCGAAGAGGCGAATCGCCGCTTTGCGGACATGTCCGAGGACCGGAAGCTGGCGCTGGCCAGGAATGTGGTCTTCGGTCTGCCCGGTGCCGCCGAGAATTTCAGCCTCGAGGATGTGCGCCGCCATCTGGCCGAATATGCCTCGGTTTCCGCCGACCGCCTGCGCGGCCATCTGGTCGATTTCCTGGCCGAGGTGACGCCGCTCGCGCAAGACCTTGGCGTGCGGCTGTGCTGCCATCCCGATGACCCGCCGTTCCCGCTGCTGGGGCTGCCGCGGGTGATGTCGCTCGAGGCCGATTACCGCGCGGTGATGCAGGCGGTGGACATCCCGGCGAACGGCATCACGCTGTGCTCCGGCTCGCTTGGCGCCCGGCCCGACAATGACCTGCCGGGCATGATGGACCGGCTGGGGGACCGCGTGCATTTCTTGCACCTGCGCAATGTGCTGCGCGAAAGCGCCGATGTGAAGGGCAGCTTCCACGAGGCCGAGCATCTGGGGGGGGGCACCGACATGGTGGCCCTGATCGCCGCCGTGCTGCGCGAGGAGCGGCGCCGCAAGGCCGCGGGCCGTGCCGACGTGTCGATCCCGATGCGCCCCGATCACGGGCAGGACATCCTCGATGACCTTGGCCGTCAGGCGCAGCCCGGCTACCCCTCCATCGGGCGGCTGAAGGGTCTGGCGGAACTGCGCGGCATCATGACGGCGCTGGAGCATCCGGTCGAGGGATTGCGGTGACCCGCCTCGCCTCGTTGGCAGACATCACCGGCCTGGCGGCCCGGCCCGGCTATGATCCGGCGGCGCATGGCCGCGGGATCGTCCATCTGGGCATCGGCGCCTTCCACCGCGCCCATCAGGCGGTGATGACTGATACCGCGATGGCGGTTGCGGGCGGGGACTGGCGGATCACCGGCGTCAGCCTGCGCTCCACCGAGATCGCCGAGGCGATGGGGCCGCAGAACGGGCTCTACACGCTGATCGAGCGCGGCGCGGACGGCACATCGGCGCGCGTGATCGCGTCGATCCGCGATGTCATCGCCGCCAACCCGGCCGCGACCCTTGCCGCGCTGGCCGATCCGGCGGTGCGGATCGTGACGCTGACGGTGACAGAGAAGGGTTATGGCATCGACCGCGCCACCCATGCGCCCGATCCCGCGCACCCCGCGGTGCGCGCCGACCTCGCCAAGCCGGAGGCGCCGGTAGGCGTGCTGGGGCTGCTCGTGGCCGCGCTGCGCCTGCGCCGCGCTGCGGGCGCCGCGCCGTTCACCGTGCTGTCCTGCGACAACCTGCCCGAGAATGGCGCGCTGCTGCGCAGCGGCGTCATCGGTTTCGCCCGCCATGTCGATCCGGCGCTGGCAGACTGGATCGCGGCCGAGGTCGCTTTCCCTTCGTCGATGGTGGACCGCATCACCCCGGCGACCACGCAAGCCACGCTGGCCGAGGCCGAACGCCAGGCCGGCTGCACCGATCTTGCCGCGGTCGAGACCGAGCCCTTCGTGCAATGGGTGATCGAGGATCACTTCCCGCAGGGCCGCCCCGCCTGGGAAGCCGCCGGCGCCATCTTCGTCACCGATGTCGCACCCTATGAGCGGATGAAGCTGACCATGCTCAATGGCAGCCATTCGATGCTTGCCTATGCCGGCTTCCTGTCGGGCCACCGCTATGTGCGGGACGTCATGGGCGATCCGGCGCTGTCGGTTCTGGTCGCCCGCCACCTGCAGGCCGCAGCCGCGGTGATGCCGCCGCTGGAGGGGATCGACCTTGCCGCTTATGCCGAGGCGCTGGCAGATCGGTTCCGCAACCCGGCCATCGCGCATGAAACCTTCCAGATCGCCATGGACGGCACCCAGAAGCTGCCGCAGCGTATCTTCCAGCCTGCGCTGACCGCGTTGGAGCGGGGGCAACCCTTGGCCCCCTTCGCCTTCGCCACCGCGGCCTGGATGCGCTACACGCTCGGCCAGACCGATGACGGCCAGACCTACGCCCTGCGCGACCCGCGCGAGGACGAGATCCGTGCCGTGCTTGCGGATGTCCCGCGCGAGGCGGGGGCAATCCATGACGCACTTGCCGCCCTGCCGGGGCTGATCCCTGCCGCGCTGAGCGGGGCGCCCGCCTGGCGCGCGGCGGTGACCGGCAGCCTTGACCCCATGCTGTCGCAAGGTATGGTCGCCGCGGTGCGCGAGGAGGCCCTACGATGACCCTGTTCCTGTCCATTGGCGAGGCGATGGTCGAGCTGTCGCGCGCCCCCGAAAGCGCCGATCTGTGGCGCCTCGGCTTTGCCGGCGATACGCTCAACACCGCCTGGTATGCCCGCGCCTGCCTGCCCGAAAGCTGGCAGGTCGAATACCTGACGCGGCTGGGACAGGATCCGTTCTCGCCCAGGATGCTGGAGTTTCTGGGCAAAAGCCGCATCGGCACCACCCATGTGACGATCGACCCGGCGCGGTCGGTCGGGCTCTATTCCATCGAGCTTCATGACGGCGAGCGCAGCTTTGCCTATTGGCGCGGCCAGTCCGCCGCTCGGCATCTGGCCGAAGATACGGATGCGCTGGACCGGGCCTTTGCCGCGGCGGATGCGATCTACCTGTCGGGGATCACGCTGGCGATCCTGCCCGAGGCGGGGCGCGAGGCGCTGATTGCGCGGCTGATCGCGGCGCGGGCCGAAGGCAAGGTGACGGCCTTCGACCCCAACCTGCGCCCCAAGCTGTGGGAAAGCGCGGACGCGATGCGCCACTGGCTGACCGCGGCCGGCGAGGGCTCGCAGATCCTGCTGCCGAGTTACGAGGATGAGGCGGAGTGGTTCGGCGATACCTCGCTGCGGGCCTGCGCGGACCGCTGGCTGGAAGCTGGTGCCGGCGAAGTGATCGTCAAGAACGGCGGCGGCGCGATGGGCCTGCTGGAGGCGGGCGGCTATGCCGAGATCGAGGTCGAAAGCTCCCGCCCGGTTGACAGCACCGGCGCGGGCGACAGCTTCAACGGCGGCTATCTGGCGGCGCGGCTGACCGGCACCAGCGCGGCCGAGGCGGCGCTGCGCGGCCATGCCATCGCGCGGCAGGTGATCGCGGCGCCCGGCGCGCTGGTGCCCGTCACCGCCTAGTGGCTGCGCAGCGACAGGATCCCGGCCCCGATGATCAGCGCCATGCCGAGGGCCGAGGTCAGGTCCGGCACCTCGGCAAAGAACACCGCCCCCCAGAGCACGGCGAAGGCGACATAGGCGAAGTCGAAGGCGCCGACCACCGCCGGTGGACCATTCTGGTAGGCGATGGCGGCGCCGATGCTGCCGATCAGCAGCGCCCCGGCCAGCAGCGCCATCGACAGCCACTCCGCCGCGCCCATGCTTGCCCAGGGCGCCAGCAGGAAGCCCTGCCGCGCTTCGCCCGGCAGCAGCGCGATACCGGCGGCGGCAATGCCTCCGGTGATGACGAACCCGATGTTGAGCGCCAGTGACAGCACCAGCGGGCTTGCCGCGCGGCAGCGCGTCCGCGTCAGGATCATCGCCCCGGCATAGAGCATGGCGGCGACCAGCGGCAGCAGGGCGAAGGCGTTGAAATCGCCGAGGCCCGGCCGCAGGATCAGCAGCACGCCGAGGAAGCCGAGGGCGACGGCGATCCATCCCAGCCGGGTTATGCGGTCCCCGATGACCAGCGCCGAGAACAGGGTGATGAAGATCGGCAGCGTGTAATAGGCGGCCGCGGCGGCGGACAGCGACAGATGCGGCAGTGCCAGATAATAGCAGATCCACATGGCGACCAGCATCGCGCTGCGCAGCGCGACCCAACCTGCGGAGGCTGGCAGGCGCAGCCCGCCCTGGGCCAGCAGCACCGCCAGCAGGACAGGCAGAACGATGGCCGAGCGGATCACGAAGATCTGCCAGATCACGAAACTGCTGCTGGTCAGCTTGATCAGCGCATCCCCCAGCGACAGCGCCAGCACGGTGACAAGGATCACGCCCACGGCCAGCGGCAGGTTGTCGGGCCGGGGATGGGCTGGCTGCATGGCGCGTGGGCTCCGTTGGCTTGCGGGAACATTAGGCGAACGGTCTGGGCGCGGCAAGGCGTGCCGGACCTGAGCCAGCCTTCCCCGCCCACACGGGCTGCCCATCGGAATTTGGCACCGGGGGCCAGGCTTCACCCCCTTGCCCTGCGGCTTGCGCCGCGATGATGGCGGTTCGCGCCGTTGCCAATGCCCGGAAAATGGCTAGGGTCTGCGCGGCGGGGCAGGGTGCCCCGCAGGATCACGGGCGGAGAAGATCATGGCACGCGCAGGCGAACAGAAGGTGATGCTGCTGACCGGCGCCAGCCGGGGCATCGGCCATGCCACCGTCAAGCGCTTTGCACGCGAAGGCTGGCGGGTGCTGACCTGCTCGCGCCACGCCTTCCCCGAGGGCTGCCCCTGGGGCGGCGGGCGCGACGATCACATCCAGATCGACCTTGCCGACCCCGCCGACACCATCAACGTCATCGAAGTGATCCGTGAAAGGCTGGACGGCCGCCTCGACGCACTGGTCAACAATGCCGGCATCTCGCCCAAGGGGCCCGAGGGCGCGCGGCTTTCCACCCTCTCCACCGACCTGATGACCTGGGGCCATGTGTTCCACGTGAACTTCTTCGCGCCCATCGTGCTGGCCCGCGGCTTCAAGGATGAACTGTCGGCGGCCAAGGGCTCGGTCGTCAACGTCACCTCCATCGCTGGTGCCCGCGTGCATCCCTTCGCGGGCGCCGCCTATGCCACCTCCAAGGCCGCGCTGGCCGCCCTGACGCGCGAGATGGCACATGACTTCGGACCGATGGGCGTGCGCGTGAACGCGATTGCGCCCGGCGAGATCGAGACCTCGATCCTCTCGCCCGGCACCGAGAAGATCGTCGAGACCTTGCCGCTGCGCCGACTTGGCCAGCCAAGCGAGGTGGCCGATGTGGTGTGGTTCCTGTGCTCGGATCAGGCCAGCTACGTCACCGGGACCGAGATCGAGGTGAACGCCGGCCAGCACGTCTGAGGCCAGAGTTCGCGGCCGGGGCAGGGGGCGTTAGCCCCCTTCACGCTGGAGTTCCCGAGTCATTCACTTTGCATATGACATATGTATGGGTTCTGCATGGTTTCCACACGCCCCGAACCCAGCGGATTTACTCCAGCGTGGCGATGATCGCGCGCAGCGTTTCGATGCCGTCGCCCTTCTCGGAACTGGTCATCACAAGTTCGGGATAGGCCGCCGGATGCTTCGCCATCGCGCCCCGCACCTGGCCCAGGATCCGCTCCTGCTCGACCTTGCCAACCTTGTCGGCCTTGGTCAGCACCACCTGAAAGGCCACGGCAGAGCGGTCCAGCAGCGCCATGATCTCTTCATCCACGGCCTTCACCCCGTGCCGCGTGTCGATCAGCACAAAGGCCCGCCGCAGCGTCTGGCGCCCCGACAGATACGCCTTCAGCAGCCGCTGCCACTTCTCGACAATCGCCACCGGGGCCTCGGCATAGCCATAGCCCGGAAGGTCGACCAGATACTGATCGCCTGCGGTGAAGTAGTTGATCTCCTGCGTCCGCCCCGGCGTGTTCGACGCGCGGGCAAGGTTTTTGCGGCCGGTCAAGGCATTGATCAGGCTGGATTTCCCGACGTTTGACCGTCCGGCAAAGCACACCTCCATCCGGTCGGCGGGCGGCAGCCCGTCCATCGCCACGACGCCCTTCAGAAAGTCGATCTCGCCGGCAAACATCAGCCGGCCCTTCTCGCGCGCCTCGATCGTCGGCTCGGGGGAAAGCGGGAAACCCAGCTGCATCACAGCACCTCTATCTTGTCGCCCGGCGCGATGCGCCCCGGCGAAATCACCACGGCGTAAACGCCAAATTCCTGCGCCCCGGTCAGCGCCCGCAGCCCGGCCAGCGTATCGGCATCCTCCTCGCCCGTCGCGGGATTCGCGGTGGTCGCCTTGCAGCGCCCGATGCGCTCCTCGACCCGCAGCAGCGCCGCGCCAATGCGAACCTCTCGCCCGATCCAGCCCATCTCGGCAAAGGGCTCGAACCCCTCCAGCCACAGGTTGCCCCGCCAGCGGTGGATAGACAGGTCAACCTCCATATGCTGTGACAGTGCCGCATTGGAGCTCAAGCTGTTGAGGGAAACCGACGGAAAATCGCTATCCGTCATCCCCCGCCCTGGCGCCGAGACCAGCGCCGCGGGCCGGAAATCCCCCTCCGGGCTGATCGGGCGCAGCCAGTCGATCAGTGCCGCACCCTCGCTCTCGGGCCGGAACTCCAGCGCCGGCCGCGCCGGATGCGTCAGCACCATCGCGCCCGCCGCCTCGTCAAACCGCGCCTCGATCGCCATCAGCCCCGGGGTCCGCGCCCCGCGCTGGAACTGGCTGCAGGGCGTCCATCCCGGCGCCTCGGCATCGAATTTCGAGCGCCCATGCGTCACCGCCCAGTGCCGGTCCCACGGCAGGCACGCCCCCGCCGAAAGCAGCACGGACGCGAGAGCCTCGCGTCCGTGTGCCTTGATCGGGTGGCGGAAGATATGGGCCAGCGTGCCGGTCATGCCTTCGGGCCGGGTTTCCCCTTGCGGGGCTTTGGCGAAGTCGGTGCCTTTTCAAGAACTTCCGTGGTCTGCACGGGCGTTGCCTTGGCTGCCTTCTCTGCCTCTGCCCTCGCCGCCGCCTCGGCCTTCTTCTTCTTGCTGAAGCCCGTGGTGATATTGCCAAACAGGTCTGGCTTGTGTCCGTGCATCGTCATGATCAGGTATTGCTGCACGAAGGTGATGGTGTTGTTCGCGATCCAGTAGACCACCAGACCCGAGGCAAAGCCGCCCAGCATGAACATGAACACCCAAGGCATCCAGGCAAAGATCATCTGCTGCGTCGGATCGGTCGGGGCTGGGTTCAGCTTCTGCTGGAACCACATCGAGATGCCGAGCAGGATCGGCAGGATCCCCAGCGAGAAGATGAAGAACAGTGATCCGGGCTCCGGCGTCGCATAGGGCAGCAAGCCGAACAGGTTCAGGATCGACGACGGATCAGGGGCCGAAAGGTCACGGATCCAGCCGAACCAGGGCGCATGGCGCACCTCCAGCGTGACAAAGATCACCTTGTAAAGAGAGAAGAAAATCGGGATCTGGAGGAAGATCGGCAGGCAGCCCGAAGCCGGGTTGACCTTTTCCTTCTTGTAAAGCGCCATCATCTCTTGCTGGAACTTGGACTTGTCCTCGCCGGTCTTTTCCTTCAGCTTTTCGACCTCGGGCTGCAGCTCCTTCATCTTCGCCATCGAGATGTAGGACTTGCGGGCCAGCGGGAAGACCAGCGCCTTGATGATCAGCGTCAGCGCGATGATTGCCCAACCCATGTTGCCGATCACGACATGCAGCCAGTGCAGCAGCATGAAGATCGGCTTGGTCAGGAAGAAGAACCAGCCCCAGTCGATCGAGTCGACAAAGCCCTCGATGCCGGTGTCGTTCTGGTAATGGCGGATTGCTTCCCATTCCTTGGCGCCGGCGAACAGCATCGTCTGCACTTCGGCGGTCGCGCCCGGGGCGACGTCCATCACCGGCAGGCGGGATTCGGTCTGGTAGATCTCGGCGCCGGGAACATATTTCACCACCGAGGTGAAGGCCTGCCCCGGCATCGGCGCCAGCGTCGTCATCCAGTATTTGTCGGTGAAGCCGACCCAGCCGTTGCCGGTGACCTCGGCCACCTCGGCATTGCCGGCCTCGCGCTCGATCCGTTCCAGATCGGGCATGTCGTCATAGTCCATTTCCTGCAGCGCGCCGTCGGTCATGCGCACCACGCCTTCGTGCAGCACCCAGATGTTCTGGGTCTGCGGCTCGCCGTGGCGGGCCACGATGCCGTAGGGGGCCATGCGCACGGCGGCGTCGGTCGCATTGCTGACCGACTGGGTGATGGTGAAGAGATAGTCCTCATCGACCGTGATCACCCGGCGGAAGGTCAGCCCTGCGCGATTGTCCCAGGCCAGCGTCACCGGCGTTTCGGGCGACAGCGTCTCGCCGCTTTCCACCGACCAGACGGTGCGCGCATCGGGCACCGCCGTGGCAGCCAGCCCGCCTGCGGGGGCCCAGCCATAGACCGCGTAGTAAGGCTGCGAGGCAGTGTCCCCGCCCACCGGAGACAACAGCCGCACGAGGCCGGAGGCCGGGTCGAGCGTGTCCTTGTAGTCCTTCATCGACAGATCGTCGATGCGGCCACCCGCCAGCGACAGCGAGCCGGTCAGGCGCGGCGTGTCGATGGCAACCCGCGGCGCTGCAGCCGCTTCGGTCGCGGCCTCGGCAGCCTCGGCCACGGCAGGGGCATCGCCCGGCACCGCAGGCGGGGTGCCGCCATCGGCCTGCGTCACCGCAACGGGTGCATTCGGGTCGGTCGGCGGTACGGCCGGTGCGAACACCGTGTACCAGACCAGGATCACCACGAAGGAGAGCACGGTCGCCAGAATGAGATTCTTGTTCTGATTATCCATCAGGGAGACACCGCCAGTGCTGCCAAGGTTCGCGGAGGTTCAACAGAAGGGGGCGGGAAAGGTCAAGCGGTTTTGCGGAAACGGCAGGTTGCAAGAGGGTAGGGCGCGGGCGGCGAGGGCTGGTTTGGCATGCATTTCCGCCCCGATGCGAGCAGACTGGCGGCGGCGCCTATGTGGTTGTGGGCGGCAATACCCCGAAGGACGGCCTGTTCCTGCGTCCACGCCGCGCGCGCAACCCCCGACAATACCGGGCAGCTGGGGGACACGGTGGAATTGTCGGCAGAGCAGCCGGGTCTTGTGACCTGCAGGCTCGGTGAGCTTCGCTGCGACTGGACGCCGAGAGCGTCTGCGGCGCGGGGCAGGTCTCGCGACGGCTGCCATGGAAAGTCTCGGCGGGCTGCCCCTCAACGGGTTCCGCTGTGCCACGGTGCCCGGGCACCGCGTTTTATGGCTCATGGCTCATGGCTCATGGCTCATGGCTCATGACGGTTGGCGTGCGCCTCGCGCAGAACGGCGAGCGCTTTGGCCCCTTTCTGTCCGCCAAACTCCTGAAATGCGACAAGTCCCTGAAAAGCGCCCGGTACGCACGGGTGGACAAGCGCCTTGCCGTCTTCCCGGACCCGATGGCAGACTTGCCTTCCCAGCCTGGTGGAAGCACCCACGACGCAGGGGCGACCCGGCGCAGCGGCACCCCGGTGGGCACGCGCCCTGCCGCGGCCCTTCGGCGCCCTCACCCCGTGCGCCGGCCAATCCGCGGTGGGTGGGCAAGCTTCGCCTTGTGGCGCGACAGCCAGCCCAGGGAGTCGTCGAACGGCATCGGCCGGGCGATGCCGAAGCCCTGCACATGGCCGCAGCCAAGCTGCGCCAGCAGCGCATGCTCGCCAGTGGTCTCCACCCCCTCGGCCAGTGTCTGCAGGTCCAGCCGCTCTGCCATCGACAGGATCGCGGCCACCATCCGCTGCTGGCCGGGGTCGGTATCGACCTTGGTCACGAAGCTGCGGTCGATCTTCAGGCGGTGCACGTCAAAGCGGCGGATATTGGCGATCGAAGCATGGCCGGTGCCGAAATCGTCAAGGTCGATGCTGCAGCCCAGCCGGGCCAGTGCCGCGATATTGCGCACGATCACCTCATCGCCGGTATCGGCGACCACCGATTCCAGTATCTCCACCGTCAGCCGCTGCGGCTGCAGATCAAAGCGGTCCAGCTCCCATTTGATGCGGTCGGCAAGCCGCGGGTTGCGCAGGTCTTCCTTGCAGAAATTCACCGCGACCGTGGGCACCGGCAGGCCCGCCTTATCCCAGCTGCGCAAGGCGGTCAGCGCCTGAAACAGCATCACCTCGCTCAGCCGTCCCGACAGCCCGGCATCTTGCATCACCGCAATGAAATCCGAGGGCGGCAGCACTCCGCGCGTGGGGTGCTGCCAGCGGGCCAAGGCCTCCAAGCCCGAAACCTCGCCGGTATCGGTACAAAGCTGCGGCTGGAAATACGCGAGGATCTGCCCGGATTCGAGCGCCGCCGCGGCCTCTGTTGCCAACGTATCGCGGGCGATGCTGGCGCGCTGCAGCTCTGCCGAGTAGGCGCGGATCGCTCCGGGTCCCTGCTGGCGCGCCTCTTCAAGCGCGGCCTCTGCAGCGCATAGCAGCGACTCGCCGGTGCCATGCGGGGCGCGGGCAGCGAGGCAGAAGCCGACCGAGGCACGGACATAAAGCGTGCTGGCATCTATCGACAGCGGCAATTCCGCGGCCGATTGCAGGCGTGCCGCGATCTGGATCAGGCTTTCCAGATCGGCATGGCGCACCGGGCCAAGCGTGATGGCAAAGCGGGCGCCGTCGAGCCGCATCACCCGGTCATGCTCGCGCAGCATGCCCTGCAATCGCTCGCTGGTGCGGCGCAGGATCTGGGTCCAGGCGGCATGGCCGTGCCGGTCCAGCAGCAGATCGGCCTCATCGAGGCACAGCACGAGGCAGGCAGTGGTGCGCCCGTCCAGCCGGCAGGCGGCCAGGGCCGCGTCGAGCGTCGAGACGGCGGTGTCGCGCAGCGGCAGGCCGGTGATGTGGTCGCGGCCGGGCTGCCCTTGGGCTGGCGGGCTTGCGCGCATGACGGCGAGGGCGATCGGCAGGGCCAGTGCCGCTGACAGCAGCGCGCCCTCCCCGCCAAACCAGAAGGCCGCCAGCATCACCGCTGGAACGAAGGCCAGCATTTCGGGCCGGCGCAACTGCGCTGCGATCCGCATGGTCAGCCCCGTATCCGGCTCTGCGCCCCTGTCCGCCATCCTGCCCAACCCTCGTTCGGGCACCGCCGGGCGCCCCTCTGCCGGGCAGATTAGGCAAGGACCGTCAGCACGAGGTTAATCGCGATGGCGCAATTTCGGGGGATTTGCGGCCAAATCGGCGGTTTCCGGACCAGAACTGCGGGTCAGCCCGACGAAATCGAAGATCGACGTGTCCAGCAGATGCGAGGGGCGGGTGTTCATCAGCGCGCGGAACATGATCTGCCGGCGGCCCGGGCTGCGCGCCTCCCAGCCGTCAAGGATCTGCTTGACCTGCTGGCGCTGCAGCCCGTCCTGGCTGCCGCACAGATCGCAGGGGATGATCGGATAGGCCATTGAATTTGCAAATTTCTCGCAATCCGCCTCGGCCACGAAGGCCAGCGGGCGATAGACGAAGAGGTCCCCATCCTCGTTCAAGAGCTTGGGCGGCATCGTCGCCAGCCGGCCGCCGAAGAAGAGGTTCATGAAGAACGTCTCAAGGACATCGTCGCGGTGGTGGCCGAGGACCACCGCCGAACACCCCTCTTCCCGCGCGATCCGGTAGAGGTTGCCGCGCCGCAGCCGGGAACATAGCGCGCAATAGGTGCGGCCCGTGGGCACCTTGTCCATCACGATGGAATAGGTGTCGCGGTATTCGATCCGGTGCGGCACGCCCATCTTCGCCAGAAACTCCGGCAGCACTGTCGCCGGGAACCCCGGCTGGCCTTGGTCGAGGTTGCAGGCCAAGAGATCCACCGGCAGCAGCCCGCGCCATTGCAGCTCATGCAGCACCGCCAGCAGGGTGTAGCTGTCCTTGCCGCCCGACAGGCACACCAGCCAGCGGGCGCCGCGCTCGATCATGCCATAGGTCTCGATCGCCTCGCGCACCTCGCGCACGAGGCGCTTGCGCAGCTTCTTGAACTCGGTCGTCGCCGGGGCGCCGTGGAACAGCGGGTGGATGTCGTCGGGATCGTCCAGCATCACGGCTCCTCTTGTGCGGGCGCGGATTTGGCACCTGTCTTCTTGGGCGGAACCGGGTCGAAGCCCTCTCCGCCCCAAGGATGGCAGCGGCAGATGCGGTGCGCGGCCAGATAGCCGCCCTTTACCCCGCCATGCACGCGCAAGGCGTCCAGCGCATATTCGGAACAGGTGGGCTGAAACCGGCAGGACCGCCCGACCCAGGGGCTGAGCACCAGCCGGTAGGCGCGCACCGGCAGCGACAGAAGATAGGCAAGCGGGGTCATCGGCGATGGTCCTTCGGCGGCTCCCGGACAGGCCCGCCGGGATCGGGGGTGCGGTTGCCACGCGGGGCAGGGGCGGCGTGGATCTGGCTCAGGGCGCGGGTCAGGTCGGCCAGCAGGTCGGCGAACAGCCGGTCCGCAGTGGCCCCGGGGCGCCCCACCAGAACATAGTCCCATCCGGGCTGTCCCGCCAGCGGCAGCACCGCGCGGGCAATCTCGCGCAGGCGGCGCTTGGCGCGGTTGCGGGCGACGGCATTGCCTAGCTTCTTGGAACAGGTATAGCCGATGCGGATCATCTCGGCCGGCACGGGCTCGTCGCCGCGCCGCTGCCGGGCCTGCAGCAGGAAGCCGGGCGCGCCTTGCCGCCGGGCCTGCGCCGCGCGCAGGAAATCCGGCCGGCGGGCCAGGACTTCGATCTGCACGGGAGCCTCGGTCACAGTCGCGCCCTCCGGGCAAACGGAAACCGCCGGTTGCGGCCCCGATGTCCGATCCTGTGGATCGGGGACGGGCGCGACCGGCGGCATAATCTGTCCTGCCTTGCGGCGGGCGATCAGGCGCTGAGCGACTTGCGGCCTTGGGCGCGCCGGGCGTTCAGGATGCGACGGCCGCCCTTGGTCGCCATGCGCGCACGAAAGCCGTGGCGGCGCTTGCGGACAAGGTTCGACGGTTGATAGGTGCGCTTCATGGCGGTAACTCCGTTCCGGGCAGCGCCAGACCCCTTCGGGATTCGAGCGCCGTGTCATTCGAAGCCCGTCCTTTAGAGGCCGAGCCTTGGCAAGTCAACGCGCCGGGGCGGATTTTTTACCGTCCTGTCGCAATGTGCCCGCCGCCGCGCGGCATCAACCCCGCGTGAGGGCACTGGCCGCTCGCGCCAGTAGCGCGCATGGTGGCCGAGCACAATCCAAAGGGGCGGCGCGTGACCGAAGGGCAACAGGGCAACACGGGGCGCAGCGTCCCGCGGCTGGCGGTTCTGGCGGGGCTGCTGGTGCTGGCCCTCGGGGGCGCGCTGCTGCTGGGGGACCGGCTGAGCCTTGAGGCTCTGGCGGGCCGGCGCGACGATCTGACCGGCTTCCGGGATTCGCATTACGGGCTGGCGGTGGCGGGGTTCATGGCGGTCTATGCCGGGATCGTCACCCTGTCGCTGCCCGGCGCCACGGTGATGACGTTGACCGGCGGCCTCCTGTTCGGGGTGTTCCCCGGCACCTTCATCAATGTCGGCGCGGCGGGGACGGGGGCGGTGGCGCTGTTCCTGCTGGCCCGCTGGGGCGCGGGGAATGCGGCGGAACGGCTGGCGGCGGCCGGTCCCTCGGCCCGCAAGCTGATGGCGGGGCTGCACGAAAATGAATGGTCGGTGCTGTTCATCATGCGGCTGGTGCCGCTGGTGCCGTTCTTCGTGACCAACCTTGCTGCTGCCACCTTGGGCGTGCGCCTGCACCGCTTCGTCATCTCCACCTTCCTCGGCATCTTGCCGGGGGCCTGGGTCTATACCTCGGTCGGCGCCGGTCTGGGCGAGGTGTTCGCGGCGGGCGGGCAGCCGGACCTTGGCGCAATCTTCCGCCCCGGTGTGCTTATCCCGCTTCTAGCCTTGGCCGCGCTGGCGGCGCTGCCGATGCTGCTCCGCGCCCGCCAGAAGGAGGATTCCGCATGACCGGGCAGATCAAGGCAGACATTTGCATCATCGGCGCCGGCTCGGGTGGGCTGTCGGTCGCGGCAGGCGCCGCGCAGATGGGTGCGCGGGTGGTGCTGGTCGAGGGGGCGGCGATGGGCGGCGATTGCCTCAACGTCGGCTGCGTGCCCTCCAAGGCGCTGCTGGCCGCCGCCGCGCGGGCGCAGACGGTGCGGGCGGGCGGCATGGGCGTCGCGCCCATGGAACCGCAGGTGGATTACGCCGCCGCGATGGCCCATGTCACCGCCACCATCGCCGCCATCGCCCCGCATGACAGCCAAGCCCGGTTCGAGGGGCTCGGCGTCCATGTCATCCGCGCCTGGGGCCGCTTCGTCGGGCCCGACGCGCTGGAGGCAGGTGACACGCTGATCGCCGCCCGCCGCTTCGTCATCGCCACCGGATCCCGCCCCGCCGTGCCGGGCATCCCCGGCCTGAAGGGCGTGCCCTTCCTGACCAACGAGACGCTGTGGGCGCTGCGCGAACTGCCCGAGCATCTGCTGGTGCTGGGGGGCGGCCCGCTGGGGATGGAGATGGCGCAGGCGCATCGTCGGCTTGGCTCGCGCGTTACCGTGCTGGACGGCGGCCACGCGCTCGGCCGCGATGACCCAGAGGCGGCGGCCGTGGTGCTGGCCGCCCTGCGCGCCGAGGGGGTGGAGATCGTCGAGGGCGCCGAGGTCACCCGCGCCTCGGGCCGCGCCGGGGCGATCACCTTGCAGACGGGTGACGGGCGCAGCTTCGAGGGCTCGCACCTGCTGGTCGCCGCAGGGCGCGCGCCAAATGTCGAGCGGCTGAACCTGCCCGCGGCGGGGGTCAAGACCGACGCGCGCGGCATCGTCACCGACGCCCGCCTGCGCAGCAGCAACCGCCGTATCTTCGCCATCGGCGACATCGCCGGGCGCGGGCAGTTCACGCATCTGGCGGGCTATCACGCCGGGCTCGTGGTGCGGCAGGCGCTGTTCGCGCTGCCCTCTCGCCTCCGCGACGATCACATCCCCCGCGCCACCTATACCGACCCCGGCCTTGCCCAGATCGGGCTGACCGAGGTGGAGGCGCGCGAGAAGCATGGGGGCAAGATCACCGTGGTGAAGGTGCCCGTCGCGGGCAATGACCGGGCGCTGGCGCAGGGGCACAGGGACGGCTTCCTGAAGCTGATCGTGCATCGCGGGCGGGCGGTGGGCGTGACCATCGCGGCCCCCGACGCTGGCGAAATCATCGCGCCCTTCGCGCTCGGGCTCGCGGCCAAGCTCAAACTTTCTGCCTATACATCGGCGGTTTACCCCTATCCGACCCTTTCCGAGCTTTCAAAGCGCGCGGCGAGCGCCTATTTCTCACCGAAGCTTTTCGAAAACCCTTGGGTGAAGCGGGGGGTGCGGCTGATCCAGCGGCTGCTGCCCTGACGACCCCGCCAAGAGGTGAGGCCACAGGGCAAGGAATGGCGCGGGCACATTTCCTGAACACACTTTCGGGCCGGTTCCTGATGCTGACGACTGTGTTCGTCATGCTGGCCGAAGTGCTGATCTTCGTTCCCTCGGTGGCAGGCTTCCGCGAGGACTATCTGCGGCTGCGGCTGGAACGGGCGCAAATCGCCTCGCTGGCCCTGCTCGCCTCGGAAGACATGATTTCGGAGGATCTGGAGCGCGAGCTGCTGGCCAATGCCGGCGTGTTCAACGTCGTCCTGCGCCGCGACGAGATGCGCCAGCTGGTGCTGTCCTCGCCAATCCCCAGCCCGGTCGATGCCAGCTATGACCTGCGCGATCCCACCGGCTTCAGCCTGGTGCGCGATGCCTTCGCCGACCTGACCGACAGCCGCAACCGGGTGATCCGGGTCATCGGCGAGCCGGCGTTGCAGGCCGGGCTGCTGATCGAGGTCACCATCGAAAGCGGCCCGATGCGGCGCGAGATGATCGAATATGGCCTGCGCATCCTTGGCCTGTCGGCGGTGATCTCGGTGCTGACGGCGCTGCTGCTGTTCCTTGCCGTGCAGCGGCTGCTGGTCGCCCCGATCCGCCGGGTGGTCGCCCACATGTCCTCCTACGCCGAGGCGCCGGAGGATGCGCGGCGCTTCATCGAGCCGACGGCGCGGGTGGTGGAGCTGCGCGAGGCCGAGGATGCGCTGCAGAGCCTGCAGACCCAGCTCACCGGCGCGCTGCGGCAGAAAGAGCGGCTGGCGCAGCTTGGCAGCGCCGTCGCCAAGATCAGCCACGACCTGCGCAACATCCTGACCACGGCGCAGCTGTTCGCCGACCGGATGGAGGCGTCCGAGGATCCGGCAGTGAAACGCGCGGCGCCCAAGCTGGTGAACTCCATCGCCCGCGCGGTGAACCTGTGCGAGAGCACGCTGACCTTCGGCCGCGCCGAGGAGCCCCCCCCGCGGCTGGCACGGTTCATGCTGGCGGGGCTGGTGACCGAGGTGCTGGAGGGGGAGCGCCCGGCAGCCGAGGCCGGAGAGATCGAGTTCGTGACCGACGTGGCCCCGAACCTGACCATCCGCGCCGATTCCGAACAGCTGCACCGGGTGCTGCTGAACCTTGTGCGCAATGCCCGGCAGGCGATCGAGGCGACCAAGAAGGCCGGCACGGTCGAGGTTGGCGCAGGCGAGGATGACGGCTTCTGGTGGATCCGCGTCGGCGATACCGGGCCGGGCCTGCCCGACCGGGCCAAGGCGCACCTGTTCCAGCCCTTCCAGGGCGGCACCCGCAAGGGCGGCACCGGCCTTGGGCTTGCGATCTCGGCCGAGCTGGTGCGCGGCCATGGCGGGCGGCTGGAACTGGTGCGGTCGGACGAGGATGGCACCGAGTTCATGATCCGCCTGCCCAAGACAGTGACCCAGGCCGAGGTCGCCGCCTGAGCTTTCTTCGCCCGATCCCGGGACAGGGCGTTTTTCGCCCTTGCATGTCCGTGCCGCCCTCGCTAAATGCCACTTCCACAGTGCACCCGTAGCTCAGCTGGATAGAGCATCAGACTACGAATCTGAGGGTCGGGCGTTCGAATCGCTCCGGGTGCACCATTTTCCCCTACTGTTTGACCGACAGCTTTCAATAGCACAGCATTCCCATGTCAGTGCTTCGGCATTGCCTGCGCCCGCCCTTTCAGGCCGCGCGGGTGTTTGCGTCCGCAGCCGCCAATGACGCCGCTGCCCTCACATCCACTCACGAAACCGGCATCGTCCAATGGTCCGATGGCACCTTTCGCCAATTCCGGTGGGGCGAGTCTCTCATGCACAACCTAAGGGCCTGACGCAGGGACAACCGCGCAGGCGCCGGAAGTCGGCGCTTTTTGGGGAAAGCGGTCTTTTCGGTCGGATGGTGGCTCCCGGTTGCAGCTCCCGGGGTCGCTGGAACGACAGCAACGCATTGGAGACTGAAATGAACAGAACTTCGCGCAACCGGGCCGCAAGCGCGCTGGCCCTGACCTCGGCCCTGGCCCTCATGGCGGCGCAGGGTGACTTTACGGCCAAGGCCCTCGACCTGGACCTTGGCGTGGGCAAAGTATCCATCGGACGCGATGACAGCGGCGGGCTTGGCGTCGGTGTCGGCCTTGGCGGCGACGATGGCGTGGATGTCGGCGTCAGCGTCGGCGGCAGCGGCGGCCTTGTCGATGCCGATGTCGATGTCGGCGGTGACGACGGCATCAACGTCGATGCCAATGTCGGGTCCGATGAAGGCCTCGCCAATGTCGGCGTCGATATCGGCGGTGATGGCCAGACCGGTGGCGGGCAGACTGGCGGTGGCCAATCTGGTGGCGGCGGTCTTGGCGGCCTGCTGGGCGGCGGTGGCTCGGGCGGCGGCCTTGCTGGTGGTGGCACTGGCGGCGGCCTTGTGGGCGGCGGCGGATTGCTGGGCGGTGGTGGCGGTGGCCTTGGCGGTGGCGGCATCAACATCACGGCAGACCTGCTCAGCTCGGGAGAGTTGCTGACCGTTGGCGCCGATGTGGCTGACGTGATCTCGGCCGATGTGGACCTCGGCACCGATTCGGGGCTGCTGGGGGTGGATGCCTCGGTCGCCGGGCTCGATATCGGGGCCGATGTCCTGAACGATGACAGCGTCGTGGATGTCTGCGTCGGCAATTGTGGCGGCGGCTCGGGCTCTTCGGGCAGTTCCGGATCTTCGGGGACGTCTGGCACCTCCGGAACTTCGGGCACCTCCGGCACATCCGGGACCTCGGGCACGTCCGGCACGTCCGGGACCTCGGGCACATCGGGAACCTCCGGGACGTCGGGCACCTCCGGGGCATCGGGCTCTTCGGGGTCTTCGGGCAGCTCGGGCGGCCAGATGGTGATCTCGAACCCGGGCATCGGCCTCTTCAGCCAGATCTGCGACCGCGGCCAGGGCAACACCGGGGCCTATTCGAACGTGCCGGTCGTCGATCGGTCGGGCGTGCAGATCGGCACGGTGCATGAGGCAACGGTGGGCGGCGACCTCCGGCTGGTCTCGATCCGGTTTGCAACCACCAACAACGTCGCAAGCCCGGCCAAGTGCATCCAGATGACCAATGTGCCGATCACCCAGGCGGGTGGGTCGCTTGCGGTGCCGGTGACGATGACCGGCCTGCACCAGGCGGTGATGTCGGCCAAGAACTGAGGGCGCAAGCCCTCCCGGAACCGGCGCCCTTGCGCCTGCTGCCACCCGATGGTCGGGGGTAGTCCGGTTCCGGTCAGGGGCGGCGGGTCGCGCCGCCGCCCCGCTTTCGGCCGAACCCTTCCGCAGGGCCGCCGCCGCCGCCCGCAACACCGGACCCCCGCCATGACATCCGCGTTCCCGCGCCGCCCTTGGCGGAATCTGTCACCGCGCCGCCCTTGGCGGTATGTGTCCCCGCGCCGCCACCCGCGGCATTTCGTGAATTCCCCGCCGCTGACCACCGGCCTTGTCGGCCTCGCGGTGCTGCTGACGGCACTGGCGCTGTGGCCCACAGGCTTCGCGCGCAACCCGGTCACGGAGTTCAACCTGTTCGTGCTGCTGGTCGCGCTGGCCATGGGCGCCGTCGATCTGGCCGTTCACCGCACCTGGCGGCAGCCCGAAGCGGGCATCGTGCAGCCGCTGCGGCTGATCCCCGGCAGGCTTGCCAGCCGCACCTTGCTGCACAAGCTGGCGGGCACCCTGGGCGTGGTGGCGCTGGCGCTGATCCTCTACCGCAGCGCCGACATCTACCGCGCGCCCTGGTACGGTACTTTTCTGAATCAATTCCACATGGCGTTGCCCTGGCTGGTGCCGGTGTCTCTGGTCTATGTCACCGCGCTGCACTGCATCTCGGTCAAGGCCAGCGACCATCTGGAAAGCTTCGGCCGGGTCCTGATGACCCTTGGCCGCGAGGGCGACCGGGCGCAGGCGGCGGATTTCGCGCTGATCTGGCTGGTGAAGCTGTTCTTCCTACCGCTGATGTATGGCTACGCGGTGGATGACTGGCTGTTCTTCTTCCGCGAGCCCTTTCCGGACGGGTCGTTCCGCACCGTCTATGAATACCTTTACCGCTTCGTGTTCTTCGTCGACGTGATCTTTTCCATCATCGGCTACGCGCTGTCATTGCGGCTGACGGGCGCCCATGTCCGCTGGCCCGAGCGCACGTTCCGCGGATGGGCCGTGTGCCTGATGTGCTACATGCCGTTCTGGCAGGTGATCGGGCGCGACTTTCTGGCTTATGAGGATAGCATCGTCTGGGGCCAGTTGCTGGAGCAGCATCCGGTGATCTATGCCCTCTGGGGCTCGACGATCCTGGCGCTGCTGATGGTCTATGTCGGTAGCACGGTCTGCTTCGGGATGCGGTTTTCGAACCTCACCTATCGCGGCACCATCTGGCAGGGCCCCTATGCGCTGGTCCGGCACCCGGCCTATATCTGCAAGAATGCCTCGATGTGGATGGTGCAGCTGCCCTTTCTGGCCGCGGCCCCCGGCGAGGCGATGGCGAACACGCTGGCGCTGGCGGGTATCGGCTGCCTGTATTTCATGCGCGCCCGGCACGAGGAGGCCTGTTGCAGTGAGGCGCGGGACTACCGCCTGTATCGCCGGTTCATGGACCGGCACGGGTTGCGGCCCCGGCTGATCCGGGCGGCCCGCGGCTGGCGTCCCGCCCTTGGCCTTACCAGCGCGCTTCGCCCGAGGGGAACAGGCGCCAGGTGATGTCGCGCGCCTGCGGCGACGCAGGCGGCACCGGCGTCGGCGTCCAGGGGCGCAACTGGCTACCGGGGAACAGCGCCGCGGTGATGTCGCGGGCATCGGCCGCAGGCGGCGCCGGTGCAGGCCGCACGGCACATCCGGCCGCGCCCGGGCAGACCACCGCCGCCGTCACCTCGCGCGGGGCAGGCTCTGTCGCCCGGGCGAGAAGCGGGGCGAGGTCGCCGTTCATCACCGCTGGCAGATCAACCAAGCCCTCGGCGGGCGCACGCCGTGTGGCAACCGCCGGCGCGCCAGAGGGCAGGTCGGCTGTTCGCGTGCCGAACCAGTCGCCCGAGCTGCCGCGGCTGGACATCGAGGCCGGAGAGGCCGGGAAATCCAGCGGCCCGATGGCATCTCCGGGTGGGACGGTCGGCGCCGCACTGGCGCGAATGATCACCGTCCGCCGCACGGGCGTCCACGAGCGTGGCGGCATCGGCGCTTCCCGCCTGGCCGTCCGCAGCGGTGCCGGTTCTGATGCCGGTTTCGCCGCTGCGTCTTCCCGCCCGCTGCCCGGACCATCAGCGCCAGCGGGCAGGACGGGCGCGACCGGACCGCTTCCAGGCCCAGTCACGACCGTTGCGGGGAAGGGCGTAGGTGCCTGCCAGATCAGTGCCACAAGTCCCGGCGCGGCAATGGCGAGGGCTGCAGCGACGGCAATTGTCCCCAACCCGCCGCCCCGGCGTGTCGTTCCGCCTTGCGCTTCTCGTGCCTGTCTTGCCTGCAGTGACTTGGTCGTCATCTCGCCCTCCGAAGCGATGCCCCAAAAGCTTTGCCCGATGAGCAGCCTTGGCCCAGGGGCGATCCCACGCGCCAAGCCTAGTGCCGCGGCGCAGCGCTGCAATCGGACGAGGGTGCGATCATGCCAAGGGACGATGCCGATCCGGCGCGGTCAGGGCCTCAATCGACCTTCAGCGCCACCAGGATGTCCTCGATCACGCAGGACACCAGCTGTTGCCGGCTGCTGAGTCCCGACTTGCGGAAGATCGCGGTCAGCTGCGATTTCACCGTGGATTCGGACGTGCCGCGCAGCCCGGCGATCTCGGGGTTGCTGAAGCCCTTGATGACCAGCAGCGCCACGTGCCGCTCGGTCGGGGTCAGCGCCCATTCTGTGAATTGACTCGCCACCAGGGTCTCGAACTGGCCGGTCGTCGCATCCAGCTGGGTCTGGATACGGTTCACCCGCCGGAAGCTGAGCCGCAGCAGAACCACGCTGCTGACGACTCCCGCAAGCAGGCCGACGCTGCACAGGATCTCCAGCGTTTCCTGCAACTCCCACGGGATCAGCGGGGCCTGCCAGTAGAACACCTCGGACAGCAGCTTGAAGATAAAGAACACGGTGCTGAGCACCTGGATCAGCGTCACCAGCATGAACAGGGCCAGCGCGGGCCCCCGCAGCCCGAAACTGGTCATCGCTGCGCCTCGGGGCCGGTCATTGCCCGGACCGGACGCCTTGCGGGGGCAGGTCCAGCAACATCAGATCCAGCGACCGCTCTGGCCCCGCGGGGCGATAGTCATAGGTCTCTATCACTGCATCGCGCAGGATCTGCCCCGAGGCGCGGCTGACCACGATTTCACGCAGGTGCTCGCGGCTGCGGGCGCGGATCTTGACCCGGTTCAGCAGCGTGTCGGTGACGCTGACGATGGTATAGCCCTCGCCGTCCAGCGCCTCGAGGATGTCGATATAGCGCCATTGCGGGTTGTGCTGCACGCGGAAGGTATCGAAGCCCGCGACGCGCGAGGCTGGATCGGCATGGCCCGCGGGGGCCAGCGCAATGGCAAGCGCCGAGGCAAGCCCGCAGCGGCGGAGCGCCGCACCGACGGGCATCACCGGCCCATGCCCGCGGGGGCGGCGCGGCCGGGGATGCCCCGTGCCGGGCAGGGCGTGCAGATGGCAAGGTCGAACATCAGGCGCCCCCGAGGGTATAAGAGAGCCGTCAACGCGAACGGATCACACGATTATTGTGGATTGCGCTCGACATGGCCAGCGCGAATGCGATGCGCCGGGCTGGCAGGCGCAGCGACGCATCGGCGATCAGGGCCCGTTCGCAGCTGAAATCGTTGCGCGCGAAGCGGCGCGAGCCGATCACCACCGCGACGTCCGGATAGCGGTCGCGAAAGCCCTGCAGCAGCGTGACGGCATCGGCGCGCAGGGCGTCCATATCCACCAGCATCAGCCCGGTATCGGCGGCCAGCGGCGCAACCATCGCTGCGGCGGCACCCAAGTCGGCCGCAGTTTGCAGGTCTGCCACGTGGTCTTGCAGCCATAGGGTATGGTCCAGCAGTCCCTGATCGGCGCTGCCCCCGACCATCACCACATGGCGATGTGCAAGCAGTTCGGTTTCGATCAGATCGAACTCGCTGGCCCGGGCGCCGGACGGATCGAAGGGTGCAGCTTGCCGCGTCAGTGGCGCAGGCATGGCTTGGTCACGGGGCGTGGGCTGTGGGTTCGTGGTGCCGACCGGGAAGAGGCGGGCCTGGGCATCGGCCAGATTCGTTCGGCGTGGCGCGGCGCGAAAACCAGCCGCGAACCGCCGCATCCAGTCGCCTGCCGCTGCCTGAACGGTCCCGTTGCCGAGGTTGTCCTGCATAGCCATTGATGCCTCCTCCATGCTGTCGTGGGTCAGGCCGCTGATCTCTGGTGGTCTCTGGGCCCATAACTGCACGCTGCCTTCCCCTGCGTCGTCGGGCCATTGGCGGTTGTGGCGAAAGCGGCGGTTTCGCACCAATGGACGAGGCGTGGCGGCTGATGTGGAGCGGGCCTCCAGCGGCTGGCCGGGGCCGGCCCGAGAGAGGTGGCGCGCGAAATATGGCAATCTGTGGGTGAGGTCGAAAAGAAGGCAGCGCGTTGGTGCAGGGGTTTGCCAGTTCCGACCGAATTGCAGCAATGGTGCGGTGGAATTAGGGCAAAATCTTGGCAGGTCGCAGCCTTTCCGCATTTCGGTGAGCCCGAGTGATGAAAAGGTGCGACACCTTCGCCGACCGCTAAAATCATTTTCCTGGGCTGCAAAGCTCAAAATGGGAAAAAGAATGATGAAGTTGTCACCACATATTGTGCTTTGATTTTTACGAAATACATCAGCTATGCATGGGAAGGATGCGTAGAAACGTGTTGCTCCCTGAGCAATCCTCGGCAATCATAGGCAGCGACTAGGCTTTTCGTACCAAGGTCCGGTGTTGGTCGGACCTTTTGGCTGCAGCCCGGTAATTCGACGTCTTGGACGAGGCGCTGCGAGGGAGATTATTATAGTTCGGCCCGCGTTATTATGGGCCAGTACCTGCGACTACTTGAGGCTCTGCAGCTCGCTTGTCCATTAAATTTGAATGGGAGGTTTCGAGATGATCAACTTAACCAGTAGGCTTGTGCTTGCATCGATGTTCACCCTGCCAATGATGGCGCCAAGCGTGTCCGCGCTCAGCATCGGGATTGGCGGCGACAACGGCATTGGTGTCGATATCGGTGGCGGTGATGGCGGCGGGCTCGGGGTAGGCGTCGGGATCGGCGGCGACGACGGAGTGGGTGTCGACGTGGGCGTCGGCGGCGGCAATGGCGTGGGTGTCGATGTCGGGGTCGGCGGCGACAGCGGCGTCGGGGTAGGCGTTGGAATTGGCGGGGGCAACGGCATCGGGGCCGGCGTGAACGTTGGCGATGCGGTGGATGTCGGCGTCTCGATCGGCGGCAGCGCCCCCGGCACAAATCCGGGGACCAACCCCGGCAATCCGGGCACAAACCCGTCCACCCCTGGGGGCAATGTGACGGTCGCATCGATGCCCGGCCGCGCCGAAGTCGCCAAGGCCAAGCGGCTGGTCTGCCGCAACGATGGCAACAGCGAGGTCTATGCCGACTATCTGGTCTTTGACCGGAACGGCCAGCCGGTGGGCGTGGTCGCCTCGGCCTGGGTCGGTCCCGACCTGAAGATCGATACGCTGCGCTTTGCGACGCTGGACAGCTTCGCCTCTCCGGCCAAGTGCCTGACGGTCAAGGCCGCGGGCGCGCGGATCGGGCAGGGCGCCATCGGGCTGCCCCATGCGGGCAACGACCTGCAAAAGGCCATCGCGCTGCGCTAGGCGGGCGAGGGTGGCTTGGGCGGGCCGGGGATCTGCCCGGCCCGAAGGCATCATCCGCCCGCGCGACCGATGGCAATGATCCGGGCCCTGTCACCCTGCGCGGCGCGTGCATAGTAAATTTCGATCCGGCGGATGGCCCGGGCATGGTCGCCGGGCAGGGGGATGAACCGCGTCTCGCTGTCGCGGCGGATCCGGGCGCGCACCGGAAGCTCCGACACGTCGCCATTGGCGTAATGCACCAGCACCCGTTCGAGGAAGACCGGGTTGTCGCGCACCGCCAGCTTCAGATGGGTGAACCGGCCTTCGCGGCGGCCGACCTGGATCACGTCGCGCTGCTCGTTGAAGCCGACGGTCTTCTCGCCCAGGACCACCTCCTGATCGGCCCGCGCCGGCAGCGGCAGCAGGGCCATCAGCCCCAGGGCCGCGGCGCCTGCCAGAACGTATCGTCTGCTTGTCATCCTGAAATCTCCTCGCTTGAAATACGCGCTGTCGTTCCGCGGAACGCGGCGGCCTGCCTGCCGGTTCCGGGTCAGGAGCCAGGTGCGAAAAACGCCCCCGACACGCCACATTCACGCCCCGCTTGCCGATCAGCCTGCAAGCAGGAAAAACGGAACACGACGAGGTTGTCCCATGAGGTTCGCAGTCGCCCTTCTGACCCGTATCGGCCTTGGATCGGCTGAGCCCGCCCAGGACGTGTTCGAGGCGCGCCTTGCGCAGATGATCGTCACCGAGCGTCCCCGGCTGAGGTTGCGGCAAGGTCCGCGGCCGCGGCTGTTCAGAAGTCGGGCGAGACGCCTGGCAGTTTGAGCTCCTTGATCAGGTCGCGCAGTTCCTGCCGGGCGGCGACGTTCGACAGGTTCAGGCTCTCGACGCCGACATCCTTCAGGTCCAGCAGCGTCAGCCCGCGCGGGAACAGCTCGCGGAAGATCACCCGTTCCGCAAAGCCGGGGGCCACGCGAAAGCCGATGCGCCGCGACAGGCTGGTCAGCGCCTCGCCAACCTTCTTCTTGTTGTGCATGTGCTGCGCGCCAAGGCGGTTGCGCAGCACGATCCAGTCGATGGGCTTCAGCCCGGCGCGGGCCCGTGACTGGCGGGCGTTCCACACCATCTCGGCATAGATCGAAGGGCCAAGCACGCGGCCCGTTTCGGGGTCGGTGCGGGCCAGCAGGTCGAAGTCGATGAAGCTATCGTTCAGCGGGGTGATCAGCGTATCGGCCAGCGAATGCGCGACCTGGCTGAGGCGGGTATGCGAGCCGGGGCAGTCGATCAGGATGAAGTCGCAATCGGTATCCAGCGCGGCCACGGCGGCGGACAGGCGATGGTCGAAGACGTTCTCGTTGGGCCCCAGCGAGGCCGCGTCAACCTCCGGCAATTCGCGGTAATCGGGCATCGGCAGGGTGATGCCCTGCCGCGCCGCAAAGGCCCGGCGGTTCTCCAGATAGCGCCCGAAGCTTTTTTGACGGACATCGAGGTCGAGCGCGCCGACCCGCCAGCCCATGCGGCACAGGGCGGTTGCCACATGCATGCAGGTCGTGGATTTTCCCGACCCGCCCTTCTCGTTTCCGGTGACGATGATATGTGCCAAGTCGCTTCCCCGCCCGCAGCCCCTGCCCGGGTTCCCGGGCGCAAGAACCTATATGTTGCGGTCCGCCCCAAGTGAAGCGCGAGGGCAGGCCGTGCCCCGATTTTCCCGGGAATGTTGCGCCCGTGTTGGGGGTCAATGCAAAAGGGGCGCAGCCCTGCGGCGCGCCCCTTCCCCGTATCGTCCGTGACCCGTTCTTAGAGCGTGAGGCCGGCGTACTTGTTCTTGAACTTCGTCACGCGGCCGCCGGTGTCCATCAGCTTGGCATTGCCGCCCGTCCAGGCCGGGTGGGCCAGCGGGTCGATGTCCAGCGCCATCTGGTCGCCTTCTTTGCCCCAGGTCGAACGGACCTGATACACGCTGCCATCGGTCATCTTCACGTTGATGACGTGATAGTCGGGGTGAATTCCTTGTCTCATGATCCCGCTCCTTACGCGCCTGCGCCGTCTTTGGCTTTGTAATTGGTGACTTCCGCGATCCGGGCCTTTTTGCCACGGCGATCACGAAGGTAATACAGCTTGGCGCGGCGGACGCGGCCACGGCGCACGACCTCGATGGCGTCGATGTTGGTCGAGTAGAGCGGGAACACCCGTTCCACGCCTTCACCGAACGAGATTTTCCGCACGGTGAACGACGCGGCGATGGTGCTGCCGCCCTTGCGGGCGATCACGACGCCTTCGTAGTTCTGCACGCGCGAGCGGGTGCCCTCGGTCACTTTGTAGCCGACGCGAACGGTGTCGCCGGCCTTGAAGTCCGGGATGGTCTTGCCAAGCGCAGCGATCTGCTCGGCTTCGATTTGCGCGATAAGGTTCATCGCAAGTCCTTTGCTCTGCTCGCGGTTTTCCGCGAAGGTGATGCGTCCTCAGAGCTCTCGGTCTTCATCCGGGTCCGCGCTGTGCATCGCACACCACGCCCGCCAGAGATCAGGACGGCGTTCTTTTGTCAGCCTTGCGGCCTCGGCCCGTCGCCAGTCGGCAATTCTTGCGTGATGCCCGGATTGAAGAATTTCCGGTATCGCGCGGCCTTCCCAGACGGTGGGTCTTGTATACTGGGGATGTTCCAGAAGCCCGTCCGAGAAGGATTCTTCCTCGGTGGACGCCTGATTCCCAAGCACGCGGGGTATAAGTCGAACTGTCGCGTCGATCAAGGCCTGTGCTGCAATCTCGCCGCCCGTAAGGACGAAATCGCCAAGGCTGATCTCTTCAATGCCATAAGCCTCCAGCACCCGTTCGTCCACCCCTTCAAAGCGGCCGCACAGCAGGGTGATCCCGTCCGACTGGCTGAGCCGCCGCGCGGTCGCCTGATCGAAGGGCTTGCCGCGGGGTGACAGGTAGATCACCGGCCAGCGGGCGCGGTCGGGCGGGGTGCCGAGGGCGGCCTGATCCAGCGCCTTGGCGACCACGTCGGCGCGCAGCACCATGCCGGCGCCGCCGCCTGCGGGGTTGTCATCGACATTGCGGTGCTTGCCCTCGCCGAAGGGGCGCAGGTCGATGGTCTCCAGCGCCCAGAGGCCCATGTCCAGCGCCTTGCCGGTCAGGCTGAGCCCGAGGGTGCCGGGAAAGGCGTCGGGGAACAGCGTGACGATCTTCGCGGCCCAGGCGCCCTTCAGGCGGGGGTTGTGGTCCATCAGCTCGCGCGGCTTGATCGACGCGGAAATCGCGAGGCGGCCATGCGACTTCGACGGGGCGTCGGCCATGTCAGGCCTCTTCCGGCAGATCGACGATGATCCGGCCCGCGGTCAGGTCCACGGTCGGCACGGCGGCAAGCGTGAAGGGCAGCAGCAGCGCGTTGCGCTGGCCGGGGGCGAGGATTTCGAGGATATCCCCCGCGCCGTGGTTGTGGACCGCATGGACGGTGCCGACGGGGGCGCCGCCGGTATCGAGCACCGTCAGGCCGATCAGGTCGGCATGGTAGAACTCGTCATCCGGCAGCGATGGCAGCTTTGTCCTTTCAGCCCAAAGGGTTGCGCCCTTGAGCGCATCCGCCTGTTCCTTGGTGGTGATGCCGGTCATCCGCGCCGCGAGGCCGCCCGCAACGGCGCGGGTGATCTTGACCGTGAAGCTGCGCTTGCCGTCTTCAGAGGTGAGCGGGGCATAGTCGGCAATCGCGGCGGGGTCGGCGCAGAAGCTCTTCAGCCGCACCTCGCCCTGCACGCCGAAGGCGCCGGCGATGGCGCCCACGCAGACCTTGTCGTTTGCGGCCATGATCGCTTCCCCCCGGACCCAAGGCAAAAAGGCGGGCGGCCTCACGCCACCCGCCGCATATTCTGCGGCAATCCGGCGCCGTTGCAAGCGCCGGAATTACCGTGGCAGCCCAAAGGCTTACTCGGTGGCTTCGGCGGCCGAGGCGGCTTTCTTCGCACGCTCTTCGGCGCGCTTCTTGGCCTTGGCGCCGGGTTCGGCTTGCTTGGGGTTGTTGCGGACGGCTTTTTCCAGCACGCCAGCGGTTTCCAGCATGCGGGCAACCCGGTCGGTCGGCTGGGCGCCGTGCGAGAGCCAGTATTTCACCCGGTCGAGATCCATCTTCACGCGCTCTTCGCTGTCCTTGGCCAGCAGCGGGTTGTAGGTGCCGAGCTTTTCGAGGAAGCGGCCGTCGCGCGGCATCCGGCTGTCGGAGGCGACGATGGAATAGTGCGGGCGCTTGTTGGAGCCACCACGGGCGAGGCGGATTTTCATGGACATGTCAGTTTCTCCTTGGTCTTTGTAAGTTCGGGCAAGTGCCCGTTATTTCTGCAGTTTCTCGTGATGCCTGATGACTTCGGAAATGATGAAGGTCAGGAATTTGCGGGCGAATTCGGGGTCGAGATCGGCCTCTTGCGAGAGCCGTTCCAGACGGGCGATCTGGGCCGCTTCCCGGGTCGGATCCGAGGGCGGCAGGTTGTGTTCGGCCTTCAGGCGGCCGACGGACTGGGTGTGCTTGAAGCGTTCGGCAAGCGTGTAGAGCAAGATGGCGTCGAGCCGGTCGATGGACTCGCGGTGTTCATGCAGCAGGGCTGCGGCGCGGGTGGCGGCGTCGGTCATGCGCTCCTCCGGCATCTGGAAAGCATATGGAACCCGTATGGTTTTCGTATGTATGTCACAGGACATACCTCGTGGTCGGGGCAGGGTGGCGGAACACGAGGCAGGGGTCGGTTCCGGGATGCGCCGCAGAGTCATCGCGCTGCGCACCGAGGCGCTGCGCCAGCGCGATGGAGCGCGAATTGGCCGGGTCGATATAGCTGACGGCGGTGTCCCAGCCGAGCGGGCCGAAGGCATGGTCGATGCTGGCGCGGGCAGCTTCGAAGGCATAGCCCTTGCCCTCTGCCTCGGGCGACCAGAGGGTCCAGCCGATTTCGCGTTCCGGCCAGCCTTCGGGATACCAAGGGCCGCACATGCCAAGCGCGCTTCCGCCGGCCTTGGGCGCGAAGACGAAGGTGCCGAAGCCGCGCAGAACCCACATGCCGATGACATGACCAAAGGCGCGCCAAGCCTTTTCCCGGTCCAGCGGGCCGCCGACGAAGCGCGAGCGCTCATCCACGGCGAACGCTGCCCAAGGCTCCCAGTCGACCGCCTGCGGGGCGCGCAGAATCAGGCGTTCGGTTTCGATCACCGGGGTGGAGGAGAGGGTGACGGTCATTTCTTCTTGCCGAGTCCCGAAAGCCCGCCGGGCAGGTTCAGGCCGCCAAGGCCGGGCAGGCCGCCCGGCATCTTGGTGCCGATCTGGCCTTGCAGGGCCTTGGCCGCTTCTTCCATCTGGGCGGGGTCCATCTTCGAGGGATCCATGCCGCCCATACCGCCGGGCATCTTGCCGCCGAACATCTGCATGGCCTGCTTGAGCATCCCGCCTTTGCCCATCTTGCCGATCTTCTTCATGGTGTCGGCCATCTGGCGGTGCATCTTCAGAAGGCGGTTCACCTCGGCGACCTCAAGCCCCGCGCCGGCGGCGATGCGCTTCTTGCGGCTGGCCTGCAGCAGGTCGGGATTGGCCCGTTCCTTCTTGGTCATCGAGTTGATCAGCGCGATCTGGCGGCGCAGGGCCTTGTCGTCAAAGCCCGCGGCCTCGGCCTGCTTGGCCATCTTGCCCATGCCGGGCATCATGCCCATCACGCCCTGCATCCCGCCCATCTTCAGCATCTGGTCAAGCTGGCCCTTCAGGTCGTTCATGTTGAACAGACCCTTCTGGAAGCGCTTCATCATCCGCTCGGCCTGTTCGGCCTCGAAGGTTTCCTGCGCCTTTTCCACCAGGGCGACGATATCGCCCATGCCAAGGATGCGGCCGGCGACGCGTTCAGCCTCGAAGGTTTCTAGCGCGTCCATCTTTTCGCCGAGGCCGACGAAGCGGATCGGCTTGCCGGTGATGGCGCGCATCGACAGCGCGGCGCCGCCGCGGCCGTCGCCGTCCATCCGGGTGAGGACGACGCCGGTGATGCCGACCTTGCCGTCGAATTCGGTGGCGACGTTGACCGCGTCCTGGCCGGTCAGGCCGTCGACGACCAGCAGCGTCTCGCGCGGTTGCGCCACGTCGCGGACCGCCTGCACCTCGGCCATCAGGGCTTCGTCGATATGCAGCCGGCCGGCGGTGTCGAGCATGTAGACATCGTAGCCGCCAAACGTCGCCTGTTGCTTGGCGCGCTTGGCGATCTGGACGGCATTCTCGCCCTTGATGATCGGCAGGGTATCGACGCCGATCTGGGTGCCGAGGATGGCCAGCTGTTCCATCGCCGCCGGGCGGTTGGTATCCAGCGAGGCCATCAGCACGCGCTTGCCCTGCCGTTCGGTCAGGCGCTTGGCCAGCTTGGCGGTGGTGGTGGTCTTGCCCGAGCCTTGCAGGCCGACCATCAGCATCGCCGCAGGCGGGTTGTCGATCTTCAGCGCGCCGGGGTCGCCCTCGCCGCGCAGGGTGCGGATCAGCTCGTCATGGACGATCTTCACGACCTGCTGGCCGGGGGTCACGGATTTGGTGACGGCAGAGCCGGTGGCCTTGGCGCTGACCGATTTCACGAAGGCGCGGGCGACGGGGAGGGAAACGTCGGCCTCGAGCAGGGCGACGCGCACTTCGCGCAGGGCGGTTTCGACATCCTCGGCGGTGAGCGCGCCCTGGCGGGTGAGCTTGTCGAAGACCCCGGAGAGCCGTTCGGATAGAGTCTCGAACATCGCGTCTGGCCCTCCATGGCCCCGATTGCACCTTGCCGGGACCATGTAAGGCCCGGCGCTACGATCCCCAAGGGTGGCAGGTCCGAACGGGTCAATGCGGAAGGACACCCGTGGGCGCAACGCGCTGACGGATGGCGATCCCCCCATGACGGGTTGGGACCGGAAGCAAGTCACTTCCGGGGAATTGGGGCAGGCCGTAGAAGAAATGGGCGGGGGAGTCAAGCGGGGGTGGGATTGAGACCTTGGCCTCGCTGGCACCGTCAGAGGGCAGTGCCCGTCCGCCGGGTGGGCGAGCAACAGCAGTTCTGGGCGCTTTATGGTGTGGCTTACTTCCACCGAACTTCTAGGCGGAACCGTGGGAGCGCCCGCCCGGGGGGCGGACGGGCGCTGCCCGGCGGCGCCAAGGCGCCTTGTTCCGGGCAAGGAAGAGTATCGCCTTATCAGGCGGCCAGTGCGTCAACCTCGCCCTCGGCCTTGGCCAGCGCCTCTTCGGGGCCGAAGACCATCGCGTCGGCGGCAACGAAATCGACATCGGTGATGCCGAGGAAGCCCAACATGTGGCGCACATAGCCCGAGGCGAAATCCACCTCGGAGCCAAGGCGGGTGCCGTCCGAGGACAGGGCGACGATCGCGCGCTTGCCGGTCAGCAGGCCTTGGGGGCCGGCTTCGGTATAGGTGAAGGTCTCGCCTTTGCGGGCGATGTGGTCGAACCAGGTCTTCAGCGAGGCGGGGGTGCCGAAGTTGTAGATCGGCAGGCCGATCACCACGATGTCGGCGGCCTTGATCTCGGCGATCAGGGTGTCGGAGACGGCGGCGATGGCGGCCTGCTCGGGGCTGCGCGCCTCGACCGGGGTGAAGACGGCGCCGATCCAGGCGGCGTCGATGGCCGGCAGGCCGGAGGCGAGGTCACGGCTGGTGACGGTCGCGGCGGGCTGCGCCTCGGTCAGGCGGGCAAGGATGCGGTCGGTAAGGCGGCGCGAGATCGAGCCGGCGGGTTTGATCGAGGCGTCGAGGCGGAGGATATTGGTCATCGGGGAAGTCCTTGAATGGGAGAGCGGCGGGCAGGCCGGGCATGTCCCTAACTTGCGCGTTGCAATTTCGAACGCAACGCCGATACTCGCACTGCATATGTTGACGGGCGCACAGAAAATGTCTTTTCAGAACTGGGACGAGATCCGCACGGCCTATCAGGTGGCACGGATCGGCACGGTCAGCGGCGCGGCCGAGGTGCTGGGGGTCCACCATGCGACGGTGATCCGGCATATCGATGCGCTGGAGGGGCGGCTCGGGGCCAAGCTGTTCCAGCGCCATGCCCGCGGCTATACGCCGACCGAGGCGGGGCAGGAGCTGCTGAAGGTGGCGCAGGCGACCGAGGACCAGTTCGGCCAGCTGGCGGCGCGGATCAACGGGGCCGGGTCGGAAATGGGCGGCGAGCTGGTGGTGACATCGGTGCCCGGCCTGTCGGCGCTGATCACCCCGATCGTCGCGGGGCTGATGGCCGAGCATCCCGAGCTGATCGTGCGCTATGTCACCGACCTGCGGATCTTCCGGCTGGAATATGGCGAGGCGCATGTGGCGATCCGGGCGGGATCGGCGCCGACGGAGCCGGACAATGTGGTGCAGCGGCTGCACGAGCATCAGGTGGCGCTGTTCGGGGCGCCGTCCTACCTGGCGAAACATGGCACGCCGGTGAAGGATACCGACCTCGTCGCGCACCGGTTCATCGGCAATGAGAACCCGGCCTCGCGCGCGCCGTTCTACCAGTGGCTGTCGGGCGTCGTGCCGCGCTCGCAGGTGGTCTATCGCTGCAATGATGGCGAGGCTACACGGGATGCGGTACGGGCCGGGCTGGGGCTGGGCTTCCTGCCGGTGGCAACGGCGCGGGGCAATCCCGATTTCGTCGAGGTGCTGGCGCCGCGCGAGGCTTGGGCGGCACCGCTGTGGCTGGTCACGCATGTGGACCTGCACCGCACGACCAAGGTCCAGGCCTTCCTGACCGCGATCAAGGCGGCGTCGAAGGAGTGGCCGGCGATGTGCTCGGGCAATCACTAGCAGGCGGGGGGCTCTAGCTCGATCTCCTGAAGCTCCGCCTCCAGGAACCGCTCGAAGGCGTCGAGGTCCAGCCGCTCGAACTGGCCGAAGCCCTGCATCCAGATGCTGGCCTCGCGCATCGCGTCAGGCTCCAGCTTGCACCATTTCACCCTTCCGCGCTTTTCCTGGCTGATGAGGCCGGCCTCGGCGAGGATCTGCAGGTGCTTGGAGATGGCGGCGAGCGACATCTGGAACGGCTCGGCCACATCGGTCACCGCCATGTCGTCTTCCAGCAGCATCGACAGGATCGCGCGCCGCGTCGGATCGGCGAGGGCCGAGAACACGGCGTCGAGGGCGGGGGAGAGGGCAGGGCTTGGCGGGGCGTGCATGGGCATTCCTAGCGCCCCTGCCGGCAAACGGTCAACCGGACGGTTGAATATGCGATTTTGCCGCAAAGCGGCGACGGCGAGGGGCCTGGGCCGCGCACAGCCGGGCTTCTGCGCGAAATATATCGCGATTTCAGTGCTTTGACGAATGGTTGGCGGCCCCCTAACGCGCTTGACTCACATGCCCCGGCCCCCTAGGAAGGCGGCAACAGTCCAAGGGGGGCTCCAAGGAGCGCAACGTGGCCGACGAACCCGATCAGACCCGGCTTTCCGAGCTGGAAAAGCGGATCGAGAAGGTCAAGGCCGCCCACGCGCCCAAGCCCCGCGCGGACGAGCATTTCAGTCAGGCCAACCAGGCCTGGCGCATGGTGATCGAGCTGGTTTCGGGTTTGGGGATCGGCTTTGCTATCGGCTACGGGCTGGATACCCTGTTCGGGACCATGCCTTTCATGCTGGTGCTGTTCATATTCCTGGGCTTCGCGGCCGGGGTGAAGACGATGCTTCGCACCGCGACCGAGATGCAGACGAAACGACAGGCGGAAGACTCCGCCCGGGATGAGGGGAAGTAGACGTGGCGACGGAAGAAGCAGCAGGCGGTCTTGCATTCCACCCGATGGACCAGTTTCTGGTGCGCCCGCTGTTCGGCGGCACCGAGATCAACTGGTACACGCCGACCAACGTGACGCTGTGGATGGGCCTGACGGTCTTGGCCATCGTGCTGGTGCTGGTCGTCGGCTCGCGCGGCCGGGCCATCGTTCCCAGCCGGATGCAGTCCATCGCGGAACTGACCTTCGGCATGGTCCACAAGATGCTGGAAGACATCACCGGCAAGGAGGGGCTGAAGTACTTCCCCTATGTGATGACCCTGTTCTGCTTCATCGTGTTCGCCAACTTCATCGGCCTGATCCCCACCTCGTTCTCGACCACCTCCCACATCGCGGTGACGGCGGTTCTGGCAATGCTGGTGTTCCTGGGGGTCACGATCCTCGGCTTCGTGAAGAACGGCGCGCACTTCCTGGGCCTGTTCTGGGTGTCGTCGGCGCCGCTGCCGCTGCGCCCGGTGCTGGCGGTGATCGAGGTGATTTCCTACTTCGTGCGCCCGGTCAGCCATTCCATTCGTCTTGCCGGCAACGTCATGGCAGGGCACGCGGTGATCAAGGTGTTCGCGGGTTTCGCGGCCATCGCGGCCATCGCCCCGGTTTCGATCCTGGCTATCACCGCGATGTACGGGCTCGAAGTGCTCGTCGCGCTGATCCAGGCCTATGTGTTCACCATCCTCACCTGCGTCTATCTCAAGGACGCGCTGCATCCGGGTCACTAAGGCGCGGACCGCAGTTATCCAATTACAACCTTTCCAATCCTGAAGGAGCACCTCTATGGAAGGCATCGCACAACTCGGCCAATACCTCGGCGCTGGTCTCGCCTGCATCGGCATGGCCGGGGCTGCAATGGGTGTGGGCAACGTCGCTGGCAACTACCTGGCCGGCGCGCTGCGCAACCCCTCGGCTGCCGCGTCGCAGACCGCCACGCTGTTCATCGGCATGGCCTTTGCCGAAGCGCTGGGCATCTTCTCGTTCCTGGTCGCGCTGCTGCTGCTGTTCGCAGTCTGATCCCTTCCAAAGATCTGAGAGCCGGGCGGGCCCTTTTGGGGCCTGCCCGCCGGTTTGACAGGTCCTGACGGACCGGGGGAACGACATGGCAACAACAACGGAAGAAGCGGCAGCGCAGGCGACGGACGCTGTCCACCCGATGCTGCCGGGCACCGATGCCTCTGGCAGCGCGGTCGGCATGCCGCAGCTGGTGTTCGAGACTTTCCCGAACCAGATCTTCTGGCTGCTGGTGACGCTGGTCGTGATCTACCTCGTCCTGTCGCGCATCGCGCTGCCGCGGATCGGCGGCGTGCTGGCGGAACGGGCGGGCACGATCAGCAATGACCTTGCCACCGCCGAAGAGCTGAAGCTGAAGGCGAAAGCGGCCGAGGCGACCTATACGCGCGCCCTGGCCGATGCCAAGACCGAGGCCGGCAAGATCGTTGCCGCCGCCAAGGCCGAGATCCAGGCGGACCTCGACGTGGCGACGGCACATGCCGATGCCGAGATCGCGGCGAAGACCGCCGAGTCCGAAGGCCGGATCGGCGAGATCCGGGCCGGCGCGCTGGAGGCGGTGAATACCGTTGCCCGCGATACGGCGGCGGAAATCGTGGCGACCTTCGGCGGCCGGGCAGATGCGGGCGCGATCGATGCGGCCGTGGCAGAGCGGATCAAGGGGTGAGCATGATGCACAAACTATCCCTGCTTCTGGCGCTGGCGGCAACGCCCGCCGCTGCGGCCACCGGCCCGTTCATCTCGCTGCGCAACACCGACTTCATCGTGCTGCTGGCCTTCCTGGTGTTCATCGGGATCCTGCTGTACTTCAAGGTCCCCTCGGCGATTGCCGGGCTCTTGGACAAGCGGGCCGCGACCATCAAGTCCGAGCTGGAGGAAGCCCGGGCGCTGCGTGAAGAGGCGCAGACGATCCTGGCTTCCTACGAGCGCAAGCAGAAGGAGATGATCGAGCAATCCGAGATGATCGTCGCCTCTGCCCGCAAGGAAGCGATGGCGGCGGCCGAAAAGGCCAAGGACGATCTGAAGGTCTCAATCCAGCGCCGGCTGAAGGCGGCGGAAGAGCAGATCGCCTCGGCTGAAAAGTCGGCGGTGAAAGAGGTGCGCGACCGCGCCGTGCTGGTAGCGGTTGCCGCGGCCGGCGAGGTGATCGCCAAGTCGATGCAGGAGGCCGAGAAATCGGCGCTGATCGATGCGGCGATTGGCGATGTGGAAACCCGGCTGCACTGAGCGGCTGGACGATATGAGATTGGGAAGCCCGGCCTTTGGCCGGGTTTTTCGTTTTGTGAGGCTTCCGGTTGTGGAAATGTCTTTTGCCCGGAACAAGGCGCTTCAGCGCCGCCGGGCAGCGCCCGTCCGCCCCCTCGGGCGGGCGCTTTTGCAACGTCAGTCCCTAGAAATTCGGTGGAGGGGTGTTGACGCATAAAGCGCCTAGAACTGGGGTTGGAGCGCCCACCCGGCGGACGGGCGCTGCCCTCCAACTGCAAGCTGCAAGTCTCCCTTAGCCCCGCTCCTGCTCATGATCGAAGCGCAGGCGGGCGACGGCCTCGTTCCGGTCGGCCTTGATCTGGTCGGCGAGGGCGGCGCGGACGAAGTCCATATGCGCCTCTACCGCCGCCCGCGCCGCCGCCGGATCGCGCGCCAGCAGGGCGGCGTGGATGGCGCGGTGCTGGTCCAGCAAGGATTCCCGCGTGGTGCGTTGGCGGAACATCACCTGCCGGTTGTAGAACACCCCCTCGCGCAGCAGTTCGAACATCGACCGCATCATGTGCAGCATCACCACGTTATGGCTCGCCTCGATGATCGCCATGTGGAACTCGGCATCCAGCGCCGCCTCATCCGCCGGGTTGCGCTTGCCATGGGCGGCTTCCATGCGGCGGAAGAGGGCGTCGATCACCTTGAGGTCGGTGCCCGACCCCAGCCGCGCGGCGCGCTCGGCGGCCAGTGCTTCCAGATCGCGGCGGAAGTCGAGATAGTCGAACACCGCATCGTCATGGCTGGCGAACAGCCGTGTCAGGGCGGGGGAGAAGGCGGACCCCAGCACATCGGCCACGAAAACCCCCGCACCCGGGCGGGCGACCAGCAGCCCCGCCACCTGCAGATCTGCCAGCGCCTCGCGCAGCGAGGGGCGGGAGACACCGAGCTTGTCGGCAAGGTCACGCTCGGCCGGCAGCCGCTCGCCGGGGCGCAGGATGCCTTGCAGGATCAGCCGCTCGATCTGGCGGACAACGCTGTGCGACAGCTTCTCGGGCTCGACCTTCTGGAAGGGCATGGGCGCGGCTCCGCCGGATTGGTCAGTTTGCATGACCACTTCTAGGCGCGCGCCCGGGCGCCGGCAACGAAAAAGGCCGGGCACAGGGCCCGGCCTCTGGATCGTCTGACCGAAAGATCAGTTCGTCGGCGTGATGATGATCTGCACGCGGCGGTTCTGGGCGCGGCCTTCCGGGGTCGCGTTCGACGCGATCGGCTGGTCATAGCCGCGGCCGTAGAAGACCACGCGCTGCGGGGCCACGCCGCCATTGCGGATGACCTGCGCCACGGCAGAGGCCCGGCGCTGCGACAGGTCCTGGTTGTAGGCGGCCGAGCCGGTGTTGTCGGTATGGCCGATCACCTCGACCCGGGTGTTCGGGTAGCGGTTGAGGCTCGACGACAGGGCATAGAGGTCATTGGTCACGGCGCTCGACACGGTGGCGCTGTCGGTCGCAAACAGCACGTCCTGCGGCATGTTCACTACGAGGTTCTGGCCGGTGTTGGTCACGGTCGTGCCGTTGCCGCCGATCTCGGATTGCAGTTCGCGGGCCTGACGGTCCAGCAGGCTGCCGGCAACGCCGCCGATGGCTGCACCGGCAAGGGCGCCGGCAGCGGCTTTGGTCAGCCGCTCGTCACCGTCGGCCGTGGCGCCCAGGACACCGCCGACAACCGCGCCGGCGATGGCCGCGTTGCGGGCGTTGTTGGGCTGCTGCTGGCCACCGCCATAAGGGTCGGACTGCACGCAGGCCGTCAGGCCGAGGCTTGCCGAGATGGCAAGGAGAAAGGGGGTCTTCGCGTTCATGATGGGCCGCCTGTTTGTTATATCCGTCCAGTGGACGTTGCGCCCTGTATAGCAAAGCTTGGGGTGCCGCGAATAGGCCCGCGCGCCTGCCAGCAGGTTTCCGCCCATCACAAGCGGGAGAGGTTCAAAAGCCTTGCGGGGCGGGCGCAGGCCCGGCCTCCCACCGCGCCGCCTCCCAGGCCAGCATCGCCCGCTTGACCGGCAGGCCCCAGTGATAGCCGCCAAGCGCGCCGGACCGGGCCAGCGCGCGGTGGCAGGGGATCAGGAAGCTGACCGGATTGCGGCCGATGGCGGTGCCGACGGCGCGGGCGGCCTTGGGCGCGCCGATGGCGGCGGCGATGGCGGAATAGGTGGTGACCTGCCCGGACGGGATGCGCAGCAGCGCCTCCCAGACCTTGATCTGGAACGGGGCGCCGATCACCTGCAGCGGCGCCTTTCCGCCGCCGCTAAAGGCCGAGGTGACCCAAGGCGCCAGCGCTGCCGCGTCTTCGGTGAAGCGGGCCGAGGGCCATCGGCCGGCCAGATCGGCAAAGGCGGCCTCGAAGCCGGTCTCTTCGGTGAAGGCCAGCCCGCAAAGGCCGCGATCCGTGCCCATCGCCAGAGCCTCGCCAAAGGGCGTGTCGAACCGGCCCCAGCGGATCTGCAGCCCGCCCCCGCCGCGGGCGAAGTCGCCCGGTGTCATCGCCTCCCACCGCAAGAACAGGTCATGCAGGCGCCCGGTGCCCGACAGGCCGGTGCTGGCTGCGGTGACCAGCAGAGTCTCGCGGTCCGACAGCAGCTGCCGGGCGAGGCCGAGGGACAGGTATTGCTGGTAGCGCTTGGGCGAGACGCCGACCCAGGCCGAGAACACCCGCTGGAAATGCGCCGCGCTCATCCCCATCCGCGCGGCCAGCGCGTCAAGTGACAGCGCCGGCCCCTCCGCCTCCATCAGCCGCAGCGCGCGGGCAATGACGCGGTAGTGATAGCGTGGGTCATCGGTGTCGGTGGTGTCGGGTGTGGCGGTAAAGGCGGGGGCGAAGGGATGCTCGGTCATCGAAACCTCGGGGAACTGTGGCGGCCAGTCTAGGCGCGGAGTGACCCCCGCGCGACCCGGAACCTGCGCTTGCGAAACACGCCTCCCTTCTCCTTTGCCTTTTCCAAATATCCGCGGGGGGTGCGGGGGGCGGCAAGCCCCCCGCCGGTGGCACCCCTCGCGCCGCCAGCATTTCCGCGCCCGGCAGCCCCCCGGCGTACAGCACGGCCGTCAGGCCGCGAAAATGCCGAAAATCCGGGTGATTTCCGGTACCGGCCCTGCCTGCGCCGCTTGCCCGGTTGGGCCGCGCAGTGCATACCATCGCGCGATGGTCCGGCAGCTTGCATATCACGAGATCCACGAGATCTTCGCCCGCTTTCAGGCGGTGGAGCCCGAGCCGAAGGGCGAGCTCGACCATGTCAACGCCTTCACCCTGCTGGTCGCGGTGGCGCTGTCGGCGCAGGCGACCGATGCCGGGGTGAACAAGGCGACGCGGGCGCTGTTCGCGGCTGTGGACACGCCCCAGAAGATGCTGGCCCTGGGCGAGGAAGGGCTGACGGAGCATATCCGCACCATCGGCCTCTACCGGCAGAAGGCGCGCAACGTGATCCGCCTCAGCCAGATCCTCGTGGACAGCTATGGCGGCGAGGTGCCCTCGAGCCGCGCGGCGCTGCAGTCCTTGCCGGGGGTGGGGCGCAAGACCGCGAATGTGGTGCTGAGCATGTGGTTCCACCACCCGGCGCAGGCGGTCGATACCCATGTCTTCCGCGTCGGCAACCGCACCGGGATCGCCCCGGGCCGTGATGTCGAACAGGTGGAGCGCGCGATCGAGGACCATGTGCCGGCGCCGTTCCAGAAACATGCCCATCACTGGCTGATCCTGCATGGCCGCTATATCTGCGTGGCGCGAAAACCGAAATGCGGGATCTGCCCGATCCGTGACCTTTGTCTGTATGAGGAGAAAACCCTGTGAGCCGTTATCAGGTTGTCGGCATCGGCAACGCCATCGTGGACGTCCTGTCCCATTCCGACGACCGGTTCCTGGACCATATGGGGATCGAGAAGGGCATCATGCAGCTGATCGAGCGCGAGCGCGCCGAGGTGCTTTATGCCGCGATGCGCGAGCGGGTGGAGGCGCCGGGCGGTTCGGTCGCCAACACGCTGGCGGGCATCGGCAATCTCGGTCTGAGCACCGCCTTCATCGGCCGGGTGCGCGATGATGCGCTGGGGCGGTTCTACGCGGGCTCGATGGCGGCGGAGGGCACCGAGTTCGTGAACCCGCCGGTCGCGGGAGGGGATCTGCCCACCTCGCGCAGCATGATCTTCGTGACCGAGGATGGCGAGCGGTCGATGAACACCTATCTTGGCATCTCGGCCGAGTTGGGGCCCGAGGATGTGGACGAGGCGGTGACGGGGGCGGCCGAGATGCTGTTCCTCGAAGGCTATCTCTTCGACAAGGACAAGGGCAAGGCGGCGTTCCTGAAGGCGGCGCGCTCGGCGCGGGCGGGCGGCGGCAAGGCCGGGATCGCGCTGTCGGACCCGTTCTGCGTGGACCGGCACCGGGACAGCTTTCTGGGGCTGATCCGGGGCGAGCTCGACTATGTGATCGGCAATGCCCAGGAATGGACCTCGCTCTACCAGACCGAGGATCTGGAGGCGGCGCTGGAGCGCGCACGGGCCGAATGCCCGCTGGTGGTCTGCACGCGGTCGGGCAGCGACGTGGTGCTGATCCGCGGCGAGGAGCGGGTTGAGGTGCCGGTGCACCGGGTGGTGCCGGTCGATGCCACCGGGGCCGGGGATCAGTTCGCGGCGGGGTTCCTCTATGGCATGATGACCGGCGATGACCTTTACCGCGCGGGGCGCATGGGCTGCATCGCGGCGGCCGAGGTGATCGGGCATTTCGGGGCGCGGCCGGAGGGCGATATTCGACGGCTGTTCCGGGGGCAGGGGCTGGTCTGAAGGGAAGAAGGGGGCGCTGCCCCCACGATCCTGCGGATCGCTCCCCCGGGATATTTTCACCAGCAAGAAGGGGCGGGCTGGATTGGCCTAGCGGGGTGGATCGAGGGCTGGCAGCGGGTCCAGCACCTCGGCGAGGGCGCGGCAGATCAGCGCCCAGGCGGCGCCGGCGGCCCAGCCGGCCAGCACGTCGGTGGGCCAGTGCACGCCCAGCCAGACCCGGCTGAAGCCGACCGCCAGCGTGACGGCGATGGCGAGCGCGGTAATGTAGATCCGGACCGTGCGGTCTGGCTGCACCCGGGTGACCATCGCCGCCAGGGTCAGCCAGACCACCGCCGCCATCATCGAATGGCCGCTGGGGAAGCTGGCGCTGGTGACGAGGGTGCCATGCGGCACGAGGTCGGGGCGCGGGCGGTCGAAGAGCGCCTTGGAGAGGTGCGAGAACACCTGCCCGCCGATGATCGCCAGCAAAAGGATGCCGGCCGAGCGGGGGCGGGACTGGAACCACAAGAGCCCGGCCACGGCCAGTGTAACGAACCCCAGCACCGTCAGCCCGCCAAGCGCGGTGATGTCGCGGATGATGGTTTCGAGCCAGGGCGGCCCCAGCGGGCTGGCGGGATCCGAGGGGTGGCGCAGGGCCAGCAGCAGCCGCTGGTCGAAGCCTTGGGTCTCGCCCTCGGACATCTCTTCGGCAAGCTCGACGAACAGCCAGATGGCGGCGAAGAGCGCCCCGAGCAGCGCAAGGCTGCGCGCGTGCAGGTGCTGGCGCAAGCTGGGGCGGCTCAAGAGGCGGCCCCGACGGCGTCAGTCGCCGAGCTTGGCATGCACCTCGTCGAGGTCGATCTCGGCGATGGCATATTTGTTGTCGGGGTTGTCGAAGTCATATTTGAACAGCTGGAAGTCCTTCTTGTAGATCTCCCAGATAAGGTGCCGGGACAGATCGTCAAAGTAGGCGCTGACATCATGGGCGCGCTTCGGCCCATGGCCTTCGGATTCGTTGAAGCGCGGGATTGCCTTCAGGTCCACCTTAACCGGCGTCTCGATCTGGTCGAGCACCTGCTGCATGCCCTCGTTGAACTTCTCGGTGTAGAAGATGCGGTTGTAGCGCCCGCCATTGACGATGAATGTAGAGACATGGCCCGACATCGCCGACCAGTGGATGTCCGGCTCCATCGGGCGGCGCCAGCGGATGGTGTCGCGCGCGAACAGCAGGAACCGGCGGAAGCTGGCGATCTGGTCGAATTCGAAGCCGTTTTCCGGGCTGCCGACATCAATGCCGTATTTCTGCACCAGCTGCGGCACGAGGTTGCCGCGGTAGCGTTTGCCGTTGCGCTGGATGCCGGCGATCTTGTCGAAGAACGAGGACAGGATCCGGGCATAGGGGTTGCGCACGCAGGTGAAGGCAAAGGACTTGTGGGTCTTGACGTTCTGCTCGATCAGCGGCTGGCTGGCCTCCATCGACCACTTGTGCATCCCGGCGGTGGCATCATGGATGTCCCCGTCGAAGAAGCGCCCGTGATCGGAATAGAACATGATCTGCCCGATGGTCGAGCAGGCGCATTTCGGGACGACGCGATAGACGACGCTCTCGCTCTCGGTCATCCAGGTACCGGGAAACCCCATGAAAACCCTTCCTTGGCCATCCTTGGGCGCTTTCACTTGCACCCGCGGAACAATTGCGCATTAAAAAGCAAAGAAACTCTGTCAATTCAACGTCTGAAAACGCCGCGGCCGCGATCTCCGGTCTTCGGCACCTGAAACGGGTCGGTCCGATGGCCAGAATTGCCTTCATCCTGCTGTGCCATAAAGACCCTGAGGGCATCGTGCAACAGGCCGAACGGCTGACCGCCGCGGGCGACTACATGTCGATCCACTTCGACGCGCGGGCGAAGAAGGCCGACTATCAGCTGATCCGGCGGGCGCTGGCGGGCAACCCCAACGTGACCTTCGCAGAGCGGCGCATCAAATGCGGCTGGGGCGAGTGGAGCCTGGTGGACGCGACGCTGGCCGCGACCGAGGCGGCGGTGGCGGCCTTCCCCAAGGCCACGCATTTCTACATGCTGTCCGGGGACTGCATGTCGATCAAGTCGGCCGAGTTCGCGCATGAGTTCCTCGAGGCCAATGACCGGGACTTCATCGAGAGCTTCGACTTCCTCAGTTCCGACTGGATCAAGACCGGGATGAAGGAAGACCGGCTGATCTATCGGCATTTCTTCAACGAGCGTGGGCGCAAGTGGTGGTTCTACACCTCGTATGAAATCCAGAAGCGGCTGGGGCTGACCCGGCAGGTGCCCGCCGACATCCAGGTGATGATCGGCAGCCAGTGGTGGTGCCTGCGGCGGCGGACGGTAGAGATGGTGCTGGAGTTCTGCGCCAGGCGGCGCGACGTGATGCGCTTCTTCCGCACCACCTGGATCCCGGACGAGACCTTCTTCCAGACGCTGGTGCGCCATCTGGTGCCGGATGCCGAGATCGAGACGCGGACGCTGACCTTCCTGATGTTCTCCGACTACGGGATGCCGGTCACCTTCTACAACGACCATTACGACCTGCTGCTGAGCCAGGATTACCTCTTTGCCCGCAAGATCTCTGTCGATGCGGCAGAGCTGAAGGCGCGGCTGGGGGATCTGTGGGCCAGCGAGGCGGTGCGCTTCCCGATCTCGAACGAGGGGCGCAGCCTTTATGGCTTCATCACCGGCCGCGGCCGGATCGGGCGGCGCTTTGCCCCGCGGTTCTGGGAGACCGAGGCGAGTCTTGGGCGCGAGCGGGAATTGCTGCTGGTGGTGTGCAAGAAATGGCATGTCGCCAAGCGGCTGGTGGACAGGGTGCGCCAGCTGACCGACATCCCGGCCATCGAGTACATGTTCAACGAGGAGGCGACGCCGCTGCCCGATCTGGGCGGCATCCAGACCACGCTGGAAAAGCGCACGAGGCACCGGCGGGCGCTGCTGCGGATGCTGTTCGACTATCACAATTCCGACCGGCTGCTGGTCTGCCTCGACCCCGCCGCCATCGACCTCTTGCAGGATTTCTACGCGGACCGCTGTACGACGCGGACGCTGGAGATCGAGTGCGAGTTCACCGACGACTACCTTTTGGGCCATGCCCGGCGCGTGGGGCTTGCGGGCGAGCGCACGCCGCCCGAAGTGCTGGCCCGGCTGCTGCCGACAATCCGCTATGACGTGCGCTTTGAAAGCGACCGGCTGCGGGATGCCAATTTCGCCAACCTGACCCGGCTGCGCCAGTCCGCCAGCGTCGAGGACAATACCGCGCCGCTGGCGCGCTTCCTGTCGCTGCCGCCCGAAACCGCGCGCGAGATTGCCGCGACGCATTACCTGTTCACCGACTGACCTTACCCGACCGAGGACCGCCATGAGCTACGCCTATGACCCCACCAACATCTTCGCCCGCATCCTGCGCGGCGAGATCCCGAACAAGACCGTGCTGGAGACGCCTTACAGCCTCGCCTTCGAGGATATCCGCCCGCAGGCCCCGGTACATGTGCTGGTGATCCCGAAGGGCCCCTATGTCAGCTACGACCATTTCGCGCGCGAGGCGTCGGAGGCCGAGATCGTCGATTTCACCCGCGCCATCGGCGAGGTCTGCAAGAGGGCGGGCGTGGCGCTGGACGGCGGCAACGGCTTCCGCGCGGTGGCGAATGCCGGGATGGACGGGGTGCAGGAAGTGCCGCATCTGCATGTGCATATCATGGGTGGCCGCGATCTGGGGCGGATGCTGCAGCCGGCGGGCTGACGCCCGGCCTTGGACTTTGCCGGCGGGGCGGGTAAGAGCGCTCGCAGCGAAGGGCTGGGACGATGGACACAGGCGCAGAATTGCAGGATGTCGCGCTGGTGCGCGAAGGGCGGCCGGTCTTCGCCGGGCTGTCGCTGCGGCTGGGTGAACGGCGCATCGGGTTGGTCGGGCGCAACGGGTCGGGCAAGTCGACGCTGCTGCGGCTGCTGGCGGGCCTGCAGGCGCCGGACTCTGGCACGGTGCGGGTTGGGGGCGCCGATGTGGCCCGCGACCGCCGCGCCGCGATCCGCGAGGTCGGCATCCTGTTCCAGAATCCCGACCACCAGATCATCTTTCCCACCGTCGAGGAGGAGCTGGCCTTCGGGCTGGAGCAGCTTGGCCAGCCGCGTGGCGAGGCGCGGGCGGCGGTCGCGGCGCTGCTGGCGGTGCAGGGGCTGACGGCCTGGATGGGCCGCTCCACCGCCTCGCTGTCGCAGGGGCAGCGGCAACTCCTGTGCCTGCTGGCGGTGCTGGCGATGCGGCCGGGGCTGGTGCTTCTGGACGAGCCCTATACCGGGCTGGACCTGCCCACCGCGCTGCGGCTGCAACGGCGGCTGGCGGGGCTGGAGCAGCAGGTGATCCTGGCCACGCATCAGCCCGAGACGCTGACGGGCTTTGACCGAGTGATCTGGCTGGAGGCGGGGCAGGTGATGAGCGACGGCGCTGCCGGGCCGGTGCTGGAGGCGTACCGCGCCGAGATGGAGCGGCTTGCCGGGGACGCCGGATGCTAGGGCTCGCGCTGCCCGGGCCCAGCTGGGCGCACCGGCTGCCCGCGGGTGCCAAACTGGCGGCGCTGGCGCTGGTGGTGCTGGCGCTGCTGCCGGTGGCGCATCCGCTGCCGCTGCTGGGGGCGGCGGCAGTGGTGGCGGCGCTTTATGCGACGCTGGGGCCCCGGGCACTGGCGGCAGGGGCGCGGATGCTGAGGCCGCTGCTGTGGTTCGTCGGCGTCATCCTGCTCTATCATCTGGCGGTGGGCGAGCCGCGCCTTGGCACCGTCATCTCGCTGCGGATTCTGGTGCTGGTGGGGCTTGCGAACCTCGTCACGCTGACCACGCCGCTGACCGAAATCACCTCGGTCGCCGAGCGGCTGTTCGGCCCGCTGCGGCATCTGGGGGTGAACCCGCGCGCGCCGGCCCTTGCCATCGCGCTGTTTCTGCGCTTCGTTCCGGTCCTGCAGGGACGGGCGGGGGCGCTGGCCGAAGCGTGGCGCGCGCGGTCGCCGCGCAGGGCGGGGCCCCGGATCCTGGTGCCGCTGATGCTGGGCACGCTCGACGATGCAGATCATGTGGCCGAGGCGCTGAGGGCGCGCGGCGGAGTGGCGGCCGGCGCGAACCGGCCGGAGAAAGGGACGAAATGGAACGCAATCTGACTCTGGTCGCGCTGTTTGCGGCGATCATCGTGGTGCTGGGGTTCATGCCCAGCTTTTCCCTGGTCTCGGGGGTGCCGATCTCGGCGCAGAGCCTTGGGGTGATGCTGGCTGGCACGGTGCTGGGATCGAAGCGCGGCGCAGCTGCGGCGGCGCTTGTGGTGCTGGTCGCGCTGATCGGGCTTCCGGTTCTGGCTGGCGGGCGCGGCGGGCTTGGCGTGCTGGCCGGACCGACGGTGGGCTTCCTCCTGGGCTGGATCCCGGCGGCCTATGTGGCGGGCCTTGTCACCGAGCGCTGGCAGGGCGGGCATCCGCTGGTCGTGGCGATCTCGGGCGCGCTTGTGGGCGGGATCGTGGTGCTTTATGCGCTTGGCACGCTGGGGATGATGGCGGTGCTGCAGAAGGGCCCCTTCGAGGCGATGCTGCTGAACCTGCCCTTCATTCCGGGCGACCTGATCAAGGCCACCATCGCCGGCTTCCTGACCCGCGAGGTCTGGCGCGCCCGCCCGGCTTTGCGCGCGGGCGTCTGATCCGCCCGGTTTTGCCTTTTCCAAATATCCTGCAGGGGGTCCGGGGGACGCAAAGTCCCCCGGCCTCGGCCCCGTTTACACGGTATGCAGGTAAAGATCGTAATCCACATCCGCGATGGTCCGCGCCACCCGGGCATATTCCGCCGCCTTGATCGCGCAGAAGGTGCGGTGCATGTCCTCCCCGAGGGCCTCCTTCAGGAAGGCTGACCCCTGCGCCGCGCGGATCGCCTCGCGCCAGTCGCCGGGCATCGCCGGGGCGCCCCCGCTCTGCCCGCCCGCATCCTCGCCCGCATAGCCGTTGCCGGTGGTTTCCGGGCCGGGGTCGATGCGGTGCGCCAGCCCGTGCCGGATGCCCGCCAGCACCGTCGCCGCCACGAGATAGGGGTTGGCATCGACGCCCGAGGGCCGGTGCTCGATCCGCCGCGCGCGCAGGTCGCCCGCCGGAATGCGCAGCGCGACGGAGCGGTTGTTGACGCCCCAGGAGGGCGAGACCGGCGCATAGCTCTGGTTGGCAAAGCGCCGCCAGCTGTTGGCATGGGGCGCGAAGACCAGCATCGCTTCGCCCATCGTCTGCCGCAGCCCGCCAAGGGCGTGCAGGATGGTGTCCGTCCACTGGCCCTCCTGCGCCTCGGCGAAGACGTTGCGGCCCGCCTCGTCCAGCATCGAGACGTGGAAGTGCATCCCCGATCCGGCATAATCCTCGATCGGCTTGGCCATGAAACAGGCGGTCACCCCGAACCGCCGCGCCTGCAGCCGCACGATGCGCTTCAGGCGGATCAGGTCATCGGCGGCCTGCATCACGTCGGTGCGGTAATGCAGCGTCAGCTCGTACTGCCCCGGCGCGTATTCCGAGATCACCGTTTCCGCCCGGATATCCGCCGCCTGAGCGGCGGCGTAGATGGCCGAGAACAGCGGCTCCATCCCGTGCAGGTGGTCGACGGAATAGACCTCGGTCTTCAGGCTGCGCCGCCCGTCCAGCACCGCCGCGGCGGGTTGGGCGCGGCCGTGATCATCGAGCTTGGGATCGAGCAGGAAGAATTCCAGCTCGAACGCCCCCGCGGGGTGCAGCCCCTCGGCCGCCATCGCATCCACCTGCCGCTGCAGCGCGTGGCGCGGGTCCGAGGTCATGATCGCCCCGTCGAGGTGATACATGCTCATCAGCACCTCGCCCCGCGCCGGGCTGGTGCCGTGCAGCGGTTTCAGCGTCCCCGGGATCGGCCAGGCGCGCAGGTCGCCATCGCCCTGGTCCCAGATCAGGCCGGTTTCATGCACATCCTCGCCGCAGATATCGAGCCCGAGGATCGACACCGGCAGATGCCGCCCGCCGGTATACAGCCCCGGCAGCTCGTGCCGGCGGATGATCTTGCCGCGGCCGATGCCATTGGCGTCAGTCAGCACGATGTCGAAGGCCTCGATTTCAGGATGCGCGGCCAGGAAGGCTTCGGCCTCGGCGAGGGTAGAGCCGGAAGGGCTGTGGGTCATTGGGTTGGTCTTTCAGGCGAAGAGTTCGGCCAGCACGGCCTCGAAGGCGGCGATCAGCCGGGCGATCTGCTTGCTGCTTGTCACCGGGCTGACAAGCATCATGTTGTGGAAGGGCGCGATCAGGCAGCCGCGGTTCAGGAGGGCGGCGTGGACGGCCGCCTCCAGCGCCGGGTGATGGGCTGCCGCCGCCTCGGTCCCGTTGCGCAGGGGGACGGGGTGGCAGATGAACTCAACCCGGGCACCGACGCGGACCACATGCCAGGGCGCGCCGTGGCGGGCGACGGCGCGGGCCAGCCCCGCCTCCAGCTTTGCGGCGCCCTCCTCCATCCTGGCGAAGGCCTTGGGCGTCATCACCTCGGCCAGCGTGGCGCGCAGGGCGGCGAATTGCATCGGGTTGGCCGACAGGGTGGTGCCCATGCCGGAATGGCCCGCGGGGCGGGTCTGGTGATAGCTGTGCAGCCGGGCCGCCACCTCTGCCGTCATCCCCCAGGCGGCGGCGGGGATGCCGCCGGCGATGCATTTGCCGACCACCAGCATGTCGGGCTGCAGCCCGTGACGGCGGGTATAGCCGCCAAGGCCGGACGACTGGGTATGCGTCTCGTCAAGGATCAGCAGCGCGCCGTAATCGCTGGCGAGGCGACGCAGCGCCTGATGGAAGCCGGGATCGGGCAGCACCATGCAGGCATTGGTCATCACCGGCTCTGCCAGCACCGCGGCGACGTCACCGGCCTTCAGCGCCTCTTCCAGCGCCGTCAGGTCGTTGAACTCCACCGCCACCGCCGTCTGGGTCAGGTCCGCCGCCTGGCCCACGAGCCCGGGCCGCGGCACCGTCTGCCCGCCCGCCAGCTGCACCATCGCCTCATCGACGGTGCCGTGATAGCACCCGGAGAAGACCAGCACCTTGCGCCGCCCCGTCACCGCGCGCGCCACGCGCAGGGCGAAGCGGTTGGCATCGGTCGCTGTGGTGGCGATCTGCCAGAGCATCGGGCCGAAGCGTTCTTGCAGCAGCGCGCCCACCGCCAGCGCATCCATCCCCGGCAGCATGGTGGTCAGTCCGCGCCGGGCCTGGCGACGGATCGCCTTGGCAACAGGGGCGGGGGAATGGCCGAACATGGCCCCGGTATCGCCGAGGCAGAAATCGTCGAGCACATGGCCGTCCAGATCCTCGATCTGGGCGCCGCTGGCGCGGGCGACCACCAACGGGAAGGGCTGCGGCCAGTCGCGCATCCAGTGCATCGGGACCCCGTCCAGCCAGGCACCGGCGCCGGAGGCCAGCGCGGCGCGGCATTTGGGACGGGCCGCGGCATAGGTGGCGGCTTCCCACTCGGCAAGCGCGGCGATCCGGGCAGGGGGGACACCCGCGATCAGCGGGGTTTGAGCGGACATGATACAGCACCTGAAGGGCAAGACGCGGGATGCGCTGTCCTATCCCGCTGGGCTTTGCGTCGTCAACTGTGGCGGGGGCCTCCGGGCAGTCCTTCCAATTGCACCGAACGGGCTGCAAAGAATCGCTACCGCGGCGCGGGGCGGTAACCCGATGTTAGCGCCCTTGCGGCAGCCTTGGACCTGAGCGCGGGGTGTGGGGCCCCGGCGGTCGCTGCCAGTAGGCGGCTGGTTTATCCGGGGTGGATATCATGACATTCGAAGATCTGACGCGCATGCCGCTGGCATGTGCTTCCAGCATCGCGCGCGCCTTGCGCCGCGCGCTTCCTGCGTTGGCCGTTGCGACGGCCTGCGCTGCGGCCCTCGGCCCTGCACCGGCAGCGGCGCAGGCGATCCGCGCACCACTCAACATTCAGCCGCTGGTGATCCGTGACGATGCCGGCGGCCGGGTGGACTGGCGCGCCGAAAAGATCGCCAAGCTGCGCCAGAGCGGCCAGCCGGTGCAGTTGCGCGGCGAATGCATGTCGGCTTGCACCATGTATCTGTCGCTGCCGCAGGTCTGCGTCGCCGCCAACGCGACCTTCGGCTTTCACGGGCCAAGCTTCTACGGCATCCCCTTGAACGACTACGATTTCAACTATTGGTCGCAAGTCATCGCAGCCCACTACCCGGCCCCGATTGCCGAATGGTTCATGACCGAGGCGCGGTATTCGACCAATCGCACGCGGCGCATCCGCGGCAGCGAGCTGATCCGCATGGGTATTCCCGAATGCGGCAGTGCCGCCTGACGGGCAGGATGGGCAGGAGGGCTGGACGGGCCGCGGGGCATTCCCCGCGGCCCGTATGCATATCGGCCTGCCGCTGCCGCGCCCCGGTTTTTCTTGAAACTGTCACGAGCCGTCCTTATAGCAACCGTTCGCATTCGCGCCCCGGTGCAAGGAGCTGCCCATGTCCCAGTCGATACCCACCCCGCATTACCTGATCGACGCCGCAGCCCTGCGCCGCAACATGGAGAAGGTTGCGCGGTTGCGCGAGCTGTCGGGGGCCAAGGCGCTGCTGGCGCTGAAATGCTTCGCCACCTGGTCGGCCTTCGACGACATGCGCCCGTTCATGGACGGCACCACCTCCTCCTCGCTCTACGAGCTGCGGCTGGGGCGCACGAAGTTCGGGGGCGAGACCCATGCCTATTCTGTCGCCTGGGCCGAGGATGAGATCGACGAGGCGGTGGGCTATGCCGACAAGATCATCTTCAACTCCATCGGCCAGCTGGAACGGTTTGCGGATCGCGCCGAGGGGATCGCCTGCGGCCTGCGGCTGAACCCGCAAATCTCCACCAGCGGTTTCGATCTGGCCGATCCGGCGCGGCCGTTCAGCCGGCTCGGCGAATGGGACAGCGAGAAGATCGCGGGTGTGCTGGACAAGATTTCCGGCTTCATGATCCATTACAACTGCGAGAACGAGGATTTTGCCCTGTTCGACCGGCAGTTGACCGATATCGAGAACCGCTTCGGCAACCTTCTGGCGCAGGTGGCATGGGTCAGCCTGGGCGGCGGCATCCACTTCACTGGCGAGGGCTATCCGCTGGAGGCGCTGGCGGCGCGGCTGAAGGCGTTTGCAGAGCGCTTCGGGGTGCAGGTCTATCTGGAACCGGGCGAGGCGGCGATCACCAGGACCGCGACGCTGGAGCTGACGGTGCTGGACATCCTGCACAACGGCAAGGATCTGGCGGTGGTGGACAGCTCCATCGAGGCGCATCTGCTGGACCTGCTGATCTACCGGTTGCCCGCCAAGATCGCCCCGGATGAGGGCCCGCACCGCTACATGATCTGCGGCAAGTCCTGCCTTGCGGGCGATATCTTCGGCGAGTTCGCGTTCCCCGAGCGGCTGAAGGTCGGCGACCGGATCTCGGTGCAGGACACCGCCGGTTACACGATGGTCAAGAAAAACTGGTTCAACGGCGTGAAGATGCCGGCAATTGCCATACGTGACGTGGATGGAACGCTGCGGCTGGTTCGCTCGTTCGGATATGAAGACTATGAGGCCAGCCTCTCCTGAGGCTCCCCTGCCTTGCCGCTTGCAAGGCCCTTTTCCCGGACGGTCAAAAGGAGACGGTTGGAAGTGAAACGGAACGTGCTGATCATCGGCGCCGGTGGCGTGGCTCAGGTCGTCGCGCATAAATGCGCGCAGAACAATGACTTGCTGGGCGATCTTCATATCGCCTCGCGGACGCTTGGCAAATGCGAGGCGGTCATCGCCAGCGTCCACGACAAGGGCGCGATGAAGGTGCCGGGCCGGTTCGAGGCCCATGCCGTCGATGCGATGGACAGTGCTGCGGTGGCGGCGCTGATCCGGGAGACCGGGGCGGAGATCGTCATCAACGTCGGCAGCGCCTTCGTGAACATGACGGTGCTGCAGGCCTGCATCGACACTGGCGCGGCGTATCTGGATACCGCGATCCATGAGGATCCGGCGAAGATCTGCGAGGCGCCGCCGTGGTATGGCAACTACGAATGGAAGCGCCGCGAGGCCTGCGAGGCGGCGGGGGTGACTGCCATTCTGGGGATCGGGTTCGATCCGGGGGTGGTGAATGCCTATGCGCGTCTGGCGGCAGAAGATTATCTGGATACCGTCGAAAGCATTGATATCGTTGACATCAATGCCGGAAGCCACGGCCGCTGGTTCGCCACCAACTTCGACCCCGAGATCAACTTCCGCGAGTTTACCGGCACCGTCTATAGCTGGCAGAAGGGCGGCTGGCAGGAAAACAGCATGTTCGAGGTCGGCAAGGTCTGGGACCTCCCGGTGGTGGGCGAGCAGAAAGCCTATCTGACCGGGCATGACGAGGTGCATTCGCTGGCGGCGAACTACCCGGGGGCCGATGTGCGGTTCTGGATGGGGTTTGGCGATCACTACATCAACGTGTTTACCGTGTTGAAAAACCTCGGACTTTTGTCCGAGAAGCCGGTGATGACGGCCGAGGGGCTGGAGGTGGTGCCGCTGAAGCTGGTGAAGGCGGTGTTGCCCGATCCGGCGAGCCTCGCGCCCGACTATACCGGCAAGACCTGCATCGGCGATGTGGTGCGCGGGACCAAGGATGGCGCGCCGCGCGAGGTGTTCATCTACAACGTCGCCGACCATGCGGAAGCGTTCCAAGAGGTTGGTTCGCAAGGGATTTCTTACACCGCCGGGGTGCCGCCGGTCGCTGCCGCGATCCTGATCGCGCGGGGGGATTGGGACATCGGCCGGATGGCGAATGTCGAGGAACTGCCGCCGATGGCCTTCCTGACCGAGTTGCACCGGCTGGGTCTGCCGACCCGGATCCGGGAAGGCGAGAGCGATCTGCCGGTCACCTGAACCGGGCGTGAGTGACAAAAAAGGCCGCCCTTCGGGGCGGCCTTTTTTGCTGTCCGGTGGGGATATGGAACCCATGCAGAACTCATACATATGTCATATGTAAAGTGAAACGCTCAGGATTTTTCAGGGTCGCCGATGCGGAAGACCTTGGCGATGCGGTCCACCGGGGTTCCGCCCTTCAGCGGGACGCCGGGATAGACCCGGTAATCCTGAAACCCCATCGACGCATAGAACGCCAGCCCCCCGGTATTGTCGGCGCGGATCGTGGCGTCGATGGCCTCGATGCCATTCGCCTCGCACCAGGCCCGACTGGCGGCGAAGAGGGCGCGGCCGGCGCCGGGCAGGCGCGGAGTGCGGCGGGTGAAGGTGCCGATGGAGAGCCAGCCGGTCGGCAGGTTGGGGTCACGGCCGAGGTGCTGGAAGCCGGCTGGTTGGCCGTCCTGGTCGAGGACGGTGAAGCCGGCGGCGTGGGTCGGGCCGTGATAGTAGGCGGCGCCGAACTGCTCGGGGGTGAAGGGCCGTTCATGGGCGGTGGTGCCGCCGGCGGCGATGATGTCGTTGAGGAGGGCGCGCAGCGGCTCCATGTCGGCGGGATGCATGGGGCGGGTTTCGAGGGTCATGTGAGCGGGCCTTTGCGGGAGGTGTTGCGGCGCAAGGTGGGGGAAAGGCGGGGCGGGGGCAAGCGGGGGGGTGTGGGAGGGATGTCTGCTGCCGGACTATAGATCGTTCCTGAAAGACTTTCTCTTCCTTGCCCGGAATCAAGGCGCTTTAGCGCCGCCGGGCAGCGCCCGCCTCCCGGCCCGCCGACGGGGCGGGCGTTCTTCGCGGAAATCCTCCACTGGAGGATTTCTTGTCGCTCATCACCCCCCTCGGGCGGGCGCTTTCCACGCCAGCGCCTAGAACACCTGTGGAAGTAGGCCGCACCATAAAGTGCCTAGAACTTCTGGTGCTCGCCCACCCGGCGGACGGGCGCTGCCCTTCTGTTGCGCGGGCTGACGGGCGATCCCCCCCTCCTGACCGATTGGTAAACTGTCACAGAACCGCACCCGAACTGTCACATGCCGGGCCTAAACCGCATCCATCCGATCAAACCCGAGGGTGACTCCATGATCCGCACCACGATCCGCACTGTGACCGTTTCCAGCCTTGCGCTGATTGCTTCCCTGTCGGCCGCTCAGGCCAAGACCGAAATCCAGTGGTGGCACGCCATGGGCGGCGAGCTGGGCACCAAGCTGGAAGAGATCGTGGCCGGCTACAATGCCAGCCAGGAAGAATATACCGTGATCCCGTCGTTCAAGGGCACCTACCCCGAAACGATGACCGCCGCGATTGCCGCCTTCCGCGCCAATGAGCAACCGGCCATCGTGCAGGTCTTCGAGGTCGGCACCGGCACGATGATGGCCGCCAAGGGCGCGATCTATCCGGTCTATGAACTGATGGCCGATATGGGCGAGCCCTTCGATCCGGCCGATTACCTGTCCTCGGTCGTGGGCTATTACACCGACACCGAAGGCAACATGCTGTCGATGCCGTTCAACTCCTCGACCCCGATCCTCTATTACAACAAGGACGTGTTCGAGAAGGCCGGGCTGGACCGCGATACCGCGCCGAAAACCTGGGCCGAGGTCGAGGAGTTCGGCACCAAGATCATGGACTCGGGCGCGGCGCCCTGCGGCTTCACCACCGGCTGGATCAGCTGGGTGCAGCTGGAGAACCTGTCGGCCTGGCACAACCAGCCGATCGGCACGCTGGAGAACGGTTTCGGCGGCATCGAGACCGAGCTGACCGTGAACGGCCCCGTGCAGGTGAAGCACTGGGAGAACCTGAAGACATGGCAGGATTCGGGCCTGTTCCAGTATGGCGGGCCGACCGGGGGCAATGATGCGCCGCCGAAGTTCTATGCCCAGGAATGCGCGATCTACATGAACTCCTCGGCCAGCCGCGCCGGCGTGGTTGCCAATGCCAAGGATTTCGAGGTCGGCTACGGGATGCTGCCCTATTATGACGACGTCGAAGGCGCGCCGCAGAACTCGATCATCGGCGGGGCGACGCTCTGGGTGCTGCAGGGCCGCGACGAGGCCGAATACAAGGGCGTGGCGGATTTCTTCAGCTACCTCTCCTCGGCCGAAGTGCAGGCCGACTGGCACCAGTTCTCGGGCTACCTGCCGATCACGCAGGCGGCCTGGGATCTGTCGAAAGAGCAGGGCTTCTACGAGGCCAACCCCGGCTCTGACGTGTCGATCCAGCAGATGACGCTGAACACGCCGACCGAGAACTCCAAGGGCCTGCGCTTTGGCAACTACGTCCAGATCCGCACGATCATCGACGAGGAATTCCAGGCGCTGCTGTCGGGCCAGAAGGATGCCCAAGGCGCGCTGGATGATCTGGTGTCGCGCGGCAACGTGCTGATCCGCGAGTTTGAAGCGGCGAACAAGTAAGCCATAGACACCCGGCCCGCCCGCGCCAAGGACGGCGCGGGCGGGTTCGTCTTTTGCTCCCTCAGGCGCCAAGCGCCATGACCCGGACCCCCGATGAAGCGCACGATCTTTCCGAACCGGTGGCTGCCCTGGCTGCTGCTGGCCCCGCAGCTGGCAGTGACGCTGGTGTTCTTCCTCTGGCCCGCCGGGCAGGCGGTGCGGCAGAGCTTCCTGCGCGAGGATGCCTTTGGCCTGAAGACCACCTTCATCGGGCTGGAGAATTACGCGGCGCTGTTCCGGGACCCGCAATACCTGAACTCGATGCAGGTGACGGCGGTGTTCTCGATCTCGGTCGCGGTGCTGTCGCTGGGGATGGCGCTGCTGCTGGCGCTGGCGGTGGACCGGATGCTGGGTTCGGCGCGGATCTATACCACGTTGCTGGTCTGGCCCTATGCGGTGGCGCCGGTGGTGGCGGGGATCATGTGGTGGTTCATCTTCAACCCGACCATCGGCATCATGCCCTATGTGCTGCGGCAGATGGGCTATGACTGGAACCACGGGCTGAACGGCAATGACGCGATGGTGCTGGTGGTGATCGCGGCCAGCTGGAAGCAGGTCAGCTACAACTTCCTGTTCTTCGTGGCGGGGCTGCAAGCGATCCCGGCCAGCCTGCGCGAGGCGGCTGCCATCGACGGGGCGGGGCCGGTGAAGCGGTTCTTCACCATCACCCTGCCGCTGCTGTCGCCGACGACCTTCTTCCTGCTGGTGGTGACGATCACCTACACGCTGTTCGATACCTTCCCGGTGATCCATGCGACCACCGAGGGCGGGCCGGCGCAATCGACCAACATCCTTGTCTACAAGGTGTTCAATGACGGCTTTCTGGGGCTGAACCTTGGCTCCTCGGCCGCGCAATCGGTGATCCTGATGGCGATCGTGATCGGGCTGACGGTGATCCAGTTCCGCTGGATCGAGCGGCGGGTGGAGTATTGAGCATGGTCGAACACCGCCCGATCCTGACGCTGCTGGCGCATCTGGTGCTGATCCTTGGGGTGCTGACCGTGGCCTTCCCGGTCTGGCTGGCCTTCGTCGCCTCGACCCATGAGGTGACGGCCTTCACCTCGGGCGTGATCCCGCTCTGGCCGGGGACCGAGGGGGCGGCGAATTACGGGGCGATGCTGGGGCAGGGCATGTCCACATCCGGCGCGCCGCCCCTGCTGGGGATGATGGTGAACAGCCTGATCATGGCGCTGATCATCGCCTGCGGGAAGATCGCGATTTCCATCACCTCGGCCTTTGCCATCGTCTATTTTCGCTTTCCGTTCCGCAACCTGGCGTTCTGGCTGATCTTCATCACGCTGATGCTGCCGGTCGAGGTGCGGATCGTGCCGACCTTCAAGGTGGTCGCCGATCTGGGCCTGCTCAACAGCTATGCCGGGCTGACGGTGCCGCTGATCGCCTCGGCCACGGCGACATTCCTGTTCCGGCAGGTGTTCCTGACCATCCCCGATGAGCTGATGGAGGCGGCGCGGATCGACGGCGCCGGGCCGATGAAGTTCTTCCGCGACATGCTGATCCCGCTGTCGCGCACCAATATCGCGGCACTGTTCGTGATCCTCTTCATCTATGGCTGGAATCAGTACCTGTGGCCGCTGCTGGTGACGACGGATGCCAAGTTCTACACCGTCGTCGCGGGCATCAAGCGCATGGCCGAGGCGGCGGATGCGCTGCCGCAATGGAATTTCGTGATGGCCGCGGTGATGCTTGCCATGCTGCCACCGGTGGCGGTGGTGGTGTTCATGCAGCGGCTGTTCGTCAAGGGTCTGGTCGAGACCGAGAAGTGAAGCGGAGAGAACGGATATGGCAGGCATCACGCTGACCGGCGTCGGCAAGGTCTATGCGGGCGGCACACGGGCGGTGGGCGGCGTCGATATCGAGATCGCGGATGGCGAGTTCCTGGTGCTGGTCGGGCCCTCGGGCTGCGGCAAGTCCACGCTGCTGCGGATGATCGCCGGGCTGGAGACGGTCAGCGAGGGCGAGATCCGCATCGGTGGGCGTGTGGTCAACGAGGTCGAACCGGCGGACCGCGACATTGCGATGGTGTTCCAGAACTACGCGCTCTACCCGCATATGACCGTGCGCCAGAACCTGGCTTACGGGCTGAAGAACCGCCGCACCCCGGCCGAGGAGATCACCCGGCGGGTGGATGAGGCGGCGGCGCTGCTGCAGATCGGCCCGTACCTCGACCGCAAGCCGCGCGCTTTGTCGGGCGGCCAGCGCCAGCGCGTGGCGATGGGCCGCGCCATCGTGCGCGAGCCGGCGGTGTTCCTGTTCGATGAGCCGTTGTCGAACCTCGACGCCAAGCTGCGGGTGCAGATGCGCGGCGAGATCAAGCAGTTGCAGGCGCGGCTGGGGACGACATCGGTCTATGTGACCCATGACCAGCTGGAGGCGATGACGCTGGCGCATCGGCTGGTGGTGCTGAACGGCGGGCGGGTGGAGCAGATCGGCGCGCCGCTGGAGCTCTACCACCGCCCGGCCTCGGCCTTCGTGGCGGGCTTCATCGGCTCACCGGCGATGAACCTGCTGGACGGGCAGCTGTCGGGGGGCGAGTTGCGGGTGGCGGGCGCGGTGCTGGCGCTGCGGGCAGAGGTGTCGGGCCCGGTGATGGTCGGCCTGCGCCCCGAAGACCTGCGGCGGGTGCCGGAGGGCACGGTGGGCGCGCTGCAGATGCAGATCGCCTATGTCGAGGAACTGGGCGCGCAGCGGCTGGTGCATGGCCATGCCGAGGGCCAGCCGCTCTGCGCGGCGCTGCCGGCCGGGCTCGATCTGGGCGGGAGGTTGACGCTGGCCGCGGCGCCGGGCGCGCTGCACCTCTTCGACTTGGCGCATGGCCGCCGCATCGAGACGACACAGGCGGCACGGGTGGAGGCCTGAGGGGGGCGAGGAACGGACAGAGGGCAGCGCCCGCCCGAGGGGGGTGATGAGCGACAAGAAATCCTCCAGTGGAGGATTTCCGCGAAGAACGCCCGGCCGAATACGCGCAGCTTGGGCCGGGCCGGGAGGCGGGCGCTGCCCGGCGGCGCCAAGGCGCCTTGATTCCGGGCAAGGGGGGACTGCGGCTGCCGAGTGCCTTAACTTCTCAGCGCCACCGCATGGTTGTCCCAGGCCCGCGCCCTTGCGCCAAGCGGGGTCAGCCGCCCCGCCTCCAGATGCAGCAGCCCGCCGACGCCATCGGTCAGCACGAAGCCCGCGCCCATTGGCGCCAGCCCGCAGACATCGGCGCGGGGGATCACCTGCAGCAGCGCGCCCGCGGTATCGAACACCACCACCCGGCCGCCGCGCGGGCAGGAGACGGCGACCTGCGCGCCGTCCCCGCTGATCGCGACGCTGCCGACATAGCCCTGCATCAGCCGGTGTTCGGCCTCGCCGGCCTCCGCCAGCACCGGCTCCGCCCCCATCCGGTGCAGGCCCAGAAGCGGCGGCGCGGTTTCGGGCTCATCCTCCCATTGCATCGCGAAGGCGACCATCCCGTCCGGCCCGATCGCCAGATGGCGGATCGAGTTGCGGTGCCATTCGGCGGGAAGCTCCACCTGCTCCAGCAGCTCCCCGGTCAGCGAGAGATAGGAGAGGTTGGGCCGCATCACCGGCAGGTTCAGCTTGTCGCGGCCCTTGGCCGGGTTGGTCTCGATCCCGCCATTGGCCACCGCCATCACCTGCCCGCCCGGCAGGAACTGCACGTCATGCGGGCCGATGCCGTGGCTTTCCAGCTCGCCGATGCGCCGCCAGCCCTCGGCGCGGGACCAGAGGCCGATCTTGCCCTTCGTGGTGACGAAATCGTTCTCGGCGGTGTAGAGCAGGGCCCCGTCCGGCGAGAACGAGCCGTGGCCCATGAAATGCCGGCCCTCGGGACTGTCCAGCCGGGCCAGCGTCTCACCCGTCACGCAATCGAGCACCACGGCGAAGGTGCCGGGGCGGCGGGCGAAGGCCACCGCCAGCGGCTCGGTCGGATGCACGGCCCCGGCATGGCCGCGGGCGGGCAGGGGGAGGCGGAACCGGTCGGCGCCATCGTTGCCGACGCCGTAAAGCGCGAAGCTGCCATCCGCGTCGCGGGCGGCGGCGAGGAAAGCGGGGTCCCCGGCGGCGGCCCAGCCGAGTTTCGGGACAGTGGAGGCGGCGAGCAGGCTGGCCAGAAATCCGCGGCGGGTTGTCATGGGGGGCTCCTGTCAGTCGCCGTCCAGCGCGTTGAAGCCGGCGGCGACGCCAAGCTCGGCGGCGAGTTCGGCCGAGGCGGCATCCTGCACACGCTCGATGGCGGTTTTGAGTTCCTCGATCTTCAGCCGGCCGGAGGGGCTGTCGACGCCGGCGAAAATGGGATCGTCCAGCCGGGCTGCGACGCCCTGGGCATAGTCGAAATACGCGAACAGGTATTCGGTGCCGCCATCGGTCAGCGCCTCGGCCAGCGCCCGGTTGGCGGCGAGCGAGAGGGTGACATTGCGCAAGGACCGCCCCGCGGCCCGGCTCTCGGCGCGCAGCGGGCGCGGCCTTGTGATGCTGCCCAGCGGGCGGCCCACGCGCGTCTCGGCATCGAAGCCGAGCTGGGTGACCAGCTGGGTGAAGACCGCCTGCCGCGCCTCATGCGCGGACAGGAAGCGGGTGTTGCCGGGGGCGCCGGCGGTTTGCAGCAGCGGGGCGAAATCGGTGCGCCAGTCTGCCTCTACCCCGGCCGCCAGCGCGGCAAGGTCGGCAGCGGCGGCGCGGGTCAGGGCGCAGCCGGGGTCCGCTTCGGTGTAGCTGTTGAGGTCGGGGTCATAGAGCATCGCCTCCAGCGCGTAGAGCCCGCGGGCGGCGACGGAAACCTCGGCATAGGTCTGACCCGAGGCCAGCGGGGCACCGTCGCCCGCCAGCAGGGCGGCAAGCGCCCGGTCGGTGGCGCCCTTCGGGTCGGGCCAGAAGGCGATGGCGAGGCCGCGCCCCTCCTGCTCCAGCGGGCCGATGCGGAAGGTCGAGGCGGGGAGCCAGGCGTCGAAGGCGGCGTTCCAGGCAGCTCGGAGGTCCGGCGAGGTGGCAAGGCAATCGGCAGCGGCGGCATCCTCCAGCGCGGCGGTGGCCTCGCTGAAGGCGGCAAAGCGCGGCAGGATGGTGCCGGTCACCACCCGGTCCACCACCGGGTCGGCGGCGGCGGGGGCGGCGAGGGCCAGCAGGGCGACGAGGATTTTCATAGGCTCTCCAGAAACCGGATCAGGGCGGCGCGGTCCCCGGGCGGCATGTCCGCAACCCGGTCGCGGGCGGGCTCAGCCTCGCCGCCATGCCAGAGGATCGCCTCCAGCAGATTGCGGGCGCGGCCATCGTGCAGGTGGAGCGTGTGCCCCGAAACCGCCTGCGTCAAGCCGATGCCCCAGAGCGGCGGGGTGCGCCATTCGGCCCCCGTGGCGGTGGCCTCGGGTCGGTGATCGGCAAGCCCCTCGCCCATGTCATGCAGTAGAAGGTCTGTGTAAGGCCAGATCAGCTGAAAGCTGCGGGGGGCGTCCGTCAGGCGTGCGGTGACATGCTTGGGCCTGTGGCAGGCGGCGCAGCCGGCGCTGTGGAATATCTCCTTGCCGCGCAGGACTTGGCGGTCGTCGATGCCCCGCCGTTCGGGCACCGCCACCGCGGCGGCGAAATGGGTGGTCAGCGCAAGGCCGGTGCTGTCCAGCTCCAGCCCCTCGCGCAGCCCGGCCTCCTCGCCATGCCGCGCCTCCCGGCAACCCGTCTGCGATGAAGTGCAATCGCCCCAGCCGCCGGGATAGAGCGGGTTGGAAATCCCGATGTCGATGGCAAAGGCGCTGGCGACCTGATCGGCCAGCGTGGCATGGCCGGCCTTCCAGCCGAAGCGGCCAAGCGCCGGGGCGCCGATCGCGCGCGACCAGACAGTATTCGCGCGGCCCGAGATGCCGTCGCCATCCGCATCATCGGGATCGGCGGCGGCGAGGATGTCGGCCTCGGGGATCGCCTCCAGCAGCCCGAGCCCGATCATCGGCGGCGCGATGCGCGGGCTGGTCAGGGTGCCGGGGGGCAGGGCGGGGGCGACGCTGTAGAGCGGCTGGCGCAGGCTGGCGGTTTCGCCCCCTGCCAGCGCCACCGGGATCTCGGTATACCGGATCGCAAGTTGCCCCTCGGGCGTGAGCCCGGCAACGGCGAAGTCCTGCAACTGCTCGCCAAGTTCGGGATGCGGCAGGGTCGCCAGATAGCCCTCGATGGCGGCAAGCTCCGCCGGCACCTCCCCCGCCACCGACAGGCGCAGCACCATGCCGCTGGCCCCGGGGTCCTCAGGCCCGCGCGGCTGGCCGCGGCCATTGCCGGGATGGCAGCCCAGGCAGGAGCGGGCGTTGAACAGCGGCCCGACCCCGTCCGAGGCGCGGGTGCTGGAGGGCGCCGCCACCCAGAGCTTGCCGAAGAGCGCCGCACCCATGTGGAAGTCCAGCTCCCGCTCTGCCCCCATCCCCGGCAGCGGCGCCGCAAAGGCCGCCCGCCCGCGCGCCGCCTCGCCGCGCGACGTGCCGCTGCCACCGGGCAGGGCCTCGAACGGCTCGGGTGCGCTGAAACCGGCGGGCGGGGCCAGCACCGCGGCGACCCGCGCCGCCTCGGCCGCGCTGCGCGCCGCCATGTCCAGCGCCTGCGCGGGCGTGGCCAGCAACGCTGCCATCAGGATAACTTGCAGGGGGGACACTGAAAGCGGGCGGCGCATGGGGAAATCCTTCTGCGCGCCTGCATGCCGCCAAATTCCGAGTCTTTCAATCGGAATGTGCGGCCCCGCTGCAGCAACCCCGCTTTCCCCTTCTTGCTGGCGAAAATATCCCGGGGGTGCGGGGGCTGGCCCCCGCTGCCCGGCCCGCAACGCAAAACCCCCGCCCGAAACGGGGCGGGGGGCATCAGCCGCAAACGTCAGGTCAGTCGGCCTCGTTTGCCGGCTTGGCGTTCAGCAGCCCATAGCGCTCTTCGCCCAGCTTCTCGTAGAGCCCGATCTGGGTTTCGAGGAAGTCGATATGGCCTTCCTCATCGGCGATCAGCTCTTCGAACAGGATCTTGGTCGTGTAATCCTTCACGCTCTCGCAATGGTCGCGCGCCTCGATGTAGAGCGTGCGGGCCTCATGCTCGGCGGCCAGATCGCATTCCAGCGTCTCCAGCAGGGTCTGGCCGATGCGCAGCGGGTCGAGCTTCTGCAGATTCGGATGGCCTTCGAGAAAGATGATCCGGGTGATCAGCTTGTCGGCATGGTGCATCTCTTCGATGCTCTCGGCGCGGTTCTTGTCGGCCAGACGGCCAAACCCCCAGTCTTCCTGCAGGCGGTAATGCAGCCAGTACTGGCTGACCGCTGTCAGCTCAGAGCGCAGAGCGGCGTTGAGATACTCGATGACCTTGGGGTCGCCCTTCATTGGGATAGTCCTTTCCTGCCGCGCGGCGCAGGCCGCGCAAATTGGTTGGCACCCCAAGATTGTCGCAACCATGCATGGTGGCAAGGAAAAGCGGCATGCAGCCGCCGCAATCGGCACGTTTCCCCAAGGCATGATAGATCTTGCCGGGGGTGATGATGGTGTCCGGGTCGGACGCGCGCATCCAGTCCACGGCGGCGCGGATGTCGTGATCGGCGATGGACTGGCAATGACAGACGATCATGGCGGTTCCCCGGTATTGGGGCCGGGGCGCGGCGGGCGCGCCCCGGCAAGGGTGGGTTTACTGGAAGACGGCGGTCGGGTTGTCGAGACTGTCGGAGCCTTCGAAGGCGAGGCCGGACACGCCAAGCACGGTCACGGCGCGCTCGATGGCTTGCGTCTGCTTGACCAACCCGTCGACGGCGGCGGTGATCAGCGCCTCGCCTTCCGCATTGCCGGGCGCCAGCATCATGTCATAGGCCATGCCGCCTTCGGCCGCCTTCACCAGTTCGTCCAGTCGGGCGACGGTGGCGTCGAGGTCGGCCTTCAGCTCGGCATCCACGGCCGGATCGGCGGCGGCGACGAGGGAGGACAGCGACGGGCCGGTGACGGTGCTGCCATCGACGCGGGTATAGCTGCCCAGATAGACGTTCCGGATGCCGAGCCCGTCATAGTAATGGCTGTTATGGGTGTTGTCCGAGAAGCAGTCATGCTCTTCCTCCGGGTCATTCAGCATCAGGCCCAGCTTCATGCGCTCGCCCGCCTGCTCGCCATAGGACAGGCTGCCCATGCCGGTCAGCATGGCCGAGATCCCGGCATCCGCATCGGCCAGCACGGTGGTGCGACCTTCGCCGCCTTGCGCCCATTGCGCGGCCATGTAGTCGAGGTCCGAGACCAGCAGCTCGGTCGCGGCGGAGAGGTAGGCGGCGCGGCGGTCGCAGTTGCCGCCCGTGCAGCCCTCGCCGGTGAGGTAGTCGGTATGGGGGCGGTTGCCGGCGCCGGGGCCGGTGCCGTTCAGGTCCTGGCCCCAGAGCAGGAATTCGATGGCGTGATAGCCCGAGGCGACATTGGCCTCGTTCTCGTCGGCCTCGTGCAGGGTCTCGGCGATCAGCTGGGGCGTGATCTCGGTCGCGTCCACCGGGGTGCCCGAGAGATCGAAGACCGGGTTGGCGATGACGTTGAGGATGCGGTATTCGTTCTCTTCGCTCGCCTCGCCATAGGAGGTGTCGACATAGTCGATCAGGCCTTCGTCCAGCGGCCAGGCGTTGACCTTGCCTTCCCAGTCATCGACGATCGCGTTGCCGAAGCGGAACACTTCGGTCTGCTGATAGGGCACCCGCGCGGCGAGCCAGGCGGTCCTGGCGTTGGCGAGCGTGTCTTCCGAGGGGGCGGCGATCAGGGCCGCGACGGCCTCTTGCAGCGCCTTTGCGGTGATCAGGCTGTCTTCATAGCCGGCGGCGGCGATGTCGGCATAGGTTTCCAGCACCGCGGCCTTGTCGGCGGCAAGGGCGGGCAGGCCGCAAAGGGCGGTGCCGGCAAGGGCCGTAGTGGCAAGAATGCGGGCGAAAAGCCGGGTCTTCATCTGGTATCCTCTCGGGCGGTTATTCAGGTCTTTTGCAAAAATGATCGTGGAAGAACTGGAGGGAGGTCGCGGGCCCGGGGGTGCCACACGGACTGCCGGCAGCGCGGGGGGCGCGTCCGGCAGTCCGGCGATGGAGGGGACGGCAATCACTTGGTCAGGATCAGCTTGCCGGCCTTGGTGATGCGCAGGGTGTAGATCTGGCCGTTGAGCACGATGCGCGCCTGCGCGCCGCCCTCGGTCAGGCGGGTCGCCTCATGCACCGGCAGGGCGTCTTGCAGGGCGAAGGTATGGGACAGCGTGGCGTTCATGGCATCCTCTCGATCCGGTCGAGCACGAAATCCAGTCCGTGTCCGCCGGGGGGAAGCCCGGCAAGCAGGGTCTGGATCACTTCGCCGAGGCAAAGCTGCGGCTCGATCCTGTTCTGGCCCCGGTCACGGGTGGGGCTTGTCTGTGTTGCGCGTTTCATCGGGGGCCTCCGGGCGGGGGAGATTCTGGCTGCCGGAGGTGGCTGGCTGGTCTGAGGGTGAAGTTGAGCGAAAAGCTAGGTTTTGTCAAACCTGATTTTTATGCTCAGGTATTCGGCCGGCGCCTTGGTGCCAAGGCAAAGCTCCCCGCGCCGCAGCGCGGCCGGGTCAGGGTCAGGGTCAGGGTCAGGGTAAGGCGGGGCCCGTGGGTGCGGTCAGGACTTGCGGGACTTCTTCTTCTTTTTCTTGGGCTCGCCAGTGTCGGCCGGGCCCGTGCCGCCGACCAGCGCTGCGAGATCGGCGGGGTCGAGCTGCGCCAGCTTCTCCTGCCACTCGGCCAAGGCCTGAAGCGCATCGGCGAGGTCCACGATCTCGGGGCCCGCGCCGGCCGCCTGCAGGTCGCGCAGGCGGTCCAGCGCCGGGGCCAGAACGCGGCGCTGGCGTTCGGCCAGAATCTGCCGGATCAGCGCCCAGGGGCCCGAGGGGGCCGCGAAATACTCGCGCCGGTCGCCGGGCACGCGGGCGATGGAGATGAGGCCCCAGCCGCGCAGTTCCTTGAGCGCGGTCGAGACGTTGGAGCGGGAGATGCCGGCGCGCAGCACCAGATCATCGGCGCAGGGCGCCTGCGCCGCCCGCCAGATCGCCGCGAAGCACAGCGCGGCGGGCCGCGACAGGCCAAGGCTGGTCCCAAGCTCGGCGAACATCGCCCGTGTTGCTTCGTCCGGCATCGGCCACCCCCAAGACATGCAGCAATTCCGGTTCTGCATGTGCGATGTTAGAGAAGGATCGGGCGGCTGTCAGCACGCCGCATGGCAAAAGGAGCGCAGATGGAACCCGGATATGACCTGCCCGCGATGATCGGGATGACCGAGGCCGAGGTGCAGACCCCGGCGCTGATCCTGGATCTGGACGCGCTGGAGGCGAATATCGCCCTTATGGCCGCGGAGGCGCGCAGCATGGGCGTGGCGCTGCGGCCCCATGCCAAGATGCACAAGTCTGCCGATATCGCGCTGATGCAGATCGCGGCGGGGGCGGTGGGGATCTGCTGCCAGAAGGTCAGCGAGGCCGAGGCGCTGGTGCGGGCCGGGGTGGGCGACGTGCTGATCTCGAACGAGGTGCGGGACGGGGTAAAGCTGGCGCGTCTGGCGCGGCTGGCCGGGCGGGCGCGGGTCGCGGTCTGCGTGGACGATGCCGGCGGGGTCGCCGAACTGGCGGCGGCGGTGGCCGAGGCGGGCACCGAGCTGCGGGTGCTGGTCGAGGTGGATGTGGGCGCGGCGCGCTGCGGCGTGGCGCCGGGCGGGGCGGCGGTGCCGCTGGCGCAGGCGATTCTTGCGGCGCCGGGACTGAGCTTTGGCGGATTGCAGGCCTATCACGGCGGCGCGCAGCATCTGCGGAGCGATGCCGAGCGCGCGGCAGCAACCGCGGCGGTGGTGGGCAAGGTGCGCGAGACCTTGGCGGCGCTGAAGGCGGCCGGCATCGCGGTGCCCTGCGTCAGCGGCGCGGGCACCGGCAGCTTCCGGCATGAGGGGGCCTCGGGTGTGTATACCGAGATGCAATGCGGATCGTACGCCTTCATGGATGCCGATTATGGCCGCAACCTCGATGCGGGCGGGGCCATGGCCTCGCCGTTCCGCAATGCGATGTTCGTGCTGGCGGGGGTGATGTCGAAGACGAAGCCCGGCCATGCGGTCTGCGATGCCGGGCTGAAGGTGATGACGATGGAGAGCGGGCTGCCGGTCTCGGCGCGGGAGGGCGTGGTCTATGCCGGCGCCTCGGACGAGCATGGCACGCTGGCAGATCCGGGCGACGTGCTGCGCCCTGGGGACCGGCTGCGGCTGATCCCGGGGCATTGCGACCCGACGGTGAACCTGCATGACTGGTATGTCGGGCTGCGCGGCGGGGTGGTGGAATGCCTCTGGCCGGTGACGGCGCGGGGCAAGCATTTCTGAGGGTTATGCCGGGAGCACGGTGAAGGGCGCGGGATAGGTGTATTCCTGCAGGTTCGCGCCGGGGCCGATCCGGTCCACGACGGCGAAGAGGCCCGGCGCGTGCAGGGGCGTGAGCACCCCGTGCCATGTGCCGCGATGCAGGTTGATGCCCTGCCCGGGCGCGGTGAGGAAGGCGAGGGGGGTGCCGGGGGTGCCGCCCTCATCCGGGGCGACGATCACCAGGAAGGGCTGCAGGCTCATCGGGATAAAGGCCTGGCTGCCCTCCGGGTGCCGTTCGACCAGATCGAAGCTGTAGGGCAGCGGGCGCGGCACCGCGTCGAAGACGGAAATCCCGGCGCGGCCTGTGGGCTCGCCGAAATCCAGCTGCGCCCGGTCATGGAAGCGGCCGCAGAGGCCGGCATTGATGATGCGATCGGGGCTGCCCGATGCCTCCAGCACGTCGCCGAAGCGGGCGAAGGCGGCGGCGGTGAGGGGCTGGGGGCGCAGGAGGGTCATTCAGGGTCCAGATTGGAGGGGCAGTGCCTTTGTTTGGCGGAGCCGGGGGGCCTTCTGCCCCCCGGACCCCCCGAGGATATTTCCGACAGCAAGAAGGGGGAAGAGGTAGCGGGGGCTGGGGCGATCCTTGGCTGTGGACGGGGAGCCTTTGGCCGGCGCCGGGGGGCTGTCTGCCCCCCGGGCCCCCCGAGGATATTTGGACCAGAACGAAGGGGGCAGCGTGGTTCAGCGGGACCAGGGGCCGTGGAGTTGGGCGTGGCGGTTGACGTCCTTGTAGAGCAGGTAGCGGAACGGGCCGGGGCCGGCGGCGTAGCAGGCCTGCGGGCAATAGGCGCGCAGCCACATGAAATCCCCCGCCTCGACCTCGACCCAGTCGCGGTTGAGTTTGTAGACGGCCTTGCCTTCGAGCACGTAGAGGCCGTGTTCCATCACATGCGTCTCCTCGAACGGGATCACGCCGCCGGGCTGGAAGGTGACGATGGTGACATGCATGTCATGCGAGAGGTCGGCGGGATCGACGAAGCGGGTGGTGGCCCATTTGCCTTCGGTGTCGGGCATCGCGGCCGGGGCGATCTCGGCCTCGTTGGTGACGAAGGCGGCGGGGGGGGTGAGGCCCGGGGCCGGCTCCCAGAGCTTGCGGATCCAGTGGAAGCGGGCGGGGTGGGTGGCGCCGTTGTGCAGGCGCCAGCGGCAGCCGGGGGGGATATAGGCGAAGCCGCCGGGGCCAAGCTCGTGTTCCTGGCCGTTCAGGGACAGCCAGAGCTCGCCTTCGGTGACGAAGATCGCGGCTTGCGCGCGGGGCTCGGGTTCGGGCGCGTCCGATCCGCCGCCGGGGGCGACCTCCATCACATATTGGCTGAAGGTTTCGGAAAAGCCCGACATCGGCCTTGCGATCAGCCACATGCGGGTGCCGGTCCAGCCGGGTAGCAGGCTGGTGACGATGTCGGAGAACACGCCGCGCGGCAGGAAGGCGTAGCTTTCGGTGAAGACGGCGCGGCCGGTCATCAGCTGGGTTTGGGGCGGCAGGCCGCCTTTGGGGGCGTAGTAGCTGGTCATACGGTGCCTTTCACGGCAGCAGCGCCTGCAGGCGCAGTTCGGCGATGCGTTCCACCTGGGCGCAGGCGGTGGCGAATTCGGTGTCGGTATCGCTCTCGAGGCGGCGCTGGAAGGCGGCGAGGATGCCGGCCTTGTCATGGTCGCGCACGGCGATGATGAAGGGGAAGCCGTGCCTGGCGACATAGGCGGTGTTCAGGCGCTCGAACTCGCTGCGCTCGGCATCCGTCAGCGCGTCGAGGCCGGCGCCGGCCTGTTCGGCGGCGGAATGCTCGGTCAGGCGGCGGGCGGCGGCGAGCTTGCCGGCAAGGTCGGGATGGGCCTGCAGCACGGCGAGGCGGTCGGCCCGGGCGGCGCTGCGGAAGACGCGGGCGAGGGCGCTGTGGACACCTGCGGCACGGTCATGGGCGGGGCCAAGCTCGAGGTTCCAGGCGCGTTCGGCGATCCAGGGGGAGTGCTCGAAGATGCCGCCGAAGCGGGCGGTGAAATCGGCATGGGACATCTTGCTGGGCCGCTCGCTGCGCTGGTGCGGATGGGTAGCGGCCCAGTGGCGGGCGATGTCGATACGGCGGGGGAACCAGACACCGTCGTGGCCCTGCGCGTAGTCGAGGAAGCGCCTGAGGCCCGCGATCTTGCCGGGGCGGCCGATCAGGCGGCAATGCAGGCCGATGGAGAACATCTTCGCCGCGCCGGCCGCGCCTTCGGCATAGAGCGTGTCGAAGCTGTCGCGCAGGTAGGTGAAGAACTGCTCGCCTTCGGTATAGCCGGGCGAGGTGGCGAAGCGCATGTCATTGGCTTCGAGCGTGTAGGGGATCACCAGCTGATCCCGCGCGCCGACCTCGACCCAATAGGGCAGGTCGTCATCGTAGGTGTCGGAAATCCAGGCGAAGCCGCCTTCCTCCGCCGTCAGCCGCAGGGTGTTGGTGGAACAGCGCCCCGTGTACCAGCCAAGCGGGCGCTCCCCCACCACCTCGGTATGCAGGCGGATGGCCTCGGCGATCTGGCGGCGTTCCTCGGCCTCGGGCATGTCCTTGTGCTCGACCCACTTCAGGCCGTGGGAGGCGATTTCCCAACCGGCGCTGCGCATTGCGGCCACCTGTTCTGGGCTGCGGGCGAGGGCGGTGGCGACGCCGTAGACGGTGACGGGGATGCCCATGCCGGTGAACAGGCGGTGCAGGCGCCAGAAGCCGGCGCGGGCGCCGTATTCGTAGATCGACTCCATGTTCCAGTGCCGCTGCCCCGGCCAGGGCGCGGCGCCGGCGATGTCGGACAGGAACGCCTCGGAGGCGGCATCGCCGTGCAGGATGTTGTTCTCGCCGCCCTCTTCGTAGTTCAGCACCAGCGAGACGGCGATCTTCGCGCCGCCGGGCCAGGCGGCATCGGGCGGGGTGGGGCCGTGGCCGATCATGTTGCGGGGGTAGCGGTTCATCTGCATCTCTTGCCGTTGGCGCGGTTCGGGGCCAAGAATGGCGCTGGCACAGCGGAAAGACCAGAGGCAGATATGGCGGGCGGATACCTGACGACCCATGTTCTTGATACGGCGCGGGGCTGCCCGGCAGCGGGGCTGAAGATCGCGCTCTACCGCGTGACCGGCAACAGCCATCGCAAGCTGGTGGAGATGGTGACGAATGCCGACGGGCGGACGGATGCGCCGATCCTGCCGGTGGAGACGTTCGCAGCCGGAACCTACGAGCTGGTGTTCTTTGCCGGGGACTATCTGCGGGCCAGCGGGGGCGCGGGCGAGGAGCCGCTGTTCCTCGACCAGGTGCCGATCCGCTTTGGGATGAGCGATGCCGCGGCGCATTACCATGTGCCGCTGCTGCTGTCGCCCTATGGCTATTCCACCTATCGCGGAAGCTGAATTTGCACGGAAAAGCGGCAGCCTTGCCCGAAGGGCGGGCAGGGGCTGCGGCGTGTGGTCGTCGCGCGGTATGGCGGGGCGCAGGGGCTGGCGCGGCGCGGCCGGGCGGCGATGATGCGGGAAAGGTCCGGGGGACAGGATGAACGATTTCGCCATTTTCATGGACTGGGCCGAGTTCGCGGTGCGCTGGCTGCATGTGGTGACCGCCATCGCCTGGATCGGGTCGTCCTTCTACTTCATCGCGCTGGACCTTGGGTTGCGCCGGGATGTGCCGCTGCCCCCCGGCGCGAGCGGCGAGCAATGGCAGGTGCATGGGGGGGGCTTCTACCACATCCAGAAATACATGGTCGCGCCGGAGCGGATGCCTGAAGACCTGATCTGGTTCAAATGGGAGAGCTACTGGACCTGGATGTCGGGGTTCGCGCTGCTGGTGCTGGTCTATTACCTCGGCGCTGACCTCTATCTTGTCGATCCGAACGTCCTGGATATTCCGGTCTGGCAGGCGGTGGCGATTTCGGTGGCCTCGCTGGGGCTTGGCTGGCTGATGTATGATGCGATCTGCAAGAGCCGGTTCGGGGATGACAATACCCGGCTGATGGTGGGTCTGTATGTCATTCTGGTGGCGATGGCCTGGGGCTATAGCCAAGTGTTTTCGGGCCGGGCGGCGCTGCTGCATCTGGGGGCGTTCACCGCGACGATCATGACGGCGAACGTCTTCGCGGTGATCATGCCGAACCAGCGGATCGTGGTGGCGGACCTGATCGCGGGGCGGGTGCCGGATGCGAAATATGGCAAGATCGCCAAGCAACGCAGCACGCACAACAACTACCTGACGCTGCCGGTGGTGTTCCTGATGCTGTCGAACCACTACCCCCTGGCCTTTGCCAGCGAGATGAACTGGCTGATCGCGAGCCTCGTGTTCCTGATGGGGGTGACGATCCGGCACTGGTTCAACACGCATCATGCGAAGAAGGGCAGCCCGCACTGGACCTGGGCGGCGACGGCGATCCTGTTCGTGGTGATCATGTGGCTGTCTTCGGCGCCGATGTTCCAACCCGCTAACGAGGAGGCGGCGCTGCCGCGCGGGGCGGAGCGGTTTGCCTCCGCCGCGGGGTTTGAGGAAGTGACGGATATCGTGATGGGCCGCTGTTCCATGTGCCATGCGGCAGAGCCGGGCTGGGACGGGATCCACTATGCGCCCGGCGGCGTGCATCTGGAAACCGGCGGACAGATCGCGCTGCAGGCGCGTGCGATCTACCTGCAGGCGGGCGTCACCCATGCGATGCCGCCCGCCAATGTGTCGTTCATCGAGCCTGCCGAGCGCGCCAGGATCGTGGCCTGGTATCGCGCGGCGATGGCCGGCTGATCAGTCGGCCAGGCAATCCGCGAGGGTGTCTGCCATCGTGGTCAGCAGCGCGGCGTAGAGGTCCGGGCCGTAGGTCAGGTTGCTGCCCGACGGGTCGAGGGCGGCGCCAAGCTTGACCGGGGTGCCCTCGACCAGCGTCTCGACCTGCTTGGGATCGTGCTGCGCCTCGGGGAAGATGCAGACGGCGCCTTCCTCTTCCAGCAGATGCCGGATTTCGGTCAGCCGTTCGGCGCCGGGCGCGGCGGCATCGCCAAGCGAAATGGTGCCGGCGACGTCCAGCCCGTAGTGACCTGCGAAGTAGCCATAGGCATCGTGGAAAACCACGAAGGGCTTGCCCTGCACCGGGGAGAGTGTCGCTGCGATCCGGGTATCCAGCGCGGCGACGGCCGCAGAGGCGGCCTCGGCATTGGCGCTGTAGGTGGCGGCGTTCTCGGGATCGGCGGCGGCGAGTTCGGCGGCGATCACCCCCAGCCAGGCCTGCGCATTGGCCGGGTCGAGCCAGGCATGGGGATCGGTGCCGGTGTGGCTGTGGCCGTCATGGTCGTGGTCGTCATGGGCATGGTCATCGTGGTCGTCATGCGCGTGATCGTCGTGCCCGTGGTCATGATGGGCATGATCGTCATGCGCATCGTCTTCGTGGTCATCATGCGCATGGTCATGGTCTTCATGCTCATGCTCATGCTCATGCTCATGCTCGGCCTCATGCTCATGCCCGGCGTGGTCCTCGCCGTCGTGGTCATGTGCGCCATCGCCATAATTCTGGCGGAACGTGCCTTCCGCGTTCAGCAGCGCCACCGGCTTGCCGGACAGCGCCACGCCCTCGATGGCGCGGTCGAGCCAGGGGGTCATCTCCGGCCCGATCCAGAAGATCAGGTGCGCGTTCTGCAGGGCCCGGGCCTGGCTGGGTTTCATCTGGTAGCTATGCGCATTGCCGCCCTGCTCCAGCAGGATCGCGGGCTGCCCGAGATCGCCCATCACCTGCGCGGCCAGCGATTGCACGGCGGGAATGTCGGTGACGACGGCGGGCACCTCGGCGCGGGCGGCGCCGGCCAGCAGCAGGCAGGCGGGGGCGGCGGAGAGGGTGAGGGCGATGAGGCGGCGCATGGCAATCCTTCGGGGTGGCTTGTGGGGGTGCGGGGCGTTGTCTATGTTATAGGATAACAGGTCAAGCGAAATGTGATAAGGTAACATGACAAATCCCGAAACCGAAACCGCGCTGGCCTTTGCCGACCATGACCACGCCCATTGCGCCGGAGATACCCTGGCCCGGGCCGAGGTGGTTGCGGCCGAACGCGGCGCGCGGCTGACGCCGGTGCGGCGCCGGGTGCTGGAGATCCTGCTCGAGGCGCACCGGGCGATGGGCGCCTATGAGGTGCTGGACCGGCTGGCGGCCGAGGGCTTCGGCAACCAGCCCCCCGTCGCCTATCGCGCGCTGGAGTTTCTGGTGGAGCATGGGCTGGCGCACCGGGTGCGCCGGCTGAACGCCTTTGCCGCCTGCATGCATCCGGGGCAGGACCACAGCCCGGTTTTCCTGATCTGCAAGTCCTGCGACGCGGTGGCCGAGGCGCCAGCCGAGCCGGTGCGCGCGGCACTGGCAGCCGCGGCCGGGGCGGTTGGCTTCACGGTCGAGCGCGCGACGGTCGAGGCGCTTGGCCTGTGCGGTGCCTGCCGCGAGGGCGCTGCGGCATGACAGCCCTGATCGAGGCGCGGGGGCTGACCGTCCGTCATGGCGGGGTGGCTGTGCTGGCTAATGTCGATTTTGCGATAGCCCCGGGCGAAATTGTCACCGTCGTTGGCCCCAACGGGTCGGGAAAGTCCACCTTGATCCGGGCGCTGATCGGGCTGGCCCCGGCGGCAGAGGGCAGCGTCCATCGCCGTCCGGGCCTGCGCATCGGCTATGTGCCGCAGCGGTTGCAGGTCGATGCCGGGCTGCCGATGACGGTGCGGCGTTTCCTGTCCTTGCCGCGCCGGGTGGCGGATCGGGATGCCGCCGCGGCGCTGGCCCGGGTGGGCGTGGCCGATCTGGGCGCGCGGCAGATGGCGGGGCTGTCGGGCGGCCAGTTCCAGCGGGTGCTGCTGGCGCGGGCGCTGCTGTCGGGCCCCGATATCCTGATGCTGGACGAGCCGACACAGGGGCTCGACCAGCCCGGCGTCGCCGGCTTCTACCGGCTGATCGAGGAGGTGCGGGCGGAAACCCGCGCTGCCATCCTGATGGTCAGCCACGATCTGCATGTTGTGATGAGCGCGACTGACCGGGTCATCTGCCTCAACGGCCATGTCTGCTGCGAGGGCACGCCGCAGGTGGTGACCGACGCGCCGGAATATCGCGCCCTGTTCGGGCTGGGGACGGGTGGGGCGCTGGCGCTCTACCGGCACCAGCATGACCATGACCATGACGGCGATCACGGACACGGGCATGATCCGGCGCATCCGCATCACATTCACGGGCCGGATTGCAATCATGGAGCCCACGATGCTGGATGATTTCCTGATCCGGGCCGGGCTGGCGGGCGTGGGCCTGTCGTTGGCGACCGGGCCGCTTGGCAGCTTCGTGGTCTGGCGGCGGATGGCTTATTTCGGCGATGCCACCGCCCATGCGGCGATCCTGGGGGTGGCGCTGTCCTTTGCCAGCGGCCTGCCGCTCTATGCCGGCACGCTGATCGTCGCGTTGGGGATGGCGGCGACGGTGTCGGCGCTGGCCGGGCGCGGGCACGCGATGGATACCGCGCTGGGGGTGCTGGCACATTCGGCGTTGGCCTTCGGGTTGGTGGCGGTGTCGTTCCTGCCCAATGTGCGGGTGGACCTGTCGGCGTACCTCTTCGGCGATATTCTGGCGGTCAGCCGCGCCGATCTGCTCTGGGTCTGGGGCGGGGCGCTGGCGGTGCTGGCGCTGCTGGTCTGGCGCTGGCAGGGGCTGCTGACCGCGACGGTGAACGAGGAACTGGCGCAGGCCGAGGGCATCGACCCGCGGCGCGAGCGGCTGGCACTGACGCTGGCGCTGGCGCTGGTGGTGGCGGTGTCGATCAAGATCGTCGGCGCGCTGCTGATCGCGGCGCTGCTGATCATCCCCGCCGCCGCAGCGCGGGGCCTGTCGCGCAGCCCCGAGGCGATGGCAGTGCTGGCGGTGGCGCTGTCGATGCTGGCAGTGCTGGCCGGGCTGCAGCTGTCGCTGCGGCTGGACACGCCGGCGGGCCCGTCCATCGTGGCGGCGGCGGCGTGCCTGTTCATCGTGGCACTGCCGCTGGCGCGGCTGCGGCGCGGCTAGAAGCGGGCGGGGGAGAGCGGGGCCAGCGGCACCGGCGGCGCCTGTCCGGCGACCAGCGCAGCGACGATGGCGGCGGTGATCGGCGCGAGGGTCAGCCCGATATGGCCGTGGCCATAGGCGTGGATCACCTCGGCCCCGTGCGGCGAGGGGCCGATCACCGGCAAGCTGTCGGGCATCGAGGGGCGAAAGCCCATCCATTCGCGGTCTGGCGGGCCAAGGTCCGGGAAGATCGCCTGCGCGCCCATGGTCAGCCTTGCGAGGCGGTGCGGCGAGGGCGGGGCCGTCAGCCCGCCAAGCTCTACCGTGCCCGCGACGCGCAGGCGGCCCTGCATCGGGCAGAGGTAGAAGCCGCGCGACGTGGGGCAGATGGGGCGCGACAGGCGCGGCCCGGGCATGTCCCATTCGACATGGTAGCCGCGCTCCGTATCCAGCGGCACCTTGTCGCCCGCCTGCACCGCCAGCGCGCGGGAGTGGGCGCCGGCGGCGATCACCACGCGGCGGGCATGAAGGCGCAGGCCGGGACCGGAGAGGCGGACGCCGTCCAGCGTGCGCTCAAGTTTGTCCGCCCGCGCGGTGATCCGCGTGGCGCCGGCATTCGTCACGGCCTTGGCCAGCAGGGTGACCATCTGGCCGGGGTCGGTCATGAACATCGCCTGCGGGAAGAGGGCGCCGCCGCCCTCGGCCGGGGGGAGGGCGGGTTCCAGTGCAGCGAGTTCGTCCGGGGTGAGCAGTTCCACCGTCACGCCGACGGTCTTGCGGAAGGCGATGTCGGCCTCGGCGGCGCGGCGGTCTGCGGCGCGTTCATAGAGGTAGATGCAGCCCTTGTGCTGGAGGATAGCCTCGCCGCCGATTTCCGCCGCGAGATCCGACCAGCGCGGGGCGGCGTCTTGCAGCAGGCCGGCGAGGGTGCGGGCGTTCCGCTCCGCGGCGCCGGGCAGCGACTGGCGGGCGAAGCGCAGCAGCCACGGGGCCAGCGAGGGCAGGGCTGCGCGGCGGATCGCCAGTGGCGAGTTGCGGTCGAAGAGCAACGAGGGCAGCGCGCGCAGCACGGCGGGGGTGCCGACCGGCTGCACGGCGTAGTCGGCTATGGTGCCCGCGTTGCCGTGGCTGGCGCCGGAGCCTGGCAGGGCGGGGTCGACGATCACCACCTCATGCCCGGCGCGGGCCAGCCGCAGGGCGATGGTCAGCCCGACCACCCCGGCGCCGATCACGGCAATCTCGGTATGGACGGGCCCCGTCATCACATCACCACTTCATCACATGCAGGCGGCGAAGAGCGCGCGGGTGTTCTCGCGCGTCATTTCGACCGGGTTGCCGCCGCAGGAGGGATCCTCCAGCGCCATCTCGGTCAGCTCATCCAGCCGCGCGGGATCGACGCCCATGGCAGTGAGGTTTTCCGGAATCGCCAGCAGCGCCCGAAGATCCATCACCTTCGCCCGGAATCCGTCGAAGCCGCCTTCGATGCCCAGATAGGCGGCGGCGCGGGTGATGCGGTCTTCAATCGCGGCGCGGTTGAAGTCGAGCACCATCGGCATCACCACGGCATTGGTGGTGCCGTGATGGGTGCCATAGACCGCGCCGATCGGGTGGCTGAGCGAGTGGATCGCGCCGAGGCCTTTCTGGAAGGCGACGGCGCCCATGGCGGCGGCCGACATCATCTCGGCGCGGGCGGCAAGGTTGCCGGGTTCGGCATAGGCGGTGGGCAGGTTTTCCAGCACCAGCCGCATCCCCTCCAGCGCGATGCCCTGGCTCATCGGGTGGTAGAAGGGCGAGCAATAGGCCTCGAGGCAATGCGCGAGGGCATCCATGCCGGTGCCGGCGGTGATGAATTTCGGCATCCCGACCGTGAGTTCCGGGTCGCAGATGGTGACCACGGGCAGCAGCTTGGGGTGGAAGATGATCTTCTTCTTGTGGGTGACGGAATTGGTCAGCACCCCGGCGCGGCCAACTTCCGAGCCGGTGCCCGCGGTCGTCGGCACCGCGACGATGGGGGCGATCTTCGCGGCATCGGCACGGGTCCACCAGTCGCCGATATCCTCGAGGTCCCAGACCGACAGCGTGTCCGGCTGGCCGGCCATCAGCGCGATCATCTTGCCGAGGTCGAGCGCGGAGCCGCCGCCGAAGCAGACCACCCCGTCATGCCCGCCGGCAAGATAGACCGCGATGCCGGCGGCCATGTTGTGCTCGTTCGGGTTGGGGTCCACGTCCGAGAACACGGCACGGCCGAGGCCCGCAGCGTCCAGGATGTCCAGCGCCTGCGCGGTGATCGGCAGGCTGGCAAGGGCCTTGTCGGTGACCAGCAGCGGCCGGGTCAGGCCCGCCGCCTTGCAATGCTCGGCCAGTTCCGCGATCCTCCCTGCGCCGAATTTCACCGCGGTCGGGTAGGACCAGTTCGCCTTGGGCGTCGTCATTTCGTCACCTTCTTGAGATGGTAGGATTTGGGGCGGGTCACGGCGTGGAAGCCAAGCACCGACAGGCTGCCGCCGCGGCCGGTATCCTTGCAGCCGGTCCAGCACAAAGCCGGGTCGAGATAGTCGCAGCGGTTCATGAACACGGTGCCGGTGTCGAGCTGGTTGCCAATCTCCGCCGCGCGGCCCGCGCTGGCCGTCCAGATCGAGGCGGTGAGGCCGTAGGGCGAGTCGTTCATGAGCGAGATGGCCTCGGCATCGTCCTTCACGGGCATGATGCCGACGACGGGGCCGAAACTTTCCTCGCGCATCACCCGCATCTGGTGGGTGACGCCCGTCAGCACCTGCGGGGCCAGATAGGCGCCGCCATCGTCGGCGGGGAACAGCGCGGGGTCGATCAGCGGGGTGGCGCCTTCGGCCACCGCCTCGGCGGTCTGGGCGCGGACCACGGCGGCGAAACGGGCATTGGCCATCGGCCCAAGGGTGCTGCCCGAGTCGAAGGGGCTGCCGAGCTTCAGGGTCTTCACCCAGGCGACGGCCTTCTCGACGAAGGCGCCATAGAGGCTTTCGTGGACATAGATCCGCTCGATCCCGCAGCAGCACTGGCCGGCGTTGAACATCGCGCCGTCCATCAGGCTGTCCACGGCCGCGTCCAGATCGGCATCGGCGGCGACATAGCCGGGATCCTTGCCGCCAAGCTCCAGCCCCAGCCCGGTGAAGGTGCCTGCGGCGGCGCGTTCCATGGCCGCGCCCCCGGCGACGGAGCCGGTGAAGTTGATGAAGTTGAAGGCGCGGGCGGCGATCAGGGCTTCGGTGGTGTCATGGTCGAGCACCACGTTCTGGAACACATCCGCCGGCACGCCGCCCATGTGCAGCGCCTCGGCAAGCCGTTCGCCGACCAGCAGCGTCTGGCTGGCATGTTTCAGCACCACGGAATTGCCGGCGATCAGCGCCGGGACGATGGTGTTGATCGCGGTCAGGTAGGGGTAGTTCCAGGGGGCCAGCACGAAAACCACGCCGACGGGCGCGCGCTCGATCCGCCGCTCGAAACGGTCGGAGGCTTCCACGACCATCGGGGCCAGCGCCTCGGCGGCGATCTCGGAGATATAGGTGGTGCGGTCGTTGACGCCGCCGAACTCGCCGCCGAAACGGGTGGGGCGGCCCATCTGCCAGGCCAGCTCCTCGACGATGCGGTCCTTCATGCCGTTCAGCGCCTCGACCCCGGCCTTCACCTTTTCGATGCGGGTGGCGAGTGGCAGCGCTGCCCAGTCCTTCTGCGCGGCGCGGGCGCGGGCCACGGCGGCCTCGGCTTCGGCCAGCGGCAGGGCAGGGCGTTCCGCATAGATGCTGCCGTCCACCGGCGAGATACATTGGATCATCTTGGTCATGTCATCCTCTGCGCCTGTCCCGGCGCCTGTTGCGCGCCGCTGGGGCGCGAAAAATCCGCAGCGCCCTCAGGCGCGTTCAAATCCCCGCGCGACCTCCCAGTCGGTGACCACGCGGTTCTGTTCCTCGATCTCCCACAGTGCGGCGCGGTGGTAGTGGTCGACCACATCGGGCCCGAAGGCGGCGCGCAGCATCTCGCTGCCTTGCATCAGGGCGGCGGCCTCGCCAAGGGTCTTCGGCACCTCGCGCAAGGCACCGCCCTGATAGATGTCGCCCGAGATGGCCGGCTCCAGTTCCATCTGTTTCTCGATCCCGTCCAGCCCCGCGGCCAGAAGCGCCGCCATGGCAAGGTAGGGGTTCAGGTCGGCGCCGCCGATGCGACATTCCACCCGCACGCCGCGGGTATTTTCGCCGCAGACGCGGAAACCGGCGGTGCGGTTGTCGAGGCTCCAGACCGCCTTGGTAGGCGCGAACATGCCCACCACGAAGCGCTTGTAGCTGTTGACATAGGGCGCGAGGCAAAGGGTCAGGTCGCGCGCATGGGCCAGCTGCCCGGCGATGTAGCTGCGCATCAGGGCCGACATGCCATGTTCGGCGTCGGGGTCGTGGAAGGCGTTCTTGCCGCCGGACCAGAGCGACTGGTGGACATGGCTCGACGATCCGGCGCGGGCATGGTCGTATTTCGCCATGAAGGTCACCGCATGGCCCGCGGCATGGGCGATCTCCTTGATGCCGTTCTTGACGATGGAGTGCATGTCGGCAGTGTCGAGCGCATCCGAATACCTGACGTTGATCTCTTCCTGCCCGGCCTCGGCCTCGCCTTTGGAATTCTCGATGGGGATTCCCGCCCCATAGAGGCCGTTGCGGATGGCGCGCATGATCGCCTCCTCTTTCGAGGTGGCGAAGATCGCGTAATCGGCATTCTGGCGGCCAAGGGTCTGCAGCCCGCGATAGCCGCGGTCGAAGAGGGCATCGAAGCTGTCCTGGAACACGAAGAACTCCAGCTCCGTCGCCATGTAGGGCGTGAAGCCCATCGCCTCGGCCCGCGCGATCTGGCGCTTGAGGATCGAGCGGGGGGCGTGGGGCACAAGGTCGTGGGTGTGGTGGTCCAGAAGGTCGCACATCACCATCGCGGTGCCGGGCAGCCAGGGGACAAGCCGAAGCGTGGCAAGGTCGGGCTTGATGACATAGTCGCCATAGCCCGCGGCCCAGCTGGTGGCCTTGTAGCCCTGCACCGTGACCATCTCGATATCCGTCGCCACGAGGTAGTTGCAGCAATGGGTCTCGTCATAGCCTGAGTCGATGAAATGCTGCGCGTGGAAGCGCTTGCCCATCAGCCGGCCCTGCATGTCGACGATGCAGGTCAGCACCGTGTCGATCGTGCCGTCGCCGACGGCAACCTTGAGCGCGTCGAAGGTCAGGTTTGCGGGCATGGGCAGGTCTCCTTGGCTTGCCGCGCGAGGCTCACCGCCGGGCCGGGGGCTGTCAACGTCATTTCAGGGCCTTGCGCCGTGTTGGGCGTGTGCCGTGATGGGGCGCAGCGTGAAGTGCCCCTTTTGGCGGCAGCGGTGGTCGCCAATCCGAGGCGGAGGGGCGGGAAGGATGATGCCTCGCCCGTCATTTCCCGCTTGGTGCCAGCCTTTGTGGGAAGCCTGACGGAGAGAGCACCCCGGCTGGCCGGAAGGGCATCGTGCCCGCTCGCGGTCCTTCCGGCGCGGGAAAGAGACATCCCAGAGTCCGCGATTCGGGATTTTCGCCGAGTTCCCGCGCCGCTGATTTCACCGCTGCCGCAATTTTTTGCACTCGCCGCGGATTTGGTGCTGCGAGCGCGAAAGCTGGCCCGCTCCCGCCCGAAACACTTGCGAGACGCGCCGCTCCACGCATAGTGAAGAAATAAATATTCTGCCTAATAAACACGACAGGGAACACAATGGCTCTCAGCTGGCGTTTTTCGGCCCTTGCGGATCGGCACCGCGCGTTAGGCTCCAACCTCGAGGATTGGAGCGGGATGGGGACCGCCTGGACCTATGCCAAGGACATTCAGGACGAGCATACCGCGATCCGCACCAAGGCCGGGCTGATGGATGTGTCGGGCCTGAAGAAGCTGCATCTGGTCGGGCCGCACGCGATTGCGGTGCTGGATTACGTGACCACCCGCAACATGGCCAAGGTCACGCCGGGCCGGTCGGTCTATGCCTGCATCCTCAACGAGAAGGGCTTTTTCACCGACGACTGCATCGTCTATCGCACCGGGCCGAACGCGTTCATGGTCGTCCACGGCTCCGGCACCGCGCATGAGGAGATCACCAAGCAATGCATCGGCCGCAACGTGGCGGTGCTGTTCGATGACGACCTGCACGACCTGTCGCTGCAGGGGCCGGTGGCGGTGGACTTCCTGGCGAAACATGTGCCCGGCATCCGCGATCTGAAATACTTCCACCACATGCAGACCACGCTGTTCGGCGCGCCGGTGATGATCTCGCGCACCGGATATACCGGCGAGCGGGGGTATGAGATTTTCGTGCGCGGGCAGGATGCGCCGCTGGTGTGGGACACCATTCTGGCGGAAGGGGCGGAGATGGGGATCATCCCCTGCTGCTTCTCGGTGCTCGATATGCTGCGGGTGGAAAGCTACCTGCTGTTCTATCCCTATGACAATTCGCAGATGTATCCCTTCGCCGACCAGGGCCCGGGTGACAGCCTGTGGGAACTGGGGCTCGATTTCACCGTCAGCCCCGGCAAGACCGGCTTTCGCGGCGCCGAGGAACATGCGCGGCTGAAGGGCAAGGAGCGGTTCAGGATCTACGGGCTGCTGCTGGAGGCGGAGGGGCCCTGCGATCTGGGGGACGCGGTGTTTGCAGGCGACCGGCAGGTCGGCGTCGTGACCTGCCCCAGCTATTCGGCGATCACCCGGCAGTCGATGGCAATCGCCCGGCTGGAGGTGGGCTGCGCGGTGCATGGCACAGCGCTGACGGTGGGCGGCAAGGCGATCCCGGCGGTGGCCCATAAGCTGCCCTTCGACGACCCCGAGAAGAAAAAGCGCACGGCGATCGGCTGAGGGGGAGCGATGCAAGGAGCCACCATCCGCAGCCGCCCGGTCTATCCCGGGCTCGCTATCGCCCCGCTGGCCCGGCGCCACATCTTCGCGCTGGAAGGCGAGGGCGCGGGCGCCCTGCTGGACATCGCGGGCGACCTGACGCCCGAGGTGCTGGGGCGCAGCCAGATCCTGTATGTGGCGCGCGGCTCGCTCGGGGTCGGCCATCACGGCGCGCTGCAGACCTTGGGGGCGGCGTTCTGGGCCGCGCCGACGGTGCAACCGCTGCTGGGGCGGCTGGATGTGGAGCTGTCGCGCTCGCATATGGGCACGCGGCTCTATCTGGCGGGGACGGAAGGCTTCATCGGCCAGGCGATGCAGGTGGCGGCGGCGCATGGGATCGATCCGGCCTCGGTCATCACCGAACATCGCGGCTCGCGCGCCCGGCGGGTGCAATGCGTGCATTGCAAGGGCGTGACCGAGGGTGTGACCGCCTCGCCCTTCACCTGTGGCCATTGCGGGCTGAACCTTTACGTGCGCGACCACTATTCGCGCCGGCTGGGGGCCTTTCAGGGCGTGAACATCGATGCCGAGGAACCGGGCGCCGTGCCCCCGCCCGAGGAGCTGTATCTGTGATGGGTGATCTTCAGATGCGGGTGACCGCGCTTCATGACGAGGCTGCCGGCATCCGCCGGGTGCGGCTGGAGCCGGTGGAGGGCGGGCTGCTGCCGGCGTTTTCGGGCGGGGCGCATGTGGTGGTGGCGATGCCGGATGGCGACGTCACCCGCCGCAACCCCTATTCGCTGTGCTGCGACCCAGAGGATCGCACGGGCTATGAGATTGCGGTGGCCCGCGCCGCCGCCTCGCGCGGGGGATCGGCGTATATCCATGAGCGGCTGGCCGTGGGCGATGTGCTGACCGTCGGCGCACCGACCAACCTGTTCCAGCCGGACTGGCGCGCGAAGAAGCATATCCTGGTGGCGGGCGGCATCGGCATCACCCCCTTCGTGGCGATGATGGCGCAATTCGCCCGGGCGGGGCTGGCCTTCGAGCTGCATTATGCCGTGCGCTCGCGCGCCGCGGCGGCCTTCGCGGGCGTGCTGCAAGACCGCTATGGCCCGCGGGTGAAGATCTATGCCGCCGATGAGGGCGCGCGCTTGCCGCTGGGGGCGCTGGTGCAGAACCAGCCGCTGGGAACGCACCTTTACACCTGCGGGCCAGAGCGGCTGATGGATGCGGTGCTGGAGACCGCGCGGCAGGCGGGCTGGCCCGAGCAGGCGCTGCATTCCGAGCATTTCATGGCGCCGCCCCCGGGCGATCCGTTCACCGTGACGCTGGGGCGGTCCGGCCGCGACGTCGCTGTCGCCCCGGACCAGAGCCTGCTGGAGGCGCTGGAGGCGGCGGGGATCAACCCGCGCTACCTGTGCCGCGGCGGGGTTTGCGGGGAATGCGCGACCAAGGTCGTGGAGCTTCGCGGCACCATCTTGCATGGCGACCACTACCTCACGCCCGAAGAACGCGCCGAAAGCCGCACGATCATGATCTGCATGTCCCGGTTTTCCGGCGACCGGCTTGTTCTGGACCTTTGAAGGAGACGGATGATGGACACCGCCTATAGCGCCACCCACCGGCCCGAGACCTTCCGGGATGAAACCTTCCGCGGCGATTTCTCCTATGCCAACAGCCCCGGGAACATCCGCCACTTCCCGTTTCCGTTCCACGAAGACCACTACCGCTATTCGGTGAACATCGAGCCGCATGTGCCCGGCCTGCCCGGATCGGCCTTCGAGCATCTGATCGACGTGGACGAGCATTACCTGGCCGAGATGGCCGACCGCGCGCAGGTGCTGGCCGAGGATCCGCTGCGCTATCAGGCGCTGCCGCATATGATGCTGGCGCAATGGGACACGCTGGAACTGCTGATGGAAGAGCAGGCGCGGGCCTATCCGCATCTGTTCACGCTGGAACGGAACGGCGATCAGTGGCGCTGGATCAACCGGCCCTTGGGGATCGACGATACCTTCACCTTCGGCGACCCCAGCACCCTGCCGCGCGAGCCGCTGGATTACATCTGCCGCCAGACCCAGGGCGACATCGCGCTGATGGACCAGCGCGAGGGCAACCTGTGGATGGACGCCGGGATGATCACCGCGCAGGCCGACTGGTCGCTGGATTTCGACGTGGGCATGAACTTCCACGAATGGCACGCGCCGGTGCCGCTGGCCCCGCAGATGGGGGTGTTCGACAGGGCGTTGAAATACCTGCTGAATCTGCAAGTGGGCAAGCCGGTGCGGCGGCTGAACTGGACGATGACCATCAACCCGCGGCTGGATACCAGCCCCGAGACCTATCCCAAATGGGGGCCGGACCGCACCACGGTGACGCCCGAGAATGTGGGCCAGAAGGTGCATCTGCGGGTGGAGCTGCAAAGCCTGTGGCGGCTGCCGCGGTCGAACGGGATGCTGTTCGTGATCCGCGGCTACATGATGCGCATGGACGAGGTGGTGACGGTGCCGAAATGGGGCCGACGCCTGCCGCGGGTGCTGGAGTCGCTGCCGCCGGAACTGGCCGAGTACAAGGGCCTCAGCCGCTATCGCCAGACCACGATCGACTGGCTGAAACGCCATGATGACGGCGCGCCGACCTCGCCGGGGATTTTCCCCGATTGAAGGGGGCCGGCCAAGACATTCGACAACAGGGGACCAAAGCATGAGAGTTGCAGTCATCGGGGCCGGCCCGTCCGCCCTTGCGCAGTTGCGCGCCTTCCAGTCCGCGGCCCAGAAGGGCGAGGAGATCCCCGAGGTGGTCTGCTTCGAGAAGCAGAGCGACTGGGGCGGGCTGTGGAACTACACCTGGCGCACCGGGCTCGACGAGTTCGGCGAGCCGGTTCATTGCAGCATGTACCGCTATCTGTGGACCAATGGCCCCAAGGAAGGCCTTGAATTTGCGGATTATTCCTTCGAGGAGCATTTCGGCAAGCAGATCGCCAGCTACCCGCCGCGGGCGGTGATGGTGGATTATATCGAGGGAAGGGTGAAGAAGGCGGGCGTGCGGGACTGGATCCGCTTCTGCTCACCCGTCCGCTGGGTGGCTTATGACGAGGGCTCGGGCCTGTTCACCGTGACTGTGCATGATCTGCTGAAGGACACGGTTTACACCGAAACCTTCGACCATGTCATCATCGCCTCGGGCCATTTCTCGGTGCCGAATGTGCCGGAATATCCGGGGTTTGGCAGTTTCAACGGCCGGATCCTGCATGCCCATGACTTCCGCGACGCGCGCGAGTTTGCCGGCAGGGATGTGCTGCTGATCGGGACGTCCTATTCGGCCGAGGATATCGGGTCGCAGCTGTGGAAATACGGCGCGAAGTCGATCACCGTGTCGCACCGCACCGGGCCGATGGGCTATGCCTGGCCGGACAACTGGCAAGAAGTGCCGTTGTTGCAAGGGGTTGAGGGGAATACTGCGACCTTTGCCGATGGCAGCAGCCGGCAGGTGGATGCGATTATCCTGTGCACCGGATACAAGCATCACTTTCCGTTCCTGCCCGATGACCTGCGGCTGAAGACAGCGAACCGGCTGGCGATTGCCGATCTCTACAAGGGTGTCGTCTGGGTCAAGAACCCCAAGCTGTTCTATCTTGGCATGCAAGATCAATGGTTTACCTTCAACATGTTCGACGCGCAGGCCTGGTGGGTGCGCGATGCGATCCTGGGCAAGATCGCCATTCCCGGCGAGGCGGAACGGGCCGCGGATGTGGTTTTGCGCATTGCCGGCGAGGATGCGGGCAAGGACAGCCATGACGCGATCCACTATCAGGGCGATTACGTGAAGGAGCTGATCGCCGAGACCGACTATCCCAGCTTTGACGTCGATGGCGCCTGCGAGGCGTTCTTCGAGTGGAAGGACCATAAGGTCAAGGATATCATGGCCTTCCGCAATCACTCCTATCGTTCGGTGATGACCGGGACGATGGCGGAGCCGCATCACACGCCCTGGAAGGATGCGCTGGACGACAGCCTGGAGGCCTATCTGCGGGATTGAGCGAGCGGGGCCATTCCAAGGGACGGCTCCGATGCGGAAGGTATGCAGAAACCATGCAGAAACCGTATGTATTGCATACATACGATTGCAGGCCCGTGCCGCTTGACGAAGTGCCAATTCCGGCCGACCTAAGGGGCATGCGCCGCGCCATCATCCCCCCGGAGAGCTGACCCATGACCGCCTTTTCCTTCCTGACCGCGACCGAGATCCGCTTTGGCCGGGGCACCGCGGCGGGCGCGGCGGAGTATGTTGCGCAGCTGGGGCGCAATGTGCTGGTGGTGCAGGGCGCCAGCGGCCAGCGCGCCGACCCGCTGATCCTGGCGCTGCAGCGGCTGGGGGTGCAGGTGAGCGTCTTCGCCTGCCCCCGCGAGCCGGACATCGCGCTGATCGAGGACGGCATCCGGCTGGCGCGGGGCGCGGGGGTGCGGGCCGTGGTTGCCATCGGCGGCGGTGCGGTGATCGATTGCGGCAAGGCCATTGCCGCGCTGGCCCCGGCGCCGCGGCCGATGCTGGACCATCTGGAGGTGGTGGGCCGCGGGCTGCCGCTGGACGCGCCGCCGCTACCCTTCGTGGCGATCCCGACGACGGCAGGCACCGGGGCCGAGGTGACCAAGAACGCGGTGATCGCGGTGCCGGGGGCGCGGCGCAAGGTGTCCTTGCGCGATGCGCGGATGCTGCCGCTGCTGTCCATCGTCGATCCTTCGCTGACCGATGGCTGCCCGCGGGGCGTGACGCTGGCGAGCGGGCTGGATGCGGTGACGCAGGTGATCGAGCCTTACGTGTCCACCAAGGCGAACCGGCTGACGGATGCCTTGTGCCGCGATGCGATCCCGCTGGGGCTGCGGGCGCTGGCGCGGCTGATGGAGGGCGAGGATGCGGGGGCGCGCGACGATCTGGCCTGGGTGAGCCTGTGCGGCGGGCTGGCGCTGGCCAATGCGGGGCTGGGCGCGGTGCATGGGTTGGCAGGACCGATCGGGGGGATGGCTGCGGCGCCGCATGGGGCGGTCTGCGGGGCACTGCTGCCGCATGTGCTGGCGGCGAATATGGCGCGGGCCGAGGGCGTGGCGGCGGCGCGGCTGGCCGAGGTGGCGGGGTGGATTGCGGGGGGCTTGGGCGGTGTTCCGGGCAATGCAGCCGAGACGCTGGCAGTTTGGTCGGCGGCGCAGGGGCTGCCGCGGCTGGGGGCGATGGGGCTGGCGGCGGGCGATGTGCCCGAGGTGGCGGCGCTGGCGGCGGGATCCTCCTCGATGGCGGGCAACCCGGTGGTGCTGGACAGCGGCGCGCTGATCGGGGTGTTGCGCGCGGCGTTTTGAGGGGGGTAGGGCGCGTCCGGCTGGCCTCGGAGATCGACGGTTGTTAGGGCGGGAAAGGGCGAGGCACTGCCTCGACCCCGCCCGTGCGGGACATATCGCCCGGAGCCGCTGGCCGCCAGAAACCGGGGGCGGGCAGCGCCCGACCTGGCGGGCGAGAAGCGCCCGCCAGGGGCGGGGCGGGCGCTGGCCGGGCCCTTTGGGGGCCCGTCCGGAGCCAATGGCGAGGGCACGGCATGGCGACGGCGATGGCCTTCGCCAAGGCGAGCGTCGCTGACGGAGCACCCACGCAAAGGCCCGCCGTTTCGGGCGGGCCTCAGCATAATTCGGTCGTCAGGATCAGTCGAGGTTTTCGACCACCCGCTCGGCGAAGATTTCGACCATCGTCGCGTAATAGACCGGGCTCTCGATGGTCAGCACGGTGATGTCGGTGCCGGCCGGCAGATAGGCCTGGTCGAAGGACACGTCGAGATCATAGGTGGCGAACTTGGTGTTGTCGGTCTCGCTGGAGATGTTGATCCGGCCCGCCAGCTTGGAATCGGCGATCCCCATGGCGGACTGGAACGAGTTGGCCAGCTCGACCTCGTTGATATCAACCGAGATCTTCACGCCGTCGGAATCGATCCGGTCGGTGATCCGGCCGACGATGGCGTTCTGCAGGTCGGTGGCGATGTTGCTCCAGACCGTGGCGGCCTGCGGGTTGTTGATGGCGTTCAGGTCGATGGACACTTCGACCTCTTTCACCTCGGTGGCGGCCAGCACGGGGGAGGCGGCACCAAGGGCGAGGGCAGAAAGGAAAGCTGCGAATGTAAAGCGTGACATCTGTCGTCTCCAAATCGTAAGGGCGGCGCAGTGCCGCTCTACAACGCACAACACCGGCTGGAGACGAATGGTTCCGCCGGGCAGTCTTGGGTCGTTCAGCTGCGGATGTAGCGGAACAGCGCCGAGGCGGACCAGCCGGCCACCACCGCCAGCACCAGCGACAACAGGCCATAGATCAGCGGCTGTTCGCGCGAGAGGGCGAACAGCCAGCGTTCCAGCCCGACCTTGCGCACGTCGATCATGGTCTCGTGGCTGTCAACGACCGTGCCGCCCCGGGTCAGCAGGATGCGGGTGCGATAGGCGCCCTCTGTCAGGTTCGCGGGCATCTCGAAACGGGTGCGGAACAGGGTTTCCTCGGCCAGTTCCACCCCGGTTTCATCCAGCGTGTAGGAGCCTTCCTCGGTGCGGATGCGGATCAGCGCGTCGGTGAAGACGCCGGCATCCTCGAGCCCGCTGCCGACGGCGCGGATGGCGCGGGGGATCGACACGGCATGGCGCAGGTCTTCGGTTTCGGTCAGCACCTCGCGCAGCGGCGCTGTGGCGGCGATGGCATAGAAGGAGGGGGAGCTGCTGACGCCGACGGCATCGGTGTTGACCCAGATGCCGGCGACCTTGTCCTTGCGGCGCACGGTGACGGCGAGGGGCGGGCCCTGCAGGGTGATGATGACCTGCAGCGGACCTTCGGGGGCGGGCGTGTCGCGCTTGACGGCGCCAAAGACGAGGATGTCGGAGCCCGAGAAGCTGGCGGTGATGGCGATGCGGGTCTGGCTGAGGCCGGCGACGACTTCCTCGGCGCGCAGCGGCGCGGCGAAGAGGATCAGGAGGGCGAGGAGGCGGATCATGCGCGGCCCTCTACCGAGATCGAGTAAAGCTCGCCCGGCCGCAGCAGCAAGTCGAGGGCCAGCAGGGCGCAGACGCCGAGCACCAGCAGCGCCAGCAGGATGCGCAGCTGCTCGGCCTTCAGCTTGGCGCCGATCTGGGTGCCGAACTGCGCGCCGACGACGCCGCCGAGGATCAGCAGTAGCGCCAGCATCATGTCCACCGACTGGTTGGTGACGGCGTGCATGACGGTGGTGAAGGCGGTGACGAAGATGATCTGGAACAGCGAGGTGCCGATGACGACCTTGGTGGGCATTCCCAGCAGGTAGATCATGGCGGGGACCATGATGAAGCCGCCGCCGACGCCCATGATCGCGGCAAGGACGCCGACCAGCATCCCGACCAGAATGGGGGGGATGACGCTGATATAGAGGCCCGAGGTGCGGAACTTCATCTTCAGCGGCAGCCGGTGGACCAGAAGATGCTGATGGCGGCGGGTGATCTTCCGTGCCGGCTGGCGCGACCGCAGGATGGAGCGGAGCGATTCCTGGAACATCAGCAGGCCGACGAAGCCAAGGAACAGCACGTAGGACAGCTGCACCGTCAGGTCGATCTGGCCCATCTCGGACAGAATGTTGAACACCCAGATGCCGAGGCCGGAGCCGATGAGGCCCCCCGCCAGCAGCACCCAGCCCATGCGGAAATCGACCGTCCGGCGCCGGATATGCGCCAGCACGCCCGACACCGAGGAGGCGACGACCTGGTTGGCGCCGGTGGCGACGGCGACGGTGGGGGGGATGCCGATGAAGAACAGCAGCGGCGTGATCAGGAAGCCGCCGCCCACGCCGAACATGCCGGACAGAAGCCCGACAATTCCCCCCAGGCCGAACAGCAGGAGGGCGTTCACCGAGACTTCGGCGATGGGCAGATAGATCTGCATGGGCAAGTCAGTCAGTGAAGGACGTGTCAGCCCAAGTCTTGGGCGTGGAGGGCGGCCATGTCAAACCGATGCTGCGACTGCGTCACGGCATGTTGCGCAGACACCGCCTGAGCACCCGTTCCAGTTTCGCCGCGCCGATCGGGGCCATGGCCTTGGTATGCTCATGGCTGATCGCCTCGTCGGACATGCCGGCGGCCATGTTGGTGATCACCGACACCGCGGCGACGCGCAGGCCGAGGAAGCGGGCCAGGATCACCTCGGGCACGGTGGACATGCCGACGGCATCGGCGCCGAGGATGCGGATGGCGCGAATCTCGGCCGGCGTCTCGAACGAGGGGCCGGAATACCAGGCATAGACGCCTTCGGGCAGGTCGATGCCCTCGGCCATCGCCGCCTCGCGCAGGGCGGCGCGCAGGGCGGGGTCATGGGCGGCGGTCATCGGCACGAAGCGGGCATCCGAAGGCTCGCCGATCAGCGGGTTCAGGCCCGAGAAGTTGATGTGGTCCGACAGCAGCATCAGCGCGCCGGGGGGGGTGGTCGGCACCAGTGACCCGGCGGCGTTGGTCAGCAGCAGGGTCTCCGCGCCAAGCGCCTTCAGCAGTTCCAGCGGCAGGCGCATGGCGGCGGGGTTGCCGGTTTCGTAGTAATGCGCCCGCCCTCCGAAAACCGCGACGCGCTGGCCTTCCAGATCGCCGATCACCAGCTGCGGCGTGTGGCCCGAGACGCCGGCATGGGGAAAGCCCGGCAGGTCGGCATAGTCGATGGCTACGCCCTGCACCGCGCCCGCCAGATGGCCAAGGCCCGAGCCGAGGATCAGCCCGACCTTCACGGGTTCGGTCCCGGCAACGGCATGGACCCGGGCGGCAAGCGCCGAGGCGGTTTCAATGGCGGTCATTCAGCGTTCCTTGACATAGGCCTCGCCCCCCGCCCGCGGCGGCGTCGCCTTGCCGATGAAGCCGGCAAGGATCACCACGGTCAGGATATAGGGCAGGGCCTGCATGAATTGTACCGGCAGCACGACGCCGCCGAGGTCGATATTCTGGTAGCGGTTGGCGATGGCCTCCAAGAGGCCGAACAGCATGGTTGCGCCAAGCGCCGGAACCGGCCGCCATTTGGCGAAGATCAGCGCGGCGAGGGCGATATAGCCGCGCCCGGCGGTCATCTCTTTCACGAACCCGGCCGAGAGGGCGGTGGCGAGGTAGGCGCCGGCGAGGCCCGTCAGCAGCCCGCAGATCATCACCGCCGCATAGCGCATCCGCACCACGGAGATGCCGGCGGTATCCACCGCCGCCGGGTTCTCGCCCACCGCGCGCAGGCGCAGGCCGAACCTTGTGCGATACAGCAGCCACCAGGACAGCGGCACCGCGGCGAAGGCGACATAGACCAGGATGGAATGGCCCGAGATCAGTTCGTAATAGATCGGGCCGATCACCGGCACCTCGCGCAGGGTTTCGGCGAAGGGCAGGGTGATGGGCGCGAAGCGGCCATCGCCGGACAGCGGCGGGGTGCGCCCGCCAAGCTGGAACCACTTCTGCCCGATCAGCACCGTCAGGCCCGAGGCCAGGAAGTTGATGGCCACGCCGGAGATCAGCTGATTGCCGCGGAAGGTGATCGAGGCCGCGCCGTGGATTGCGGACAGCAGCAAGGACGACAGCACCCCCGCCGTCAGCCCCAGCAGCACCGATCCGGTGATGGCGGCGACGGCGCCGGAAAAGAAGGCGGCCATCAGCATCTTGCCTTCCAGCCCGATGTCGAAGATCCCGGCGCGCTCGGAAAAGAGGCCGGCGAGGCAGGCCAGCAGCAGCGGCGTGCCGAGGCGGACTGTAGAGTCGAGGATCTGGAGGATCGTTGCAAGATCCATCACCGCGCCCCCCTGCGTGCAAAGAGCCGCTCTACCGGGGCGCGAACCATGTTGTCGAGTGCGCCGGTGAACAGGATCACCAGCGCCTGGATGACGGTGATCAACTCGCGCGGGATCGTCGTCCACAGCGCCAGCTCGCCGCCGCCCTGATAGAGGAAGCCGAACAGCAGCGCCGCCAGCAGCACGCCGAACGGGTGGTTGCGGCCCATCAGCGCCACGGCGATGCCGATGAAGCCCGCGCCTTCGACCGCGTTCAGGACCAGCCTTTCCGCCTCGCCCATGACGTTGTTGACCGCCATCAGCCCGGCAAGCCCGCCCGAGATCAGCATGGCATACATCGTGATGCGCACCGGGTTGATCCCGGCATAGACGGCGGCGGGTTCGGACTTGCCGAAGGCGCGGATCTGGAAGCCGAGCCGGGTCTTCCAGATCAGCGCCCAGACGGCGAGGCAGCACAGCAGCGCGATGAACAGCGAGATGTTGGCCGGGGTGTTCTTGCCCCAGACGAAGCCGAGGCCCGCGGCCATGTCATTCAGCGTCGGCAGGGTCGCGCCCTCGGGGAAGCGGGCCGAGGCCGGGTCCATGCTGCGGGCCGGGCGCATGACGTTGCCCAGAAGGTAGTTCAGCAGCGACAGGGCGATGAAGTTGAACATGATGGTGGTGATGACGATATGGCTGCCGCGTTTCGCCTGCAGCCAGGCCGGGATCGCCGCCCAGGCGGCGCCGAAGGCGGCAGCGCCGAGGCTGGCGGCCAGCAGCGCGAGCGACCAGTGCGGCCAGGGCAGCGACAGGCAGATCAGCGCGACGCCAAGCCCGCCAAGCGTCGCCTGCCCCTCGCCGCCGATGTTGAACAGGCCCGCATGGCTGGCGATGGCGACCGCCAGCCCGGTGAAGATGAAGCTGGTGGTGTAGTAGAGCGTGTAGCCCCAGCCATAGGACGATCCGAGCGCGCCGGTGACCATGATCTTCAGCGCGGCCCAGGGATTCTCGCCGATCGCGAGGATCACGAGGCCCGAGATGGCGAAGGCGATCACCAGGTTCAGCAGCGGGATCAGGGCGACATCGGCCCATCTTGGCATCCTGGTCATGCTACCCCCGCCATCAGCAGGCCCAGTTCCCGCTCATCGGTTTCGGACGGCAACCGCTCGCCCATGATCCGCCCGTCGAACATCACCGCGATGCGGTCGGACAGCGACAGGATTTCGTCAAGCTCGACCGAGACCAGCAACACCGCCTTGCCGGCATCGCGCAGGGCGACGATCTGCTTGTGGATGAACTCGATGGCGCCGATATCGACGCCGCGGGTGGGCTGGCCGACCAGCAAGAGGTCGGGATTGCGCTCGATCTCGCGCGCGAGGACGATCTTCTGCTGGTTGCCGCCCGAGAAGTTCTTGGCGGCCAGGGTCGGGATCGGCGGGCGCACGTCGAAGCGTTCCATCTTGGCCTGCGTCTCGGCCATCAGCGCGGCGTTGTCCATGAACAGGGCGTTCTTCTGGTATTCGGGCGCGTGGTGATAGCCGAAGGCCACATTCTCCCACGCGGTGAAATCCATGATCAGGCCCAGGTGCTGGCGGTCCTCGGGCACATGGGCGATGCCTTGGGCGCGGCTGGTCTGGCCGTCGGAGCTGCGCCCCGTCAGGTCCACCGGCACGCCGTTCATGGTGATGCGCCCGGTGCCATGGCCAAAGCCGCCGAGGATCTTCAGCAGTTCGGACTGTCCGTTGCCGGCGACCCCGGCGATGCCCAGGATCTCTCCGGCGCGGATCTGGAGGGAGATGCCCTTGAGGCGTTCCACCCCATCCTCATCCACCATGCGCAGGTCTTCGACCGACAGCACCACCGCGCCGGGGTTGGCGGGGCCCTTGGGGACATGCAGCAGCACCTTGCGGCCCACCATCAGCTCGGCCAGCTGTTCGGGGCTGGTCTCGGCGGTGGTCACCGTCGCCGTCATCTCGCCGCGGCGCATGACGCTGACGGTGTCGGTGATCTCCATGATCTCGCGCAGCTTGTGGGTGATGAGGATGACGGTCTTGCCCTGGGCGCGCAGGCCGCGGAGGATGCGGAACAGGTGGTCGGCCTCGGCCGGGGTCAGCACGCCGGTGGGCTCATCGAGGATCAGGATGTCGGCCTGGCGGTAGAGCGCCTTGAGGATCTCCACCCGCTGCTGGTGGCCGACGGACAGCTCCTCGACCACGGCGTCGGGGTCCACCTCCAGCTCGTAATCCCGCGCAAGCTGCTGCAGGCTCGCCCGCGCCTTGGCGAGGCTGGGGCGCAGCAGGGCGCCATCCTCGGCCCCGAGCACGACATTTTCCAGCACGGTGAAGGTCTGCACCAGCTTGAAATGCTGGAACACCATGCCGATCCCGGCGCGGATCGCGGCCTGGCTGTCGGGGATCTGCACCGGGGTGCCGCCGATCAGGATTTCCCCGGCATCGGCCTTGTAGAAGCCGTAGAGGATCGACATCAGCGTCGACTTCCCCGCGCCATTCTCGCCGATGATGCCGTGGATGGTGCCGGGCATTACCCGGATCGAGATGTCCTTGTTCGCCTGCACCGGCCCGAAGGCCTTGGAGATGCCCCGGAGTTCAATGGCAGGAGCGGCAGTTGCCTGCCGCTCCGATGTTTGTGCCTGTGCCATTGGCGGTTATTCGACCGGGCAGGTGTTGTCGGCCATGTAGTCATGCACGGCGATCTCGCCCGAGGCGATCTTGGCGGTGGCATCGTCCACGGCGGCCTTCATCTCGGCGGTGATCAGCGCCTCGTTATTCTCGTCCAGCGCGTAGCCGACGCCTTCCGAGGCAAGGTCCATCACGGTGATGCCCGGCTCCAGCGCGTCGCCGTCGATGAAGGCCTCATAGACCGAGTTGTCGACGCGCTTGACCATCGAGGTCAGCACCTTGCCGGGGAAGAGGTGGTTCTGGTTGCTGTCCACGCCGATCGACAGGATGCCCTGATCGGCGGCCGCCTGCAGCACGCCAAGCCCGGTGCCGCCGGCGGCGGCATAGATCACGTCGGCGCCCTGCGACTTTTGCGAAATCGCCAGCTCGGAGCCCTTCACCGGGTCGTTCCAGGCGGCGGGGGTGGTGCCGGTCATGTTCTGGATCACGGTGGCGTCGGGGTTCACCGCCTTCACGCCCTGCACATAGCCGCAGGCGAACTTGCGGATCAGCGGGATGTCCATGCCGCCGATGAAGCCGACGGTGCCGGTTTCCGATGCCATCGCCGCCAGCATCCCGACAAGGTAGGAGCCCTGCTCTTCGGTGAAGACCACCGATTTCACGTTGGGCTGCTCGACCACCATGTCGATGATCGCGAATTTGGTGTCCGGGTAGTCGGGGGCGACTGTGTTCAGCACATCGCCAAAGGCGAAGCCGGTCATCACGATCGGGTTCGATCCTGCCTCGGCCAGGCGGCGCAGGGCCTGTTCGCGCTGCGCTTCGGACTGCATTTCCAGCTCCTTGAAGCTGCCGCCCGTTTCATCCGCCCACCGCTTGGCGCCGTTGAAGGCGGCTTCGTTGAAGGATTTGTCGAACTTGCCGCCCAGGTCGAAGATGATCGCCGGGTCGGCCAGCGCCGCGCCGGTGGTCAGCGCCAGCACTCCGGCAGCGCCAAGGAAATGGGTCATCAGGCTCATGGAAAACTCCCGGTTGTCGAGGGGCGCGGCACATGGCTGGCCGGCCCGCTGTGAAGAGATGATCTCTGGCGGATCTGCGCCGAATTAGGGCCGGGTTCGGGAAAGCGGTCAATAGCTATTCGCGGCATCTGCCCCGGCTCTCAAGGACTTGTAGGGGGGCGGCGCGCCCGGTGCTTCACGCTTGCGCGCCAATCGCCCGCGTCATCACAAGCGCGTCGGTGGCGGTGCCACCCGGGTGGCGGTAATAGTCGCGGCGGCGGCCGGCCTGCGCAAAGCCGGCCCGTTCGTAGAGCGCGCGGGCAGCGTGGTTGTCCTCCGCCACCTCCAGAAACGCGGTTTCCGCGCCCCGGGCCGCAGCTTCGGCCAGAAACTGCGCCACCAGCCGCGCCCCGGTGCCGGCGCGGCGCGCGTCCGGGGCAACGGCAAGGGTCAGCAGTTCCGCCTCGCCCGCCAGCGCGCAGCCGAGCAGGAAGCCGGCAGGTTCTGGCAGCAGGAAGGTGCCCTGGCGGGCCAGCAGCTCCGTGAACTCCGCAGCCGTCCAGGGCCGCGGCACGGTGAAGCAGGCGGCGTGCAGCGCGGCAAGGGCCTCGGGCGTCACGGCAGCAGCACCGGCGGCGGGTCGGCGGCGGGGGCGGCATCGGCGCTGCGCAGGTACAGGGGCGCGGGGCGGGGCTGCGGCTCGCCGCTGGCAAGGCGGGCGGCGGCGATGCGGGCGAGGGCCTCGGCGAAGGGCCTGGCGGGGGGGAGGTCGCGCAAATCCGGGCGCAGGGCTTGCAGCACGGCCGCGCCGTCGCCAACCAGCGCGAGACCCGGCGGCAGGTCCGCGACCAACGCTTCGGCCGTCATCAGCCGCGGTTCGGCGGGCCCCGCACCGAAGCCCTGCGCATAGACCTCGCCGCGCCGCGCATCGGTGACCGCCAGCACGGGGCGCGGCAGGTCCAGCGCCAGCGCCTCCAGCGTGCCGACGCCAATGGCGGGGATATGCAGCGACAGCGCCAGCCCGCGCGCGGCGGCCACGGAAATCCGGATGCCGGTGAAGTTGCCCGGGCCGATGCCCACGGCGACCGCATCCAGATCGCGCCAGGTGGCGCCCGCCTCGGCCAGCAGCTCCTCCAGCAGCGGCATCAGCCGTTCGGCCTGGCCCTTGGCCATCGGCTCCAGCCGCGCCGCCAAAACGTCATCGCCGCGCAGCAAAGCGGCCGCGCAATGCGCGGCCGATGTGTCGAAGGCCAGGATAAGTGGAGCAGCCAAGGCTCAGACGGCCACCGGCCGCACCTCGATAACCTCGGGGATGTAATGGCGCAGCAGGTTCTCGATCCCCATCTTCAGCGTCAGGGTCGAGGAGGGGCAGCCGGCGCAGGCGCCCTGCATGTGCAGATAGACCACGCCGCGGTCGAAGCCGTGGAAGGTGATGTCGCCGCCATCCTGCGCCACGGCGGGCCGCACGCGGGTGTCGAGCAATTCCTTGATCTGGTTGACGATCTCGCCATCGGCGCCGTCATGTGCGGCATGGCCGCCCGCCGGGGCGCCTTCACCCTCCAGCACCGGCGCGCCGGACTGGAAATGCTCCATGATCGCGCCAAGTATCGCCGGCTTCACATGCTCCCAGGCCACATCCTCGGCCTTGGTCACGGTGACGAAATCGGTGCCGAAGAACACGCCGGTGATGCCGCTGACCGCAAAGATCCGCCGCGCGAGCGGGGATTTGACGGCGGTGTCGGGGGTGGGGAAATCGGCGGTGCCCATCTCCAGCACGGTTTGCCCCGGCAGGAACTTCAGCGTGGCGGGGTTCGGGGTGGATTCGGTCTGGATGAACATGGGCAAGCCTCCGGAGGTCAGCGGCAGATATGCGCCCCGCGGGGCCCCAAGTCAAGGTTTGGAACCATTCTAATCTGGACGCCCCGGCTTTGCCTTTTCAAAATATCCTCTGGGAGGGTCCCGGGAGGGGTGGAAAACCCCTCCCGGGCGCAGGGGTGCGGGGGGCGCGCAGCCCCCCGCTTCCCCCCTCAGGTCATCGAGCTCAGGTAATCGACTCCAGCCGCTCCTTGGACATGTCCCCCGGCACGATGGTCATCGGGCAGGGCATGTTCCCGGCACTGCGGGTCAACTGCGACACCAGCGGCCCCGGCCCCGACTTGTCGCTGCCCGCCCCCAGCACCAGGATGCCGATCTGCGGGTCTTCCTGGATCACCGCCAGGATCTCGGTCGCGGGTTCGCCCTCGCGGATGATCAGCTCGGGGTCCACCCCCTGCCGGTCGCGCATCCATTTGGCGAAGACCTCGAAATGCGCCTCGATGCGCTCGCGCGCCTCTTGCCGCATCAGCTCGGCCACGCCGATCCAGTGCTGGTATTCCTCGGGCGGGATCACCGACAGGATGATCACCCCTCCGCCCGAATGCGAGGCCCGCATCGCGGCGAAGCGCATGGCGTTCAGGCATTCGCGGGTCTCGTCGAGCACGACCAGAAATTTACGCATGGTTGTTCCCCTTCACCCGATCATCGCCGATCCGGGGGGCGCGGCGCAAGGGGGCGCTGCGCCCCCGCGGGTCAGGCTACGGACTCAGGCTGCCGAATGCGCCCAGTCCCAGTAAAGCGCGCGCACCCGTTTCGTCACCGGGCCGGGGCCGTAGCTGCGATCCTCGAAGGCCGCGACGGGGGTGACCTTGGCGAAGTTGCCCGACAGGAACACCTCGTCGGCGCCGCGGAAATCCTCCAGCGTCAGAACGGTTTCATGCACCGTCACGCCATCGGCGCGCAGGTTGGCGATGTGGCGCGCGCGGGTGATGCCGGACAGGAAGGTTCCGTTGGGGATGGGGGTGAACACCTCGCCGTCCTTGACCATGAACACATTGGCGGTGGCGGTTTCGGCGACATTGCCCATCGCGTCCTGCACCAGCGCATTGCCAAAGCCCTTGCGCTGCGCCTCCACCAGCATCCGCGCGTTGTTGGGATACAGGCAGCCGGCCTTGGCGTTGCAGACATTGTCGGCCAGCACCGGGCGGCGGAACTGGGTGGTGGTCAGCGTGGTGCTGGCCGTGGCGGCCGGCATCGCAACCTCTTCGAGGCAGAGCGCAAAGCCGGTTTCGCCCCGCGCCGGTGCCACGCCAAGCTCGGACCCGTGAATCGCCCAGTACATGGGGCGCACATAGACCGCCTGATCCTTGCCATAGGCGCGCAGGCCTTCGCGGGCGATCTCCAGCATGGTCTCGGGATCGATGGTGGGCTCGATCATCAGCGCATCGGCCGAGCGGTTCACGCGGGCGCAATGCGCCGCCAGATCCGGGGCCACGCCCTCGAAATAGCGGGCGCCGTCGAAGACGCTGGAGCCTTGCCAGATGCCGTGATCGGCGGCGCGCATCACCGGGATGTCGCCCTCGTGCCAGCGACCCTCGAACCAGGTGCGGATGTTTGTGCCAAATGCCATAGCCGGTATCCCCTTGCGAACGGCGCGGAGTTAATCACCGCGCCGGCGCCGGGTCCAGTGCCGGAGTGGGGTGCAAAGGACCGGACCGGCAGGCACCGCAGGGGCTGTGCGGTGTGCCGGGGGATCGGGCTGGCCTGCCGGTCCGGTACGATTGCATTCCGATGGGGGATTCGGCTTCGGAACAGGGGCAGGTTAGCGGACCAATGATTCCGTTTTGCGACGTAGGGTCAGCCGCGCCTCAACCCCGTGCTGCCCGGCGCAATCCACGAAGCGCGAGTGACGAGAGGCTGGAGCCAAGCAGCGAGGCGGCCGACAGCAGCAGGCCGATGATCCCGGCAAACAGCTGAACCGTGAGGTTCGACAGCCGCACCGTGGCGCGCAGGAAGCGGGATTTGCCCAGAACCTCCATCCGGCCCACGGTTTTCGGCCCCAAGGCCTCGGCGGCATTGGCGATGCGCCGGGCGTCCGGCGCGTCATCGACGTAGCGCAGAAGGTGCAGCGCATCGGTGGTGCCAAGCGTGCGGCTGGTGCGGCCAAGATCGGACGCGACAGCGACCAGCGGCGCGAAACGGTCCGGGCGCAGCACGGCCGCCAGATCATCCGCGCCGCGCACGGACGGCACCCGCGCCCAGTCCACCCCGTGGCGCAGCGCGTCGCTGGCCAGTGCGCCAAGCCGCGGCGAGACCAGCCCCATCCGCCGCGCCAGCTTGGCGACGCTGGCGCCGATCTTGACGGTGGCCGACGATCCGCCTGTCGCCACCACCAGCGCGACCGCGCCGAGGCCGACCAGCGACAGGGCCAGGTTGATCTCGTCCACCTCGCCGCCGGTGGAGTAGGCAAGCCCCTCCTTCGCAACGCCGGCGATGTCCCCCAGCGGGGTCGCCACCATCGGCGCCTGGCAGAGCAGTTCCGCCGACAGGGTGCACTCTGCGGGATCATAGGCGCAGGCGAGGCAACCGCCGGCTGTGGCCCAGAAGCCGCTGTCTTGCTCCCACGCTGCGGCCAGATCGGCGCCCAGATCGGGGGGAAGAGGCAGGCCGCGTTCGGCGGCCACGCCCTCGATGGCGCGGATCGCCAGCCAGTTGCGGTCCTCCTCGGCCAGTTGTGTGCGCAGCAAGGTTTCGATGCGCTCGGGCGTGGCTTCCTTGGCCAGTGCGCGCTCCATCGCGGCATCGATGCTGTCGGCGCCGCGGTCCATGAAGGGGGCGATGCCGGGGCTGCGGGCGATGGTGGCGAGGGACTGGCCGGAGAGGGCCAGCGAGGCCAGCAGGATCAGCAGCAGGATGCGGCGGGCGGCGAGGCGGAAGCCGGCGCCGAGGGCGGCGAGGGGGCGGCGTGGCGGGGGGGCACCGGGCCCGGGACGCCGCGGGCGGGAGCCTTGGGGAGGAGCAGACGTGGGAGAGGCGGACAGCGGCGAGGTCAGAAGCAGCGGCGCGGGGGACGGCGGGGCGGCAAAGGTGGGGTGCGCGGGCGCGCCGCCGACGGATGGCCGCGGGTTGGCAGCGGCAGGTGGCGGGGGCGGCGCTGGTCGGGGCGAGGGATCGCCGCCGAGGGATGGCCGCGGAGAGGTGGCAGGTGGCGGGAATTCCGTCCGTGCGCGCTCGCCGCGGGTGACGGGCGGGGGCCTTTCTGAAAGCGGGGCTTGCAGGGGGGCGGGCCGCCCGCGGGAAGCGGCTGGCAGCGGCGAGGTCAACAGCAGGGGCGTGGCGGGAAGGCGCTCGCCGCGGGTCACCGGCGGCGGTTCCGGGGCGGCGGGCTTCGCCGCATCCTCGCCCGGCCGGCGCTGGCCCGGTAGCGCAGGGTGGCTGCGCGGCGGGCGCGAGAGCGGCGGGTTTGCAGATCGCCGTCCCGCGCCGCCGTTGCCGGGGCGGGCCTCCTCGCCGCCGCCGGGCGGCGTGGCGCCGGTCAGCCGCGGCGTGACCGCACCATGCCGACGATGTCCAGTGTCCGGTCGAGGATCGGGCGGGCGATGGCCTCGGCCCGGTCGGCGCCCTCACCCAAAATCCGGTCGATCTCGGCGGGGTCGGCCATCAGCCGGGTCATCTCAAGGCTGATCGGCGAGAGCTTGGCCACCGCCAGATCGGCCAGCGCCGGTTTGAAGGTGCCGAAGCCTTGCCCGGCAAACTCCGTCACCACCGCCTCGGCCGTCATCCCCGACAGCGCGGCGTAGATGTTCACGAGGTTGCGCGCCTCGGGCCGGTCCTTCAGCCCTTCCAGCGTGTCGGGCAGCGGTTCGGCATCGGTGCGGGCCTTGCGGATCTTCTGGGCGATGGTATCGGCATCGTCGGTCAGGTTGATGCGGCTGGCATCCGAGGGATCGGATTTCGACATTTTCTTGGTGCCGTCGCGCAGGCTCATCACCCGCGTCGCCGCGCCTTCGATCACCGGCTCGGGCGCGGGGAAGAAGTCCACGCCATAGTCATGGTTGAACTTGGCGGCGATGTCGCGCGTCAGCTCCACATGCTGCTTCTGGTCGTCACCGACCGGCACATGGGTGGCGTGATAGACAAGGATGTCGGCGGCCATCAGCGACGGGTAGGCATAGAGGCCAAGGCTGACATGTTCGGCATTCTTGCCGGCCTTGTCCTTGAACTGGGTCATGCGGTTCATCCAACCGAGGCGGGCGACGCAGTTGAGGATCCAGCCAAGCTCGGCATGGGCCGATACCTGGCTCTGGTTGAACAGGATCGACCGCGCCGGGTCGATGCCCGACGCCATGAAGCCCGCCGCCGCCTCGCGCGTTTGCTGGCGCAGGCGCTCGGGGTCCTGCCAGACGGTGATCGCGTGCAAGTCGACGAGGCAATAGATCGTCTGGATCCCCTCATCCTGCTTTTCGGCAAAGCGTTTCAGGGCGCCAAGGTAGTTGCCCAGCGTCAGCCCGCCCGAGGGCTGGATGCCCGAAAAGATGCGGGGGGTGAAAGCGGTGGCTGTCATGTCGCCTCTCCGTCTGGATATTCCTGCAGGGCTCGCTTATCGCTGGGGGCATGGCCCGTCAATGCGGGGCACCCCAAACGGAGACGGCAATGCGCCCTGGTCATGACGAATCCCCGCTGAACCCGATCCCGCCGGTGATCTGGCTGCTGCTGCTGCCGGTGGTGGCGATGGAACTGGTGCTGAGCGCGGGGGGCAGCGGCTTTGTCGGCGGGCCGGAAGCGGCGGGCTGGCGGCTGGAGGCGCTGCAGAAGTTCAGCTTCGCGCCCGGCATCTTCAAGGTGCTGCTGGAAAACCGGATCTTCCCGCCCGAGCAGATGATGCGCTTCGTGACCTATCCGTTCGTGCATGGCGACATCACCCATGCGCTGTTCGTGTCGGTGTTCCTGCTGGCGCTTGGCAAGATGGTGGGCGAGGTGTTCCGGGCCTGGGCGGTGCTGACGGTGTTCTTCGCCGCGGCGATCACGGGGGCGTTGGTCTACAGTCTGCTCCCCTTCGACGTGCAGCCGCTCTACGGTGGCTATCCGGCCGTCTACGGGATGATCGGGGCGTTTTCCTATATCCTCTGGGCGCGGCTGGGGGCGGTGAATGCCAACCGCTACCGGGCCTTCACGCTGATCGGCTTCCTGCTGGCCTTCCAGCTGGTGTTCGGCCTGCTGTTCGGGGCGGGCGGCTGGTCCTGGGTGGCCGAGATCGCGGGCTTCGTCGCCGGGTTCTTGCTGTCCTTCGTCGTCAGCCCGGGCGGCTGGCAGCGGACGGTGCGGATGCTGCGTCAGCGCTGACGGCGCAGCCCGGCCTTCACGTCCGACGGGCGGAAGGCGCCGGTGGCGAAGGCGGCCAGCGCATAGGTGGCCATGCCGCCGAGGACGAGCAGCGCCAGCGCGCCATAGCGCTGTGTGGGGGTGTAGAGCGCCTCGCCCAGCAGATGCTGGCCGCCCCAAAGTGCCAGCCCCATCACGGCCGAGGCCAACACGATCCGCGGCAGGCGGCGGCGCAGGCGGTCGTCGAAGCGCGCGGCCTCGCCCATGTCGCGGGTGCCCCACCACAGCTGCGCCAGCATCACCCAACCGGCAATGGTGGTCGCCAGCGCGGCGGCGCTGAAGCCGATCAACGGGGCAAGGCCGATGGCGACGACCGCATTCACCGCCATGCAGTTGAGCGCATAGCGGAAGGGGCGGCGGGTATCCTCGCGGGCGAAATACAGCGGCTGGACCACCTTTTGCAGCACGAAGGCTGGAAGGCCCGCGCCGTAGATCGCCAGCGCGAGGGCGGTCGGCGCCACCTCGGCCGCGGTGAAGGCGCCGCGCTGGAACAGGACAGAGATCAGCGGCCCGGCGATCACCATCAGCGCGACGGCGGCCGGCACCGTCAGGATCAGCGCGAACTCCGCCCCGCGGCTGAGCGCGTGGCGGCCGCCTTCCGTATCGCCGGCGCGCAGGCGGCGCGAGATGTCGGGCAAGAGCACGATGCCGATGGCGATGCCGACCACTCCCAGCGGCAGCTGATACAGCCGGTCGGCATAGGACAGCCAGGCGATGGCGCCGTCGAAGAAGCTGCCGACCTGACGGCCGACCAGAAGGTTGATCTGCACCACGCCGCCTGCCAGCACCGCCGGAAAGGCGATGGACAGCAGCCGTCGCATGTCGGGCGACAGCCGCGGGCGGCGCAGGCGCAGGGGAAAGCCCATCCGCGCCGCGGCGACCCACAGCATCCCGGCCTGCGCGATGCCCGCGACAGGCATCGACCAGCTCATCGCGAGGCCCATGTCCCAGCCTTGGACATAGGCCAGCAGCATCGCCGCGATCAGCACCACGTTCATCAGCACCGGCGCCGCGGCGGCGGCGATGAACCGCCCGCCGGCGTTCAGCAGCCCCGACAGCAGCGCCGCGACCGAGATGAACAGGATATAGGGAAAGCAGATCCAGCCATAGAGCGTGGCCAGCCCCAGCCGTTCGTCCTGCGCAAAGCCCGAGGCCATCGCCAGCACCAGCCAGGGCATCGCCGCCATCGCCACGATGGACACGCCGATCACCACCGTCGCCAGCCCGGCCAGCGCCTCTTCGGCAAAGGCCTTGGGGTCCTCGCCCGCCTCCAGCCGTTTGGAGAACATCGGCACGAAGGCAGTGTTGAACGCGCCTTCGGCAAAGAACCGGCGAAACATGTTGGGCAGGGACGAGGCGATCAGATAGGCCTCGGCCACCGGCCCCGCGCCGACGAAGGCCGCGATCATCACGTCGCGGATGAAGCCGACAAGGCGGCTGCCAAGCGTCCAGCCGCCCACCGTCAGGAAACCGCGGATCAGCCGCACGGGTCTCATCGCCGCCCCCAAATCGCAGCGCTTCCGCCGCCGTTCAATCTGCCGCCCGGGCCCGCTCCACGCCTTCGGTGATCGCCTGCCGCAGCTTGCGCTCCAGCGCCTCCTGCTTGGACTTCACATGCAGCTTCAGCCCGAACATGTCCTTCACGTAGAAGGTATCCACCACCTGCGCGCCATAGGTCGCAATCACGGCGCTGGCAATGTAGATATTGCTGGCCGCCAGCGTCCGCGTCAGATCATACAGAAGGCCGGGCCGGTCGCGGGTATCGACCTCGATGATGGTGTAGATGTCCGAGCCCTCGTTGTCGAAGGCGATCGAGGTGGGGAACTTGAAGCCGCGCTCGCGCTTCTTGACCTTGTCGCGGTCCTTCAGCGCCTCGCGCGCCACCACTTCGCCGCGCAGGGTCTTTTCGATCATCTGGCGCAGGCGGGGCAGGCGGCTGGCCTCGTAGGGGCGGCCCTCGATGTCCTGCACCCAGAACACCGCCGTGGCATAGCCGTCCTTGGAGGTATAGGTGCGGGCATCCACCACGTTGGCGCCGACCAGCGCCAGCGCGCCGGCAAGGCGCGAGAAGATGCCCGGATGGTCGGTCAGCGCGAAACAGGCGCGGGTGGCGTCGCGGTCGGGATCGGGCATCAGGTCGATGCGGATCTCGTCATCGCGCAGCCCGTCGAGCAGGCGGGCGAAGATGACATGGCCTTCGGTGGACAGCGCCTGCCAGTAGGGGCCGTAATGGCGGCCGATCTCGGCCTCGATCTTGTCCGCGGGCCAGAAAGCCAGCGCCTCGCGCAGGTGCTGCTTGCTCTCCTCCTCGCCGCGGTCGCGGTTCAGCGCCTCGAGCCCGTCTTCCAGGGCGATGCTGGCCAGGCTGTGCAGGCGGCGCAGCAGCATCGCCTTCCAGTTGTTCCAGGTTCCGGGGCCGACGCCGCGGATGTCGCAGACCGTCAGCACCGTCAGCAGGTCCAGCCGCTTCTTGGTCTTCACCGCCTTGGCAAAGTCGCGCAGGGTCCGCGGGTCCGACAGGTCGCGCTTCTGCGCCACGTCGGACATGAACAGGTGATAGCGCACCAGCCATTCCACCGTCTCGGCCTCTTCGGCGTTCAACCCCAGCCGGGGCGCGACGCGGCGGGCGATCTGCGCGCCGACGACCGAATGATCCTCGGGCCGGCCCTTGCCGATGTCATGCAAGAACAGCGCGACATAGAGGACGCGGCGGTTCACCCCCTCCTTGAGGATGGAGGAGGACAGCGGCAGCTCCTCGACCAGTTCGCCGCTTTCGATGCGGTCCAGCGTGGCGATGCATTGGATGATATGCTCGTCCACCGTGTAGTGGTGATAGACGTTGTATTGCATCATTGCCACGATCGGCTCGAACTCGGGGATATAGGCCCCTAGCACGCCAAGCTCGTTCATCCGGCGCAGGGCGCGTTCCGGGTTACCGTGCTTGAGCATCAGGTCGAGAAAAATCTCGGCCGCCTCGGGCGCCTCGCGCATGGCATCGTCGATCAGCGGCAGGTTCGCCGCCACCAGCCGCATCGCATCGGGATGGATCAGATAGCCCGTGCGCAGCGCCTCGTCGAAGATGCGCAGGAAGTTCAGGTTGTCGGCCAGGAAGGCCTTGGGATCTTCGACATTCAGGCGGTTGAGGTCGATCCGGTAGCCGGGGCGCACCTTCTTGCGGCGGCGGAACAGGCCTTCCAGCCGCGGCACCTTCTTGACGTGCCGCGCTTCCAGGCCGGTCAGGAAGATCCGCGTCAGCTCCCCCACCTTGGTGGCCTCGCGGAAATATTCCTGCATGAACAGCTCGACCCCGCGGCGGCCGGCGCGATCCTCATAGCCCATGCGCTGCGCGACATCGACCTGCATGTCGAAGGTCAGCTGATCGACGGCGCGCCCGCCCAGCAGATGCAGATGGCAGCGCACCGCCCAGAGGAAATCCTCGGCCTGCTCGAATTGCAGGTATTCCTCGGCCGAGAACAGGCCGGTGCCGACGAGTTCCGACACCTCCTCGACATTGTGCAGGTACTTGGCGATCCAGTAGAGCGTCTGCAGGTCGCGCAGCCCGCCCTTGCCCTCCTTGACATTGGGCTCCAGCACATAGCGCTGGCCACCTTGCCGCCGGTGGCGTTCGGCGCGTTCGGCAAGCTTGGCCTCGATGAATTGCGGGCCGGTGCCGCGGAACAGCTCGTCCCGCAGCCGCTGGTGGAGTTCAGTGGCCAGCCGCACGTCGCCGGACAGGAAGCGATGCTCCAGCAGCGCAGTGCGGATGGTGATGTCCTCGGCCCCAAGGCGCAGGCAGTCCTTCACGGTGCGGCTGGCATGGCCAACCTTCAGCCGCATGTCCCACAGCATGTAGAGTATGGATTCGATGACGCTCTCGGCCCAGCCGGTGATCTTCCACGGGGTCAGGAACAGCAGGTCCACATCCGACTGCGGCGCCATCTCGGCCCGGCCATAGCCCCCCACGGCGATCACCGCCAGCCGCTCGCCCTCGGTCGGGTTCGGCAGCGGGTGCAGGTGGCGGGTGGCGACGTGGAACGCCGCGCGCACGATGACATCGGTCAGCGCCGCATAGGCGCGGACGGTGGGGCCGGCGGCGCGGGGATGGGTGGCGAACTCCGCCTCGATCCGCGCCGAGCATTCGCGGCGGGCCTCGATCAGGTGCTGCACCGCCAGCGTACGCGGTGGGGTGTCGCCCTTCGGCGCCGACAGCAGGGCATCCAGCGCCGAACACAGCGCCGCGGCATCAAGGCCGGGCGCTGTGCTGGTCAGCGGTGTCGATGGGACGAGAGGGGCTGCGGGCAGCGCCGGGTCAGAACCCGGCACCACCGAAGCTTCTTGGGGCAGGGTCAATCACGTAAACCTGGTTGTTGCGGACCTGCCCCACGGCGAGCCCACGTTCATTGGTGCCGTCCGAGCGCAGGCGGAAGATGCCGCTGACGCCGACGAAGCCCGAGCCTTGGGTCAGCGCCGAGGTGGTCAGCGCATCGGCCTTGCCGGCCTTCACCAGCGCGCCAATGGCGGCGATGCCGTCATAGGCAAGGCCGGAAATCGGATGCGGCGCCTCGCCGAAGGCGGACTGATAGCGCGACTGGAACTGCTGGTTCAGCGTCGGATCGGGCAGGGCGAACCAGCCGCCCTGAACGCCCGGCAGCGCCAGCGTGGCGGCCGGAATGTCCCAGCGGGTCAGGCCGATGAAGCGCGTCGTTTCACGGTCCAGCCCGGCCTCGGGCAGCAGTTGCGCCAAGAGCGGCAGCGCGCCGGCGGTGTCGGCGGTGAAGAACATCGATTGCGCGCCCGAGTCGCGGGCGGTGGACACGATGTTCGGGACCGCGGCAACGACGCCCTCTTGCGAGAAGTCGTAGGACCCGGTGCCGGCCAGCGAGGCCCCACGCGAATTGCCGATGGCGGATTCGATGGCGCGCTTGCCGGCCTCGCCGCTGGCGTTGCGGTCATGCACCACCATGATGCGGCCGCGGCCCTGCCCGGCGGCGTAGGAGACCAGCCGGTTCGCGGTGTTCTGGAAGGTCGGCCCCAGCACGAAGACGTTGCCGCCGGCGATGTCGGGGTTGTTCGAGAACGACAGCACGTTCACGCCGCGCCCCGCAACGGCAACGCCCGCGGCATTCGCCGCCTCGGCATAGACCGGGCCGAGGATGATCTTCGCGCCCTCATCCACCGCCCGTGTGGCAGCAGAGGCGGCCCCGGCCGCCGAGGGGCCGGTGTCATAGACCCTGAGGTCGATCTGCGCGCCCTGCAGGTCCGACACGGCCAGCTGCGCGGCCTGACGCAGGCTGCGCGCGATCAGCTCGTCGCCCGAGCTGCCAGAGCCGCCGGGGACCAGCAGGGCCACCGGAACCGGGGCATCGGTGTTGATCGAGGGGCCGGTGCTGCCGGTGGCAATCGGGTCGCAGGCAGCGACCCAGAAGGCCGAAACCAGCGCGGCAATGCGGGCAAGGGGGCGGGTCAATGGCTTGCGGGGGGTGCGGAAAACGGCGAACATGAAAGCGATCCTTGTGGTCCCGGGCATGGAAGGGCAGGGCGGCAACGCGCGATGAACCTATGCGTTCCCGGACCGGAAGGCAACTTGCACCAGGACTGGAGCGATGATGACCGGCGAAGCAAAGCCCGTGCCGCTGAACGAGTCCGAACCGGGTTCGGCGAGCGCAGAGCCTCCTGAGGACGCGATTGAGCCGGTCGAGGGGACGGATGCCGACCTGCCGCCAGCTGCGGGTCTCGAGGCCAGCCCCGGCCCGCGCCACACCCATAGCCCCGCGCTCAAACCCATTGAACCCGGGCTGCATTTCCTCGCGACCCCCATCGGGGCGGCGCGCGACATCACCCTGCGCGCGCTCGACATTCTGGCCGGCGCCGACCTGATCGCGGCCGAGGATACGCGGACCCTGCGCCACCTGATGGACATCCACGGCGTGCCGCTGGGGGACCGGCAGATCCTCGCCTATCACGACCATAACGGCGAGCAGATGCGGCCGCGCATCCTGCGCGCGCTGGCGATGGGCAAGGCCGTCGCCTATGCGTCGGAGGCCGGAACGCCGCTGGTCGCCGACCCCGGCTACCAGCTCGGCCGCGCCGCGATCGAGGCCGGCCACAAGGTGCTGGCTGCGCCCGGCCCCTCGGCCGTGCTGGCGGCGCTGACCGTGTCGGGCCTGCCCTCGGACCGGTTCCTGTTCGCCGGCTTTGCACCCTCCACCGCCAGCGCCCGGCTGCGCTGGCTCGAGGATCTGGCGCCGGTGGCGGCGACGGTGATCCTGTATGAATCGCCAAAACGGATTAGCGATTTGTTAGGGGCGCTTGTGCAAAGCTTCGGAGGCGAGAGGGAAGCGGCGGTGTGCCGGGAACTGACCAAACGCTTCGAAGAGGTGACGCGCGGGCCGCTTGCCACGCTGGCCGCCGATTTTGCGGACCGTGCCGTGAAGGGCGAGATCGTGGTGGTGATCGACCGGGCGCGCGGGCGCAAGGCGGACGGCGCCGATCTGGAAGCAGCGCTGAAGGACGCGCTGACCCGGATGCGGCTGAAGGATGCTGCGGCGGCGGTCGCCGAGACATTGGGCCTGCCCAAACGTGAGGTCTATCAGGCCGCGCTGCGGCTGGGGACTGAAGACTAGGCGCGCTGGCGCCGGAACGGAGGACGGTATGGGCGGGCAGGTTTCCTATCACGGCGGGCTCGCCGCCGAAGCGCAGGTCGCCGCGCATTACCAGCGCAGCGGCCGCCCGATTGCGGCGCGGCGCTGGCGCGGCCCGGGCGGAGAGATCGACCTGATCGCCCGCGAGGGCAACGCGCTGGTCTTTGTCGAGGTCAAGAAATCCTCCAGCTTCGCGCGCGCTGCCGAGCGTCTGTCGCGGCGGCAGATGGACCGGATCTGCCGGTCTGCCGCCGCCTTCGTTGCCGGTGAACCGCTCGGCCAGAATACCGAGATGCGCTTCGATGTAGCGCTGGTCGATGGCTTTGGCCGGATCGACATCATCGAGAATGCCTTCGGAGAGTACTGACCGCGAGGCGTCTTCCCCGCCTTCCTTGCAACTGCCGCGCCGCTGATCCATCAAGGGCGCAGCACATGAGGAGGCGCGCATGGCCCTGACATCCTTGCCCACAGGCTTGCCCAAAAGGCTGAAAGTCGCGATCCAGATGGATCCGATCGGCCCGATCAACATCGAGGCGGACAGCACTTTCCGCATCGCCCTGGAAGCGCAGGCGCGGGGGCATGAGCTGTTCTACTACACGCCCGACAAGCTGTCCTACCGCGAGGGCCGGGTGCTGGCGCGGGGCTGGCCGTTGACGGTGCGGCGCGAGGTCGGGAACCACTACACGCTGGGCGCCGAGACCGAGATCGACCTGGCCGAATGGGATGTGGTCTGGTTGCGGCAGGATCCACCCTTCGACATGGGCTATATCACCACGACGCACCTGCTGGAGCGGATCCATCCGGCGACGCTTGTGGTCAATGACCCGTTCTGGGTGCGCAACTCGCCCGAGAAGCTCCTGGTGCTGAACTTCCCCGACCTGACGCCGCCGACGCTGATCGCCCGCGATCTGGCCGCGATCCGCTCGTTCAAGGCGGCGCATGGCGACATCATCCTCAAGCCGCTTTACGGCAATGGCGGGGCGGGGGTGTTCCGGCTCGACCCGAATGACCGCAACCTTGCCAGCCTGCATGAGCTGTTCACCTCGATGAGCCGCGAGCCGCTGATTGCGCAGAAATTCGTCCCCGATGTCAGCAAGGGCGACAAGCGGATCATCCTGGTGGATGGCGAGCCGGTGGGCGCGATCAACCGGGTGCCGGCCGAGGGCGAGACGCGGTCGAACATGCATGTCGGCGGGCGGCCCGAGAAGATCGGGCTGACGGCGCGGGATCTGGAAATCTGCGCGCGTCTGGCGCCGGTGCTGAAGGAAAAGGGCCAGGTCTTCGTCGGCATCGACGTGATCGGCGACTGGCTGACCGAGATCAACGTGACCTCGCCCACCGGCATCCAGGAGCTGGAGCGCTTCGACGGCACCAATACCGCCGAGCGGATCTGGCAGGTGATCGAGGCGAAGCGCGGCGGCTGACATGAGCCGGCACCTGGGCCTGCTGAACACGGCGCTGCGGCTTGGTACCAAGCCGGCGCTGGCGCGGATGCGCGATCCGGTGCTGGCGCGGGCGATGATGGAGAGGGGCGCGCGCTGGATGTTCCGCGCGCCGCCGCATCTGCTGGTGCTGGATGCGCCGCTTTGCGGCGTGCCGGGGCTGCGCATCTCCGCCGGGCGGGTGGCGCCGGGCCATGCCATCTTGCACCTGCATGGCGGGGCCTTTGTCGCGGGCTCGCCGCGGACCCATCAGGCGATGCTGGGGCGGCTGTCGCGGCTCTCGGGCCTTGAGGTCTTCGCGCCCGCCTACCGGCTGGCGCCCGAACATCCGTTTCCCGCCGCGCTGGAGGATGCCGAGGCGGCCTTTGCCGGGCTGCTGGCGCGGGGCTATGCGCCGGAGCGGATTGCGCTTGGCGGCGACAGCGCCGGCGGCGGGCTCGCCTTCGCGCTGCTGGCGCGGCTTTATGCGGCGGGCACGGTGCCGGGGTTTGTCTATGGGTTCTCGCCCTGGTCGGACCTGACCGGGTCGGGCGAATCGATCCGCAGGAATGCCCGCGCCGACCCGATGCTGCCGGCGGCGCGGCTGGCCGATGTGGCGCAGATGTATCTGCAGGGGCATCCGGCGGGTGATCCCGGCGCCTCGCCGCTGTTCGCGGAATTTCCGGGCGCGCCGCCGGTGCTGCTGCAGGTCGGCAGCACCGAGATCTTGCTGGACGATTCGCTGCGGCTGGCGGAGCGGCTGCGCGGCTTTGGCGCGGCGGTCGATCTGCAGCTGCTGCCGGGCGTGCCGCATGTCTGCCAGCTGTTCGACGGCTGGGTGCCCGAGGCGCGGGCGGCGCTGCGGGTCGCCGCTGCCGCGATTCGCGCCGGGCTGTTCAGGCCGGAACCGACAGCGTCAGCCGGAAGCTGACCGCCTCGGCCACATGCGGTTTGCGCACAGCCTCGGACCCTTCCAGATCGGCAATCGTCCGCGCCACCCGCAGCACCCGGTGATAACCGCGGGCCGAGAGGCCGAAGCGCTGCGCCACCATCGACAGCAGCGCCCGGCCCTCGGCATCGGGGCTCGCCACCTCCTCCAGCACCGCGCCCTCGGTATCGGCGTTGACGCGCACCCCCGGGGCGGCCGCGTAGCGGGCGGTCTGCAGATCGCGCGCAGCGGCGACGCGGGCGGCGACCTCGGCCGAGCCCTCGCCCGAAGCGGGCAGGTCGAGGTCGGTATAGGCGACGGGCGGCACCTCGACCCGCAGATCGAAGCGGTCCATCAGCGGGCCGGAAATGCGGCCGAGGTAATCCTCGCCGCAGGCCGGAACGCGGGCACAGGCGCGGGCGGGGTCGGCGAGATAGCCGCATTTGCAGGGGTTGGCGGCGGCGACCAGCAGGAAGCGGCAGGGATAGCGGATATGGGCATTGGCGCGGGCCACCATCACCTCGCCGGTCTCCAGCGGCTGGCGCAGGGTTTCGAGCACCTGCCGGGGAAATTCCGGCAGTTCATCGAGGAACAGCACGCCATTATGCGCAAGGCTGATCTCGCCGGGTTTCGCGCCGCGGCCGCCGCCGATGATCGCGGCCATCGAGGCGGTGTGGTGGGGGTCGCGGTAGGGCCTTGTGCGGGAGATGCCACCTTCGGACAGCAGCCCCGCCAGCGAGTGGATCATCGAGGTTTCCAGCGCCTCGGCCGCCGACAGCGGCGGCAAGATCCCCGGCATCCGCGCCGCCAGCATCGACTTGCCGGAGCCGGGGGAGCCGACCATCAGCACATGATGCCGCCCCGCCGCTGCAATCTCCAGCGCGCGGCGGGCGCGTTCCTGGCCTTTCACGTCGCGCAGGTCGCGGGCGCCGGTGTCCGCCACCACTTCGCCCGGTTCGGCGGGCAGCAGCGGCGACTGGCCGGTGTAATGGCGGATCGCCTCGGTCAGGCTGGCGGGGGCGATGACCTGCGTGGCGCCGACCCAGGCCGCCTCGGCGCCGCAGGCCTTGGGGCACATCAGCATCCGGCCCTCGGCGGCCGCAGCCATCGCGGCGGGCAGGGCGCCGATCACCGGGACGAGGCGGCCGTCCAGCGACAGCTCACCAAGCGCCACGGTGTTCTCCACCTCCTCGCGCGGCAGGATCTCGATGGCGGCCAGCAGCGCCAGCGCGATCGGCAGGTCGAAATGCGAGCCTTCCTTGGGCAGGTCGGCGGGCGAGAGGTTGACGGTGATCTTCTTCGACGGCAGCGCGATGGAGAGGGCGGAGAGAGCCGCCCGCACCCGCTCCCGCGCCTCGGACACCGCCTTGTCGGCCAGCCCGACGACGGTGAAGCCCGGCAGGCCCGGGGTCAGCGCGCATTGCACCTCGACGATGCGCGCCTCGACCCCCTCGAAGGCCACCGTATAGGCCCGTGCCACCATTCGCCTTCACCCCCAACGGCCCCCGTCGTTAACCCTTAGGGAAGGATCGGTTTAAGAATGGTTAACGCCGCTTCAGCCTTCCGCCTGCACCATCGCCATGAACTTCGGCCAGACCTCGGGATCGGCCAGTGTCTTGTCGCGGCAGAAGGGGTTGCAGAAGCCCCAGACCTTGCCGCCCAGTTGCAGGAAGTCGGTGACCGGCTTGCCGGAATAGGGGCAGGCGGCGTTGACCGACGGCCCTTCGGCCACGGTCGCCGCCAACGGTGCGGGGCCGGGCCAAGGACGCTCGGGATAGGGCTTGCGATAGGCTGCCTGCTCCAGATGCTGGGCCCAGCCCATCGCCCGCCAGCGCCGGAAGGCAGGGTCGGCCAGATGCGCCGCGACATAGTCGGCCGAGGCCGCCCCCACCGGAAGGTTGTAGCCGGCGATCCGCGCCGCGACGGGGGCGAAGAAGGCATCCGCTGCGGTGTAGGTGCCGAACAGCCACCGCCCGCCCGCGCCGAAGCGGTCCCGCGCCAGCGCCCAGATCTCCTCGATCCGCGCCAGATCGGCCAGAACCTCGGGCCGCGGGGCGCTGTCCTGGTAGCTCTTCGCCAGGTTCATCGCGCAATCGCCGCGCAGCGCGCCAAAGCCTGCATGCATCTCGGCGCAGAGCCACCGTGCCAGCGCCCGTGCCGCCGGATCGGTCGGCCAGATCCCCGCCTCCGGATGCCGCTCCGCCAGCGTTTCGGCCATCGCCAGCGTCTCGCCGACCACCTCGCCGTCGGGCATCCGCATCGCCGGCACCAGCCGCGCCGGGGCATAGCGGGCCAGCAGCCGCGGCAGCTCATCGGTATACAGAACCGCGGTTTCCACGCTCACCGGAATCCCGAATTTCTCGAACAGCAGCCAGCCGCGCAGCGACCAGCTGGAATAGGTGCGATCGCCGATGGCGAGGTGATAGGTCATGGCGTTTTCCCTTTGCTGTGCTGCGCGGAACCTATCCACCCCCCGGCCCGTTGGGAAATGCCTGTTCGTGCGGCATTCCATCACGCGCGGTGATGGCCCCACCGGCCGAAAGCATGAACTTTTGCGTGATCCGGTTCAGCCTGGGAAACGTATCCCGCATAGTCAGGAAAGAAGAGACCGATTCCTGCATCTACCGCCTGACCCGACCACCCGAGATGGAAACGAAGGGGAAGCTCGCATGGCACTGGATGGATATTCTGATGGCATTCTGCCCCGCCGGGCGATGAAGGCGGAGCTGCTGGACGCCGAAACCGAACATCAACTGGCCGTCGCCTGGCGCGACCGGCGGGATGAGGCGGCGCTGCACCGGCTGGTGACGGCCTATATGCGCCTCGCCATCTCGATGGCGTCGAAGTTCCGCCGCTATGGCGCGCCGATGAACGACCTGATCCAGGAGGCAGGGCTTGGCCTGATGAAGGCCGCCGACAAGTTCGACCCGGATCGGGGCGTTCGCTTCTCAACCTATGCGGTGTGGTGGATCAAGGCCAGCATCCAGGATTACGTGATGCGCAACTGGTCGATGGTGCGCACCGGGTCCACCAGCAGCCAGAAGGCGCTGTTCTTCAACATGCGCCGGGTGCAGGCGCGGCTGGAGCGCGAGGCCGAGGCGCAGGGCGAGCGGCTCGACGGCCACCAGCTGCGAGCCCGCATCGCCCGCGAGGTCGGGGTGCCGCTGCACGATGTCGAGATGATGGAGGGGCGGCTGGCCGGGTCCGACTTCTCGCTGAACGCCACGCAATCGTCCGACGACGAGGGCCGCGAGTGGATCGAGGCGCTGGAGGATGACGGCCCGCAGGCCGCCGAGACCGTCGCCGAGGCGCATGACGCCGGCCATCTGCGCATCTGGCTGGGCCGGGCGATGGGCGCGCTGACCCCGCGCGAGCGCTATATCGTCGGCGAGCGCAAGCTGCGGGCAGAGCCGCGGACGCTGGAATCGCTGGGGGAAGAGCTTGGCCTGTCGAAAGAGCGTATCCGCCAGCTGGAGGCGCAGGCCTTCGCCAAGATGCGCAAGAGCCTTGAAGCCCAAAGCCAGGAAGTGCATCACTTCCTCGCATGAGACATGTCCTGATCCTGACGCTGTGCGTCTGCGCCGTGCCGGCCTTTGCCGAGCAGATTGGGCCGGACGCCCTGGCCGATCTGCGCGCCGATGTGGTGATCCTGGGCGAGGTGCATGACAACCCCGTTCACCACGCCCATCAGGCGCAGGCGGTGACGGCGCTGGCCCCCGCCGCGCTGGTGTTCGAGATGCTGACGCCGGAGCAGGCCGCGGCCGTGACCGACGCGAACCGCGGCGATGCGGCGGCCTTGGGCGCGGCGCTGGACTGGGAGGCCTCGGGCTGGCCCGATTTCACGATGTATCACCCCATCTTCACCGCGGCCCCTGAGGCCAAGATCTACGGCGCCGCCTTGCCGCGGGACGAGGTGCGCCGGTCGGTGACCGAGGGCGCCGCGGTTATCCTTGGCGCGGATGCCGAACGCTTCGGACTCACCTCCCCGCTGCCCGCCGCGGAGCAGGCGGCCCGCGAGGCGGACCAGATGGCTGCCCATTGCAACGCCATGCCGGCCGAGATGATGCCGGGCATGGTCGAGGCGCAGCGGCTGCGGGATGCCTCGCTGGCCCGCGCCGCGGTGCAGGCGACGGCCGAGACCGGCGGCCCGGTGGCGGTGATCGCGGGATCGGGCCATGCCCGGCGTGACTGGGGCATTCCGGCGGCACTGGCCCTCGCCGCGCCAGAGCTGTCGGTGCTTTCGGTCGGCCAGATCGAGGCGGAGGGCGATGTGGAGCCGGGCCAGCCTTTCGACGTCTGGCTCGTGACCGAGCCCACCCCGCGCGAAGACCCCTGCGCCGCGTTCAACTGAATCGGCCGCCTTCGCGGCCGGGCACCTGAATCCGTCTGCCGGGCGTTGTCATCCGCGCCCTGCGCCCCTAATCCTTGGCGGACCCTTGGGGTGGAGCCAAGGACTGGAGGCAGACATGCTGGCGGGCAAGCGCATCCTTCTGATCATCGGCGGCGGCATTGCCGCCTACAAGGCGCTGGACCTGATCCGCCGCCTGCGCGAGCGGGGCGCCAGCGTCGCCCCGGTGCTGACCCGCGCGGCCGAGGAGTTCGTGACGCCGCTGTCCGTTGCGGCGCTGGCGGGCGCGAACGTGCACCGCGACCTGTTCGACCTGACCGCAGAGGCGGAGATGGGCCATATCCAGCTGTCGCGCTCTGCCGACCTTGTGGTGGTCGCCCCGGCGACCGCCGACCTGATGGCCAAGATGGCGGGCGGCCTGGCAAATGATCTGGCCTCGACCCTGCTGCTGGCGACCGACACGCAGGTGCTGATCGCGCCCGCCATGAACGTGCGGATGTGGCAGCACGCGGCAACCGTCCGCAACCGGGCGGTGCTGGCGGGCGACGGCATCCTGTCCGTCGGCCCCAACGAGGGCGACATGGCTTGCGGCGAATATGGCCCGGGCCGGATGGCCGAACCGCTGGAGATCGTGGCGGCCATCGAAGGCATCCTCGGCGGCTGGGCTGGCCCGCTGGCGGGGCGGCATGTGCTGGTCACCTCCGGCCCCACGCATGAGCCCATCGACCCGGTGCGCTATATCGCCAACCGTTCGTCTGGTGCGCAGGGCACGGCACTGGCCGCCGCGCTGCGCGATCTGGGGGCAAAGGTGACCTTCGTGACCGGCCCCGCCACGGTGCCGCCGCCGCAGGGCGTGACCGTGGTGAAGGTCGAAACGGCGCAACAGATGCTGGCGGCGGTCGAGGCGGCTCTGCCGGCCGAGGCCGCGGTCTTTGCCGCCGCCGTCGCCGACTGGCGCGTCGCCAATGCCGCGGACCGCAAGATGAAGAAGGACGGCAGCGGCACCCCGCCCGCCCTCAGCTTTGCCGAGAATCCCGACATCCTCGCCACCATCTCGCAGCTTGCCAAGGGCCGCCCGCGGCTGGTGGTGGGCTTCGCTGCCGAAACCGATGACGTGATCGCCCATGCCACCGCCAAGCGCGCCCGCAAGGGCTGCGACTGGATCGTCGCCAACGATGTCTCGCCCGCGACCGGCATCATGGGTGGCAGCGAGAATGCGGTGACGGTGCTGACGGCGGAGGCGGCCGAGACATGGCCGCGGATGGCCAAGGACGCTGTGGCCCGCAAGCTCGCCGCCCGCATCGCCGAGGCGCTGGCATGAGCGCGCCAGAGATCCGGGTGCTGTGGGAGGACTGGGCCGACCGCGAGGTGCCGCTGCCCAGCTATGAGACCGCAGGATCGGCCGGCGCCGACATCCGCGCCAACCTGCGGCCCGAAGACAGGGCGACCGGCTTCATCCTGGACCCGATGCGCCGCGCGGTGCTGCCGACCGGGATCCGGGTGGAGATCCCGGAGGGGTATGAGCTCCAGATCCGCCCGCGGTCGGGCCTCGCGCTCAAGCACGGGATCAGCCTGCCGAACACCCCTGGCACGATCGACAACGATTATCGCGGTCCGCTGGGAGTGCTGCTGATCAACTTTGGCACCGAGCCCTATACCATCCAGCACGGCGACCGCATCGCGCAGCTGGTGGTCGCGCCGGTGCTGCAGGCGGGGTTCGCGGTCGTGGGCGCGCTTGGCGAGACCGTGCGCGGCGCGGGCGGCTTCGGCTCCACAGGCAAGCGATGACGGTGCTGCTGGCCGCGCTGGCGCTGGTGGCGCTTGGCTATGTGGCCGGGCTGCCGCGGCGGCTGATCGGGCTGATGCTGGTGATGCTGTGGCTGGCGGTGGTGCTGGCGCATCTGGTGCTGCCCGAGGGCACGGGCCTGCTGCGCGCGACGGGCGGCAACTTGCGCGGCTGGCTGGCGCTTGGCGTGGTGGTGGTGGTGGTGCTGGGATATCGGGCGGGGGTCAGCCGGTTGCGCAAGGGGGCGCTTGCCTCGGTTGCCACCCCGGTGCCGCCCGCGAGCGGGCCGTTCTCCGACACCGAGCTCGACCGCTACGCCCGCCATATCGTGCTGCGCGAGGTCGGCGGCGCCGGGCAGCGGCGGCTGAAGGGCGCGCGGGTGCTGGTGGTCGGGGCAGGGGGCCTTGGCTCACCGGCGCTGCTGTATCTGGCGGCGGCGGGGGTGGGGACAATCGGGGTGATCGACGATGACACCGTGTCGAACTCCAACCTGCAGCGGCAGGTGATCCATAGCGATGCGCGGATCGGGATGCCGAAGGTGTTCTCGGCCCAGGCGGCGATGACCGCGCTGAACCCCTTCGTCACGGTGCGCCCCTACAACCGCCGGCTGACGGCCGATGAGGCCCCGGCGCTGTTTGCCGACTATGACCTGATCCTCGATGGTTCCGACAATTTCCCCACGCGGCTCTTGGTGAACGCGGCGGCAGTGGCGGCGGGCAAGCCGCTGATTTCCGGCGCCATCGCGCAATGGGAGGGGCAGCTCGGCCTGTTCGACCCCGCAAGCGGCGCGCCCTGCTATGCCTGCATCTTCCCCGAAGCCCCCGCCGAGGGCCTCGCCCCCGCCTGCGCCGAGGCCGGGGTAATGGGCGCCTTGCCGGGCGTTGTCGGGGCGATGATGGCGGCAGAGGCGATCAAGGAGATCACCGGCGCCGGGCAATCGCTGCGCGGGCGGCTGCTGATCTATGACGCGCTGTGGCGCGAGAACCGGACGGTCGGGCTGAAACGCCGGGCCGGGTGTGCCGTGTGCGGGGGCGTGCATCCGGCGGGGTGACATCCGGCCGGCAGTAGCCCTCCCCTTGGCGAAGGCCATCGCCTGCGCCACGCGGCGCCCTGTCAACCAGACGGACGGGGGCCCAAAGCCCCCGGCCAGCGCCCGCCCGCCAGGTCGGGCGCTGTCCTCACACGGTCTCTCGCTGCCAGCGGTTCTGGGTGAAAGGCCCCATGCGGGCGGGGCGAGGCAGTGCCTCGCCTATTCCCGCCCGAACAGTCGGAGGGAAGGGCGCCAGCGGCGGCAACTTGCCTTTTACCAGCGACAACGCCCCCGCTGGACAGCCCGCAGCGCCAGGCCTACCCTCTCCCCAACCTTCCCCGACAGGAGATCCCGATGCGCCGCCTCGCCGTCCTCGCCGCCCTGATGCTCGCCACCCCCGCCCTCGCCGATTTGCCCGATCTTGCAGGCCGCGAGGTGGTGGTCGTCACCGAAAACGCCTACCCGCCGCTGCAATTCCTCGACAGCTCGGGCAAGGCCGTCGGCTGGGAATATGACGCGATGGACGAGATCGCCAGGCGCCTGAACATGGTGGTACGCTACGAGAATTCCAGCTGGGACGCGATGATCCCCGCCATATCCGAGGCGCAATACGACATCGGCATGACCGGCATCACCATCCGCGACGACCGCAAGGAGATGGTGGATTTCTCGGACCCCTATATGCGCTCGGAAATGGTAATGATGGTGCGTGGTGATGAGGCCCGCTTCACCGATGCCGCCGGCTTCGCCGCAGACGAAGCCCTGCTGATGGCCGCGCAGCCCGGCACCACGCCCTTCTATGTCGGCGTCTATGAGGTGCTGGACGGGGATGAGGCCAACCCGCGGATCAAGCTGTTCGAGACCTTCGGGGCGGGCGTTGCCGCGCTCCGGGCCGGGGATGTCGATCTGGTGCTGACCGATGGCACCTCGGGCAACGGCTATGTCGCGGCGTCGGACGGCGCGTTGAAGCTGGTGGGCGCCCCGCTCGGGACCGAGGATTTCGGCTTCATCTTCCCCAGGGGCTCGGACCTCGTCGCCCCGGTTAACGCCGCCATCGCCGAGATGGCCGCCGATGGCACGCTGGAGGCGCTCAACACCCGCTGGTTCCTCGACTTCAAGATGGGCGAGTGACCCCTCAGCCCTCCCGATGCTGACCCCCCGCGACCCCGCCAAGGAGTTCCCCTGGTGGCTGGCCCTCGTGCTGGCCGCCGGGGCTTGGCTGTTCTGGCAGGCCTTTGCCGACCCGGCGCAGCGGCAGGTGCTGCACCTCCTGTGGCGCGGGGTCGGCGTCACGCTGCTGGTGACGGCGGTGGCCTACCTCTCGGCCTGCGCCCTTGGCCTGCTGCTGGCCCTTGCGGTGCTGTCGCGGACCCGCGTCCTGCGTCAGGTGGCGCGGCTTTACATCGAGGTGGTGCGCGGCATCCCGATCCTGGTGCTGCTGCTCTACACGGCCTTCGTGGTGGTTCCGGCGGCGGTGGCGGGGTGGAACGGGCTCGCCGCCCATCTCGGCCTGCCGCCGCTGCAAACCCGCGACGTGCCGCTGCTCTGGCGGGCGGTGCTGGCGCTGACGGTGGCCTATTCCGCCTTCCTCGCCGAGATCTTTCGCGCGGGCCTGCAATCGGTGGACCAGGGCCAGATCGAAGCCGCCGAGAGCCTGGGCCTGACGCGTTGGATGCGCTTTCGCATGGTGGTGTTCCCGCAGGCCTTCCGGGTGATCCTGCCGCCGCTTGGCAATGACCTGGTGGCGATGGTCAAGGATTCCTCGCTGGTCTCGGTACTTGGCGTCGCCGATGTCACCCAGCTTGGCAAGCTCGCCGCCGCCAGCAACTTCCGCTATTTCGAGACCTACAACATGGTGGCGCTGGTCTATCTGACGATGACGCTGACCCTGTCCTTGCTGCTGCGCCGGCTGGAAGCACGGCTGCGGAAAAGGGGTTGAGGCTGGACCTTGCCGCCGCTCCTGCCTAGCGTGCCAGCCAACAAGGAGTTCCCCATGACCGCCATGACCGATAACCCGCTGCTCGCCCCCTGGACCGGCGCCTTCGACCTGCCGCCCTTCGCCGCGATCACCGATGCCGATTTCGCCCCCGCCTTCGACACCGGCCTTGCCGAAGCCCGCGCCCGCATCGCGCAAATCGCTGGTGATCCGGAGACGCCCACCTTCGCCAACACCATCGCCGCGTTGGAACTGGCGGAGGCGACGCTCGACCGGGTGGCAGGCGTCTTCTACAACCTCGCCGGCGCCGACAGCACCGACGCGCGCGAGGCCTTGCAGCGCGATCTTGCCCCGAAAATGTCGGTCTTCTCCTCCGAGGTCACGATGAACCGCGAACTGTTCGGGCGGATCGAGGATCTGTGGCAGCGGCGCGATACCCTTGGCCTGAACGCAGAAGAGTCAAGGGTTCTGGACCTTTACCGCCGGATGTTCATCCGCGCCGGCGCCCAGTTGCAGGGCGAGGCGGCGACCCGTATGGCCGCAGTGAAACAGCGCCTCGCGGTCCTGTCCACCCGCTTCAGCCAGAACGTGCTGGCCGATGAACGCGGCTGGTCGATGCCGCTGGCCGAGGCCGATCTGGAGGGCCTGCCCGATTTCGTGATCGCCAGCGCCAGGGCCGCCGCCGAGGAACGCGGCCAGAGCGGCCATGTGCTGACCCTGAACCGCTCGCTGATCGTGCCCTTCCTGCAGTTCTCGCCCCGCCGCGACCTGCGCGAGGTTGCTTTCGCGGCCTGGGGCGCCCGCGGCGCCACGGGCGGCGAGACCGACAACCGCGCCGTCGCGGCGGAAATCCTCGCCCTGCGCGAGGAACGCGCCAAGCTGCTGGGATATGACAGCTTCGCCGCCTACAAGCTGGAGCCGGAGATGGCCAAGACCCCGGCCGCGGTGCGGGGCCTCTTGATGCAGGTCTGGACCCCGGCCCGCGCTAGGGCCGAGGCCGACGCGGCGATCCTTGAAGGGATGATGCATGAGGGTGGCATCAACGGCACGCTGGAGCCCTGGGACTGGCGCTACTACTCCGAACGCCGCCGCCGCGCCGAGCATGACCTCGATGAGGCCGCCCTGAAGCCCTACCTGTCGCTCGATGCGATGATCGGCGCGCAGTTCGATGTGGCCAGCCGGCTGTTCGGGCTGGAGTTCCGGGCACTCGACACGCCCCTCTACCACCCCGACGCCCGCGCCTGGGAGGTGACGCGCGACGGCCGCCACATGGCGGTGTTCATCGGCGACTACTTCGCCCGCGGCTCCAAACGCTCCGGCGCCTGGTGCTCGTCCTTCCGCAGCCAGCGCAAGCTGGGCGGCGAGGTGCGCCCCGTGGTGGTCAACGTGTGCAACTTCGCCAAGGGCGACCCGGCGCTGCTCAGCTATGACGATGCCCGCACCCTGTTCCATGAATTCGGCCACGCGCTGCACCAGATGCTGTCGGACGTGACCTATCCGCTGATCTCGGGCACCTCGGTTGCGCGCGACTTCGTGGAACTGCCGAGCCAGCTCTACGAACACTGGCTGGAAGTGCCCGAAGTGCTGCAAAAGCACGCCCGCCACTGGCATACCGGCGCGCCGATGCCGCAGGACATGCTGGACCGGCTGCTGGCCGCCAGCACCTACGGGCAAGGGTTTGCGACGGTGGAATATGTCGCCTCGGCTCTGGTGGACCTCGCCTTCCACGAAGGCGCGGCCCCCGCAGACCCGATGGAGATGCAGGGCCGCGTGCTGGAAGGCCTCGGCCTGCCCCACGCGATCAAGATGCGCCACGCCACCCCGCATTTCACCCATGTCTTTTCCGGGGACGGCTATTCCTCGGGCTATTACAGCTACATGTGGTCCGAGGTGATGGATGCCGACGCCTTCGCCGCCTTCGAGGAAACCGGCGACGTGTTCGACCCCGAAACCGCGGCCAAGCTGGAGAAGTTCATCCTCTCCGCAGGCGGCTCACAGGAAGCCGAGGCCCTCTACACCGCCTTCCGCGGCCGCCTGCCGGGAGTGGAGGCGCTGCTCAAGGGCCGGGGTCTGCTCGACGCAGCCTGACCCGTTCTTGCTGGTGGAAATATCCTCGGGGGGTGCGGGGGGCAGAAGGCCCCCCGCTCTTATGTTTCGGCCGGGGGCGGAAGGCCCCCCTGCTTCCTTCACACCCGCGCCACATCCTTGTGGATGATCACGTCGCATTGCGGATAGGCCAGCAGGATTGTCCGCCGCAGGCCCGAGCCGATGTCATGCGCCTCGCGCAGGGTCAGATCACCATCAAGCTCGATATGCAGGTGAACAAACACCCGGCTGCCGGCGGTGCGGGTCTTCAGGTCATGGAACCCCCGCACCTCGGGCCAGGCGCGGGTCAGTTCCGCAATGCCCGCCACCAGCTCGGGATCGGCGGCGCGGTCCATCAGCGCGTCCCAGGCGCCCTTGCCGATGCGTGTGGCCCCCAGCACCATCCCCGCGCCCGCCGCCAGCGCCACCACGGAATCGATCTGCCCCAGCCCGAAGCGCGCCGAAGCCCACAGCGCCAGGATCGCGCCGATATTGGGCAGCAGATCGCCAAGGTAATGCAGCGAATCCGCCGCCACCACCCGGCTGCGGGTGCGCCGCGCCACCCGGCGCTGCCACAGCACCAGCCCCACCGTCAGCACGATGGAGAAGGTCATCACCGCGATGCCCTCGGCCTGCGCCTCCAGCGGCGCCGGCGCGTCGGACAGCAGCCGTGCTGCGGCGGCCCAGCCGATGACGATGCCCGACACCGCGATGAAGATCGACTGCCCCAAGGCCACCAGATCCTCGGCAGACGAGTGCCCGAAGGCATGGTCCTCATCCGGCGGGCGGGCGGCATAGATCATCGCCGCCAGTCCCGCGACCGAAACCATCAGGTCCATCGCACTGTCGGCCAGCGAGGCGGCGATCGAGAGCGAGCCGGTGGCCGACAGTGCCCAGAGCTTGGCCAGCACCAGCACCATCGCCACGGTGACAGAGGCAAGGCCGGCCGACAGGTTCAGGCGCAGCATGGGGTTCTTGGCCATGGGGAGGTCCTTCGACTCGGTGTCCGCAATCACTCTGCCGCGGACCGCCGGACTATTCGACCAGTTCGCCCGCGTCCACGCCCCAAAGCGCGGATTTTTCCACCCAGCCGCGCTGGCCGCTGGCATTGATGCGGCACCAATCCGGCCCGCATTGCTCCAGCCTTGCAATCACCCCGGCCATGGCCCGGGCCACGACCGGCGCGCCGGCCATGTCGCGGGCGCGCAGGTCGGCCGACTCGGCGCTGATGACCACGGTGCGCACCCCTGACACCAGCGCATAATGCACCCAGCCCCCGGCGCCGTCGCGGTCCTCGACCCGGCGCCAATGGCCGAACTCGGCGGTCACGCGCAGCGGCATGTCGCGGTGGCGAAAGACCCAGTCGATCCGGTGCGACAGCGAGGGGCCGCGGCGGGCATTGCCCTCGGACGCCTTCAGCGACACATAGCGCGGCATCGGCAGGTTGGTGACGGGGCCGCGGCCCTCGGCGGTGGCGGCGGATGCCTGCACCGCGGCGTCCATGTCAAGCGCCGGCTCCACGGCTGCCTCTTGCAGCAGGGCAGAGCCGTCTTGCGCCTGTGCGATGCCCGCCGGCCCAAGCAGGGCCGCCAGAACTGCCGCTATTGCCAGAAATCCCTGTCCAGCCCGCATGGTCATGCCTGCCGCCCGCCCGTCTTTGCCTCGGTTTCGGGATGTCGGGCCGAAGCCGGCCGCACCCTCTTTGCACGGATCAGACCATGCGGGGCCCGGAAAGGCCAGCGCCGGAGGCCAGATGCGGCGCGATGCCGGCGGAGGTGTGGCCCGGTAGCGCCAGCAGCCGCAGGGCCGCGGTGTGCCGCGACGTTTTTGCCAAGTTTTCCCCTTGAAACCGCAATAATATTGCGCGAGTAATGCGGTGCAAACCCGCCTGCTGCAGTGCAACATGACGCAGACGGCACCCCGAGACCTCTGACAAGCGGAAGACCGACATGTCGAAGCAAAAACTCAGCGTCGTGGTGACCCGGCGCCTGCCCGAGGTTGTGGAATCCCGGATGAAGGAGCTGTTCGACGTCGAACTGAACGAAACCGATGTGCGGATGACGCGCGAGGAACTGGCCGCCGCGATGCGCCGCGCCGATGTGCTGGTGCCCACGCTCAGCGACCATATCGACGCGAACATGCTCGCCCAGGCCGGCGAGAAGCTGAAGCTGATCGCCAATTTCGGCGCCGGGGTGGACCATATCGACGTGTCCAGCGCCCGCCAGCGCGGGGTTCTGGTGTCCAACACCCCCGGCGTCTCGGCCGATGACACCGCCGACATGGCGATGGCGCTGATCCTTGGGGTCACGCGCCGCATCCCCGAGGGGATGGCGGTGATGCAGGACGGCAAATGGCAGGGCTGGTCGCCGACCGCCTTCCTCGGCGGGCGCGTCGGCGGTCGGCGGCTTGGCATCCTCGGCATGGGCCGGATCGGGTTTGCGGTGGCGCGGCGGGCAAAGGCCTTCGGGATGCAGATCCACTACCACAACCGCAAGCGCCTGCGCCCCGAGGTGGAGGCAGAGGTGGGGGCAACCTATTGGGAAAGCCTCGACCAGATGCTGGCGCGGATGGATGTGGTGTCGGTCAACTGCCCGCATACGCCCTCGACCTTCCACCTGCTGAACGCGCGGCGGCTGAAGCTGATGAAGCCGACGGCGGTGGTGGTCAACACCTCGCGCGGCGAGGTGATCGACGAGAACGCGCTGACGCGGATGCTGCGCGCGGGCGAGATCGCGGGCGCCGGCCTCGACGTCTTCGAGCATGGGCACGAGATCAACCCCCGCCTGCGCGAGCTGCCCAATGTGGTGCTGGTGCCGCATATGGGCTCGGCCACCGTCGAGGGCCGGGTGGAGATGGGCGAGAAGGTCATCATCAACATCAAGACCTTTGCCGATGGTCACCGCCCGCCGGATCTGGTGGTGCCGGGGCTGCTGTGAGCTGAAGGCTCTTACCTTCTTGCCCGGAATCAAGGCGCTTCAGCGCCGCCGGGCAGCGCCCGTCCGCCCCCCGGGCGGGCGCTACTCAACGGTTCCGCGTAGAACGCCGGTGGAGTTGCGCCGCACCATAAAGCGCCTAGAACCTGCGTTGCAGCGCCCACCCGCGGACGGGCGCTGCCCTCTGACTGGGCCAGATGAAGACGCCAAGATGCCCGCGCCCATGGGCTGGCGCTCCCCGCCGCGGAATGCGAAACTCAGTCCAAGAAATGCGCAGGGCAGGGCAACAGATGGACCAGGGCAACGGGCAGGGCACGCGGATCTTCCTCGCGCTGCTGGTGGGCTATTTCCTGCTGCAATTCGGGCTGCGGCTGGCGCTTGGCGGCGCGCTGGAAACGGATGAGGCCGAGATGGTCCTGCTGACCCCCGGCTTCCGGCTGGGCTATGGCCCGCAGCTGCCGCTCTACAGCTGGCTTCAGGCGGCCAGCTTCGCGGTCTTCGGCAAGTCCACCTTCGCGCTCGCCATCGTCAAGAACCTGATGCTGTTTGGCACCTATGCGCTGGTCTTTGCCGCACTCCGTCCGCTTCTGCCGCTGCGGCTGGCGGTGGCCGGAACGCTGGGCCTTGCGCTGCTGCCCGACGTGTTCTGGGAGGGGCAGCGCGCCACTACCCATTCCGTCGCGCTGCTGCTGACGATTGCGGCAACCCTCGCGGCGGTCTCGGGCCTGCTCCGGCGGGGCCGGGCCGCCGATTACCTGCTGCTGGGGCTGGCCATCGGCCTCGGCTCGCTGTCGAAATACAATTACGCGCTGGTTCCGGTCGCCCTGGCGCTGGCGGGCCTGACCCTGCCGCTGATGCGGGCCCGGCTCGGCGACCGGCGCATCCTCGCCACGCTGGCGGTTGCACTGGCTCTCATCGCCGCGCCCGCCCTCTGGATGCTGCGCCACCCGGAGCTCGCCTTTGCCTCGGGCTACAAGCTGACGGTGGGCGAGGCGGTTGTCCAAACCCTGCCCTGGCTGACCGGTCTCGGCGACAGCTTCACCGGGATCGCCGCGGGGCTGGGGCTGGCCGCGCTGGTCGCGGCGGCCCTCGGTTTCGGCCTGCGCAACCGTGCCACCTCGCCGCTGACCGAACCGGGCGAGACCTTCGTGCGCCTGCTGACCCGCGCCGCGCTGACCGCCTTTGCCGTCTTCCTTGTGGGGGTCGTGTTCGCCGGCGCCACCCATGTCACCCCGCGCTGGCTGCTGCCGGTCTTCGTGCTGGCTGCACCGCCGCTGCTGATCCGTGCGGTGGCGATGGCGCGCCCCGCGGCCTTCCACGGGCTGCTGGGGGTGGTCGCGGTGCTGGCGGCGCTGACGGTCGTCGGCATGGCCGGGGCGCGGATGTATGGCCCGGCCCGCGGCGCGGTGGACTTCGCCGATGTCGAGGCGGCGCTGGCCCGTTTTGAGCCCGAAACGACGCCGATCCTTGCCGACTTCTATGTCGGCGGCAATCTGGCGCTGCGCAATCCCGGCTGGCAGGTGGCGCCCTTCCTGCCGACACAGGCCCCGCCCGCACCCGGCACGCCGGTGCTGGTTCTGATGCGCACGAACCTCAATCTGGAAAGCAATCTCGGCCGCAGTGGATGGCCTGCCCCCGAGACAGCGCAGGTGCTGGACAGCCTCGATTTCACCGTGCCCTTCCGCTTTACCGACGCCGAAACCCTGGCCCTTTCCGCCCGGCTGGTGGCGCGGCCCTAAGCCGCGCTGCGGCGCAATCGCGCATCATGTCGTTTTCGTCCCGCAGATGTCGGGCGCGCCGTCCTGAAATTCCGGCAGTCTGGCATTCGTGGGCAAACAGCGCTTCAGGAGTCGCCCGATGAAAACCCATGTTCGTGCCCTTGTCGTTGGCGGCGGCGCCGTCGGAAACGGGATCGCCTATCACCTCGCCAAGGCCGGCTGGGACACGATGCTGCTGGAGCGGGACGAGCTGACCTCTGGCTCCACCTGGCACGCCGCCGGCCTCTTGCCGCTGTTCAACATGGGCTATGCCACCACCCATATCCACAAATACAGCGTCGATTTCTACAAGACGCTGGAGGCGGAAACCGGGCTCAATGCCGGCTTCGCGGTTGTCGGCAACCTGCGTATGGCGCAGACCGATGCGCGGATGGATGAATACATGCTGTATTCCTCGGTCGCGGAAACCGCCGATGTGTATCACGAATTCCTGACCCCGGCGCAGATCAAGGAGCGCTGGCCGCTGGTGCGGACCGAGGACCTGAAGGGCGCGCTGTTCCACCCGCAGGACGGCTATATCAACCCCGCCGACGTGACGCAGGCGATGGCCAAGGGCGCGCGCCAGCTGGGGGCCGAGATCGTGCGGCGGATGCAGGTCGACAGCTACGAATGGACCGGGTCCGAGTGGGTCGTGCGCGGCCACAAGATGGTGGAAAAGGGCGGGATGCTGGTCGCCTCGGATGAGGCGTTCGAGATCCATGCCGAGCATGTGGTGACCGCCACCGGCAACCACGCGCAGCGCACCGCGCGGCTGCTGGGGCTGAAGATCCCGGCGATTCCGGTGGAACACCAGTATATCGTCACCGAACCCGACCCGATGCTGGCCGCCTGGCGCAAGGCCGGCAATCCCGAGCATCCGGTGCTGCGCGACGCCGACGCGAAATGGTATGTGCGCGAGGAGCGCGGCGGCTGGATCCTTGGGCCTTACGAGCGCAATGCGCCCGCGCGCTTCCTCTATGACGTGCCCGAAAGCTTCCGCGCCGACCTCTTCCCGCTGGATCTGGAGCGGATCGAGGAGGAATACATGAGCATGATCCACCGGATTCCCTCGTCGGAAACCGTGGGGCTCAAGGACGATTTCAACGGCCCGATCTGCTACACCCCCGATGGCAACCCGCTGGTCGGCCCGGCGCCGGGCCTGCGCAACATGTGGCTGGCCGAGGGCTTTTCGTTCGGCATCACCGCGGCGGGGGGCACGGGATACTACCTTGCGCAGTTGATGACCGAAGGTGAGGCCGAGATCGACATGGCCAGCCTCGACCCCAAGCGCTACGGCAGCTGGATCACTACCGAATACGCCGCGCGCAAGAACGAGGAATGCTATGAGCATGTCTTTGTCCTGCATCACCCCGATGAGGAACGCGAAGCCTGTCGCCCGCTGCGCACCGCGCCGGTCTATGACCGGCAAAAGGCGCTTGGCGCCCAGTTCGGGCAGGTGAACGGGTGGGAGCGGCCGAATTACTATGGTCCGCTGGATGCCCCGTCGAACTTCGACCATGACAGCCGCAGCTTCCGCCGCGGCGCGTGGTGGGACTATGCGAGGTCCGAAGCCGAGGCGCTGCGCGAAACCGCTGGCCTGATCGACGCCACCGCCTTCACCAAGCATCTGGTGCGCGGCCCGGGCGCGACGGCCTTCCTCGACGGTTTCACCTGCAACAAACTGCCCGCCATCGGCCGCATCAACCTGACCTATGCGCTGACCGCGACGGGCACCACGCGGACCGAATACACCATCGTCCGTCTGTCGGAAAATGAATACTATCTGGTCTCTGCCGGGGCCTGGACGGCCTATGATGCAGATTATCTGAAACAGGCCGCCGAGGATTTCATCGCGGCGGGCGGCGGATACCTCGACATCCATGACGTCACGACGCAATGGGGCGTCTTCGGCCTCGCCGGGCCGAACTCCCGCGCGATCCTGAACGAGTTGGTGCGCGATGCGGTGCCCGAAACCGTGCTGTCCAACAAGCGCTTCCCCTGGCTGACGATGCGCAACATCGAGCTTGGCATGTGCCCGGTGCGCGCCATCCGCGTTGCCTATACCGGCGAGCTGGGATGGGAGCTGCACCACCCGATCGAGATGTCGGCCTACCTGTGGGACCAGCTGCAAACCGCTGGCGCCAAGCACGGCATGAAGCTGGTTGGCGCCCGCGCCCAGAACTGGCTGCGGCAGGAGAAATCCTATCGCGCCTTCGGCACCGAGCTCGGCCGCGACGCCACCCCGCTGGAGGCCGGGCTGGACCGGTTCGTGGACCTGTCGAAGGACTTCCACGGCAAGCAGGCGATGCTCGACACCGGCATCCGCAGCAAATGCGTGACGCTGCTGATCGACGGCCCCACCGATTGCGACCCCTGGGGGAAAGAGGCGCTGCTGCATGACGGCGCCAAGATCGGCCGCCTCACCTCGGGCGGCTGGTCGGTGGGCTTCGGCAAGCAGATCGGCATGGGCTATGTGCGCCCCGACCTCGCCGTCACCGGGCAGAGGCTGAAGGTGCGGATGCTGCGCAAGCTGTGGGATGCCGAGGTGGTGGAGGACAGCCCCTTCGATCCGTCGAACGCCCGCATCCGCAAGGATGGTTGAGGCCGCTACAGGTCCCGCTCCGGCGGGCGGGGCCTTGCTAGACCTTCCTGCGCCGCAGGTCGCGGATCAGCGAGATCGCGGCGCCAAGCCCGAACCCCGAGATCGTGGCGATGAGCGCGGCCATGGCCGCGCCCATCTCGCAGCCGCCTGAACTGCCCGCGCCGCAGGCCCCTTGCAGGTGACCCAGCCCCAGCACCAGAAACAGGGTCAGCGGGGGCAGGGCCAGCAACCCCAAAAGCCCCCACAAGAGCGCCCGGAGCGTCAGCTTGAGGGGCGTGTAGCGCGGCATCAGCCGGTCTCGGCGCATTCGACGAGGTTGGTGGGCAAGGTCGTGCAGACATGGGTCTGCGCGGGGGCCTCCTCCGCCGGCTGGACGCAGGCGGTCAGCGCGAAAAGCAGGCCGACTATAAGAATTCGCATCACGGCACCCTGAATTGATGGACGCTGTTCATAGCTGACCGGCCACAGTCGCGGCCGGAGAAATCACTTCAGATATGGGCCGAGTATAGGCCTAGGGCCCTCACCTCGCAACAATCCTGCAACGCGCTTCAGCGAGCGCGACTACTGGCTCCGTCGGGCCAGCCAGCGCGACCATTGCTGGCGCGAGCCACCGAAGGCGTTCAGGTCCACCTCGCCGGAAACCCCGCGCGCAAGGCCGGTGCCGGTATATTGCCAGAACGTCCAGTCATGCCCGGGATAGACCTGATCGGGATGCCCGGCGACCGACCGCAGCCAGAACTCCACCCCGTTCAGCCGCCACATCTCATTCTCGCGGAAGAAATCCACGGTGGTGTAGACCACCGGCCGCTGCCCATAATGCTGGGTGATGATCGCCATGAAGATCTGCGCCTCGGCGCGGATCCACTCGGGCGAGGGGCGGCCGGGGCAGTTGCGCGACCGCGTCCATTCCATGTCCAGCACCGGGGGCAGGGCGCCCCGCTCGGCCGGAACGTTCTGGATGAACCATGCGGCTTGTTCCTGCGCCGTGCGGCAGAAGTAGTAGAAGTGATAGGCCCCGCGCGGCAGACCGGCGCGGCGGGCGCCCTCCCAGTTGGCACGGAACATCGGGTCGGCGACGTCGCCGCCCTCGGTCGCCTTGATCCAGGCGAAGGACACCCCGCCCGAGGCGACGCCCTGCCAGTCGATCGGGCCCTGCCAGCGCGACACGTCGATGCCATGCACCTCATATCCCGCCGGGGTGCGGCCATACCACGGATGCGGCGCGGCATCGCCGAATTGCGGCGGAATGCCCTGCGGATGCTGTCCGCCGCAGGCCGCTACAATCACCGCCACGGCGATGACCGCCAGCCCCTTGATCCATCCGCGCATCCGCTGCCCCTGCTATCCAGCCCGCGGGCCATTCGGCCCCGCCTCACTTTTTTGCGACTCTGCCGGAGGGGGGGCGGATTGTCACGGGGGGCAGGGCAGGGGCAACGAAAACGTGTCCGGGCTACATACCTTTGGCGGCCGCCAGCTCATCCCAGCAGGCCAGCGCATGTCCGGCATACATCATCGCCGGGCCACCGCCCATCTGGACGGCCATCGCCAGCACGTCGCCCAACTCCTCGCGCGTGGCGCCTTCCTTCATCAGCGCATCGACATGCAGCACGATGCATGGCTCGCAGCGCACGCCGACGGCGATGCCAAGCGCGATGAATTCCTTCTCCTTCATCCCCAGCACGCCGCCCTCCTTCACGCCCTTCGACAGCGCGCTGAAGCCCTTGGCGGTTTCGGGAATCGCCTTGTAGAGCGTGCGCAGCTCGTCGCGCATCGTGTCGATCTTGGTCTGGTAGTCCATGTCCGTCTCCTGCTTGCGTGTGGGAGAGATTTGGCATGGACCGCGGACCCGCACCTTGATGCGGGTCAACTTATGCAGCGTTCCGAATGCGTTCAGCCGAACCGCGCCGGCGACAGCGCGGCGACGGTGGCGGCATCGACCGCCGGGGCGCGCCCGGCGATCAGGTCGGCCGCAAGCTGGCTGGCAGCAGGGCAGGTCTGGAAGCCGTAGCCGCCTTGCCCCGCCAGCCAGAAGAAATCCGGCACCCGCGGGTCCGGCCCGATCACCAGCACCCGGTCGGGCGCGAAGGTGCGCAGGCCCGCCCAGTTGGAGATCATGCGGGTGACAGGCTCCGTCACCATCGCCTCATACCGCGCCAACCCCTCGGCCAGCACCATGTCATCGGCCCAGGCGTCATGCGGGTCCATCGGGTGTTCTTCGGCCGGTGAGACGATCAGCGCCCCGGCATCGGGCTTGCAATACCAGCCTTCGCCGGCGCCGAACACCATCGGCCAGCGGCTGACGTCATGCCCGCCGGGCGCCGGGATCCGCGCCATCGACCGGCGGTTGGGCTGGAACCCCAGCGGCCGCACCCCCGCCATCTGCGCCACCCCGTCGACCCAGGCCCCGGCGGCATTGACCAGCATCCGCCCGGAATGGCTGCCCGCTTCGCTGGTCACCGTCCAGCCGCCGGCACCCCGCGCAATGCCCGTCACCCGCGCGCCGGTGACGATGGTTGCGCCATTTCCCCGCGCCTCGCGCAGGAAGTTCTGGATCAGCAGGTCGGTGTCGATGTCCTCGGCATGGGCCGCATAGCCCGCCAGCGCCACCGCCTCCGGGTTCAGGATCGGAACCATTCCCCGCGCCTCATCCACGCTGATCTGGTCCAGCGCCATATCGGCGATGTCCTCGGCAAAGGCCTCCGCCTCGCTCTGCCGCGCCACGATCATCATGCCGCGCGGGCTCAGCACGCCGCCATGCGCGTGGCGGTGATGGTCCTCGCTGGCAAGGCTCAGTTCCACCACCGGCGCGAGGCCATAGCGCGGCTCGAACAGCGCCGCCGAGCGGCCCGAGGCGTGGTAGCCAAGCGCCGGTTCCGCCTCCAGCAGCGTGACGCGGCCCAGATGCGACAGCCGCGCCGCCGCCGAGATGCCGGCGATGCCGCCGCCGATGATGAGGAAGTCCTGCATGCCCGTCTCCTGCGATCAGAATGCAAGAGGGGGGCACCCGTGCCCCCCTCTGCCGTGTCAGGGGTGCCGCGCTTATTGCGGGATGTCGCCCTCGATGCCTTCGACATAGAAGTTCATGCCGGCCAGCGTGCCATCATCGGCCACTTCGCCCTCGGCCAGCCAGGCAGAGCCGTCCTGCTTGTTCAGCGGGCCGGTGAAGGGGTGGTAGGACTTGTCGGCAATCGCCGCGGTCAGCGCCTCGGCCTCGGCCTTCACTTCGGCCGGCACCGCATCGGTGATCTCGCCGATCACAACTTCACCCTCGCCGATCCCGCCCCAGGTGTCGGTCGAGGTCCAGGTGCCATCCAGCATCGCCTGCACGCGCTTGATGTAATAGGGCGACCAGTCGTCGATGATCGAGGACACGCGCGGCGAGGGCGCGAAGTCCAGCATGTCCGACGCCTGGCCAAATCCGATCACGCCTTCGGTCTTGGCAGCCTCGGCCAGCGGTGCGGTCGAGTCGGTATGGGCCAGGATCACGTCCACGCCCTGCTCGATCAGCGCCTTGGCGGCATCGGCCTCTTTCGCGGGGTCGAACCAGGTATAGGCCCAGACCACGCTGATCTCGACATCGGGGTTCACCTTCTGGGCGTGGATGAAGGTGGCGTTGATGCCCTGGATGACCTCGGGGATCGGGAACGAGCCGATATAGCCAATCTTGTTCGATTTGGTCATGTGCCCGGCGATGGTGCCCATCACGGCGCGGCCTTCGTAGAAGCGGGCATTGTAGGTGGAAACGTTGTCGGCGCGCTTGTAGCCGGTGGCATGTTCGAATTTCACATCCGGGAACTTGGCCGCCACGTTGATCGTCGGGTCCATGTAGCCGAACGAGGTGGTGAAGATCAGGTCCGCGCCCTGCATTGCCATCTGGGTCAGCGCGCGCTCGGCATCGGCGCCTTCGGGCACGCTTTCCAGATAGACGGTCTCGATCTTGTCGCCGAATTCCTCTTCGATGGCCAGACGGCCCTGATCGTGCTGGTAGGACCAGCCCAGATCGCCGATCGGGCCGACATAGATGAAGCCCACCTTCAGCGGGTCTTGCGCCAGCGCCGGGCCGGCCAGCGATACGGCGATCAGCGCGGCGGCGCTGGACTTGAGCAGGGTTCTGCGTTGCATGTTCGGGGTGCTCCCTTGAGGTGTTGTCAAAGCGGGGCCGCCCCTTCGGGCAGCGGTGAAAGCATTAACTGGAGGCATGGAAGACCCGCCCCAGCGAGGCGGGGGCGTTCTGCGCCGCGCGGCGACGGTCGGCCGAAATCAGCACCAGCACAAGGATGGTGATCAGGTAGGGCGCCATCGACAGGTATTGCACCGGGATCGCCACCCCGGCCGCCTGCAGGTTCAGCTGCAGCACGGTGACCCCGCCGAAAAGATAGGCCCCCGCCAGCACCCGCCACGGCCGCCAGCTGGCAAAGACCACGATGGCCAGCGCGATCCAGCCGGCGCCGGCGGTCATGCCTTCCGTCCACTGCGGCACGCGCACGAGGCTGAGGTAAGCGCCGCCAAGCCCCGCGCAGGCCCCGCCAAAGGCGATGGCCAGCACCCGCAGCCGTACCACCTTGTAGCCGAGGGCATGGGCGGCATCATGGCTCTCGCCCACGGCCCGCAGCACGAGGCCCGCGCGGGTGAATTTCAGGAACGCCCAGACCGCGGCGATGATCAGGATCGAGACATAGACCATCGGGTCATGGCGCAGCAGCATCGGGCCGATCACCGGAATATCCGACAGCGGCCCGAAATCCATCTTCGGCGTCGGGGGGGGCCGCACGCCGGTATAGCCCTGCCCGATCAGCGCCGAAAACCCGATGCCGAACAGCGTCAGCGCCAGCCCCGTCGCCACCTGATTGGACAGCAGCACCTGCGTCAGGAAGGCAAAGATCAGCGACAGCGCCGCGCCCGCGACCGCCGCCCCGAGGAAGCCCATCAGCGGCGAGCCACTCTCTACCGCCATCGCAAAGCCCGCGATGGCGCCGACGATCATCATGCCTTCCACGCCAAGGTTCAGCACCCCGGCCTTTTCCACCACCAGCTCGCCAATCGCCGCCAGCAGGATCGGGGTCGAGGCCACCATCAAGGAGGCGATCAGCAGGATCGGGTCGATAGAGCCCATCATGCGCCCGCTCCTTTCACAGACTTGCTCCCTACCAGCCGGATGCGGAAATTCGCCAGCACGTCAAAGGCCAGCAGGAAGAACAGCAGCATCCCCTGGAACGCCTGCACCGCCGCGGAGGGCAGGTTCAGCGTCAGCTGCGCCAGCTCTCCGCCAATATAGGTCAGCGCCATCAGCAGCCCCGCCAGCAAGATGCCCACCGGATGCAGCCGGCCCAGAAACGCCACGATGATGGCAGTGAAGCCATAGCCCGAGGCGAAGTCGGTGGTGATCTGCCCGGCCGGGCCCGTCACCTCGAAAAGCCCCGCCAGTCCCGCCAGCGCACCCGATGTGCCAAGGCAGATCGAGGTCAGCAGCACCGGGCTGACACCCGCGAACCGCGCCGCCCGCGGCGCCTCGCCGGCCACCCGGATATGAAATCCCAGGATATGCCGGGTCAGCAGCACATAGGCCGCAACCACCGCCCCAAGCGCCGCAACCCCGCCCCAGTGCATCCCGGTCCCGGCGATCAGCTCGCTGTTGAACGCGGCGGGGTAGTGCTGGAAGTTGCGGCTGCCGGGAAAGCCCATGCCCTCGGGGTTGCGCAGCATCCCGAAGGATGCCGCCGACATGATGTGCTGCGCCACATAGACCAGCATCAGCGACACCAGGATCTCGCTGGTGCCGAAGCGCAGCTTCAGCACCGCCGGGATCATCGCCCACAGGAACCCTCCAAACGCGCCCATCACCACCATGGCCGGGAACAGCAGCACGCTGTCCGTCGGGTAGAATGCCAGCCCCGTCGCCGCGCCGAAGAGGGCGCCCATCATGTATTGCCCCTCGGCCCCGATGTTCCAGACCTGCGCCTTGAACCCCAGGCTCAGGCCGATGGCGATCAGGATCAGCGGCCCGGCCTTGACCAGCAGCTGCGGGCGCGAATAGCTGGCGAACTCGCCGAACAGCGGGTCCCAGAAGATGGTGCGGATCGCCTCGACCGGCGCCTTGCCAAGCGCCGCGAACAGCAGCCCGCCCGCGATCATCGTGGCGATCACCGCCAGCACCGGCGTCGCCGCCGTCCACAGCCGCGAGGGGGCGGGGCGCCGTTCAAGCTTCAGCATCGGCGGCCTCCGCATGCAGCACATCCGCCGCGCCCGCTTCGGGCACATGCATCCCGTGCGCGCCGCCCATCATCAGCCCGACCTGTTCCATCGTCAGCCCCTGCACCGGGCGCGGCGCCGACAGCCGCCCCTCGTTCAGCGCCGCGAACCGGTCGGCGATCTCCATCAGCTCGTCCAGATCCTGGCTGATCACCACCACCGCCGCCCCCGCCGCCGCCCGGTCGAGGATCACCTGCCGGATCGAGGCCGCGGCCGAGGCATCGACGCCCCAGGTCGGCTGGTTGATGACGATCACCGCCGGTTCCTGGCTCAGTTCGCGCCCGATCACGAATTTCTGCAGGTTCCCGCCCGACAGCGCCCGCGCCGCAACATGGGTGCCGGGGGTGCGCACGTCGTACTCCTTGACCACGCCTTCCGCAAAGTGCCGCGTCGCCGCCCAGTCGATGAAGCCGCGCCTGACCAGCCCCATGCGGACCCAGCCCGACAGCAGCGCGTTTTCCACCAGGCTCATCCCCGGCGCCGCCGCATGGCCCAGTCTCTCCTCGGGCGCGACCACGAAGCCCGCGCGCCGCCGGTCATTCGGGCCCTTGTCGCCCAGATCGACCCCCGCCGCCCGCACCATGCCCGGCGCCGATTTCAGCTCGCCCGACAGCGCCAGCAGCAATTCGTCCTGCCCGTTGCCCGCAACCCCGGCGATCCCCAGCACCTCGCCCCGCGCCACGGTGAAGCCGATGCCCTTCAGCGAGGTGCCGAACGGCATGGGTGAGGCGACCGACAGCCCCGTCACCTCCAGCGCCGGCGCGCCCGCCCAATCCGTCCGCGGCGCCCGCGCCGGCGGGGTCAGCGCCGTGCCCACCATCATCTCGGCCAGATCGCGCGCCGAAACCTCGCGCGGGGTGCAGGTGGCGACCACCTTGCCCCGGCGCAGGATCGTGGCGCTGTCGCACAGGCTGCGGATCTCCTCCAGCTTGTGGCTGATATAAAGGATCGCGGTGCCCTCGGCCGACAGCTGCCGCAGCGTGGCAAACAGGATCTCCACTTCCTGCGGGGTCAGCACCGAGGTCGGCTCGTCCATGATCAGCAGCTTGGGGTCCTGCAACAGGCAGCGGATGATCTCCACCCGCTGGCGTTCCCCCGCCGACAGATCGCCGACCAGCCGCGAGGGGTCCAGCGGCAGCCCGTAAGCCTCGCTGACCGCCCGGATCTTCGCGGCAAGCTCGCGCTGCCGGGGCGGGTGCTCCATGCCAAGCGCGACATTTTCGGCGACGTTCAGCGCCTCGAACAGCGAGAAGTGCTGGAACACCATCGCCACGCCCGCGGCCCGTGCCGCCCGCGGCTCGGTTGGCGCATAGGGCTCGCCCCGCATCCGCATCTCGCCGGAATCAGGCCGCACCAGCCCGTAGATCGCTTTGACCAGCGTGGACTTGCCCGCGCCGTTCTCGCCCAGCAGGGCATGCACCTCGCCCGGCGCGACCGAGAAGGACACGTCGCTATTGGCGACGACGCCCGGATAGGCCTTGGTCAGGCCTCGGATCGTCAGAAGCTGTGCCGTCTCGGTCCCCGTCACTCTGCCCGCCCCCCGGCGCGATCCCTTGCGGTTTTCATCTCGCTCGACCCTTTGAGTAGCGCGGCGGCGACGCCCACGGCAATGGCCTGAGGGTGTTTTCCCAAGGCCGGATCGCCTATTGGGCAGGCAATGCGCAAAATCTGGGCATCGGCGTGGCCAAGCCCGCGCAGCCGGCTGTGGAATCGGGCCCGCTTCGACGCCGATCCGATCAGCCCCGCCGCGGCAAAGCCATGCCCCAGCAGCCTGTGGCAAAGCTCGAGGTCGAGCTGATGCGAGAAGGTCAGGATCAGGTGCTCCGCCTCCCTTGGCGCATGGGCCACAAGCTCCGCCGGGTTCGCCGCCACCAGCTGCGTCACCCCCGCGGGAATCACCTCCGGGAACCGCTCCGCCCCGGTATCCACCCAGGTGATCGCCAGATCCGGCAGCGGCGCCAGCACCGACACCAGCGCCCGGCCCACATGCCCCGCGCCCCAGATCCACAGCCCGCGCGCTGGCTGCGCCGCCCGCTCCACCAGCCAGCTGCCCTCCAGCAGCGGCAGGCGAGGCAGGGCGCCTTGCCCCCGCGCCCGGGCCAGCAGCCGCACCACCGCCAGTGGCATCGCCGAGCCGTCCAGCGCCCGCGCCACCAGCGACCCGGTCCCAAGCTGCGCCAGCCGCGCCGCATCCAGCCGCTCGAAGGCCAGCGTCACCGCCCCGCCGCAGCACTGCCCCAGCGCCGGCCCCAGCGGCACCCGGCTCACGGCGCCCGCCGCACCGCTCGCCAGCAGCTCCCGCGCCCGCAAGCTCGCCTGCCATTCCAGCGTGCCGCCGCCGATCGTGCCCTCCTGCGCGCCCGCGCTCACCAGCATCTCGGCCCCGGCCTCGCGCGGCACCGATCCCGCCGCGCCCGCCACCAGCACCCGCACCAGCGGCCCCAGCCGTTCCACAGCCGCCGCAAGGGCCCCAGCATCAAAGCTCATCGTTGCAAGCCGTCTTGGGCCCCCGGGCCCGCGCCACCGCCGCCAGCACCCGCTCCGGCGTCGCCGGCGCATCCAGCGCCGGATAGTGCGGCCCGCAAGCCGCGCAGGCCGCCGACAGGGCCAGAAACGCCGAGATCCCATGCATGAACGGCGGCTCGCCCACCGCCTTCGACCGGTGAATCGTCTCCTCGCGGTTCGGATGCTGCCACAGGCCCACGTTGAACTGCCCCGGCCGGTCCGAACAGGCCGGGATCTTGTAGGTCGAGGGCGCATGGGTCCGCAGCCGGCCCTTCGCGTCCCAGACCAGCTCCTCGGTCGTCAGCCAGCCCGCGCCCTGCACATAGCCTCCCTCGATCTGGCCCAGATCCAGCGCCGGGTTCAGGCTGGTGCCGCAATCATGCAAGATATCGGCGCGCAGGATCCGGTATTCGCCGGTCAGCGTGTCGATCACCACCTCCGACACCGAGGCGCCATAGGCAAAGTAGAAGAACGGCCGCCCTTGGCCCTTGACCCTATCCCAGGTGATCTTCGGCGTGGCGTAGAACCCCGTCGCCGACAGGCTGACCCGGCCCTGATAGGTCGCGGCCACCGCCTGCTCCCAGGTCAGCTCCTCGGTGCCGACAAAGACCTTGCCCCCGGCAAAATGCACCTCCGCCGCCGTGCCGCCGTGCTTTTCGGCCACGAATGCCGCAATCCGCCCCCGCAACGTATCGCAGGCCGCCTTCACCGCCATCCCGTTCAGATCGGCCCCGGAAGAGGCCGCCGTGGCCGAGGTATTCGGCACCTTGCCCGTATCCGTCGCGGTGATGCGGATGCGCCCATCGTCGATCCCGAACGCCGCTGCCGCCACCTGCGCCACCTTGCGATGCAGTCCTTGCCCCATCTCGGTGCCGCCATGGTTCAGCTGCACCGATCCGTCCTGATAGACATGCACCAGCGCGCCGGCCTGATTGAGGTGGGTCAGCGTGAAGCTGATCCCGAACTTCACCGGCGTCAGCGCGATCCCTTTCTTAAGGATCGCATTTGTGCTGTTCCACTCGGAAATCGCTGCCTGCCTTGCAGCGAAATTGCTGGATTTCTGCAACTCTTCCGTCAGCCCATGCAGGATGAAATCCTCCACCTCCATCCCGTAGGGCGTCGTCTTCTTGCTGGCGGAAATATCCCGGGGGGTCCGGGGGGCTGGCCCCCCGGCCTCCGCCACCGCCCCGCGCGAAGTCAGATCGCGATCCGCCCCCGTCACCTCCGGCTCATCCTGCGTCACCTCCCCGGGGCCCGCCTCCGCCTCCGAAGCCTCCGGGTAATAATTCGCCCGCCGCACCGCCAGCGGATTGAGCCCAAGCGTATGGGCCACATGGTCCATCACCCGCTCCACCCCGATCATCCCCTGCGGCCCGCCAAAGCCGCGAAAGGCCGTCGCGCTCTGGGTGTTGGTGCGCAGCCGGTGGCTCTCGATCCGCACCGCCGGCAGCCAATAGGCATTGTCGGCATGCAGCATCGCCCGGTCCGCGACCGGCAGCGACAGGTCCATCGACCAGCCGCAGCGCACCAGATGCGTCACTTCCAGCCCCAAGACACGCCCGTCGGTATCCACGCCCGCGCGATAACGGATGCGGAAATCGTGGCGCTTGCCGGTGATCATCATGTCATCGTCGCGGTCATAGCGCATCTTGCAAGGAAGCCCGGTCCGCGCCGCGGCCACTGCGCAAGCCACGGCCAGCGCATTGCCCTGGCTCTCCTTGCCGCCAAAGCCCCCGCCCATCCGCCGCATCTCGACCCGCACCGCATGCATCGGCAGGTCCAGCGCTTCGGCCACCTTGTGCTGGATCTCGGTCGGATGCTGGGTGGAACTGTAGACGACCGCGCCATCCTCCTGCGGCAGCACCAGCGCGGCTTGCCCCTCCAGATAGAAATGCTCCTGCCCGCCGATCTCGAAACTGCCCTCGACCACCCTCTCGGCCCCGGCAATCGCCTCAGCTGCATCGCCCCGCGCCCAGATCACCGGCCCGCCCTCGAAGCGACTGCCCGCCGCCAGCGCGTCCTCCACCGTCAGGATCGCCGGCCGCTCGTCATAGCTGATGCGCCCCAGCCGCGCCGCCCTGCGCGCTGCCAGATGGCTCTCCGCCACCACCACGAAGACCGGCTGGCCAAGGTAATGCACCTCGCCCACCGCCAGCAGCGGCTCGTCATGCAGGCTGGGCGAGCAATCCGGCATCACCGCGAAATCCGCCGCGGAATAGACCGCGACCACCCCCGGCGCGGCGCGCACCGCCTCAAGGTCGATGGCGGTAATCATCCCGCGCGCCACGCTCGACATGCCGAACGCCAGATGCAGGCACCCCGCCGGCACCGGCAGGTCATCGACATAGCGCGCCTGCCCGGTGACATGCAGCCCGGCCGACTCGTGCGGGAGAGAGGAGGAAACACTCATGCCCGCACCTCCAGCACCGAGACCGCATCCCCGGCGATGTCATGGAAATACCGCAGCAACAGGTTCTGCGCCGTGGCCAGCCGATACCCCGCACTCGCCCGCATATCACTGAGCGGCGCGAAGTCCGTCGCAAAGGCGGGCAGCGCCGCCTCCACCGTCTCAAGGCTCCACTCGCGTCCAACCAACGCCGCCTCCACCGCCGCCGCCCGCTTCGGCACACCCGCCATGCCGCCGAACGCGATCCGGGCGCATGTGATTTTCCCACCTTCGCGCACCAGATGGAAGCAGCCACAAACCGCCGAGATATCCTGATCGAACCTTTTCGACAGTTTGTAGCAGCGCAGCCCCGGCGCGGCATCCGGCACCGTCACCGCCTCGACAAACTCTCCCGGCAGCCGGTCCTGCTTGCGATAGTCGAGGAAAAACGCCTCCAGCGGCATCTCGCGCCGCTCCTCGCCCCGGCGCAGGTGCAACACCGCCCCCATCGCGATCAGCGCCGGTGGCGCATCGCCAATCGGCGAGCCATTGGCGATATTGCCGCCGATGGTCGCCGCCGCCCGGATCTGCTCGCTGGCAAAGCGCCGCAGCAGTTCGGCAAAGGCCGGGTGCGGCCCCTCCATCGCCTCGCGCAGCGCCGCAATCGTCACCCCCGCGCCGATGCGCAGCCCGCCCGGCACCGGCTCGATCCGCTGCAGATCGCGCGCGGCGTGCAAAAGCGCCACCGGCCCCAGCGGCCGCAGCTCTTTCGTCACCCACAGTCCCACATCGGTCGCCCCGGCGATCAGCGTCCCCTCCGGATGCTCCAGACACCATGCCGCCAGCGCATCGCTGCTGGCCGGGGCATAGGGCGCCGGCCCCTCCACATCAAAACTATCCCGCATCCACTCCGGCACCGGTGCCGCTTCCGCCGCCTCCGCCGCTCGGATGATCGGTGCATAGCCGGTGCAGCGGCAGAGGTTCCCTGCCAGCACATCATCGTGGTCATGCCGCCCGTTCAGGTGCCCCACCGCCATCGACGCCACGAACCCCGGCGTGCAGAACCCGCACTGGCTGCCGTGGTGATCGACCATTGCCTGCTGCACCGGATGCAGCGCGCCGCCCGGCCCGGCGATCCCCTCCACCGTGCGCACCGCGCGCCCGTGCAGCTGCGGCAGCAGCAGGATGCAGGCGTTGAGCGCCCGCACCCCGGAGGCGTCCGTCACCATCACCGTGCAGGCCCCGCAATCGCCCTCGTTGCAGCCCTCCTTGGTGCCCTTCAGCCCGCGATCCTCGCGCAGCCAGTCCAGCAAGGTGCGCGCAGGGTCCGCGGCCGAGGCCCGGACCGGCGTTCCGTTCAGCAGAAACGCGATCTCCGTCATTCGTGAAAAACCTGCCGCTGTCTCCATGGCTTGGGCTGTGGCGCGCCCGCCCGATGCGGCGGAAAGCGGGGCGCGCGCCCTGTTCGCTGCCCTCCACACAATCGCGGGGGCCGGCGCTTGGCAAGCGTTTTCGCGGCCTTCCGCCCGGCGCGCCCAAAGGCTAGGCTGGCACGATGACCAAAGCCCCCCGATTCATCCATCTGCGCGTCCATACCGAATATTCGCTGCTGGAAGGCGCGGTGCCGGTCAAGAAGCTGATCGCCGCCGCCACCAGCATGGCGATGCCGGCCGTAGCGGTGACCGACACCAACAACCTCTTCGCCGCGCTGGAATTTTCGGTGCTGGCCAAGGGCGCGGGGCTGCAGCCCATCGTCGGCTGCCAGGTCGATCTGGCCTATGATCCGCCGCAACCCGGGGAGCGTCCGCGCCGCCCCGCGCCCGTAGTGCTGCTGGTGCAGACCGAGGCGGGCTATCGCAACCTGATGAAGCTGAACAGCCGCCTCTACCTCGACAAGACGGGGGAGGTGCCGCAGCTGACGACCGACCAGCTGGCCGCCCACTCCGAAGGCCTCATCTGCCTCTCCGGCGGCCCCGATGGCCCCATCGGCCGCCTGCTTCAGGCCGGCCAGCACGCCAGGGCCGAGGCCTTCCTGGCCCGACTCGCCGCGATCTACCCGGGCCGGCTCTATGTCGAGCTGCAACGCCATCCCGGCGAGGGCGGCCAACTGCCCGAGGCGGAACGGCTGACCGAGCGCGGCCATGTCGAGATGGCCTATGCGATGGGCCTGCCGCTGGTCGCCACCAACGATGTCTATTTCCCCAAGGCTTCGATGTATGAGGCGCATGACGCGCTGATCTGCATCGCGGATGGCGCCTATGTCGACCAGCAGGAACCCCGCCGCCGCCTGACCCCGCAGCATTACCTGAAGACACCCGATGAAATGGCGGCGCTGTTCGCCGACCTGCCCGAGGCGCTGGAAAGCACGGTGGAAATCGCCCGCCGCTGCGCCTTTGCGGTGAAGAAGCACCCGCCGATCCTGCCGCGCTTTGCCGATGACGAGGTGGAAGAACTCCGCCGCCAAGCCCGCGAAGGCCTCGCCGCCCGCCTTGCCGTGATCCCGCATTCGGTGCCGGTGCCGGATTATGAGGCGCGGCTGGAATTCGAGCTGGGGATCATCGAGCAGATGGGTTTCCCCGGCTATTTCCTGATCGTGGCCGATTTCATCAAATGGGCCAAGGGCCAGGGCATCCCCGTCGGCCCCGGCCGCGGCTCGGGCGCGGGCAGCCTTGTCGCCTATGCGCTGACCATCACCGACCTCGACCCCCTGCGCTACTCGCTGCTGTTCGAGCGGTTCCTGAACCCAGAACGGGTCTCGATGCCAGACTTCGACATCGACTTCTGCATGGATCGCCGCGAAGAGGTGATCCGCTACGTGCAGGGCAAATACGGGCGCGAGAAGGTGGGCCAGATCATCACCTTCGGTGCGCTGCTGTCCAAGGCCGCGGTCCGCGACGTGGGCCGGGTGCTGCAGATGTCCTACGGGCAGGTGGACCGGCTGTCGAAGATGATCCCGGTCGAAGGCGTCAAACCCGTCAGCATCGAGAAGGCGCTGGCCGATGAGCCGCGCCTGCGCGAAGCCGCCAAGGCCGAGGAGGTGGTGGCCCGCCTGCTGGACTACGCCAAGGCGGTCGAGGGCCTCTTGCGCAACGCCTCCACCCATGCCGCCGGCGTGGTGATCGGCGACCGCCCGCTGGATGAGCTGGTGCCGCTCTATCAAGACCCCCGCTCCGACATGCCCGCCACCCAGTTCAACATGAAATGGGTCGAGGCTGCGGGGCTGGTGAAGTTCGACTTCCTCGGCCTGAAGACGCTGACCGTGATCCGCAACGCCATCGACCTGATCCTCGGCGGCGGCGGCCAGCTGCACATCGCCGCGGATGGCCGCAAGCTCTATGACCCGGCCCCCGGCGCCGAGAATGACATCGGCCACATCCCCCTCGATGACGTGCCCAGCTACGAGCTCTACGCCGCCGCCCGCACCGTCGCCGTGTTCCAGGTGGAAAGCTCGGGCATGATGGACGCCCTGCGCCGCATGAAGCCGACCTGCATCGAGGATATCGTCGCCCTCGTCGCGCTCTACCGCCCCGGCCCGATGGAGAATATCCCGACCTATTGCGACGTGAAGAACGGCGCCAAGGCGCTGGAATCCATCCATCCCACCATCGATTCCATCCTTGCCGAAACCCAGGGCATCATCGTCTATCAGGAACAGGTGATGCAGATCGCGCAGGTCATGGCCGGCTACAGCCTCGGCGGCGCCGACCTTCTGCGCCGTGCCATGGGCAAGAAGATCGCCGAGGAGATGGCCAAGGAACGCCCCAAGTTTCTCAACGGCGCAAAGGCCACCCACAATATCGACGCGAAGAAGGCCGGCGAGGTCTTTGACCTTCTGGAGAAATTCGCCAATTACGGCTTCAACAAATCCCACGCCGCCGCCTATGCCGTGGTCAGCTACCAGACCGCCTGGCTGAAGGCGAACCACCCGGTCGAGTTCATGGCCGCGGTGATGAACTGCGATATCCACCTCACCGACAAGCTGGCGATCTACAAGCGCGAGGTGGACCGGATGGGCCTCACCACCGAACCGCCCTGCGTCAACCGCAGCCTCGCCACCTTCGCGGTATCCGAGGGGCGCATCCTCTACGCCCTCGGCGCGCTGAAGAACGTCGGCGTCGAGGCGATGAAGATGATCGTGGACGCCCGTCAGGGCCGCCCCTATGCCAGCCTCTTCGACCTCGCCCGCCGGGTGGACCTCAAGCGCGTCGGCAAGCGCTCGCTCGAAATGCTTGCCCGTGCCGGCGCCTTCGACCGGCTCGACCCCAACCGCCGCCGGGTCTTCGACAGCCTCGACGCGCTCGCCAGCTATTCCGCCGCGGTGCATGAGGCGGCATCGTCCGCCCAGGTCTCGCTGTTCGGGGCAGGGGGGGACGACCTGCCCGAACCGCGCCTCGCCCCCGGCGATGACTGGCTGCCGGTGGAGCGGCTGGCGCAGGAGCATGGCGCCGTCGGCTTCTACCTCTCCGGCCACCCGCTTGACGATTACATGCCCGCGCTGAAGCGCCGCGACGTCAAGACCCTGACCGAACTGACCCGCGCCGCCCAGAACGGCCCGATCCTCGCCAAGATCGCCGGCAACGTGTCGTCCCGGCAGGAGCGCAAATCGGCCAAGGGCAACCGCTTCGCCTTCGTCCAGCTGTCGGACCCGACCGGCCTCTACGAGGTCACCGTCTTCTCCGACACGCTCGAGGCTGCGCGCCAATATCTCGAACCCGGCCTCGCCGTGGTGCTGACGGTCGAGGCGACGCTGGAGGGCGAGACGCTGAAGCTGCTGGCCCGCAAGGCCGAACCTGTCGATGCCGTCGCGGCCGAGGCCGGCAGCTCCGGCCTGCGCATCCATCTGGGGGCAGAGGCCGCCATCGCCTCCGTCGCCGCGCTCTTCGACCGCATCAGGAACGATCCGAAAACCCGCACCGCCCGCGGCCCGGTCAGCTTCTGCGTCACCGATCCCGAGACGGGGGCCGAGGTGGAAATCACCCTGCCGGGCCAGTTGCCGGTCAACCCGCAGATCAAGGGCGCGCTGAAGGCCATCGGCGGCGTGGTCGCGGTGGAGGAGATCTAGCGCTTCTTCAGCCGCCGCGAGAACACCTGCGCCACCGTCACCGCCAGCACGATCCGCAGCACATGGTGGGTGGTGACGTAGAGCACGCTGATTTGCAGCGACAGCGCGATCAGGCTCATCTCGGCCAGCCCGCCCGGCGCAAAGGCCAGGAACACTGCCGCCCGCGGCTCATGCACCAGCGGCGCCAGCCCCACCGCGATCAGCCCCGCCAGCGCCATGGTCAGCGCCACGTTCAGGGCCGCCAGCCGCAGCGCCACCACAAAGGCCCGCGGCGCCACCCCGGCAAAGCGCACCCCCAGCGTGGTGCCGATCACCACCTGCGTCACCCCGATCAGCCATCCGGGCGGCAGTGCCGCGGTCAGCCCCGCCAGATGCGCCGCCCCGGACATCAGCACCGGCCCGGTGATGATCCCTGCCGGAATCCGCGTCCGCCGCCCCAGCACCGCGCCGATCACGCCAGCGGCCAGCAGGATCCCCACATCCTGCAACCCCGGAACCTCCCGCGCCCCCATGCTGGCGCCGCCGGCCGAGCCCACGGCATGGCCGGTCATCCAGGCAAAGAAGATCGGCACCAGCACGATGGTCAGGATCAGCCGCATGAATTGCAGCATGGTCAGCATCGGCACGTCGGCGCCCATCTCCTCGCCCATCTGCACCGTCTCCAGCAGGCCCCCTGGCGCGGTGCCGAAAAACGCCGTCACCGGGTCCAGCTGCCCGGTGGCGCTCAGCGCCTTGAAGCCGATCCAATGCGCCACCGGGATGAACAGCGCCAGCGCCACCAGCGACGGCCACCACAAGGCTGCCTCGCGCAGGATGTCCGGCGTGAACGCCCCGCCGATGGCCACCCCGATCACCGGCACGAAGACCAGCCGCACATCCTGCGGCAAGGCCGGAAGGCGCCCCGCCAGCTTCACGCCGAAGACCGAGGCCGCACCCACCGCCAGCAGCGATCCCAGCAGCAGCGCCAGCGGCACATGCGCCGCCTGCGCCACAAGCCCCCCCGCCGTGCCAAGCGCTAGCGTCAGCAGCACGGTCGGCAGATGCACCTCGGTGCGTCCGATGTGAAAGGTCAGGGGCATTCGCGCACTCGGGGTCAGGCTGCGTCAGAAGGGCAGGTCAGGCACTGCCCTCTTGTCGCGGTTGTGGCACCTCCCCCCGGCCGGTGCAACCCGCGGGGGCGCCAAGGCTCTCCCGCGCCCGCGCGCCCTTGCCGGGACTCGCGGCCGCGCCTTCAGCCAGCGCCCGCCTCCCGGCCCCGTCATCCCCTCCTCGGGCGAGAGTCCCCCACCCGGCAGACAGGCGCTGCCCGCTGGCGGCGCAGGCCAAACGCTTCCCCAGCCACGCGCCTCCCCAGCGGGCCGAGGCACCAGCGATCTCGACAACCGCTCCCCTCCCCCTTCTTGCTGGCGCAAATATCCTCGGGGGGTCCGGGGGGCAGACGGCCCCCCGGCTTCCACCAGACCAGCGCCCCCCTCACCCATCGCCGCCCCCCATTCGTTCTGGTCAAAATACCCTCGGGAGGCGCGGGGGGGCGGAAGGCCCCCCGCCTCTTCGCGCGAACGGGCAGACGGCCCCCGTCTTTGCCAAAGCCGCCCCCCTCACCAATGCGGCGGCCGCTGATCCGCCAGCGGGATCGTCCCGCCGCCCTCCGTCTCGCGTTCCGCTTCGCGCTGCATCAGCATCGCCACCCGGCGGGTCAGCGCGTCGATCTCGCGCTGCTGCCGCGCCACCACCTCCGACAGTTCGTCCACCGCGCGGGTCAGATGCGCGATCGCCTCTTCACTGGCCTGAAGCCTCGGTTCAATAGCCATCCCGGCCCCCATGTCCTACTGTTTCACTTTACATACGGTATCCGCATGGGTTCTGCATGCTTTCCATATCGCCCGCAAACCCTCGCCGCTTGTCCCGCGCCCGCCCATCCGCTACACCCCCGCCCGACAGCAAGCGAGGCGATGATGGCCAAGGACAAAGCCCCCCGCAGACCGCGCGCGGAATCCCCCAAGGGCTTCCGCGACTATTTCGGCGCCGAGGTGACCGAACGCAAGGCGATGCTCGATGCCATCGCCGAGGTCTATCACCGCTATGGCTTTGATCCGCTTGAAACTTCCGCCGTGGAAACGGTCGGGGCGCTTGGCAAGTTCCTCCCCGATATCGACCGCCCCAACGAGGGCGTCTTCGCCTGGCAAGAGGATGCGGAAGGCGACAAGCCGGGCGACTGGCTTGCCCTGCGCTATGACCTGACGGCCCCGCTCGCCCGCGTCGCCGCACAATACCGCAACGACATCCCCAGCCCCTACCGCCGCTACGCGATGGGCCCGGTCTGGCGCAACGAAAAGCCGGGGCCGGGGCGGTTTCGTCAATTCTATCAATGTGATGCAGACACCGTCGGGTCGGGCAGCGTCGCCGCCGACGCCGAGATCTGCGCCATGCTCGCCGACACGCTCGAAGCCGTCGGCATCCCCCGCGGCGACTACATCGTGCGGGTGAACAACCGCAAGGTGCTGAACGGGGTGATGGAGGTGGCGGGTGTCCTCGATCCCACTGATCCCGAACGCTTTTTCGCCGAACGCGGCATCGTCCTGCGCGCCATCGACAAGCTGGATCGCCTGGGCACAGACGGCGTCCGCGCCCTCCTCGGCGAAGGCCGCAAGGACGAGTCCGGCGACTTCACCAAGGGCGCCGGCCTCTCCCCCGATCAGGCCGAGGTGGTGATGGGCTTCATGTCCGCCAAGCGCGAGACCGGCGCCGCCACCGTTGCCCGCCTGCACGAGCTCGCGGGTGGCTCCGCCATCGGGCTCGAAGGTGTGCAAGAGCTTGAAATGATTTCTGAACTCCTCGCGGCACAGGGCTATGGCCCGGACCGGGTAGAGATCGACCCCTCCGTCGTCCGCGGCCTCGGCTACTACACCGGCCCGGTGTTCGAGGCCGAATTGACCTTTGAAATCCTTGACGAAAAAGGCCGCAAGCGCCAGTTCGGCTCCGTCGCCGGCGGCGGTCGCTATGACGACCTGGTCAAGCGATTCACCGGCCAGTCGGTGCCCGCCACCGGCGTCTCCATCGGCGTGGACCGCCTGCTCGCCGCCCTGCAAGCCAAGGGCCGCGCCGGTGACGCAAGCGCCGGCCCGGTGGTCGTGACGGTGATGGACCGCGAGCGCATGGCCGATTACCTCGCGATGGCCGGCGACCTGCGCCGCGCCGGGATCCGCGCCGAGGTCTATCTCGGCAACCCCAAGAACTTCGGCAACCAGTTGAAATACGCCGACAAACGCGGCTCCCCGGTCGCGGTGATCCAGGGCGGCGACGAGGCGGGCCGCGGCACGGTGGTGCTGAAGGACCTGATCCTCGGCGCCCGCATCGCCGAAGGCGCGAGCCTCGAGGAATGGAAGGCCCGCCCCGCGCAGCAAGAAGTGCCCCGCGCCGATCTGGTCGCCGCCGTCCGGGCGATGCTGGAGCAGGGCTGATGTCCCCGGATAAAGCGGAAGCCCGCGCCACCGGCCAGCGCCTGCTCGCCGCCTTCCGCGAGGCCGGCGCCGCCGAGGTCGAGGCCGACATCCTGCAGCCGGCCGAGGTGCTGCTGGACCTCTACGGCGAGGATATCCGCGCCCGCGCCTTCGTCACCCAGGACCCCCTGCGCGGCGAGATGATGCTGCGCCCCGACTTCACCGTGCCGGTGGTGCAGATGCACATGGCGAACGGTGCCGACCCGGCCCGCTACTGCTATTTCGGCGAGGTGTTCCGCAAGCAAGGCCACCGCGGCCCCCGCGCGCCCGAGTATTTCCAGGTCGGCTATGAGGTTTTCGCGCGGGACGATGCCCCCGCCGCCGATGCCGAGGTGTTCGCGCTCATCGCCGGTCTGCTGGCCCCGCTGGGGCTGCGCGCGGCCATCGGCGATATCGGCATCCTGATGGCGGCGGTGGGCGGGCTGAACACTCTCCCTGGCCGCAAGGCGGCCCTCCTGCGCCATATCTGGCGCCCCCGCCGCTTCCATGCGCTGCTGGACCGGTTCGGCGGCAAGGCCCCCGTGCCGGCCGCCCGCGCCGACCTTCTCGCCCGCATCGCCGCAGGCACGGCAGACATCGATGCCCCGCTGATCGGCTTGCGCTCGGCCGCCGAGATCGAATCTCGCCTCGCCGCCCTCGCCGAAGACGCCGCCGCCCCGCCGATTGCCACCGCGGAAGTCGCCCTGCTCAACGCCCTCTTCGACCTCGCCGCCCCGGCCCCCGAGGCGCTCTCGCGCCTCCAGGACCTTGCCCGGGAGATGCCCGCCATCGCCCCCGCCGTCGCCGGCCTCGCCCGCCGTCTCGACGCGATGGCCACCCGCGGCGTCGATGTGGCCGCGCTGGCGTTCGAGGCAAGCCACGGCCGCAGCACCATGGAATATTACGACGGTTTCGTCTTCAGTGTCCGCGCTGCCGACCCCGCGCTGCCCCCCGTCGCCTCGGGTGGGCGCTATGACGCGCTGACCCGGGTGCTGGGGCGGGGCGGCGGCCGCTCCATCCCCGCCGTGGGCGGGGTGATCCGGCCGGGGCTGGTGGCCAGCCTTGAAGCCAGTCTGGAGGCGCAAGCATGCTGAAGCTCGGGGTGCCCTCCAAGGGCCGGCTGATGGAACAGACCTTCGAGTGGTTCGGCGCCCGCGGCCTGACGCTGGCCCGCACCGGATCTGACCGGGAATATGCCGGCGCGGTGATGGGTTGCGAGGGCGTGGAGCTGGTGCTGCTGTCGGCGGGCGAGATCCCGCGCGAGCTGGCCGCCGGGCGCATCCACCTTGGTGTCACCGGCTCCGACCTTGTGCGCGACCGTCTGGCCGACTGGCCCGATCAGGTCGCCGAACTCGCCGCGCTCGGCTTCGGCCATGCCGACCTGATCCTCGCTGTGCCGGCCTGCTGGGTGGATGTCGAAACGCTGGACGATCTTGACGCCGCCGCCGCCGCCTTCCGCCGCGCGCATGGCTTCCGGCTGCGCATCGCCACCAAATATCACCGTCTGGTGCGGGAATTCCTGCAAGACCAGGGCGTTGCCGATTACCAGCTGGTCGACAGCCAGGGCGCGACCGAGGGCACCGTCAAGAACCTGACCGCCGAGGCCATCGCCGACATCACCTCCAGCGGCGAGACGCTGCGCGCCAACCACCTCAGGATCCTGACCGGCGGCCTGATCCACGAAAGCCAGGCCATGCTCTTCGCCGCCCGCGGCGCCGACTGGACCAATGGTGCCAGCGAGGTGCTGGACCACCTTCTGCCGGTGCTTGGCCTGACCCGCCCGCAGGGGCTCTGACCCCCTCGGTCTTTGCCTTTTCCAAATATCCTGCAGGGGGTCCGGGGGACGCAAAGTCCCCCGGTGCTGGCCGGCGGCGCAGGAGGGGGCTGTCTGCCCCCTCTTGGCCTGCGGCCAATTCACCCCCGAGGATACTTGGAAAAGGCAAAGCGGGGCGGGCGTTCTCAGCGCAGTCCGATCTCGGCAAGTGCCTGCAGCAACTCGCGCGGCAGCGGCTCCTCGCGCCCGCGGCCCTTGGGCAGGTCGCGCGGACTGTCGGCGGGGGCCATGTAGCGCCAGCCCTGGAAGGGGCGCTTGGGCATCGGTTCGGTGCGGATCACCTCGGGGTCCATCACGAGGGCGCAGCGGGCGATGCCATCGGCGCCGGTCCGCGGCTCCAGCGCCAAGATCCGCTGCCGGGCCAGCACCGCGCCCTTGAACACCCAGTAGAGCGAGCCGCCCGCCAGAATCTCGTCGGCGCGCTTGGGCCACATCCTGGTGACATGCACCGGATTGTCGCTGCCGAAGCGCGCTTTCTGCCAGGCCAGCAGGTCTTCCACCGCTTCCGCGCCGACGCAGAGCTTTACGAGATTTATGTGATCGGTCACGCGGCACCCCCAACACCGGGTATATAGGCGAGCCTGCAACGTCGGCAATGGGTGGACTGGCCGGGCGGGGGAGGCTATCCTGTAGCCCCGCGGAGGCGGCTGCCCCGGCAGTCCGCGCCGCCCGGATTCCCGACGAAAAAACGCGCAAGGATACTCGATGACCCGCTTCGCCGCCCCCATCGCCGAGCAGATCTGGGATATGAAATACCGGCTTAAAGAGGCGGATGGCACCCCGATCGATCAGTCGGTGGAAGACACCTGGCGCCGAATCGCCCGCTCGCTGGCCGCCGTCGAGGCCGAACCCAATGTCTGGGAGGAGCGGTTCTACTCCGCGCTCGAGGATTTCAAATACCTGCCCGCCGGACGGATCATCGCCGGTGCCGGCACCGCCCGCAGCGTGACGCTGTTCAACTGCTTCGTGATGGGCACGATCCCCGACAGCATGGGCGGCATTTTCGACATGCTGAAGGAGGCCGCGCTGACCATGCAGCAGGGCGGCGGCATCGGCTATGACTTCTCCACCATCCGCCCGCGCGGGGCCGAGGTGCATGGCGTCGCCGCCGATGCCTCGGGCCCGCTGTCCTTCATGGACGTTTGGGATGCGATGTGCCGCACCATCATGTCGGCTGGCAGCCGCCGCGGCGCGATGATGGCGACGATGCGCTGCGACCACCCGGATGTGGAGCAGTTCATCGAGGCCAAGCAGGACTCGGCCCGCCTGCGCATGTTCAACCTGTCGGTCCTGATCACCGATCCGTTCATGGAAGCGGTGAAGGCTGACGGATCGTGGGATCTGCAGTTCAACGGCCGCATCTACCGCACTGTGCAGGCGCGCGACCTGTGGAACCGCATCATGCAGGCGACCTATGATTTCGCCGAGCCGGGCGTGATCTTCATCGACCGCATCAACCGGATGAACAACCTCGGCTATGCCGAGACCATCGCCGCGACCAACCCCTGCGGCGAGCAGCCGCTGCCGCCCTATGGCGCCTGCCTGCTGGGCTCGATCAACATGGCGCGGCTGGTCAAGAAACCGTTCGAGGCGGATGCCGATCTCGACCCCGAGGCGCTGGACGATCTGGTGCGCCTGTCGATCCGCATGATGGACAATGTCGTCGACGCCAGCCGCTTCCCGCTGCCCCAGCAGGCCGACGAGGCCCGCGCCAAGCGCCGGATCGGCCTTGGTGTCACCGGCCTGGCCGATGCGCTGCTGATGACCGGGCTGCGCTATGGCTCGGAAGAGGCCGCCGCGCAGACCGAGGCCTGGATGAAGCGGATCGCGCGGGCGGCCTATCTGGCCTCGGTCGATCTGGCCAAGGAGAAGGGTGCCTTCCCGCTGTTCGATGCCGAGAAATACCTCGCCAGCGGCAACATGATGCAGATGGATGACGACGTGCGCGAGGCGATCCGCACCCATGGCATCCGCAACGCGCTGCTGACCTCGATTGCCCCCACCGGCACCATCAGCCTCTATGCCGGCAACGTGTCTTCGGGCATCGAGCCGGTCTTCGCCTATGCCTACAAGCGCAAAGTCCTTCAGAAGGATGGCAGCCGCACCGAAGAGGAAGTCGTCGATTTCGCCGTGAAGCTGTGGCGCGACAAGTTCGGCGATGCCGAACTGCCGGACTATTTCGTCAACGCCCAAACCCTGCCGCCGCTGGATCATGTGCGCATGCAGGCCGCGGCGCAGAAATGGATAGACAGCTCGATCTCCAAGACCATCAACTGCCCCGAGGATATCGATGTCGAGGCGTTCAAGGACGTCTACATGGCGGCCTGGGGCCAGGGCTGCAAGGGCTGCACCACCTACCGCCCGAATGCGGTGACCGGCTCGGTGCTGTCGGTTTCGGAAACCACCGAGACGGCGCCCGAGGTCGATCAGGGCGCCGAGGTGGTCTATCTGACCGAACCGCTGGACCGCCCGCAATCGCTGGAAGGCGCCACCTACAAGCTGAAATGGCCCGACAGCGAGCACGCGATCTACATCACCATCAACGACATCGTGCAGGGCACCCGCCGCCGCCCGTTCGAGGTGTTCATCAACTCCAAGAACATGGAGCATTTCGCCTGGACGGTCGCACTGACGCGGATGATCTCGGCGGTGTTCCGGCGCGGCGGCGATGTCAGCTTCGTGGTGGAGGAACTGAAGGCGGTGTTCGATCCGCGCGGCGGCGCCTGGATGCAGGGGCGATACGTGCCCTCGATCCTCGCGGCCATCGGCGGCGTGATCGAGCGGCACATGATCGCCACCGGCTTTCTGGCGGGCGAAGGCATGGGCCTGAAGACCGACCCGCAGGCCGAGCGGATGGTCGTTGCGGCCGGCGAAGCCCCCCGCGGCAAGGCCTGCCCGTCCTGCGGCAGCTATGCACTGCGCATGGTCGAGGGCTGCATGACCTGCGCCGATTGCGGTTACTCGAAATGCAGCTGAGCTAGAGCCGGCGCAGGCCCGCGGTGATCGCGGTGGCCTGCGCCGCAAGCTGCGCCCGGGTGGGCGTGGCCCCGATCACCACCATCCGCCAGTAAAGCGTGGCCGGCAGCAGGTCCATCGCCAGCGCCCTGTCCAGCGTCGCCGGCAGCTCGTGGCGCGCGATGGCCCGGTCCAGCAGCGCCTGCCCCTGCGCCCGCCGCGCCTCGGCGACCTGCGTGTTCAGGGCGCGCATCTGAGGCGAGCGGGCGGCCTCGGCATGCAGGTCCGGCAGGATCCGGCGGATCAGCGGGTGGCGCAGCACGGCGCGCACCTGACGCAGGAAGGCCAGCACATCCGCCTCGAGGCTGCCGCGATCCTCGGGGAGGGCGATCCGCAGCCCCAGTGCCGACACCGCCGCCGCGGCAAACTCGTGGCGCGAGGCGAAGCGGCGATAGATCGCCGCCTTGCCCGCGCCCGCCCGCGCCGCCACCCGCTCAAGGCTCAGCGCGGCAAAGCCATGCGCGGCCCATTCCTCGAAGAACGCCCGATACAGCGCCTCGGTCAGGTCGGCCCGCGGCACGGCGGCGCCGGACGGCTTGCGCAGGGTTTTTTGGGCGGAACGGTTGCGTTCCAACGGACACCCTCCTAGATGGTTGAGACGATACCGTTCCATCCATAGGAGGCTTCGCCATGACTGACAAGTTCAACAGCTTCTCAAGCCTGCTGCGCGCCGCGCTCGGCGCGCGCCTTGCCCCGGCCGAGGACATGATGGGCATGTTCGCCGCGGACATCGTGTTCGAATTCCCCTTCGCGCCGGAAGGGATGCCGGCCCGGCTCGAGGGGCGCGCCGCGCTGGCGGGGCACCTGGCCAAGCTGGGTCCGCTGATCGACTTTGGCGAGATGACGCTCGGGGCTGTCCATCCCGCGGGCGAGACGGTGGTGATCGAGTTCACCTGCACCGGCCGCGGCACCCAGACCGGCACCCCTTATGACCAGACCTACATCTCGGTCGTCACGATGCGCGACGGTCGCATCGCCTGCTACCGCGACTACTGGAACCCCCTTGTGGTGCTGTCCGCGCTTGGCGGTGCCGAGGCGGCCGCAGCGGCCTATGCGGGGCGGGCTTGAGCATGGGGCAGCGCATTCTTGTGACCGGCGGAACCGGCAAGACCGGCCGCCGTGTGGCGGGCCTTCTGGGCGCGGCAGGCATCGACGCACGGATCGGTACGCGGACCCCTGACTCGCCGCAGGACCGGCGCTTCGACTGGGCCGACCTGTCCACCGCCGCGGCCTTCGACGGCTGCGATGCCGCCTATCTGGTCGCGCCCACCGACCGGACCGATCATCTGGCGGTGATGCGGCCGATGCTGGAGGCGGCGCAGGCGCGGGGCGTGCGGCGCTTCGTGCTGCTCAGCTCCTCGCTGCTGGAGCCCGGCGGGCCGATGATGGGCGAGGTGCATGGCTGGCTCGCGAATACCGTGGAGTGGGCCGTCCTGCGCCCTTCGTGGTTCATGCAGAACTTCAGCGAAGGCCCGCACGGAGACACGATCCGGCAGGCGGGTGCGATCTACAGCGCGACCGGCGACGGCCGTATCGGCTTCATTGACGCGGGCGACATCGCCGCCGCCGCGCTGGCCGCGCTGACCTCTGCCACACCGCTGAACGCGGATTACGTGCTGACCGGCCCCGAGGCGTTGAGCTATGACGACACCGCCGCGATCCTGTCGGACGTGATCGGCCGCCCGGTGCGCCATGTGCCGTTGGACCCCGCCGCCCTGACCGCGCGTTTCGTGGCGCAGGGGGTGCCGCAGGGCTATGCCGAGACGCTGGCCAGCCTCGATGCGGCGATCAGCGCCGGCGCCGAGGACCGGACCACGACCGGGATGCAGCAGCTGACCGGGCAGGCGCCGACCTCTTTCCGGGCCTTTGCCGAGCGGGCTGTGGCGGCCTGGTCCTGACCCAGCCGCTCGCAGCATCGTGTAGCTGGCCAGGCTTGCGACAGGGCCTTCGGGCGCTAGCATCGCCCTGTCCCGCGCTGGCAGGCCGGGTCGCTGCATCAGGGAGGATCGCATGACACGGCTGACCGCAAAGGACTTTCCGGCAGAGCTGCTGGAGCTTTACGATTTCTACGCCCATGGCCGCATCACCAAGCGCGAGTTTCTGGACCGCGCCGGCAAGTTCGCCATTGGCGGGCTGACCGCGGCGGCGCTGCTGTCCTCGCTGATGCCGAACTACGCGCTGGCGCAGCAGGTGATGTTCACCGATCCCGAGATCGTGGCGGAATACATCACCTACCCCTCGCCGAACGGCCATGGCGAGGTGCGCGGCTATCTGGTGCGCCCGGCGGTCGATGGCGTGGCAATCGCCGATGCGAAGCCAGGCGTCGTGGTGGTGCATGAGAATCGCGGGCTGAACCCCTATATCGAGGATGTGGCGCGGCGGCTGGCCAAGGCGGGATTTGTGGCGCTGGCGCCCGACGGGCTCACCTCGGTCGGCGGTTATCCCGGCAATGACGAGCAGGGGCGAGAATTGCAGCGGCAGGTCGATCCGGCGCTGCTGATGAACGATTTCTTTGCCGCGGTGGAATGGCTGATGGCCAGCGAGCTGACGACCGGCAAGGTTGGCATCACCGGGTTCTGCTATGGCGGCGGCGTGTCGAATGCGGCGGCGGTGGCCTATCCCGAACTGGCGGCGGCGGTGCCGTTCTACGGCCGGCAGGCGCCCGTCGCCGACGTGCCGAAGATCGAGGCGCCCCTGCTTTTGCAATTCGCCGAGACGGATGAGAACGTCAATGCCGGCTGGCCTGCCTACGAGGCGGCGCTGAAAGAGCATGGCAAGACCTATGAGGCGCACATCTATCCGGGCACCAACCACGGCTTCCACAACGATTCCACCCCGCGCTATGACGAGCCGGCGGCGAAACTGGCCTGGGAGCGGACGCTGGACTGGTTCAACCGCTATCTGGTGTGACGCTTCTGCGCCCCTCTTGCCCCGCGGAATGCGCCGCGGGGCAAGGGACAGGCTTAGATGATCGCGGCCCGCACCTTGGCAGACACCCATTCCGACAGCACCACCGTCGCCAGGATCACAAGCAGGATCAGCGTCACCTGCGGCCAGGCGAGGGTGTTGAGCGAGTTCTGCAGCTTCAGCCCCAGCCCGCCGGCGCCGACGAGGCCGAGGATCGCGCTTTCGCGGATGTTGATGTCCCAGCGGAACACGGTGATCCCCCAGAAGGCGGGCAGGATCTGCGGCACGATGGCGTAGTTCAGCACCTGCGCCTGGCTGGCGCCGGTGGCGGTGATCGCCTCGACCTGCCGGATGTCGGTTTCCTCGATCCCCTCATAGAGCAGCTTGCCGATGAAGCCGATCGACCGCAGGCCGATGGCGATGATCCCGGCCAGCAGCCCCGGGCCAAGGATGGCGACCAGCAGCAGCGCCCAGATCAGCGAGTTTATCGAGCGCGAGGCGACGATGATGAACAGCGCAATGGGGCGCAGGATCAGCGGGAAGGGCGAGGTGTTGCGCGCGGCCATGAAAGCTACCGGCACCGCCAGGATCACCCCCAGCAGCGTGCCAAGCGTCGCCATGTTCAGCGTGTCCCACAGCGGCACCATCAGCTCGCCCAGATAGGACCAGCGCGGCGGCCACATCCGCCCGCCGATATCGGCCGCCTGCTTGGGTGCATCCTGCACGAACATCCAGATCGTGCGCTCGTTCATCACCTGCCAGCACCAGACGAACAGCGCGACAAGGCACAGCCAGCCGAACCACAGCGCCAGCCGGGCCTTCGGGCTGCGGAACTGCCAGCTTGCGGGGAAATCGCTCATTGCAGGAATTTCCTCAGATAGCTGGAGCTGTATTCGGCCACCATCACCAGCGCGATGATCATCAGCAGGATCGCCCCGGCGCTGTCATATTCATAGCGGTCGATGGCGGTGTTCAGCGTGGCGCCGATGCCGCCCGCCCCGACGATGCCGATCACCGCGCTTTCGCGGAAGTTGATGTCGAGCCGGTAGAGCGACAGGCCGATCAGCCGCGGCATCACCTGCGGCTGGATGGCGTAGTTGATCAGCTGCGCCCAGGAGGCGCCGGTGGCGCGGATCGCCTCGGCCTGCGCCTCGTCGATATCCTCGATATCCTCGGCCAGCAGCTTCGAGATGAAGCCGATGGTGGCGAAAGACAGCGTCAGGAAGCCGGCGAAGGGGCCAAAGCCGAACATCGCCACGAAGAAGATGGCAACGATGATCTCCTGCAGCGCGCGGCTGATGGCGATGATGCTGCGGCAGATCGCGTAGATCCAGGCCGGGGCCACGTTGCGCGCCGCGCCGATGCCGATGGGGATGGAAATGGCGACGCCGACGACGGTGGATGTCAACGTCATCGTCAGGCTCTCGATCAGGCCCTGGCTGATGTCGCGCCAGCGGCTGGAGAAGTCGGGCGACAGGAACCCCATGAGGAAGCGCATCCCGCGCTCGCCGCCCTCGGCGATCCGCGCCCAGCTGACTTCCAGCGTGCCGATGGCGAAGACCAGATAGATCAGCGCCGCCAGCTGCAGCCCGATGCGCCAGCCGCGATGGGTGAAGATCTGCGGCGGGCGCCGCCATGTGGTCGGATAGGTGGTCATGCCGGCAGCACCGACAGCCGGCGCAGCGCGTCCGCCTCGGCGTCCTTGTCATCCTCATGGCCCTTGCGCATCGCGGTCCAGTCTTCAGACCCGTAGATCTCGGTCAGGGCGCTTTCGGTCAGTTGCGCAGGCGTGCCGTCAAAGACCACCTGCCCGGCGCGCAGCCCGATGATGCGCTGCATGAACTGCTGCGCCAGCGGCACGTCATGGATGTTGACGATGGCGGGCAGGCCGGATTCGGTGCAGATCTCGACCAGAAGCCGCATGATCTGGCGGCTCGTCTTGGGGTCGAGGCTGGCGGTGGGTTCATCGACCAGCAGCAGTTCCGGCTCCTGCGCCAGGGCCCGCGCGATGCCGACCCGCTGGCGCTGGCCGCCGGAAAGTGCATCGGCGCGCTTGTCGGCATGGGTCATCAGGCCGACACGGTCCAGCAGGCGGTAAGCGCGCTGGATATCGGCGGGCGGGAAGCGGCGGGTGAAGCTGGCCCAGAAGCCGACATAGCCGAGCCGGCCCGACAGCACGTTCTCCATCACGCTCAGCCGCTCGACCAGCGCATATTCCTGAAAGATCATCCCGATCCGGCGCCGCTGCGCCCGCAGGTCGCGCACGCCAAGCCCGGTCAGGTCGCGCCCGCCCAGGACGATCCGCCCCGAGGTCGGCTCCACCAGCCGGTTGATGCAGCGGATCAGCGTCGACTTGCCGGCGCCCGAAGGCCCGATCAGCCCGACGATCTGGCCCTTGGGGACAGAGAAGCTGACATCGCTGAGCGCGGTGTCGCCGGTCTTGTAGGTCTTGGTCAGGCCCTGAAGCTCTAGCATCGTGCATCCTGTCTGGCAGACATGAAAATGCGGGCACGGGGCCCGCATTTTCGTTTGACTGTAGCGTTTACTGGCAGGCGTAGGACACGCCGGTCGCTTCGTCGATCTGACGGATCACCGACCAGTTGTCCTTGAAGGTGATCGGGATGAACTGCTCTTCGCCCGACTTCGAGAACTCTTCGGCCAGCGAGGTGCCTTCCCAGTTGAAGCCGAAGAAGCCTTCCTTGATCTTCTCCTGCAGTTCCGGCGTCAGGTTGTGCGCAACGCCGTAACCGGTGGTCGGGAAGGTTTCCGACTTGTAGATCGACACGATCTGATCGGCCTTGATCACGTCACGCTCGACCATCCGGGTCATCACCGAGTTGGCGATGGCAGCAGCCGGGTAGTCCTTGTTGGCAACGCCGAGGATCGAGTTGTCATGCTTGCCCGAGAACACCGGCTCGAAGTCGGTGCCGGCTACAAGGTTGTATTCAGCCTGCAGCAGCGCCGACGGAGCCTTGAAGCCAGAGTTCGAGGTTTCCGAGGTGAAGGCCAGTTGCTTGCCCTTCAGGTCTTCGACCTTCTCGATGCCCGAGCCGGGATAGGTGATGATTTCCATCTCGTAGCCGAAGCTGCCATCGGCGGCGGCCATCATGGCGAAGGGGCGGAAGCCGGCGCAGGCGACGGCCAGCGGGTTCGACCCGGTGTTGAAGCCCGAGATATGCAGACGGCCAGCGCGCATCGCCTCGATCTGGGCGGCGTTGGAGTCGATCGGGAAGAACTGCACGGTCTTGCCGGTGACTTCTTCCATGTTGGTGATGAAATCGGCCCAGGCTTCGGCATAGACGGCCGGATCTTCGACCGGGGTATAGGCGAAGATCAGGGTGTCGGGATCGACCAGTTCCGACGCATCGGTCGGGATGTCGGCGATCATGTCGCCATCGGCGTCGGTGTAGCGCGAGTCGAGAGCGAATTCGGCAACGGCCGGGAAGGCTGCAAGCGAAAGGGCGGTGGCTGCGAGAAGGGCGCGGATGGTCATCATGTGCTCCTGTTCCGAGAAAAGGGTATCAGGCAGTCCCTAGGCGAGGGATGTGACGTGCGGCCAACGGCGTTGTAACGGAAAGATGACAATGAATGCGCGCTGGCGCAACCCTGGTCCCCGGCGGAACCCGGCAGAGGACGGGACGTTGGGGCCGCATGCAGGACAGAACCCCAACCCGCCGCACCATCTCGCTTGTCGTTCTTGCGGCTGCGCTGATCCTCCTCCTTCTTGTCGCGCCCGATGTGCTGCTGGTGATCTTCGCCGGCATCCTCTTCGCCGTGTTCTTTGGCGGAGGCGGCGGTTGGATCGCCCGCAAGACCGGGATGCCGCGGCCCTTGGGGATCGGCCTTTTCATCTTGCTGATCCTCATCGCCCTCGGTGGCGCGATGCTGGGTTTTGCCCCCGCGATGGCCGAGCAGTTCGACCAGTTGACCGAGGAGATCCCCGCCGCCTTCGAAAGCCTGCGCGAGCGGGTGGAGCAATACAGCTGGGGCCAGCGCCTGACCGACGCCATCGACCCCTCCAGCCTGATGTCGAGCGAGAGCGGCCTTGCCGCGGCCTCGGCTGTGACCGGCACCTTCGGCGCGCTCGGCAATTTCGTCATCATGCTGTTCATCGGCATCTATGGCGCACTGGATCCCGGGCTTTACCGGTCCGGCGTTCTGGCGCTGCTGGCGCCCTCGCTGCGGCCCCGGGCGGATGAGGTGATGGACAAGGCGGGCAATACTCTGCGCAGCTGGCTGACGGCGCAGCTGATGGCGATGACGGCGGTGGGCGTGCTGACCGGGCTGGGGCTGTGGCTGATCGGAATCCCGCTGGCGTTCATCCTTGGCCTGATTGCGGGGCTGCTGGCCTTCATCCCCAATATCGGCCCGGTGCTGGCGGCGGTGCCCGGGATCTTGCTGGCCTTCCCCGAGGGGCAAAGCACCGTGCTGATGGTGCTCGGCGTCTATGTCGCGGTGCAGGCGCTGGAGAGCTACATCCTCACCCCGCTGATCCAGCAGGAAAAAGTCTCGCTGCCTCCCGCGCTGATCATCACCGCGCAGCTGCTGCTGGGGGTGCTGTTCGGCATCCTCGGCCTCGCGATGGCGACGCCCTTGGCGGCCGTCGGCATGACGCTGATCGGCGCACTTTATGTCGACGACTATCTGGAACGGGAGCGGGCGTGACTGCCAGCCCGGCCCAATTTTCCGGAACATCGGGCGCCGGCAGGGGTTGGGTTCGCAGAGGGGCGCTTGTCCCATGCAACAGACCTGGAGCTAGGAGACGACCATGCTGAAATTCATCGGTGGCACCATCGGTATCATCTTCCTGATCGGGCTGGCCGTTGTCGTCGGCCTGCTGATGCTGATCTTCTGAACTGACGGGGCGGGCCGAAGGGTCCGCCTTTTTCACGTCCATTGACACTAGGAAGTTGGCTGGGGCGCCAGGATTCGAACCTGGGTATGTCGGTACCAAAAACCGATGCCTTACCACTTGGCGACGCCCCAACTGGCGCGCTGTTTACTCAAGCCGCCGGGGGGCCGCAAGCCTAAAAATCGGCGGGCGAGGCTGGTGGCACATTCTTCTGTCACATTGCACGCCGGGCGCGCCGGGGCTAAGGGCAGGGGATGGAAACTGCAGACGTCCTGATCCTCGGAGCCGGCGCGGCCGGCCTCTTTGCCGCAGCCGAGGCCGGGCGGCGCGGGCGGCGCGTCATCGTGCTTGATCATGCCGTGCGGCCGGGCGAAAAGATCCGGATTTCCGGCGGCGGACGCTGCAATTTCACCAACCTGTCCACGGCGCCCGAACGATTCCTGTCGAAAAATCCGAGGTTTGCACTTTCTGCCCTGCGGCGGTTCACCCCGCAGGATTTCATCGCGCGCATCGATGCCGCCGGGATCGCCTGGCATGAGAAAACCCTCGGCCAGCTGTTCTGCGACGGCAAGGCCACGCAGATCGTGGACATGCTGCTGACCGGCGCAGCCCGGGCCGGGGCGCAGCTGGTGACCGGGGCAGAAATCGGCGCGGTGCGGCGGGAGGGCGGGCGGTTCACCGTGGAGTCCTCGCGCGGGAGCTTTGCCGGGGACAGCCTGATCGTGGCGACGGGGGGCAAGTCGATCCCGAAAATCGGGGCGTCCGGGCTGGGGTACAAGGTCGCGGAACAGTTCGGTTTGCCGGTGCTGGAAACACGTCCGGGCCTTGTTCCCTTGACGTTTGCGGAGCAGGAGCTGGAGCGGCTGCGGCCGCTGGCGGGGGTGTCGGTGAGCGCGCGGGTGATGTCCGGCAAGACCGGGTTTGATGAGGCGCTGCTGTTCACGCATCGCGGGTTGTCGGGGCCGGCGGTGCTGCAGGTGTCCAGCTACTGGCGCGAGGGGCTGCCGATCACGGTCGATCTGGCGCGGGGGCAGGATGTGGCGGCGGCGCTGAAGGCGGCGCGGGGGGCTGCGGGACGGGTGGCGCTGCAAAGCGCGCTGGCGCGGTTGCTGCCCGAGAAGGTGGCGGCGCTGGCGCTGGCTGAGGCGGGGCTGGACGGAGGCAACCGCTTGGCAGATCAGGGAAATCCGGTTCTGGAACGGCTGGCGGCGGGCATCCATGCGTGGGTGTTGCGGCCGGTGGGAACCGAGGGTTACCGCACGGCCGAGGTGACCTTGGGCGGGGTGGAAACCGACGCGCTGGACGCCCGGACGATGGAGGCGAAGCCGGTGCCGGGGCTCTATTTCGTCGGCGAGGTGGTGGACGTGACCGGCTGGCTGGGCGGGTACAACTTCCAGTGGGCCTGGTCCTCGGGCTGGGCGGCGGGGCAGGTGGCCTGACCGCGCCGCAAGCCTTTGAGTCCGTTGAAACCCCTATGTGGAACCCATGCGGAAGCGATATGTATTCCATATGCATAGGAAAAAAGCCGGAAACGGGGCGCAGGCTCTGACCACTTGGCCGCTCGCCCGGCGGCATGAGCCGTAGGGCAGGGGCCGGGGCAGCGACCCTCCTGCTGGCAAAGCCTGATGGCCCCGCGCAAGGCGGGCACAGCCCTCCGCCGGCAGCTGAAATTCTGCAAGACGCCTCTGGCCCGCCACACCCCCTACAAGGGGCCTGCGGCCAATTCACAAGGCCCTGTACGCGGTCGTTGCTCCGCTGGAATCTATCGCTTATGCCAATGCGAAACAGGGACAAGGGGCAGAGATGTATCGCGTCTGGAATTTTGTCACCACCTATTCGCTGCTGCTGCTCGGGGGCGCGCTGGTGGCCCTGCTCTGGGCCAATACCTCGCCCAACAGCTACCACGATGTCGTGGAATTCGTGCTGATCGACAACTTCATCATCGGCCACGCGCATGAGGTGAACGGCGAGATCCACCGCACGCTGACCCTGCATTATCTGGTCAATGACGTGCTGATGGCGCTGTTCTTCGCGATGGCGGCCAAGGAAGTCTGGGAAGCCATCGTACTGGAGGAAGGCTCCTTGCGGGGGTCCAAGGCGGTCACGCCGCTGATCGCCACCGTGGGCGGGATGGTGGGGCCGGTCGCGGTCTACCTCGGCCTCGCGGCGGTGCTGGGGGTCTATGCCACGGTCAGCCAAGGATGGGCGATCCCCACCGCCACCGACATCGCCTTTTCCTACCTCGTGGGCCGCATGGTCTTTGGCGCCGGGCACCCGGCGATCCGCTTCCTTCTGCTGCTGGCGATTGCCGATGATGCGGGCGGGCTGCTGATCCTGGCGATCTTCTACCCCTCGGGCGAGCTGGCGCCGGAATGGCTGCTGCTGTCCTTCGGCGCGGCCGCCACCGTCTTCGTGCTGGCCAACTGGCTGCCGCGCTACCTGGACAGGGGCAACCAGCTGCGCCCGAACTCGACCTTCGCGCGCAAGGTGCTGTCCTTCTGGCCCTACCTCATCGCCGGCTGCCTCAGCTGGTACGGGTTCCAGCAGGCCGGCATCCACCCCGCGCTTGGCCTGCTGCCGATCGTGCCGACCATCCCCCATGCCGACCGCGGCTTCGGGATCTTCGCCGAGGCGGAGGAGCATCTGCATGACCTGCTCAACACCATGGAACACCACCTGAAATACCCGGTGGAGATCATCTTGCTGTTCTTCGGCCTGCTGAATGCGGGGGTGGAGTTCAGCGCCATTTCCGAACCGACCTGGTTGGTGATGGCGGGCCTGCTGATCGGCAAGCCGCTGGGGATTTTGCTCATGGGCTGGGTCGGCGCGCGTCTGCTGGGCTTTGGCCTGCCCGAAGGCATGACGATGCGCGACGTGTTCGTTCTGGGCTGCGTCGCCGCCATCGGCTTCACCGTGGCGCTGTTCGTGGCCTCGGTCGCCTTCGAGGCCGGGCCGGTGCAGGACGCGGCCAAGATGGGCGCGCTGTTCAGCTTTGCCGCCGCGGGCATCGCCCTGCTGGCCGGCAAGCTGCTGCGCGTGCAGAAGGTCGATTACTGACCCGGGCCTTGCGCGCCGCGCTGCACCCTGCGGCGCGCAAGCCATTGGATTTTTTGCGGCCGCTCCGCCATAATGCGGGCAGAATGGGGGGCTATGCTGCCCCCTCAACCACAGCCCGCAAGCCAGCGGGCGGCAGAACGGAACTGCGAGAGCAGGACGGGGCACAAGGCGGATGCTGGAATTCGAGAACGTGAGCAAGTCCTTCTGGACCGGCAAGCAGCGCAAGGTGATCCTTGACCGCGCCACGTTCCGCGTGGAACTGGGCAACTCGCTGGGAATCCTCGCGCCGAACGGCACCGGCAAGACCACGATCATCAACATGATGGCCGGGCTGGAGAAGCCCGACGAGGGCAAGATCACCCGCACCAGCCGGGTGTCCTTCCCGCTGGGGTTCATGGGCGGCGTCGTCAACAAGCATACCGCCACCGAGAACTGCCGCTATATCGCCCGGATCTACGGGCTCGACCCCGATTATGTCGAGGCGTTCAGCCGCTGGCTTTGCGGGATCGACGAGTATTTCGACATGCCGGTCGGCACCTTCAGTTCCGGGATGCGCGCCCGCTTCAGCTTTTCGCTGTTGCTGGCGCTGGAGTTTGACATCTATCTGATCGATGAAGGGATGCCGGCGACCACCGATGCCGAGTTCAACCGCAAGGCCGGCACCATCCTGCGCGACCGCCTGCAAAGCGCCACGGTGATCGTGGTGTCACACCAGGCGCAGACGCTGGAAAAGTTCTGCCGCTCCGCAGCCGTGCTGCAGGGCGGCCAGTTGCATATGTTCGACACCTTGGAAGAGGCCAAACAGCTTTATGATTACTCCCACCAAGGCTAAGAAATTCCGCATCCGCCGGGCTACGCCGTCCCCCGCCCCGCCCGCCGCGGCGGAACCGGCGCCGATGCCCGCCACCGAGATGCCGCCCGAGGCGCAGCGCCCGCCGCGCAGCACGCCGGTGCTGGCCCCGATGCCGCGCCAGCACCCGGACGAGGCGCCGATGCTGATGGTGCCGGGCACCGCGGATGATGACGGCTTCGGCCCCGACCGCTATCCCACTGCGGCGCAAGACAGCGTGCTTGGCCCCTCCGAGCGCACCCCCGAGGAAGAGATCGCCGCCATCCGCGCTGAAGGGCTGACCGGGCGCCAGCTGCGCATGGCCCGCCGCGTCGCGCAGCGCCACGGGATCGAGGTCACCTCGGATTTCGAGGCGGTGCGCGTCCTGCGCCGCCGCGGCATCGACCCTTTCCAGCGCTCCAACATGCTCGACCTCGTGGTGTCCGAGGCGCAGGAAAGCAAGATCCAGCTGCCGCAGACCACGCGCCAGACTCCGCAGCTGCCCTCCAATCAACCGCTGACGCCCGAGCGCCGCGCCGCCGAGATCCTCAAGGTCCAGCGCGGCATCGCCAAGCGCCGCCGCCGCAAGCTGGCGCTGCTGATGACCCGGCTGGCGTTTTTCGTGCTGCTGCCGACGCTGATCGCCGGGTGGTATTACTACATGATCGCCACGCCGCTTTATTCCACCCGCTCGGAATTCGTCATCCAGCAGGCCGAAAGCGCCACCAGCATCGGCTCGATGTTCTCGGGCACGCAATTCGCCACCAGCCAGGATTCGATCACCGTGCAGGGCTACATGCAATCGCGCGAGGCGATGCAGCGGCTGGACGCCGACCTTGGCTTCCGCGACCACTGGAGCCAGCCGGGCATCGACCCGCTGCAAAGGCTTGCCCCCGATGCGACCGAGGAGGCGACCTATCGCACCTACAAGCGCAACGTGAAGATCGGCTATGACCCGACCGAGGGCATCATCAAGATGGAGGTGATCGCCACCGATCCCGCTGTCTCGACTGCCTTCGCCGAGGCGCTGATCGGCTATGCCGAGGAACAGGTCGACCACCTCACCCAGCGTCTGCGCGAAGACCAGATGCAGGGCGCCCGTGAAAGCTATGCCGATGCCGAGGCCAAGGTGCTGGCCGCGCAGGCCCGGGTGCTGGAGATGCAAGAACAGCTGGGCGTGCTGGACCCGATCAGCGAAAACCAGGTGGTGATGCAGCAGATCGGCACCTTCGAGGTGCAGCTGGCGCAAAAGCGGCTGGAGCTGCAGCAGCTCAACGACAACAGCCAGCCCAACGCCGCCCGCGTCGCGGGGGCCGAGGGCGATATCGCCCGCCTGCAGAACATGATCGGCAGCCTGCGCTCGCAGCTGACGCAAAGCACCGGGGGGGCCACCTCGCTCGCCATGATCTCGGGCCAGATGCGGATTGCCGAGGCCGACCTGCAGACGCGCCAGCTGATGCTCAGCCAGGCCGCCCAGCAGATGGAGGTGGCGCGGATCGAGGCGAACAAGCAGACGCGCTACCTGTCCACCGGCGTCAAGCCGCTGCCGCCCGACGAGCCGACCTATCCGCGCGCCTTTGAAAACACGCTGGTGGCGATGCTGATCTTCGGCGGACTCTATCTTATGTTGTCGCTGACGGCCTCGATCTTGCGAGAGCAGGTTTCGGCCTAGACCAGGCCCAAGGAGAAGACCATGAAAGACGTGATGATCGGCGGGCTGACCACCGGCAACGACCGCCCGCTGACCGTGATCGCCGGCCCCTGCCAGCTGGAAAGCGCGGACCACGCCCAGATGATCGCCGGGGCGATGGCCGAGGCCTGCGCGGCCGTCGGCGCCCAGTTCATCTTCAAGGGCAGCTATGACAAGGCCAACCGCACCTCGCTGTCGGGCAAGCGCGGCCTTGGCATCGCCGAGGGGCTGAAGATCCTGCAAGGCGTGCGCGCCGCCTTCGGCTGCCCGGTGCTGACCGACATCCATGACGCGGATCAGGCGCGCGAGGCGGCGGCGGTGGTCGACGTGATCCAGATCCCGGCCTTCCTCTGCCGCCAGACCGACCTCCTGCTGGCTGCCGGGCAGACCGGCTGCGTCATCAACATCAAGAAGGGCCAGTTCCTTGCCCCGTGGGACATGGCCAATGTCGCGGAAAAGGTCGCCTCGACCGGGAACCAGAAGATCCTGCTGACCGAGCGCGGCGTCAGCTTCGGCTACAACGCGCTGGTGGCCGACATGCGCAGCCTGCCGATCATGGCCAGGACCGGCTACCCGGTGATCATGGACGCGACCCATTCGGTGCAGCAGCCCGGCGGCCAGGGCGGCTCGACCGGCGGCCAGCGCGAATTCGCCCCGGCGATGGCCCGCGCCGCCGTCAGCCTCGGCATCGCCGGCGTGTTCATCGAGACGCATGAGGCGCCCGACACCGCACCCTCCGACGGGCCGAACATGGTGCCGCTGGACCAGATGCCGGCGCTGCTGCGGGTGCTGATGGCGATTGATGCGGTGGCGAAGGCGGATCCGGTCAGGGTGTGAGGGGACCTCGGACCCTGACCGGACTCCGAACCACTCCATTCGGGCAGAAAAAAGCCGAGGCACTCCCTCGCCCCGCCCATGCGGGACGCATCCCCAAGAGCTGCCTGCAGCGAGAGTCCGACTGAGGCCAGTTCCCGACCTGGCTGGCGCTGGCCGGATGCGCCATGACCCCTCTGTAGAGAGCCCACGCCTTGTCATCTTGATCGAGTGGGCTCTCGGCCCAAGCTGCAGCAGGATCCGAGGCCCGGGCACCGTGGGAGCGGCGGCCCGCCACCGGCAAGCCGCTGGATCGCGCCGGGGCCCTGTTTATCCGCTGCGCAGTGCCTAGATCTGGCGGATGACCGACCGCCCCCTCTCGCTTCCGGATCGCATCGGCGCCTGCCGCCTCTGCGCCGCCGAGTTCGCCCGCACCGCCACCGCCCATGCCCCGCGCCCGGTGGCGTGGTTCGACACTGGCGCCACGCCCGGCGTGATGATCGTCGGGCAGGCGCCGGGAATTCGGGTGCATCTGGCCGGGCGGCCCTTTGCCGACCCTTCGGGGGATCGGCTGCGCGACTGGCTGGGGATTGACCCCGCCACGTTCTACGACCGCGCCCGCGTGGCGATCGTGCCGATGGCCTTCTGCTTTCCGGGCTATGATGCCGCGGGCTCCGACCTGCCGCCGCCGCCGCGCTGCGCCGCCACCTGGCGGGCCGAAGTGATGGCGGCGCTTGGCCCGGTGCCGCTGATGCTGCTGGTGGGGGGTCCTGCGCAGCGCTGGCATCTGGGCGCGGCGGCGACGCGCGGCGGGGTGGGGGCCACCGTCGCCCGCTGGCGCGACCATGCGCCCGCCGTGTTTCCCTTGCCGCATCCGTCCTGGCGGAATACGGGATGGCTGAAACGCAATCCCTGGTTCGCGGCCGAGGTGCTTCCCGCCCTCCGCGCCCGGGTTCAGGAGGCTTTGGCATGACCGACACCACCATTCTCGACCTCGCCCATGCCGCGATGAGTGCCGCGCCCGAGGATGACGCCGCGCGCCTGCGCTTTTATGAGCGTATCGCGGATGCCGAGCTGTTCGTGCTGCTGGAGGAGGATCCTGCCGGCGACCAGATCACCCCGCAGGTGTTTGCGCTGGAAGACGGGCAGTTCGTGCTGGCCTTCGACCTCGAGGAACGTCTCTCGGCCTTCACCGAGGCCCCGGCTCCCTATGCCGCGCTGCCGGGCCGGGTGGTGGTGCGGATGCTGGCGGGGCAGGGGATCGGCCTCGGCCTGAACCTCGGCGTCGCCCCGTCCGAGATGCTGCTGCCGGCCGAGGCGCTGGTCTGGCTGGTGCAGACGCTCGATGCCGGCCCGCAGGCTGTGGAGGCGGTGCCGGAGCGGTTCCACCCGCCGGCGCAGCTGCCGCAGGCGCTGCTGACGGCGCTGGACGCCAAGCTGGCGCTTGCCGCGGGGCTGGCGGTGCAGGCGCTGCTGGCGGGGGTCAGCTACGCGGGCGGGCGGCGCGGGCACATGCTGGCCTTCCTCGGGGCCCGGCCCGAGGCGCATCCGGCGCTGGCCCATGCGGTGGCCGAGGCGCTGACCTTCTCGGGCGTGGAGGCGGGCGAGATCGACGTGACCTTCCTCGACCCCGCCAGCCCCGCCGCCCGCCAGATGGCCGCCGTGGCGCTGCGCTTCGACCTGCCGCAACCGGCGGAGGAGACCGAGCAGGTGCTGTCCCCCGCCGCGCCGGGGATGGACCCCGCCAAGCCGCCGATCCTGCGCTGATCGCCCCAAACTCCGCTGCCCGCTGACCAAGGCGGCGCAGCCACCGTACTCGCCGCGCCGTCCCCTTTGCCTTTTCCAAATATCCTCGGGGGGCGCGGGGGGCAGAAGGCCCCCCGCTCCTTCATGTCAAGGCGGTTCCCTCAATACCCCCGGCCGCGATCCACCAAATACATCAGCGGCTCCCCCGCCTCGGCGCGGCGGATGTTTTCGGCCACCACCACGGCGGCGGTTTCGGGATAGGTCTCGGCGGCGATATGCGGCGTCACCGTCACCTTCGGATGCGCCCAGAACGGGTGCTCCGCCGGCAGCGGTTCCACCCGGAACACGTCCAGCGTGGCGTTCGCCAGATGGCCGCTGTCCAGCGCCGCCAGCAGCGCGCCGTCGTCGATCAACTGCCCGCGGCCGGGGTTGATGACCACGGCGCCGGCGGGCATCAGGGCGATGCGCCCGGCGTTCAGCAGGTTCTCGGTCTCGGCGGTATAGGGCATCAGCAGCACCAGGATCTCGGCCTCGGCCAGCGCCTGGCTCAGCCCCGCCTCGCCCGACAGGCAGCGGATGCCGGGCAGCGACTTGGGGGTGCGGCTCCACCCCGTCACCCGGAAGTTCAGCGCCGCCAGCATCGTGGCGCAGGCGCTGCCAAGCTCCCCCAGCCCCAGCACCGTTACCGAGCGCGACCGCGCCGGGCCGGGCCCCTCGGGCAGCCACTCGGCGCGATCATTCAGGATATGCCGGTCGATCCCCAGATGATGCCGCAGCACATGGCCGGTGACATATTCCACCATGCTCTCGGTCATCGCCGGGTCGACCATCCGGCACAGCGGCTGGGTCAGGGTCGCATTCCCCACCAGCTTCTCCACCCCGGCCCAGAGGTTCAGCACTGCCCGCGCGCCAGTGAAGGGCGCGAAATCGCTGACCATGCCGCCATTGGCCACGATCAGGTAATCCACCGCAGTCGGATCGGCAGGTGCCACCTCGGACACCACAGCCTCCACCCCGGCGGCCGCCAGTGCCTGCGCCAGCGGCGCCTGATAGCGGGGCCACATCTGTGCGCCCGCGGCGAAATACACGTGGATCATCGGCTACCTCGGTCTGTGGATATGCGCGCTCTGCACCAGCCCGAAGGCCACCAGCAGCACCATCATCGCCGACCCGCCATAGGACACAAGCGGCAGCGGCACCCCCACCACCGGCGCCAGCCCCATCACCATCAGCATGTTCACCGAGAAGAACAGGAAGAAGGTGCCGGCAATGCCGATGGTCAGCAGCGCGGCGAAACGGTCCTTGTTGTTGATCGCCGAGATCAGGCAGAAGCCGACGATCAGCACATAGAGCAGCAGCAAGGAGAAGGCCCCCACGAAGCCGAACTCCTCGGCCAGCGTGGTGAAGATGAAGTCGGTGTGCTTTTCGGGCAGGAAGTTCAGCCGCGACTGGGTGCCCTGCATGAAGCCCTTGCCGCCCCAGCCGCCGGACCCGAGCGCAATCTTGGCCTGGCTGATGTGATAACCCGCCCCCAGCGGATCGGCCGAGGGGTCGAGGAAGGTGTCGATCCGCCGGAACTGATAGTCGTGCAGCAGCTGCCAGGGTGTCCCGCGGGACGACAGCACCACCGCCACCAGCCCCACGCCTGCCGCGATCACCACCCCGAAATAGATCCAGCTGACCCCCGCCGCGAACATCACGATGGCGCCGCCGAGGCTCACCTGGATCGCGGTGCCAAGGTCGGGCTGGGTCAGCACCAGCCCCACGGGCAGCAGGATCAGCACCGCGGGCATCAGCACCCACAGCGGGCGCGACACCTTCTTGACGTCGAGCCAGTCGTAATAGGCCGCCAGCAGCATCACGATAGAGATCTTCATCAGCTCCGACGGCTGCAGCATCATGAAGCCAAGGTTGATCCAGCGCTGCGCGCCCATGCCGACATGGCCGAAGAACTCCACCACCAGCAGCAGCACCAGCGAGATCAGATAGGCCAGCGCCGCCATGTTGCGCCAGAACCAGATCGGCACGAAGCCGACGATGAACATCAGCGCAAGGCCCACGCCAAACCGCTTCATCTGCGGTTCGGCCCAACGGTCCAGATTGCCGCCCGCCACCGAATACAGCATCACGAACCCGGCCGAGGCGACGGCGGTCAGCAGCAGCACCAGCGGCCAGTTCACATACAGCACCTTGCGGATGCCGGTCGGCACGGTCTTGACGTTGTATTCCAGATAGCTCATCCGCCCGCCGTCCCCTCAGGCCCGTGTCGATGTGACGGGGCCGGCATCGGGCGCGATCAGCGGCATCAGGCTGCGCTGCTCCTCGATCTTGTCGCGCTGGTTCTCGGGGTAGGCGGTCAGCGGCGGCAGCCCGCCCGACAGCGCCTGCAGCAGCACATCGCGGGCAATCGGCCCGGCGACGCCCGATCCGCCCGAGCCATGCTCCACCACCACAGACACCGCGACCCGCGGTGCCTCATAGGGGCCATAGCTGACGAACAGCGCATGGTCGCGCCGGTTCCAGGGCAGCTGGTCGTTCGACACGACCCCCGCCGCGCGTTCGGCGGCGGTGATGTTGCGCACCTGGCTGGTGCCCGACTTGCCGGCCATGACCATCGCGTCATCCACCACACGCGCGCCGTAAGCGGTGCCGCCGCGGGCGTTGACCACCGCATGCATCCCGCGCCGCACCAGACGCAGCTGGTTTTCGTCCAGCCCCAGCGACTCGCCGCCCAGGATCGGCTCCTCGACCCCGTCGATGGAGCGCACCAGCCGCGGCACGATGGCCCGCCCGGTTGCCACCCGCGCCGTCATCACCGCAAGCTGCAGCGGCGAGGCCAGCACGAAGCCCTGCCCGATGCCGGAGTTGAAGGTGTCACCCACCTGCCAGTCGACGCCGCGATTCGTGACCTTCCAGTCCTTGGTCGGCATCAGGCCTTCAGCCACCGCCGACATCGGCAGGTCATGGGCGATGCCCATTCCCAGCCGGCGGCCCATTTCGCTGATCTTCTCGATGCCCACCCGCTGCGCGATCTCGTAGTAATACACGTCGCACGAATGCTGCAGGCTTTCGATCAGTCCCATGCTGCCATGCCCGCCGCGCTTCCAGCAGTGGAAGCGGCGGTTGCCAAGCTCGGTATGGCCGCGGCAATAGACGGTCTCTTCGGGACTGATCACGCCCGCCTCGAGCGCGGCCAGCGCCACCACCATCTTGAAGGTCGATCCCGGCGGATAGGTGCCCTGCACCGCCTTGTTCGCCATCGGCCGGTGGTCATGCTCCATCAGCGCGCGGTATTCCGGCCCGCTGATCCCGCGCACGAACATGTTGGGGTCGTAGCTGGGGGACGACACGATGCCGAGGATATCCCCGGTTTCCACATCCATCGCCACCGCGGCGGCGCTTTCCTCCCCCAGACGCGCCTGCATGTAGTTCTGCAGGCCCATGTCGCAGGTCAGCTGCACCCGGGCGCCCTGCTGGCCCTCCTGTCGGTCCAGCTCGCGCATCACCCGGCCCACCGCATTCACCTCGATGCGCTTGGTGCCGGCGCTGCCGCGCAGCCGGTCTTCCAGCTTTGCCTCCAGCCCCAGCTTGCCGATCTGGAACCGCGGGATCAGCAGCAGCGGATCGGGGTTTTCCATCCGTGCCAGGTCATAATCGCTGGCCGGGCCGACATAGCCCACCACATGGGTAAAATCGCCCTTCATCGGGTAGAAGCGCGACAGGCCCACTTCGGGCGTCACGCCGGGCAGGGCGGGGGCGTTCACGGCAATGCGGCTGAAATCTTCCCAGTCCAGCCGGTCGGCGACGGTGATCGGCACGAAGGCCGAGTGCTTTCTGGCCTCTGCCAGGGTCCGTTCGATATCTTCGGGCGTCAGCGGGATCAGCCGCGCCAGCCGGTGCAGCACCTCTTCCACATCCCCGGCATCCTCGCGGGTGATGACCACGCGGTAGTTCTGCTCGTTCCCGGCGATCAGCGCGCCGTTGCGGTCATGGATCAGCCCGCGCGCCGGGGGGATCAGCCGGATGTTGATGCGGTTCTCCTCGGCCAGCAGCCGGAAGTTGTCGGCCTGATCGACCTGCATCTCATGCATGCGCAGGCCGAGGACGGCAATCACCGCCGTCTGCGCCGTGCCCAGAAGCAGCGCCCGGCGGGTGATCTTGCGGGCGCTTTCCGCCGTGTCCTTCGGTGAGCGTCTCATGCCCGGCTCCCCATTCCGTCAATCTCGCTGGGCGCGCGCAGCCCCAGCGCCAGATGCGACACGGCCACCACCAGCGGATAGGCCAGCACCGTGATCACGAATTGCAGCAAGGTCAGCCCCAGCCCGGTCTGCGGCACCACCACCAGCGCCAGAACCAGCCGGTTGGCCAGCAGCATGATCGCCATCACCGCGGTGACTGTCGCCCATTCCGCAAGGAAGGGCAGCCCCCGCATCGCGCCGGCCCGGTCGCGCAGGAACTCCGACCCCAGCAGCACGACCAGGGCCCAGAGGCCCGGCGGGCGCATCGCCAGCATGTCCTCGATCAGGAACACCGCAACAATGGCGAGGGCGGGCACGAAATCGGGCCGCCGCAGCACCCAGGCGCAGGTGATGCACAGCATCAGGTCCGGCCCCGGAATATGCGCGGGCAGGGTGGACAGCGGCAGCAGCCGCACGAACAGCAGCGCGGCGGCCAGCGCCACGAACAGCGCCCGATAGCTCCAGCGGCGGGTGGTGACCGGGTCGATCATCCGCCGGTCTCCGCTTCCGCCGCGGCGGGCGTGTCGGCCACAGGCTCGGGCGCAGTCTCGGCCCCGGGCTCCACCGGCAGGGCAGGGGCCACTTCGGGCGGGATCAGCACGCCGGCATCGGTGATCCGTTCGGCCGGGTGGCTGCGCAGCACCCGCAGGAAATCGAGCCGTTCATAATCGGCGGACATCCGCACCCGCAGCCGGCGGTCGGCGCCCTGCGCCACCTGGCCGACCAGCAGTCCGGCCGGGAACACCCCGCCATCGCCGGAACTGACCACGCGGTCACCCGGGCGCACCTGTTCGGGGCTTTCCAGAAACTCCAGCGGCGGCGCGGCGGAATTGTCGCCCGCCAGCAGCGCCTTTTGCCCCGAGGGCTGCACCGTCACCGGAATCCGGCTGGTGCTGTCGGTCAGCAGGATCACCCGGCTGGTGGTATTGCCCACGCCCGAGATGCGCCCGACCAGCCCCAGCCCGTCCATCGTGGCCCAGCCATCGACGATGCCATCGCGGCTGCCGACATTCAGCAGCACCGACTGGCGGAAGGGCGATCCCGAATCCGCCAGCACCACGCCTGACACGGAGGTCAGCTGCGGATCCAGCCGCACCTGATTCTGCGCCAGCAGCTTGGCGTTTTGCTGTTCCAACTGCACCGCGGCCTCTTTCCAGGCCTTCATCTGCTGCAGCTCGCGCTTCAGCTCGGTGTTCTGCTCATGGATCCGGGCATAGGAGCGGAAGCCCTCGACCATGCCCACCGCCTTGGTGACGGGCAGCAGCGCCCAATCCATGTTGGGCACCACCTTGTCCACCAGCGCGGCGCGGAAGCGTTCCACCCGCGGGCTGTCGATCCGCCACAAAAGGAAGGTCGCCGACAGGGCCAGTGCCAGCACCACGATCAGGATGCGGCGCACCGGCCCGGCAAAGTCGATGTCGGCATTGCGGTCTCGTGCCACGGATGGTCCCCAGATCGGTCTTGTCAGGTGCCGGCGCGGCCCTGTGCGGGGGCCTGCCTCAGCTGTCGTAGTCTATCACATGCCGAAGCTGCTTCTCGTATTCCAGCGCCTTGCCGGTGCCGAGCGCCACACAATTGAGTGACTGTTCGGCAATCGAGATCGACAGCCCCGTCTGCTCGCGCAGCGCAAGGTCGAGGTCTCCCAGCAGCGCGCCGCCGCCTGTCAGCATCACGCCGCGGTCGACGATATCGGCGGCGAGGTCGGGCGGAGTGGCCTCCAGCGCGATCATCACCGCTTCGCAGATCTGCTGCACCGGCTCGGCCAGCGCCTCGGCGATCTGCGCCTGGTTGATCTCGATCTCTTTCGGCACGCCGTTCAGCAGGTCGCGCCCGCGGATCAGCATGCTGGCGCCGCGCCCGTCATCGGGCATCCGCGCCGTGCCGATCGAGGTCTTGATCCGCTCGGCCGTGGCCTCGCCGACCAGCAGGTTCTGGTTGCGGCGCAGATAGCTGATGATCGCCTCGTCCATGCGGTCGCCGCCAACGCGGACCGAGCGGGCATAGACGATGTCACCCAGCGACAGCACCGCGACTTCCGTCGTGCCGCCGCCGATATCGACGACCATGCTGCCGGTCGGGTCGGTGATCGGCATCCCGGCGCCAATGGCGGCCGCAATCGGTTCGGCAATCAGCCCGGCGCGGCGCGCGCCTGCCGACAGCACCGACTGGCGGATCGCCCGCTTTTCCACCGGCGTCGCGCCATGCGGCACGCAGACGATGACCTTGGGCTTGGTAAAGGTGGTGCGTTTGTGGACCTTGCGGATGAAATGCTTGATCATCTCCTCGGCCACGTCGAAGTCTGCGATGACCCCGTCGCGCATCGGGCGGATCGCCTCGATGCTGCCCGGCGTGCGGCCCAGCATCAGCTTGGCATCCTCGCCAACCGCAAGAACCTGCTTCTTGCCGTCCTTGACGTGATAGGCCACGACCGAGGGTTCATTCAGGATGATCCCCCGTCCCTTGACATAGACCAGCGTATTCGCGGTCCCAAGGTCAATTGCCATGTCCGACGAGAACAAGCCCCCAAACCATCCCATATGTATTTCCTGCTGCCAGCCCCGCCGGCCCGCGACTCGCGTTCCGCGCGCGGACCAAGGCCCCTTATAGGCAGGCGCGGCGCAGGGCGAAAGGCCCCCCGCCGCGCCCATCGGCGGCAATTCGCGCTTGTGATGGGCCCTTAGCCCGCCGAACGGTAGCTGACGGCCTTCACATCGGCATCGGGCGCCGACTTCTCGCGCCGCACCCGCAGCCGGTTCAGCGCGCCGACATAGGCCTTGACGCTGGCCAGAATCGTGTCGGTATCGGCCGCCGAGCCGGTGACGATGCGGCCGTTCTCCTCCATCCGCACGCTGACCGTGGCCTGCGCGTCGGTGCCCTCGGTCACCGCATGGACCTGGTACAGCTGCAACCGCGCCTCATGCGGGAAGAGGGTCCGCACCGCCTTGAACGCCGCATCGACCGGCCCGTCGCCGGTGGTGGCGGCGGACAGCTCCTCCTCCCCGACCAGCATCCGCAACTCTGCCGTTTGCGGGCCCTCGGTGCCGCAGACCACGCGCAGGAACTTCACCTGCAGGTAGTCGCTGTCGGTATTGGCGGCACTGTCGGCCATCAGCGCGATCAGATCCTCGTCGTAGATCTCCTTCTTGCGGTCGGCCAGCGCCTTGAAGCGCACGAACACGTCGTTCAGCTGGTTGTCGGCCAGCTCATGCCCCAGATCCGACAGCTTGGAGCGCAGGGCAGCGCGCCCCGAATGCTTGCCCATGGCGATATTGGTCTCGGTGATGCCGATATCGGCCGGGCGCATGATCTCGAAGGTCTCGACATTCTTCAGCACCCCATCCTGATGGATGCCGCTTTCATGCAGGAAGGCATTCTTGCCGACGATGGCCTTGTTGAACTGCACCGCAAAGCCCGACACCTGGCTGACGCGGCGCGACAGGTTCATGATCTTGGTGGTGTCGATGCCGGTGCTGTAGGGCATGATGTCCTGCCGCACCTTCAGCGCCATCACCACCTCTTCCAGCGCGGTATTGCCGGCGCGCTCCCCGAGGCCGTTGATCGTGCATTCGATCTGCCGCGCCCCGGCCTCCACCGCCGCCAGACTGTTCGCCGTCGCCATGCCCAGATCGTTGTGGCAATGGGTGGCGAAGATCACGCCATCGGCGCCCGGCACCCGTTCCAGCAACATGCGGATCAGCGCGGCGCTTTCGCGGGGCGCGGTGTAACCCACCGTGTCGGGGATGTTGATGGTGCTGGCCCCGGCCTTGATCGCGGCCTCCACCACCCGGCACAAATAGTCATGCTCGGTCCGCGTCGCATCCATCGGCGACCATTGCACGTTGTCGCACAGGTTGCGGGCGCGGGTCACCGTCTCATGGATCCGCGTCACCATGTCGTCCTGGCTCAGCTTGGTGATGTCGCGGTGCAGCGGCGAGGTGCCGATGAAGGTATGGATGCGCGGCTGGCGGGCGTGGCGGATCGCCTCCCAGCAGCGGTCGATATCCTTGTCATTGGCGCGGGCCAGACCGCAGATGACGGAGTTTTTCGCGGCCTTGGCAATCTCGGACACGGCAGCGAAGTCGCCTTCCGAGGCGATGGGGAAGCCGGCCTCGATAATATCCACCCCCATCTCGTCCAGCAGGGTGGCGATCTCCAGCTTCTCGGCATGGCTCATGGTGGCGCCGGGGGATTGCTCGCCATCGCGCAGGGTGGTGTCGAAGATCAGGACGCGGTCAGCGGCGGCGACAGCGCCCGGCGCGGGGGGATTGGTGGTCTCGGTCATGGGAAATCTCTCTCGGATCAGTCTGCTTCTGTCTCTGGGTCCGGCGCTTGTCACCTCCGAGCGGTCGCGCCGAAAGGCACGCTCAGAGGCGGCTAAGAAGCAGCAGGGCGCGGGGAAGCAGGGCGCGGATCGCGCAAGGGGTCGAGGTGATGTGCATGTCCCGTGCCATGCGATGGACTATAGGGGGATTTCGGGAAAGGAAAAGGGGGGTTCTGCGTGGCTGGCTTTTCCGTGGCGGGGCCGCAGGTCAGGCACCCCCACTCCGCTGGCCTTGGCGAAGGCCAGCGCCTTCGCCACTCGCAGACCTCGCCTCTTGCACCGGACGGGCCCCCAAAGGACCCGGCCAGCGCCCGCCCCGCCTCTGGCGGGCGCTTCTCGCCCACCAGGTCGGGCGCTGTCCTCAATCGGTCTCGGGATGCCAGCGGCTCCGGGCGCATATGTCCCGCAGCGGGCGGGGCGAGGCAGTGCCTCGCCTGATCCCGCCCGACCTGACCCTTCCGGCAATGATCCACGCCCCACCCCCCCGCGTAAAACCTGCAAACGGGGAGCACAGCACATGCGGTCACTGGTCATCGGCGCCTCGGGCGGTATCGGCGCCGCCCTCGCCAAATCCCTCGCCACCCGCGGCGAGGTCGTCGCCCTCTCCCGCACCACCCACGGACTCGAGATCACCGACGAGGCCTCGGTCGCCGAACACCTCGGCGCCCTCAGTGGCACCTTCGACCTGATCTTCACCGCCACCGGCGCCCTCGGCACGCCGGAAAAGGCCCTGCGCAGCCTGACCGCCGGGGAACTGCTCTCGCAAGTGGCCATCAACGCCCTCGGCCCGGCGCTGGTGCTGAAACACGCCCTCCGCCTGATGCCACGCGACCGCCGCTGCGTCTTTGCCGCGCTCTCGGCCCGGGTCGGCTCCATCGGCGACAATTCCCTCGGCGGCTGGCATTCCTACCGCGCCTCCAAGGCCGCGCTGAACCAGCTGCTGCACGGCGCGGCGATAGAGATCGCGCGCAGCCACCCGCAGGCCATCGTCGCCGCCCTGCACCCCGGCACGGTGGCCACGCCCTTCACCGAGGGCTACGGCCATGACAAGCACAGCCCCGCCCGCGCCGCCGCCGATCTGCTGGCGGTGCTGGACGGGCTGACCCCGGCCCAATCGGGCGGGTTCTTCGACTACTCAGGCGCGACGGTGCCGTGGTGAGGGCGCAATTCCCGAGTCCTTCACTTTACATACGATATCCGCATGGATTCTGTATGGGTTCTGCATAGCCCGGATCAGGCCTGGACGGCTCCCACACCCCGCCGCCGCGACAGCCACAGCGCATTGCCGGTGATCGCCGCCAGCAGCAGCGCGCCGCCCGCAAAGGTGCCCGCACTCGCTGTTTCCCCCAGCAGGGCCCAGACCCAGAGCGGTGCCAGCAGCACCTCGATCAGCCCCAGCAACGCCAGCTCGCCAGCCGGAACCGCCCGGCTTCCGGCGGTGTAGCAGGCCATCCCGAACCCCAGAACCAGCGCCCCCATCGCCATCGCGATCAGCGCATCCCGCGCCGGAACTAGCACGCTATCCCCTTGGCCCCACAGCACAATTGCCGCAACGGCCATCGAGGCCAGCCCGCCCAGAAACACGCCCGAGGCAAGGTCCAGCGCCCGCGCATGGCGCACCGCCAGCGTGAAGGCCGAGAACCCCGCCGCCGACACCAGCGCCGCGATGTTGCCGTCGCCTGCGCCAATCGCCAGCCCCTCGCGCACCATCACGAAAATACCCAGAGATGCCAAGGCGATAGCCACCCAGGTCGCCGGCTGCACAGGCTCTTTCAGCACCGGCCAGGCCAGGATCGCGGTGAAGAGGGACGCCGCGGAATAGAGGAAAATGGCATTGGCCACCGTCGTCGCCTGCAACGCATAGATCGCCCCGGCAAAGGCCGCGACCAGCCCCGCCGCCGCAATCGCCCCCGCCCAACCGCTTGATTTCAAACGCGCAAACCGCGCCCCGCCCGACCTGCGCGACAGCACCCAGAACAGCACCGGCACCATTCCGGCGGACCGCCAGAACAGCACCTGCCAGGTATTCGCCTCGTCGATCAGCCGGATGATCAGCCCCATCAGCGACCACAAGATCCCCGCCAGCACGACAAGGCCGATCCCGGCCCGGTAGGTCACTGGCTGCATCTGCGGGGCACTCCAAGGGGATCATTCCGGGCAGCCTTAACGCCGCCGGAAAACCCGTCTATCCCGCCCGCGCCGTGCCCATGTCGGGATCAGCCCTCGCGCAGCCATCCGGGCGCGTAAGTCACCGAGTCGCAACCGGAAAACCGCGCCAGCCGCGCCAACTCCGCCTCCAGCCGCGCCAGCCTCTGCCGCCCGAACCGCACCCCGGTTTCAGGCCATAAGGCCGCCACCTGCAACTGCCCCTCGGCCCGTTTCGCCCGCGCGTCGATGCGCCCGACCAGCCGGTCTCCCTCCAGCAGCGGGAACACGTAATATCCATAGCGCCGCTGCGCCTCGGGCACGAAAATCTCGATCCGGTAGTGAAAGCCGAACAGCCGCTCTGCCCGCGCCCGGTCCCGCAACGCCGGGTCGAAGGGTGACAGCACCCGCAGCCGCGCCGGTGCCTCGGGCAGGCCCGCCGCCTCGCCCACCACCCCCGGCCGCGCGAAACAGCGGCGCAGTGCCCCGTCCGCGCCCTCCACCGCGATCTCCTCGATCTGCCCCCGCGCCAGCGCTGCCGCACACCAGGCCCTTGCCTCCGCCGGCGTCACCTTGGCCCAGAACGCCGCGATCTCGCCCGAGGTGGCAAAGCCCAGCCGGTCCAGCGCGGCGTTGCAGGCCCAGTCGATGGTCTCGGCCTCGGGCAGGTCCGCCGCCTCGGGATAGACCCGCTCGGCCAGATCATAGACCTTGGCGAAATTCTCGCGTCGGCACACGGCCAACCGCCCGGTCCGCCACAGAAATTCCAGCGCGGTCTTGGAGGGATGCCAGTTCCACCAGCCCGGCCCCTCGCCCTGGGGGCGCTCCTCGCCAAGGCTGACCTCGCCGCTGGCGACGGGGCCGTTCGCGGTGATATGCGCCAGAATATCCGCCAGCCGCGCCTCGAATTCCGGCCCTTGCCAGCTGCGATACCGCTCACGTATCCGCGCCTCGTCGCGCAGGAAGCGCAGCCGCCAGTGGGGCAGGAACGCCGTCGGGATCACCGCCGCGTCATGGGTCCAATGCTCGAAGAGGTCGCGGCGCTTCTCCAGCAGGGGGCGCAGGTTTTCCGGCCGGTAGGCGGGGCGGCGCGACCACAGGATCATGTGATGCGCCCGCTCCACCGTGTTGACGCTGTCGACCTGCACGAAGCCCAGTCGCTCGATCAGCGCCAGCAGGTCGTCGCCCTTGGCCGGGCCCGCGGCGGGGTCCGCCAGCGCGTGGCGGTGCAGGAACAGCCGCCGCGCATCCGTGTTGCGCAGGACGGGCGTCATGCCTCAGCCCCAGGTCCGGTCCAGCACCGCCAGCCAGTTCTTCCAGGCCAGCTTTTCGATCAGCGCCTCGCCATAGCCATGCGCGCGGAACGCCTCCAGCAGATGCGGCAGGCCGGCCACATCGCCGATCCCTTGCGGAATGGTGGCGCCGTCGAAATCCGACCCGAGCCCGAGGTGGTCTTCCCCCACCACCGACAGCAGATGGTCCATGTGCTTGAGCACCGGCTCCCAGCCGATATCGGCGCTTTGCTTGCCATCCTCGCGCAGGAACGAGGTGGCGTAGTTCAGCCCGACCATGCCGCGGCTCTCGGCAATCATCCGCAGCTGCCGGTCGGTCAGGTTGCGGGTGGACCGGGTGACGGCATGGGCGTTGGAATGGGTGGCGACCAGCGGCGCATCCGACAGCGCCGCCACATCGTTGAAGCCGGCCTCGTTCAGGTGGCTGAGGTCGAGCATGATCTTCAGGGCGTTGCACTCGGCCACCAGCCGCTTGCCCGCCTCGGTCAGTCCCGGGCCGGTATCGGGGGCCCCCGGAAAGCGGAAGGGCACGCCATGGCCAAAGACCGTGGGGCGCGACCAGACCGGGCCGAGGCTGCGCAGCCCCGCCGCGTGCCAGACATGCAGCGCGTCCAGATCCTCGCCGATCGCCTCGGCGCCCTCCATATGCAGGATCGCGGCGATCTTGCCCGCGTCCATCGCGGCGCGGATATCGGCGGTGCTGCGGCAGATCGCCAGCGCGCCCGTCCGCTCCATCCACATCAGATGCCCCGCCATCGCCATCGCCACCGGCTGCGCCGCCGCATCGCCGATCAGGTCCGGCAGCGGCAGGTCATAGGGCGGATTGTTCATCACCGCCTCATAGTCCGGCGAGTCATGCGCCTTGGGCGAGGGGATGTAGACGGCAAAGAACCCGCCCACGAACCCGCCCGCCTTCATCCGCGGCAGGTCGAGATGGCCCTTGCCTTCCCCCGTCAGCCAGATCGCCTCGCGGTTCGCAGGGTCGCGCAACAGGCGCAGAAGGAAGTCGTTATGGCCATCGAAAACGGGGGTCAGGGTCATGATGCGGCTTTCGTGTATCCGTGCGAGGCGGTGAGGAGTTGGCTTGTGTAATCGGTGGTGGCGGCATGGGCGCGCAGCGCCTCCCGGGTCAGTTCCTCGACCGCCTGGCCGTGCTGCATCACCATCAGCCGGTCGCACATATGCGCCACGACGGCGAGGTCATGGCTGACCATCACATAGGTCAGCCCGCGTTCGCTGCGCAGCCGGTCCAGGAGGTTCAGCACCTCGGCCTGGATCGAGGCGTCGAGGGCGCTTGTCGGCTCGTCCAGCAGCAGCACCCGGGGTTCGAGGATCAGCGCCCGGGCCACGGCGACGCGCTGGCGCTGGCCGCCCGACAGCTGATGCGGATAGCGGAAGCGGAACGAGGGGCCAAGGCCGACATCGGTCAGCGCCCGTTCCACCCGCGCCTCGCGGTCGGTAAACCCGTGGATCGCCAGCGGCTCCGACAGCACCCGGTCGACGGTGTGGCGGGGATGGAGCGAGGCGTAGGGGTCCTGGAACACCATCTGCACCCGGCGGTAGAACTCGGCCCGGCGCGGGGCTGTCAGCTCGGTGCCGCCCAAAAGGATGCTGCCCGAGCTGGTCGGCGCCAGCCCGCAGATCGCCCGCAGCACGGTGGATTTGCCCGAGCCGCTTTCGCCGACGATGCCATAGCTCTCGCCCTCGGCCACCTGCAGCGTGACGCCGCGCACCGCCTGCACCGCATCGGGGCCCGCGCCGAAGGTGACATGCAGGTTCCGGATCTCCAGCAGCGCGCTCATAGCGCCCAACTCGCGTCGCGGGTCATGGTGGGCAGGGGGCGCGTGTCGTTGTCGATCTTGGGCAGGCAGTTCATCAATCCTTGCGTATAGGGATGCTGGGCGCGGTCCAGCTCGGACGCTTTCAGCTCCTCGACCACCCGGCCGGCATACATCACCAGCACCCGGTCGCAGAAGCTGGCGACAAGGCGCAGGTCGTGGCTGATGAAGATCAGCCCCATGCCGCGATCCTTCACCAGCGCATCGAGGATGCGCAGCACCTCGATCTGCACGGTCACATCGAGCGCGCTGGTCGGCTCGTCGGCGATCAGCAGGTCAGGCTCGGTCACCAGCATCATGGCGATCATCGCCCGCTGGCCCATGCCGCCCGACAGCTCGTGCGGATAGGCGCGGAACACCCGTTCGGGGTCGCGGATCTGCACCGCCTCCAGCATCGCCATCGCGCGCGCCTTCTTCTCGGCGCGGCTGGACCGGCCATGGAAGGCCAGCGCCTCCATGATCTGGCGGCCGATGGTCATCACCGGGTTCAGGCTGAACTTGGGATCCTGCATCACCATCGACATCCGCCCGCCGCGCAGGGCGCGCCATTGCTTCGGGCTGGCATTGCGCAGGTCGATCCCGTCGAAGTCCAGCCGTTTGGCGGTGGCGGTGCCGGGCGGCGGAGTCAGGCCCAGCAGGGCGCGGCCGGTCTGCGACTTGCCCGATCCGCTTTCGCCGACGATGCCAAGCCGTTCGCGGCCCAGGGTGAAGCTGACGCCGCGCACCACCTCGGACGGGCCCTGCCGCGTCGGGAAGGTGATGCGCAGGTCTTCGACGGTCAGAAGGGCGCTCATTTGCGGGCTTTCGGGTCAAGGACGTCGCGCAGGCCGTCGCCAAGGAAGTTGAACCCCAGCGAAACCACGAAGATGGCAAGGCCCGGCATCGTCACCACCCACCACTGGTCGATGATGAACCGCCGGCCGCCGGCAATCATCGCGCCCCATTCGGGCTGGGGCGGCTGCGCGCCAAGGCCCAGGAAGCCAAGGCCTGCCGCGGTCAGGATGATGCCGGCCATGTCCAGCGTCACCCGGATGATGACCGAGGACAGGCACAGCGGCACCACATGCCCCCAGATGATCCGCACCGGGCGGGCGCCCTGCAGGCGGATCGCGTTGATGTAATCGGTGTCACGGATCGTCAGCGTCTCGGCCCGGGCAAGGCGCGCATAGGGCGGCCAGGAGGTGATCGCGATGGCGATGATCGCATTCTCGATCCCCGGCCCAAGCGCCGCCACGAAGGCCAGCGCCAGGATCAGCCGCGGGAAGGCCAGGAAGATGTCGGTCACGCGCATCAGCACGGTATCGACCCAGCCGCCGAAATAGCCCGCGGTGGTGCCGACCAAGAGCCCGATGGGCGTGGCGATCACCGCGACCAGCGCCACCACCATCAGCGTGATCCGCGAGCCGTGGACGATGCGCGAGAAGATGTCGCGCGCCTGTTCATCGGTGCCCATCAGATGGGTCAGCGAGGGCGGCAGCAGCCGTTCCGTGCGCAGATCACCACCGACGATCGGGTCATAGGGCGCGATCACATTGGCCAGCAGCGCGACGACGATCAGCACCACCACGATGGCAAGCCCGATCATCGCCAGCGGGTTGGCGCGCAGTGCCAGCCAGGTGCGGTAGGTTTGGCCCAGACGGGCCTGACGGCGCGAGGCGGGCTGTTCGGACAGCAGCCATTCGCGGCGGGAGAGTGTGGCGGTCATGCGCGCCTCCGGATTCTGGGCCTCATCCGCGACGCCTCACACGAGGGTCGAGGAGGGTGTAGAGAAGGTCGGACAGCAGGTTCAGCCCGACAAAGACCACGCCGATCACCAGCGTGCCGCCAAGCACGGCGTTCATGTCGGCGTTCTGCAGGCTGTTGGTCAGGTATTGGCCAAGGCCGGGCCAGGCAAAGACGGTCTCGGTCAGCACCGAGCCTTCCAGCAGCCCGGCGTAGGACAGGGCAATCACCGTCACCAGCGGCACCGCGGCATTGCGCAGCGCATGGACCCAGATGATCCGCCATTCCGGCACGCCCTTGACGCGGGCGGCGATGACATATTCCTGCGCCAGTTCGTTCAGCATGAAGCTGCGGGTCATCCGGCTGATATAGGCCATCGAGAAATAGCCCAGAAGCGAGGCGGGCAGGATGATATGCGAGAAGATGTTGCGGAATGCCGCCCATTTGCCCTGCATCGCAGAGTCGAGCAGCAGAAGGCCGGTGGCGGGGGTGATGTCATATTCGAAGCTGATGTCGATGCGGCCCGGCCCGGCGACCCAGCCCAGCTTGGCGTAGAAGATCAGAAGGCCCAGCAGGCCCAGCCAGAAGATCGGCGCGGAATAGCCGATGAGGCCGACGACGCGCACCACCTGATCGGCCAGCCGGCCCTGCTTGACGGCCGCCAGCACCCCCAGCGGCACGCCAAGGATGGTGCCGAGGATCACGCCGAAGGTGGCCAGCTCCAGCGTCGCCGGGAACACGCGCAGGATATCGTCCATGATCGGACGCTTGGTCAGGAAGCTGTCGCCAAAATCGCCGGTGAAGACCTTTTGCAGGTAGATCCAGAATTGCTGGATCAGCGGCTTGTCGAGCCCCAGTTCGATATAGACCCGGTCATAGACGCTCTGGCTGGCGCGGTCGCCCACCACCGACAGCACCGGATCGACGGGCACGACGCGCCCGATCAGGAAGGTGACGAACAGCAGGCCCAGAAAGGTCAGCGCGACCGAAGCAAGCAGCTTGGCGGCCTTCCATGCGAAGGGGAGGGCGCGGCTGCGCCCTCCGGTCTTGATTGCGGTCGCCATCAGTCTTTGGTGACCATGGCGTAGGAGTTGTCGCTGAACGACGGCCCGATCACGAAGCCGCTGACGTTGTTGCGATGCGCCATCACCTCGATCTCCTGGAACATGATGACGAAGGGCGAGGTGGCCTGATGTTCCTTCTGCAGCTCGATATACATCTCGGCGCGCTTGTCCGCGTCTGCTTCCAGCACGGCGGCATCGGCCTTGGCGGTCATTTCCGGGATGTCCCACGAATTGCGCCAGGCCAGCGGCTTGGACGCGGCATCATCCGAGTTGTCGGGGTTGCGCGCGAAGGTATCGGCGTTGGTATGGGGGTCCTGATAGTCCGGGCCCCACTGGCCGATATAGATGTCATGGCTGCGGGCGCGGTACTTGGTCAGGGTCTGGCCACCGTCGCCCGGGATCAGTTCCAGCGTGATGCCGGCTTGCGCCATCGTGCCCTGGATCGCCTCGGCAAGGCTGGTGACCTCGGGGGTGTTGCGGGTGTCCATGGTGACGGTGAACCCGTCGGGCAGCCCGGCCTCGGCCAGCAGTTCCTTGGCCTTCTCGACGTTCAGGCTGTAGGGGTTGTCTTCCAGCACACCCAGGAAGCCCTTGGGCAGGAAGGCCTGGTGAACGGTGACGCGGCCCTTCATCAGCGTGTCGGCGATGGTCTCGTAATCCACCAGCCATTTCATCGCCTCGGCCACTTCAGGCTTGGAGAGGAACTCGTTCTTCTGGTTCAGGCCCATGTAGTAGATCGAGCCCTTGACGCCATCCTCGACCACCAGATCGGGGTTCGACGACATCGCGGTGATTTCATCGGGGCCAAGGTCGCGGGCAATGTCGATATCGCCCTGCTCCAGCAAGATCCGCTGGGTGGCAGGTTCGGGGATGTGGCGGTAGATGACGCGGGCCATGGCCGGCGCATCGCCCGAATAGTTCGCGTTGCGCTCCATCACCACAACTTCGTTGGCGCGCCATTCACGGATGCTGAACGGGCCCGACCCGGCATAGCCGGTCTTCAGCCAGTTATAGCCGAAATCGCCATCGACCTCATTCTCCTGCACCAGCTTCATGTCGACGACCGACGCGACGTTGGCGGTCAGGCAATACAGCACCAGAGTGGGCGCATAGGCCTGATCCATCTCGAATTCGAAGGTATAGTCGCCGGTCTGGCGGATCATCTGGTCGACGTTGTCGGCGGTGAAGCCGAACTGCGTGAGGATGAACGCGGGCGACATGTCCATCTTCACGGCGCGGGTCAGCGAATAGACGGCATCGGCGGCGGTGATCGGGTTGCCGCTGGCGAAGCTGCGGCCTTCCTTGATCTTGAAGGTCAGCGTCTTGCCGTCCTCGGAAACCTCCCAGCTCTCCGCGATCTTGCCGCTAATGTCCGACACGTTCATCGGATCATAGCCGATCAGCGTTTCATAGCTGTTCCCAGCGATCTCGCCGGCGGTGAATTCGAAAAGTTCGGCGGGGTCGAGCGAGATGACGTCATCGATCGACCAGGCCATGATCAGCGTATCGGCAGGCGTCTCTGCCCAGGCTGTCGGCGCGGCGACGGCGGTAAAGCTCGCAACCGTGGCGGCGAGCCACTTCGTCTTATGGAACATGGATGCATCCTCTGTTGGACTGGCTCGTCCCCGCGACCTTCAGGACGTCGGGCGGCACAGGGACGATTAACCGCTTGGTAAAAAACGAAGTCAAGACCCGCGGCCCGGCGATCTGCCGCATTTTGCGGCAATCCGCCGCGCCGTCGGGGAAGCCGCGCCGGACTGCCCGAAGCTTCGGCAGCGGAGGAACGCGGCGCCCGAGAGCCTATGCGATGACCCGCACCGGCGCGCCCTTGTAGGCGGGGGTCAGGGACTCGACGTCATGCCAATCGAGCGGCACAAGCGGGTTGGCCTCGGGATAATAGGCACCGACGCAGCCATCGGGCAGGTCATAGCCGGTGACGCGCAGTCCGGGCAGGGCACGGGTCGTCCCATCCTCGACCGCCGAGACCAGCGTGACGCGCTGGCCCTCATGCAGCCCGGCGCGGGCCATCTCGCCGGGGTTCATCAGCACGATCATCCGGTCGCCCTCCAGCCTGCGCAGCCGGTCGCGGAAGCCGTAGATCGTGGTGTTGAACTGGTCGTTGGAGCGCAGGGTGACAAGCGTGAACACCGCCTCGCCGGGTTCGGCACCTAGCGCGCTCAGCACGGTGGGAGTCGTGAATTCGGCCTTGCCGGATTTGGTCTTCCACTGCCGCTCGCGCGCCGGATTGCCGCGGTAGAAACCGCCCGGGGTGAACATGCGGGCGTTGAAATCCTTGAACTCTTCGGGATAGGTCGCCTCGATCAGGTCCCGGATCAGGGCATAGTCGCCCACCCAGTCGTCCCAGGCCAGCCGCGGATTCGGCGCCAGCGTCGCCTTGGCCAGCCCCGCCACGATGGCGGTTTCCGACAGCAGCTGATCCGATGCCGGCGCCCGCCGCCCGACCGACCCATGGATATGGCTCAGGCTGTCCTCCATCGTCACTGTCTGCGGCCCGCTGGCCTGCAGGTCTTCCTCGGCCCGTACAAGGCAGGGCAGCAGCCAGGCCCCATCGCCCACCAGCACATGCGAGCGGTTGAGCTTGGTCGCGATCTGCACGTTCAGTGCCAGCCCCGCCCACGTGCCGTCGCTGCGCCCCTGATCGGGGATCGCGCGGGCGAAGTTGCCGCCAAGGCTGACGAAGCCGCGGACCGACCCGTCCAGCAGCCCTTCGACGACCTTCACCGTGGTGCGGCCCTCGTCCCGCGGCGGCTCGAACCCGAACAGATCGGCCAGCCGGTCCAGCGGCACCAGATCCGGCTTTTCCGATATGCCCACGGTGCGCTGGCCCTGCACGTTGGAGTGCCCGCGCACCGGCGAGATGCCGGTGCCCGGCCGCCCGATATTGCCGCGCATCAGCAGAAGGTTCACCAGCATCTGCACGCTTTGCGAGCCATGCACATGCTGCGTCAGCCCCATGCCATAGATGCCGATGCTGCGCGGGCTTCGGGCATACATCCGGGCAACCGCCTCCAGATCGGCTCGGATCAGGCCCGAGGTCGCCTCGATCTCGTCCCAGCCGGTGGCGCGGACCCGTGCCTCGAAGCTGGCGAAACCGTCGGTATGCTCGGCGACGAAGCCGCGGTCGATGACGTTCCCGGCCGTGTCGTCCAGCGCAAACAAGTGCTTGCACAGGCCGGCAATAGCCGCGATGTCGCCGCCGGGGCGGACCTGCAGGTAGGTGCTGGAAATCGGGGTGCTGCCGCCGGTCAGCATCGGGATGGCTTCCTGCGGGCTGGTGAACTCGATCAGCCCGCGCTCGCGCACGGGATTGAAGGTGACTATCTTGCAGCCGCGCCGCACCGCCTCTTGCAGCGGGTGCAGGAAGCGCGGGCTGTTGGACCCGGTGTTCTGGCCGAAGAACAGGATCATCTCGCAATGCTCGAAGTCGGACAGCACGCAGGTGCCAACCGGCGAGCCGATGGCGGATTTCAGCGCCACGCTGGTGGTCTCATGGCACATGTTGGAACTGTCGGGCAGGTTGTTGTGGCCATAGACCCGGGCGAACAGCTGGTAGAGGTATGAGGTCTCGAGGCTCGCCCGGCCCGAGGCGTAGAAGGCGACGGACTTGGGGTCGAGCGCATTCAGGCTTGTGCCGATGCCCGCGAAGGCCTCGTCCCAAGTGGTCGGCACATAATGGTCGGTGGAGGCGTCATAGCGCATCGGGTGGGTCAGGCGGCCGGTGCGCTCGAGGTCGTGGTCGGACCAGCCCTGCAATTCGGTGACGCTGTGCTGCGCAAAGAACTCGGGCGTGCAGCGGTCGCGGGTCAGGTCCCAGATCGTGGCCTTGGCGCCGTTCTCGCAGAACTCGGCCAGATGCGGGTTCGGCGGCTTGGCCCAGGCGCAAGAGGTGCACATATGGCCGCCGGGCTTGTTCTGCACCCGCAGGGTGTCGATGACCCCGGGCGTGGGGCGCCCGTCCAGCAGCCAGCGCGCGACGCTGACCAGCGAGCCCCAGCCGCCGGTGGGATGGTCGTAGAAGGGGGTATCCTCACGCTGCCGGGTCTCGTCGCCAGTCTTCATCGTCCTGTGCCTCGCGCTGTGCCTTGCGGGCCAACGCGGGGCGGCGGTGATGCGTTCCGGCAAGGATTGACCTCAGCGGGGTTTGCTGGCGGTCTGGGCGCGAACCGTACAGGACAGCGCCCATGCCCGAGCAGATCACCGCCATCGTCACCGGCCACTCGCGTGGCCTCGGCGCGGCCATTGCCGCAGAGCTTCTGACGCGGGGCGCGAAGGTTCTGGGGCTGGCGCGGAAGGGCAATCCGGCGCTGGCTGCGGCCCATCCGGGTAGATTGACCGAGGTGGCGCTGGATCTGGCGGATCCGGTGGCGCTGGCGGAATGGCTGCCCGGCCTCGGGGCGCATCTGGGCGGGGCGGGGCCGGTGCTGCTGGTCAACAATGCCGGCATGGTAGAGCCGATCGGCCCGGCAGGCACGCTCGACCCCTCCGCCATTGCCCGTGCCGTCGCGCTGAACGTGACCGCGCCGTTGATGCTCGCCGATGCGCTGATTGCTGTAACCGAAGGCGCTGACGACCGCCGCATCCTCCATGTCTCCAGCGGGGCCGCCCGCAACGCCTATGCCGGGTGGAGCCTCTACTGTGCCACCAAGGCCGCGCTCGACCATCACGGCCGCGCCGTGGCCGAGGACAAGCGCCCCGGCCTGCGAATCGAAAGCCTCGCGCCCGGAGTGATCGACACCGACATGCAGGCCGCGATCCGCGCCACCACCGAGGCGCAGTTCACGCTGCGCGAGAGGTTCGTGGGGCTGAAGGAAAGCGGCGGGCTGGCGAGCCCCGAGGACTGCGCCCGCCGGCTGGTGGCGCATCTCATCGGACCGGCCTTTGGCGCGTCGCCGGTGACGGACCTGCGCGACATCTGAGCGTCAGGCCGCGCCGAGGCGGCGGGCCTTCAGCGTGGCATGGGCAAAGGCGCCGGCAAAGGCGGCCGTCATCAACAGCACGATGGTCGGGGCGGGGGCACTGTCCAGCGCCACGCTCAGCACCACCCCGCCGATGGAGGACACCAGCGCCACCGCGACCGAGACCACCATCATGGCGCCAAAGCTGCGCGTCAGCAGGAAGGCCGTCGCCCCCGGCGCGATCAGCAGCGCCACGGCCAGGATCACCCCCGCCGCCGACAGCGCGCCGACGATGGTGGCCGACAGCAGCGCCAGCAGCCCGTAATGCAGCAGCCCCACCCGCAGCCCCACCGCCCGCGCCTGGGCGGGATCAAAGGCATGCAGCAGGAACTCGCGCCATTTCGCCAGCAGGATCAGTGTGACCACCAGACCGATGATCCCGGTCTGCCACAGGTCGGCGGCGGCAAGGCCCTGAATGTCGCCGAAGAGGATGTGGTCGAGGTGCAATTCCGTCTGCACCTGCGAGTAGAGCACCAGCCCCAAAGCGAACATGCCCGAGAAGACCACGCCCATCACCGTGTCCTGCTTGACCCGGCTGCGCTCTTTGATGAACCCGGTCGCCAGCGCGCAGGCCATGCCGGCGGTGAACGCGCCAACGGCCAGCGGCAGCCCCGCCATCCAGGCGAGCACCACGCCGGGGAAGACCGCATGGGAGACGGCATCGCCCATCAGCGACCAGCCCTTGAGCACCAGAAAGCACGACAGCAGCGCCGTCGGCACCGCGACCAGCACGGCACCCAGCAGGGCGTTTTGCAAGAAGGGCAACTGGAAGGCGGCGATCAGGTCCATCATGCCGCGGCCTCCGCACTGCGCCGCCGGGCGGCGATCAGCCCGTGCTTGGGGCCGAAGACGAAGGCCAGCAGAAACAGCCCTGTCTGCGCCAGCACGATGATGCCGCCGGTGGCCGCATCGAGGAAGTAGCTGGCATAGGCGCCCGCCGCGCAGGTCAGCGTGCCGATGGCGACCGAGAGGCGCAGCAGCACCGCAAAGCGGTCGGTCAAAAGGTACGCGGTCGCCCCCGGCGTCACCACCAGCGCGATCACCAGGAACGCCCCCACCGTCTGCATCGCCGCCACCGTCGCCGCCGCCAGCAGCGTGAAGAAGACGCCCCGCAGCAGGACCGGGTTCAGGCCGACGCTTCGGGCATGGGCCTCGTCGAAGAAGGTCACCATCAGGTCCTTCCACTTGGCGCCGAGGATCGCCAGCGACACCACGCCGATGATCGCCAGCTGCGCCGTATCTGCGGGGGTGATCGCCAGCACATTGCCCATGATGATCGTCTGCACATTCACCGGCACCGGCGAGACGGAAATCATGAACAGCCCCAGCCCGAAGAAGCTGGAGAAGATCAGCCCGATGATCGCATCCTCCTTCAGCCGGGTGCGCTGGTTCAGCACCAGCATCGCCGCCGCCGCCAGCCCGCCTGACAGGAAGGCGCCAAAGGCGAAGGGCAGGCCCAGCATCCAGGCCCCCGCCACGCCCGGCACGATGGCGTGCGACAGCGCGTCCCCGATCAGCGACCAGCCGCGCAGCATCAGGAAAGCCGACAGGAACGCGCAAAGGCCCCCGACCAGAGCGGAGACCCAGATGGCGTTGACCATGTAGCCATAGCTGAAGGGTTCAAGCAGAACGCTCATGCGCGCGCCCCGGTCTTGGCGGGTATATCGGCGGCAAAGGCCAGATTGCGCAGCGCGCCGCCGAAGGTGTCCTCGAGGTTGGCGCGGGTGAAGACCTGTTCCGTCGGCCCCTCGGCCAGCACCGTGCCGCGCACCAGCACGATGCGGTCGCAGAACTCGGGCACCGCGGCAAGGTCATGGGTGGCGACCAGCATCACCCGCCCCTCGGCGCGTAGCTCTTTCAGCAGCGTCACGATGGCGGCTTCGGTCTGCACATCGACGCCGGTGAAGGGCTCGTCGAGCAAGATCACCCGCGCCTCCTGCGCCAGCGCCCGCGCGAGGAACACCCGCTTGCGCTGGCCGCCCGACAGCTCGCCGATCTGCCGCAACCGGAAATCCTCCATTCCCACCCGCGCCAGCGCCGCAGACACCGCCTCGCGGTCGGCAGGACGGGAGCGGCGGAAGAAGCCCATATGGCCAAAGCGGCCCATCATCACCACATCCTCGACCAGCACCGGGAAGGTCCAGTCCACCTCTTCGGCCTGCGGGACATAGGCGACAAGGTTGCGCTTCAGCGCCTGCGGGGCGGGCAGGCCGAGGATCTTCACCTCACCCGCCGAGGGGCGCACGAAGCCCATGATCGCCTTGAACATCGTGGATTTGCCACCGCCGTTCACCCCCAGAAGCCCGGTGATGCTGCCGGTCGGCAGGGTGAAGGCGGCACCCCGCAGCGCGGTATGGCCATTGCGATAGGTCACCGTCAGGCCGCGCACGGAAATGCCGGGGGTGGAGGTCACCGGCGCGCTGCCGGCAAGGCTGAGCGCCGGTGCGGTCATCGGGCAAGCCCCTTGGCAATGGTTTCGGACGTGACCCGCAGCAGGTCGATATAGGTCGGCACCGGCCCGTCAGGCCCGCTGAGCGAGTCGACATACAGCACCCCGCCATAGGCCGCCCCGGTTTCCCGCGCCACCTGTTCTGCGCCATCGGCCGGGACCGTGCTTTCGCTGAACACCGCCGGGATGTCGTGCTCCCTCACCGCGTCGATCACCCGGCGCACCTGCTGGGGCGTGCCCTGCTGGTCGGAGTTGATCGGCCACAGATACAGCTCCTGCAGCCCGAAATCGCGGGCAAGATAGCTGAACGCGCCTTCGCTGGTGACCAGCCAGCGCCGGTCTTCGGGGATGGCTTCCAGCTGCGCGCGGATCGGCCCGACCGCGGCCATGATCTCGGCCTTGTAGGCCTCGGCATTGGCCTTGTAGATCTCGGCATTCGCCGGGTCATGTTCCATGAAGGCATCGCGGATATTGTCGACGTAGATCATCGCGCCGTCCGGGCTCATCCAGGCATGGGGGTTGGGCTTGCCCTCGTAGGGGCCGTCGGCGATGCCCATCGGCTCCACGCCCTCGGACACGACGATTCCGGGCACGTCGGGCAGGTTGCGGAAGAATCGCTCGAACCATTGTTCAAGGTTCAGCCCGTTCCACAGGATCAGGTCGGCATCCTGCGCCGCGATGATGTCGCCAGGGGTGGGCTGGTAATTGTGGATCTCGGCCCCCGGCTTGGTGATCGAGGTGACCTCGGCCGCGTCCCCCGCCACGTTGGCGGCAATGTCGGCAATGACGGTGAAGGTGGTGACGGCCTTGAACTTGTCTTGGGCAAGCGCCGGGGCCGCCAGCAGCATCAGCGCAGTCAGCGCCCCGGCCACCCTGCGCCTTCTGATCCGTGCATCTTGCGTCCGTCCCGGCATCGTCATCCCCTTTGTTGAGAGTCGTTCTCAACAAGGTAGGCTGCTTGCGCAGAAATGCAACTGCAAATTAGTCGCAAAAGAGTGATGTGCCCTGCCGCCACAAGCTGCGGATGCATTTTGCATGCCACGCGCCTGTGCTAGTCAGCGCTCACTGCCTTGAGGATCCCGCATCTTGACCAGCCCCACCACCTCGCCAGACGGCAGAACCCAATCAAATCTCGTTCGTTGGATGCGCGAGGAGTGGCTGCTGCTGCTCCTGCTCGCCCTCTTGCCGCTACTGCTCTGGCAGGTGCCCACGCGCCCGTCCGCCCTCGCAGCGCTGGTGGACTGGAAGACCATCGGCGCGCTGGCCGGTCTGATGGTGCTCAGCCGCGGGCTGGAGGTCAGCGGGGTGATCGACCGCGCCGGCCGCGCCGCCCTGCGCGGGCTGCGGACAGAGAGGGGGCTGGCGGCGGCGCTGGTGCTGTTCGCCGCGGTGCTGTCGGCCATCGTGACCAATGACGTGGCGCTGTTCGTCACCGTGCCGCTGACACTGGCGCTGTCGCGGCTGGTGCCGCTGCCGCTGGGGCGGCTGGTGATCCTGCAGGCGCTGGCGGTCAACGCGGGCTCCGCCGTCTCGCCGGTGGGCAACCCGCAGAACCTGTTCCTTTGGCAGGTCTCGGGCGCGGGGTTCGGCGAGTTCGTGCTGGCGATGCTGCCGCTTGGCGCGGCCATGCTGGCGATCTTGCTGGCGCTGGTCCCCGTGGCCGTGGGCGCGCGGCGGCTGACCCTGGCCGAGCCGACCGCGTCGATGCCGCTGCGGCCGCGGTTGATGGGCGTCTCGCTGGCCGCCTACCCCGTGTTCCTGCTACTGGTGAATGCTGGGCTGGCCATCCCCGCCGCCGGGGCTGTCATCGCGCTCTACGCCATCGCCTTCCGGTCGGTTCTGCGCTGGCTGGACTGGCCGCTGCTGCTGGTCTTCGTGCTGATGTTCGTCAATCTTGGCCTGCTGGGCCAGCTGCCCGCCATCGCCGCCGCGATGCCCGCGGCGATGGCGCTGCCCGGCGGGGTCTTTGCGGTGGGCGCGCTGCTGTCGCAAGCCATGTCGAACGTGCCCGCCGCGATCTTTCTCGCGCCCTTCACCGACGATTGGCGCGCGCTGGCCTGGGGCGTCAGCGTCGGCGGCTTCGGCCTCGCCATCGGCTCGCTCGCCAACCTGATCGCCCTGCGGCTGGTGCGCGAGCCGGGGCTGTGGCGGCAGTTCCACCTATGGTCGCTGCCGATGTTCGCGCTCAGCTTCGCTGTCGGCGCGCTCTTGCTCGCAAGCTAGACGACAGGCGCACCCCATTGGCGCGCGGCGCCCGGGCCGCTATGGTCCGGGTCCCGCAGACAGGAAGCTGACCGCCATGACCGCACCCGACCCGACCCGCCGCATTCCGCTTCTCATCGCCGGTGAAATCGGCGCCCGCGCCGATCAGGTGGCGCAGGCCATCACCCTGCTGGATGGCGGCGCGACGGTGCCGTTCATCGCCCGCTACCGCAAGGAAGTGACCGGCGGGCTGGATGACACGCAGCTGCGCACCCTGGCCGAGCGGCTGGTCTATCTGCGTGAGCTGGAGGCCCGCCGCGCCGCGATCCGCGAATCGATCAGCGGTCAGGGCAAACTGACGGCCGATCTGGAAAAGGGCATCGCCGGCGCCGTGACCAAGGCCGAGCTGGAAGACCTCTACCTGCCTTACAAGCCCAAGCGCCGCACCCGCGCGATGATCGCCCGCGAGAACGGGCTCGGTCCGCTGGCCGAGGCGATCTTGCAGGACCGGCGCGCCGATCCGGCCGCGCTGGCGGCGGGCTATGTGACCGAGGCGGTGCCCGACACCAAGGCCGCGCTGGAGGGCGCGCGCGACATCATCGCCGAGGGGCTGGCCGAGGATGCGGGCCTTCTGGGCCGGCTGCGCGCCCATATGCAGAAGGTCGCGGTGCTGTCGGCGCGGGTGGTGGAGGGCAAGCAGACCGAAGGCGCCAAGTTCTCGGACTACTTCGCCCATTCCGAAAGCTGGGCCACCGCCCCTAGCCACCGGGCGCTGGCGATGCTGCGCGGGCGCAACGAGGGTGTGCTGTCGCTGGATCTGGAGATCGACGCCGATGCCGCCCCCGGCACCAGCCCGGCCGAGGCCATCGTGCGCGGCGCGCTGAACGCGGGCGGCCAGCTGCCCGGCGATCTGTGGCTGGGGCAGGTGGCGGGCTGGGCCTGGCGGGTCAAGCTGCGCACCTCGCTGTCGCTCGACCTGATGACCGACCTGCGCGAGCGGTCCGAGGCCGAGGCGATCCGCGTCTTCGCCCGCAACCTCAAGGACCTGCTGCTGGCGGCCCCGGCGGGCGGCAAGGCGGTGCTTGGCCTCGATCCGGGCATCCGCACCGGCTGCAAGATCGCGGTGATCGACGCCACCGGCAAGGTGCTGGCGACCTCGACCGTCTATCCGTTTCAGCCGAAGAACGACCTGCGCGGCGCACAGGCCGAGCTTGCCATGCTGATCCGCAAGCATGGGGTGGAACTGATCGCCATCGGCAACGGCACTGCCAGCCGCGAGAGCGAAAAGCTGGTGGCGGACCTGCTGGCAAAGCTGCCCTCGGGCCCGAAGCCGACCAAGGTGATCGTGTCCGAAGCCGGCGCCTCGGTTTATTCCGCCTCCGAGCTGGCGGCCAAGGAGTTCCCGGATCTGGACGTGTCGCTGCGCGGCGCGGTCTCCATCGCCCGGCGCTTGCAGGACCCGCTGGCCGAGCTGGTGAAGATCGAGCCCAAAAGCATCGGCGTCGGCCAATACCAGCATGACGTGGACCAGCACCGCCTTGGCCGGTCACTGGAGGCGGTGGTGGAGGATGCGGTGAACGCGGTGGGGGTGGACGTGAACACCGCCTCGGCGCCGCTGCTGGCGCGGGTCTCGGGCCTTGGCGCCTCGCTGGCCGAGGCCATCGTCGGGCACCGCGACGCCAACGGACCCTTCGCCACCCGCCGCGCCCTGCTGAAGGTGGCGCGGCTGGGGGCGAAGGCTTTCGAGCAGGCGGCGGGCTTCCTGCGGATCCCGAACGGCAAGGAGCCGCTCGATGCCTCCTCGGTCCACCCCGAGGCCTATGACCTTGCCCGCCGCATCGTCGCCGCCTGTGGGACGGGTCTGAGCGAGGTGATGAAGGATGCAAGCGCCTTGAAACGGCTTGAGCCGGCGGAATTCGTCGATGACCGCTTCGGCCTGCCCACTGTGAAGGACATCCTCGCCGAGCTGGAAAAGCCCGGCCGCGACCCGCGCCCCGGCTTCAAGACCGCGACCTTTGCGGACGGGGTCGATGACATCAAGGACCTGAAGCCCGGAATGCTGCTGGAAGGCACGGTGACCAATGTCGCGGCCTTCGGCGCCTTCGTCGATATCGGCGTGCATCAGGATGGGCTGGTGCATGTCAGCCAGCTTGCCGACCGTTTCGTCAAGGACCCGCATGAGGTGGTCAAGGCCGGCGACGTGGTCAAGGTTCGGGTGACCGAGGTGGATGTGGCAAGGAAGCGCATCGGCCTGACCATGCGCAAGGAGGTGGCACAGGTGGAGCCGCGCCCGGCGCAATCCGCCAAGCCCGTCCCGCGTGGGCCGAAGGCGGCGGAGTCGAAGGCGGGGGGCGGCGAGGTAGGCGGCCTCGGCGCCGCGCTGCTGGATGCAATGCGCAAGAAATGAGGGGGAAGGGGGCGGACTGCCCCCACGCTCGGCCCTGGGGCGCCGCTACTGGCCGTGCGCCGCCAGCCACTCTGTCATCCAGGCGATCTCGGCTTCCTGTGCCGCGATCACCTCTTCCGCCAGCTTGCGCACCTCGGGGTCGCTGCCATGCTCCAGCACCACGCGGGCCATGTCGATGGCGCCCTGGTGGTGGGGGATCATGCCGCGGATGAAATCCACATCGGCATCGCCGCTGGGGGCGACTGCCATCCCTTCATGCATCTTCGCATTCGCCGCTGCATAGCCTGCATCCCAGGGCGCCGGTCCAGCCTCGGTCTGGCTGGCGGCGGGGGCGCCGTGGCTGCTGTGGTCCATCGTCTGGGCATAGGCGCCGAAGGCCAGCGCGAAGGCCAGCGGGCTGAGGCGCGCGGCGCGCAGAAGGGTGCGGGCGGTATTTTGGCGGGTCATCGGACTGTCCTCACTGTTGTTGGGGGCAGACTGCCCCGGCCCTGTGCATCCCGTCCACTCACCAATGGGTGAGCCTCAGCGCAAAGCCGCCTGCGCCTCGGCCAGGGCATCGGGCAGGGCGGCTTCGAAGGCGGCGAGATCGGCCGGGGTGCCGCAGCTGACGCGGATGCAGCGGTCATGCGGGGCCACAAAGGGCATGCGCACGAAGATGTCGCGGGCGATCAGCCCGGCCAGCACCGCACGGGCGAGCCTGCCCTCCGCGCCGCAATCCATGGTGACGAAGTTGGTGGCCGAGGGCAGGGGGACCAGCCCGTTCTGGCGGGCGATGGCGGCAAGGCCGTCCCGGGCCGCGGCGACCTGCGCCTGCACTGCCGCCAGCCAGCCTTGATCCTGCAGCGCCGCCAGCGCGCCGGCCTGCGCGATGCGGCCCATCCCGAAATGGTTGCGCACCCGGTCGAAGGCGGCGATCAACGGCGCGGCGCCGATGGCATAGCCCACCCGCGCGCCCGCCATGCCGTAGCCCTTGGAGAAGGTGCGCATCCGGATCACCCTCGGATCCTCGGGCGCGATCCTGGGCGCGGTGCCCTCGGGGGCCAGCTCCACATAGGCCTCGTCGAGCACCATCAGGCAGCCCTCGGGCAGCCGCTCCACCATCCGCTCCAGCGTTGTCGCGGGGTGATGCGAGCCCATCGGGTTGTCGGGGTTGGCGATGTAGAGGAGCCGCGCCCCGGTTTCTGCGGCGCGGGCCAGCAGCGCGCCCGGGTCCTCATGGTTGCCGTGATAGGGCACCTTGTAGAGCGCGCCGCCGAAGCCCGCGACATGGAAGTTGAAGGTGGGGTAGGCGCCGTCCGAGGTGACGACGGCATCCCCCGGCGCGATCAGCATCCGCACGAGGTATCCCAGAAGGCCGTCGATCCCCTCGCCGACCATCACATGCGCGGGCGTGGTGCCGTGATGGGCGGCAAGCGCGGCGCGCAGGTCGTGATTTTCGGGGTCGCCATACATCCACACATCGCGCGCCGCGGCCGCCATCGCCTCGATGGCGCGGGGCGAGGGGCCGAACACGCTTTCATTCGCGCCAAGCCGGGCGGCGAAGCGGCGGCCGCGGGCGCGCTCCTGCGTCTCGGGCCCGACGAAGGGCACGGTGGCGGGCAGCGAGGCCACAAGGGAAGTGAGGTGGGGCGGTGTGGGGCGGGGCGCGGTCATGGCGGGCATCAGAAGCCGAAATCGCGGCGGCGGGCAAGGGGGATGGCGGGCGTTGGCCCCCGTGGCCGGCGCCGGGGGACTTTGCGTCCCCCACGCCCTGCGGGCTCCCCCTGCAGGATATTTGCAAAAGGCAAAGGGCAAGGGGGCGGGCGGCAGGGGTTGCACCCGGGCCGGGTTCGGCATGATAACTGGAGGGAACGATCCGGGCGCGCCGGGCATTGAGGACTGGCCCGCCGCACCGCCCCCGCTTGCCGCGGCCGCCCGAGGAGCAGGACCATCGCACGCCATCCGACCTTTGCCCCGCTGGGCATCCCGACCTTCCGCCGGCTCTGGGTCAGCTCGCAAGTCTCGAACCTTGGCGGATTGATCCAGGCGGTGGGCGCCGGCTGGCTGATGACCTCGCTGACCACATCGCACGGGATGGTGGCGCTGGTGCAGGCGTCGAACACGCTGCCGATCATGGTGTTCTCGCTGGTCGCGGGGGCGCTGGCCGACAGTTTCGACCGCCGCCGCATCCTGATCGCGGCGCAGGTGTTCATGCTGACGGTGTCGGTGGCGCTGGCGCTGACCGCGTGGCTGGGGGTGCTCTCGCCCTGGGGCCTGCTGGCCTTCACCTTCCTGCTGGGCAGCGGCGTCGCGCTCTACAACCCGTCCTGGCAGGCCTCGATGGGCGATATCGTGCCGCGGAGCGACCTGTCCGCCGCGGTCAGCCTGAACAGCATGGGCTTCAACCTGATGCGCAGCGTGGGGCCGGCGCTGGGCGGGGCGCTGGTGGCGCTGGCGGGGGCGGCGGCGGCGTTTGGCGTAAACGCGCTGAGCTATCTGCCGACGATCTGGTCGCTGATCCGCTGGCAGCCCGAGAGGCAGCCGGCGCGGCTGCCGCGCGAGCCTCTGGGGCAGGCGCTGGGGGCAGGTTTGCGTTACGTGTCGATGTCGCCCAACCTGATGCGGGTGATGGGCCGCTCGGCCTTGTTCGGGTTCGCCGCCTCCTCGGTGCTGGCGCTGCTGCCGACGGTGGCGCGCGACATGCTGGGGGGCACGGCGCTGACCTATGGGATGCTGCTGGGGTTCTTTGGCCTCGGCGCGATCGGCGGGGTGGCGGCGAACAGCAAGATCCGTGCGCGGTTCGACAATGAGAAGGTGGTGGTCGGGGCCTTCTTCGGCTTTGCGCTGGGGGTGGCGGGGCTGGCCTTTGCGCCGCATCTGGTGGTTGCCGGTGCGGCGCTGATGGTGGCGGGGGCCTGCTGGGTGCTGGCCTTGTCGCTGTTCAACGTGTCGGTGCAGCTGTCGACGCCCCGCTGGGTGGTAGGGCGGGCGCTGTCCTTCTACCAGACATCGGTCTTCGGCGGCATGGCGGCGGGCAGCTGGTGCTGGGGCCTGCTGGCCGACGCGCGCGGGCCGGATCAGGCGCTGCTGGCGGCCTCGGCCCTGCTGCTGCTGGGGGCCGCGGCGGGGCGCTGGCTGCCGCTGGCGGAGTTCGGGGCGCTGGACCTCGACCCTTTGGGGCGGTTCCGCGAGCCCGAGCTGCGGCTGGACCTACGGGGCCGCAGCGGGCCGATCATGGTGATGGTCGACTACCGCATTGCGCCGGAGGATACCGATGCCTTCCTGGCTGCGATGCAGATCCGCCGCCGGGTCCGCATCCGCGACGGCGCGCGGCAATGGGCGCTGCTGCGCGATCTGGAAGATCCGGAGAGCTGGACCGAGTCCTATCACGTGCCGACCTGGGTGGACTACCTGCGCCACAACGAACGCCGCACCAAGGCCGACCTTGACAGCTATGAGGTGCTTTTGGCGCTGCATCGCGGGCCCGAGCGGCCGCGCGTGCACCGGTTGATCGAACGGCAGACCGTGCCGCTCTATGACGATATGGCGCTGAAGCCGCCGCCCGATATCCACCATTGATGCCGGGCGGCTGTGCCGTCAGCCCATGTCGGCGAGGCGGGCGAGGGCGGTGCGGATCTTGCCGGCCTCCTCATCGCCAAGCGCCAGTTTCTCGCGGTTCTCCTCGACGATCTCCTCGGGGGCGCTGGCGACGAATTTGGGGTTGTCGAGCCGGCTGCGCAGGCCGTTCAGGTCTTTCTCCAGCTTCTCCAGCGCCTTGGTCAGGCGGGCCTGTTCCTCGGCCACGTCGATCACCCCATCCAGCGGCAGGGCGAAGGTCGCGCCCTCGGCGGCGATGGTGATCGCGCCCTTGGGGGCTGCGGCCTCGGTCAGGCTGTCGATGCGGGCGAGGCGCTGGATCAGCGATTCATTGCGCTGCCATGCCGTGCGGGCGGCGCCATCGGCCTCCACCAGTACCATCGGCAGCCTGAGGCCCACCGGCACATGCATCTGGCTGCGGGCCGAGCGGATTTCCTCGATCAGCGAGATGACCCAGGTCATCTCGCGGTCGGCGGCCGGGTCCAGCAGGCCCGAGGCGCGGTAGGTCGGCCAGTCGGCATGGACCAGCGGCTTGGCGCGGCCGATGGGGGGGGCGGTCAGCTCCCACAGCTCTTCGGTCAGGAAGGGCATGATCGGGTGGCACAGGATATAGCACTGGTCCAGCACCCAGGCCATCGTGTCGCGGGTTTCCTCGGCATCCTCGCCATCGAACAGCGGCTTGGCAAATTCCACATACCAGTCGCAGACCTTGCCCCAGACGAAGGCATAGAGCGCGTTGGCAGCGTCGTTGAAGCGGTAGCCGGCCAGTGCCTCGTCCACCGCCTCGCGCACACGGGCGGTTTCGCCGATGATCCAGCGGTTCACGGTATGCCTGGGCTGCGGGATGCCTGTCGGGCGCGGGCCGATGAACACGCCGTTCATCTCTGCAAAGCGGGTGGCGTTCCAGATCTTGGTGGTGAAGTTCCGGTAGCCGGCGATGCGCGCGGTCGACAGCTTCAGGTCGCGCCCCATCGCCGCCATCGCGGTGACGGTAAAGCGCACCGCATCGGCGCCATATTCGTCGATCAGCTCCAGCGGGTCGAGCACGTTGCCGAGCGATTTGGACATCTTCTTGCCCTTCTCGTCGCGGACGAGGGCATGGACATAGACGGTGCGGAACGGCACCTGATCCACCACGGCCAGCTGCATCATCATCATCCGGGCGACCCAGAAGAAGATGATGTCAAAGCCGGTGATGAGGGTCGAGGTGGGGAAGTAGCGCTCCAGCTCGGGCGTGTCGGTGGGCCAGCCAAGCGTGCCGATGGGCCAGAGGCCGGAGGAGAACCAGGTGTCGAGCACATCGGGATCGCGCCAGACCGGGTAGACCAGATGCGTCGGGTCCTGGCTGAGGTTGTATTCGGCAAGGCAGGTGGCAAGCGCTTCGATGGCGGCGTGCTGGTCGGCGACCTCGACCACGCGGGCGGCGTGGAGGGGGGCGGGCAGGGCGGCGAGGTAGGCCTTGAACGCTTCGCAGACGGCGTCCAGATCGGCAGCGCAATGGTGGCGCGGATCGCCGTGGTTGAAGGCGCCCTCGTTCAGCAGGCGGAAGATCTCCACCTCGTCCAGCGCATTGTCGCCCTCATCATCGGCAAAGCCGGTCTGGAACAGGTCGAGCCCGTACCAGACCGGGATCTGGTGGCCCCACCACAGCTGGCGGCTGATGCACCAGGGCTCGATGTTCTCCAGCCAGTGGAAATACACCTTCTCATGCTGTTCGGGCAGGATCACGGTGCGGCCGTCGCGCACCGCGTCGATGGCGGGCTGCACGATCTTGGCGGTATCGACGAACCACTGGTCGGTCAGCATCGGTTCGATGACCACTTTCGAGCGGTCGCCGAAGGGCTGCATGATCGGCTTGTTTTCCACGTAGGGCACATGGCTGGTCACCGGCTCGCCGGTTTCGGGATCGGGGGTGGTGACGGGCACCATGACCGCAAGGCCCTCGGCAGTGATGTCGGCAACCACGGCCTTGCGCGCCTCGAAACGGTCGAGCCCGCGATAGGCATCAGGGACAAGGTTGATCGCGTCGATTTCCGCCTCGGTGAAGGCCTTTCCCTCGACGATGGCCTGCGCCTTCGCGGCCTCTTCGGCATAGGGGGCGCCGTCGGCGCGCAGCGTGGCGCGTGTGTCCATCAGCCGGTAGCAGGGGATGCCGTTGCGCTTGGCGACGCCATAGTCGTTGAAATCATGCGCGCCGGTGATCTTGACCGCGCCCGAGCCGAAGGCGGCGTCGGGATACTCGTCGGTGATGATCGGGATCAGGCGGCGGTGTTCCTTGGGCCCCACCGGGATCTCGCAGAGCTTGCCGACGATGGGCGCATAGCGCGCATCGGAGGGATGCACCGCCACGGCGCCGTCACCCAGCATGGTCTCGGGCCGGGTTGTGGCGATGGAAATGTAGTCGCGCACTTCGCGCAGGGTCACTTCGCCCTCGGCGTCGCGTTCGACGTACTCATAGGTCTCGCCGCCCGCGAGCGGATACTTGAAGTGCCACATATGGCCCGCGACCTCGGTATTCTCGACCTCGAGGTCCGAGATGGCGGTTTCGAAATGCGGGTCCCAGTTCACCAGCCGCTTGCCGCGGTAGATCAGGCCCTTGTGGTAGAGGTCCACGAAGACTTTGATGACGGCCTGCTGGAAATGCGCGTCCATGGTGAAGGCGTTGCGGTCCCAGTCGCAGGACGCGCCAAGGCGCTTGAGCTGGTTGATGATGGTGCCGCCGGACTGCTCTTTCCACTCCCAGACCTTGTCGAGGAACGCCTCGCGGCCCATTTCGCGGCGGCCGGGCTGCTGGGATTTCGCCAGCTCGCGTTCCACCACCATTTGCGTCGCGATGCCGGCATGGTCCTGCCCGGGCTGCCAGAGGGTGTCGAAGCCGCGCATCCGGTGCCAGCGGACAAGGATGTCCTGCAGGGTGTTGTTGAAGGCATGGCCCATATGCAGGCTGCCGGTGACGTTCGGCGGCGGGATCATGATGCAGAACGGGTCTGCATTGGGCTTGGCATTGGCCCCGGCGCGGAAGGCACCCACCCGTTCCCATTCGGCATAAAGCCGCGGCTCGGCCTCGGCGGCGTTGAACGTCTTTTCCATCGGCATCGGCTGCACCCCCCGTATAACTTGACGTGGTGTTTAGCCGTCCATCGCCGCAAGGGAAAGGCCAGAGCCGCAGCTGCGCCGCTTCGCCGTCAGAACAGGTCCGCGACCCAGCCGACCACCAGCCGGATCAGCCAGACCCAGAACAGGAGGCCACCGATCACCGCGGGCACCAGCCACCACCCCGAGGGCGCGTCTTGCTCCTCGTGGGTCTGCCTGCGCGCGCGGGATGCGTTGCTGTCTGCCGCCCCGCGCCGGCCGCAGAGCGGAGGCGACAGGTCGACGCGCTTCTCTGCAGAAGACGGTTCCGCCTCAATGACCTTCATGATGATTCTCCCCACACCATCGTGACGGATAACCTCTGCAAAGTCTTGCAGGGAGGTCTGCAAAAGTAACGGAATTGTGGTGAATAGGGTTCCCTTGCGAAAACAATCAGACGGCTCGGTCCATTTTTGTTGAAAGATGGATCAGGCTCTCCGAGGATTTCACGCCGCTCATCTCGCCGATCTGGTCCAGCACCGCATCCAGAACCGCGGTCGAGGGCGCGGCGATCTGCAGCAGCAGATCGACCCGGCCAGAGGTGGTGTGGACCCGCTCGATCTCGGGGATCGCCTTCAGCCGGGTCAGGATCGCCGGCTGCGCGCGCGGCTCGATCGTCAGCAGCACGGTGGCGCGAATCCGGCCCTGCCGCGCGGCCTCGCCCAGCTTGACGGTGTATCCGGCGATGATGCCGGAAGTCTCCAGCCGCTCCAGCCGCGCCTGGATGGTCGAGCGTGCGACCTTCAGCCGCCGCGCCAGCGTCGCCACAGAAATCCGCGCATCGGCGCTGAGCAGCCCCAGAATGCTGCGATCGAGGTCATCCATGGGTCCATCCTTCACTTTGACCGAACGATGTGGAATTGTAACGACCATGCACAACAAATCTACTCTTTTGATCGGTGAAACTGTGCCCCATATCGCGCAGACTTCGTTTTCAGGAAAAGGGCGGCTCATACGCACCTGGCCTGGTTTGGTTGAACGCGTAAGCGTCCCGAACTGGTATTCCAGGGCAGGGGAAGGCTGCGCTCTGTTGGCACAGAAAGGCACACGCTGATGGGGCTCTCGAAAACGATCTGGGCGAATCCGTCCGAACTGCTTCGCGCACAAAAGCCGGAAAATCCGGTCATGTTCTTCGCTCCGACGGTCCTGCAAGCGACCGCGCGGCGCTTCATCGCGGGCTTTCCCGGGCTGGTGACCTATGCGGTCAAGTCCAACCCCGATGAGATGGTGGTGCAGAACCTCGTTGCCGCCGGGATCCGCGGCTTCGACGTCGCCTCGCCGCATGAGATCGACATGATCCGCCGGCTCGCGCCGACCGCGGCGCTGCACTACAACAACCCGGTGCGCGCGCGGGCCGAGATTGCCCATGCGGTGGGCGCAGATGTGAAATCCTGGTCGGTGGACAGCCATTCCGAGCTGGCCAAGCTGATCGAGATGGTCCCGGCCGCGGGCTGCGAGATTTCGGTGCGCTACAAGCTGCCGGTCGCCGGCGCTGCCTACAACTTCGGTGCCAAGTTCGGCGCCACGGTCGAGGTTGCGGCGGAGCTGCTGGCAAAGGTCGCGGAAGCCGGTTTCGTGCCGTCGCTGACCTTCCACCCGGGCACGCAATGCACCGATCCGATGGCCTGGGATGCGTATATCCGTGCGGGCGCCGAGATCTGTGCGCAGGCCGGCGTCAAGGCCGTGCGGCTGAACGTCGGCGGCGGCTTCCCGTCGCACCGGCTGAACGAGGTGACGCCGCAGCTGGAAGCCACCTTCGCGCTGATCGACCGCGTGGCGACCGAGGCGTTTGGTGCCGACCGCCCCGCGCTGATCTGCGAGCCGGGGCGCGGGCTGGTGGCCGATGCCTTCACGCTGGCGGCTAAGGTCAAGGCGGTGCGCGATGATACGCATGTGTTCATCAACGATGGCGTCTATGGCGCGCTGACCGAGCTGCCGATGATCGGCGTGATCGACCGCACCGAGGTGATCTCGACCGAGGGCCAGAAGCGCGACGGTATCACGCGCGAGCGCATCGTCTTCGGCCCCACCTGCGATTCGGTGGACCGTCTGCCGGGCGAGCTGTCGCTGCCCTGCGACCTGCAAGAAGGCGACTACCTCGTGTTCCACGGCATGGGCGCCTATTCCACCGCCACCAACACCCGCTTCAACGGGTTTGGCGACGTGCTGCTGGCGACGACGCTGACCCTGCGCTGAGCAAGGCACTGCAAGACCAGAGAGGCGGGCGCGTAGTCGCCCGCCTTTGTCATGTTCGCTGCCGCGCGGCACCCTCCGCATTTGCCCCAGATTTGTGCGCGCAGGCACCGAACCTACACCATCTTCCGCGACTATATCCTTGATGGACCGCGGCAGGGTCGGCACCCTTGTGCCATCCTTGCTGGAACTGCGGCGCGGATGATGGAGGCGAAGGGTCAAGGTGAAATGGCTTCGTGACGGGCTTCTCAACCTCTTCGGGCTTGGTCCGCGCGTCGAAAGCACGGGCCCCGCGGCACCGTCGGGCCCGATCCGTCCCCGCTATGACCATGTGATCCTGCTCGACGGCACCATGTCCTCGCTCGAGACGGGGGATGAGACGAATGTCGGCCTGATCTGGAAGCTGCTGCGCGACATGCCGCGCGATCCCGCCCGGCAGATGGTCTATTACGAGGCCGGCGTGCAATGGCGCAGCTGGCGGCATGTCGGCGATGTGGCGCTGGGGCGCGGCATCGACCGGCAGATCCGCCGCGCCTATGGCTGGCTTGCCACCCGCTACCGCCCGGGTGACCGGATCTTCCTGATCGGCTATTCCCGCGGTGCCTATGCCGTGCGCTCGCTGGCCGGGGTCATCGACCAGGTCGGGCTGCTGCGCCATGACGAGGCGACAGAGCGCAATATCCGCCAGGCCTTCCGCCACTACGAATTGCCCGGCGACAGCCCTGCGTCGCGGACCTTCGCCAGCCTCTATTGCCACGCCTCGGCCGAGATCGAGATGGTTGGCGCCTTCGATACGGTCAAGGCGCTGGGGCTGCGGCTGCCGTTGCTGTGGATGCTGACAGAACCGCAGCACGCCTTTCACAACCACCGGCTTGGCCCGGCGATCCGGCACGGCTTTCACGCGCTGGCGCTGGATGAAACCCGCGCGGTGTTCGAGCCGGTGATGTGGGACTGCCCCGAGGGCTGGACGGGCCGGGTGGAGCAGGTGTGGTTCCGCGGCGCCCATGGCGATATTGGCGGCCAACTGGGCGGATTTCACAAGGCGCGGCCCCTGTCGAACATCCCGCTGGTGTGGATGCTGGGCGAGGCGGAACGCTGCGGCCTGCTGCTGCCCGAGGGGTGGCGCTCCCGCTTCGATGTGGATGCCGAGGCCCCCAGCGTCGGCTGCTGGCGCGGGATCGGCAAGATGTTCATGCTACGCGGCCCGCGCCGGGTGGGCAGCGATCCGTCAGAGCGGCTGCACCCGACCGCGCAGCTGTCGCCCCGCGCCCGCCGGTTGCGGCTGCCGGGCGGGGTGACGCCGATGGCGCATTAGCCCTTAAGGTCCATGATCAGGCAGGTGGTCTGGCCGGTGGCGTAAAGTTTGCCATCCCGGGCGCCGCGGATCTCGCCGCGGGCGACGGCGGTGGTGCGGCCGGAGTGCATCACTTCTGCGGTGCAGATCACCTCGGTCCCGGAGGCCAGCGCCCGGGTCAGGTTCACGCCATAGTCGAGCGTGGTGTACCAGCGGCCCTGCGGCACCAGGCTCAGCACCGCGCAGCCAAGCGCACTGTCGAGCAGCACCCCGAACCAGCCGCCATGCACCGCGCCGAAAGGGTTGCAGTGGCGAGGTTCGGCTGTGCCGCGAAAACTGACGCGGCCCGGCTCGACGGTATCGAGCCGGATGTTGGTGGTGGCGGCCATCGGTGCCGCGTCGGCGTCGCCCCGCGTCATGGCGCGCAGAAGGTCGATGCCGGACATGTCGGCGAGCAGGGGGCGGGCGGATGGGGGGTCTTCGGTCGCCATTCATCTCTCCGGTCGGGGGAGTTCAGGATGCCGCAGGGTGGGGGCGGGGTCCAGCTCTGTCCAGCTCAGTCGCTTCGATGTCCTTGGCGAAGGCCATTGCCTTCGCCGCGCCGTGCCGGGTCAATTGGCACCGGACGGGCCTCAAAGGCCCGGCCAGCGCCCGCCCCGCCGCTGGCGGGCGCTTCTCGCCCGCCAGGTCGGCGCTGTCCTCATTCGGTCTCGGGATGCCAGCGGCTCCAGGCGATAGGTCCCGCACGGGCGGGGCGAGGCGGTGCCTCGCCTTTTTCCGCCCGATCACATCGGATCAAAGCCGGAAAAGGGGGCCAGCGGAGCGCCCCGTGCGCCTATTTTCTCACGCCACCTTCTCCAGGCTCACCTCCGGCACCACCCCAAGCGCGTGGCAGACGTCGCGGGTCAGTTGCGGGCGGTTCAGCGTATAGAAGTGCAGGTCCTCTACCCCCTCGCGCAGCAGCGTGTCGCAAAGCTCTGTGCAGATCGCGGTGGACAGCAGCGCCTCGCGGCCGTCGCGCTTGGCGGCGCCGAAGGCCTCGTCGAGCCAGGCCGGCACCTGCGTGCCGCAGCGGGCGGCGAAGCGCCTGGTACCATCCCAGTTCTCGATCGGCAGGATGCCGGGGATGATCGGGGCATTGATGCCGGCGGCGGCGCAGGCGTCGCGGAAGCGCAGGAAGGTCTCTGCCTCGAAGAAGAACTGGGTGACGGCGCTGCTGGCGCCGGCGTCGATCTTGCGCTTGAGCCAGGCGACATCGGCGGCGGTGTTCGCCGCCTCGGGATGCGGCTCGGGATAGGCGCCGACGCGCAGGGTGAAGCGGCCGGTCTCCGCCAGCGCCGCGATCAGCTCCACCGAATCGGCGAAGCCTTCGGGATGCGGGGTGAAGCGGGCCTGACCCTTGGGCGCGTCGCCGCGCAGGGCGACGATTTCCGTCACGCCGGCATCGGCATAGGATTGCGCGATCTCCAGCGTCTCGGCGCGGGTGGCATCGACGCAGGTCAGGTGCGCGGCGACGTTCAGGCCGTAATTCTTGCCGATGGTCGTCACCGCCTCATGCGTCAGCTTGCGGGTGGTGCCGCCGGCCCCGTAAGTCACCGAAACGAAAGACGGTTTCAGCGGTGCCAGCACCTGCACCGTCTCCCACAGCCGGAACGAGGCGTCGAGCGATTGCGGCGGGAAAAATTCGAACGAGATACGCGGCGTGGTCATGGTGCGGAATCCTCTTGTTGCCCCCCTTGTGCCACGAACGCCAAAGTGAGACAAATTCATAATCCTAATGATCAACATGAGTTTGATTGCAATATGCACCTTGAACTTCGCCACCTCCGCTCGCTGAAGGCGATCCATGACACCGGCGGGCTGGCCCGGGCCGCCGACACGCTGAACATCACCCAGTCGGCCCTCAGCCATCAGGTGAAGGGCATCGAGGAGCAGGCGGGGGTGGAGCTGTTCGTGCGCCGCTCCAAGCCCTTGAAGCTGTCGGCGGCCGGGCTGCGGATGCTGCGCGCCGCCGAGCGGATCCTGCCCGAGATCGAGGCGCTGGAGGAGGAATTCCGCGGGCTCCGCTCCGGCCGGGCCGGGCGGCTGCACATCGCCATCGAATGCCATGCCTGCTTCGACTGGCTGTTCCCGGTGCTTGAACAGTTCCGCCGCGCCTGGCCCGAGGTGGATGTCGATATCCGCCCCGGCCTCGCCTTCGGCGCGCTGCCGGCGCTGATGCGGGAAGAGGTGGATCTGGTGATCTCGTCGGACCCCGAGGATCTGCCGGGGGCGGTGTTCCACCCGCTGTTCGACTATTCACCCACTTTCATAGCTTCGGCCCAGAACCCCTTGGCCGAAAAGCCTTTCGTGGTCGCCGAGGATTTCCGCGACCAGACGCTGATCACCTATCCCGTCGACCGCGGCCGGCTGGACGTGTTCGCGCAACTGCTGACCCCCGCGAAGGTGGAGCCGCGGGCGGTGCGGCAGGTGGAGCTGACGGCGGTGATCCTGATGCTGGTCGCGTCGAACCGCGGGGTGGCGGTGCTGCCAGACTGGGTGCTGCGCGAGGCGAAGTATCAGCCGGATTATGTGACGCGGAAGGTGACGGAGGCCGGGCTGACCAAGCGGCTCTATGCGGCGACGCGGGCGGTGGATGCGCCGCTGCCGTTCATGGCGCATGTGCTGCGGCTGGCGCGGACGGAGCCGTTGAAGCTGCAGCGGGGGTGACCCGGCAGGTGTGCTTGTGGCCGGCGCCGGGGGGCCGTCTGCCCCGCGCCATTGACCAGAAGCGGGGGGCCTTCTGCCCCCCGCGCCCCCCGAGGATATTTGGAAAAGGCAAAGGGGAGGGGCGCGCCGAGCGGGGCCTGGCCGGCTGTGACGGGTACAATTGCGCGGGTGACGGGGGTGGCGCGGAGGTCTAAGCCTTGCGGGCGCCGCGAACCGCGAGAGATCCCATGACTGCTGCTTCCCCCTCTGCTCCCCCCTTGCCGCAGCCCGGCGCGGCGGGGGCCACGGTATTCCCGATCCTGCTGGCGATCAGCCTGTGCCACATGCTCAACGACATCATGCAGTCGTTGCTGGCGGCGCTCTATCCGATGCTGAAGGAAGACTTCGCGCTGGATTACTGGCAGATCGGGCTGCTGACGATGGCGTTTCAGGTGACGGCATCCCTGCTGCAGCCGGCCATCGGCATCTACACCGACAAGCATCCGCAGCCCTGGTCGCTGCCGGTGGCAATGGCATTGACGTTCTGCGGCCTCTTGCTGCTGGCCTTCGCGCCCAGCTACCCGCTGCTGATCTGCGGCGCGGCGCTGATCGGGATCGGCTCGGCGATCTTCCACCCGGAATCCTCGCGCGTGGCGCGGATGGCCTCGGGCGGGCGGTTCGGGATGGCGCAATCGGTGTTTCAGGTAGGTGGCAATTTCGGAACCTCGCTGGGGCCGCTGCTGGCGGCGTTCATCGTGGTGCCGCTTGGCCGGCCGAGCGTGGCGCTGTTTTGCGTGCTTGCGGCTGCCGGGATGATCATCCTGGGCCGCGTCGGGCGCTGGTACGGGCGCACGCTGGCGGCGGCAAGCCGGCGCGCGGCCGACCGCACGCTGCCCCTGCCGCGCAAGACGGTGATCGTGGCGCTGGTGGTGCTGGCCTTCCTGACCTTCACCAAGAACATCTACATGGCCAGCATCTCGAGCTATTACACCTTCTACCTGATCGAGAGTTTCGGGCTGGGGACCCAGCAATCGCAGCTGATGCTGTTCCTGTTCCTGGGCGCCGCTGCAGCGGGCACGATCCTCGGCGGCCCGGCTGCCGACCGGTTCGGGCCGATGCCGGTGATCTGGGTGTCGATCCTCGGCGTGCTGCCCTTCACGCTGGCGCTGCCGCATGTCGGGCTGGTCGGCAGCGGTGTTCTGTCGATCTTCATCGGGCTGATCCTCGCCTCGGCCTTTTCCGCCATCGTGGTGTTCGCGCAGGAGCTGGTGCCGGGCCGGGTGGGGATGGTGGCGGGGATCTTCTTTGGCTTCGCCTTCGGCATGGGCGGCATTGCCGCCGCGGTGCTGGGGGTGCTGGCCGACAGCCATGGCATCCGCTTCGTCTACCTGATCTGCTCGGGCCTGCCGGCGCTTGGGGTGATGACCATCCTGCTGCCGCGGCGCAGTGCCTTTGTGCGGGCGGGATAAGGCAGAGGCCCCTTTCCTTTCGCCGCGCCGGCTTGTATAGGACCGCGCTTGAACAAAGGAGCCTTCCGGCATGCAGGGCAGCGCAAATCTCAACCTGATGATCAAGGCCGCCCGCAAGGCAGGCCGCAGCCTGGTGAAGGACTTCCGCGAGGTCGAGAACCTGCAGGTCTCGGCCAAGGGGCCGGGCGACTTCGTCACCAAGGCCGACCGCGAGGCGGAGCGGATCATCAAGGAAGAGCTGCGCGGCGCGCGCCCCTCCTATGGCTGGGTCGGCGAGGAGACCGGCGAGGAGGCGGGCGAGGATCCGACCCGGCGCTGGCTGGTCGACCCCTTGGACGGCACCACCAACTTCCTGCACGGGCTGCCGCATTGGTGCGTGTCGATCGCGCTGGAGCACAAGGGCGAGATCGTGTCGGCCGTGGTCTTCGATCCGGCCAAGGACGAGATGTACCGGGCCGAGAAGGGCCAGGGCGCCTGGATGAACGAAAGCCGGATCCGGGTTTCGGGGCGCCGGCACATGATCGAGGCGATCTTTGCCACCGGCGTGCCCTTCGGCGGCCGTCCGACCCTGCCCGCCACGCTGCAGGATCTGGCCCGCCTGATGCCGGTCTGCGCCGGGGTGCGCCGCTGGGGCGCGGCGGCGCTGGACCTCGCCTATGTGGCGGCGGGCCGCTACGATGGCTATTGGGAGCGCGGGCTGAACTCCTGGGACATGGCGGCGGGGCTGCTGCTGGTCAAGGAAGCGGGCGGCTTTGTCGGCCCGGTGCGCGAGGGGCGCGACATGCTCGAATCCGGCTCTATCATCGCCGGCAATGGCGAGCTGTATGAGCCGCTGTGCAAGATCCTGCGCGAGCCTGCCTAAGGCCGCGCATCCGACGGGTGGTTGATCCCGTCGCTCCATTCCACATCGCCCAGATCGCGGGGGTTCAGGCCTTCGAGGCAGGCCACGTTCACCCCCAGCTCATTGGGGTTGGACCGGCGGCGGTGGTAGATGTAGATGCCGCAGACCGCGCAGAAATGGTGCTGCGCGGTGTTGGTGCCGAACTGGTAGAGCGTCAGTTTGTCATGCCCTGTCAATATCTTCACCCCATCCAGCGGCGCGGTCACGGCGATGGCACCGCGGCGGCGGCAGAAGGAGCAATCGCAGCGGCGGGCGGTTGCCAGCCCCTCCGGCACCAGCGTCACCGTGAACTGGATGGCTCCGCAATGGCAGCTGGCGGGGTGGTTCGGACGGATCTGCGGAAGGGTCATCTGCGGCGCCTGACGGTTGGGATGCGGGAGGGGGCGTAGGCGGTGCCGGGGTGCGGCGGCAGGCCCCGGGTGCGCGACCAGAAGCGGGGGCCGCCGCGGCGCAGCCAGAGCGGCAGGGCCAGCGCGAGGCCGGCGACGAAACCGCCGGCATGGGCCCAGTAGGCGACGCCGCCGGTGGCGGGGTCGGTGGCGGTGCCGTTGAAGAGCTGCAGGGTGAACCAGAGGCCGAGCATGACCCAGGCGGGGACAGGGAAGACCCTGAAGAAGATGATGAAAATCACCAGCACATCGACGCGGGCGCGGGGGAACATCAGCAGGTACCCGCCCATCACCCCGGCGATGGCTCCGGACGCGCCGACGGTGGGGATGTAGCTGTAGGGGTCGGCCAGCAGATGCGCCAGCCCGGCCGCGATGCCGCAGGCGAGGTAGAAGCCGAGGAAGCGGGCATGGCCCATCTCGTCTTCCAGATTGTCGCCGAATATCCATAGAAACAGCATGTTACCGGCCAGATGCATCAACCCGCCATGCAGGAACATCGAGGTCACGAGGCCGGACCAGCCATAGCCCTCGGCGATGAATCCGGGGACCAGCGCCCAGTCGGACCAATAGGCCAGCAGCGCCGCCTCGTCGGAAAACAGCGGCCAGGATTGCAGGAACACCGTCCCGTTCACCGCGATCAGCGCCCAGGTGACGTAGGCCGGATGGCGCGAGGGGTTGTGGTCTCGGATCGGGAACATGGCGGGAGGGTGGCGAGTCCGGAGGGCCGCGTCAAGGTCGGGGAGGGGGGCTGGAAAGCGTATGGAAAGGATATGGGAGGCGTATGGGTGGGGGGAGGGGTGGCTTGGCCGTCGCATCGTTTCACCCGCAGCGACCACTATCTGGGGTCTATTTCTCCTTGGGGAGTGTCCTCTGGATCGAATCGGCAAGGCGGCTTCCGGCGCCAACGATTTTCGAGAGCACCATGAGTTGCTCTTTGCAAGCAATGTCGTCTGTCGGATCGGGGTAGTTTATGCGATGATCTATTTCGCCCCAAATTTCCTCGAAAAGGGTCCTTACTTGGAGTTCACAGCAAGCCAACGCGTCGGGTCTGGGTTTGATTAGGTAATGAACGCTCGTATAACTGGTGTCTCTTTGTACCACTTCAAGATCAAAACCAGCAAAAAAACGAGACGCTTCTGGGTCCCAAGTAAACGCTTTGGGGGTCTCGTTCAGAGCCCAATCTCCGGCGGCAACTTTTGCGCGGATTGCCGCGTCAATTACTGAGAAGTCACCTTGAAAGATAAGGAGCAGGCGCACACCCGCCAAATCCGTCACTGTAGTGAACAGATTCTCTGGCGTTATTCCCCTTCCTTCCTCGTTCTTTCTGTCGATCTTTTTCCTGAGGCTGTCCCTGTCCTTTAGCCTCTTCTTAATAGAATGAATTACGCGAATGCGGTTCACTTGAACGCTGGGATGACTCGAAAAGAAACGATGGATGCCATCCATGAAAATTTCAGTATCGTCTATTCCTTCGGTATAAGCCCTTAAAAATTCCAGCCACTGCTCATCGGTCATTACACTGCCCTCAGGCGGTCAACAACATCACTTGCAAATTTCTGGTACGAAGCTTGGGTGGCTTCGTATATCTTTCGATTACCTCTGATGGTGGAGGCATCTTCGGAATCCAGAAGATCGCTAGAAGGTAGGCTCCACATCGGTAGATGGTACTTTTGTGCCATGCTTGGCAACGTGTTATGCCCGTGAATTACCGAGCCTCCTCCAATGCTCTCCCTCAGTCTGCTTTCTGAAATTTTGGCCATTTGACCGGGAGGTATGGCTGAGAATATGATATCCGGTATTTGCTTTGCGTAATTGTAGTGCGCCTGCGCAATTCCCATATCATTTGTGGTTTTTGAGCCTTGCAGTCGCTTTGCGTTGTAAAGCGTGAACCCAAGAAACTGCACGAATTGGCCGGCGAAGCTGTGGCGTTTGGCGTCAGAGAGGAGTGCAAATATGCTTTCGTACTGCCGCTTCCATAGTGAGAGCGCGGCCCCAATGTTGCGTATTCCATACACTGAAAATAAATCAGGATTGCCTGGGATAATGAATGCGTCTGCTTGGCTGAGAATGTTTCTGTTGAGTGCGCCCAGGGATGGTGATGTGTCTATTATGACAATGTCGTAGCCGTGACTTTTAGAGTAGTCCTCGGCCATCGCGCGAACACTCGTCGCGGTGCGGATTGCAAGTGGATCTCCAGAATAGACGCTGCTGAACCTTTCCGCAACCTTAGATTCGAAGGTGTGTAGTGTGAGCCGTCCGGGGATTAGGTCAAGATTGCGTTTAAGGGTAATGGGTGGCGGAAGAGATTTCAACTCCTCCGTCCCATCCTCAATGGGCTTGAGTGAGAAGTGGATTGATCTCGGATTGGAGATTAGGTTTCTAAAGGCGTTGTCCGTGCTTTTTTCACGGGCGGTCTTGAAGTCATCGATGAATGGATCTTCTGGAAGCCAAATATCTGCAATCACGCCTTCGTTTAAAGAGTAGACAGTCAGATTGCACTGAGGATCGAGATCGATCATCAACACTCTCTGACCTATTTCGGCCAAGGCGTGAGCCATGTGATAGGTGAGTGTAGTTTTCCCGACGCCACCCTTGTTATTAAAGACGGTCAAAATCTTCATGTAAACCCTCGATCTGGTGGTGTTTTATTGATGTGTCGAGCGTCGTTTGACTACTTCACTGCTGAACTTTTGCCCAAGTTGCTGAGGCTTTCAAGGTGATCTTGGGTCGCGCCAGTTAAATGTTTGGCTCATGCCCAAAAAAGCACTTTGGAAGGGGCCTGCGTTGCACCCTCACCCCGCCTGCACCAGCAACTCCGCGTTCCCCCCCGAGGCTGTCGTGTCGATGCACACATGCCGCTCCAGCAGCGCATGGGCCCGGTCGGGGGCGCTGGTAATCAGCGGCAGGATCGGGCCGGGGCGGGTGGCGAGGGCTTCCGTCATCGTCCGGGCCTGCGCATCGGGGCCCCAGTAGAGCACGCCGGAGAAGCCTTGCAGCCGGGTCAGGGCCTCGGGGAGGGTGCCGGGGGCCTCGACCGCCGTGCCGCCGAGGGCGCGGATGGCGGCGGCCTGGGCGGCGGCGGCCTCGGGCCCCGGGCCGGCGCAGAGCAGGGGGGCGCGGGGGTGGAGCGAGAGGCGGTTGGACTCGCCGGTGGGGCCGGGGAGGGCGTGGGTCTCGACCGCGGCAGCCGGGGCGGCGGCGGCGGTCAGGCGGGCTTGCAGGGCGGGCTCGGCTTCGGGGGCGACCAAATTCATCTCGGGCTCGGCCGCCACCTCGATCCGCGGCGCGGCGGTGAAGCGGGGCAGGTAGTCCGGCCCGCCGGCCTTGGGCCCGGTGCCCGACATCCCCTCGCCGCCAAAGGGCTGGCTGCCGACCACGGCGCCGATCTGGTTGCGGTTGACATAGAGGTTGCCGACCTGCAGCGCCGCCGTCACCTCCTGCACGCGCCCGTCGATGCGGCTGTGGATGCCGAAGGTGAGGCCGTAGCCGCTGGCGTTGATGGCGGCGACGACCTTTTGCAGGTCGGTCGCGCGGAAGGTGGCGACGTGGAGGATGGGGCCGAAGATCTCCTCTGCCATGTCCTCGATGCCGCCGATGCGCAGGATCGCGGGGGCGGCGAAGGTGCCTGTGGCGGGGGGGACGAGTTCCTTGATGAGGCGGCCATCGCTGCGGGCCTTGGCGACATGGGCGCGGATCTTGTCCAGCGCATCGGTGTCGATGACCGGGCCGATATCGGTGGCGAGGTGCCAGGGGTCGCCCAGGACCAGCTCGTCCATGGCTCCCGCCAGCATGTGGAGGAGGGGGGCGGCGATGTCTTCCTGCACGTAGAGGCAGCGCAGGGCCGAGCAGCGCTGGCCCGCCGACTGGAAGGCCGAGGCGACGATGTCGCGCACCGCCTGTTCGGGCAGGGCGGTGGAGTCGACGATCATGGCGTTGAGGCCGCCGGTTTCGGCAATGAGGGGCGTGCCGGGGGCGGTGGCTTTCGCCATGGCAGTGCGGATGGCTTGCGCGGTGGCGGTGGAGCCGGTGAAGACGGTGCCGTGGATGCGCGGGTCGGCGGTGAGGGCGGCGCCGATGCTGGCGCCGGGGCCGGGGAGGAGCTGCAGGGCGGTGCGCGGCACGCCAGCCTGGTGCAGGAGGCGGGTGGCAAGGTGGGCGATCAGCGGCGTCTGCTCGGCCGGTTTGGCCAGCACGGCGTTGCCGGCGGCGAGGGCGGCGGCGATCTGGCCGGTGAAGATGGCGAGCGGGAAGTTCCACGGGCTGATGCAGGTGATGGTGCCGCGGGCGGGGGCGGTGAGGGTTGCGCCCTGGGCGGCGTAGTAGCGCAGGAAGTCCACCGCCTCGCGCAGTTCGGCGACGGCGTCGGGCAGGGTCTTGCCGGCCTCGCGGGCGAGAAGGGCGAAGATTTCGCCGAAGTGATCCTCGTAGAGGCCCGCGGCGCGGGTCAGGATTTCGGCGCGTTCTGCGGCGGGGGCGTCCCACGCGGCGGCGGCGGCGAGGGCGGTTTCGGCATCTGCCTTTGTGGCGAGGGCGGCATGGCCGATGAGCGCGCCGGTGGCGGGGTTGTGGAGCGGCTGGGGAGCGGTGGCGGCGAGGGGGCCGGCGATCAGCGGGGCGGCCTGCGGCGCGGTGTCAAGGAAGGGCGTGCGGGCGGCTTCGATGGCGGCGAGGGTGGCGGCGTCGGTCAGGTCGAAGCCGCGGCTGTTGGCGCGATCCGCGAACAGGGCGGGGCCGGGGCGGATCGCGGGGTTGGCGGCCTCGGGCAGCAGCGCCTCGATGGCGGCAAAGGGGCAGGCGGCGACGGTTTCGGGCGGCACCTCGGCATCGACGATCTGGTGAACGAAGGAAGAGTTGGCGCCGTTCTCCAGCAACCGCCGCACAAGGTAGGCCAGCAGGTCGCGGTGGGCGCCGACGGGGGCGTAGATGCGGCAGCGGGTGCCCTCGGCGCGGTGGACGATGTCATGCAGACGCTCGCCCATGCCATGCAGGCGCTGGAACTCAAAGGCGGCGGGGTCGGCGGCCATCTCGAGGATCGCGGCAACGGTATGGGCGTTGTGGGTGGCGAATTGCGGATAGATGCGGTCTGTCATCGCCAAGAGCTTGGCGGCATTGGCGATATAGCTGACATCGGTGGCCTGCTTGCGGGTGAAGACCGGGAAATCGGTCAGGCCCAGAACCTGCGCGCGCTTCACCTCGGCATCCCAATAGGCGCCCTTGACCAGCCGCACCATGATGCGCCGGTCGTATTTCACGGCCAGCGCGTTGAGCCAGTCCAGCGTGGCCCCGGCGCGGCGGCCGTAAGCCTGCACGACGACGCCGAAGCCGTCCCAGCCGGCCAGTTCGGGATCGGCCAGCACCGCCTCGATCACCTTCAGCGACAGGGTCAGGCGGTCGGCTTCCTCGGCGTCGATGTTGAAGCCCATGCCGGCGCGGGCGGCGTCGCGGGCCAGCGCCTGCACCACCGGCACCAGTTCGGCCATGACGCGATGTTCCTGCGCAACCTCATAGCGCGGATGCAGGGCCGAGAGCTTGACCGAGATGCCGGGATTGCTGCGCACGTCGCCAGTCGTGCAGGCGCCCGCAATGGCGGCGATGGCGGCGGCGTAGCTTTTGGCATAGCGCGTCGCATCCTCGCCGGTTTTTGCGGCCTCGCCCAGCATGTCGTAGCTGTAGGTGTAGCCCTGCTCCTCCAGCTTTTCGGCGCGGGTCATCGCCGATTTGATGCTTTCCCCCAGCACGAACTGCCGGCCCATCTCTTTCATCGCGCGGGCGACGGCGGCGCGGATTACCGGCTCCCCCACGCGGCGGATCGCGGCGCGCAGGTGGCCGGTGACGCCCGGCTCCCGCTCATCCAGAACCTTGCCGGTCAGCATCAGCGCCCAGGTCGAGGCGTTGACGAGGGTGGAGGCAGAGCCGCCAAGGTGGCGCGACCAGTCCGACGGCGCGATCTTGTCCTCGATCAGCGCATCCATCGTGCCGGCATCGGGCACGCGCAGCAGCGCCTCGGCCAAGCACATCAGCGCGATGCCTTCGTCGGTCGACAGGCCATATTCGGCCAGGAACACCTCCATCAGCCCCGGGCGGGCATCGGCGCGGATGGCGCGGACCAGATCCGCGCCACGGGCAGCGATGCGGGCGCGGGTGGCGCCGTCCAGCCCGGCGCTGGCGATCAGCCCCGCCAGCAGCGGCCCCTCGGCTGCGAGGGTGCCAGAGTCGAGGCGGTGCCAGATGTCCTGCATGGGGGGATCCTGTGGAGCGAGAGGGGGATGGGGGGAGGCTTGCAATCGCGGCATTCTACCGGCAAATCTGAAGGTGGTTCGCCTGTAGACGACTAAGACGCAGGCGGATCGCCTGATTTATGAGAGTTTGACATGCCCAATGACCTTCCCGCCCTCGACCGTTTCGACACCGCGATTCTGCGCGAACTGGCGGCGGATGGCCGCATCGCCCATGCCGAACTGGCGCGGCGCGTCGGGCTGACAAAATCCCCGGTGCAGGCGCGGGTGAAACGGCTGGAGCAGGCGGGCTATATCGCCGGCTACCGGGCGCTGCTGAACCCGATCCGCATGGGGCTGGCGCATGTCGCCTTTGTCGAGGTGCGGCTGTCGGACACGCGGGAGGCGGCGTTGCAGGGCTTCAACCGTGCGGTGCGCGGGGTGCCGGAAATCGAGGAGTGCCACATGATCGCGGGCGGGTTCGACTACCTGCTGAAGGTGCGGACCGGCAATATCTCGGACTATCGCCGGGTGATGGCAGAGCGGATCTCGACGCTGCCGCATGTCGCCTCGACCTCGACCTATGTGGCGATGGAGACGGTGAAGGAGGTGGGACTTGCTTAAAACCGGGCCGTCAGCAGCACCCGGTCGCCGCCGATCAGCTGCAGCGCACCATCGGGGGTGAAGTCGAAGCGGTCGGTTTCCTGCAGGGCCGACAGGAAATCCGCCTCCATCCGCGTCAGCGCCGGGGGGCAGGCCATGCGGGTCAGCGCGGCGGGGCCGAAGCGCAGGCCCTCGCCCGTCAGTTCGGCACCGCCGGTGAATGTGTTGCAGCCGGTGCGGCCCGCAACCCGGCCAAGCGGCAGGAAGGTCAGCATGGCGGCGGCATTGTCGGGGATGCCGCGGCCGCCGATATCCTCGACCTGCCATGTGACGCCCGCCAGCAGCGCAGCGGGATCGCCGCCGCAGCCGGGCAGCACGGCATCGGCGGTTTCGACAGCGACCGTGGCGGGGAAGGGCATCCCGGTGGCAGCGTCGCGGCAAAGCTGGTCCACGACGCTGAAAGCAAGGCCCTCTGCCAGCACGTAACGCCGGTTGGGACCGCTGCTGGCCTCCGGCGCGGGCAGATCGCCGGTCAGGGTCACGGCGCCATAATCGCCGGTATAGGTGACGGTGCCCGCCTCGATGACGAGGCTCCAGCCCGGTTCGGTGCCGGTGGCGCGGAACGGGGCAAACCCCGGAAGCTCTGGGTGGCAGGCGGGCAGCGGCGTGCCGCGCAGGCTGACATTCAGGGTGTTGCCCTGAACGGTGGCGAAGGTGCCGGGGTCGGCGGCGTCGGTGAAGGTGCCGGGCTCGCCCGCCGCAAGGTCGAAATAGGTGGCGCCGATCCGCAGGCGGGCGCCCTCGGCGGTATAGCCAAGCTCCAGCCCCGCCTCGCCGCAGCGGAAGCGGGTGGCAAAGCCCATCGGCCGATGCGGGCGCAGGCGCAGGATGCCAAGATCGGTGGGGTCGGTGCCAGCAGGGATGGCCAGTGTCTCGCTGACCCACATCGGCGCGCCGCCGACCAGCACCGCCGCCTGCAGGGTCAGGGCATCGTCGGGCGCGGTCAGGGTGAAGGGCAGCGGCACCTGCGCGCCCTGCAGCGGCTGGCGCAGCTCGGCCACCAGCGCGCCGCTGGCATCGGTCAGGTCCAGCGCCAGGTCGGCGCCTTCCGGCAGGGCGATGCGCTGCGGATAACTGGCGCTGCCGGTCAGCAGGCGCTCGGCGAGGGCCGGCGAGGCGGCGAGCAGGGCGGCGAGGACGAGGGCTAGGCGCATGGGCGGGCTCTTGGGTGCGAGGCAGGATGTCGCAGGCATAGCGCGGGTTGGGGGCGGAGGCCAGCGGGGGGCTGGGTCGTATTTTGAACTGGAGTGTCCTGTCCGAAGCCATTTCCGAGTTCGACCTGCTTTGTTCGGGCGGGCGCTGGCCGGGCCCTTTGGGGGCCCGTCCGGTGCAAGACGCAATGTCACCGCGTGGCGAAGGCGATGGCCTTCGCCAAGGCCCGTGATGCAGCCGTGCCGACTTTCCCCCATCTTCCCTTCGGCATTCCCCCCCGCTATGGTCCGCGCCAGAGCCGGGATCTGCTGCCGGCTCTGGCGGCCCGCGTGGTGGAACGGTAGACACAGGGGACTTAAAATCCCTCGGCCCTGGCCTTGCCGGTTCGAGTCCGGCCGCGGGCACCAGCTGCCTTCATCCAAGCCCGGAAAGCCGTGCCCACACTGGTCGAAGCGGCCCGGCAGGGCGGCGCCGACCGTTCTGAAATCAGTTGCTTTTGGGCCGGACCGGGCCCATATTGGGGCGGCTACGTTATCTCTATCGATCCCTGTCTCGCTTCATCGGCTGCAGTCCTATCGATTTTGAACTGACAGAGCCGGGCCGTCGCAATGGTGCGGGCGGCATATGTGAAGGAGACATCACGATGGCCACCGGCAGCGTGAAATGGTTCAACACCACCAAGGGTTTCGGCTTCATCGCCCCGGACGGCGGGAAAAAGGACATTTTCGTCCATATCTCGGCGGTCGAGCGTGCGGGCATCCGTCAGCTGAATGACGGTCAGAAAGTGACCTTCGACATCGAGACCGGCCGCGACGGCCGCGAATCCGCGACCAACCTCGCGCTGGCCTAAGCGACACGATCGCTTGGCGCAGGCAGCGGTCGGGCCCCGGCCCACGATGCCAGCAAATCTGAACGGGGAGGGCACATGCCCTCCCCGTTTGCATGTCCGGCAGGCGGAGGCGCGCCAGCGCGGGCGATGCGAGGTTGCCATGCGGCAGTGCAGCATGGCACACTGCGCGCGACTGCGGCTTTGATGCGCCGCCCAACCAGGACAGGCGCGACCATGAGCAGCCAGGAAGATTTCCACGACACCACCACCTCGTTCAGCGCCTCCTTGCGCGCGACCATTGACGGGATCGGTGGCGAGACCATCACCCTGCGACGGTTGATCGAGGCGATTGGCGAGCAGGGGCTGCTGCTTTTGTGCGGCATCGCCTCGCTGCCCTTCCTGCTGCCGGTGTCGATCCCGGGCGTCAGCACGGTGTTCGGCGCGGCCATCGTGCTGGCGGCGCTGGCGATCACGCTGAACCGGCTGCCCTGGCTGCCGCGGCGGGTGCTGGACCGGGAAATGCCGTCGGAAAAGTTGCGGGCGGCGCTCGGGCGCGGGCTGGATCTGGTCGGCAAGGTTGAGCGTTTCGTGCGCCCGCGGCTGACCGGGCTGACCCGGGCCGGGGTCGTGTCGCGCTTCAACGGGCTGATGCTGATGCTGGCGGGGATCTTGCTGATGGCGCCGCTGGGGCTGGTGCCCTTTTCCAACACCCTGCCGGCGATTGCGGTGCTGCTGCTGGCGATGGGGATGATGCAGCGCGACGGCGTGATGGTGCTGGCCGGCTATGGCTTCATCGGGCTGACCATCGGGTATTTCGTGGTGCTGGCGCTGCTGGCGGTGCGCGCCGGGCAGGGGCTTGGCGCCGTTTTCGGCGGCTGAGGTTTCACGCGGGTTTGAGGGGCGAGGCCATACCGGCGCCCGGCGATCTGCGCTAGGATGGACGGATGACCCTGAATTCCTCTGATCTCGCGGGCGGGGCCCGCCCCCGCCGTGCCGCCTTCGTGCGCGATGGCTACAGCCGTGCCGAGCGGCTGAGCGATGCTGTCATGCATGTGTCCGGCCTCACCGCCGCGCTGATGGCAGTGCCGGTGCTGGTGGCGCTGACGGTGGTGCTGCGCGGCGATGCGACGGCGGTTGTGGCGACCTCGATCTACGGGGTGACGCTGGTGGCGATGATCCTGTTCTCGGCGCTTTACAACATGGTGCCGCAGGGCAGCTGGACGCGGGTGCTGCGCCGGCTGGACCATTCCGCGATCTACCTGAAGATTGCCGGCACCTATACGCCGTTCACGCTGCTGGCGGGCGGGCAGGGCTACCTGCTGGCCGGGCTGTGGGGGGCGGCGGTGGCGGGGACCGGGCTGAAGATGGTGTCACCCGAGCGGTTCCGCTGGCTGGCGCTGTCGCTGTATCTGGGCATGGGCTGGGTCGGGGTGGTCGCGGGCTGGGGCGTGTTCGCCACGGTGTCGCCGGCGGTGCTGATGCTGATCGTGATTGGCGGGCTGATCTATACGGTCGGGGTCGCGTTCTACCTTTATGAAGGTCTGCCGTTCCACAACACGATCTGGCATGGCTTCGTGCTGGTGGCGAGCGTGGTGTTCTACGCCGCCGTTACACTTCATGTTTTGGTGCCGGCGGCATAGGCCGCCGACACCTGGTCACGTTCTTGCGCCTGTGGCCTTAGCTGCGCACGCCCGAGAACCGCTTCTCCCAGTCCTCGCGCTCCTCATCCGTGATCTTGCGGAACAGGTTGTCCGGCGTGGTGAAGGCATGGCCGGCGGGCAGGGTTTCCAGCGCCGCGGCTACGTCACCCGGCCAGCTGCGGTCGGTGGTGCCCATCGCCTCCAGCATCACCGCGGCGGCGTCGGGAATGAACGGCTCCGACAGCACGGCGTAAAGCCGCACGAGGTTCAGCGACAGCCGCACCATCGCCGCCGCCCGCTCCGGCTCTGTCTTGACCACGGTCCACGGCGCGGCCGATTGCAGGTATTCGTTGCCGGCGGCCCAGATCGCGCGCAGCTCGGCCGCGGCCTTGCGGACTTCCATCGCCTCCATGTGCGATTCATAGGCACGGACACGGGTTTCCAGCTCGACGACCAGCGCCGCGGCGCGCTCGCCTGTCTCGCCGCCCTCGGGCACCACCTCGCCGTATTTCGAACGGCAGAACTTGGTGATGCGGCTGACGAAATTGCCCAGAACGTCGGCGAGATCCTTGTTCACCGAGGTCTGGAAATTCTCCCAGGTGAACTCGCTGTCGCTGCTTTCGGGGGCGTGGCTCAGCAGCCACCAGCGCCAGTAATCGGGCGGCAGGATCGACAGCGCCTGATCCATGAATACGCCGCGGCCCTGGCTGGTGGAGAACTGGCCGCCATCATAGTTTAGGTAGTTGAACGACTTGATGTAATCGACCAGCTTCCACGGCTCGCGCGAGCCCATGATCGTGGCGGGGAAGCTGAGGGTGTGGAAAGGCACGTTGTCCTTGCCCATGAATTGCACATAGCGAACATCCTCGGCGCCCTTGTCGGTGAGCCACCAGCGTTCCCAGTCCTTATCCGATTTTCCGGTCGCATCGGCCCATTCGGCGGTGGCGCCGATATATTCGATGGGCGCGTCGAACCAGACGTAGAAGACCTTGCCCTCCATCCCCGGCCAATCGGCGTCGCCCTTCTTGACCGGCACGCCCCAATGCAGATCCCGGGTGATGCCGCGGTCCTGCAGCCCGTCGCCGTCATGCAACCATTTGCGGGCGATCGAGGTGGTCAGCAGCGGCCAATCGGTCTGCCGGTCGATCCAGGCGTCGATCTCGTCCTTCAGCAAGGATTGGCGCAGGTAGAGGTGCTTGGTCTCGCGCACTTCCAGATCGGTGGAGCCGGAAATGGCCGAGCGCGGGTTGATGAGGTCGGTCGGGTCGAGCTGCTTGGTGCAGTTCTCGCACTGATCCCCCCGCGCCCGCTCATAGCCGCAATTCGGGCAGGTGCCCTCGATATAGCGGTCGGGCAGGAAGCGGCCATCGGCGATGGAATAGACCTGCTTTTCCGAATGCTCCTCGATGAAGCCATTCTCGGCCAGCTTGCCGGCGAAATGCTGGGTCAGCGCCCGGTTGCGCGCGCTGGAGGAGCGGCCGTAATGGTCGAAGGACAGCCGGAACCCGCGGGCGAGATCCGCCTGCACCTCATGCATCCGGGCGCAATAGGCATCCACCGCCTCGCCGGTCTTGGCGGCGGCAAGCTCTGCGGGCGTGCCATGCTCGTCGGTGGCGCAGATGAACATCACCTCATGCCCGCGGGCGCGCATGTAGCGGGCATAGAGGTCTGCCGGCAGCTGGCTGCCGACGAGGTTGCCCAGATGCTTGATGCCGTTGATGTAGGGCAGTGCCGAGGTGATCAGAATCCGTGCCATTGCCGCGCCTATCCTTTGGTGTCGCTGCGCGATTTACAGGCGTTGCGCGGGAAGGGCCAGAGGGTTGCGCGGCGAAGCGTCACGGGGCGGGCGGCAGAGGGTGCGATTGCGACCCCGTGATGTCGCCGCCGGACGGGGAATTTTCGGTGCCCCGTTGATAACTCGGCCGCAACAGGGTTCACTGAGCCGCGAGCAATGGGGGCAGACATGCGCTATTCCGGGCTGAGGGTGATCGCCGAGGGGCTGCGGGGCAACCGCGGCTGGAAGCCGGTCTGGCGCGAGCCGGAACCGAAGTCCGAGTATGACATGCTGATCATCGGCGGCGGCGGGCATGGGCTGTCGACGGCCTATTACCTTGCGAAGAACCACGGCATCCGCAACATCGCGGTGCTGGAGAAGGGCTATCTCGGCGGCGGCAATATCGGGCGCAACACCACCATCGTGCGCGCCAACTACTTCCTGCCCGGCAACCAGGAGTTCTACAGCCACTCGCTGAAGCTGTGGGAGGGGCTGGAGGCCGAGCTGAACTACAACGTGATGCACAGCCAGCGCGGGCTCATCAACCTGTTCCACTCCGACGGCCAGCGCGACGCCTTTGCCCGGCGCGGCAATGCGATGATCACCCAGGGCGACGATGCGGAACTCCTGGACCGGGACGGGGTGCGGGCGCTGCTGCCCTATCTCGATTTCGACAACACCCGCTTTCCCATCTATGGCGGCCTGCTGCACCGGCGCGGCGGCACGGCGCGGCATGATGCGGTGGCCTGGGGCTATGCGCGCGGGGCGGACAAGCGCGGCGTGGACCTGATCCAGAACTGCGAGGTGACGGGGATCGACATCTCGGCTGGCCGCGTGACCGGCGTGCAGACGACGCGGGGCGCGATCCGGGCCAAGAAAGTCGGGATCGTGGTGGCGGGCCGGTCCTCTCAGGTCGCGGCGATGGCTGGCCTGCGGCTGCCGATCGAAAGCCATATCCTGCAGGCCTTTGTCACCGAGGGGCTGAAGCCGGTGATCGACCATGTCATCAGCTTCGGCATGGGCCATTTCTACATCAGCCAGTCCGACAAGGGCGGCCTCGTCTTCGGCGGCGATCTCGATTTCTACGCAAGCTATGCCGCGCGGGGCAACCTGCCGATGGTGGAGCATGTGATGGAGGCGGGGATGACGCTGATGCCGATGATCGGCCGGGCACGCGTGCTGCGCAGCTGGGGCGGGATCATGGACATGTCGCCCGATGGCAGCCCGATCATCGACCGCACGCCCATCGAGGGGCTCTATATCGATTGCGGCTGGAACTATGGCGGGTTCAAGGCCGTGCCCGCCTCTGGCTGGTGCATGGCGCATCTGATGGCGACGGACCACCCGCATGAGGTGGCGCGGCGCTTCCGGCTGGACCGCTTCGCCAGCGGGCACCTGCTGGACGAAGAAGGCACCGGCAGCCAGCACAACCTGCATTGAGGGACTGACGAGATGCGCATCACCTGCCCCCTCTGCGGCGACCGTGACCGGCGCGAGTTCACCTATTACGGCGCGGCCGACTACCTGAACCGCCCCGGGATGGGTGCCCCGGCCGAGGCCTGGGACGCCTACCTGCACCTGCGCGACAACCCCGCCGGGGCCACGCGTGACCTGTGGTATCACGAGATGGGTTGCGCCGCCTGGCTGGTGGTGAACCGCGATACCGTCAGCCATGCGGTGCTGTCGGTGCGGCTGGTGACCGATGCGCAGGCTGAGGGGGGCGCGGCATGAGGATCGACGGCAAGGGGCTGATCGACCGCTCGACCCCGCTGGGGTTTCGCTTTGACGGGCGCGAGTTCGTGGGGTTCGAGGGCGACACGCTGGCCTCGGCGCTGATGGCCTCGGGCGTGCGGATGGTCGGGCGCAGCTTCAAGTATCACCGCCCGCGCGGCATCTGGGCGGCGGGCAGCGAAGAGCCGAATGCGCTGGTGACGGTGGGGCAGGGCGCGGACCGCACGCCCAACACGCGGGCGACGGTGCAGGAGGTGTTCGCGGGGCTGGAGGCCGTCAGCCAGAACCGCTGGCCGAGCCTGAACTTCGACATGCTGGCGGTGAACGACCTGTTCGCGCCGTTCCTGGGAGCGGGGTTCTACTACAAGACCTTCATGTGGCCCCGGGCCTTCTGGGAGCGGGTCTATGAGCCCGCGATCCGCCGCGCGGCGGGGCTGGGGGCGCTGTCCGGGCAGCACGACACGGCGCATTCCGAAAAGGCCTTTGCGTTTTGCGACCTGTTGGTGATCGGCGCCGGGCCCGCAGGCCTGATGGCGGCGCTGGCGGCGGCGCGGGCCGGGGCGGATGTGATTCTGGCCGATGAGGATGCGCGGATGGGCGGGCGGCTGCTGGCCGAAACGCAGGAAGTGGATGGCAAGCCCGGACCGGTTTGGGCGGCGGAGGTTCTGGAGGAACTGGCCTCGCTGAAGGTGCGGCTGATGCCGCGCACCACCGTGACCGGCGCCTATGATGGCGGCACCTTTGGCGCGCTGGAGCGGGTGGGGCTGCATCTGGCGCAGCGCCCCGAAGCGCTGCCGCGCGAGTGTTTCTGGCGGATCGTGGCCAAGCGCTCGATTCTGGCGACGGGCGCGCTGGAGCGGGGGATCGCCTTCCCGGCCAATGACCGGCCGGGGATCATGGCGGCGGGGGCGGTGCGCGCCTATGTCAACCGCTGGGGCGTGGCGCCGGGGCGCCGGGTCGCGGTGTTCGGCAACAATGACAATGCCCACCAGACGGCGCGCGATCTGGTCGCAGCGGGGGTCGAGGTCGCGGCGCTGATCGACGTGCGCCCGGGCCTGCGCGTGGCGGGCGACTTCCCGGTGCTGGCCGGGGCACGGGTGATTGCAACCCGGGGGCGCCGCGGCCTGCGCGAGATCACGGTGCAGACCGAGACCGGGCCGCAGCGGATCGCGGCGGATTGCCTTGCCGTCTCGGGCGGCTGGAACCCGGCGCTGCACCTGACCTGCCATATGGGCGGGCGCCCGGTCTGGCACGAGGAGATCGCCGCCTTCGTGCCGCCGATCCCGGGCAAGCCCGGATCGGTGCCGGGGATGGTGGCTTGCGGCGCGGCGGCGGGGGACTTCTCCACGGCCGCCGCTTTGGCTGGCGGTCTGGTCGCGGCGCGCGCCGTGGTGGAGGATCTGGGCCTGACCGCGACCGAGATGCCGCTGCCGGGGGCCGAGGATGGCGGCTACACCCTCCGCCCCTATTGGGAAGTTCCGGGCGAGCGGGGCCGGGCCTGGCTCGACTTCGCCAATGACGTGACCACCAAGGATGTGAAGCTGGCGGCACAGGAGGGCTTTGCCAGCGTCGAGCACATGAAGCGCTACACCACGCAAGGGATGGCCCCCGATCAGGGCAAGACCTCCAGCACCGCCGCGCTGGCGGTGCTGGCCGATGCGACCGGGCGCAGCATCCCGGGCACCGGCACCACCACCTTCCGTCCGCCCTATACCCCCGTCTCCATCGCCGCCATGGGCGCCGGCGGGCGGGCCGAGGGGTTCGCGCCGCAGCGCCTGACGACATCCGACAAGGCCAGCCGCGACCGCGGCGCGCCGATGATCGAGGCGGGGCTGTGGTATCGCCCCAGCTACTTCCCGCGCCCGGGCGAGGCGACATGGCGCGAGTCCTGCGACCGCGAGGTGCTGGCAGTGCGGGCGAAGGTCGGGGTCTGCGACGTGTCCACCCTTGGCAAGATCGACGTGCAAGGCGCTGATGCGGAGCGGTTTCTGGATTTCGTCTACACCAATACCATGTCCACGCTGGCCGTGGGCCGCGCCCGCTATGGTCTGATGCTGCGCGAGGACGGGATGGTGCTGGACGATGGCACCTGCGCGCGCCTCGCCCCGCAGCATTTCGTGGTGACGACCACCACCGCTGCGGCCGGGCTGGTGATGCGGCATATGGAGTTCGTGGCGCAGGCCTTCTGCGGCGACTGGGATGTTCGGCTGATCTCGGTCACCGAAAGCTGGGCGCAGTTCGCGGTGGCCGGCCCGCAGTCGCGGCGGCTGCTGGACGGGATTCTTGCCGCGCCGCTGGACGATGCGACCTTCCCCTTCATGGGCTGCGGCGCGGTGACCGTGCATGGCGTCGCGGGGCGGCTGTTCCGCATCAGCTTTTCGGGTGAACATGCCTATGAAATCGCGGTGCCCGCCCGCTATGGCGATGCGCTGTGGCGCGATCTGGTGGCGCGGGCCGAGGCGATGGGCGGATGCGCCTATGGCATGGAGGCGCTGAATGTGCTGCGGATCGAGAAGGGGTTCATCACCCATGCCGAAATCCACGGCCGCGTCACCGCCTTCGATGTCGGCCTGCAAGGGATGCTGAGCACGAAGAAGGATTTCATCGGCCGCGCCGCCGCAATGCGCCCCGGCCTGATGGGCCCGGCGCGCGAGCAACTGGTGGGCCTGCGCCCGGTCGATCCGGGGCGGATGCTGACGGCGGGGGCGCATCTGTTCCCGACCGGGGCGGACCTGACCCCCGCGAACGATCAGGGCTATGTCACCTCGGCCTGCTGGTCGCCGGTGCTGAAGGGCGCGCTTGGTCTTGGCTTCCTGCAGGACGGCCGGGCGCGGATGGGCGAGATGGTGCGGCTGGTTGATCACCTGCGCGATGTCGATCTGCTGTGCGAGGTGTCGCATCCGGTGTTCCTTGATCCCGAAGGAGGGCGCGCGCGTGGCTAGTCTCATCGACAAATCCCCCTGCGAGGATCTGTTGCCGATCATCACCCCCGGCGCGCAACTGACCGAGGCGCAGCCGGGCCCCGTCACCTCTGTCGCGCCGTTCAAGGGCCGGCAGGCGGCCACGGCGCGGGCGCTGGCGGCGGACGGGCTTGGCTGGCCCGAGGTCGGCCGCGCTGTGGTGGCGCCGGCTGGGCGCTGCCTCTGGGCCGGGCGGGGCGTGGCTTTCGTCACCGGGCTTGTGCCGCAGGGGCTGGAGGATCTGGCGGCGCTGACCGACCAGTCCGACGGCTGGGCGGTGCTGCGGCTGGAGGGGGCGCAGGCGGCGGCCGTCCTGGCGCGGCTCTGTCCGCTGGACCTGCGGGCGGCGGTGTTTGCGCCGGGCCATGTCGCGCGCGCGCCGCTGGGGCATATGATGGCAATCCTGCACCGCACCGGCGCGGAAGCCTTTGAGATCTGGGTGTTCCGGTCCATGGCCGGCACCGCGGTGCATGAGCTGGCGGTGGCGATGCAGGCCCTGGCGGCGCGGGGCTGATCCGCCGCCGGTCTGGACTCAGCGCCGCACCGGCCCGATATAGGAAGGCATGAGTCTTCCCCCGGGTTTCCTTGATGAGCTGCGCACCCGCACGACGCTGTCCCGCGTCGTCGGCCGCAAGGTCATGTGGGACAACCGCAAGTCCAATCAGGCCAAGGGCGACTGGTGGGCGCCATGCCCGTTCCATCAGGAAAAATCGGCCAGCTTCCATGTCGATGACCGCAAGGGCTATTACTACTGCTTCGGCTGCCACGCGAAGGGCGACGCGCTGAGCTTCCTGCGCGAGACCGAGAACATGGGCTTTCTGGAGGCGGTGGAGGCGCTGGCGCGCGAGGCGGGGATGACCATGCCGGCCCGCGACCCGCAGGCCGCGCAGCGCGCCGACCGCCGCACCCAGCTGGCCGAGGTGATGGACGAGGCGGTGAAGTGGTACCGGCTGCAACTGCGCACCGGGGCCGCGGCGGCGGCGCGCGACTATCTGGCCAAGCGCAAGCTGTCCGACGCGGGGCAGGAGCGCTTTGGCATCGGCTTTGCGCCCGACACCCGGCAGGGGCTGTTTCAGGCGCTGACGGGCAAGGGCATCGCGGCGGACCTGCTGGTCGATGCCGGGCTCTGCGCCAAGCCCGAGGATGGCGGCGCGCCCTATGACCGCTTCCGTGGCCGGATCATCTTCCCGATCCGCGATGCGCGGGGCCGCGCGATCAGCCTTGGCGGGCGGGCGATGGACCCGAATGCCCGGGCGAAATACCTGAACGGGCCCGAGACGGAGCTCTTCGACAAGGGCCGCAACCTCTACAACCACGGCCCGGCGCGCGAGGCGGTGGCCAAGGGCGCGCCGCTGGTGGTGGCCGAGGGCTACATGGACGTGATCGCGCTGGCCGAGGCCGGCTTTGGCGGGGCGGTGGCCCCGCTGGGAACCGCGATCACCGAAACGCAGCTGCAGATGCTGTGGCGGATCTCGCCCGAACCCGTCGTGGCGCTGGACGGCGACAAGGCCGGCATCCGCGCGGCGCAACGGGTCATGGACCTCGCGCTGCCGCTGCTGGAGGCGGGGCAGGGGCTGCGCTTCGTGATCCTGCCGGAAGGGCAGGACCCGGACGACCTGATCCGCGCCCAGGGCGCCGGCGCGATGCAGAAGCTGCTGGAGGGCGCCCGCCCGATGGTGGACCTTCTGTGGCAGCGCGAGACCGAAGGGCGCAGCTTTGACAGCCCCGAGCGGCGCGCGGCGCTGGAGAAGACCTTCCACGAGGTGACGCACAAGATCCGCGATGGCTCGATCCGCTCGCATTACGAGCAGGAGCTGAAGCGCCTGCAGCGCGACCTGTTCGGCACCGGCTGGCAGCGCCCGCAAAAGGCCTGGCAGGCGGCGCGGCCGGGCGGGCAAGCCCGATTCGGCGGCAAGTTCGTGCCCTTCGAGGTGGGTGCCTATTCGGTGACGCGGGCGACGGTGCTGGCCTCTGCCGGCCAGTCCGACCCCGAGGACCTGCTGCGCGAGGCGATGATCCTGGCGATCTGCGCCACCCATCCGGCCTGCATCTCGCGCTTTGAAAGCCAGATGGAGACCGTGCAGTTCACCGGCGAGGGGCATGATGCGCTGCGGCTGTTGCTGCTGCACCTGAGCCACGAACCGGGCCCCGACTTCCGTGACCGACTTATGACAGAAGCGGGCGATACGGTTGAAAAGCTGCTGTCGCTGCCCCATGTGTCGATCGCCCCGCCCGTTCGCAATGCCGACGATCCGGACCTCGCGCTGATGTGCCTGGCCGAGGAACTGGCGAAACTGGAAGCACGCCGCGGCGCGCGGGCCGAGATCGAGGATGCGATGGAGGATCTGGCCGGGCTCGCCGATGAGGGCGTGACCTGGCGGCTGAGCCAGGCGGCCAGCGCCCGCCACCGCGCCGAGAGATCGAATCTGGACGATGCGAAGGACATGGGCGAGGATCGGGCGGCGCTGTCAGCGCATCTGCAAAGCCTGATCGACAAGGAGATCTGGCGAAAGAACCGCAGCTGACGGCTTCGCCACTTATGTGACTGCCCCTGTGACTCGCCCGCTTGATTCGCTAAGAGAGTCGGACATGATTCGTGGATCGCGCCGCGAATCGCCAGTTTTGCTGATGTCCGCCGTGACGATGCCCCGCGCCGACGCCTATGAGGAGCCCCCATGGCCGCAAAAGACACCGACGACGTGAAGCCCGACGAGCAGGACGGCGATCATTCGCTCGACATGAGCCAGGCTGCCGTCAAACGGATGATCGCGGACGCGCGAGAGCGCGGCTACATCACCTACGACCAGCTGAACGCGGTGCTGCCGCCGGAACAGGCGTCCTCGGAACAGATCGAGGACGTCATGTCGATGCTGTCCGAGATGGGCATCAACGTCATCGAAAACGACGAGGCCGAAGAGGGCGAGACCGGCGGCGCGGTTGTCGATGCCTCCTCGGGCTCGCGCGAGCTGGCCGTTTCCACCACCAATGCCGAAGCGCTGGACCGCACCGATGACCCGGTGCGCATGTATCTGCGCGAGATGGGCTCGGTCGAGCTGCTGTCCCGCGAGGGCGAGATCGCCATCGCCAAGCGCATCGAGGCCGGCCGCAACACGATGATCGCGGGCCTGTGCGAAAGCCCGCTAACCTTCCAGGCCATCACCATCTGGCGCGACGAACTGCTGTCGGAAGACATCCTGCTGCGCGACGTGATCGACCTCGAGGCGACCTTCGGCCGCTCGCTCGACGGCGAGGAAGATCTGGACGAGCCGGTGGTGGGCGAGGTCGATGTCTCGGCTGCCCCCAAGAAGCCCGCCAGCGACGAGCCCGAGCTGGATGCGGACGGCAACCCGATCCTGCAGGCCGAGGATGACGACGAGGATGACGAAGCCTCGGCGATGTCGCTTGCCGCGATGGAAGCGGCGCTGAAGCCCAAGGTTCTGGAAACGCTGGAAGTCATCGCGCGCGACTATACCACGCTGGCCGAGATGCAGGATCTGCGGATGTCGGCGACGCTGAACGAGGACGGCACCTTCTCGGCCGCCGAGGAAGCCGCCTATCAGAAGCTGCGGTCCGAGATTGTGCTGCTGGTCAACGCGCTGCACCTGCACAACAACCGGATCGAAGCGCTGATCGACCAGCTTTACGGCATCAACCGCAAGATCATGTCCATCGACTCCAGCATGGTGAAGCTGGCCGATGCCGCGCGGATCAACCGCCGCGAGTTCATCGACGAGTATCGCGGCTACGAGCTGGACCCGGTCTGGCTGGACCGGATGGCGGCCAAGGCCGGCCGCGGCTGGCAATCGCTGATCGAGAAAAGCCGCGACAAGGTCGAGGATCTGCGCGCAGACATGGCGCAGGTCGGCCAGTATGTCGGCGTCGACATCACCGAATTCCGCCGGATCGTGAACCAGGTCCAGAAGGGCGAGAAAGAGGCGCGGCAGGCCAAGAAGGAAATGGTCGAGGCCAACCTGCGGCTGGTGATCTCCATCGCCAAGAAATACACGAACCGCGGCCTGCAATTCCTTGATCTTATTCAGGAAGGCAATATCGGCCTGATGAAGGCCGTCGACAAGTTCGAGTATCGGCGCGGCTACAAGTTCTCGACCTATGCCACCTGGTGGATACGTCAGGCGATCACCCGGTCCATCGCGGACCAGGCCCGCACCATCCGGATTCCGGTGCACATGATCGAGACGATCAACAAGCTGGTCCGCACCGGGCGCCAGATGCTGCATGAGATCGGCCGCGAGCCGACGCCCGAAGAGCTGGCCGAAAAGCTGCAGATGCCGCTGGAAAAGGTCCGCAAGGTGATGAAGATCGCCAAGGAGCCGATTTCGCTGGAAACGCCGATCGGCGACGAGGAAGACAGCCAGCTTGGCGACTTCATCGAGGATAAGAACGCGATCCTGCCGCTGGATTCCGCCATTCAGGAGAACCTGAAGGAAACCACGACCCGGGTTCTGGCCAGCCTGACCCCGCGCGAGGAACGGGTTCTGCGGATGCGCTTTGGCATCGGCATGAACACCGACCACACGCTGGAAGAGGTCGGCCAGCAGTTCAGCGTCACCCGCGAGCGGATCCGGCAGATCGAGGCGAAGGCGCTGCGGAAGTTGAAGCACCCGAGCCGGAGCCGCAAGCTGCGGAGCTTCCTCGATCAATGAGTGAAGGGCGCAACGTCTCCCCGCTCACCCAGCAGCGGGCATTTCAGACGATCAAGGTCGTCGCCCGCGCCATGTTGGCGGGGGAGGGCGCACTCACCTATTCCGAACTGGCAAAGCGCCTCGGAATGTCGAAAGTGAACGGCCAGGGACTCAGCAGCTATCTGAACCTGGCCGCAACACTTTGCGCAGAGCACGATCTGCCGAATGTTTCAGTAATGGTCGTGTCGAAGGACAGTCTGGACAGAAACCAGCCTATGCCGTCGGAAGGGTCTTTCTCGGACGGCTTCTATGCCGCGACCGGGTTGACCAAGGCTGACATCCCGGCTGAACAGGACCGGGTCCGGTCGTTCGACTGGCGATCGGTTCGGTCGTTGAACCTGGAGTAGGCACGCTCCCTTGCCTCAAGGTACGCAAACGCGTACATTGAGGCCCATGAAAACCCTCTCCTCCACCGAACTCCGCCAGACGCTGTCCGCTGTCATGGACCGCGTGAACGACGACCATGAGCCGGTCATCGTCACTCGCGCCACCGGCAAGCCGGTGGTCATGGTCAGCCTCGAAGACTGGGCGAGCATGGATGAGACGGCCTATCTTCTGACCAGCCCGGAAAACGCCCGGCGCCTGCGCGGCGGGGTGGCGGCCCTGAACCGCGGTGAGGCCCGCCCGCGTGATCTGATCGACGAATGACCCAGGCCTTCTGGGACAGGGCCTGGGACGATTACCTCTACTGGCAGGCCACCGACAAGGCGACGCTCCGCAAGATCAACGCGCTGATCAAGGAATGCCTGCGCCACCCGTTTGAAGGCACCGGCAAGCCCGAACCGCTGAAGGGCGATCTTGCGGGCTTCTGGTCACGCCGGATCGACCGCGAACACCGCGTCGTCTATCGCGCTACCGCCGGAACCCTCCAGATCCTGCAATGCCGCTATCACTACGGCGCTTGAGTCTTCGCGGCCACACCCCGCCCCCTGCATCTTGTGGCCACCGAAACCCTCTACCCAACGAATCGCGTCCCCCCTATAGTGCTGGAAACAATATCGTCAGCACGACGAGGGAGAGATGCCATGCGCTGCCCGTTTTGCGGCAATGTCGATACCCAGGTGAAGGACAGCCGCCCGGCCGAGGACCATGTCGCCATCCGGCGGCGGCGGTTCTGCCCGGCCTGCGGGGGGCGCTTCACCACCTATGAACGGGTCCAGCTGCGCGATCTCGTGGTCATCAAGACCAGCGGCAAGCGCGAGGAATTCGACCGGACCAAGCTGGAACGCTCGATCCGCATCGCCATGCAGAAGCGCCCGATCGACCCCGAGCGGATCGACCAGATGATTTCCGGCATCGTGCGGCGGCTGGAGAGCCTCGGCGAGACCGACATCCCCTCCAAGGCCATCGGCGAGATCGTGATGGAGACGCTGGCGCGGATCGACACCGTCGCCTATGTGCGCTTTGCCAGCGTTTACAAGAACTTCCAGGCGGCGGATGACTTCGACAAGTTCGTGTCCGAACTGCGCCCCTCCGGCGCCGCGGAAGAGTGACAGCCGAAGACGACCGCCGCTTCATGGCGCTGGCAATCCAGCTGGGCGCCCGCGGGCTGGGGCGGGTCTGGCCAAACCCCGCAGTCGGCTGCGTGATCGTGCAGGGCGGCCGCATCGTCGGCCGCGGCTGGACGCAGGAGGGCGGCCGGCCCCATGCGGAACCCGTGGCGCTGGCGCAGGCTGGCGAGCGGGCGCGCGGCGCCACCGCCTATGTCAGCCTTGAACCGTGTTCGCATCACGGCAAGACCCCCCCCTGCGCCGAGGCGCTGGTGGCGGAGGGTATCGCCCGGGTGGTGACGGCGCTGGAGGATCCCGACCCGCGCGTCTCGGGCCGCGGTCATGGCCGGCTGCGGGCGGCTGGGGTTGAGGTGACAACCGGTGTGCTGGCGGCCGAGGCAGAGGCGGCGCAGGCCGGGTTCCTCAGCCGCATCCGGCTTGGGCGGCCGATGGTCACACTGAAGCTCGCCACCAGCTTCGACGGCCGCATCGCCACTGCCGCGGGCGAAAGCCGCTGGATCACCGGGCCCGAGGCGCGGCATCTGGTCCATGCGATGCGGGCGCGGCACGATGCGGTGCTGGTCGGCGGGGGCACGGTTCGCGCCGACGATCCGCTGCTGACGGTGCGGGGGATGGGCGCTGTGCGTCAGCCGGTGCGCGTGGTCGCCTCGGCCGGGCTGGACCTGCCGCTGGGGCAGTTGGCGGGTTCGGTTGCCGAGGGGCCGGTCTGGCTGCTGCATGGCAACGCGCCCTTGGCGCCGCAGGAGGCGTGGCGTGCGGCGGGGGCGCGACTGCTGCCGGTGGCGCTCGGCGGCGGGGGCCTTGATCCTGTGGCGATGCTGGAAACCTTGGGGCAACAGGGCCTGACGCGGGTGTTTTGCGAGGGCGGCGGCCAGCTTGCCGCCGCGCTGCTGGCCGCCGGGCTGGTGGATGAGGTGGTCGGCTTCACCGCAGGGCTGGCGCTTGGGGCCGGGGGGCTGCCCTCGCTGGGGGCGCTGCCGGCGGGCCCGCTGGCCGCGGCGCCGCGCTTTGAGCTGGTTGAAAGCCGGGCAGTGGGCGGCGACGTGCTGCACCGCTGGCGGCGGGTCTAACGCCAGAGCCTCGAGCGCGAGGCGAAGAGCCCCTGCAGCTTCGCCAGAGCCCGATTGGCGGCGCCGGGATGCGGCACGGTGCCGCTTGCCAGCCGCTCGGCCACCACTTCGGGCGGGCAGGGCAGGCCGGTCACCGGATCGGTATAGCGCGGATAGGCGATCAGCGCGGCATGGGCGAGTTGTAGCAGCGGCACCCGCGCCTGCCTGCGCGCCGGGATCGGGCCGAGATCGGTCGTCAGGCCCCAGCCGGCATAGAAGGGTGCGCCGAGGCAGGTGACGGGCACCCCGCGCAGCAGCGCCTCGAACCCCAGCAGCGAGGTCATGGTCCAGACCTCGTGGACCTCTGCCAAAAGGGCGGCCGGATCGCCGCGGCGGACCACGGCGTCGGCCAGCCCCAGCAGGTCGGCTTCGCTGACGGTGCCCGGGCGCAGACCGGCCTCGACATCGGGATGTGGCTTGAAAATGACCATTGCGCACGGGTTTCTGGCCCGCACTAGTTGCAAAAGGTCAAGGTTGCTCCGCACCTCGCCGGCCCCCAGCCGGATCGAGGCGTCATCCTCCACCTGCCCCGGCACCAGAATCCGGTGCCCCTCGGGCAGAGGCGGCAGCGCGCCGCCGAGGTTGTATTTCGTCACCCCCGCCCGGATCAGCCCCGCCACCAGATCTTCGGCCCGGCGCAGCCCGCCGGGGGGCGGCGGCGCGGCGATCAGCCGTTCCAGCAGGCTCTCGCGGCTGGGGTCGTAGTAGATCCCCAGGGGGTCGGTCACCAGAGACAGCGGCGGCACCAGTTCCGCGCCAAGCCCGCGCGAGCGCAGGAAGCCGTCCTCGACACGGGCGAGGGTCAGGCCCTCGGCGGCCTCGGCCAATTCCGGGGTCTCCTTGCCAGCCCAGAGCAGCAACCCGCGGCCCATCTGCCGGGCCTTGGCGGCGGCCCGAACAGGATCATTCTCGAACACCAGCCGCGCCTCGCGCCCGAACACCTTCTGCAGTGGGCTGCGTTTCCACAGCCGCATGCCCACCGCGACATGGCCATGCCGGTCCTCGCGGAAGGCGCGGGCCTCGGCTTCCAGTTGATCCACCGCCTGTTCGAAGCTGCAGAGCCGGCCGCGGCAGGGATCATACCAGACCGGCGCGAGGATCATCGCCGCCGCAAACAGCTGCGCCTTGGTCAGCTTGCGCTGGCGGCGGGGCACGGGGTTTTCGTCAGCGGTCAGCCCCCATCCGGCATAGAAGGGTTGGCCGAACACCCGTGGCCTGTGGCCTGCCAGGATCGCCTCGAACCCTATCTGCGAGGAGACGGTATAGACCGCCACCGCGCCATCGAGCAGCGCCCAGGGCGAGACCGGACCCGTCAGCAGGCTGATCCTGCCCCCGGCATCCTCGGGGCCATAGTGCCCGGCGCGATGGCCGGCCTGGGTCTCGGGATGCGACTTTATCACCACCCGTGCGCCGGGATGCTCCTCCTGCGCGAAGACCAGCATCTCGCGGAACGTGCTCTCGCGCGCGCCGCCAAGGCGGATGGAGGCGTCGCCCCGGGTCTGGTCGATCACCAGAACATAGCCGGGGTCAGGCGCGGGCAGGGCAGGATCGAAATTGTTGTATTTGGACAGGTCCAGCGCCTTGAGCCGCCCGATCCCATCCCGTGCACGTTGCAAAAGCTGTGCATCGTCCAGCGGGTGCCGGGCCAGCAGCGCCTCCAGTGCCGAAGGCGCGGCGCTGGCGTAATGCGCGCCGCCGGTCTCGTCGATCAGCAGGCCCAAGGGCGGCTCTCCCCGGCTGCGCCCGGGATGGACCGACCTCAAGAAGGCATCCTCGATCCGCACCAGTGGCACGCCGCGCCGTGCTGCCACTGCCTCGCCGCGCGCTGCCGTCGGGCTGTGGCCCCACACCGCCACCGCATCACGGGGGCCCGGCAGGCCAAGTGACAGCCGCCAGCCCGCCGCCGCCAGCATCCGCCGCAGCCGGCCTTGGGTCAGGAACCCGCCATTGTAGAAGAAAAGCCGCCGGGGATCGGTCCCGGCGGCCTGTGGTTCATCGCGGGTCATCGCCAGTTTCAGCCGCCGCTGCCGCCTGCCAGCGCCGCGACGGAGTTGGCCGAGTTCGCGGTGCCGGTCAGCGCGCCGAGCGTCTTGGTCCATTGGACGAACGGAGCCTCGGTCACATAGACTGTGTCCTGATCGCGGATCACGAAATCCCGCGCCTCGAACATGCCCGTTGGTGCCGTCAGGTCCAGCACATAGACCATGCGCTGATCGCCGCGCAGGTCGCTGCGCCCCAGCACGCTATTGGCAATCTCCGCCTTTTCGTTGCGGAACACGAAGACCCCGGTCGGATCGGCCAGCCCGGTGTTCAGCCCGCCCACCTGCGCAATCGCCTCGATGGCGGAAATGGTCTGGGTGTCGAACTTGACCCGGTTCTGCCCGCCGGTCGCGCCAAGCGCGGTGAACGAGCGGTCGTCCTGCTCGACCACGATGGTGTCGCCGGGGCGCAGCGCGATATCCAGAGCCGGGTTTTCCCACAGGTCGGTCAGCCAGACGGTGCCGGTCTGGTTGCCGCGGCTGACGGTGACCTTGGCGGTCTCGGGCTCGATGGCGATGCCGCCGGCGCGGGCCAGCATCGCCGCCAGTGTCCGCGTCGGCCGTTCGATCGGATAGACCCCCTGCGCGCCGACGGAGCCCATCAGCGTGACCGTCGATCCATCCCCGGCAAGCCGGGTGACAGAGACTTGCGGATCGGGCGTCTGCGCGTCCAGCTTCTCGGTGATGATCCGGCGCAGCGCCTCGGGCGTGTTGCCCGCGGCCTTGATGCGGCCAGCATAGGGCACGAAGATGAACCCTGCGCCATCGACCTGCACCTCGCTCAGCTGCGTGGCGGGTGTGCCGGCCACGGCCAGAAGCCCGTCATCGACGTTCTCCCATATCGTCAGCCCCAGCACGTCGCCGGCGCGGATATCGTCGGACCCGACGACGCCCGCGCCCAGAAAGGCCGAGGAGAAGCCAAGCGCCGGCACCACCGCCGTGGCGCGCGTGACCCGGTCATTGACGGAGACGATGAAGGCATTGCCCTGTCGCTCCACCGATCCTGCATAGATTTCGCGTTTGTTCGGGCCGGACCGGGGGAGGCCGCAGCCAGCTACGGTCGCCGCGATAACGATCAGGGCCAGCACTCTGGCCCCGCGGCTTGCCTTGATTGTCACTGCTCTCGCTCCTTATGACGGAACTTGCCTCATCTTTTTCCGGCAACCTTACGGAAAACAGCACCAAAAAGCCAGCAGGCTTATTGCACGACCCGCAATTGTTGCCGTGGAGACGCGGCCCCGGAAATCAGCGCATCATAGGGGTCTTCGGGGATCAGCATCATGTCCACCACCTGCCGCAAGGCATGGCGGCGCCCGCGGGAGGAATAGAAGCCGCCGGGCACCTGCGAGGTTTCCAGCAGATAGTGCCGGTAGTCGCGGTAGGCGCGCCCGTCGGGGCGGCGGGGCCGGGCGAAGAACTCGGGCAGCGGCTGGGTGGAGACAAACTCCGGCTTGGAATAGACCGCCGCCCCGAACACCTTCAGCGGCAGCCCGCGCCAGAGCACCTGCTGCGCGGCGGTGGAGTTCACGGTGACCGCCGAGCGTGCCTGATTGAGCAGCCCCGCCAGCTTGCCGCCGCGCACGAAATGCACCCGGCCCGTCACCCCGTATAGCGCCGCAAGCCGGCGGATATCGGCGACCATGCTGCTGCGGCCATCCTCCAAGGGGTGTGCCTTGAACACCAGATGATGGTGCCGCGGCGCGCCCTTGGCAAAGCCCTGCAGGCAGGTGTCGATGAATTCGGTCATGGTGGCGAAGGGGCCGTGCATCCTGAAGCTGGCATCATGCTCCAGTTGCATCAGCACCAGATGGTAGGGAAAGCCGCCCAGCCGGATGCGCTGGCTGGCGGCGAAGCGTTCGAGCCCGTGCAGCGGCATCAGCACCAGCCGCTTGAGGTGCAGCGCAAATTCCCGCGCCACGCCGATGCCGCGATGCGGGCGGAAGCCTGCATAGCGATGGTTCAGGAACATCACGTAGAAGTGGTAGAGCGCGCCGTAGAACACATGATGGCGCATGTCGCCCCAGCGGGCGGGGGCGTCGGGCATCTCCATCTCCGACTGCTCCAGCGCCTTGCGCATGGCGGCAATCGGCATCTCCATCAGCCGGGAATGGCCGTTCGAGCCGCCGCGCTCATAGGTGATCCAGTAGGGCCGCAGGTAGCCCTCCTCGAACACATGCACCGTCAGGCCAAGGCTGCGGGCGATCTGCACCGCCTCGGCATGGATGGGGCGGGTGTCGCCGTAGAGCACGAGGTCGGTGATGCCCTTGTCGGCCAGGATGCCGCGCAGCGCGGTGGCCCAGTCCTCGGCGGGGCCGGGATAGGGCAGCAGGGTCGAGCGGTCGCGCCAGAACCGCTCATCGCCGCGGTTGAAGGCCACGCGCCAGGTGGCGGCGCCGGCCGCGCGCAGCATGGCGCCCAGACGGTCGAAGAACGGGCCATGCGGGCCCTGCAGGAACAGGAAGCTGCGGGAGGCGGCAGAGCCGGTCATGTGCGCGCTTCGGGGTTGGTCAGCACTCCGGGTCCGATCATCACAACACCTCAGGCAGGGACGGCGCGGGCTCGCCGCCTCACGGGTCCGTGAAAGCATAGCGCGCCCGCAAAGTCGAGCGTGGCCCTTTGGGGTTGTCTGCGGGGGAAAGCGGGCGATTTGGGGGCGGGAAAGGGTCGTTTTCGGGGGAATGGTTTGACGCGCACACGGTCAGAGGGCAGAGCCTGTCCGCCGGGTGGGCGCTGCAACGCCAATTCTAGGCACTTTATGGTACGGCTTGCTTCCACCGGCGTTCTAGGCGCTGGCCTTGAGGAGCGCCCGCCCGAGGGGGCGGACGGGCGCTGCCCGGCGGCGCCAAGGCGCCTTGTTCCGGGCGAGGGAAGACTCTGTCTTGCCCGAACCCCTTCGCGGGCTTATTTCGGAAGCCGCAAGCAAGAAGGATCCCAGCGTGTTCACCGGCATCATCACCGACATTGGCGAAATCCTCGATCTGCGGCAGGAGGGCGACCTGCGGGCCCGGATCGGCACCAGCTATGATCCGGCAGGGATCGACATCGGCGCCTCAATCGCCTGCGACGGGGTCTGCCTGACGGTGATCGCTACCGGCACCGACACGCGGAACTGGTTCGAGGTGCAGATTTCGGCCGAGACGGTGGACAAGACCAACCTTGGCCGCAACGTCTGGCGCCCGGGCCGCCGCATCAACCTCGAACGCGCGTTGAAGGTGGGGGATGAGCTTGGCGGGCATATCGTCTCGGGCCATGTCGATGGCGTGGCCGAAATCACCGCGATGCGGGACGAGGGCGGCAGCACGCGGCTGACCTTCCGCGTGCCTGCCGCGCTGGCGGGCTTCATCGCACCCAAGGGCTCGGTGTCGCTGAACGGCACCTCGCTGACGGTGAACGAGGTGGCGGGCGACAGCTTCGGCGTGAACCTGATCCCGCATACCAAGACCGCAACCACCTGGGGCGATGCGAAGGTCGGCGATGCGGTGAACCTCGAGATCGACACGCTGGCCCGTTATGTGGCGCGGATGACCGAGTGGTCTGCCAGTCTGAACTCTGCCCTGAAGGCATGAGCGCCATCGGCCACAACCGCGGCCCGGCGCTGACGGGCGGTAAGGGCTGGCAGGTGCATTGCTGGCGCAAGGCGCGGGCCGACCTCTTGCCGCAGCTGCCGCTGGAAGTGATCCGGCTGCGGGTGCGGCGCGCGAAGGAGATCGGGCTCGACTACACCAGCTATGCCACCGTCCGCGCGACGACGGGGCATGACATCGTGGCCTTCCTCTACTCCACCAACGCGCTGCACCTGTTCCGCGCCGATCAGGCGCTGGCAGCAGACCGTGCGGCCAAGCTCGCCGCGCAGAGCGGGGTCCAGCGCCAGCTTGCGGCGCAGCCACCCCTCGACCCGGCAGCCACCCTCGCCGGCCTCGCCGCGCAGGGGCTGCGCTTCGACGGCTCCGGCCGCGCCCCGGGCCTGCTGACCTTCCCGGCCCTGCGCGACGCGGTGCGCGGCCTTCTGGGCGGCGTGCCAAGCGACCGGGTGCTGCTGGTCGGCGACACCGCGGTGGAACGCGAATGGTGCGCGGCGGGGCGGCTGGCCGGTTACATGCCGGCGGAACGCTTCTTCGCTTAAACCCCGGCTCTGCAACGCCGCACAGGCCCCCCGCACCCTTGCGCTGGCAAAGCCGCGCGCCCTGCGCTATCAGGCGGTTGCCCGGGGAGTGCTGCGATGACCGATATGAAGACCGACTACAGCGATGCCATCTCGACCGTCGAAGAGATCATCGAGGATGCCCGCAACGGGCGGATGTTCATCCTCGTCGATCATGAGGACCGCGAGAATGAGGGCGATCTGGTGATTCCCGCCCAGATGGCCACGCCCGAGGCGATCAACTTCATGGCGACGCATGGCCGCGGGCTGATCTGCCTGTCGCTGCCCGGGTCCCGGATCGACGCGCTTGGCCTCGCGCTGATGAGCCCCAAGAACTCCAGCCGCCACGAGACCGCCTTCACCATGTCGATCGAGGCGCGCGAGGGCGTGACCACCGGCATCTCGGCGCATGACCGCGCCCGCACCGTCGCCGTCGCCATCGACCCGACCCGCGGCGCCGCCGATATTGCCAGCCCCGGCCACGTCTTCCCGCTGCGTGCCCGCGACGGCGGCGTGTTGGTGCGGGCGGGGCATACCGAGGCGGCGGTGGATGTCAGCCGCCTTGCCGGGCTCAACCCCTCGGGCGTGATCTGCGAGATCATGAACGACGATGGCACCATGGCGCGGCTGCCCGATCTGGTGGCCTTCGCACAGCGCCACAACCTGAAGATCGGCACGATTTCCGACCTGATCGCCTATCGCCGCCGCCATGACAACCTGGTCACCGAACGTGCCGTCAAGCCGGTGCAATCGGTGCATGGCGGCGACTGGCTGATGCGGATCTTCACCGACGAGACGCAGGGGGCAGAGCATGTCGTGCTGTCCAAGGGCGATATCTCGGGCGAGGCGCCGGTGCTGGCGAGGGTCCATGCGCTGAACCCGATGGAAGATGTTCTCGGGATCGGCGGGGGCCAGTCGGGCGAGTTGCAGGGCGCGATGAAGGTCATCGCCGCCGAGGGCCGCGGCGTCGTGGTGCTGCTGCGCGACACCACGATGAAGCTGGTGATGGAGGGTGAGGCCTCTCCGCAGACGCTGCGCCAATACGGGCTGGGGGCGCAGATCCTGTCCTCGCTGGGGCTGTCGAAGCTGATCCTCGTCACCAACTCCAAGGCACCCAAGGTGGTGGGGCTTGAAGCCTATGGCCTTGAAATCGCGGGCACCCGCCCGATCACGGAGTAACGCCGATGGCCGGACATGAGACGCATTACACCCTGCCGCTACCGGTCTTCGACCGGGCGGTGAAGCTGCTGGTGGTGGTGGCGCCCTATTACAAGGACATCGCCGACGACCTCGTGGCCGGGGCCTGCGCCGTGGCGCATGACGCGGGCGCCGATATCGACGTGATCGAGGTGCCGGGCGCGCTGGAAATCCCCTCTGCCATCGCCATGGCGGGGCGGATGACCGATTACGATGGCTTCGTCGCCCTTGGCTGCGTGATCCGCGGCGAGACCACGCATTACGACACGGTCTGCAATGACAGCTCTCGCGGGCTGATGATGCTGGGGCTGCAGGGCGCCTGCGTCGGCAATGGCATCCTGACTGTGGAAACCCGCGAGCAGGCGGTGGTTCGCGCCGATCCCGCCGGGCAGAACAAGGGCGGCGGCGCCGCTGCTGCGGCCTTGCATCTGGTCGCGCTTTCCCGCAAATGGGCCCGCCAGACGAAGGGCATGGGCTTTCGCCCCGCCGCGCCTGACCAGACCTGACCCATAGGCACAAGATGACCGAAGAGACCCCGCGCAAGCGCAGCCAGGATGAAAAGCGGCAGATGAAATCCGCCGCCCGGCTTTATGCCGTGCAGGCGCTGTTCCAGATGGAAGCGGCGGGGCAGGAGGTCGACAAGGTGCGGGCCGAGTTCGAGACGCACCGGTTCGGCGCGGTCTATGAAGGCGACGAAATGGCCGAGGGCGACCCGAACCTCTTTCGCCGCCTGCTGGAAGATGCCGTGCAATGGCAGGCGAAGATCGACCAGATGACCGACCGGGCGCTGATGGCCACCTGGCCGATTGCCCGCATCGACCCGACGCTGCGCGCCCTGTTCCGCGCTGCCGGGGCAGAGCTGATGACCCCCGCCACCCCGCCCAAGGTGGTGATCAACGAATTCGTCGACGTCGCCCGCGCCTTCTTCCCCGAAGGCAAGGAAGCGAAATTCGTCAACGCGGTGCTGGACCACATGGCGCGCGAGGCGCGGCCAGACGCGTTCTGACCAGCAGCGCCACCCGGGGCCCTGCGGCGCATTGGCGGATATGATTCGCCCCGGCGCGCGCTATCATGGCGGATCACCAATCGTCAGATGGACCCCACCATGCCCGAACTCGTGCGCCTTTATATCCGCAACGTCGCCCTCGGGCTGCTGCTGTCGCTGGTCTTCGTCGGCGCGCTTCTATGGTTCAACATCGGCAACCTCTGGCATCTGGTGACCTCGACTCGGGAAGGGCCGATTGCCGTGGTCATGCTGGTGATGTTCAACGCGGTGGTGTTTTCGGGCGTGCAGTTCGGCATCGCGGTGATGCGGATGGCTGAACCCGAGGACCGCGGCACCGGCGGGCGCAAGATGCCCGAGCCGGTGGCGCAGCCCACGGGCAGCTTGATCCCCGTCACGGTCGGCGCCCGCGCCCCGCGCCGCAGCCGCGGCGCCTGACCGCATCTTGCATCTGCAGGACCCCGGCTGCAGTATCGCGGCATTCGCTGCCGTGCATGTGATCCCCTGACCGCGACTGCAGGCCCAAGCCACCGCGCATGATCAACGGGACCACCTGAATGACCTCCGCCCTCCCCCCCGCCCTGCCGATCCGCAACCGGCGGGCGCGGTGGAAGACCGGGCGGCGCATGTTGCAGCCGGTCCGCTCGGCCCGCCTGCTGGTCGCGCATCGCCGGTCCCCGGGCAATGACCTGATCCTCGCCACGGTTCTGGCCGCCATCGCCGGGGCGGCGAACGCGGGCGGGTTCTTCGCTCTCGGCCAATACACCTCGCACATGACCGGCTATCTGTCGCAGCTGGCCGACAATGTCGCGCTGCTGAACCTGCGAGTCATCTTCGTCAGCGTCCTCGCCATCTCTGCCTTCACCGCGGGCGCCGGCTTCAGCACCGTCCTGATCCACTGGGCGCGCAGCCATGCCGGGCGCCAGCAATACGCCTGGCCGCTGGTGATCCAGGGCGGCTTCCTCGCCTGCTTCGCCTGGGGCGGGATCTTCAGCAGCGAGGCGGGGCGGCTGTTCTCGCTTGCCTGCCTGTGTTTCATCATGGGGATGCAGAACGCGACGATCACCAAGATTTCCGGCGCGCGCATCCGCACGACCCATGCGACGGGCATGGTGACGGATATCGGCATCGAGCTTGGGCGCGGGGTCTTCGGCCTTGTCCTGCCCGCCTCCGGCGCGCGAATCGATGCCCCCAAGCTGCGCATCCTCGTGCGGCTTGTCGTGTCTTTCCTGCTGGGGGGCATCGTCGGCGCGGTCGGTTACAGCCAGGCCGGGTTCTTCTTCTCGCTACCGCTGGCCGTGGTCTTGCTCGCCCTTGGGTTGCCGGGCGTAACCGGAACCGCCGCAAGGCGGCAGTAGGCCAACCTCACGGACCTCTCATTTCTGCGTGTGCAAGGGAACCGGCGGATCCGCGCCAGTGACCCTGCGTAAGGCGCGGCGGCATGTCGCTTGCCTGGGTTTGGTAGCGGTATCATCCGTGATTTCAAGTCTCTGCATCCGGCGCCGGAACGGCGATAAGGCCTTTACGGATGCCGCGGCCGCAAAAGGCCTCGCCATCAAGTGCCTGCGGCGGTCCACCCCCGCCCGCAATCGTGACAGTGAATAAGGATCGCACCCATGAAAACCATTCTGACCATGGCGTCTGCCTCGACCCTTGCGCTGCTGATCGGGACCTCCGCGATCTACGCGCAGGGCACCCTTGTCGGCACCGAGGCTCTGGACGACCGGATTGACGACATTTCGGACGATGCCCAGGAAGACCTGGAAGAAGCCCGCGATGACGCCCGCTTTGGCCCCGAGCAGTTCCAGCCCGGCTGGTCGGGCAGCGTTGCCATGACCTATGCCGGCTCGTCGGGCAACACCGATACCCAGGACCTCGCGCTGGCGGGCCGCCTGCGCTACGGCGCTGGCCAGTGGACCCACACCATCGGCTTCGGCGTGGAATACGGCGAGGATGATGGCGACGAGACCAAGAAGGAATTCTTCACGGTCTATGACGCCAACTACTCGCTGACCGACCGTTTCTACGTCTTCGGCCTGGCCCGCGCCCAGTTCGACGAATATGCCGCCTTCGAAACCGACGCCTTCCTCGGTTTCGGCCCCGGCTACCGGATCATCAACACGCCCCAGACCGCCTGGCGCGTCCAGGCTGGCCCGGGCATCCGCTATGTCGAAGACCAGCTGGGCGAAGAAGACACCGAAGCGGCGATGATCGCCTCCTCGCGTCTCTACCACGCCTTCAACGAGACGGTCTACCTGACCAACGACACCGACATCCTCGCATCGGATGCCAACACGCTGGTCAGCAACGATCTTGGCCTGAACTTCGCCATGACCGATACCCTGTCGACCCGCGTCAGCTACAAGACCGACTACAATGACGAGGCCATCGAAGGCACCAAGAAGACCGACAACCGTCTTGGCGTGTCGCTGGTGATGGGCTTCTGATCAGCCGCTTGTGCTGAGAGATTGACGGGGGCGGGGAAACCTGCCCCCTTTTTCATGCGCGGTGACAGCGCCCGGCGCAGGCCTTCGGTCTGTGGGGAAGGTGTGGCGGGATCCGCGGCAGCCGTGAAGGCTTAATTTCCCGAGAGCCTGGTTTTACCAGGTGGGCGCCAGATACCGAGACCAGGATCCCGGCAGAGCCAGCTCCCTCGGAGATGCTTATCGGCCACTGGAAAAGTGCCTCGCACGAGAGGGGCAGAACCCGCCACATCCCAGACATAGGCCCGCGAGGCCGCCCGCGCAAGGCTTGCGCAAAGATTGGGCGCGCAAGGCTGCGCGAGGATCGGGCGGGCGGGTCTTGCGACATGTTCCCCTTTGGTTCATGCTGCGCGGATGATCGACCTGCTGCCCCCACAATTGCCGCCGATGCCCGGCCAGATCCTCGCCCGCGGGGTCTGTCGCCATCTGCTGTCGCATGGCTTCGTCACGGTGGAGGAGTTGGTTCCGGCGCCGGGCCTGCGCGTCGATGTGATGGCGCTAGGCCCGAAGGGCGAGGTCTGGATCATCGAGTGCAAATCGGGGCGCGCCGATTACATGACCGACCGCAAATGGCAGGGCTATCTCGACTGGGCCGACCGCTTCTTCTGGGCGGTGGATGCCGATTTCCCGACGGACCTGCTGCCCGAGGGCACCGGCCTGATCCTGGCCGACGGCTATGATGCGGAAATCCTTCGGATGGCCCCCGAGACCCGGCTGGCGGGGGCGCGGCGCAAGGCGGTGCTGCAGACCTTCGCCCGCCACGCGGCTGCACGGCTGCAGGCGCTGCGCGATCCGGGGCTGCGGCTTGGCGGGCGCCTGCCGGTCTGACTCGCGGTCTGACCTAGCGCCGGCCCTTGCCCTTGGGCGCACTGCCGCCGCCCATCTGCCGGGCCGCCTCGGCCGCGGCGCGCAGCTCTTCGGCGATCTCGTCGGCCTCGTCCGGGTCGAAGTCCAGCGGCAGGTCGACACCCTCTCCCTCGACATAGATCCGCACCATGCCAAGCGTGGTCGGCCCGATCTGCAGGTTTGCGGCAACTTCGCTTTGTTTGTCGATCCCCATCGGGTCCTCCGTCGGTGCGCGGCGTTCTGCGGCAGCTAGCGCGTTTGCCCCCCGGATGACAAGGGCTTCAGGGCGCCTTGTCCTGGATCTGGCCCATCCGCGACAGCAGCGCCGCACGGGAAATCTCGCCGACATGCAGGTGATGCAACTGGCCGGCGGCATCGAAGAACAGCGTCGCGGGCAGGCCGGGGATGCCGAACTCTGCCTGCATCGCCTGCCCTGGGTCCAGCCACATGCCGCGGTCCGGCAACCCGTCGCGGGTCAGGAAGCGGCGGATCACCGCCTCGCCCTCTCCCTGGTTCAGGAACACCATCTGCACGCCGGTCTCGCTGGCCGCGACCTCGGTCATCATCGGCATCTCGCGCCGACAGGGCGGGCACCAGCTGGCCCAGAGGTTCACCACCACCGGCTGCCCCGGCACGAAGCCCGCCGGGGAGCCGTCCAGTGCGGCGAAGGCGCCGGCGGGCAGCTGGCTGGCGGCAGGGTCCGGCGACAGCAGGCGCGCGGTGTTCCATGCGGCCCCGGCCAGCAGCGCGGCCACCAGCATCGGCGCCGCCTGACCGGGCAGGCGCCGCAGGTCCAGCGCCAGCAGCAGCGCCGCCACCGCCACCCCGGCCAGGGACAGATAACCGCCCTGCCAGATATAAAGCACGCTCAGCGGGTCGCTCAGGAACACCGGCAGGTTGGCCAGCACGAAGGCCAGCCGCGCCGCGACCACCCCCAGCACCACCGCCCGCGTGGCACGCCGGTCGGCCAGCGGGCCGTGGCGGCGGGTCAGCAAGGCCACCGTCATCAGGAACACGAAGATGCCGATCCAGGCCGAAAACCGCTCGGCCGACAGCACGAAGGGGCCAAGCGCGATCATGGCGCCGCCCCGGCGCTGCGCAGCAGGTCAGCGGCCCTGATATCCCCGATCAGCCGTGTGCCCGGCGCCTCGGCCCCGCCCTGGTCCAGAAACACCATCGTCGGCGGGCCGACCGACTGCAGGCGGTCCAGCATCGCCTGCGCCCCGGGGTCGAAGTCGCTGACATCGGCCTTGACCAGCACCCGGCCCTCCAGCGCCGCCTGCACCGCCGGATCGGCCAGCACATCGCGTTCGATCACCCGGCAGGTCACGCACCAGTCGGCGGTGACATAGACCAGCGCCGGGACGTCTGCCTGTGCAAGTGCGCGGTCGATCCCGGCGCTGTCCGTCGCGCTGGCGAAGGCCAGCGCCTGCGGCGCAGGTGCGCCCCCGGCCAAGGGCGCCAGCGGCCGCAGCGGATCGCTCCCGCCCGCCGCCGCGCCAAACCCCAGCGCCGTGCCCGCGACGATGGCGGCGAGGCCGGCGACCTTGGCCAGCCGCTGCCGAAGCCCCGGCCCGGCAGCATCAACACCGCCAAGCGCCACCCCAAGCCCCAGCGCCAGCAGCGCCCAGAGCGCCAGAACCACCGGCCCCGGCAGGATCCGACCCAGCAACCACACCGCCATGCCCAGGAAGATGAACCCGAAGGCCCGCCGCACCGCCTCCATCCACGCCCCGGCGCGGGGCAGGGCGCGGGCGCCAAGCGTGCCCGCCACCAGCAAGGGCGCGCCCTGCCCAAGCCCCAGCGCGAACAGCGCCCCCGCACCCAACGCTGCATCGCCGGTCTGCGCGATATACAACAGCGCCCCCGCCAGCGGCGCGGTCACGCAAGGCCCGACGATCAGCGCCGAGGTGAAGCCAAGCCCCGCCGCCCCCGCCAGCGAGCCGCGCCGCCCGGTCCCGGGCCGCGTCAGCGCCGCGGTCAGCCGGGCGGGCAGCGACAGTTCGAACAGGCCAAAGCTCGACAGCGCCAGCACCCCGAACAGCGCCGCCACCGCGATCAGCGCCGCGGGTGATTGCAGCACCATCTGCAGGTTCTGCCCCGACAGCGCCGCCGCCACACCAAGCGCGCCAAAGGCCAGCGCCATCGCCAGCACATAGACGCCCGACAGCACCGCGCCCCGCAGCGGCGTCAGCCGCTCGCCCTGCCGTGACAGCAGGCCCAGCAGGATCGGAACCATCGGCAGCACGCAGGGCGTGAAGGCCAGCAGCAGGCCAAATCCGAAAAAGCTGGCGATGACCAGCGCCGCGCCGCCCTTTGCCGCGATGCCGTCCACCAGCCCTTGGGACTGGGCCATCTGCAGCCCCGGCGCCGGTTCGGCCGCGGCGCCATCCGCGGCAACCGTCCGGGTGATCGGCGCATAGCAGATGCCGCCGTCCTGACAGCCCTGCCAGGTCAGCGTCACCGGAAACGCCGCCGCGGGCAGCGCGGCAGAGACGGCATCGTAATAGACCTCCATCGCGCCGAAGCCCGGATCGTCCTTCGCGGTGCCGGGCGGCAGGTCCAGGGGCAGCTCGGAGCCATCCGCTGCCGTGGCCCGGAAGAACTCGCGGTAAAGGTAATGCCCCGGCATCACCTGCCAGGTCAGCCGGACCCCGTCGCCCTCGGCCGCCACCGTCAGCGGAAACGCCTCCTCGGCGGCCATCGGCTTGCCCGCGCTGGAAAAGCTTGTGAGCGGCCCGAGGCTTTCTTGCGCGAGGGCCGGGCGCAGACCAAAGGCCAGCGCCAGCATCAGGGTCAGCGCGGCAAGAACCGTCATCAGGGCGGGGCGGGGGGCGAGGCGTGTCATCATCCCGCCGCTTTCCTCCCCCCTGCTTAAGCGGGCCTTAACGCCGACGCCCTATTCCGCCGCCATCGCCGGCTGCGGGATGTAGTTCAGCACCGGCGCCAGCCAGCGCTCCGCCTCGGCCAGATCCATGCCCTTGCGCCTTGCATAGTCCACCACCTGATCGTGCTCCACCTTCGCCACGCCGAAGTAATAGCTGTCCGGGTGCCCGAGGTAGAGACCCGAGACCGACGATCCCGGCCACATCGCAAAGCTCTCGGTCAGCCGCACGCCCGTCGCCGCCTCGGCATCCAGCAGCTCGAAAAGGGTGGTCTTCTCGGTATGGTCGGGCTGCGCCGGGTAGCCCGGGGCAGGGCGGATGCCACGGTAAGGCTCGCCGATCAGCGCGTCGGGCGCAAAGTCCTCGTCCGGTGCATAGCCCCAGAACTCGGTCCGCACCCTCTCATGCATCCGCTCGGCAAAGGCCTCGGCAAAGCGGTCGGCCAGCGCCTTGACCAGAATCGCCGAGTAATCGTCATTCGCCCGCTCGAAGCGTTGCGCGATGGCGACCTCCTCGATCCCCGCCGTCACCACGAAGGCCCCCACGTAATCGGGCACCGTGCCCACCGGCGCCACGAAATCCGACAGCGCCACATTGGGCCGCCCGTCGCGCTTTGCGACCTGCTGGCGCAGGCTGTGAAGGGTGGCGCGCGGCGTCTGCCGGTCCTCGCCGGTGAACAGGCGGATGTCGTCGCCCACCGCATTGGCCGGCCAGAAGCCAACCACGGCGCGGGGCTGGAACCAGCGTTCCGCGATGATGCGGTCCAGCATCCCTTGCGCATCCTCGAACAGCTGGCGGGCGGCGGCGCCCTGCGCCTCATCCTCCAGAATCCGCGGATAGACGCCCTTCAGCTCCCATGTCTGGAAGAACGGCGTCCAGTCGATATAGCGGGCCAGTTCCGCCAGATCCCAGTCGTCAAAGCTGCGGGTGCCGAGGAAGGACGGCGCCGGCACGGTGTAGCCTGTCCAGTCCAGTTTCAGCGCATTGGCCCGCGCGGTGGCCAGCGGCAGGCGCTTCTTGTCGGCCTCGTTCCGCGCATGGCGATCGGCGACCTGCCGGTATTCCTCGCGCACATCCGCCACATAGCCGTCCTTCTGTTGCGGCGACAGCAGGGCAGACACCACGCCCACCGCCCGGCTGGCATCGGTCACATAGACCGCCTGACCCTTGCCATAGCGCGGATGGATCTTCACCGCGGTATGCACCCGGCTGGTCGTCGCCCCGCCGATAAGCAGCGGAATGTCGAAGCCCTCGCGCTCCATCTCCGCCGCCACATGCGCCATCTCGTCCAGCGAGGGGGTGATGAGGCCGGAAAGCCCGATGATGTCCACTTTCTCGGCCCGCGCCGTTTCAAGGATCTTGGCCGCGGACACCATCACGCCCAGATCGATGATCTCGTAATTGTTGCAAGCCAGCACGACGCCGACGATGTTCTTGCCGATGTCATGCACATCGCCCTTCACCGTCGCCATCAGCACCTTGCCGGCGCTCTCGCGGCCCTCGCCCCCGTTCGCCAGCTTCTCGGCATCCATGTAGGGCAGCAGCACCGCCACCGCCTGCTTCATCACCCGCGCCGATTTCACCACCTGCGGCAGGAACATCTTGCCCGCGCCGAAGAGGTCGCCCACGACGTTCATCCCCGCCATCAGCGGACCCTCGATCACATGCAGCGGGCGTTCGGCCACAAGCCGCGCCTCCTCGGTATCGGCCTCGATGAACTCGGTGATGCCATTGACCAGTGCATGTTCCAGCCGCTTTTCCACCGGCCAGTCGCGCCAGAGCAGGTCGCGCTCCTTCGCCTCGCGCGCGCCGGTGCCCTTGAAGCGCTCGGCAATCTCCAGCAGCCGCTCGGTCGCCGATCCGCCGGCCTTCGGCACCCGGTTCAGCACCACATCCTCGCAAGCCTCGCGCAGGTCCGCATCGATGCTGTCCAGCACCGCCAGCTGCCCGGCATTGACGATGCCCATGTCCATCCCGGCCTGGATGGCGTGATAGAGGAACACCGCATGCATCGCCTCGCGCACCGGTTCATTGCCGCGGAAGCTGAAGCTGAGGTTCGACACGCCGCCCGAGATATGGACATGGGGCAGGCTCGCTATGATCCGCCGCGTGGCCTCGATGAAATCGACGCCGTAATTGTCATGCTCCTCGATGCCCGTCGCCACGGCAAAGACATTGGGGTCGAAGATGATGTCCTCGGGCGGGAAGCCCACGGCTTCGGTCAGCAGCTTGTAGGCGCGGGTGCAGATCTCCACCTTCCGCGCCTCGGTATCGGCCTGGCCCTGCTCGTCGAAGGCCATCACCACCACGGCGGCGCCGTAGGCCCGGCAAAGCCGCGCCTGATGAAGGAAGGCCTCCTCGCCCTCCTTCATGCTGATCGAGTTGACGATCGGCTTGCCCTGCACGCATTTCAGCCCCGCCTCGATCACCTCCCATTTGGAGCTGTCGATCATCACCGGCACGCGGGCAATGTCCGGCTCGGCCGCGATCAGGTTCAGGTAATCGACCATGGCCTGCTTGGAGTCGATCAGCCCCTCATCCATGTTCACGTCGATGATCTGCGCGCCGTTCTCCACCTGATCGCGCGCCACATCCAGCGCGGCGGCGTAATCGCCCGCGGTGATCAGCTTGCGGAAGCGGGCCGATCCGGTGACGTTCGTGCGCTCGCCGACGTTCACGAAGGGAATGTCCTTCGTGAGTGTGAACGGCTCCAGCCCCGACAGCCGCATCAGCGGTTCCTGCGCAGGGATGGCGCGCGGCGGATATTTCGACACCGCCGCGGCAATGGCGCGGATATGGTCGGGGGTGGACCCGCAGCAGCCGCCCACCACGTTCAGCAGGCCATCCCGCGCAAACTCCTCGATCTGCGCCGCCATCGCCTCGGGGCTTTCGTCATAGAGGCCGAACTCGTTGGGCAGCCCGGCATTCGGGTAGGCGCAGGTGAAGGTATCCGCCACGCCCGAGATTTCGGCCAGATGCCCGCGCATCGCCGCCGCCCCAAGTGCGCAGTTGAGCCCGATGGTGAACGGCGCGGCATGGCGCACCGAATGCCAGAAGGCGGTCGGTGTTTGCCCCGACAGCGTGCGCCCCGACAGGTCGGTGATCGTGCCCGAAATCATCACCGGCAGCCGGATGCCGGTTTCCACGAACACCTCTTCACAGGCAAAGATCGCGGCCTTGGCGTTCAGCGTGTCGAAGATCGTCTCGATCAGCAGCAGGTCGGCGCCGCCCTCGATGAGGCCGCGGATCTGCTCGGCATACGCAATCCGTAAATCGTCAAACGAAACAGCGCGGTAGCCGGGGTTGTTCACGTCAGGCGAGATCGAGGCGGTGCGGTTCGTGGGCCCCAGCGCCCCCGCCACAAACCGCTCGCGCCCGTCCTGCGCCGTCGCCCGGTCCAGCGCCCGCCGCACCAGCCGCGCGCCCTGCACGTTCAGGTCATGCACCGCCGCTTCCATGCCGTAATCGGCCTGCGCGATGCGCGTCGACGAAAAGGTGTTGGTCTCGACGATATCCGCCCCGGCCATCGCATAGCGATAGTGGATTTCCTCGATCGCCTCGGGCTGGGTCAGGATCAGAAGGTCATTGTTGCCCTGTTGCGGATCGTCGCTGTGGTGATGGCAGGTGCAGCCCGAGCCGTGGCCGGTGAACGCCGCCTCATCGAGGCCGAGATTCTGGATCTGCGTGCCCATCGCCCCGTCAAGGATCAGGATCCGCTCGCGCGCGGCAGCCTCCAGCCGGCGGAACACGTCGGAACGGGTGGGGATCTGGGTCTCGGTCATCTGGGCACGTCTCCTGCGGGCCGGCGCCGAAACCCGGCGCCAGCCAATCCCGCCTTCTAGACGAAAGCGCAGCATTAGTGAAATTCATGTTGGTCATGTTCATTATGCAGCACGCTCACATTCGCTGCCCTGCATACGGCCTCGCCCGCTCCGCCAGCCCTTGCAACCCGCCGCCCCACCCGGCTTTATGCCCCTGACCCGGCGAACAGGAGACACATCATGCAGCCGCTTCGGGGCATCGGCCTCAAGATCTGTGCCGTCATCGTGTTCATGGCGATGGCCTCGCTGGTGAAACTGGTCTCGGTCGAGATCCCGCCGGGTGAGACGGTGTTCTTCCGCTCTGCCTTCGCGCTGCCGGTGATCCTGGTCTGGCTGGCGGTCAGCGGCGAGCTTCGCGCCGGCATCGTCACCGCCAACCCGCTGGGGCATTTCTGGCGTGGGCTGATGGGCACCGGCGCCATGGCCTGCGGCTTTGCCGGGCTTGGCCTGCTGCCGCTGCCCGAGGTCACCGCCATCGGCTATGCCGCGCCGCTGCTGACGGTGATCTTCGCCGCGATGTTTTTGGGCGAGCAGATCCGCGCCTTCCGCATCATCGCGGTCGGGCTGGGGCTGGTCGGCGTGATGATCGTGCTCTCGCCCCGGCTGACCGCCCTGCGCAGCGGCGATGTGGTGGCGACAGAGGCGTTCGGCGCGATGGTGGTGCTGATCGGCGCCGTCTTCACCGCGCTGGCGCAGGTCTTCGTGCGCAAGCTGGTCGCCGAGGAGCGCACGACCGCCATCGTCTTCTGGTTCTCGGTCAACTCCGCCCTGCTGTCGCTGATCTCGCTGCCCTGGGGCTGGGTGCTGCCCGCGCCCGGCACATTTGCGCTGCTGGTGCTGATGGGCCTGCTGGGCGGGGTGGGGCAGGTGCTGCTCACCTCCTCCTACCGCTATGCCGATGCCTCGGTGATCGCGCCCTTCGAATATTTCTCGATGATCCTCGCCCTGCTGGTCGGCTATTTCGCCTTCGGCGAGACCCCGACGCTGGTGGTGCTGTTCGGCGCCGCGCTGGTCGTCTCCGCCGGCATCCTCATCATCTGGCGCGAGCGGCAACTGGGGCTGGAGCGGGCGCGGCAACGCCGGTCGATGACCCCGCAGGGGTAGGGGGTCAGGGCCGGTCCGCCGCCACGAACCGGATGATCGCGGGGACAAGCCCCTCATGCAGCGGCAGCGCCGGGTCGGTATAGGTGGCAAAGGGCTGCCCCGGCTGGTCGGGCTTCAGCATATGAGTCGCGCCCGGAAGCATCGCGGTCGCTGCCTGCGGCAGCGCCGCCGCAAGAAGCCCGGCATGGTCCGCGCCCACCTGCATGTCGGCATCCCCCTGCACGATCAGCACCGGCCCGTCCCAGCCCTGCGCCAGCGCGATCGGGTCATACGAGAACAGGTCGATCATGTAGCGCTGCAGCCCGGTCGAAAACAGCGGCTGCAGCATGGGCGAGACAAGGGCCGGATCGCGGGTCTGGCCGGCCACCAGATCGTTGACGAGGCCTTCAAGTTCCGGCATCAGCGGCCCGTTCATAGGGTTGGCGGCGAATTGTTCGACCATCAGCCGCCCGACCGGGCGCCCCGGGGTTGCCATCAGGATCAGCCCGCACAGGGTCTCGGGCGGGGTCTGCGCAGCCACCAGGGCCACCAGCCCGCCCTCGGAATGGCCTGCAATCTACACGCAGGGTGCAAGGCTCGATGCCTCCGCCACCCAATCCCGCACATCCTGGGCATAGTTGGCGATGGTCACGTCATTGGCGTCGGCAAGCGCCGCCGCGCTACCGTATAAGCCGCGCTTGTCGATGCGAAGCGAGGCGATGCCCTCTGCCGCAAGGCCGTTCGCCAGAAGCTTGTAGCTGTCGGACCGCAGGCCCATCGGGCCCGAGTTCCCGTCGCGGTCGGTCGGCCCCGAGCCCGGTATGATGATGACCGCATGGGCGGCGCCTTCTACGGCAATGCGTTCCGCCTCCAGCGGGCCCTGCGGGCCGGGAATCTGCACCGGCTCTGCCAGCGCAAGGGTCGGCAGCAGCAGTGGCAGCGACGACAGGGTGCGCATCATGTCTCTTTATCCCTTTACCACCCTGTCCGCCGTATCCATCCATATCGTCACCGGCCCGTCATTGACCAGCGCCACCTGCATGTCGGCCCCGAACTCGCCATTGGCGACGGGGAAGCCCAGCTTGCGCAGTTCGTCCGAGAACTGCTCGTAGAGCCGGCGGCCCTCGTCCGGCGGGGCGGCGGTGGAAAAGCCGGGGCGGTTGCCGCGCGAGGTGTCGGCGGCCAGCGTGAACTGGCTGACGACCAGCGTCGCGCCCCCCGCCTCGGCCAGCGCGAGGTTCATCTTGCCGGCCGCGTCCTTGAAGATCCGCAGCCTGGCGATGCGGGCGGCCAGCGCGGCGGCCTCGGCCTCGCCGTCGCCTTGCATGGCGCAGACGAGGATCAGCAGGCCCGGCCCGATCTCGCCGGTCACGCGGCCCTCGACGCTCACCTTCGCCTCGCGGACCCGCTGGATCAGGGCGCGCATCAGCCAGCGGCCCGCGGCAGCTCATCCGCGAAGGGCGGGTTCGCCCCGGCGCGCGAGACGGTGACCGCGGCGGCGCGGTTGCCAAGGTCGAGCGCGGCGCGGAGCGTGTCAGCCCCAAGCGCCGCGACCCCGGCCTTGGTCAGCGCCCCCGCCTTGTGCAGCGCCGCCAGAATGCCCGCGTTGAACGTGTCGCCTGCGCCCACGGTATCGGCGACCGTCACCTTCAGGCCCGGCGCGAAGACCGCCTGATCCGCGGTAAAGGCATGGGCCCCTGCCGCGCCCTCGGTCACGAACACCGCCTTCGGGCCAGCCGCCAGCAGCCCCGCCGCCAGCACCGCAATCTCGCCCGGCCCAGCCAGCCAGCGCAGATCCTCATCCGACAGCTTGACGATGTCCGCCGCGGCGATCATCCGGGCAATGCGGGCGCGGTAGGCGGGTTCATCGGCAATGAACGAGGGGCGGATATTGGGGTCGAGCATCGCCACGCGGGCAGGCGCCTCGCGCAGGAACAGCGCCTCATAGGCGGCGCCGCCCGGTTCCACCATCAGGCTGATCCCGCCGCAGAAGATCGCCGCCACCGCACCCGTCAGGGCGGGCATCTCCGCCGCCATCAGCATCCGCCCCGCGGTATTTTCGTCATAGAAGGCATAGCTCGCCTGGCCATTCACCAGCCGCACGAAGGCCAGCGTCGTCGGCCGGTCGCTGCGGATCGCCAGCGACGTGTCCACGTTCGAGGCCGCCAGCGCCGCCTCCAGCATCTGCCCGAAGAGGTCGGTGGACAGGCCCGACAGGAAGCCCGCCGGCGCGCCGAGGCGGCCAAGGGCGATGGCGGTGTTGAACACCGCGCCGCCCGGATAGGGCGCAAAGGCCGGCTCGCCCGCGGCGCTTGTGCGTGGCAGCATGTCGATCAGCGCCTCGCCGCAGCTCAGGATCATGGTCGCCTCCGTGGGTGTGATAGCGGTAACGCCGCCGTGTCATAGCGCCTTTGCCGGACGTGCGGCAAGCCCGGCCTCAACTCTGCGAGATCAGTGCAATCGCCCCCGCCACCAGCAGCACCAGCAGCACCGCAAAGGCGATCTTCCACGGCGAGTAGGGCCGCTCGCCCTGCACCTTGCCGGTCTGGCCATTGACGACGAAGCGGAAGCTACGGCCGCGATACTTGTAGGCGGCGGTCCAGACCGGCAGCAGGATGTGCTTGAAGGTCTCATTGTAATGCGTTGTATTTACCGAAGAAATCCGCTGTTCATCGCCGCCGATATCGCTGCGCACATCTCCCGCGATCACCCCCGCCATGATCTCGCGTGCGACCCCGTGGCCTTCGGGCAGGGTGACCGTGTAGCCCTCGGCCAGAAAGCCCGACAGGTAATCCTCGCGGTAGGGCACCAGCGCGCCCAGATCCCAGGGCTGCAAGGCATCGGTATGGCTGCGCGGCAGGCTTTTCGCGGCCAGCACCAGCAGGTCGTCGAACTTCCGTGCCACGGCGCCCGAGGCGGCACGCCAGCGGGTGTGGCGGACCTGTTCGGTGCGCTGCTGCGACTTGCCGTTGACGGTGACGGTGCGGGTGCGCGTCTCGTAGTAATAGTCGCCGCGCTGGCCGCTATAGCGGCTGCGGGTATCGGCGTCGAAGGTCCAGAACGGGGTATAGATCCCCTGAATGCGCCGCCCCTTGCGCGCATAATCCCCCAGGCCCGAGGGCGCGAACCAGCGCGCCTTGAGCCAGCGGCCAAGCGCGTCCCGCGCCGCCTCTTCCGTCACTGCGAAGGGGATCAGGCCCTGCGGCTTGATGCTGCGGCTGGTGCCGGTATCCACCACCACCGGCGTTGCGCAGAACGGGCATTCGGCGGCGTGGTGATCCCCCGTGAACTCCACCACCGCGCCGCAATTGGGGCAATGGGTGGTGCGATGCTCGGCCACCGCCTCGCGCGGCAGGTCGGCCGACAGCCCGTCTTGCAGGTCCAACTCCACCAGCCCGGTGCGGGACAGCTTGTCCTCGGCCTCGGGCACCTCCTGCGCATGGCCGCAATGGGCGCAGACCATGCGGGTCTGCCCGGGGGCATAGCGTAGATCGGCGCCGCACTGCTCGCACGGATAGTGGTGTTCGCGGACCGGCAAGATGTCAGGCCCCCGGCAGGGGCGGCGGCACCTCGGCGAACACCGGCGCCAGCGCGGCGACCTCGCCCGCAGGCTCCCATCCGGCCATGCCCGAGGACCAGACCAGCGTCGCGCGGGTCAGCGCGCCCGAGGCGGCCATGCCGCGCAGCGCGTCCATCCCGAACGGGCCCTTGCTGGCGCCGTCCTCCACCACATGGAACTGCGCCCCGCCCGGCACCGGGGGCGGCACCGCGCCTTGCGCGGCCTGCGCGCCCGCACCCTGCGGCGCAGCCCCCCAAGGGCCGGCCGCCGCCATCTGGCTGCCCATCGCCATGCCAAGCCCGGCGCCGATCCCGGCGCCCATGCCGGAATTCTCCGTCGTGGCCGCCGCCCCCATCGCCTCCGCCGCCGAGAATTGCGCATAGCGGCTAAGGTCGCCGACGATCCCCATCGAGGTGCGCTTGTCCAGCGCCTGCTCCACCGCCTCGGGCAGCGAGATGTTCTCGACATAGAGCTCGGGGATCGACAGGCCATAGCCCGCGATCGTCGGCGAAATCGCGGCGGTGACGATGCGCGAGAAGTCGGCGGTGTTGCCGGCCATGTCCAGCACCGGGATGCCGCTGGTGGTAACCACGCGGGAAAACTCCTGCACGATCACGTTGCGGATATGCTCGCTGACCTCGTCCGCGGTGAACTCGCCATCGGTGCCGACGATCTCCTTCAGGAACAGCCCAGGATCGGTGACGCGCATCGAATAGCTGCCAAAGGCCCGCAGCCGCAGCGGCCCGAACTCGGGGTCGCGCGCCATCACCGGGTTCTTGGTGCCCCATTTCAGCCCGTTGAAGCGCACGGTCGAGACGAAATAGATCTCGGACTTGAACGGCGACTGGAAGGCATGGTCCCAGTGCTGGAGCGTGGTCATCACCGGCATGTTGTTGGTTTCAAGCTGATACAGCCCCGGCCCGAACACATCGGCCAGCTGCCCCTCATGCACGAAGACCGCCGCCTGCCCCTCGCGCACCGTCAGCTTGGCGCCATACTTGATCGCATGGCCCTCGCGTTCGAACCGCCAGACCATCGTGTCGCGGGTGTCATCCGTCCAGTGGATGACGTCGATGAACTCGCCCATCAGAAAATCGAAAATGCTCATGCCTGTTCCTCCACAAGGACCGGGTCAGCTTTCGCCGCCGATCAGTTCATAGGCCATCGTCTCCACGATCGGCCGCGCCTGTTCGGGGGTCATCCCCGGGCGCAGCCGCTTGTCGTAGAGCATCTTCAGCAGCAATTCGTCATGCCGGGTCAGCAGCGCGAATTCCTCGTCGTCGTTGAAGATCGACGGCCGCGCGGCGGGGCTGTCATTGGCCAGCCCCAGCCCCTGCGCCACCTCTTCGTGGATGCATGACAGTCGCATCCTGTCGGGATGTTCGGCCCGGATCACCGCCACCGCGCGGGTATAGGTGCTGCTCTGGCCCTGCGAGAAGGCAAAGACCACGCAGAAGGTCGAGGCCGGCAGATCAAGGATGGTGGCGACGGACACCGGGTCGATCCCCGGCACCAGCTGCGCCAGCCGCGCGCCATAGCCGCGGCGTTCATCCTCGTTCAGGATCAGCACATGGTAATTGGCGCTGGCGCTGTCGGCCATCCGGATCGGGTGGCCGCTGGCGCGCGACAGCTGCGCGGCATAGGCCCGCAAGGATGCGCGGTCGGTGGCGCGCTGCGCTTCGGGCACGGCCGCCCCGAATTCCACCGCCATCCGCACCGGCTGGTCCCAGCGGCGCAGCCGGCTGGGGGTGGTCTGCGCGACGAAGGCGCCGTTGCGCAGGACGTATTCGTCGTAAAGCGCGATGCGGATGAAGTTCTCGGCCAGCTGCCGGTCGTTGAACGGCGTATCCGGCCCGCCGCCATCGGTGCGCATCAACCCGCGCGACAGCAGCGTCGCTTCCACCCGCGACAGCCGCGCCCGCATTGCCATACTGGCGGGCGAAGGCGCCACGGCCGCCGGGACCGCCGCGCGTTCATGCCGCGCGGGCGGCACCGGCGCCGAGACCGGCGCCGCGGTTTCGCAGGCCGTCAGCAGCCCTGCCATCAGCAGGGCCGCTGCCACATGCAGCCTTGGGCGCTGGCGAAACCGGCGTGCCATCGTTCAGACAGAGGTGCCGATATTGGCGCCGGTGCCGGTCTTGCGCGCACTGGCCGAGGCGAGGGTGTCGCGCAGTTCCGCCTCCATCTTCTGCAGCTCGGTCTCGGCGGTGGCGCGGCGGGCCTTGCCCTCGTCGGCAATGCGCAGGCTGTCCTCGATGGTGGCGATCAGCTCGGCATTGGCGATCTTCACCGCCTCGATGTCGAACACGCCCCGCTCCATTTCCGTCCGCACGGCGGCATTGGCGGTGCGCAGGTTCTTGGCATTCGCCGTCAGCAGCTCATTGGTCAGGTCATTGGCCTCGCGCACAGCGGCCGCGGCTTCGGTCGACCGCTGGATCGTCACCGCCTGCGCCAGCTGGGTTTCCCACAGCGGCACGGTGTTGACCAAGGTGGAGTTGATCTTGGTCACGAGGCTCTTGTCGTTTTCCTGCACCAGCCGGATCGAGGGCAGGGACTGCATCGTCACCTGCCGCGTCAGCTTCAGGTCATGCACCCGGCGTTCCAGATCGTCGCGCACCGCGCGCAGGTCGCGCAATTCCTGCGCCGCCATCACCTGCTCGGCCTCGGGCGCGGCGGCGACCTCGGCTTCCTTGGCCGGGATCAGCGTCCCGTCGATCTCGCGCAGCTTCTCCTCGCCCGCGGCGATGTAGATCGCCAGCTGGTCATAGAAGGCGAGGGTCTTTTCATAGAGCATGTCCAGAGACTTGATGTCCTTCAGCAGCTTGTGCTCATGCCCCAGCAGCGTGTCGGTGATCTTGTCGATCTGGCCCTGCACATCCTCGAACCGGGCCACGAACTTGGCAAAGGGCGCGCCGCGGCCCAGCAGTTTTTCCCACCAGCTGGGTTTGCGGCGCACGTCGAGCTCGGACACCGAGAAACCACGGATGGTGCTGACGATATCGCGCAGGCTGTCGCCCGCCGGGCCCACATCCTTGTTCTTCACATCGGCGAGCATCGCCTGGCTGATCTGCTGCAGCTCCGCCTGCGCGGCCGATCCGAAGTTGACGATGGAGCCGCTATCGGACAGGTCGATTTCGCCCATCGCCCTGCGGATATTGCGGGCTATCGGCCGCGGCGCCTCGGCCAGCGGCACGATGGCGGTGCCCGGCTCGGGCAGGATGGTAGCGGTCAGCGCCTCGACCTCGGCAAGGTCGGCGGCGGCTTGCTGGCGGGTGGTGTCGGTCATGCGGATCGTCCCTCTTGCGCAGCGCCGGTCACGGGCGCCCATTCCTCGTCACTAGTCCTCGTTACTTGTCGTCGCGCAGCAGCCCCTCGCGGGCCAGCCTCTCGCGCAGCACGTCGATCTCGACCGTCAGGTCGCTGCGGTCATCCAGCAGCAGCGTCTGGCTGCGGGCGGCGAAATTCGCCTCCAGATCATCCAGGAACGCCTCATACTGCACGCGTGCGTCAGTATCACGGCTGCGCAGCCACAGATCGGTGAACTTCACCGTCGCATTGCGCGCGCCCTCCAGATAGACGCCCAGCCAGCGCCGCGCCGCCGTCAGGTCGCGCGGATCGTTCTCGACCCTTGCGAACATCTCGCGCACCGTGGCTTCAAAGCGGGCCACGCGGGAAATCAGTGCCCGCTCGCCGGTGCGCCCGATCGCCTCGCGCATCGCGGTCAGATGCCGCTCGCCCTCATCCAGCACCCGCGCCACCCGGCCGGACTGGAAGGCATCGACGCCCGCCGCCAGCTTGTCGCGCAGGGGATCGGCGCCGAAGGCCAGCACATGCAGCGCCGCGGCCACCACGCCAAAGATCGCCGGGGCCAGCACCGCGCCCGCATCGGCCGGCGCGCCGGGGGCAAGCGTGGCCAGCGCGACGCCGGTGCCGGTCAGGACCGCGCCGAACAGCTTGCGCGGGATTGCCGGCCGCCTTGCGGTGGTGCGCGCATCGAACGCCGCCTGCGCGCGCACCCCTTCCGAGGTCAGCCAGGCGCCGCCCCACAGCATCGCCAGCGCCGACAGATCGGTCGCAAGCCCCAGCGCGCCGCCGGAAAACGCCGTGAACAGCAAGGGGACGGGGGCCAGGAACAGCAGGTTGCGCCGCGCCCGCATCGGGTCGGGCCCGCGCGCCCGGCGCAGTTCGTCCGTGTCCGGCTCGGCCCGCGGCCGGGCATCGCCACCCGGCGAGTAGCGTCCGCCAAAGCGCTGCGCCATCAGAGCCCCTCCAGCCAACCCGCCGAGGTGCCGGCAATCAGCACGAACAGCCCCGCATAGGCCAGCTTCGGCACCGTGCCGCTGCCCTGCACCGCTCCGGGCGCCGCGGGCTCACGGCTCCGCGCCAGCCCGGCCGCGAAACGCCCGACCCAAAGCACTGCCGCCACCAGCACGGCAGCAAGCACGACGATAAGCACAAGTCTCTGCATCGGCACCCCGATCCGGCCAGCATTTCCTGGCGCTTTCGCTCACGCGGCGAAGGCTTCCGCGCGCATCATATGAGATGCCCGGCGCGGGGGCCAGCACCAAGGCAAACGGCCGGAGCGTTCCCGCCCGGCCGTTGCTGCAGTGCCTGTGAGGGTTGGTTCACCGAGGCCCGCGCGGCCCCTTCGGCGCGCCGCCCTGGCCGCCAGCCCGAGGCTTGCCGCCGAACCCGCCGGGCTTCCCGCCCGGCTTGCCACCGAACCCACCCGGCTTGCCCGCAAAGCTGCGCGGCTTGTCGCCATACGCCCGCGGCTTGTCGCCGTCCGCGCGGGGCTTGCCAGCATAGGCCGGCTTGTCGCCGTAGGTCCGTGGCTTGTCGCCATCGGCACGAGGCTTGCCTGCATAGGCCGGCTTATCGCCATAGGTCCGCGGCTTGTCACCATCGGCGCGGGGCTTGCCAGCATAGGCAGGCTTGTCGCCGTAGGCCCGCGGCTTGTCACCATCGGCGCGGGGCTTGCCAGCATAGGCAGGCTTGTCGCCGTAGGCCCGCGGCTTGTCGCCATCGGCGCGGGGCTTGCCAGCATAGGCAGGCTTGTCGCCATAGGTCCGCGGCTTGTCGCCGTCAGCGCGCGGCTTGCCCGCGTAGGCAGGCTTGTCGCCATAGGTGCGACGCTCACCGCCCGCACCTTCAGAACGGGGCTTGCCAGCGTAAGCCGGCTTGTCACCGTCGGTGCGAGGCTTCCCGCCATAGGCAGGCTTATCGCCATACGTGCGCGGCTTGTCACCCTCGGCCCGCGGTTTGCCCGCATAGGCCGGTTTGTCGCCATAGCTCCGGCGCTCACCACCGGCACCCTCGGCCCGCGGTTTCGCGCCATAGGCAGGCTTGTCACCGTATGTCCGCGGCTTGTCGCCATAGGCCGGCTTGTCGCCATAGCTCCGCGGCTTGTCGCCCTCAGCCCGTGGCTTGGCGCCATAAGCAGGCTTGGCGCCATAAGCAGGCTTGTCGCCGAAGCTGCGGCGCTCGCCGCCGGCCTCGGCCCGCGGCTTCGCCCCATAGGCCGGCTTTGCGCCATAGGCCGGTTTGTCGCCAAAGCTCCGGCGCTCGCCGCCCTCGGCCCCGTCACGCGCCCCGTCACGCGCCCCGGCAAAGCGCGGCTTGTCGCCATAGCGCCGCTCGCCGCCACCCTCGCGGCTGACGCGGGCCGGGCGGGCGCCGCCGCCGGTGCGCGCACCCCCACGGGCCTCGTTGCGGGCGGCCTGTTTGGCCTCCTCGCGCTCCTCCGCGCCGGGCAGCAGCGGGCCCAGCTGGTCGCGCATCACCTTGGCCTTCACCTCGGTCACGTCGCCGGGGTTCATGTCGTTCAGCCGGAACGGGCCATAGCTGACGCGGATCAGCCGGTTCACCGTCAGCCCCACCACCGTCATCGCCCGCCGGATCTCGCGGTTCTTGCCCTCGCGGATGCCGACGGTCAGCCAGGCATTGGCGCCCTGCTGGCGGTCCAGCTCCACTTCCATCGGCAGGAATTCGTCGCCCTCGATGGTCAGCCCCCGGCGCAGCGGATCGAAGGTGGCGTTGTTCGGCTGGCCATTCACCCGCACGCGGTACTTGCGCAGCCAGCCGGTCTCCGGCAGCTCCAGCGCGCGTTTCAGGTCGCCGTCGTTGGTCAGCAGCAGCAGCCCCTCGGAATTGAGGTCGAGCCGCCCGACGCTCATCACCCGCGGCATCCCCTCGGGCATGGTGTCGAACACGGTCTGGCGGCCCTTCTCGTCCTTCTCGGTCGTCACGAGGCCGAGCGGCTTGTAATAGAGCCACAGCCGCGTCGGCTGCTTCTCGTCGATGGGCTTGTTGTCCAGCGTGACCCGGTCATTCGGGCCGACATCCAGCGCCGGGCTGTCGATGATCTTGCCGTTCACCGCCACGCGGCCGGCGACGATCATCTTCTCCGCATCACGGCGCGAGGCGATGCCGACGCGCGCCATCAGCTTGGCGATGCGCTCGCCATTCGAGCCTTCGGGTTTTCCGGTGTCGGACGTCATGGGTCTCTCCTTGAGAATGCGGCGACATCGCGTCGCTGAAGCAAAGTGCAAGCGGCCCCTCTACAGCAACTGCGGCGTCAAGAAAAGCATCTTGCGCGGGGGAAGGGGCCGGGGCATCAAGCAAGGATGACCCCGTTCCGCAGCCATATGGACGCCGCCCTAGCCGAGGCCCGGGCCGCGGGCCAACGCGGCGAGGTGCCCGTGGGCGCAGTCGTGGTCTCGCCCGAGGGCCGCATCGTCGCCGCCGCCGGCAACCGCACCCGCGAAACCTCGGATCCCACCGCCCATGCCGAGATCCTCGCCCTGCGCGCCGCCTGCGCCGCCGCCGGATCGGAACGACTGCCGGGCCATGACCTTTACGTTACGCTGGAGCCCTGCCCGATGTGCGCCGCCGCCATCGGCTTCGCCCGCATCGCACGCCTCTATTACGGCGCCGCCGATCCCAAGTCCGGCGGCGTGGCGCAGGGCGCGCGCGTCTTCGCTCACCCGCAATGCCACCACGCGCCCGAGGTCTATGACAGTATCGGCGCGGCCGAGGCGGAACGGCTGCTGAAGGCGTTCTTCGCCGGCCGCAGGGGAGGGGGCGCTGCCCCCTCTTGAGCCTGCGGCTCAATTCACCCCCGGGATATTTCGGTCAGCAAGAAGATGCGGGCGTTTCATGCTTCTTGCTGGCCAAAGTATCCCGGGGGTGCGGGGGCTGGCCCCCGCTGGCCCCCGCTTTTGCCCGGGTCAGCCGCGGCTTACAGCGTGATCGCCACCAGCACCTCGGGCTCGATCACATCGACCCCGGGCAGTGCCGCCGCCAGCGGCGCGGCCGATTGCGCCAGCAGCGGGAAGGTGCGGTAGTGGCAGGGGATCACCGTCTTGAAGTCGAAGAACGTCTTCGCCGCATAGGCCGCCCGGTGCATGTCCATCGTGTAATGCCCCCCGCAGGCCAGGATGCCGATATCGGGCGCGTGCAGGTCGTTGAACACCCCCATGTCGGCCATGACGTCGGTATCGCCCGAGACATAGATCACATGGCCATCCCCCGCGATCATGTAGCCCGCCTCGGTGCCCGCATAGACCGGGCCCGCATCCGAGGACACCGACGAGGAATGCGTGGCATGGACCATCGTCACCTTGGCCCCGGCCAGATCGACGGTGCCGCCCTTGTTGAAGTCGATGCCCTTGATCCCCTTCTGCGCCTTCAGCAGGCCCACGAGCTCGGGGATGCCGGCCACCGGAATGTCCAGCTCTGCCGCGATGGCGGCGGCATCCGCCGTGTGGTCGCCATGGCCATGCGTCAGCAGCACATGCGTCGCGCCGGCCACCGCCTCGGCGCGGCGTCCCTCGGGGAACATCGGGTTGCCGGTGAACCAGGGGTCCAGCAGCAGCACCGCCCCCTCGATCTGGATGCGAAAGCCGGAATGGCCGAGCCAGGTGATCTGCATTTGCACTGCTCCGTGTTGCGCCTATCTGTGCCAAGGTAGGGGCGGGGCGGCAAAAGGGAAATGGCAGGCATGGACTGGAACGAGGCGATCGACGCCTATTGCGAGCGGACGGGCCCCGAATACTGGTCCGAGCCGGTGAACGCTCTGACCAACCTCGCCTTCATCCTCGCGGCGGCGGTGATGTGGCGGCGCTGCCAGGGCCCCGGCATGGCGATGGGCCGGGCGATGTGCGCGGTGCTGGCGGTGATCGGCATTGGCTCGTGGCTGTTCCACACCCATGCCACCGCCTGGGCCAGCACTGCCGATGTGCTGCCGATCCTGGCCTTCATCCTGCTCTATGTCTTTGCCGCCAGCCGCGATTTCCTCGGTCTCAAGCCCTGGCAGGCGGGCGTGGCAACGCTTGCCTTCATCCCTTACGCCGCCCTGACCGTCCCGCTGTGGCAACGTATCCCGGGCCTCGGCTCCTCGGCCGGCTATGCGCCGGTCCCGGTGCTGATCCTGCTCTTCGCCCTCCTCATGCGCCACCGCGATCCCGCCACCGCCCGCGGCCTTGCCCTCGGCGCTTGCATCCTCATCGTGTCGCTGACCTTCCGCACCATCGACGAGCCCCTCTGCGCCGCGATCCCGCTTGGCACGCATTTCCTGTGGCACATCCTCAACGGCCTCATGCTGGGCTGGATGATCGAGGTCTGGCGCCGCCACCGGCTACGTCGGATGCTTGCAGCGGGGGCCGCGCCCGCGTAAACCCTGCGCGGTACAGCATCCGGCGCAAGGGAGACACCCCCATGTCCATCGACATCGACACCGCAAGGCGGGTGGCGCATCTCGCGCGCATCGCCGTGAAGGAACAGGACCTGCCCGCGCTGGCGGGCGAGCTTTCGGGCATCCTTTCCTTCATGGAACAGCTGAACGAGGTCGATGTGACCGGGATCGAACCGATGACCTCGGTCACCCCGATGCGGCTGAAACGCCGCGAAGACGTGGTGACCGATGGCGGCCAGCCCGAGAAGGTCCTGTCCAACGCCCCCGATGCCCGCGAGGGCTTCTTTGCCGTGCCGAAGGTGATGGAATGACCGCGCTGAACCAGCTGACCATCGCAGAGGCGCGCGACGCGCTGCGCAAGGGCGACACAACCTCGCTGGCCCTGACCGAGGCCTGCCTTGCCGCCATCGAGGGCGCCGGCGCGCTGAACGCCTTTGTCCACCACACGCCCGAGATTGCCCGCGAGCAGGCCAAGGCCGCCGATGCACGGCTGGCCGCTGGCGATGCGCCCGCCATGTGCGGCATTCCGCTGGGGATCAAGGACCTGTTCTGCACCAAGGGCGTGCCCTCGCAGGCGGCCTCCAACATCCTCAAGGGCTTCCGCCCCGAATACGAATCCACCGTCACGTCCCAGCTGTTCGGCGCGGGCGCGGTGATGCTGGGCAAGCTGAACATGGACGAGTTTGCCATGGGCAGCTCCAACGAATCCTCCTGCTACGGCAATGCCGTGAACCCCTGGCGCCGCGGCAATGACACGGCAGAACTGACCCCCGGCGGCTCGTCGGGTGGCTCCGCCGCCGCCGTCGCCGCCGACCTCTGCCTTGCCGCCACCGGCACCGATACCGGCGGGTCGATCCGCCAGCCCGCCGCCTTCACCGGCATCGTCGGCATCAAGCCGACCTATGGCCGCGTCAGCCGCTGGGGCATCGTCGCCTTCGCCTCCAGCCTCGACCAGGCCGGCCCGATGACCAAGACCGTGCGCGATGCTGCGATCATGCTGGGCGCGATGGCGGGGCCGGATGCCAAGGACAGCACCTGCTCCGACCTGCCGGTGCCGGATTTCGAGGCGGCGCTGACCGGCGACATCCGCGGCAAGAAGATCGGCATCCCGCGCGAATACCGCATGGACGGGATGCCGGCCGAGATCGAAAAGCTTTGGTCCGATGGCGCCGCGATGCTGAAGGATGCGGGCGCCGAGATCGTCGACATCAGCCTGCCGCACACCAAATACGCGCTGCCCGCCTATTACGTGGTCGCCCCCGCCGAAGCCTCCAGCAACCTCGCGCGCTATGACGGCGTGCGCTATGGCCACCGCGCCAAGCTGGGGCAGGGCGATGGCATCACCGAGATGTATGAGAAGACCCGCGCCGAGGGCTTTGGCAAAGAGGTGCAGCGCCGGGTAATGGTCGGCACCTATGTGCTGTCGGCGGGCTTCTATGACGCCTATTACAACCGCGCCCGCAAGGTCCGCGCCCTGATCAAGCGCGATTTCGAACTGGCCTTCGAGGCCGGGATCGACTCGATCCTGACGCCCGCCACGCCCTCCAGCGCCTTTGGGCTGGGCGAGATGGCCGATGCCGATCCGGTGGCGATGTATCTCAACGACGTGTTCACCGTCACCGTCAACCTCGCCGGCCTGCCGGGCATCGCGGTGCCGACGGGCCTTGATGGCCGCGGCCTGCCGCTGGGGCTGCAGCTGATCGGCCGGCCGTGGGAGGAGGGTGACCTCCTCAATCACGCCTATGTGCTGGAGCGTGCGACCGGCTTCGTTTCCAAACCGGCGAAATGGTGGTAAGCGGCGCGATTGCCAGAACACGATTGCCAACTCGGGGGCCAAGCATGACCAAGGGCTGTTCACTGCGGATCGTCTCACCGGCAGCGCTTTTGCTGGCCCTTGCCGCCTGCGCGCCGACCATGCCCGACAGCGGCGCCGGCGTCGGGTTCGAGGACTACGGCACCTACATGCGCAACAACTCGGGCCAGGCGGCGTCGCAGGGCAGCTACGGCGCCGCCACCGCGCCCGCCTCGGCGATCACCGGCGGGCCGATCAGCTCGGCCCCGCTTGGCTCCACCGCGCTTAGCTCCACTGCGCCCACGGGCGATGCCGCCATTGGCTCTGCCGCCCTTGCCGCGCTGAACGCCACGTCGGCCACCGGCAGCACCGCCGCGCCCTTCCAGCCGCTGCCAACCGCCCCGGTGCCCTATCAGCCCGTCCCGACAACCGCCTATCAGCCGCTGCCCTCAACTGCCGCGCCGGTTGCTGCCGCCCCGGTCGGTGGCGGTCCCCGCATCTCGGACGAGAATGATTTCTCGGCCGTCGCCTCGCGGGAGACCATCGAATCCGACCGCGCCCGCATCGAGGCCAATGCCGCGCAATATCAGCAGGTGCAGCCCACCGCCCTGCCGCCCCGCACCGAGACCGGGCCGAACATCGTCGAATACGCGCTGAACGCCAGCAACCCGCCGGGGCAGAAGGTCTACACCCGTCTCGGCCTGCACCTGTCGAACTATGAGAAGAACTGCGCGCAGTTCCCCTCGCAGGATCTGGCGCAGATGGAGTTCCTGCGCCGCGGCGGCCCGCAGCGCGACCCGGGCAACCTCGACCCCGATGGCGACGGCTATGCCTGCCGCTGGGACCCGACCCCGTTCCAGAAGGCGCGCGGCTGATCTGATGACCGACGCGGCGCCGGCCTTCCCCTCGCCGAACTTCGGCGACCGGCGCGGCGGGCAGACGCCCCGCCTGATCGTGCTCCACTACACCGCCATGGCCACCTGCGCCGCGGCGCGCGAGCGGCTCTGTGACCCCGCCGCCGAAGTCTCCGCCCATTGGCTGATCGCCGAGGATGGTACCGCCGAGGCGCTGGTGCCCGAACCCGCTCGCGCCTGGCACGCCGGCGCCGGAAGCTGGGGGACGTGCCACGACGTCAACTCCGCCTCCATCGGCATCGAGCTGGCCAATCCCGGCGACCGGCCGTTCCCCGAGCCGCAGATGGCCGCCCTCGAACGCCTGCTGGCCGGGGTGATGGCCCGCTGGACGATTGCCCCCTCCGGCATCATCGCCCATTCCGACATGGCCCCGGGGCGCAAATCCGACCCCGGCCCCCGCTTCGACTGGCGCCGTCTGGCGCTGGCCGGGCTGTCGGTCTGGCCCGAGGCAGGCGCCGCAGACGCCGATGAGGCCGCCTTCCACGCGGGCCTCACCCGCTTCGGCTACCCCGCCGACGCCTCCCCCCCAGCGCTGCTGCAGGCCTTCCGCCTGCGCTTCCGCCCTTGGGCAAGCGGACCGCTGGCCGCTGCCGACTGCGCCCTCGCGGCCGATCTGGCGCGGCGCTGGCCGGCGGCGGGGTAGACCCCCACCCGCACCTCGCCGGTCCCGCAGCGCATCCAGCAACAGATGCAAGCCCGCCCGGGTCTAGCCCTGCCCCGGACGGGTACCGCTGCCGGCTGGCGTCCGGCTTGTGCCCCTGTCCGTGGCGAAGGCCATCGCCTTCGCCACGCATCGCCCTCTCATCCCCTCCGGACGGGCCCCCAAAGGGCCCGGCCCGCGCCCGCCAGAGCCGGGGCGGGCGCGGGCCTCCTTCGGCTTTGCTTTGCCAGCGGCTCTGGGTGCAGTGGTCCTGCCCGAACACAGCGGTCCAAAGCCTGCAAAGGCCCTGGCGCCGTCCTTCTCCTCCCGCCGCCTTCGGCCCTGCGATGTCCCATCACAAACAGCCCCCACGCGAATCCTTTACAAAACCGGAATAGTGGTTCTGTCTCGCCCCATGACCGTTACCAGCCCCCAGTCCCGCGCGCTCGCCGCCTTGGGCCATGATGCCCGCCTGTCGATCTTTCGCCTGCTGGTGCGGGCGGGGGAAGACGGCCTGCGCGTCAGCGATATCGGCGGGCATCTCGGCCTCGCCCCTTCCACGCTGGCGCATCACCTCTCGGCGCTGGTCGATGCCGGGCTTGTCCTGCAGGACAGGCAGGGGCGCGAAGTGTTCAACCGGGTGGACTTTCCGGCGATGGACCGGCTGCTGGCCTTCCTGACATCGGAATGCTGCTCGGGCGTGTCGGTGCCGCCTGCGGAGGATCCGAGATGATCCTGCCCGTCCCGACCAAGGCCGCGACCCCATGCGCCTGACCCTGCCGCTCGTCGCCGCGCTCGGGGCCACGCAGGTCATCGGCTATGGCTCCATCTACTATGCCTTCCCGATCCTCGCCCCCGCGGTCGCGCAGGAGTTCGATGTCGGCGAGCCCTTGCTGTTCGGCCTCCTTTCCGCCGGCCTGCTGCTGGGCGGGCTCGCCGCGCCCAGCCTTGGCGGGCTGATCGACCGCATCGGCGCCGGGCGGGTGATGACCGCGGGCAGCGTGGTCATGGCCCTGCTGCTGGCTCTGCTGGCCGCCGCGCCCAACATCTATGTCTTCGGCGGGTTGACGCTGCTGATCGAGCTGTTCAGCTTCGCTGTGCTCTATGACGCGGCCTTCGCCATGCTGGCGCAGAAGCGCCCCGGCGACACCCGCAAGGCCATCACCCGGCTGACGCTGATCGCCGGCTTCGCCTCCACGATCTTCTGGCCGCTCAGCGGGTTTCTGGTCGAGGCGGTGGGCTGGCGCGGCACCCAAGGGATCTTCGCCGCCTCGCATCTGCTCTGTGCGGCCCTGCATTGGGGGCTGGGCGCGCTGCCCGTGATCGAGTCCCGGATGCCTGCTCCCGGGGCCGGGGCGGATCCGCAACCCGCCCTCCCGGTCATGACTGTCTCTGTCGCCCGCCGCGCCTTCTGGCTGCTGGCGCTCGGCTTCGCGCTGACCGGCATGGCGATTTCGGCGATCACCGTGCATCTGGTCGAGATCCTGCGCTCGCTGGCCCTTGGCGAGATGGCCTATGTTGCCGCGATGGTGATGGGGCCATCGCAGGTGGCGGTGCGGGTGATGGATGCGACGGTCTGGCGCAACCGGCACCCGTTGTTCGTGGCGCTCCTCTCGGCCGGGGCCATTGCCACCGCCATCGCGCTCCTGCTGCTGCCAGGCCTCGTCCCGGCGCTGGCGCAGCCGCTGGCCTTCGCCTTCGCCGCCATTCTCGGGGCGGGGGCGGGCCTGTCCAGCATCGTGCGCGGCGCGGTGCCGGTTGCCCTCTTCGGCGCCTCCGGCCTCGGGCTGCGGCTGGGGCGGCTGGCCGCGATCCGCAACCTTCTGGGGGCGTCCGCGCCCTTTCTCTTTGCCTTCGCCGCGGCCCATTCCATGTCCCTCGCCGTCAGCGCGGCGCTGGCCCTGTCGCTGGCTGGGCTGGCGGCTTTGCTGCTGCTGCACCGCACGCTCCGGCGGATCGGGATCGTGCCGCCGATCCGGCCCGGAAGGGCGCGGCTGGCTGGTGCGGGGTGAACTGCGGGGGATGGGGGAAGCGCCCCAAAATCGTATGTATACCTCCCATATGGTTTCTGCATGGTTTCCATATGCCTTCCACATGCCCCCTCATGCTGCCGCCCATTGACGGCGGGGCAGGGGGCGCATAGCTGTCTCCCCGCGCGGATGGCCGGATGACCGCGTGCGCAACAGGGTCCGCAAGGAAACCGGGGCGTGCGAGGAAAGTCCGGACTCCATGAAGTAATGGTGCCGGGTAACGCCCGGCCGGGGTAACCCGAGGGAAAGCGCCACAGAGAAGAAACCGCCTGCGGACAAGGGGTTACACCCACGCCTCGCAGGTAAGGGTGAAACGGTGGGGTAAGAGCCCACCGCGGACCTGGCAACAGGGACGGCACGGCAAGCCCCACCAGGAGCAATGCCGAATAGGGGCCTCGCGCGGGGCAGGCCGGGCAACCGGCCGCCGCAGGGACGCTTCAGCCCGAGAGGCCCGGGTTGGCAGCTAGATCCCCGTCGCAAGACGGGGGCCAGAGGAATGGTCATCGGACGGGGCGAAAGCCCCCGCACAGAATCCGGCTTACAGGCCATCCGCGCAAAGACCTCCAGCCCTTGTGTTTTGCTGTTTCGCGTGGTTTTCCTCGGGAAACCAAACTCCAGGGGCAGGTGATGAAACCAGGCAAGGTCATCGTCGCATGCATGCGCAACGAGGCGCTTTACGTCGTCGAGTGGGTCGCGCACCACCTGACCATCGGCTTCGACCGGATCATCGTCTACACCAATGACTGTGATGACGGGACCGACCGGCTGCTGGCCCTGCTGGGGCAGGACTCCCCCGTCGAGCACCATCCCAATCCCGGCCCCTATGACATGGGGTCGATCCAGAAACAGGCCCTGCACATGGCCTATCAGCTGGACCATGTCGCCCAGGCCGACTGGGCGATCCATATCGACGCCGACGAATACGTCAACGTCACCGCCGGGCAGCGCAGGATCGACGACCTCGTCGCCCTCTATCCCGAAGCGGACGCGATCGCGGTGATGTGGCGGCATTTCGGCTCGGCGGGCAAGGCGGTCTGGGGGGGCGGCAGCGTCATCGAGAGCTTCACGCGCTGTGAAGATCCGCTGCCAGATCTGGCGGCCGGGGGGCTTGTCGGCTTCAAGACCCTGTTCCGGCCCCGCAATTTCGGCATGATGGGGGTGCATTCGCCGAAGCTGCCCAAGGCGGGCGTGCCAAAGGTGGTGAACGCCGCGGGGGTGGCGATGCCGGTCGAAAAATTGCTCAGCCTGCGCGGGTCCGACTATGAGGTCGCGGCGCATCACCTGACCTGGGACAATGCCTGCCTCCACCACCATCATGTGAAATCCGATGACCTGCATCGGCTGAAACGTGCCCGTGGCGATGCGAACGGGCGCAGGAACGGCAAGCGCAAGATCGGCAGTGCCTTCTACGCCGCCGCCAATCGCAACGATGCCCTGTCGCTGTCGCTGGTGGAGCTGCGCCCGCAGGTGCGGGCTTGGGAGAGCCGGCTTCGGGCGATCCCCGGTGTGGCCGAGGTGGAAGCCTCGGCATGGGACTGGTTCCGGGCGCAATATCAGCCGGGTGAGGCTGCCGACGGATCCTGACGGGCCACGTCGGCAAATGCAGCGCAACGCGGTTGCTTTGCGGTTGACTCCGCGACGTGGCTAGGTAAAAGGCGGGCTTCAAGGAATTCACGGGGCGCGGGCGAGACTGCACTTCCGCCCGGCTGCAGGAGACACGACTATGGCGAAGCCGACGACGATCAAGATCCGTCTGAACTCGACGGCGGGCACCGGGCACTTCTATGTGACCAAGAAGAATGCCCGCACCATGACCGAAAAGATGGTCGTGCGCAAATATGACCCCGTCAAGCGGGAGCATGTCGAATACAAGGAAGGCAAGATCAAGTAAGATCTGCCTGGCCCGTTTCGGATCAAGGCCGTGCCCCAGGGCGCGGCCTTTTGCTTTGCGCCCAGTTTTGCTTTGCGCCCAGTTTGCACCCGGGAGAGACGCCATGCAGCGGATCATGATCATCGGCCAGCCCGGCTCCGGCAAGTCCACCCTCGCGCGCGACATGGGCCGGAAGACCGGCTTGCCGGTCTTGCATATCGACCACATCCACTGGCAGCCCGGCTGGGTGGAGCGCGCCCGCGACGACAAGACCCGCCTCTGCCACGAGGCCGAGGCGCGCGAGGAATGGATCTTCGAGGGCGGCCATTCGGCGACCTGGCGCACCCGGCTGGCGCGCGCCGACATGCTGATCTGGCTCGACCTGCCGCTGCCCCTGCGCCTGTGGCGCGTGGTGAAGCGCACCGTCATCTGGCAGGGGCGCAACCGACCCGACCTGCCCGAGGGCTGCCCTGAGGGCTTCCACCGCGAGACGCTGCCTTTCTGGCGCTTCATCTGGCGGACCCGCCACAGCGCGCGGGCGAATATCCAGCGCCTGTGGGACAGCGCGCCCGAGGGCAAGGCCAAGGTCCGGCTCTCCTCGCCAGCGCAGGTGCGGGGCTTCGTGGCCGGGTTCCGACCGTGAAGCGCCAAGCCGCAGGATCCGGGTCGCCCATGCGCAGGTATCGGGTCGAGAGGGTCGGGGCCGCCGACTAGTCCTGAGGCATCGTCAGCGAAAGGAAACGCGATGCTTCTTGAAGACAAGGTCCATATCATCACCGGTGCCTCCAGCGGGATCGGTGCCGCCGCCGCCCGGCTCTTTGCCCGCGAAGGCGCCCTCCTGGTGCTGGGGGCACGGCGGCAGCACGAACTCGGAGCGGTGACGGACGAGATCAACCAGGCTGGCGGGCGAGCCGTCGCGCTGGCCGGCGACGTGACGGATGCAGGCTTCGCCGCCGATCTGGTCGCCCTCGCCCGGTCGGAATTCGGCGGGCTGGACGGCGCGTTCAACAATGCCGGCCGCATGGGAAGCGGCAGCAGGCTTGCCGAGACCGAGCCTGGGGAATGGGCAGCGGTGCTGGCGACCAACCTGACTGCGGCCTACCTCGCCGCCCGCGCGCAGATCCCGGCGCTGGAGGAGCGGGGCGGCGGGTCGCTGGTCTTCACCGGCTCGTTCGTCGGCTACACGGCGACCCTGCCGGGCATGGGCCCCTATGCGGCCTCGAAGGCCGGGCTGATCGGTCTCGTCCAGTCGATTGCCGTCGAGTATGGCCCTGCCGGGATCCGGGCGAACGCGCTGCTGCCCGGCGGCACGATGACGGAGATGGCGATGGATGCGGCGACGAATCCGGAGACCGCCGCGTTCATCTCCGGCCTCCACGCGCTCAAGCGGATGGCCCGCCCGGAAGAGATCGCCTCTGCGGCGCTGTTCCTGGCATCGGGGCTGGCGAGCTTCGTGACCGGATCGGCCCTGCTCGCGGATGGCGGCAATTCGATCTGCAAGGTCTGAGCACTGCTGTGTCCATGCAAAAGGGGCCGGTGGTTTCCCACCGGCCCCTGATTGTCGTCTGCGTCTGTCGTTACTCGCGGTTGCCGAGGAACTGCAGCAGGAACATGAACAGGTTGAGGAAGTCGAGATACAGGGTCAGCGCGCCCAGGATCGCCGATTTCGCCAGCCAGTCGGCATCGCCCATCTGGGCGTGCTGGATGTAGTCGTTCTTGATCCGCTGCGTATCGAAGGCGGTCAGGCCCGCGAAGATCAGCACGCCGATCACCGAGATCGCGAAGGCCATCGCCGAGGAGGCGAGGAAGATGTTCACGATCGAGGCGACGATCAGGCCGATCAGGCCCATCACCAGGAAGGCGCCCATTGCCGACAGGTCGCGCTTGGTGGTGTAGCCGTAGAGCGACAGGCCCGCGAAGGCGATCGCGGTGATCAGGAAGGTCTGTGCGATCGACACGCCGGTATAGACGGCGAAGATGTAGCTGATCGACAAGCCCATCAGCGCGGCGAAGCCGTAGAATACCAGCTGGGCGGTCGCGGCAGACATCTTGCCGATCATCGCGCTGAAGCCGAAGACCACGGCCAGCGGCGCGAACATCACCACCCATTTCAGCGGGGTGCCGAAGATCGAGGCCAGCAGCGCGTCATTGCTGCCGACGAAATAGGCGACAAGACCGGTCACGGCGAGGCCGACGGACATCAGCCCGTAGACCTTGTTCATATGGGCCTTGAGCCCGGCGTCGATGTGAACCGCACCGGCGCCCACCCGGCCGGCGCGGATCGTGTTGTAGTCAGCCATTGAAGCCTCCGTTACGTTTCCCTCTTGCAGGCCTTCCCGAGGAAAGACCCACCTGCAGCCAATATCGGGCACAAGCGGCTTTCGTTCAAGGGCCAAGCCCCCGAAAGGCTTCACGATCTGTCCAGCGGATCACAGCCGCCAATGGGTGGGCACATCCCAGATAGGGCGGGCGGCCTCGGCGCGGGCGGACAGGGGATCCTGGCCGATGTCGCGCAGCAGGGCGTCATCGAGCCGCAGCAGCGCGCGGCGCTGGCGGCGGGTGGCGGACATGCGGCGCAGCAGGCGAAATAACGATCCGGGCTGCGGAAGGGTCAGGCGGGAGCGGAACAGGGCGAACATCATAGCCTCCGTGTGATGTAAGGGCGCTGATGGATCAGCGGACTTGATCAGGATCGCAGTCTATGCTTGATATTGAAAATGAATGATTGACGGCTTGTACATCACGGATCCTGATATGCCCCGCAACCTCGACCTCACCTCGCTGCGCTCCTTTGTCGCTATCGTCGATGCGGGGGGCGTCACCCGCGCCGCCGGGCTGATGAACCTCACGCAATCGGCGGTCTCGATGCAGATCAAGCGGCTGGAGGAGGGGTTGGGGCTTGGCCTGTTCTCCCGCACCGCCCGCAAGCTGGCGCTGACACCCGAGGGCGAGCAGCTGCTGGGATATGCGCGCAAGATGCTGGTGCTGAATGACGAGGCGCTGGCCCGGCTGACGGCGGATGATTTCACCGGCGAGATCCGGCTGGGCGTGCCCCATGACATCGTGTTCCCGTCGATTCCGGGCATTCTCAAGCGGCTGGCCTCGGATTACCCGCGGGTGCGGGTCACGCTTGATTCGGGCTTCACCCGGCGGCTGAAGGAGGGCTTTGCCCGCGGCGAGGCCGACCTGATCGTCACCACCGAGGACCAGCCGGGTGAGGGCGCCGAGCGGCTGGCGGAACGTGACCTGGTCTGGATCGGCGCGCCCGATGGCACTGCCTGGCAGCGCCGCCCACTGCGATTGGCGTTCGAGGAGGCCTGCATCTTCCGCCCCCGCGCCATTGCCGCGCTCGATGCGGCGGGCATTCCGTGGGAGATGGGCTTTTCGGGCCAGTCCGAGCATGTGATGGAAACCACCACCGCCGCCGATCTGGCCATCACGGTGCGGATGCGCGGCGGGGTGCCACCCGGCTGCGAGGTGATCGAGGCGGGGAACGCGCTGCCCGGGCTCGGGGCGACGCAGCTGTTCCTCTATGATGCCGGCATCCAGAAGGGCGCTGTGACGGAGCGGCTGAAGGACGAACTGCGCATGGCCTATGGCTGCTGCGACTGACCCGCCTTACTCCCCCGCCTTACTCCATCGTCACCACGACCTTGCCGGTGGACTTGCGCCCCGACAGCAGCGCCAGCGCCGCCTCCGCCTGCGCCAGCGGCAGCACATGGCTGACATGCGGCTTGATCCTGCCCTCGGCATGCCACCGCATCACCTCTGCAAGGCTGTCCTTCAGCGCCGCCGGCGCAAAGCCCAGATAGGCGCCCCAGTAGAAGCCCATGACCGACACGTTCTTGACCAGCAGGTGATTGGCCGGGATCTGCGGCACCGTCCCGCTGGCGAAGCCGATGGCGAGGATGCGCCCCTCGGGCCGCATGGCGCGGAAGAGGGCGGTGAAGGCATCGCCGCCCACCGCATCATAAAGCACATCCGCCCCGCCAAGCGCCTTCACCTCGGCCCGCAGGTCGGCGCTGTCGCTGTCCAGGCACACCGCAGCCCCCGCCGCCGCCGCCGCCGCCAGCTTGTCCGCGCCGCGCGCCACCGCGATCACCCGCGCGCGCATCAGCGCGCCAATCTCCACCGCCGTCAGCCCGACGCCGCCGGCGGCGCCGGTGACCACCAGCGTTTCGCCGGGTTGCAGCCGCGCGCGGCGGGTCAGCGCCAGATGGCTGGTGCCATAGGCAACCTGCAAGGCGGCGGCATCGACGAAGCTCATCGCTTCGGACAGCGGCAGGCAGCGGGCCGCCGGGAAACAGCCATACTCGGCCAGCCCGCCATGCCCGGCGAAAACGGCGACGCGGGTGCCGATGGCGGGCGAGGTCACGCCCATTCCAAGGGCCTCCACCGTCCCCGCCAGTTCCATGCCAAGCGTGGCGGGCAGGGGCGGCGCTTCCTGATAGGCGCCCTTGATCATCAGCGTGTCGGCGAAGTTGAGTCCGCAGGCGGCGATCCGCACCAGCACCTCGCCCTCGGCAGGGTAGGGGGCTTCGATCTGCATCAGGCGCGGCGGGGTGCCGATGGCTTCAAGACGGTAGGCGCGCATGGAATCCTCTGGCAGCGGGGCTGCCGGAAAGCTAGCTGTGCGAGAGCCGCCGCGCCACCCCCGGCGCACAGGCAGATTGCCACAACTGACTGAAAGCAATTTGCAAAATGCAATGCAAATTGCGAATCCAGCGGTGGTATACCGGCCAATCTGACCATTTGCGCAATGGGCCCGGGCCCGAGGCAACGATCTGACGGCAATCCGCGACCATTTGGGCAGCTGGGCCCACAACTTCCCCGTGTGCGATCCCTCTGCCTTTGCGTGTGCAGAAAACTTTTCGGGAAATCCCTGATTGGCACGAAAATTGCTTATATATCTGCAACAGAGAAGGAGAACATCCATGACCCATCCCGTGGACGTCCATGTCGGCAAGCGCATCCGTCACCGCCGCTGGATGATCGGCATCACCCAGCAGCAACTGGCCGAGAAGGTCGGCATCAAGTTCCAGCAGATCCAGAAGTATGAGACCGGGATGAACCGGGTTTCCGCCTCGCGGCTCTGGGACATTTCGGAAGTGCTGGGGGTGCCGGTGGCGTTCTTCTTCGAGGGGCTGGACGGCAAGTCCGCGGCTGCGGACGAGATCGAGGGCGACATCCTTGCCGACAAGGAGGCTCTGCAGCTGGTCCGCTCCTACTATGCCATCCCGGAAGCGCAGCGCCGCCGGCTGTTCGATCTGGCCCGCGTGCTGTCCGACGCCGCCTGAGGGCCGCCGCGCCTTGACGCCGCCCCCGCGCCCCGGCTACCGCTGGACCGGGCAGCAGGGGGCGCGCGATGACCGACAGGACCATGGACGAGGCAGAACGCCAGTCGCTGATCGCGGCGCTGCATGCAGCTTCCGATGCCGCGCGGGTGGAGACGCTCGCGCATTTCCGCACCGAGGGGTTGGCGGCGGACACCAAGGAAACCGAACGCTTCGATCCGGTGACGGTCGCCGACCGCGCCGCCGAGCGCGCGATGACCGAGGTGCTGGCCCGAATGCGGCCCCACGACGCCATCTTGGGCGAGGAATACGGCGCAACCCCCGGCACCAGCGGCCTGACCTGGGTGCTGGACCCGATCGACGGCACCCGCGGCTACCTGTCGGGCACCCCGACCTGGGGCGTGCTGGTCGGCGTGTCGGATGCCGTGGGCCCGATCCTCGGCGCCATCGACCAGCCCTATATCGGCGAGCGCTTCGTGGGTGGCCTTGGTCTCTCCGAAATGACCGGCCCGCATGGCCCGCGCGCCCTGCGCTGCCGCAAGGCGCGGCCCTTGGCCGAGGCTATCGTCTTCACCACCTTCCCCGAAGTCGGCACCGAAGCCGATGCCGCCGCCTTCCGCAGGGTCGCCAGCCGCGCCCGGCTGACCCGCTATGGCATGGATTGCTACGCCTACGCGCTGATCGCCTCGGGCCAGATCGACTTGGTGATCGAGGCGGGGCTGCAACCCTATGACGTGCAGGCCCCGATTGCGGTGGTCACGGCAGCGGGGGGCGTGGTGACCGACTGGCAGGGCGGGGTGGCGCATCACGGCGGGCGGATCGTGGCGGCGGCGAATGCAGAGATCCATGCCGAGGCGCTGGCGCTGCTGAACGGGTGAGGGCTTAGCGCTGTTCTCGATGGAATGTCCGTTCATCGGACGGAGTTGCCGTTCGCCAAAGACTTGTCAGTTGCCGCTTCTTGGAAGTAAGCAACTCGGGCAGCTTCAGAGCAGTTAATTCTTGGCGCAAGACTCGGTGGCTTGCTCGCCGGTACCCGCAGAGAAGAAGGTGCCGTCTGGCGAGAACGCAATCATCGTCGTGACGCTGCAACCGCTCGGATTTCTTTCGGAAAGCAGAAAGGCGGAATTCACTAAGGGCGGAATGCTGGATAGCTCTTCGTCAACCTTGTGAGTTCCTAGCCCAATCAGTTTGTCTCGAGTGACACGAAAGCGCTCTAACAGCAGGCTTTGCTCCGTCTTGCTGAGGACGCGCTTTTCATCATAAAAATATACGTTGCAAAGGCGTCTGGTTTGTCCATCGCGCGATGTCCAATCAGTTAATACAACGTACATTTCCGACTGTGCATCCATCCAGCCTGCGTATTTGGGTGCTGAACCCCAATCACGCAGATGCCGCTCTGCGACGCTACGCGACTGCAAGCCATAGCTGTCGAACTCCGCGCTCATCTCGATGGACGTTCGGCAACGGTCCAAAAGGTTTGAGAAGTCCTGCTCAAGATCTTGAGCAAACAATTGTCCACCACTGGCACAAGCAGCAAGAACAAATGCGGAGAGATAAAATCTTCTCGCAAATTTAACGTCCAAATTTGTCTCCGCCCCTCGCTTCAAGCTGACATTCGTGTATCTTGCGGCATTGGTCAATATGGGCTCGAGGCTGCCGCCCAGCCTCACCCGCCACCCGCAAGAATCCCCTAGCCCCCACACCCCCCGCTTTGCTATCATTCCCTAGCAGCGCGAGTCCTTCCCCCTTCTGTCGCGTGGCCGGCGTTTCACCGAAGGGATGCGAGGAAACGCCATGCCCGAGATCCTGATCCGCCACGCGGATGCCATCCTGACCATGAACGACACCCGTGCCGAGCTTGCCGGGGCCGATGTGCTGATCCGCGGCGGGGTGATCGCGGCCGTGGGGCAGGGCCTCTCCACCACCGGCGAGGTGGTCATGGCCCAAGGCTGCGTCGTCACCCCGGGCCTCGTGAACACCCATCACCACCTCTACCAGACCCTCACCCGCGCCGTGCCGGGCGGGCAGGATGCGCTGCTGTTCGGCTGGCTCAAGACGCTCTACCCGATCTGGGCGCGCTTCGGGCCCGAGGAGGTGTTCGCCTCCGCTCAGGTCGGGCTGGCGGAACTGGCGCTGTCGGGATGCACGCTGACCTCGGACCACCTCTACCTCTACCCCAACGGCGCCCGGCTGGACGATACCATCGCCGCCGCGGCCGAGGTTGGCCTGCGCTTCCACCCCACCCGCGGCGCGATGAGCATCGGGGAGAGCGCCGGCGGCCTGCCGCCCGACAGCCTGGTGGAGCGCGAGGAGGCGATCCTCGAGGACTGCATCCGCGTCATCGACGCCTTCCACGATGCCTCTGAGGGCTCGATGTGCCGCGTCGGCGTCGCGCCCTGCTCGCCCTTCTCGGTCAGCCGCGATCTGATGCGGGACGCGGCACTGCTGGCCCGCGACAAGGGGGTGATGCTGCACACCCACCTTGCCGAGAACGCCGAGGACGTCGCCTATTCGCTGGCCACCTTCGGCTGCCTGCCCGGGCAATATGCCGAGGATCTGGGTTGGACCGGCCCCGATGTCTGGCACGCGCATTGCGTGAAGCTCGGCCCGCAAGAGATTGACCTCTTTGCCAGAACCCGCACCGGCGTCGCGCATTGCCCCTGTTCCAACTGCCGCCTCGGATCGGGTATCGCGCCGGTCAGGGCGATGCGCGATGCGGGGGTGCGGGTCGGGCTGGGGGTGGACGGCTCTGCCTCCAACGACGCCGGAAATCTGGTGGCCGAGGCGCGGCTGGCGATGCTGCTGCAGCGCGTGGAGAATGGCGCGGGTGCGATGAGCGCGCGCGAGGCGCTGGAGATTGCCACGCTTGGCGGGGCTGAGGTGCTGGGGCGCAGCGACGTGGGCGCGCTGGTGCCGGGCATGCGCGCTGACATCGCGGTCTGGGACGTGTCGGGCGTGGAAAGCGCCGGCAGCTGGGATCCGGCGGCGCTGCTGCTGGCCGGGCCGACGCGGGTGCGGCACCTGTTCGTCGAGGGGAGGCAGGTGGTGCGCGACGGGCAGATGCAGACCATCGACCTGCCCGCAGTGATCGCCCGGCAGAACCGGCTGGCGGCACGGCTGCGCGGCTGACGCGCTCGGCGCGCGAATATCCGCCTTGCCGGAAACATCCGGGCGCCGCGCGCGTTGTCAGGTCTCCCCCCCCGCGGGACCGCGCCGGCATCGCCTTTGCCTTTCGGAAATATCCTCGGGGGTGCGGGGGCAGAAGGCCCCCGCTTCGCCGCAAGCCGACCAAGCCGAAAGGACCTGTCATGAACGACACTCCGAAGAACGCCCCCAAGAATGCCCCGAACACCCAGTATGAGATGCGTGACCCCCGCAGCCTCTATCCCAAGCCGCCCTTTGACACGCCGATGCAGCCCGAACCCGGCCTGACCAGCGAAATGACCCCGCGCCCCGACCATGGCGAGACCTCGTACAAGGGCCTCGGCCGGATGCAGGGCCGCCGCGCGCTGATCACCGGCGGCGACAGCGGCATCGGCCGCGCCGTGGCCATCGCCTATGCCCGCGAGGGGGCGCATGTTGTCATCAACTACCTGCCGGCCGAACAGGCCGATGCCGACAGCCTGCTGAAAGACCTGCGCGCCGAGGGGCTGAAGATCGACGCGATCCCCGGAGACCTGATGGACGAGGGCTTCTGCAAGACGCTGATCGACGAGGCGGCAGGCGTGATGGGCGGGATCGACGTGCTGGTGAACAATGCCGGCAAGCAGGTGACGCAGGCCAGCATCCAGGACCTGACGACCGAGCAGTTCGATGCCACCTACAAGACCAATGTCTATGCGATGTTCTGGCTGTCCAAGGCGGCGCTGCCGCGGATGAAGCCGGGGGCGACGATCATCAACGTGACCTCGATCCAGGGCTACGATCCCTCGCCGAACCTCCTCGACTACGCCTCGACCAAATTCGCCATCCTCGGCTTCACCAAGGCGCTGGCGGGGCAGGTGGCCAGGGACGGCATCCGCGTCAACGCCGTCGCGCCGGGCCCGTTCTGGACGCCGCTGCAACCCTCGCAGGGCCAGCCGGCCGAGAAGCTGGCGAAGTTCGGCGAACAGACGCCGCTCGGCCGCCCTGGCCAACCGGCCGAGATTGCAGCCAGCTTCGTGTTCCTTGCCACGCAGGAATCCGGCTACATGACCGGCGAGACCATCGGGGTGACCGGCGGCAATCCGATCCACTGACGCCAAATCATTGACGGGGCGGCGGAACCTTGCCGGGTGCCGGGCGTTGGTCACCGAATTGTGCAGTCTCGCGGCGTTCCATCCGCGGTATGTGCGATCAATACAAAGTTCCGGGAGATGAACGAATGACCAAGAAACTCATGATGCTGCTCTGTGCAGGCACGCTGTCCCTGTCGGCTTGCACCGGCTACACCCCCAACCAGAACGCCGCCATCGGCGGTCTGACCGGCGCAGCTGCCGGCCTCGCAGCGGCTGACCTTGCAGACGGCAGCGACACCGTGAAGGTTGCCGCGGCCCTCGGCGGCGGCGCAGCGGGCGCGGCTATCGGCTCCAACGTCGGCGCGCGCAAGTGTACCTACACCGACGGTACCCCGGCGCCCTGTCCGAACCGCTACTGATTAGGGCAAGCGGGGCAGCTGCCGCCCTCGCATCCTGTCTGCCAAGGCCGGCCTCCCCACGGAGGCCGGTTTTTTCATGCGCCCTTGTTCGACTTGTCCTGGCGCCCTCTGCGGGCGAGGTTGTGCCAGCGCAACGACGCAGGGGCCGTGCGCGGCGAGGCTGCGGCACGGCCCAGCCGGCCGAGGCGGAGGCACCATGCGCGGCCCGAGGTTAGACGATCCAGACCTGCCGCTGCGGTTGCTGTTCGACCGCTGGCCCGAGGTGGCGGCGGTATTCCGGGCGCAGCGGATGCTGTGCTTCGGCTGCCCGATCGCGCCGTTTCACACGGTGATCGACGCCTGCGCCGAATACGCGCTGGACGAGGCCGCCTTCCGAGCCGCGCTGGCGGCCGCGGTGGCGCAGGGCGGGCGCCTTCTTGCCTGAACCATCGGATCGCCGGCGTCCGGGCCGGGTCCTGCCCGGCTCATCACCACAAGGCGGTGCGGGTCCGTGACGACCACGAGGCAGCGGGTGCTTCTTACCACGCCGCCCCGTTCCCAAAGGCTCAGCACCCGGCTGACGGTGTGCAATGTGGTGCCGGTCATGTCGGCGACGTTCTGGCGGCTGATCGGAAAGCCGATCTCGATGCCATCCACGACCTTTCGCCCCGACTGGGTGATCATCCGAAGCAGGGCACAGGCGATGCGCTGCTCCACCTGCTTGGTCGACAGCTCGACGATGGTTGCTCATCTCATCGGCCCGGGCGCCGAAGGCCCGGAAGATTTCAGCGGCAAACCCGTCATAGGCATTGCAGAACCCCGGCCAGAGGGCATTGGGCCAGGAGAGGACACGGCAGCCACCGGCGGCAATCGCCGATGCGTGATGCCTGTCCTGCCCAAGCGCGGCCGCGATGCCGAACACCTGACCGGCCTGGATGTGCAGCACGATGATCTGGTCACCTTCGGCCGTCAACCTGACGAGACGGATGTTGCCCGACATCAGCAGATGGAAGCGCCGGGCAGGCTCCCCCTCGTCAAAGACCGCGGCGCCGCCAGCCAGGTGCCGCGATCCGGACAGGGCAAGGATCTCGCTCAATTGTCGCGGATCGAGGCGGCGGAACGGGGGCATTGCGCCAAGCTGGTTGATGTCGGGCCTGATCATGGACTGTCCAGAGGTTGAGCCAGCACAACGACGCTGACGCTCATCCTAGGCGACCGTCCGGCCAAGGTGCTGACGCAGATCAGGGGCCGGGACGTTTCCAGTCCCGCTCATGCCCCGGACAGCGTGCGCCGCCTCCACCGCGACACAGGACAGGTTCAGCACCATGCACACCCCCACCCGACCCACCTATGCCGGCCCCGCCTTGTTCAGCTATGGGTTTCGGCCGCTGTTTCTGGCCGCGGGTCTCTTCGCGGCCCTGATCGTGCCACTGTGGATGATGGTGTGGTCGGGGCAGGTGGCACTGTCCGGTCCGTTCAGTCCGCTGGACTGGCATATCCATGAGATGCTGTTCGGCTACACCTCTGCCGTGATCGCGGGATTCCTGTTCACCGCGATCCCGAACTGGACCGGGCGGATGCCGACACGGGGGCAGCCGCTGATCGCGCTGGCGGTGCTGTGGATCGCCGGGCGGCTGGCGGTGGCCTTCGCGCCCTGGCCGCTGCTGGTGATGGCCGTCGATTGCGCCTTCCTTCTGGCCATCGGCGTCATGGTGGTGACGGAAATCGTGGCGGGGCGGAACTGGCGCAACCTGATGGTGGTGCTGCCGGTGCTGGCGTATCTGGCCGCCAACATCGCCTTCCATCTGGAGGCGATGGGGCAGGGCAGCGCCGAGATCGGCCGCCGCCTGGGCTTTGCGATGGTGACGCTGCTGATCGCGCTGATCGGCGGGCGGATCATCCCCAGTTTCACCCGCAACTGGCTGGCCAAGCGGGGGCCGGGCCCGATGCCGGTGCCGTTCGGGCGCTTCGATGCGCTGTGCCTTGCGGGCACGCTGGCGGCGCTGCTGACTTGGGTGGCGGCGCCGGACACGGCGTTGGCCGGGGCGGGTCTGCTCGCGGCCGGCGCTTTGCAGGCGGGGCGGCTGGCACGGTGGCGGGGCATTCGGGTCTGGCGCTCGCCGCTGCTGGCGATGCTACATCTGGCCTTTGCCTTCATCCCCGCGGGGCTGGCCGCGCTGGGGCTGGCGGCACTGGGGGTCTGGCCGGCGGTGACGGGGCTGCACCTTCTGGGCATTGGCGGCATTGGCGGGATGACGCTGGCGGTGATGATCCGCGCCTCGCTGGGCCACACTGCGCGCGAGCTGGTGGCGGGGCGGGCGCTGACGCTGGGGTTTGCCTGCGTGGCACTGGCGGCGCTGGTCCGGGTCGCGGTGCCCTCGGGCGCGGGGCTGTGGGGGGCGGCAGGGCTGTGGGTGGTGGGGTTTGGCCTGTTCCTGTGGCGGTTCGCGCCGATCCTGACGCAGCCCAACCCGGCGCGGCGGGTGCCGGGCGGGCGTTAGGGCGTTGCACCCGCGCACGGCGCCCCTAGAGTGAGGACAGGAAAGTGAGGCAGGGCATGGGCGCGATCAGCTTTGAGGACGGCCGGATCGAGGTCGATGCGGCGCTCGTCGCCAAGGCCCTGCAGATGGAGCCCGAGGCGCTGCGCGCCGCCCTGCGCAGCGGCGCGGTCACCAGCCAATGCGAGACGGGCATGGACGAGGACGCCGGGCGCTTCCGGCTGACCTTCTTTTCCGCCACCCGCCGGCTGAGGCTGACCGTGGGGGCCAACGGCGAGGTGCTGCAGACCTCCAGCGCCGATTACCGCCGCAAGCCCGGAGGGTGATCAGCCCTCGGCGCCGCTGAGCAGCACCAGCCGGTGCGGCGCGGTCACGGTGATCTTGCGGCGCTCGGACACCACGATCCCGTCCCGCTCCCACGCGCTCAGCAGCCGGCTGACGGTGTGCAGCGTGGTACCGGTCATGTCGGAAATGTTCTGCCGGGTGATCGGGATGCCGATCTCGATCCCGCCCTCGACCTTGCGGCCCATCTGGGTGACGAGACGCAGGATGGCATTGGCGATGCGCTGTTCCACCTGTTGCGTCGCCAGTTCCACGATCCGGTTGTTCATCTCGCCGACGCGGGCGCCTACCACCTTGTAGGTTTCGGTGGCAAAGCCGTCATGCCGCGCGGTGAACTCGGCCCACAGGCGGTTGGGCCAGGCCAGCACCACACACTCATCGGCCGTCATCGCGGTCGCCGGATAGGCGGTATGGCCAAGCGCCGCGCCGATGCCGAACAGCTGCCCCGGCGCGATATGCAGGGCGATGATCTGGTCCCCGGCCGCCGTGGTGCGGATCACCCGGATATGCCCGTCGAGCAGCAGGAAAAACCGCTCCACCGGCATTCCTTCCGCAAAGACCGGCACCCCGGCATCGAAGCGCAGCGCCTGCGCGGCATCCAGGATCTCGCGGATCTGCGGGCGGGCCAGCTTGCGGAACGGCGGCAGGCCGGTCAGCAGGCTTTCGTCGAGTTTGTGCAAACGCAGCCTCCGAGGTTGTGGCAGCACAACGAGCCGCGCGCGACCTTAGCCTAGAACCGGGGCAACACCAATCTGCCATCCCCGGAAAGGACGCACCATGTTCCCGAACCTGATCCCCGCCACGCTCGCCGCCAGCCTTGCCGCGCTGCTGTTGGCCCCGGTTGCCCATGCCGCCAATGTCGATGTGCTGATGCTGAACAAGGGCACCGAGGGCGCTATGGTGTTCGAGCCGGCCTTCGTGAAGGTCGATGTGGGCGATACCGTCACCTTCATCTCGACCGACAAGGGCCACAATGTCGAGAACATCAAGGACATGCTGCCCGAGGGGGTGGAGGCGTTCAAGAGCAAGGTCGGGGCGGATTACGTGCTGACCGTGACGGCCGAGGGCCTCTATGGCGTGAAATGCACCCCGCACTACACAATGGGCATGGTCGCGCTGATCCAGGCTGGCGCGCCGGTCAACCTGGAAGCGGCCGCCGCCGTGTCCCAGAAGGGCAAGGCCAAGACCCGGTTCGAGCCGCTGTTCGCGCAGGTTGCCGAGTAACACCGGCTCAGGGCGCCCCCTTGTCAGGGGGCGCTTCCGCTTGCGGTAGGCGCGTCAGTCCTGCTGGCAAAAGCGGATGCGGTTGCCGAACGGGTCATACACCTGCATCTGCAGCCCCCAGGGCAAGGGCTCCAATCCCGGGCGGCCATAGGGATACTGCTTCTCGGCCAGTTCCTTGTGGAAGGCCCGGATATTGGCGGTCTGCACGAAGATATTGGACCCCGGGCTGGCATCGCCGTGATGTTCCGACAGATGCAGCGACAGGCCCGCGCGCTCAATGCCGAGATAGAGCGGCAGCTGCGGCTCGAACCGATGCTCGAAGGTGACGGTGAAGCCAAGGAAACCGCAGTAGAACTCCCGCGCCTTGGCCTCGTCGAAGATCCGCAGGATCGGGCTGGTCCGGGTAAAGCGGGGGCCTTCGGCGCCTTGCCCCAGAGCGGAGACTGCGGTGTTCCAGTCGGCATAGCCAAGCGACTTGGACACCAGCTCCAGCGCCTTGGAATGCGTCACCTCGGTGCCCTCGAGCGCAAGGGCGGCGCGCAGTTGGCGCGCCATGGATTTGGCGGTGTCGGGATCGGTCATCACATCCTCCTGCCAGCGCACGGGATCGGGGCTCGCATTGCCGACGAAGCACTGGACGGGAAGGGTGCATCGGATCGTCCAAGGTGCTTTCACCAGACCCCAAGGGGCGCGAGCGGCTGGCAGCACAGGCCGTGGGTATCTGGGACATGATCCGGGCGACAGTCAAGCCAGCGCGCAGCTAGCGTTCGTTTGCGCCCTTGCCTGCCATGATCTTGGGCCTTGCGCGCGCGATCCGCGCAACCCGCGTGGCGGAGGTCCTGGCCGAGGCGAGGTGGATCACATAGCTGGTCTGCCGCCCGGGGGTGAGGGCGTGGAAGGCCTCGGCCAGATCGGGGTCGGCGTCCATGGCCAGGGTCAGCTCCTCCGGCAACTCGCGGGCGGTGTCGTCCTTCGGCGGCTTCACCCCCGCCTCGGCATAGCCCATCGCCTCGGTCAGGTAGGCGGCGATCACGCGCGCCTTGTCGGCCACCTGCTCATTCTCCGTGAAGCGGATCATGTCGGCGTGGCGGGTGTTCGGTCCCTGCCGTTCCAGCACCCCCTCCGGGTCCTTCATCAGCGCCGCATTGAAGAAGCTCAGGCGGAAATCCCCCCGAAAAGCACCAATGATGGCGATGTTGCGCGCCGAATGGGTGTAGCAGGGGTGGCCCCATTTCACCGTCTCGGTCAGTCCGGCGGCAAGGCACAGCGTGCGCAGCTCCGTCAGACCGCGCTGCCATGCACGGACCGAGCAGTCGGCCGTGGCGAAGCGGTCGCAGCGGCCGCAGCCCTTGGTGAAGAAATCCTCGATCTCGGTGATCATCGGCCTCGGTCTCGCAGGGGACACCCTCTATCCTACCGCGGGGCGGCCCATCCGCCAACCTCAGCCCGCGTCCCGCACCAGCCGGAAGCCAAGATAGTCCGGCGGCACGCCCGCGGCGCAGCCGCCGACGCGGGCGTCGCGGATGAAGTCGATCACGAAGGCCCGGTGCTTGCCCTGCACCGACCGCACGCCGCAATAGTCGGCGCGGGTGGCGATGGCGGTGCCGTCCGGCGTCAGGGTGCCGTTCTGGAAGCAGGTCTCGGTCCATTCCCAGACATTGCCGGCGATGTCGGCGACGCCGCGGTCATTGACCCCGAAATGCCCCTGTGGGTGCAGGGCAAGGTCTGCCTCGCCGCGCAGCTCCACCTCGCGCAGGTAATTGGCGATCCAGCGGCGCGAGGGGTCGGCGCCGTTGGCATCCTCGGCGAAGCCGTCGTCGAAACCCCGTTCGCCCGCCGCGCGCAGCCATTCGGCATCGGTCGGCAGCCGCCAGGTCGCGCCGGTCCGGGCCGAGAGCCAGGCAGCATAGGCGGTGGCATCGGCATGGTTGATATTGGTTTGCGGCATCCCGGGCCGGCCGGTGACCGGCAGCGGCGGGCAGCCACGGTCCGCCACGCAGCGGGCATACTCCGCCTCGCTCACATGGAATTTCATCACCTCCAGTGCCGGGGCCTCCACCCGCTCCATCGGCGCATCGACCATCCTTGTGCCTTGCCGGAACTCGCCCGCCGGGCGGTAATCCTGCGGGCCGGCGGCGATGTGGACGGTTTCGGGCGCCTCCACCCCGGGCGCAAGGCGCAAGGCTGTCACCCCGGCAATCACGGCGAGGGCGAGCAGCAGGGCAAGCGCGGCGGGGGTTGTCATGGTGGGCTCCTGAAAACGGCAAGGGCGGCCCCGGGGTTCCGGTGCCGCCCAATCCACGCGAGGTCACGGTAGCGCGGTGCGCCCTTCGTGCAGCACGTCATATTCGACCGGGGCCACCACCTGTTCCATCAGGTCGTTGTTCCAGTCGCCGCCGACGATCACATGCGCCGTTGCGCCAAGGTTCACCGCCTCGATCAGGTTGTGGTTGACGTAGGCATAGACGCCCGGCTGCAGGAAGGTGTAGAGCGCCGCCCCGGCAGAGCCGCCGCGGATGAACCAGGTTTCCAGATCGCGTTCCGGCAGGTTGTTGAACTTGCCGCTTTCCCAGACCAGATCGCCATGCCCGCCGATCAGGTGCGGGCGGCTGTCGCGGTTGGCCTGGCTGTGGACGAACAGCACCGTCTCGCCCTGCTCGGCGACCAGCGCGCCGGTGCCGGTCAGCGCGCCGACGCGGCCATTGAACACCACATGCGAGGGGATCAGCCTGTTCATCACCTCCAGCATGTCGGAATAGCCCTCGCCGGCATCGGCGAAGCGCATGTAGTCGCCATCAGGGCCGCGCGGGAGGTAGAAGTCGTTCTCGCCGATATGGTAGATCCGGTCATAGGAGACCGGCTTGCCCAGATGGTCCTTCAGCCCGTCCCGCGGCAGCACCATGATGGCGCCCGACATGCCCGACACGACGTGCCACGGGATCATCGGCCCCCCCGGCGCGCAGTGATAGACGAACACGCCCGGCCGCGTGGCCTTGAAGCGCAGCACCGCCTTTTCGCCGGGGTTCACCAGCGTCAGCGACCCGCCGCCAAGCGCGCCGGTGGCGGCGTGGAAGTCGATATTGTGCTGCATCATGTTTTCGGGCGGGTTGAACAGCGTCAGTTCGACATAGTCGCCCTCATGCACCACCATCATCGGGCCGGGGACGGAGCCGTTGAAGGTCATCGCCTGGATCCAGGCGTCTTCATCGACCTGCATCTCCTTCTCGATGATCTTCATCTCGAACTCGATGATCGCGGGGCCGGTCGTTGCCACCTGTTCATGTTCATGCACGAAGGGCGGGGCCAGCAGCTTGACCTTGCGGCGGGGAAGCGAGGACAGATCGACCGGCGCTGCGCCGGAGGTGTCCATCACCTCCTCGGCACTGGCGGACGTGATCAGGTAGGGCGAGGCGGCAACAAGGGCAGCCCCCATGAGTGCGGCGCGTCGGGTGAACATCGGGTTTCTCCTTCGGGAACCTGTCGGTTTCAGCCATCGGTCTAGGCTGGCGCGAAGGAGGGCTCGTTGTGCTGGCACAATATCCGAAGGGAAAGGGCGGGCTTAGCCGCCGGGCGGGGTATCCTGATTGCGCGCGCCGCCCAAGCCCATGCCCATCCCGCCGCCACCGCCTCCCATGCCGCCACCACCACCACCGCCACCGCCCGCGCCGCCGCCGGCCCTGTCCCGGCCACCGCGGGCGCCGCCGGATTGCGGGCGGGTGGGGCCCTGCAGGGGGATGGGGGTCGCTTCGGGGATCGGTTCAAGGTCCAGCGCGCGGCGGATATAGGCGCGCAGCGAGATCACCAGTTCGGCGGTATGGATCGGCCGCCCCGCCGCCATGTCGCTGGCGGCCTGCGCGGCAAGGCGCACATGGTCCTCGGTTCCCAGCAGCAGGATATCGGACAGCGCGGCCTCCACGGCATCCCGAATGCGGCGGGGGCGGTCGCTGGGGGGCACGTTGGGAGTGGCGGCATCGGGTTCAGGCTCTGCGCCCTCCTGGGCCGGTTGGCGCAATTCGCGCAGATGGGCGGGGTTGACCGTCAGTTGCCCGGTGAAGGACCCGCCAAGCGTGCGATAGGCGGCGATCAGCGTCTTCAGCCTCTCGTTGATCTGCCGGTTCATCCGCTGCTGGCGCTGCTGGATCGTCAGCATCATCAGCACCCGGATGCCGACGCCGATCAGCGCGAAGACCGCCAGACCCAGAAGCGAGGTCAGAACGCCCTGCCACGAGCTCAGATCCAATAGGCGCATGTCGATCCTCCGGAGTTGTTGCCCGCCAGTGTTGCCGCCAGTGTTGCCCGCTGGCGGCGGCGAAGGAAAGGCGGCGGCGACGGCACGGCCCCCCGCGGCTGTCATCAAAAATTCACAGGCGTTTGCCGAATTTCACATGCGTTTCGGATATAGTTCCGTTATTCGCGAATTATGGAAATAAAGACCGCCTCCGAATCGCTCGCTGTCCTTGGCCACGAAGGCCGCCTGTCGGTGCTGCGCCTGCTGATGCGGCGAATGCCGCAGGGCGCGCGGCCCACAGAGATCGCCGAGGCGCTTGGGATGAAGCCCAACACGCTGTCGGCCTACCTGTCGGCGCTGGAGGGAGCTGGCCTGATCGCCGCCGAACGGCAGGGGCGGGCGATCACCTACACCGCCAACCTGCCGGGCATCGGCGGGCTGATCGACTACCTTTACGCCGACTGCTGCCGCGGCCGGCCCGATATCTGCACTCCCGCCGCCTTCCGCGCCGGGGTTTCGTTGGAGGAACGAATGGAAGACCGGGTTTACAACGCACTCTTCATCTGCTCGGGCAATTCCGCCCGCTCGATCTTTGCCGAGGCGCTGCTGCGCGATGTGGGGAAGGGGCGCTTCAATGCGTTTTCCGCCGGCACCAAGCCGCATTCCGAGCTGAACCCCTATGCGCTCGAAGTGCTGGAGCGGGCAGGGCATGACGTGTCCACCATGCGCTCCAAGCATCTGAGCGAGTTTCAGTCGGCGGACGCGCCGGCGATGGATTTCGTCTTCACGGTCTGTGACGCCGCCGCGAACGAGGAATGCCCGCCCTGGCCGGGCCAGCCGATCACTGCGCATTGGGGCGTGGCCGACCCGGTGAAGGCGACGGGCACCGACGCCGAAAAGGGGCTGGCCTTCTCGCGCGCCTATGCCGAACTGCGCCGCCGGATCATCGCCTTCGCGGCGCTGCAGGTCGGTGAGCTGGAAAAGGTCGCGCTGCAGCGCAAGCTGGACGATATCGGCCGGGGCGCATGAGCATAAGCGAAGCAACCCGTCCCGCCGCGGCCGGCCTTGGCACTTTCGAGCGGCTGTTGTCGCTCTGGGTCGCCCTGGCCATCGTGGCGGGTATCGGCCTTGGCCTGTCGGTGCCCGGCCTCTTTGCCGCGCTTGCGGCGGCCGAGATCGCCCATGTCAACCTGCCGGTGGCGGTGCTGATCTGGGCGATGGTGTTCCCGATGATGGTCGGCGTCGATTTCGGCGCGGTCTCCAAGATCGGGCAGGAGCCGCGGGGCCTCTTGATCACGCTGGTGGTGAACTGGCTGATCAAGCCCTTCACCATGGCGGCGCTTGGGGTGCTGTTCTTCCGCTACATCTTCGCGGGGCTGATCCCGCCCGACGCGGCCGACAGCTACATCGCCGGGCTGATCCTGCTGGGGGCCGCGCCCTGCACCGCGATGGTCTTCGTCTGGTCGAACCTGGTGCGGGGGGATGCCACCTACACGCTGGTGCAGGTCGGCGTGAACGACCTGATCATGATCGTGGCCTTCGCGCCTATCGTGGCGCTGCTGCTGGGGATCACCGATATCGTGGTGCCGTGGTCGACATTGCTGCTGTCGGTCGCGCTCTATGTCGTGCTGCCGCTGCTGGCGGGCCTCTGGGTGCGCAGCGCGCGGATGCGGGCGGGCGGGCTGCCGGCGGTGGAGGCGTTCCGCGACCGGATGCGTCCGGCCTCGGTGATCGGCCTGCTGGCGACGGTGGTGCTGCTGTTCGGGTTTCAGGCGCAGCAGATCCTTGCCGATCCGCTGGTGATCGGGCTGATCGCGGTGCCGCTGCTGATCCAGTCCTACGGCATCTTCATGATCGCCTATTTCGCGGCCCGCGCGCTGCGGGTGCGCTTCGATGTCGCCGCGCCCTGCGCACTGATCGGCACCTCGAATTTCTTCGAACTGGCCGTCGCCGTCGCCATCAGCCTGTTCGGGCTTGGCTCTGGCGCGGCCCTCGCCACGGTGGTGGGCGTGCTGGTCGAAGTGCCGGTGATGCTGACGCTGGTGGCCTTTGCCAACAGGACGCGCGGCTGGTTCGCGCCGGATGAGGGACTACACCGATGACGAAGATCGCAATCAACGGCCTTGGCCGGATCGGCAAGCTGGTGCTGCGCCGGCTGGTGGACATGGGCCATGCGGGCAAGATCGTGCTGTTGAACGATCCGGTGGGCACCCCCGCCGACCACGCGCTGCTGCTGGAATTCGACAGCATCCACCGCCGCTGGCCGGTGCCGATCAGCCATGACGACGCGGGCCTGATCGTGGATGGCCAGCCGATGCGGCTGACGGGCGTGAAGCGGATCGAGGATCTGCCGCTGGCGGAGCTAGGCGTCGATCTGGTCATCGACTGCACCGGCATCTTCAAGACCGGCGAGAAGGTGGCGCCCTATTATGCGGCGGGGGTGAAGAAGGTCGTCGTCTCGGCCCCGGTCAAGGATGGCGGCGCGCTGAACATCGTCTACGGGGTGAACCATGACCTCTACGATCTGGCGCAGCACCATCTGGTAACGGCCGCAAGCTGCACCACCAACTGCCTCGCGCCCGTAGTGAAGGTGATCCATGAGGCGATCGGGATCCAGCACGGCTCCATCACCACGATCCATGACGTGACCAACACCCAGACCATCGTCGACCGCCCGGCCAAGGACCTGCGCCGCGCAAGGTCGGCGCTGGCGAACCTGATCCCCACCACCACCGGATCGGCCACCGCGATCACGCTGATCTATCCCGACCTTGCGGGCCGGCTGAACGGCCATGCGGTGCGGGTGCCGCTGTTGAACGCCTCGCTGACCGATTGCGTGTTCGAGATGAAGCGGGCGGTGACGGTGGAGGAGGTGAACGGCCTCTTCAAGGCCGCCGCCGAGGGGCCGCTGGCGGGCATTCTGGGCTATGAGGAGCGGCCGCTGGTGTCGACCGATTATACCGACGATCCGCGGTCCGCGATCATCGACGCGCTGTCGACGATGGTTATCAACGGCACCCAGCTGAAGGTCTATGCCTGGTATGACAATGAATGGGGCTATAGCTGCCGGCTCGCCGATGTGGCGCTGATGGTGGCGGGGGAATGACCATGCCCACCGCCGCCCCACGCCCCGAGGGGCTGGCCGCCTACGCCGCCGTCACCGCGGCCTATTGGGCGTTCATGCTGTCCGATGGTGCGCTGCGGATGCTGGTGCTGCTGCATTTCAACGCGCTCGGCTTCTCGCCGATCCAGCTTGCCTACCTGTTCCTGCTGTATGAGCTGGCGGGGATCGTCACCAACATGTCGGCGGGCTGGATCGCGGCGCGGTTCGGGCTGACCTCGACGCTTTATGCCGGGCTTGGGCTCCAGATCCTCGCGCTGGCGGCACTGGCGCAGTTGGACCCTTCGTGGACCGTGGGCGCCTCGGTCGCCTTCGTGATGGCGGTGCAGGGGGCTTCGGGCGTCGCCAAGGATCTGGCGAAGATGTCGTCGAAAAGCGCGGTCAAGGTGCTGGCGCCCGAGGGGGACGGCACGCTGTTCCGCTGGGTGGCGGTGCTGACCGGGTCGAAGAACGCGGTCAAGGGCGCGGGGTTCTTCCTGGGCGCGGTGCTGCTGGCGCTGGCGGGGTTCCAGACCGCCGTCTGGGCGATGGCGGGCGTGCTGGCGGTGATCCTGGCCGCGGTGGCGCTGTTCATGCCCTCGGGCCTGCCCAAGGGCAAGAAGGGCACCAAGCTGCGGCAGATCTTTTCGGGAGATCGGCGCATCAACCTGCTGTCGGGGGCGCGGATGTTCCTGTTCGGGGCGCGCGACGTGTGGTTTGTCGTCGGCATCCCGGTCTATTTCCAGTCGGTGCTGTCGGATGGCACGCCTGCCGGCGCGCGGGCGGCGTTCTTCGTGATCGGCGGTTTCATGGCGGCCTGGATCATCTGCTACGGCGCGGTGCAGGCCGCGGCGCCGAAGATCGTGAAGGCGCACGGCCGCCCGGCGGGCGAAATCACCCGCATCGCCGCCCGCTGGGTCGCGGCGCTGACGGTGATCCCCTTCGCGCTGGCGGGCGCGGCCTTGCTGGCGGGCGGACCCAGCACGGCGCTGACCGTCACGCTGATCGTCGGGCTGCTGGCCTTCGGGTTTGTCTTTGCGATCAACTCCTCGGTCCATTCCTACCTGATCCTCGCCTTCACCAGCGCCGAGCGGGTGACGATGGATGTGGGCTTCTACTACATGGCCAATGCGGCGGGGCGGCTCACCGGCACGCTGCTGTCGGGCGTCAGCTATCAGCTGGGCGGGCTGCCGCTCTGCCTGGCGACCGCCGGGGTGATGGCCGGGGCAAGCTGGCTGGTGGTGCGGCGGATCGAGCCCAAGGGGCAGGTCGCCGCCTGACCGGCGGTGCGTTTTCGGGCGCAAGCCGCCACATCTCTCCACAACTGCCCGTTTCTTGGGCGCCCTGCCATGGTCCCGGCCCGCGCGGCTGGCAGAGACGCTGCACAAACAGGGGCTTGGGCGACAGGTCACAAAGTCGCTGGAAGCCCGGCCCGCTTCCGTGCAACCCTGCCCGGGAAACAGCGTTGCGGGATCTCATGTCGATCAAGGCCAGCATCTACCACCTGACCCATTACAAATATGACCGCCCGGTGATCCTCGGCCCGCAGGTGATCCGCCTGCGGCCCGCGCCGCACAGCCGCACGCGGGTGATCTCGCATTCGCTGCGCGTCGGCCCGCAGCCGCATTTCGTGAACCACCAGCAAGACCCCTATGGCAACTGGCTGTCGCGCTTCGTGTTTCCCGAGCCGGTGACCGAGTTCAAGATCGAGGTCGATCTGGTGGCCGACATGTCGGTCTACAACCCGTTCGACTTCTTCGTCGAGGAAGCGGCCGAGACCTGGCCCTTCGACTATCCCGAAGACCTGCGCGAGGATCTGTCGATCTACCGCAAGACCGACGCTGCCGGCCCGCTGCTGCAATCCTTCCTCGACTCGGTGCCGCGGGACCGGGTTCGCACGGTGGATTTCATCGTCGGCCTCAACGCCAAGGTCGCGCGCGAGATCGGCTATGTGATCCGCATGGAGCCGGGGGTGCAGACGCCCGAGGAAACGCTGCAAAAGGCGCTGGCCTCGTGCCGCGATTCCAGCTGGCTGCTGGTGCACGCGCTGCGGCATCTGGGGCTCGCCGCCCGGTTCGTGTCGGGCTACCTGATCCAGCTGGCGCCGGACCTCAAGGCGCTGGACGGGCCGTCTGGCACCGAGGTCGATTTCACCGACCTGCACGCCTGGGTCGAATGCTACCTGCCGGGCGCGGGCTGGATCGGGCTCGACCCGACCTCGGGGCTGCTGACCGGCGAGAGCCACATCCCGCTGGCCGCGACCCCGCATTACAGCAATGCCGCGCCGATCTCGGGCCTTGCCAGCTTTGCCGAGGTGGAGTTCGGCTTCGACATGAAGGTGACGCGGGTGGCGGAACATCCGCGCATCACCAAGCCGTTCTCGGATGAGAGCTGGGACGCGCTGAACGCCCTTGGCCGCAAGGTCGATGAGCATCTGGCGGCGGGCGATGTGCGCCTGACCATGGGCGGCGAGCCGACCTTCGTGTCGATCGACGATTTCGAGGCGGACGAGTGGAACACCGCCGCCGTCGGCCCGACCAAGCGCATGTTCGCCGACCGGCTGATCCGGCGCCTGCGCAACCGCTTCGCGCCGGGCGGCTTCCTGCATTACGGGCAGGGCAAGTGGTATCCCGGGGAGAGCCTGCCGCGCTGGACCTTCTCGCTCTACTGGCGGGCCGATGGCCAGCCGGTCTGGGAGGACCCGGAGCTGATCGCCGATGAGGGCGCGCAGGCGGGGGCGACTCCGTTGCAGGCCCAGGAGTTCCTGCGCGAGATCGCGGCAGAGCTGGAGGTGGAGGAGGATTGCATCCTGCCCGCCTATGAAGACCCCGCGACCTGGCTGGTGAAGGAGGCGAACCTGCCGCCGAACGTCACGCCTGACAACAGCAAGCTGAAGGACGCCGAGGAGCGCCACCGCATCGCCGCGGTGTTCGACCGCGGGCTGACCGAACCTTCGGGCTTCATCCTGCCGATCCAGAGCTGGCAGGGCAGGGCGTCTGGCCGCCGCTGGCGCACCGAAAAATGGCGCCTGCGCCGCGGCCATATGTTCCTGGTTCCCGGCGACAGCCCGGTCGGCTATCGCCTGCCGCTCGACTCGCTGCCTTGGGTTCCGGCCTCGCAATACCCCTACATCAACCCGGTGGACCCGACGGTGGAACGCGGCCCGCTGCTGCCTGTGACGCCCGTCGATCCCACCCGCCGCTCGCAGCCGATGTCGAGCTTCATTCCCAGCGGCCCGGGCTGGCAAGGCTCGCAAGGCAGCCCGGTGGCGGAGGTGGACGGCTTCATCCGCACCGCGCTGTCGGTGGAACCCCGCGACGGGCGGCTGTGCGTGTTCATGCCGCCGGTGGTGTCGATCGAGGATTACCTCGACCTGTTGCGCGCGGCCGAGGCGGCGGCGAAACGGCTGGGCCTGAAGGTGCATATCGAAGGCTATGCCCCGCCGCAGGATCCGCGCCTGAACGTGATCCGCGTTGCACCAGATCCGGGCGTGATCGAGGTGAACATCCACCCCGCCCACAACTGGGGCGATTGCGTCGCCACCACCGAGGCGGTGTATGAGGAAGCCCGGCAAAGCCGGCTTGGCGCCGACAAGTTCATGATCGACGGCAAGCATACCGGCACGGGCGGCGGCAACCATGTGGTCGTGGGAGGCAATACCCCGAACGACTCGCCGTTCCTGCGCCGGCCGGACCTCTTGCGCAGCCTCATCCTGCACTGGAACCGGCACCCCTCGCTGTCCTACCTCTTCTCTGGCCTGTTTATCGGCCCGACCAGCCAGGCCCCGCGGATCGACGAAGCGCGGCATGATGCGCTTTATGAGCTGGAGATCGCCCTCGCGCAGATCCCCGCGCCGTGGCAGGGGCAACCGCCGCTGCCGTGGTTGACGGACCGGCTGCTGCGCAACATCCTGACCGATGTCACCGGCAACACCCACCGGGCCGAGATCTGCATCGACAAGATGTTCTCGCCCGATGGCCCCACCGGGCGGCTGGGTCTGGTCGAGTTCCGCGGCTTCGAGATGCCGCCGAACGCCAAGATGAGCCTTGCGCAGCAACTGCTGATCCGCGCGCTGATCGCCCGGTTCTGGGAGGCGCCGGCCTCTGGCACGCTGACCCGCTGGGGCACGCAGCTGGCCGACCGTTTCATGCTGCCGCATTTCCTGTGGGTCGATTTCCTCGATGTGCTGGCCGATCTGCGGCGGCATGGCTTCGATCTGGACCCGGCATGGTTCAAGGCGCAGGCCGAATTCCGCTTCCCGTTCTGCGGCGAGGCGGAGTATGAGGGCGTCCATCTGGAGCTGCGGCAGGCGTTGGAGCCCTGGCATGTGCTGGGGGAGACCGGCGCCATCGGCGGCACCGTGCGCTATACCGACAGTTCGGTCGAACGGATGCAGGTCAAGCTGACTGCGGCAGACCCCGGGCGCTATACCGTCACCTGCAACCGGCGCAAGATGCCGCTGCGGCCCACCGAAACGGCGGGCGTGTCGGTGGCGGGCGTGCGCTTCAAGGCCTGGCAACCGGCGGCGGCGATGCATCCGGTGGTGCCGGTTCATGCCCCGCTGACCTTCGACGTGTTCGACACCTGGTCGGGCCATGCGCTTGGCGGCTGCGTCTATCATGTCGCGCATCCGGGCGGGCGCAGCTACGACACCTTCCCCGTCAACGGCAACGAGGCCGAGGCGCGGCGTCTGGCGCGGTTCGAGCCGAACGGGCACACCCCGTCCGGCTACTGGCCTGCCGAGGAGGTGCCGCATCCCGAGTTCCCGATGACGCTGGACCTGCGCCGGTTGGCCGGGCTCTAGCCATGACAGGCCGCGTTGCCACGCCGCCGTCTGACCCCGTGGCCGCGCTTCTGCGCGGCTACGAGCGTTATGCGGGCGTCGCGGACGAACTGGTCGATGCCAAGGGCGAGATGCGCCCGGTCTGGCGGCCCTTCGTGCAGCATCTGGGGCGGCTGCCCCGTGACACGGTGGCGGCGCGCTTTGCCCGGGGAGACCAGTATCTGCGCGATGCGGGGGTGTTCTACCGGCTCTATGCCGAGAGCGGGTCGGATGAGCGGTCCTGGCCGCTGAGCCACGTTCCGGTGATCGTGCATGAGGCGGAATGGGACGAGATTTCCGCCGGCCTGATCCAGCGCGCCGAACTGCTGGAGAAGGTGGCGGCCGACCTCTACGGCCCCAACAAGCTGGTGGCGGGCGGGCATCTTCCGGCGCAGCTGGTGGCGCAGAACCCCGAATGGCTGCGCCCGTTGGTGGGCGTGGTGCCGAAGGGCGGGCATTTCCTGCATTTCCTGGCCTTCGAGATCGGCCGCAGCCCCGACGGGTCGTGGTTCGTGCTGGGGGACCGGACGCAGGCCCCCTCGGGCGCCGGGTTCGCGCTGGAAAACCGGGTGGCGACCAGCCGGGTGTTCACCGACTTCTTTGCGAATGCCAATGTCCACCGCCTCGCCGCCTTCTTCCGCGGCTTCCGCGATGCAATGAACGGCCTGCGGCAGAATGAGAGCACCCGCGTCGGCATCCTCAGCCCCGGGCCGATGAACGACACCTATTTCGAGCATACCTATATCGCCCGCTACCTTGGCTTCATGCTGCTGGAGGGCGAGGATCTGGTGGTGCAGGACGGCGCGGTGATGGTCCGAACCGTCGCGGGCCTGCGGCCTGTCGATGTGCTCTGGCGGCGGCTCGATGCGCGCTTTGCCGATCCGCTGGAGCTGGACCCTTCGTCGCGCATCGGCACGCCCGGCATGGTCGGCGCGCTGCGCGCCGGGCAGGTGGCGATGGTCAATGCGCTTGGATCGGGCCTGCTGGAAACCCGCGCCTTCCTCGCCTTCCTGCCGCGGATCTGCGAGGTGCTGATGGGCGAGCGGCTGAAGCTGCCGAACATCGCCACCTGGTGGTGCGGGCAGTCGGCGGAACGCGCCTATGTGCTGGCCAATGCGGACCGGATGCTGATCGGCCCCGCCCTTTCGAACCGCCTGCCGTTCGAGGCGGATGGCGCCACCGTGCAGGGCCGCGCCTTCCGCCCCGGCGCCCATGCCGCCGTCAGCGACTGGATCAAGGCCGAGGGGCCCTCGCTGGTGGGGCAAGAGGCGGTCACGCTGTCGACGACGCCGGCCTATGTGGAAGGCCGTCTGCGCCCGCTGCCGATGAGCCTGCGCGCCTTCGTGGTGCGCACGCCCGAGGGCTGGCAGGTGATGCCCGGCGGCTATGCCCGCATCGGGCGCACCAGGGATGCCAGCGCCATCGCCATGCAGCGCGGCGGGTCGGTCGCCGATGTCTGGATCGTGTCCGACAAGCCGGTGGAGCCCGATACCAACGTCGCCGCGCCGGAGACCTTCCGGCGGTCAGAGCTTGGGGTGCTGCCAAGCCGGGCGGCGGACAACCTCTACTGGCTTGGCCGCTATGTCGAACGGGTGGAAACGGCGGTGCGGCTGCTGCGCGCCTGGCATCTGCGGCTGGCGGAAAGCGGAACCGCCGACCGGCCGCTGCTGAAAAGCCTGGGCAAATACCTCGCGGCGCATGGCTTCGATCCGGTGCAGCCGATCGCCGAGGCGCTGGCCGAACGGGTGGACGATGCCCGCAGCTGCGCCGGCAAGGTCCGCGACCGCTTTTCCACCGATGGCTGGATGGCGCTGTCGGATCTCGCCGCCGCCGCCTCTGCCATGCCGGGGCCGGACCAGGCGGGGGATGACACCGCCCGCGCCCTTGGCCAGTTCCTGCGCCAGATCGCCGGCTTCTCGGGGCTGGTGCATGAGAACATGTACCGCTTCACCGGCTGGCGGTTCCTGACCCTTGGCCGCGCGCTGGAGCGGGCGAACTCCATGTGCTGGACGCTGGCGACCTTTGCCGATGCCAAGGCGCCCGAGGGCGCGCTGGATCTGGCGGTCGAGGTCGGCGACAGCCTGATGACCCATCGCCGCCGCTACACCGTCGCCACCAACCGCGCCACGGTGATCGACCTGCTGGCGCTGGATGACCGCAACCCCCGCGCGGTGTTCTTCCAGCTGGGCGAGATCCGCAACCAGATCGCCAAGCTGCCGGGCAGCGACGCCGCCGGCCCGATGCCGCAACTTCCGCGCCGGGTGCTGGAGCTGCATACCGGGCTCGCGGTGCTGTCGCCAGATGAGCTGACCACCGACGGGCTGCTGAAACTGCGCGGTGCCACGGCCGGACTTTCGGGGCTGATCGCCGACACATTTTTCGGCTAAGAAGGCGCGCGGACCTCTCCGCGAGGATTCAAGGCGGCCCCCATGCTCTACGATATCACCGCCAGCATCGACTATGCCTATAACCAGCCCTCGGGCCTTGGCCGCACCCTGTTGCGGCTGCTGCCGGTCACCGTGCCGGGCGCGCAGAAGCTGATCGCGGGGGCGCTGACCACCGCGCCTGCCGCGGCGGAACGCATCGACCGGCTGGATTTCTTCGGCAATCCGGTGACGGAGGTGGCCTTCCGCGAGGCGACCCGCAGCGCCAGCTTCCGCATTCAGGCACGGGTGGAGCGCATCGCGCAGGCGCCCTCGCTGGACCTGTCGCCGCCGCTGAAGCGGCTGGCCCAAGAGCTGTATGATTTCGACGATCTCGGCCCCACCGCGCCGCATCACTTCCTGGGCCCGTCCGAGCGGGTGCGCCCCTCTGCGGCGATGACCGCCTATGCCCGCGATCATCTGGCCAAGGGTGAAACCACGCTGGCCGTGGTGCAGGCGCTTGGCGGCGCGCTCTACCGCGACATGCGCTTCGACGCCAAGGCCACCACTGTCGATACCGACCCGTCCGAGGCCTTCGCCGCGCGCCACGGCGTGTGCCAGGATTTCAGCCATATCATGATCGCCTGCCTGCGCGGCATCGGCATCCCCGCCGGCTATGTCAGCGGCTACCTGCGCACCAGCCCGCCCAAGGGCGAGGAGCGGCTGGCGGGCGCCGACGCCATGCACGCCTGGGTGCGCGCCTGGTGCGGGGTCGAGGGCGGCTGGGTGGAGTTCGACCCGACCAATGACCTGATGGTGGGCAGCGACCATATCGTGGTGGCCGTGGGCCGCGACTATGACGACGTGGCCCCGGTCAAGGGCGTGCTGCGCACCGCCGGCCGCAGCGCCAGCGGCCACAGCGTCGATGTCATCCCGCTTGGGTGAGAGGGGCCGCTTGTCTGAACCGGGCTCGTGCTTGGCTGCGGTAGAACCGTGCGAATCCCGCGGCGATGCGGGGGCCGTCGAGCGCGCCCGGGAGTGAGGCGCGCGCCTCGGCGGCAATGGCGGGCGGCACCATGCTGCCATCGGGGCCGTCGAAGGTATCCGTGACATGCGCCGGCAGGAACTCCGGGTGGAACTGCACCGACAGTGCCGGGAACGGGTAGGCCAGCCCGCCATAGGGGGACAGCGCGTTGGCCGCCAACACCTCTGCCCCCGGCGGCGGCGCCACCACCTGATCCTGATGGAACGAGATGCTGGCGAAGGGCTCCGCCCCCCACAGCGCCGCGCCAGCCGGGGTGGGGCGGTGATCGTGCCGGCCGATCACCCAGCCCGCAGCCGATTTTTCCACTTGCCCGCCATAGGCCGCCGCCATGATCTGATGGCCGAAGCAGACGCCCGTCACCGGCACCTGCCGGTCGCGCAGGTCGTGCAGCAAGGCCACCAGCGGCCCCATCCAGGCCAGCCGGTCATAGACCCCGGCCCGCGATCCGGTCACCAGGAAGCCGTCATGCCCGGCGGGATCGGGGAGGGGGCCCGGCGCCGTCACGTCATGCACGGTGAACACCGCCTCGGGCATCGCCGGGGCCAGCCAATCGCGGAACATGTCTGCATAAGTCCCGTGCTGCGCCGCAAACCCGGCATCCGGCCGGTCGGTTTCCAATATGCAGATCCGCATCGGTCCCTCACCCTTGATCCGCCGATTGGCCCCGCCGCGGCACGCGCTGTCAAGCCGCCCCCCCGAGTCTGCCGAAATGCGCTATAGCATGGTCCCGAATGTGCAATTTCAAACCGCAGCACCGGCCCCCATTGTTATCCTCGAAGCAATTGATGATTTGGGAGAGCCGAGATGGCCACCAGTGATGCCCCCCTCGAGATCGGCCATGTCGCGCTGACCGTGCGCGATCTGGACGCCGTGGCCGCGTTCTATCAACGCGCCCTCGGGCTCGACCCCCTCTCGCAGGACGGCGAGATTGTCCGGCTAGGCACCGGCGACCGAACCCTGCTGGAACTCCGCCGCGACCCCGCCGCCCGCGTTTCCTCGCCGCGTGAGGCCGGGCTGTTCCACACCGCCTTCCTGCTGCCCGCACGCGCCGATCTGGGCCGCTGGCTCGCCCATGCCGCCGAAAGCGGCCTGCGGCTGCAGGGCGCCTCGGACCATCTGGTCAGCGAGGCGGTCTATCTGGCCGACCCCGAGGGCAACGGCATCGAGGTCTATGTCGACCGCCCCCGCGCCGAGTGGCCGATGTCGGCGGGCGGCCTGCAGATGGCCAGCGATCCGATGGATCATGCGGGGGTGCTGGCGGCGGCCGGGGGCAGCCGGTGGGCCGGCATCCCGGAGGGCTCGGTGGTCGGCCACGTTCACCTGCAGGTCGGCGCGCTGGACGCGGCCGAGGGGTTCTATGGCGAGACTCTGGGGATGGCCCTGACGGTCCGCTACCGGGGCGCGAACTTCTTCGGGGCGGGCGGCTATCACCACCATGTCGGTACCAATATCTGGAACAGCCGCGGGGCAGGGCGCCGCGCGCCGGGCACGGCAGGGCTTGCCGAGGTGGTGTTGCGGGCCGATCCGGCAGAGCTGGCGGCGATTGCCGTGCGGGCAGGGGTGGTCCCGGACGGGCCTGTGGCACTGCAAGACCCCTGGGGCACCGCGATCACCGTCGAGGCGAAGTAGCGCTCAGGCCAGCTTGCTCAGCAGGTCCATGAACCGCGCCTGTTCCGCCGGGGTCAGCGGCGCCAGCGTGCGGCGCGACACCTCCAGCGCCGTGTCGCGGGTGGCGGCAAAGGCGGCGGCACCGGCCTCTGTCAGGCTCACGGTCAGGCGGCGGCGGTCGCCCGGGTCGGGGGCTGTGGCGACCAGACCCTGCCGCGCCAGCCGGTCCACCACGCCCTTGATGGTGGCGCCGTCCATCGCCGTGACCCGGCCGAGGTGGTTCTGCGACAGCGGCCCCAGCTCGTGCAGGCGCACCAGCACGGTAAATTGCGTCGTGGTCAGCCCCGGGATCGCCTCGGCAAAGATCGCAAGGTGCCGCTGGTTCGCGCGGCGCAGCACGAATCCCACCTGATCTTCCAGCACATAGGTTTTTTCCGGGCTTTCCACGGGCTCGGGGATACAGGCCACGCCCGCGCCACGCAAGGTTGTTGACAGGGGCCGAAGCGCGCCGCAATCTTGTTTCTATACATACGAATTGCCCCCTGCGCAGCACGCCTTCCACCCAAAGGGACCGGGCCGGCCATGACGGAAGCGACCAGCGACTACGCCCGCCCCACCGCGCTGCCCGAGGCGCTGGCGCTGCTGGCTGCCGGCCCCCGCACCGTGCTGGCGGGCGGCACCGACCTTTACCCCGCGACTCAGGCGCAACGGCTGGCGGGGCCGCTGCTGGACATCACTGCGCTGGACGGGTTGGCGGGGATCACGGCGGGGCCGGACGGTCTGCGCATCGGCGCCGGCACGACATGGACGGCGCTGGCCGAGGCGGACCTGCCACCGGCGCTGGTGGCGCTGCAACAGGCGGCGCGTCTGGTCGGCGGGCGGCAGATCCAGAATGCCGGGACCCTCGGCGGCAACCTCTGTAATGCCTCGCCTGCCGCCGACGGAGTGCCGCCGCTGCTTGTGCTGGGGGCGGAGGTGGAGCTGGCCTCGGTGCGCGGGGTCCGGCGCCTGCCGCTGGAGCGGTTCGTGCTGGGGGTGCGGAAGACGGCGCTTGCCGCGGATGAGCTGCTGACAGCGGTGCATATCCCCGCGGCGGCGCTGGCGGGCAGGTCGGCGTTCGTCAAGCTCGGGGCGCGGGCCTATCTGGTGATCTCGATTGCCATGGTCGCCGTGCGGATCGTGGCCGAGCGGGGGCAGGTGGTCGAAGCCGCCTTGGCCGTGGGCGCCTGCAGCGCCGTCGCCCGCCGCCTGCCAGCGGTGGAGGCGGCGCTGGTCGGTGCGCCGCTGTCCGAGGTGGCCGCGCGGATCACTGAAGCGGAGGTCGCCGCCGCCCTCTCGCCCATCGCCGACATCCGCGGCACCGCGGACTACCGCCTCGAGGCCGCCTGCGTGCTGCTCCGCCGGGCAGTCACGCAAGCGCTGCCGGTGGAGGAACCCGCATGAACCAGCCCGGCCGCTTCGCCACCCTCACCGTCAACGGCCGGGCGATTGCCGCTACCGGCGATCCCGCGCGCCGGCTGTCGGATTTCCTGCGCGAGGAGGCGGGGCTGCGCGGCACCAAATCCGGCTGCGATGCGGGCGATTGCGGGGCTTGCACGGTGATCGCCGATGGCGCGGCGGTCTGTGCCTGCCTGATGCCGGTGGGGCGGCTGGCGGGCGCCCGGGTGACCACGGTCGAGGGGCTGGCCGATGCGCCGGGCGAGGCGGGGACGCTCTCGCGCCTGCAATCGGCCTTCCTGCGCCACGGCGCGGCGCAATGCGGGATCTGCACGCCCGGAATGCTGACCGCCGCCGCCGCACTGCTGGCCAAAAAGCCCCGCCCGACCGAGGCGGAGGCAGAGGTGGCGCTTGGCGGGGTGCTCTGCCGCTGCACCGGTTACCGCAAGATCCTCGCCGCCGTCTGCGATGCCTGGCGCGAGGATGTGCCGGAGGCCCCGCTTGCGCCCGGCGCTGCCGTGGGCGCCCGGGTTCGGCGGCTGGACGGGGTCCCGAAGGTGACGGGTGCGGACCGTTTCGGGGCCGACGAATGGCCCGAGGGCGCGCTGCTGCTGAAGGCGGTCCGCTCGCCGCACTTTCACGCCGGCTTTCACTTTGGCGATATTTCGGCGTGGAAGGCTGCCCGCCCGGGTGTGGCCGCGATCTTCACCGCCGCCGACATTCCCGGCCGCAACCGCTTTGGCGTGATCCCGGCCTTTGCCGACCAGCCGGCGCTGGCCGAGGGCACGGCGAGGCTGCGCGGCGAGGCGGTGGCGCTGGTTGCGTTCGAGCCGGGGGCGGAGCCGGATCTGACCGATTTCCCCGTGACTTGGCAGCCGCTGCCGTATCTGCTGGACCCGGCCGAGGCCGAGGCGGAGGGCGCGCAACTGGTCCACCAAGGCCGCCCCGGCAACCACCTTATCACCGGGCGTGTGCGCCGCGGGGATGCCGCCGCGGCCCTCGCCGCCTCCACGCATGTGGTGCAGGGCAGCATGGAAACCGCCTTCGTCGAACACGCCTATATCGAACCTGAAGCGGGTTCCGCCTGGATGGAGGGCGAGGTGCTGTGCATCCGCGCCTGCACCCAGGCCCCGGTGATGGACCGTGATGAGACCGCCGCCATCCTCGGCCTGCCGCCGGAGCGGGTGCGGGTCTTGCCCACGGCGGTGGGCGGCGGCTTCGGATCGAAGCTCGATGTCTCGCTGCAGCCCCTCCTTGGGCTGGCGGTGCTGAAGACAGGGCGGCCGGCGCGGATGGTCTATACCCGCGCCGAAAGCATGACCTCCACCACCAAGCGCCACCCGGCCAGGATCACCGCGCAGATCGGCTGCGATGCGGACGGCCATGTCACCGCCCTGAGCTTCGATGGCCTGTTCGATACCGGCGCCTATGCCAGCTGGGGGCCGACTGTGGCGAACCGGGTGCCGGTCCATGCCACCGGCCCCTACCGCACCCCGGCCGTGTTGGCCCGCGCCCGCGCCATCCACACCCACGGCCCCAGCGGCGGCGCCTTCCGCGGCTTTGGCGTGCCGCAGGCGGCGCTGGCGCAAGAGACGCTCTATGACCAGCTGGCGGACTTGGCGGGGATCGACCGGCTGGAGTTCCGCCTGCGCAATGCCTTCGTGGAGGGCGATGCGACCGCCACGGGGCAGGTGCTGCATGGCACCGGCATCCATGACTGCCTGACCGCGCTGGCCCCGCACTGGACCCGCGCCTTGGCCGAGGCGGCTGCCGCCAATGCCGCGCCGGGCCATCTGCGCCGGGGGGTGGGTGTCGCCTCGTGCTGGTATGGCTGCGGCAATACCTCGCTGCCCAACCCCTCCACCATCCGGCTGGGACTGACGCCCGAGGGGACGCTGGTGCTGCATCAGGGAGCCATGGATATCGGGCAGGGCGCCAATACCGTCATCACCCAGATCTGCGCCGATGCGCTCGGTCTGCCGGTGGAGGCCTTCACGCTGGTCGGCCCCGATACCTTCCTGACGCCCGATGCCGGCAAGACCTCTGCCTCGCGCCAGACCTATGTGTCGGGCCGGGCGGCGCAAGCGGCGGGGGCGGCCCTGCGGGCGCAGATCCTGCGGCTGGCCGGGCTGAACGGCGCGGCCAGCCTGCGGCTGGAGGCGGCGGCGGTGGTGGTGGAGGGCGAAACCTCGCACCGCGTCGACCTTGCCGCTTTGCCCCCCAATCCCCACGGCTATGCGCTGATGGCCGAGGAGACCTATGACCCGCCCACCGCGCCGCTGGATGCTGACGGGCAGGGCACGCCCTATGCCGTCTATGGCTATGGCGCGCAGATGGTGGAGCTGGAGGTGGACACCGAGCTTGGCACCGTGCGCCTGCTGAAGATCACCGCCGCGCATGACCTGGGCCGCGTCATCAACCCCACCCTCGCCGAGGGCCAGACCGAGGGCGGCATCGCGCAGGGCATCGGCCTTGCGCTGATGGAGGAGTATATCCCCGGCCGCACCGAGAACCTGCATGACTACCTGATCCCCACCATCGGCGACGTGCCCCCAATCGAAAGCCTGCTGATCGAGCGGGCGGACCCGGAGGGGCCCTTCGGCGCCAAGGGGCTTGGCGAGCATGTGCTGATCCCGACCGCACCGGCGATCCTGAACGCGGTGCGCCATGCGACGGGGGTCACCATCACCCGCGTGCCGCTGCTGCCGCACCGCCTGCGCGCCGCGATCCTTGCGAAGGGCGCCCCGTGACCGAGGCCTCCGCCAAGATCCGCTGCGATGCCTGCCCGGTGATGTGCTACATCGCCCCCGGCCAGACCGGCGCCTGCGACCGTTACGGCAATGTCGGGGGCCGCATCCTGCGCACCGATCCGGTCACGCTGCTGTCGCGCAGCGTGGCGGCGGGCGGGGCGGTGGTGCCCTTCGCGGGCTCGGAGTGGCAGGACGGGATGCTGCCCGGGGATGCCTTCGTCACCGGCATCGGCTCGGGCACCACCTATCCCGACTACAAGCCCGCGCCCTTCATCGTCTCCTCGCGGATCGACGGCGCCGACATGGTGACGGTGGTGACCGAGGCGATCTTCTCCTATTGCGGCGTCAAGGTGAAGATCGACACCGACCGCCATTTGGGAACCGAAGGCGCCGTGGTGCGGGCGGGGGGCGAGGCGGTGGGCCATGTGACCACGGCGGAGTATGGCAGCCAGATGCTGTCGCTTGGCGGGGTCAGCCACCTGACCGGGCATTCCAAGGCCGAGGGCCGCGCCACCTGCGCCGCGCTGCTGGCGCTGTGCAACCGCGAGCCGGTGGAGCTGACCATCGAGGGCGGGTCGAGCGTCGTGGTGCAGGCCGGGTGCGCACCAATTGTCGATGGCGTGCCGGAACGGCGGATGCGCGTCGGCTGCGGGTCGGCCACCATCGGCATGTTCGCCGATCAGTGGCTGGGGCTGGTGGATGAGGTGGTGGTGGTCGATGACCACATCACCGGCGTCGTATCAGAGCATCAGGCGGGCAAGGTCATCGGCTGGCCCGAGACCGGCATCAAGATCCTCGGCCAGCGTTCGACTCCGGGGCGGTATTTCCGGGTGTCGGAGCCGGGGCTGGGATGGGGCGGCACGCGGCTGACCGATCCCTTGGCGATCCTTGGCCCGTGGAACGCCAAGAAGGGCGCGCGGCCGGGGTTGCGGCTGCTGATGGTCTCCACCACCGGAGAGGATTGCGCGTACTATGTGCTGGACGAGGCGCTGCAGCCGGTGCCGCAGCCGATGCCCGAGGCGCTGCGTCCCTCCGTCGCGCTGATCGACGAGAATTGCGAACCCTCGCTGTGCACCGTGCTGTTCGTCGGCGGGGCCGGGGGCAGCCTGCGCGCCGGGGTCACGCGCAACCCGGTGCGGCTGACGCGGTCGGTGCAGGCGGGCGAGACGCGGCTGACGGTGGGCGGGGCGGGGGTGTTCCTCTGGCCCGGCGGCGGCATCACCTTCATGGTCGATGTGACGCGGCTGCCACGGGGGGCTTTCGGCTATGTCCCGACCCCCGCCTTGGTGGCCCCGTTGGAGTTCACCCTGCCGCGCGCCGCCTATCTGGCGCTTGGCGGGCATGGCGGGGCGATCCGTCCGCTGGCGGGGATCGGGGTCGAGGGCGGCGAGTATGTGACCGCCGCGCGGCTGGAGCCATGGCCGGGGGCGGCGGAATGATCGGCGCGCAATCGGCCCTGCTGCCGGATGGCCGCCTGCATCTGCAACACGGGCCCATCGACCTGATCGTGGAGGCGTTCGGCCCGCCAGAGGTTGTGCGCGCCGCCCATGCCCGCGCCACCGCCCGGTTCGAGGGGATGCTGCCGGCGCTGGTGGCTGAACTCCCGGCCCTGCGCAGCGAGGCGCCCGGCCCGCTGCGGGGCCGCGTGGCGCAGGCGATGGCGGCGGCGGTGGGCCCGTTCCGGCCGGAGTTCGTCACCCCGATGGCCGCCGTGGCGGGGGCGGTGGCCGATGCGGTCTGCGCGGCGCTGGTGGCGGGGGGCGGGCTGACCCGCGCCTATGTGAACAACGGCGGCGACATCGCGCTGTGGCTGGCGCCGGGGCAGACGCTGACCGCCGCCATCGCCGCGCGGCCCGGCGCGCCGGACCGGGTGCGCATCGCCTTCGCCGACCCGGTGCGCGGCATCGCCACCTCGGGCCGGGGCGGGCGCTCGCTGTCGCTCGGCATCGCCGATGCGGTGACGGTGCTTGCCCAGACTGCCGCCGCCGCCGATGCCGCCGCCACGATGATCGCCAATGCCGTGGACCTGCCCGGGCACGCCGGCATCACCCGCCGCCCGGCCTGCGAGATCAGCCATGATAGCGACCTTGGCGCACGGCTTGTCACTTGCGCCGTCGCCCCGCTGTCGCCGGACGACATCGCAAATGCCCTGGGCCGCGGCGCGACCTTCGCGCGCAGCCTGCAGGCGCGCGGGCTGATTGCCGGGGCGGCGCTTTTCCTGCAGGGTGCCGCGCAAGTCACTGGCCCCTTGCTGCAACAACCCGTGGAGCCCCGCCTTGCCCCAGTTTGACATCCGCAAGACCGCCCTGATCGTGGAAGACATCCACCATGACGGCGGCCCCGCGCCTGAACAGCCGCACCGCCGCGCTGCGATGCTGGCGCTGGTGCGCAACCCCTTTGCCGGGCGCCATGAGCCGGACCTGCAACCGGCGATGGAGGATCTCAAACCCCTCGGCCTGGCGATGAGCCGCCGTCTGATCGCGGCGCTGGACGGACCCGAGGGCATCGACGGCTATGGCAAGGGCGCGCTGGTCGGCTCCGGCGGCGAGACCGAACATGGCGCGCTGTGGCATGTGCCCGGCGGCTATGCGATGCGCGAGCTGTTGGGCGAATCGCGCGCCATCGTGCCCTCGGCGATGAAGGTGGGCGCGATGGGGGCGACGCTGGACGTGCCCCTGGGGCATATCAACGCCGCCTATGTCCGTAGCCATTTCGATGCCTTCACCGTGTCGATGCCCGACGGCCCCCGCGCCGATGAGATCGTGTTCGTGCTGGCGATGGCCCGCGGCGGGCGGGTGCATTCGCGGATGGGCGGGCTCGAGGTCTGGCAGGTCACCGGAACGGACGGGCTGCGCTGATGCGGCAGGCCGCCGCGCTTGCTGGCGCGCTGGCGCTGCTGCCGGGCGCCGCGCTGGCCCATGCGTCGGAACGGATGGTGATCCTGACGTTGCCGACCGGCTGGTATATTCTCGGCGCCGCCGTGGCGGTGGCGCTGACGGGGGTGCTGGCGCTGATGGGGCGGCTGCCGGCGTTCACGGCGCGGCAGTTGTGGCAGCGGCGGGTGATCGTGCCGCGGCCCGTCGTCAGCTGGATCGCCGCGCTGGTCTGGGCGGCGCTGGTCGTCACCGGCCTCCTTGGCAGCCGCGATCCGATGGCGAACCCGCTGCCTCTGATGGTCTGGACGGTGATGTGGGTGGCGCTGACGCTGGCCTGCGTGATCGTCGGCGACCTGTGGCGCGGCATCGACCCCTGGACTGGCCCGGTGCGCAGCGCCCGCCGCCTGCTGGGGCGGACCGGCGGCATCGGCCTCGCCCGGCTCGGCTACCTTCCCGCGGTGCTGTTCTACCTCGCCTTCGCCTGGTTCGAGATCGTGTCGCTGAGCCCCGCCGACCCCGCGGTTCTGGCCCGCGTCGTGGCGGGCTACTGGCTGGTGGTCTTCGTGCTGGCCGTGGCCGAGGGCGAGGACTGGCTGGAGAGGGGCGAGGCCTTCACCGTCTATTTCGGCTTCGTCTCGAAAATCGCCCCGCTCTGGCATGAGACCCATGGCGACACGGTGCGACGCTTCGCCGGCCTGCCCGGGGCGCAGGTGCTGCGGATGACGCCGCTGCCGCCGACCGCCATCGCCTTCGTGACGCTGGTGCTGGCCGGCGTCACCTTCGACGGGCTGTCGGAAAGCTTCTGGTGGCTGGCGCGGATCGGCATCAACCCGCTGGAATTCCCCGGCCGCTCTGCGGTGACCGGGGTCAATACCGCGGGCCTGCTGGCGCTCTGGGCGCTGACCGGGGCGACGATCCTTGCCGCGCTGGCGCTTGGGCTGCGGCTTGCGGGCGCGCCCCTCGCAAGGTTCGGCGCGCTGGCGGGGCCGGTGCTGCTGTCCTTCCTGCCGATTGCCGCGGGCTACCATGTCGCGCATTATTTCATCGCGCTGCTGACACAGGGGCAATACGTGCTGGCGGCGCTGAACGATCCCCTGCACCGGGACTGGGCGCTTCTGGGCCTGCCCGAGCATTGGGTGTCGTTCGGTTTCCTGTCGGATGCGGCCTGGGTCCACGCCATCTGGGCGGTGCAATTCGCGGTGATCCTTGGCGCGCATGTGCTGGCGGTGGTGCTGTCGATGCGGCTGTCGGACGATACCGAGCGTCTGTCCGGCTGGTCTCACCTTCCGGTCACCGTGCTGATGGTGCTTTACACGGTGCTTGGCCTTTGGCTGCTTTCGACCCCGACCGGAGCCTGATAAACAGGCGGTCTGATGACCTGCGAGGCGTGCAGAAATGCGTGGACTTTTCATTTGCACACTCACATTCTTTTCCCAAGGCCCGGCGCGCAAGACCAGGGCCAAGCCCCCAACAGCGGAGATCTTCCCATGACTTCCAGACTGATCGGATTGACCCCGTCGCGCCGCACGGTGCTTGGCGGGCTTGCGGCCTCGGGCGCGGCGCTGGCACTGCCGGCCCGCTTTGCCAGCGCCCAAAGCGCGGCGCCCATCAAGCTGGGCTTCCAGCTGCACCGCACCGGCATCGGCGCCGCCTATGGCCGCTGGTATGAGCGCACAGCGCAGGCCGCGCTGACGCTGGTGAACGAGGCTGGCGGCATCAATGGCCGGCCCGTGGAGATCCTGTTCGAGGATGACGGCACCGACCCCAAGCGCGGCGCCGAGGTGATGGAGAAATTCGCCAGCCAGTCGAATTGCGACGCGGTGTTCGGCGCGCTGTTCAGCCATGTCGTCGTCGGCACCGCACCGCGGGCGGGTGAGCTGAAGATGCCCTATCTGGTGTGCTCCGAAGGCCACCACGTCGCCTCGGGCAAGATGAACCGCTGGACGCTGCAGCCCGGCATCACCGACGTGAAGTCGCAGGTGCAGGCGATGGCGCCGTGGATTTCCTCGACGCTCGGCAAGAAGGTCACGATGATCTTCCCGGACTATGCCTTCGGCCATGACCACCGCGACGCCTTCGTGCCGGCCATCCAGGCGGCGGGCGGCGAGGTGATCGAGCAGATCGCCATCCCGCCGACCGAGACCAGCTTCACCCGCTACCTGCCGCGGATCCCGTCCGACACCGAAGTGATCTATCACGTCATGGTCGGCCCCGCCGTGCTGACCTTCGTCAAGGAACTGGGCGAGTTCTATGGCTCGGGCGACCGCCCGCAGATCTTCGGCTTCATCGACTCGCTGGAGGCGGTGAACATCGCCTCGCCGGGGCTGGAATTCCTGGAGGGCACGCATTTCTGGGAAGGGCATTGCCGCTACCTGCAAGAGGATGCTGGCGAGCATGAGGCGACCTATCGCGCAGCGGTCGGGGTGGATGACACCGGCGCCTCGCTGGCCGATGCCAAGGACGTGTCCACCTACGCCCACATGTTCTCGGTCTGGGAGACGCTGTTCATCCTGAAGGCGGGGATGGAGGCGGCGGGCTATCAGGGCCCGGCGGACCGGCAGAAGCTGGTCGAGGCGATCGAGGCGATGACCGACATGCCCTATGGCATCGAGCATCCGCAGGGCGCGAAGACCTTCAACGGCAAGACCCATCAGGTGTTCGGGTTGCAATACATCTCGAAGGTCGAGGGCGGCAAGCTGGTCAAGGTGCATACCACATCGCCCGAAGACGGGATGTATCCCGACGAGGCCGATTACACGTCGATGTCGTTCTAAGGCGTAAGCTTTGGTTCCCGCCCGCGGTGACGTGGGCGGTATCCGACTGTTGCGCGTCAGCCGGCCGCTGAGCTCCACGGGACTTGTCGACCTTCAACGGAGGACTTCAGAATTTCGACGATCTTTGAGTTCCTTCAGGACAAAGGCCCTTCGCTCTTACTGAGTCTGATGGAGGGGCTAGTTATGTCGGCGGTGCTGGCGCTGACCGCCGTCGGCCTCGCGCTGGTCTTCGGCGTGATGCGCGTGGTGAACGTCGCGCATGGCGAGTTCTTCATGCTCGGCGCCGTCGCCGCCTGGTTCGTGACCACCTGGATACCCGGCCCGCCGGCGGTGGGCTTCATCGCCGCGCTGGTGCTGTGCCCGCTGCTGGTGGCAAGCGTCGCCGCGCTGGCCGATACGCTGGTGCTGAAACGGCTGAACTACGACCCCGACGCCACCATCGTCGCCACCATCGGCCTGCTGTATATCCTGCAACAGGCGGCGCTGAGCCTTTATGGCCCCGATGCCCGCCCGGTGGAGGCACCCTTCACCCTGCGGGTGCAATTCCCGTGGTTCGGCTATTCGGGGTACAAGCTGGCGGTGATCGCTGCGGCGGCTGTGATCTTGGCGGGGGTCTGGCTGCTGCTGGCCCGAACGAAGATCGGCCTCGTGATGCGCGCCACCCAGATCGACCGGGAAACCGCCCGCGCCTTCGGCATCAATGTCGACCGGGTCTATGCCGGGGTCTTCGCGCTTGGCGCGGGGCTGGCGGCGGTGGCGGCGGTGCTGATCGTGCCGATCCAGCAGGCGCATTACCTGATGGGGCATGATCCGCTGCTGCTGTCCTTCATCGTGGTGATCATCGGCGGCCTTGGCTCCTTGCGCGGCACGCTGGTCGCGGCGCTGCTGATCGGGCTGTCGGATGGGGTGATCTCGGTCTTCTTCTCGCCGACGCTGGCCAAGATCCTTGCCACGCTGTTCGTTGCGCTGGTGCTGGTGTTCCGCCCGCAGGGCCTGATGGGAAGGCGCGCGGCATGACCGGCACCGCGACAAAGGTCTGGGCCCTGCATCTGGGGGTGCTGGCGGCGCTGCTGGCGGCGCAGTTCGTGCTGCCCGCCTATCACGCCGGCAACCTTGCCCGGATCATGGTGCTGGCGGTCTATGCGATGGGGTTCAACATCGCCTTCGGCTACACCGGCCTCCTCAGCCTCGGCCACGCGCTGTTCTTCGGGGCGGGGCTCTACGGCATGGGGATGCTGGTGGCGCTGGCCGGCTGGGGCGCGGGCGCGGCGCTGGTCGCGGGCATCGCCGCGGGCGGGGCGATGGCGCTGGCCGTGGGCCTGCTGGCGCTGCGCACCGCGGGCGTGTCCTTCATGATCGTCACGCTGATGTTCGCCCAGGCCGGCTACCTGACCATCCTCTACTACACCCCCTACACCCGCGGCGAGGAAGGCATCGTCATCGACCGCGCCGCGCGGGTGCTGCTGGGGTTCGACCTGTCGCAAGACATCATCCGCTACTTCGCCGCCTTCGCCCTGTTCGCTGCCGCGCTGCTGGTCAAGCTGGCGCTGGTCCGCTCTCCCTTCGGCCGCGTCATGGTGGCGATGCGCGAGAATGAGGAACGCAGCCGGATGCTGGGCTACGATCCCTTCCGCATCAAGCTGGCGGCACTGGTGGTGTCGGGCATCTATGCCGGGGCTGCCGGGGCGGCCTATGGCTTGCTGTTCGGCTATGTCGGGGCCAGCTTCGCCTCGATCCAGTATTCGATCCTGCCGCTGCTGTATGTGCTCCTCGGCGGGGCGGGCACCGTGCTGGGGCCGTTCCTCGGCGCGGTGCTGATGTTCTACCTGATCGACCTCGCCAGCGGCATCACCACCGCGCATCTGCTGGTGGTGGGCGTTGCGCTGCTGGTGCTGGTGCTGTTCGCGCCCAAGGGCATCCTGGGCGCGCTGCGGGACAGGGGGCTGAAATGGCTGCCGTAGCCTTGCTGGAAGCCCGCGCCCTGACCCGCCATTTTGGCGGCCTCCGCGCCGTCGATGGGGTGGATTTCGATCTGGCGCAGGGAGAGATTCACGCCCTGATCGGCCCCAATGGCGCCGGCAAGACCACCTTCGTCAGCCTGCTTTGCGGCCGGGTGCCGGTGCAGTCGGGCAGCATCCGCTTTGCCGGGCAGGACATCACGAAGATGCCGGCTCACCAGCGCGTCCGTGCCGGCATCGCCTATACCTTCCAGATCACCGCGATCTATGCCCGGCTGACCGTGCTCGACAACATCGCGCTCGCCGTCCAGTCGCGGGGGGCGGGCAATCTTGCGGCCGAGTCCATGGCCGCACTCGACCGCGTCGGCCTCGCCAGCCGCGCCGACATGCTGGCGGGAGAGCTGTCCTATGGTCATCAGCGCCTGCTGGAGGTGGCTATGGGCCTCGCCCTGCGCCCGCGCCTCTTGATCCTCGACGAGCCGACACAGGGCCTTGCGAACTCCGAGATCGACGCCTTCAAGGATCTGGTGCGCGGCGTGGTGCCGGAGATGACCGTGCTGCTGATCGAGCACAACATGGATGTGGTGATGGACCTTGCGCAGCGGATCACCGTGCTGAACTTCGGGCAGGTGCTGGCGACCGGCACGCCGGACGAGATCCGCGCCAACCCGGCGGTGCAAACCGCCTATCTGGGGGGCTGAATGCTGAAGGTGCGCGAACTCGAGGCCGGCTACGGCGCGGTGACGGTGCTGCGGGGGCTGACCCTGCAGGCAGCGCCGGGCGAGGTGCTCTGCGTCATGGGCCGCAACGGCGCCGGAAAATCCACGCTGATGAAGGCGATCATGGGGCTGGTGCCCGCCAATGCCGGTGAGATCACGCTGGACGGCACACGCGTCAGCGGCCTGCCCGCGCATGAGGTGCCGCGGCTGGGGATCGGCTATGTCCCGCAGGGCCGCCGCCTGTTTGGCGATCTGACGGTGGCCGAGAATATCGAGATCGGGCTGATGACCCGCCGTCACGGTCCCGCCACGCGGGACCGGGTGCTCGACCTGTTCCCACGCCTCCGCGAACGAATGGGCCAGGTCTCGCGCACCCTGTCGGGCGGCGAGCAGCAGATGCTCGCCATCGCCCGGGCGCTGTGCATCGAGCCCAAGGTGCTGCTGCTGGACGAGCCCACCGAGGGGCTGCAACCCTCGATGATCGCGCTGATCCGCGAGACGGTGGTGGCACTGAAGGCCACGGGCGTGGCAACGGTGCTGGTGGAACAGCGCGTCGATGCGGTGCTGTCGGTGGCGGACCGTGTGGCCTTCGTCGATCATGGCCGCGTCGCCGAGGTGGTTCCGGCGGCGGGGATGACGCATAATTCGCCCGAATTCCTGAAATACGTGGGGATCTGAGCATGGAGATGGATCCCCCCCGCGGCCTCGTCGCCGGTGTCGATGTCGGCGGCACCTTCACCGACCTCGTGATCTTCGATCCGGCCACCGGCACCGTGCGCCTGGCCAAAGTGCCGACCACGCTGGACAATCAGGCCTTCGGCGTGCTGGCGGCCTTTGCGGCAGCGGATCAGGATCTGGGGGGGCTGGACCTGATCGTGCATGGCACCACCACCACCACCAATGCCGTGCTGGAACGCAAGCTGGCCCGCACCGGCATCGTGACCACGCAGGGCTTCCGCGACGTGCTGGAGCTTGGCCGCCGCACCCGCCCGCAGCCCTATGGCATGACCGGCCGCTTCGTGCCGATCATCCCGCGCGACCTGCGGGCCGAGGTGCCGGAGCGGATGGACGCGCGCGGCCGGGTGCTGACGCCGCTGGACGAGCCCGCCCTGCGCGCCGCGCTCGCCGACCTGCTGGCCAAGGGCTGCGAGGCGCTGGTGATCCACTTCCTGCACTCCTACGCCAACCCCGCCCATGAACTGCGGGCAGCGGAGATTGCGGCAGAGGTCTGGCCCAACACCCACATCACCATCGGCCACCGCCTGCTGTCGGAAAGCCGCGAATACGAGCGCGGGGTCACGGCCGCCGTCAACGCCGCGGTGCAGCCGCTGCTGGAACGCTACATCGCCCGGCTGCAACACGAACTGCAGGCCCGCGGCTATGCGCGCGAGCTGCTGGTGATGAACGGCAACGGCGGCATGGTCTCATCGCGGCTGGTGGCGCGCGAGGCGGTGAAGACGGTGATGTCCGGCCCCGCCTCGGGCGTGATGGCCGCGGTCTATACCGGGCGGCGGGCGGGGATGCCCAACCTTGTCACCTATGACATGGGCGGCACCTCAACCGATGTGGCGCTGATCCGCGGCGGCCGCGCCCCAGTGTCGAACGAGATCGAGATCGAATATGCGATGCCGATCCATGTGCCGATGGTCGATGTGCGCACCGTCGGGGCCGGGGGCGGCTCGCTGGCCCGGGTCGATGCGGCGGGGATGCTGCGCGTCGGCCCCGAAAGCGCCGGCAGCACCCCGGGGCCGATCTGCTATGGCCGTGGTGGCACCCAGGTCACCATCTCCGACGCCAACCTGCTGCTGGGGCGGCTGCCGCCCGAGCGGTTTGGCGGAGAACTGCGCGCGACGGTGCGCGAGGCTTTCGCGGCCCAGATCGGCGCGCCGCTTGGCCTGACGCCAGAGGCGGCGGCGATGGCTGTGCTGCGGCTCGGCAACACGCACATGGCCGGCGCGATCCGCATGGTCTCGATCTCGATGGGCGCCGACCCGCGGGACTTCGCGCTCTTTGCCTTCGGCGGCGCCGGCCCGCTCCACGCCGCCGCGCTGGCGCGGGAACTGGCGATCCCGCAGGTGCTGGTGCCCGCCCGCCCCGGCATCACCAACGCGCTTGGCTGCGTGGTGGCCGACCTGCGCCATGATTTCGTGCGCACCCTCAACCGCCCGCTGGACAGTGCCGACATGGCCGCCGTCCACGCCATCTTCGCCGCGCAAGAGGCCGAGGGCCGCGCCCTGATCGGCGCCGAGCGCATCGCCCTGACAGGCATCACCGCCGAATTCAGCGTCGACATGCAGTTCGTCGGCCAGACCCATCTGCTGCGCGTGCCCTTGCCGAATGGCCAGCCCACCCGCGCCGAGCTTCAGGCCGCCTTCGAGCGCGCCTATCACGCCCGCTTCCGCGTCGATCTCGACAGCATCCCCGCCAACCTCGTGAACCTCAACACCTCCGTGATCGGCGCCCGCCCCGAGATCGACCTTGCCGCGCTGATCGACCCTGCAGGCCGCCGCGCGACCCTGGCCGAGGCGCAGACCGGCACCCGCCCGGTGTGGTTCGACGACTGGACCGACACCCCGGTCTACTGGCGCGACCACCTGCCGGTGGACCTGAACCTGACCGGCCCTGCGATCATCGAGCAGATGGACACGACACTGGTACTGGACCCGGGCGACCATGCGAGGATGGACACGGACGGCAACCTGATCGTCACGGTAGGAGGCGCCTGACATGCCCAGTTTGCCTTTTCCAAATATCCTCGGGGGGCTCCGGGGGGCAGACGGCCCCCCGGCTTCGCTGGCGAGGGACGCAACACGATGACCCTCGACCCCGTCACCCTCGCCGTCATCCAGGCGGGCCTGCAGCAGGTCTGCGACGAGATGGACCTCAGCTTCTCCAGGGCCGCCTTCTCGCCGGTGATCGCCGAAGCCGATGACCGCTCCGACGGGATCTATGACGCCAGCGACGGCGCGCTGATCGCGCAGGGCGCGCGCGGGCTGCCGGTCTTCGTCGGCACCATGCAATTCTCCACCCGCCACCTGATCGCCCGCATCGCCAGCGGCGAGACGCTGCCGCCGGAGCCCGGCGACATCTACATCGTCAACGATCCCTATCTCGGCGGCACCCACCTGATGGATGTGCGCTTCGCCATGCCCTTCTACAGGGGCGGCGAGATCTTCTGCTGGCTGTCCAATACCGGCCACTGGCCCGATACGGGGGGCGCGGTGCCCGGCGGCTTCAGCGCCAGCGCCACCAGTGCGGAACAGGAAGGGCTGCGCCTGCCGCCGGTCAAGCTGTTCAAGCGCGGCGTGATGGACCCCGAGCTGTGGCAGGTGATCTGCTCCAACATCCGTGTCTCGGGCCAGCGCATCGGCGATGTGAAGGCGCAGGCCTCGGCGCTGCTGGTCGGGGCCGAGCGACTGACGGCGATCCTGGACCGTTACGGGGATGCCGATGTCCGCGAGGCGATTGCCCGGGTCCGCACCCTCGCCGCGCGGCAGATGCGCGCCAGCATCGCCCAGATCCCCCAGGGCCGCCTGACCGCCACCGCCTTCATCGACAGCGACGGTGTGGTGAACGAACCCCTGACCATCGCGCTGGCCGTCACCCGCAGCGGCGCGCCCGGTGCCGAAATCCTGACCTTCGACTTCACCGGATCGTCGCTGCCCTGCGCCGGGCCGATGAACTCGGTCCGCGCCACCACGCTGTCCTCGGTCTACCTCGCCCTGCGCCACATCTTCCCCGATGTGCCGATGTCGGCGGGGGCGTTCGAGCCGCTGGAGGTTACCGGCATCGAAGGCACCTTCCTCGATGCCCATTACCCCCGTCCGGTCTCGGGCTGTGCGGCAGAGGTCAGCCAGCGCATCGCCGAGGCGGTGTTCGCGGCGCTGGTGCAGGGGATCCCGGAGCTTGTCACCGCCGCCCCCGCCGGCACCTCGGGCAATTTCGGCCTCGGCGGGCACGACCCGGACAAGGGCCGCGACTATGTGATGTACCAGATCTCGGGCGGCGGCTATGGCGGCAATGCCGGGCATGACGGGCTGGCCAATGGCTGCTCCACCATCGGCATCTCCAAGGCCCCGCCGGTGGAGATCATGGAGCAGACCTACCCGGTGCTCTACCGCCGCTATGCGCTGCATGACGGCTCTGGCGGCGCGGGTCAGCATCGCGGCGGCTTCGGCCTCGACTATGAAATCGAACTCCTGCGCGGCGAGGCGCGGGCCAGCTTCGTGATGGACCACGGCCGCACCGGCCCGCAGGGCGCGCTTGGCGGGCAGGACGGCGCGGTGAACCGGGTGGAGGTGATCCGTGGCGGCGTGGTGACGGTGCCCGAACACCTGTCCAAGGCGCAGGACATTCCCTTGCGCCCCGGCGACCGGGTGCGGGTGCGCACCCCCGGGGGCGGCGGCTATGGCGATCCGGCGCTGCGCGATCCCGCGGCGGTGGACGAGGATGTGCGCCTTGGCCGCTACACCGCCGATCAGGCCCGCGCGCTGTTTCCGGGCTGGAGGGGCTGATGCTGGAAGGTCTCCGCGTCATCGAGTTCGAGGGGCTGGGGCCGGGCCCCTTCGCTGCGATGCTGCTGGCCGATCTGGGGGCCGAAGTCATCACCATCCACCGCCCCGGCCCGGATGCGCCGGGGCTGCTGGACCGCGGCAAACGCTCGATCGTGCTCGACCTCAAGGCACCGGGCGATCTGGCCATTGCCCATGCGCTCGTCACCTCGGCCGAGGCGCTGATCGAGGGGCTGCGGCCGGGGGTGATGGAACGGCTGGGGCTGGGGCCGGAGGACTGCCACGCGCTGAACCCGGGCCTAGTTTACGGCCGGATGACCGGCTGGGGCCAGACCGGCCCGCTGGCCCCGGTGGCGGGGCATGACCTCAATTACCTCGCCCGATCCGGCGCGCTGTGGTTTGCGGGGCTGCCGGGGGATGCGCCGGTGACGCCGCCGACGCTGGTGGGCGATATCGGCGGCGGGGCGATGTATCTGGCGGTGGGGCTGCTTGCCGGGGTGATGCGGGCGCGAGGCACGGGGCAGGGCACCACGGTCGACGCCGCCATCGTCGACGGCTCGGCCCATATGCTGGCGCTGCTGCTGTCGCTGCGCCCGCCCGGCGCGCAGGGTTTTGCCCGCGGCGCCAGCCTGCTGGACGGGCCGCACTGGTCGCGCAGCTACCCTACCGCCGACGGCGGCCACGTCGCGGTGCAGGCGCTGGAGCCGAAATTCTACGCGCTGCTGCTGGAGGGGCTGGGGCTGGCGGGCGACTCCGCGATGGAAGCGCAGCACGACCCCGCGCAATGGCCGGCCCAGACCGCCCGGCTGGCGGCGATCTTCGCTGCCCATCCCCGCGCCCATTGGCAAACGCTCTTCGGCGCCAACGATGCCTGCGTCGCTCCGGTGCTCTCGCCCGATGAAGCCGCCGCTGATCCGCATATGGCCGCGCGCGGCACCTGGCAACAGCGCGACGGCCAGCCGGAACCCGCCCCCGCCCCCCGCTTCGACGGCCAGCGCGCGGCCATCGCGCCGCGCCCCGCGCGGGGAAAGCACCGCGACGAGATCCTGACAGACCTGCGCCAGCGCGGGCTGCTGCCCTGATACAACCCTTCCCGCCCTGCGAGCGGCACGATCACAGGAGAGACCGACCATGAAAGTGTTTTTCAGCGAGGATCACCGCCTGCATTTCCCGCAGGCCGAGCTGAGCGGCGGCCAGTTCGTCACCCCCTATGAGCGGCCAAGCCGGGCGGAATATGTCTATCAGCGGCTGAAGCAGCAGGGCCTGCGCGACATCGCCGATCCCGGCCCCTGTGACATGGGCCCCGTGCGAGGCATGATGGACCCGGGCTTCCTTGGCTTCCTTGAAACCGCCTGGGACCAGTGGAAGGCCGCGGGCTGCGCGGGCGAGGTGATCCCGGCGGCGATCCCGGCGCGGCGGATGCAGATGGCGCGCCCGCCCCGCAATATCGACGGGCTGGCGGGTTACTATTGCCTTGCGCGGGAAACCGCGATCACCGGCGGCACCTGGGCCGCGGCGCTGTCCTCGATGGCCTCGGCGCAGGCGGCGCAGCGCCATGTGGCGGGTGGCGCGCGGGCGGCCTTCGCGCTCTGCCGCCCGCCGGGGCACCATGCGACGGCAGACATGTATGGCGGCTATTGCTTCCTGAACAACGCGGCCGTGACCGCCCAGATGTTCCGCGATCAGGGCGCGGGCCGGGTTGCGGTGCTGGACATCGACTTCCACCACGGCAACGGCACGCAGGACATCTTCTACGGCCGCGGCGACGTGTTCTTCGCCTCTGTCCACGGCGCGCCCGAGGATGCCTTTCCCTACTTCCTCGGCTTCGGGGATGAGACCGGCACGGGCGCGGGCGAGGGGACCACGGCCAACTACCCCTTGCCGCCCGGAACCGGCTATGACCGCTGGTCCGAGGCGCTGGACGATGCCATCGCCCGCATCCGCGCCTGGGGGGCCGAGGCGCTGGTGGTCTCGCTGGGGGTCGATGCCTACAAGGACGACCCGATCAGCTTCTTCAAGCTGGACAGTCCCGACTTCGCCGATGCCGGCCGCCGGATCGAGACGCTCGGCCTGCCGACCGTGTTCTGCATGGAGGGCGGCTATGCGATCGAGGCGGTGGGGATCAACACGGTGAACGTGCTGGAAGGTTTCCTCGGCGCCTGATTGCCGGTCACCTCGCGTCCGCAAGCGGCGCTTTGTGAGGGCAAAGCGTCGCTTCCCAGCATTTCACTTGCCAGAACCTCGGGCGGTCTTGTATCCGGGAAGGGTCAGGATCGGGAGAATCCGGGGCACCCCGCAAGGGGCACTCCGGTGCCGAAGGAGCAACCGCCCCGGTAAACTCTCAGGCGCAAGGGACCGTTCTGGCACAAGGACTCTGGAGAGTGGCGCGAGGGCAACCCCGCGCCCGCCGAAGGGATAACGATCTCAGGCGCAAGGACAGAGGGGGCATCGGAACGACGGGAGGATTCCGTCGGGCGATGCCAGGGCGTTTCCCCGGCCAAAGGCAAGGAGGGCGGCAATGGCCGACCTGAACCGTACGGCACTTCACGCCCTGCATCTGCGGCTTGGCGCGAAAATGGTGCCGTTTGCCGGCTATGACATGCCGGTGCAATATCCCGGGGGCGTGCTCAAGGAGCATCTGCACACCCGCAGCGCCGCGGGCCTGTTCGACGTCGGCCATATGGGGCAGGTGCTGGTCACCGCCATCAGCGGCAAGCAGGCCGATGCGGCGCTGGCGCTGGAACGGCTGGTGCCGGTCGATCTGGCGGGGCTGGCCGAGGGACGGCAGCGCTATGGTTTCCTGACCAATGACGCGGGCGGGATCATCGACGACCTGATGATCGCCAATCGCGGCGATCACTTCTTCATCGTCGTCAATGCCTCCCGCAAGGCGGAGGATCTGGCGGCCCTGCGGGCTGGCCTGCCGGATTATTGCGACGTGGCCGAGGTGCCGGGCCGCGGGCTGATCGCGCTGCAAGGGCCCGAGGCCGAGGCGGCTTTGGCCCGGCTGGTACCCGATGCGCCCGAGTTTGCCTTCATGGATGTCGGCATCCGGCTGTGGCAGGGGGTGGAGCTGTGGATCTCCCGCTCCGGCTATACTGGCGAGGACGGGTTCGAGATCTCGGTGCCGGACGCGTTTGCCGAGGCCCTGGCCGAACGCCTGCTGGAGATGCCCGAGGTTGCCCCCATCGGCCTTGGCGCCCGCGACAGCCTGCGGCTGGAGGCGGGGCTGTGCCTCTATGGCCATGATATCGATGAGGAAACTACGCCGGTGGAGGCCGGCCTTGCCTGGGCGATCCAGAAGATCCGCCGCAGCGGCGGGGCCCGCTCCGGCGGCTTCCCGGGGGCCGAGCGCATCCTGCGCGAGCTGGCCGAAGGCACGCCCCGCAAACGACGCGGCCTGCGCCCCGAGGGCCGTGCGCCGATGCGCGAGGGCGTCGAGATCTACGCATCCGATGAGGGCGGCGCGCCTATCGGCCGCGTCACCTCGGGCGGCTTCGGGCCCAGCATCGAGGCACCGATGGCCATGGCCTACCTGCCGCCCGACCTGCCCGAAGGCTCCACCGTCTATGGCGATGTGCGCGGCAAACGCCTGCCCGCGCGCATCGTGCCCATGCCCTTCCGTCCCGCCACCTTCAAACGCTAAGTCAAGGATTACATGAGATGAAATTCACCGAAGATCACGAATGGCTGCGCGTCGAGGGCGATCTGGTCATCGTCGGCATCACCGAACACGCCTCGGAGCAACTGGGCGATGTGGTGTTCGTGGACCTGCCCGAGGCCGGCCGCAGCGTCAGCACCGGAGATGAGGTGGTGGTGATCGAGAGCGTCAAGGCCGCCTCCGACATCCTCGCGCCGCTGGATGGCGAGATCGTCGCGGTCAATGACGCGCTGGCCGATACCCCGGCGCTGGTCAACGAAGACCCGCTGGGGAAGGGCTGGTTCTTCAAGATGAAGGTCGCGGACCTGTCGGCGCTGGACGGCTTCATGGATGAGGCTGCCTACAAAGCCCTGATCGGCTGAGGAAAATCATGACCTGGACCCCGACGGACTACGACCCCTACGACTTTGCCAACCGCCGCCATATCGGCCCCTCGCCCGAGGAGATGCGGCTGATGCTGCAGGCCGTCGGCGCGCCCGATCTGGACGCGCTGATCGCCGAAACCGTGCCCGGCAGCATCCGCCAGGGCACCGATCTCGACTGGGCGCCGCTGGCCGAGCATGAGCTGCTGGCGAAAATGCGGGGCGTTGCTGCAAAGAACCGGGTGATGGCCAGCCTGATCGGGCAGGGCTATCACGGCACCGTCACCCCGCCGGTGATCCAGCGCAATATCCTGGAAAATCCTGCCTGGTACACGGCTTACACCCCCTACCAGCCCGAGATTGCCCAAGGACGGCTCGAGGCGCTGCTGAACTACCAGACCATGGTAGCGGACCTGACCGGCCTGCCCATCGCCAATGCCAGCCTGCTGGACGAGGCGACGGCGGCGGCCGAGGCGATGGCGATGGCCGAGCGGGTGGCGAAGTCGAAGGCGCGGGCGTTCTTCGTCGACGAAGCCTGCCATCCGCAGACCATCGCGGTGATCCGGACCCGGGCGCAGCCGCTGGGGATCGAGGTGCTGGTGGGGCCGGCGGATTCTTTAGACGTATCAAGGGTTTTCGGAGCGATCTTCCAGTATCCCGGCACCTATGGCGAGGTCCGTGATTTCACGCCCGAGATCGAGGCGCTGCACGCCGCCGGAGCCATCGCCGTGGTCGCAACCGACCTGCTGGCGCTGTGCCTGCTCAAGGAGCCGGGCGCGATGGGGGCGGATATTGCCGTCGGCTCCTCGCAGCGGTTCGGCGTGCCAATGGGCTTTGGCGGGCCGCATGCGGCGTTCTTCTCCTGCCGCGATGCATTCAAGCGCAACATGCCTGGGCGGATCGTCGGTGTCTCCATCGACGCCAAGGGCAACAAGGCCTATCGCCTCGCGCTGCAGACCCGCGAGCAGCACATCCGCCGCGAGAAGGCGACGTCGAACGTCTGCACCGCGCAGGCGCTGCTGGCGGTGATGGCGAGCTTCTATGCGGTGTTCCACGGGCCGCGGGGTTTGCGGGCAATTGCAGAAAAACTGCATTTGAGGACCGTCGGTCTGGCTGATGTCTTGCGCAAGGAAGGCGCAAAAGTGCAACCGGCGGCCTTCTTCGACACGATCACGGTAGAGGTCGGCGTCGGGCAGGCGGGCATCCTTGCGGCGGCCGAACAGCGGGGGATCAACCTGCGCAAGGTCGGGCGCGACCGGGTCGGCATCACGCTCGACGAGACCACCGATGACGGGGTGATCGCGCGGCTGCTGGATGCCTTTGGCATCAGCGAACCGGCGACGATGGCCACGCAGCCGGGAGTGCCCGAGGCACTGCTGCGGCAGTCGGACTATCTGACCCATCCGGTGTTCCACATGAACCGTGCCGAGAGCGAGATGATGCGCTACATGCGGCGGCTGTCGGACCGGGATCTGGCGCTGGACCGGGCGATGATCCCGCTGGGATCCTGCACCATGAAGCTGAACGCGGCGGCGGAGATGATGCCGGTCACCTGGCCGGAATTCGGATCGCTGCATCCGTTCGCGCCGGCGCATCAGGCGGCGGGCTATGCCGAGGTGATCGAGGATCTTTCGGAAAAGCTTTGCCAGATAACGGGTTACGACGCGTTCTCGATGCAGCCGAACTCTGGCGCGCAGGGGGAATATGCGGGGCTGCTGACCATCGCCGCCTTTCACCGGGCGCAGGGGGACGTCCGCGACATCTGCCTGATCCCGGTGTCGGCGCATGGCACCAACCCGGCTTCGGCGCAGATGGCGGGGATGAAGGTGGTGGTGGTGAAATCCGCCCCCAATGGCGACATCGATCTGGAGGATTTCCGGGCCAAGGCCGAGGCGGCGGGGAGCCGTTTGGCGGCCTGCATGATCACCTATCCCTCTACCCATGGTGTGTTCGAGGAGACGGTCCGCGAAGTGTGCCAGATCACCCATGACTTCGGCGGGCAGGTCTATATCGACGGCGCGAACATGAATGCCATGGTCGGGCTGGTGAAACCGGGCAGCATCGGCGGCGATGTCAGCCACCTGAACCTGCACAAGACCTTCGCCATTCCGCATGGCGGCGGCGGGCCGGGGATGGGGCCGATTGGGGTAAAATCCCACCTTTCGCCCTATCTGCCGGGGCATCCCGAGACCGGCGGCGCCGAGGGGCCGGTGAGCGCGGCGCCGTATGGGTCAGCCTCTATCCTGCTGATTTCATGGGCCTATTGCCTGATGATGGGCGGGGCGGGCCTGACGCAGGCGACCAAGGTGGCGATCCTGAATGCCAACTACATCGCGGCGCGGCTGAAGGGGGCTTTCCCGGTGCTGTTCATGGGCAACCGGGGGCGGGTAGCGCATGAGTGCATTCTGGACCCGCGGGCCTTTGCCGAGGTGGGAATCACCGTTGACGATATCGCCAAGCGCTTGATCGACAACGGTTTTCACGCGCCGACGATGAGCTGGCCTGTCGCCGGCACGCTGATGGTGGAGCCGACGGAGAGCGAGACCAAGGCGGAGCTCGACCGTTTCATCACCGCGATGCTGGCGATAAGGGCCGAGATCGCGGATGTGGCGGAGGGGCGAATTTCCAAGGATAACAACCCCTTGAAGCACGCCCCTCACACCGTCGAGGACCTCGTGGCCGATTGGGACCGTCCCTATAGCCGCGAGCAGGGCTGTTTCCCGCCCGCCAGCTTCCGGGTGGACAAGTACTGGCCGCCGGTGGGCCGTGTGGACAACGTCTGGGGCGACCGCAACCTGACCTGCACCTGCCCGCCGGTGGAGAGCTATGCCGAGGCGGCGGAGTAGCCCCGGCCGCGTGTGGAAACCGTACAGAACCTATACATATGTCATATGTAAACTGAATCTGTCGGGAACTGCGGCGCTGACGGCCCCGTGAGGGGCGCGCAAGCGGCTTGTGCGGCGGGCCGGGCAGGGGTAGCACATGGGCAATGGGGGCGCGCTGCGGACATTCCGCGGCCCGCCCCGGCAGGACATGTCGAAAGGACAAGCGATGGCCAAGGGCAACAACCAGAAGAGCAACAAGGAAGTGAAGAAGCCGAAGAAGGAGAAGCCGAAGACGGCGATCGTCCTCGACTCGACCGGCAAGCCGCCGATGTTCTCGGCGGCCGCAGCGGCGGCGAAGAAGAAGTAAGCGCGCGGCCGGGGCATCGCGCCCCGGCGGCTGTTCCGGCGCTCTTGTGCCGCCGCCCGGCGATGCCGATATATGCAACAATGCGAATATCTGGTGGAGAGCGGCGATGACCGGAGCCCTGAAGCTGACCTGTGCTGCCTGTGGGCAGGCGAACCGCGTGCCGGCGGAGCGCGTCGGCGCAGGCCCCAAATGCGGCATCTGCGGCGCGGCGCTGGTGAGCGGCAAGGTGGCGGAGCTGGACCCCGAGACCCTGCGCAAGGCGGCGGGCGACGATCTGCCGCTGCTGGTGGATTTCTGGGCGCCCTGGTGCGGGCCCTGCCGGCAGATGGCCCCCGAGTTCGCCAAGGCCGCGCAGGCGCTGGCGCCGGGCGTGCGGCTGGCCAAGATCGACACCGAGGCGCATCCCGCTGCCTCGGGGCGCTACGCCATCCGCGGCATCCCGGCGCTGATCCTGTTCCACCGGGGCCGTGAGGTTGCACGGCTGGCCGGAGCGCGGCCGGCGGCCGACATCGTGGCCTTTGTCCGGGGCAAGGTGGCGGGCTGACGAAAAACACCGGCAAGGCCCGGCGGCGCGCTTGACAAGGGGGCGCCGAAGGGGCACATACCCGGCCCGTGGGGGCAGTAGCTCAGTTGGGAGAGCGCGTCGTTCGCAATGACGAGGTCGTCGGTTCGATCCCGATCTGCTCCACCATTGTTTCGCTTTTCAGAGGCGAAATCAGGTGTGTCCCAAAAGTGCGACATGCCTACTTGACCCGCTCTCGCATGGCGTCTTTTACTTCCGCTGGCCGCTTTGGCTTACGGGGGGGGCGGCGGTTCACCCTGCTCTTTGAACATGCGATGCCCGAACAAGGCAGGCATAGGACTTGTGTGTTGCCACTGCACCGGGGGGGGGCGCGAAGGTGGTGCTTACACATGCAAGGGTTGTACAGAATGTTGTGGCACAAGACGCTAGAAATCTGGATTTTTCCGCCAAAGCAACTTGGCGCACATCATCGTGCCATCAATTTCCCCTTCGACGAGCTTAAAGATCAAGTGATGCTGTTACCCGATAGTCCATGGCAAATCGACATCCATCACATCACACAGAGCGAAATTACTCAGCCGCCATTTTTCAAGCAAAGTACTCCCAGTCTAGAACTTGCGGGAGGTATAAAGTTTGTACTTCAACTGAACCGGAGACTTGTCGCTGAGTATTTGGAAAAGACTTATACTTCGGAGCCTAGGTTGAAAGAAATGCGGCATGCGGGTAGATCCTCTCAGGGGCTCGTAGGCACCGTGTGGGCTGGAATTCTTGTCAGGGATTTTCAATATACGGTCATGCTGTTGCTCGCATCAATCAATGTTTCGTCACCGCTTTGCTTTCCTGTAGGCCAGATTAGATTCTTTCAATTTGGTAGAGAATCTGTGGGCAACGGTTTTCTTGCGAAAGCTATAGGGCGAGACGAGATGCGTGTGCCAATGAAGTGTAATGACGTGAGCAACCTCAAATTCTTCAACTTCGTTCAATCGATGAGAGACGAACTGCTTCGAGAGCCAACAAGTCAGTTTGGCAGGTCGTTCTCGTTCCTTACTCATTCTCTTTCGAACAGGTCGGCTAGCCCGTTATCCGCATTGGTTTGGGCTCTTGCAGCAATTGAGGCGCTGGTTGGAGAGAAGGATAGAGGTTCGCGAAAGTTAGTAGAAACTAGACTGTTAGCGCTTTTGCCAGAACTGAACGGTTCTAACACTATAGCCAGATTTCGGAAGCTCTATGACCTCAGAGGTCAGGTAATTCATGGATCAGCAAGGGTTGCGGTATCATTTTCGGATAGTTCAGTATCAAGGGAGGTCTATCCGTTTGACGACACGGCTTTCTCTCAATTCCTGGCCATGAAGATGCTGCACAGGTATTTTGAAATTGGGAAGAAGGATGTGGAGTTTCAGATGGTCGTCAAGCGTTGAATAAGTCCTGCCACACGTTGAGGCGTTCAAGTGCGGTAAGGCTGTGGCGGAAACAACGAAAACGGTTCTTAGTCGCTTTTCTGACTGAAGGTCTAGCCTCTGCTTCACCTTGGAAGCTCCGCACTTTGCAACTCAAGCGTTCTCTGCATTGTGTCCATGAATCGCACCTTCCCCCCGCCCCGCGCTTCTGGCACCAAGGCCCCAGCACTCCCCCTCCAGCGTGGCGACGATGACCGACCAGACCAGCCCGACCGACTCGATTACCCTCACCCGCGAGAGCCCGCTTGGGCCGGATCTGGCGCTGCTGATGCGGCGGCATAGCGAGGCGATGCATGCGGATACGCCGCCGGAGAGCATCCATATGATGGATGCCTCGGCGCTGGACGCGCCCGGGATCGCGTTTTTCGTGATGCGGGAGGATGGGGCTGCGGTGGGGATGGGGGCGTTCAAGCGGCTGTCGGACGCCTCCCATGCCGAGATCAAGTCGATGCATGTGCTGGAGGAGCTGCGCGGGCGCGGGCTGGCGCGGCGGCTGCTGGAGCATCTGGTGGCGGAGGCGATGGCGGCGGGGGTGACGCGGCTGAGCCTCGAGACCGGGAGCCAGCCGAGCTTTGCGGCGGCGCGGATGCTGTATGCGCGGGCGGGGTTTGTGGAATGTGCGCCGTTCGAGGGGTATGGGCTGGACCCGAACAGCGTGTTCATGACGCGGGGGGTGTAGGGCGGGCGGTTCGCATGTTGTGAGGCGTTTGGTCGGGCGGAAAAAGGCGAGGCACTGCCTCGCCCCGCCCGTGCGGGGCGTATCGATTGGAGCCAATGGCAACGAAAGACCGTGTGAGGCCAGCGCCCGACCTGGTGGGCGAGAAGCGCCCGCCAAGGGCGGGGCGGGCGCTGGCCGGGCCCTTTGGGGGCCCGTCCGGTGCGGGTGGATACGGCGGTGCGTGGCGAAGGCGATGGCCTTCGCCACGGTTAGGGTGAAGGGTGGGGCTTGCATTGAGCTGCCGCCACCTCTCCCGCCCCTTGATCCGCGGGCGCAGATGCCGCAAAAGGCGCGGAGTGGCCCCGTAGCTCAACTGGATAGAGCACGGACCTTCTAAGTCTGGGGTTGGGGGTTCAAGTCCTCCCGGGGTCGCCAGCATCACCCGCCTGCACCGAGGGGATGCGGGCGAGGTTGCCTTCGAGGCAGTCGGCCAGCGCCTTCACGCGTGCGGCAACCTCCTCCCCCAGCAGCGTCAGGTCATATTCCACATGCGGCGGCACCACCGGATGCGCGGTGCGGCGGACCATGCCGTCCTCTTCCAGCAGGCGCAGGGACTGGGCCAGCATCCGCTCTGACACGCCGCCGATGCGCCGGCGCAGGGCGCTGAACCGCAATGTGCCGCCTTGCAGCGCGATCAGGATCAGCACGCCCCAGCGGCTGGTGACGTGGTTCAGCACCCGGCGCGAGGGGCAATTCTCGTTCATCACGTCGGGCAGGTGCATGGCGGGGCCTCGGTTTGCACTAACAAAAATGTTGGTACTTCCCTTTCGTACGTATGCCGCTATCTGGGGTCTGTCAACATGAAGGAGACCCCCCAATGACCCCCACGACCATCGCCATCACCGGTGCCAGCGGCCAGCTTGGCCGGCTTGCCATTGCCCATCTGAAGACCCTGACCGATCCTGCCGGCATCGTGGCGCTGGCGCGCGATCCTGCCAAGGTGGCCGATCTGGGCGTGGCCGCCCGCGCCTTCGACTACACGCAACCCGAGACGATGGGCGCGGCGCTGGCGGGGGTGCAGACGCTGGTGCTGATTTCCTCGAACGATTTCAACGACCGGGTCGGGCAGCACCGCAACGTCATCGAAGCGGCAACGGCGGCGGGGGTGGGGCGGATCGTCTATACTTCGATCCTGAAGGCGGACCGCTCGCCGATGCTGATCGCGGCGGATCACCGCGAGACGGAGGCGGTGATCGCCGCCTCGGGCCTGCCGGCGGCGATCTTGCGCAACGGCTGGTATACCGAGAACTGGACCGCCAATCTGTGCGGGGCGATTGCGGCGGGCGCGCTGATCGGCGCGGCGGGGACGGCGCGGTTCACGCCCGCGGCGCGGCGCGATTATGCCGAGGCGCTGGCGGTCGTGGCCGCCGATGCGGGGCGCGTAGGGGTGCTGGAGCTGGCGGGGGATGAGGGCTTCCCGCTGGCGGATCTGGCGGCGGAGGTGTCGCGCCAGACCGGCAAGGCGCTGCCCTATAACGACCTGCCGCCCGAGGTCTATCAGGGGCTGCTGGAGAGCTTTGGCCTGCCGGCGGGCTTTGCCGCGGTGCTGGTCGATGTGGACGTGAAGGCGGCCGGGGGCTGGCTGGAAGACGAGAGTGGCACGCTGGCCCGCCTGCTGGGCCGCCCGACGGTGCGGATGGCCGAGGCTGTGGCGGTGGCGATGTAAGGCGAGGGGCGCCCTTCCGGGACCGCCCCGTGCAAATAAGACCGCTGTTCTGTCGGGGAGTATGCAAGGATGCGAATGTTCGCGGCGGGTCTTGCCGGGCGGGGCGGCGGTTTGGCGCGGCTGTGCCGCCCGGAACGCCGTTCGCCCCCGGGCGCGGCTTTGGCTGGGCCCCGCCCTTGCCTCGCAGGCGCGGAAGGCCGACATCTGCGGCAACAGGAAAGGGTTCTCCGATGAAGACTTTTGCAGTTTCCGCCGTGCTTGCCTTGGGGCTCTCTACCACCGCGATGGCCCAGACGGAGGCCGGTTTCGGCCCGCTGGTGTCAGCCGCCGAGGTGCAGACCCTGGCTGCGGGCGAGGAGGCGCCGCTGGTGCTCGATATCCGCGGCGCGGCCTATGACCAGGGCCATATCGCGGGCGCGGTGTCGGCCCCCTATGAGCGTTTCCGCGGGCCGGCGGAGAATCCGGGCGCGCTGGTGCCGGAGGATCAGCTGGAGGCCACGCTGCAAGAACTGGGCGTGACGCTGGAGCGGCCGGTGGTTGTGGTGCATCAGGGCAAGGATGACAGCGATTTCGGGGCCGCGGCGCGGGTTTACTGGACGCTGAAATCCTCGGGCGTGAGCCAGCTGGCGATCCTGAATGGCGGGATGGCGGCCTGGGGCGCCGCGGGGCTGCCGCTGGAGACGAAGGCGACGGTGCCCACGCCGTCGGACATCGACATCGCCTTTTCGGACCGCTGGCTGGCGACCACCGATGACGTCAGCGCCATCGTGAATGGCGAGCGGCAGGCGCGGCTGGTCGATGCGCGCCCCGCAGGCTTCTTCGAGGGGCGGCAGGCCCATGCCGCGATGTCTCGGCCCGGCACGCTGCCGGGGGCCGAGAACCTGGCGCATAGCGTGTGGTTCGACGGCGGCGTGGAGGTGATGAACGCGCCTGCGGCGAATGAGGTGCTGGCGCGGCTGGGGATCGGGCGCGATGAGGGGGTCGTGGCCTTCTGCAACACCGGGCATTGGGCGGCGACCGAGTGGTTCGCGCTGTCGGAACTGGCGGGGGTCGAGGATGTGAAGCTGTACCCGGAGTCGATGGTCGGCTGGTCGCAGACCGGACAGGACATGGAGAACACCCCCGGCCTGGTGCGCAACCTGCTGAACCAGCTGCGGGGCAACTGATGACTGTTGCGGTGGCAGAGCCTTCGGGCAGCTGGGGCGCGCGGCGCGGGCTGATCGTGCTGGCCGCGCTGGGGCTGGTGCTGGCCGTGGCGCTGCTGGCGGGGGCCCGCTATGGGCTGCTGCTGGCCATCGGGCTTGGCTTCGGGCTGGTGCTGGAGGGGCTGCGCTTCGGTTTTGCGGGGCCTTGGCGGGCGATGATCCTGCGGCGCGATCCGTCGGGGATTCTGGCGCAGTTGCTGGCGATTGCTGTCGTGGCGCTGGTGGCGTTTCCGCTGCTGAGCGGGGCGTCGGGCGAGGTTGTGGGCGCGGCCGCCCCGATCGGCTGGGCGATGGCGGGCGGGGCGTTCGTCTTTGGCGCGGCGATGCAGGTGGTTCTGGGCTGCGGGTCGGGCACGCTGGTCAATGCCGGCAGCGGCAATCCGGTCAGCCTGCTGGCGCTGCCGTTCTTTGCCATCGGCAGCTTTCTGGGCGCCTATGGCCTGATCTGGTGGACCGACCTTGGCGCGCTGCCGATCCTGACGCTGACCGGCACATCCGGCCTTGCGGTGACGCTGGTGCTGCTGGCGGCGGTGGCGGGGCTGCTGCTGATGCTGGCGGCGCCGGGCACGCGGCATGTGCCGCGGCGGCTGGTGATTGCGGCGCTGCTGCTGGCGGCGCTGGCGATTGGCAACCTCGTGGTCGCCGGGCAGCCCTGGGGGGTGGTCTATGGGCTGGGCCTGTGGGGCGCGAAGGGGGCGGTCGCCTTGGGGGCTGACCTGTCGGGATCAGCCTTCTGGGCCGCGCCGGGGAATGCCGGGCGGCTGGAGGCGAGCGTGCTGACCGACGTGACGTCGCTGACCAATATCGGCATCATCACCGGGGCCTTCCTTGTGGCCTGCTGGCGGCGGGGCGGGCTGTCGCAGCCCTTGCCGAAGCTGCCGGCGCGGGCCTGGGCGGCGACCATCGTGGCGGGGCTGCTGCTGGGATACTCGGCGCGGCTGGCGTTCGGCTGCAACGTCGGCGCGTTCTTCAGCGGCATTTCCACCGGCAGCCTGCATGGCTGGGTCTGGTTCGCGATGGCCTTCGCCGGGGCCTGTGTCGGCGTGCGGCTGCGGCCGATCCTGGGCCTGGAGCCGCGCCCATGACCCGCCGGTTCACCGCATCGCTGGCGATTGCGTTTCTGGGGCTGCTGATCCTGTTCGACAGCGCCACCGCCGACCTCAACCCCTACAAGGCGCCGCCGCTTCTGGCGCTTGGCTCGGGCGCCGCCGCCTCGGGCGGGTTCTGCGGGGCGATGCCGGAGTAGGCTAGCCGGGCGCCACTGCCAGCGGTGCCGGGGCGGCGGCCGCGTCGAAGTCCTGCACCCGCGCCAGCCATTGTACGATGACCGAGATCGCCGCGGGTTCGTCGAGGAAGGGGATATGCCCGCGCCAGGGCACCTCGGCAAACAGCATGTCGGGGCGGCGGCGGCGCATTTCGGCGGCGGTGGCACGGGCAAGCACGTCCGAGGCCTCGCCTCGGATCAGCGCCAGCGGCAGGCCCGCGCAGGCATCGAACAGCGGCCAGAGCTCTGGCAGCGGCTGAGCCATCGCGGCCTCGAAGGACGTGCGCAGGGCCGGGTCATAGGTCAGCCCCACATGGCCATCGAGCTGGACATAGTGGCGTACGGTTTCTTCCTGCCAGCGCAGGGGTGGCACCCGGTCGAAGCCGGGCATCGCGGCCTGGGTGCGGTCGGCGACCTCTTCCAGCGTCGGGACCGTGGGTTCGACGCCGATATAGCTGCCGATGCGCACCAGCCCGTCCCGCTCCACCACCGGGCCGACATCGTTCATGCACAGCCCCAGCAGGCGGGGCCGGGCGGTGGCGGCGATGACCAGCCCCAGCAGGCCGCCGCGCGACGAGCCGATGACGGCCGCGCGCGCGATGCCCAGATGGTCCAGCAGCGCCAGTGCGTCCTTGGCCTCTTGCGCGACCGAATAGGTTTCGGGCGGGGCCCAGTCCGACCGGCCGCGGCCGCGGCTGTCGAGCCGGATCAGGCGGATGCCATCCGGAAGGTAGCGCGCGAGATAGTCGAAATCTCGGCCATCGCGGGTCAGGCCCGCCAGCGCCAGAAGCGGCAGACCCGCGCCTTCGTCACGATAGGCCAGACGGGTGCCGTCTTCGGCTTCGAACCGTTCCATCCAATGTCTCCTCCTCCCTCGTCACCCGCCTCCACTGCGGGTCGCCTGCAAACGCGTCGCGGGCTGAGGCAATTGACGCCCGGCTTCCCCTTTCCGTCAAGGACGCCGAGCGTCGCAGGGCGTCAGATCAGCATCATCTCGGGCACGTCGCCCTGGATGATCAGCGTGGCTTCGGTGGCGGCGATGATGTCGTCCAGGCTGACCCCCGGCGCATGTTCGCGCAGCACGAGCCCGGCATCGGTCGGCTCGATTACCGCGAGGTCGGTCACGATCAGGTCCACCCGGCGCAGCGCGGTCAGCGGCAGGGTCAGCTTCGGCACGATCTTGGACTGGCCCTTGGCGGCATGCTGCATGGCGACGATCACCCGCGCGGCGCCGGTCACAAGGTCCATCGCGCCGCCCATGCCCGGCACCATCTTGCCCGGCACCTTCCAGTTCGCCAGATGCCCGGCCTCATCGACCTGCAACCCGCCAAGCACGGTCATGTCGAGATGGCCGCCGCGGATCAGCCCAAAGCTCATGGCGCTGTCGATGGATGCAGCCCCCGGCACGGCGGTGACGAAGCCGCCGCCGGCATCGGTCAGGTGGCGGTCCTCCATGCCTTCGGGCGGGCGGGCGCCGAGGCCGATCACCCCGTTCTCGGCCTGGAAGAACACGCCGAGCCCGGCGGGGACGAAATTCGCCACCATCGAGGGCAGCCCGATCCCGAGATTGACCAGCGAGCCCGGCCGGACTTCCCGCGCGACGCGGCGGGCGATGAGTTCCTTGGCGTCCATGTCGGCCCTCCTCAGCTTGCGCGGATCAGCAGATGATCGACGAGAACGCCCGGCGTCTTGACCGCATCGGGCGGGATCACCCCCACCGGCACGATGCTGTCGGCCTCGGCGATCACGGTGCGGCCTGCCAGCGCGATGATCGGATTGAAGTTATGCGCGGTCAGCATGTAGCTGAGATTGCCGACATAATCGGCCTGCCAGGCGCCGATCAGCGCGAAATCGGCCTTGAGCGGGGTTTCGATGAGGAAGCGTTTGCCCTCGACCGTGACCACCTGCTTGCCCTCCTCGACCTCGGTGCCAAGGCCCGTCGGCGTCAGTATGCCGCCAAGGCCCATGCCGCCGGCGCGGATGCGCTCGATCAGCGTGCCTTGCGGCACCAGCTCACACGTAATCTCGCCTGAGATCATCTTGGCCTGCGTCTCGGGGTTGAGCCCGATATGGCTGGCGATGATGTGGCGCACGAGCCCGGCGCTGACCAGCTTGCCGATGCCGCGGCCAGGCATGGCGGTGTCATTGGCGATGATGGTGAGCCGGCCCACGCCGCGGGCGACGATGGCGTCGATCATGCGTTCAGGCGAGCCGACGGCCATGAAGCCGCCGATCATCAGGCTGGCGCCTTCGGGGATCATCTCGGCCGCAGCCGCCGGTTTCAACGCACCTTTCATGCCGCTTCCTTTGTCAGGCCCACCGCCGCACGGGCAGCACGGGCGATCACCAGTTCCTCATTGGTCGGGATCACCAGCACCGAGGTGCGGGCGAGGTCCGACGAGATGACCCTGTCATTGCCCGCGTTCTTCGCGTGGTCGATCTCGATCCCCATCCAGCCGAGCCTCTCGCAGATGCGGGCGCGGACCTGCCTGGAGTTCTCGCCAATGCCGCCGCAGAACACCAGCGCGTCGATGCCGCCAAGCGCGGCGGCAAGGGCGCCGACCTCGCGCTGGCAGCGGAAGACGAAATAGTCGATGGCCTCGGCCGCATGAGGGGTGTTCGCCGCCTCGAGCGTGCGCATGTCGTTGGAGAGGCCGGAGAGGCCCAGAAGGCCGGATTGCTTGTAGAGCAGGTCCGAGATCTGCCCGGCGCTCATGCCCTTCTGGTCCATCAGGTAGAGCAGCACCCCCGGGTCCACCTGCCCGCTGCGGGTGCCCATCGGCAGCCCGTCCAGCGCGGAAAAGCCCATGGTCGAGGCGACGGAGCGGCCGTTCTGGATGCCGCACATGCTGGCGCCATTGCCCAGATGCGCGACGACCACCCGGCCCTCGGCAAGGTGCGGGGCGGTGCGGGCCAGCTCTCCGGCGATATAGTCGTAGCTGAGGCCGTGGAAGCCGTAGCGGCGCACGCCTTCGTCATAGAGCGCGCGGGGCAGGGCGAAGGTATCGTTGACGAAGGGGTGGCTGCGGTGGAAGGCGGTGTCGAAACAGGCCACCTGCGGCACGCCGGGGAAGGCGTCGATGGCGGCACGGATGCCTGCAAGGTTGTGGGGCTGGTGCAGGGGGGCGAAGGGGGCGAGCCGCTCCAGATCGGTCAGCACCGCATCATCCACCGTGACCGGCGCGGCGCGGTCCGCCCCGCCATGGACGACGCGGTGGCCGATGGCGAGCAGGTCAAGGTCCGGCCACTGCGCGCGGAAGCTGGCGATGGCCGCTTCCATGGCGCCGGCATGGGTGGTCAGGTCGCCCGCGGCCGCGATGGTGCCGCCCGCCGCGTCCTTCAGGTGCAGCACCCCATCCGGCCCGACCTTGTCGGCAAGGCCGGTGGCCAGTGGCAAATCCCCGGCCTCGGGGAACAGCGCGACCTTCAGCGAGGAGGAGCCGGCGTTCAGCGTCAGCACCGCCCGGGTCATTTCGCGGTTCCGGCGAAATGGTGGATGGCGGCGACGGCGCAGGAGGCGAGGCGCGACATCGGGCTGTCGGAGCGCGAGTTGAGGATCACCGGCACCTTGGCGCCCAGCACCAGCCCTGCGCCTTCGGCATGGCTGATGAAGGACAGCTGCTTGGCCAGCATGTTGCCGGAATCGATGCCCGGCACCACGAGGATATTGGCGCGGCCCGCGACATTGCCCTTCAGCCCCTTCGTGCGGGCCGCGGCCATGTCCACCGCATTGTCCATCGCCAGCGGGCCTTCGACCTGGCCGCCCTTGATCTGGCCGCGGTCGGCCATCTTCGACAGCAGCGCCGCGTCGATGGAAGACTGGATCGCCGGGTTCACGGTTTCCACCGCCGAGAGTACGCCGACGCGCGGGTCCATCCCCAGCGAGATCGCAAGGTCGATGGCGTTCTGGCAGATGTCGACCTTGGTGGCGAGGTCGGGCGCGATGTTGATCGCGGCGTCGGTGACGAACAGCGGTTCGGGCTGGCCCGGCACGTCCATCACGAAGACATGGGTGAAGCGGCGGCCGACGCGCAGGCCGGTCGCCTTGTCGAGCATCGCCTTGAGCAGGTCATCGGTGTGCAGATGGCCCTTCATCACCGCGGCGGCGCGCCCTTCATGCACCAGCGCGCAGGCGAGGGCCGCGGCCGCAGCGTCGGAGGGCACGTCGATCACCTCGATGCCGGTCAGGTCGGCCTCGATCTCGGCGGCAGCCTTGCGGATGGCGGCCGCGTTGCCGATCAGGATCGGCGCGATGATGCTTTCCTTCGCGGCCAGCAGCGCGCCGCCGAGCGAGTTCGCCTCATCCGGGCAGACCACGGCGGTGGGCAAGGCGGGCAGCGGGCGGGCGCGTTCCAGCAGCAGCTCGAAATGGCGGTGGCGCTGGACGACGAGGCCCGGGATCTCAAGGTTGTCGCGGTCGAATTTTTCGGTCGGGGCCAGGACCTCCGCCTCGCCGGACAGGATCACGGCACCGTCCGAGGTGCGGCGCACCTCGGTCTTCAGGCGGACGAGACCATCCGCCTTCGACAGCACCTCGGCCCGCACCAGCACCTCTTCGCCGGCATGGACGCGGGCGTGGAAATCCAGCACCTGGCGGCGGTAGAGCGTGCCGGGACCGGGCAGCTGTGTTCCCAGCACCGCCGACAGCAGCGAGGCCACGAACATGCCGGGCGCGACCCGTTCGGCATGGCCATCGCCGTCGAGGTCGCTGTCCTGCAGGTGCATCGGGTTGGTGTTGCCCGAGGCGACCGCAAACACATAGAGATCATCGGGGGTGATCAGGCGCCGCAGCTCGGCGCTGTCGCCGGGCTGGATCTCGTCGTAGGTTCGGTTGGTGAGGCGCATTTCAGGTCTTTTCAGGTTCGGGCTGGGCCGCACGGTTGCGGCGCCGGGGCGCGGGGGCGGCAGGAGCCTCGTCGGGGGCTGGCGCTGCTTCTACCACGGGGGCCTCTGCCGTCACAGTCTCGGCCGGGGCCTCGATTGCCGCAGGCATATCGGCTGCCGGTTCGGGGATGACGCCGGCCTCGACCATCGGAGCGGGCACGACCATCGCCTGCAGAGGCGCGGGCTCCTCGGGTGTGGCCTCTTCCGGCGCGGCCTGGGCCGAGAGCGGGTCTTCGGTCACGTTCTGGGTGAGCGCGGGCACGCCCAGAACCTCGTGGAAGCGTTGCAGCATGGTCAGCGTGCGCGGCGACATCTCATCAATCGCGCCGGGGATGAACTGCACGACCTGCAATGCCAGTGCGCGCTCCTCGGGGTCCCGCAGCAGCAGCGGCAGCGTGTCGATGGCGCTGTCCGGCTCGAAGGTGGCGATCAGGGTCTGCTGGTGGATGATCATGGCGCGGTGTTCGGCGCCGAGGCTGCGGAACGGCTCGTCCTGGGTCAGCACCTTGGCCGAGCGTTCCAGCCGGTCGCGGCGGACCTGACCGCGGTTTTCGGCCAGCAGCACCAGCATCCGGATCACCGCCTCGGGGAAACCGCCCTGGTCCATGGTCATCAGCGCGGCCGAAACCTCGGGCAGGCCGCGCAGCTCACCTTCGGATTTCAGGGTGCGGCGGGTTTCATGGGTGCGCCCGAAGGCGCGGGCCCAAGGCGTACCCCAGAGCGAGAAGAAGGTCAGCTCGAAGCCCATGTCGCGGGTGTCGCGCATCAGGTCGATGGCATTCTCGGTCGCCTGCACCCAGAAGGCCTCGGCGGCGAGGAAGGGGTTGGTGTCCGCGGCCCTTGTGCGGGTGCCGCGGACCTTTTCGGCGGCGGTCTCGACCGTGTGCATCGCCGGGTTGCGGCTGGACATCAGCGCGCGGTTCAGGCGCTGCGGATGCAGGGCGCGGCTCATCTCGGCGCCGGTTTCGGTGACCAGCGCGCGGACCATCGGGCGCAGGACGGTGTCATAGAGCTGCGCCTGCACCTCGGCGGCGCGGGCGACGGCGGCGAAGGGGCGTTCATCCGCGACGGTATCGTCCAGCGCGCGGATATCACCCAGCGTGCGTTCGGCGAAGCCGACGGTGAAGGTCTTGTGGCCGTCCGTCTCGGTCACATCCTCGATCAGCATTTCATAGAGCCCCGGGGCCAGCGCCTCGATGGTCTTGAGCGTGGAGGCGACCTCGGAATGCTCGCGGTTGGCGATGCTGGAGGACACGAAGATGCCGAGGTGGCCGACCTGATCGTGGACCATGTAGACGATACGCTGGCCGCGGATGCGGATCTCGCTGACGTCGGAATAGGTCTCGGCGATCCAGTTCAGCGCCTGCTGCGGCGGGGTGATGTTGTCGCCGTGGCTGGCGAACACCACGATCGGCGCGCGGATCGCCTTGAGGTCGATGGGGCGGCCGGGTTCGATCCGGGCCTCGTTCTTGACAAGGCGGTTGCCGACGAACAGCTGCTCGACGATCCACTTGATCTCGGGCTCGTTCAGCAGGAAGAAACCGCCCCACCATTTCTCGAATTCGAGGAAGGCCTGATCGCCCTTGTCGATGTCGCGGAAGAGGTCGGTGTATTTGCGGAACAGGGTGCGCGAGGGGTTCATCTGCTCGAAATTCTGCACCAGATGGGCCCCGTCGAAGATGCCGCCGCCAAGGTCGGACAGCAGCATCGGGATCCAGGTGCCGCCAAGCACGCCGGCATTGTAGCGCATCGGGTTCTCGCCGACCTTGCCCGCCCAGGGCGCGACCGGCGCGCCGTTGATGACGATGGGGCCGGTCAGGTCCGGGTTGGTGGCGGCCAGCAGCAGCGTGGCCCACCCGCCCTGGCAGTTGCCGGTGATCACCGGGCGCGACGCCTTGGGGTGGCGGCGCATCACCTCGCGCACGAAAGCGGCTTCGGCGCGGGTGACGTAGGAAAGGAACTGGCCCGGTTCGGGTTCGCGGCGGAAGGCGACGAAATAGACCGGGTGGCCGGCGCGCAGGGCGACGCCGACCTGGCTGTCGGCCTTGAAGCCGCCGATACCGGGGCCGTGGCCGGCGCGCGGGTCGATGATGATATAGGGGCGGCGGGTGTCGTTCACCGTGACGCCCTCGGGCGGGGTGATCTTCAGCAGCATGTAGTTGGACGGGTAGGGCAGGTCCTTGCCGTCCATGATGATTTCGTAATCGTAGATCAGCACCGGCGGGCAGCCTGCCGCCTCATGCGCGAGGAAGATGTCGCCGCGTTTGCGCAGCGTGTCGACCGTCAGGATCATCCGCTCGGCTGCATCGCGCAGGTATTCGGCGAGGTCATTGCCGATCCGGCCGTCAGACTGGGCGCGGCGCAGATCCTCGATCAGGCTGCCGGCCTGTTCCATCGTCGCCTCGGCGCGGCGGGAATGGGTGTCCTTGATCCGGGCCAATTGGCGCGAGGCGGAGGTGCTGAGGATCTCGAGCGTCTCCGATCCGGCCCCGATCTCGGCCTCGGCCTTTTCCATGGCGCCCAGCAAAGCGGTCAGCATGTCGGCCTCGGGGCGGGGCACCTGCGGCTGCTTTGCAGGATCGAACAGGTCGAAGACATTGGCCATGGGTAGAACCCCCTTCAGGCGGTGATCGAGAAGCCGCCGTCGATGTCATGGACACCGCCGGTCAGATTGCGGGCCTCGGGCGAGGCGAGGAAGGCGGCCATCGCCCCCACATCCTCGATCGAGGCGAGTTGATGGGTGGGCGCGCGGTCGGAGGCCGCGGCCAGAAGCTCGTCGAAATGGTCGAGGCCGCTGGCGGCGCGCGTTTTCAGCGGCCCGGGCGAGAGCGCGTGGACGCGGATGCCCTTCTCGCCAAGCTCGGCCGCGGCATAGCGCACGGTGCTTTCCAGCGCCGCCTTGACCGGGCCCATCATGTTGTAGTGCCGCACGACGCGGGAGGAGCCGAAGAAGCTGACCGACAGGCAGCAGCCACCATTCGGCATCAGGGGCTCGGCAAGGCGGATCATGCGCAGGAAGGAGTGGACGGAGATGTCCATCGCGAGGCCAAATCCCTCGGCCGAGCAATCGACGACGCGGCCATGCAGGTCGTCGCGGGGCGCGAAGGCGATGGAGTGCAGCACGGTGTCGAGCCGGCCCCATTTGCGGGTGATCTCGGCGAAGACCGCCTCCATCTGCCCGGGCTGGGCCACGTCGAGCGGCATCATGATCCCGGCGCCCAACTGTTCTGCCAGCGGGCGCACATAGCCCTCGGCCTTGTCGTTCAGCCAGGTGATCGCGAGATCGGCGCCCTGCGCCTTCAGCGCCTGCGCGCAGCCCCAGGCGATCGAATGTTCGTTGGCGATGCCGACCACCAGCGCCTTGTGTCCGTGCAGCGAAAACATGGAAGCAACCTCTAGATCATGACGCGATGAACCCTCCGCCCATTCCACCTATCGTCTGTTGCGTTGATATGAAGTTTCTGCAGCTGCGCCGTGACGTGATGTCGCAGATGGGCCCCGGAGGCCCTGTCAGTACCGGGCCCCCCGATCCATTCCCATCGCCCCCCCAAGTGTCGCTTGCCCTTGCCCAAACTGTAGGCGGGGAAAGAAGCGACACTAAAGTGGAATACTAGTTAGTGGTACTTGGAATTCTAGTATGCTACTTAGCGACGAGAATCGCGGGGGCGCTGTCCGGAGGCAGCCGCCGCGTCACTGCGATTTGGGCCGGGGAGGGGTTATGGAACGCAAGCCACGGACCATTGGCGGCATCACCGATCTGTCGCGCAGCCGTGCGCAGGCGCCGCGCGCTGCGGATCTGATCTACCGCGAGCTGCACCGCGACATCGTGTCGATGAAGCTGAAGCCGAACAGCAAGATTTCGGAAAAGGACCTGCTGGAGCATTTCGGTGTGTCCCGGACCCCGCTGCGCGAGGCGGTGCTGCGGCTGGCCGACGAGGGGCTGGTCAATGTCTTTCCGCAGGCCGGCACCTTCGTCGCGCCGATTCCGGTGCGGCTGCTGCAGGAGTCGATCCTGATCCGCAAGGCGCTGGAAACGGTGATCGCCGAAACCGCGGCGCGGCGGGGGCTAAAGGCGGATATCGAGGCCATCGACACCAATCTGGCCGAGATGGAGGCCCGGCTGCGTTCGGGCGATCTGGGCGCGTTTCACCAGATCGACAACGAGTTTCACCGGCTGATCGGCCGCATCTCGGGACTTGGGACGGTGATGGCGGCCATCGGGCATGTGCGCGCCCAGATCGACCGCTACCGGTTGCTGACACTGCCGCAGGCCGGGCGCCTGACACGGGTGCTGGTTGAACATCGCGCCGTGCGCGACGCGATTGCTGCGGGGGATGCGGCGGCGGCGGGGGCGGCGATGGCGCTGCACATCGGCCAGATGCTCGATGAGGTCGAGGTGCTTCAGAACCTCGATTGGGATTTTTTTTACGATGACCGCGACACCGAGAGGCAGACATGACCGACGCAATTGAGATCAGGCACAACATCCATCCCGAGATGGCCCGCGCGATGGACAGCGAGGCGCTGCGCCGGCATTTCCGGATCGAGGCGCTGTTCGTGCCGGGGGCGGTGCGGATGACCTATTCGCATATCGACCGGCTGGTGGTGGCGGGGGTCGTGCCGCTGGCCGACCCGCTGCCATTGCCCACCCCCAGGGCGATCGGGCAGGCGCGGTTCTTCGATGCCCGCGAGGGCGGGGTGATCAATATCGGCGGGCCGGGCCGCGTGGTGGTGGACGGGCAGACCTATCCGCTGGCCGGCGATGCCGCGCTCTACATCTCGCGCGGGGCGGGCGAGGTCAGCCTTTCCAGCGACGATGCCGCCGACCCGGCGCAGTTCTACATGGTCTCGACCCCGGCGCACAAGGAGCTGCAGACGCAGATCGTGGACGGCGCCCGTGCCAACCGGCTGGAGCTCGGCGCGCAGGAGACCGCGAACCGGCGCACGATCTTCCAGTTCCTGCATCCCGAGGTGATCGAGACCTGCCAGCTGACGATGGGCCTGACCCGGCTGCATCCGGGCAGCGTGTGGAACACCATGCCCGCCCATACCCATGACCGGCGGTCCGAGGTCTATCTGTACTTCGGTCTGCCCGAAGGGCAACGGGTCTTTCACCTGATGGGAGAGCCGGACCAGACCCGGCACATCGTCATGGCCAATGGCGAGGCGGTGCTGTCGCCCTCGTGGTCAATCCATTCGGGGGCGGGCACGTCGGCCTATGCCTTCATCTGGGCGATGGCGGGCGACAACAAGGATTTCGCCGACATGGACCAGCTGAGGATCGAGGACCTGAAATGACCGATACGTCCCCCTTCGACCTTGGCGGAAAGGTTGCGCTGATCACCGGCGCCAATACCGGGATCGGGCAGGGCATCGCCGTCGCCCTCGCCGCCGCGGGTGCCGATGTGGTGCTGGTCGGGCGCTCGGCCATGGACGAGACCCGGGCGCTGCTGGCCCCGCACGGCACCCGCGTGCATGAGATCCGGGCCGACCTCTCCTCGACCGCGCCGCTGGCGGGGCTGGTCGGGGAGACCGTCGCCACGCTTGGCGGGCTCGACATCCTGGTGAACAACGCCGGCATCATCCGCCGCGCCGACGCGGTGGATTACAGCGAGGCCGACTGGGACGCGGTGATGGACACCAACCTCAAGTCGCTGTTCTTCCTGAGCCAGGCGGCGGGGCGGCACATGATCGCGCAGGGCGCCGGGAAGATCGTCAACATCGCCTCGCTGCTGTCCTTCCAGGGCGGCATCCGCATTCCGGCCTATACTGCCTCGAAAAGCGGGGTGGCGGGGCTGACCCGGCTTCTTGCCTGCGAATGGGCCGCCAAGGGCGTAAACGTCAACGCCATTGCGCCGGGGTATTTCGTGACCAACAACACCGAGGCGCTGCGCGCCGATCCGGACCGCAATGGCGCCATTCTGGGCCGCATTCCGGCGGGCCGCTGGGGCAAGCCGGCGGAGATAGGCGGGGCGGCGGTGTTCCTGGCCTCGGGCGCGTCGGACTACATAAATGGTGTGGTGCTGCCCGTCGACGGCGGCTGGCTGGCGCGCTGAGCGCAGCAGCAAGCGGGAAGGTCTGCGGCAACGGGCCAGCCAACGCGATGTCGGGCCGGTGCGGCCCTGTCTGTCCGGGGCACGGGCCAGGCTGCATCGGGCGGCAGGGGCCGATGGGCCCGCTGCGCCCGATCCCTCTCCCAACTTGCGCCAGGTGAAAGGCAGGCCGCAGACCCCGCAGGTCCTGGTCGGGAGGCCCGATTTCTTGCGCGCCTGGGCATGGGTCGGTCCTGCGGCTCTGGCGGGCTGGTTTCCCCCCTCATTTGACGCGGTGGTTTGGCGACTGTGAGGCAATGCCCGGGTTGCAGTCGCCCGAGCGGAGTACCGGCAGTGCCGCAGGGATCCCGACCGGTGGCGGCGGCATCCGGCTGCTCTTGCCGACATGCCTCGATGCTTCATTGCCTTCCTCCACCCAAGCGATTCCCTGTTCGCTTCGGGAGTTTGAGGATCTGGCGGCAGGCGTGACCAGTTCGCTCAAGTCGACCAGTACCGCCAGATCGACCTGCGGCGACCCAATGGTCATGCCGGCGCAAAACACCGGATCAGCCATCCAACCGGCGATCGTCACGACGACGTCCGCTGGACCCGATACCTGGAGGAACTGGCCTGTCGCCCGCTGCTCAACGCGGCGAACGCAAACCTTCTGACCAAAATAGGGTCAGGACCCGTTCTTGCATCATAGCCAGAACATGACGGTTGCGGCGAGGGCGATGGCGGAGAGGAAGACCTTCGCGCACCTGTCGTAGCGGGTGGCAACCCTGCGCCAGTCCTTGAGACGCCCGAACATGATCTCGATCCGGTTGCGGCGTTTGGAGCGGCGCTTGTCATGCTTGATGGGCTTGGCGCGCGACTTCCGGCCCGGGACGCAGGGCTTTATCCCCTTGTCTTTCAACGCATCTCTGAACCAGTTGAATCATGCAGCCGCAGCGACCTCAAGCAGATCAATGGGTCCTGACCCTAGAACAGACGATTTTCCTTTGCCCGGCAGGCCGGGCAGGACAGCAGCCTCCCTTCTCGCAGATCTGTGGGTCAGCGTTGCGCGCCGCCTCCAACCCGCGCTCTGCCGTGCTTGTTTTGCGGCACGGGTTGATCTCCGGCTGTGGTGCGAGCATTTCGGGGACTCAGGATACAGGAGCCTCAGATGCTGAAATCTCTCTCCCTCGCCGCGCTGCTGGCCGCAGCATCGGTCGCCCCCGCCGCCGCCGAGACCATCCGTGTCGGCATGTCCGGCGGCTATTTTCCCTTCACCTTCGTCCGGCAGGACCAGCTGCAAGGCTTCGAGGTCGATCTGATGACCGCCCTCGCCGAACGCACCGGCGACACGGTGGAATTCTCGACGATGTCGTTCTCGGGCCTGATCGGCGCGCTGGAGGCGGGCCGCATCGACACGGTTGCCAACCAGATCACCATCACGCCCGAGCGCGAGGCCAAGTTCGCCTTCAGCCAGCCCTATGTCTATGACGGGGCGCAGGTGGTGGTGAAAAAGGGCAATGAGGCCGAGATCACCGGCGTCGAAAGCCTGAAGGGCCGCACCGTGGCCGTCAACCTCGGCTCCAACTTCGAGCAGCTGCTGCGCGAGCTGCCCTTTGCGGATGAGATCGACATCCGCACCTATGAAAGCAACATCGAGCAGGACACCGCGCTTGGCCGGGTCGATGCCTTCGTGATGGACCGCGTCTCCTCGGCGCAGGTCATCGCGGAAAGCCCGCTGCCGCTGGCGCTCGCCGGCGCGCCCTTCAGCGAGATCCAGAACGCGCTGCCCTTCCGCAACGATGCCGAGGGCCAGGCGCTGCGTGACAAGCTGGACGCGGCGCTGACCGAGATGAAGGCGGATGGTACGCTGAAGGCCATTTCCGAGAAGTGGCTGGCGCTTGACGTGACAGCGCCGGCGGGCTGAACCGATGCGGGCACTGGATATCGACTACATGCTGGGTCTGGTGCCCGTCATCCTTGGCTATGTGCCGCTGACGATCGGCATGGCGCTTGCGGCGATGGTCTGCGCGCTGCTGCTGGCCTGCCTGCTGGCGGTGGAGCGGGTGGCGCGCATCCCGGTGCTCGACCAGTTCGTGCAGCTGTTCATCAGCTTCTTCCGCGGCACGCCGCTGCTGGTGCAGCTGTTCCTGTTCTACTACGGCCTGCCGCAGATCCTGCCCGTTCTTGCCGGCATCAACGGCGTTACGGCGGCGATCATCGGGCTGACGCTGCATTTCTCGGCCTACATGGCCGAAAGCATCCGCGCCGCGATCCTTGGCGTCGACCGCAGCCAGTGGGAAGCCTCGCAGGCCGTTGGCATGACCCAAGGCCAGCTGATGCGCCGCATCATCCTGCCGCAGGCGGCGCGTGTCGCCGCGCCGACGCTGGTCAATTACTTCATCGACATGATCAAGAGCACCTCGCTGGCCTTCACCCTCGGCGTGACCGAAATGATGGGCGCGACGCAGAAGGAAGCCGCGGGCAGCTTCCTCTACTTCGAGGCGTTCCTTGTCGTGGCCATGCTCTACTGGGCCATCGTCGAGGTTCTGTCCTATCTGCAAAGACGGCTGGAAGGCCGGTTGAACAAGGCCCTTGCCCGATGATCAGCATCCGCGGATTGACCAAGCGCTTCGGCGCCACGACCGTTCTCGACGGAATCGACCTCGACATCGCGGCGGGGGAGCGGGTGGCGATCATCGGCCCCTCCGGCACCGGAAAGTCGACGCTGCTGCGCTGCCTGAACTACCTCGACCGGCCCGAGGCCGGCGTGATCCGCATCGGCGACCTGACCGTCGATGCGGCGACGGCGAAGCCCGCGCAGATCCTTGCCCTGCGGCGCCGCACCTCGTTCGTGTTCCAGAACTACTCGCTGTTTGCCAACAAGACCGCGCATCAGAACATCACCGAGGCGCTGATCACCGTGCAGCGCAAACCCCGCGCCGAGGCGGATGCCCGCGCGGATGCGATCCTGCGCGAGATCGGGTTGGCCGACAAGGCGGGTGCCTATCCCGCGGCGCTGTCGGGCGGGCAGCAACAACGCATCGGGATCGGCCGCGCCATGGCGCTGGATGCGGCGCTGATGCTGCTGGACGAGCCGACCTCGGCGCTCGACCCCGAATGGGTGGGCGAGGTGCTGGACCTGATGCGCCGGGTAGCCGAACGGCGGCAGACGATGCTGATCGTCACGCATGAGATGCAGTTCGCCCGCGAGATCGCCGACCGGGTGATCTTCATGGAAGGCGGCCGCATCGTCGAGCAGGGGCCGCCCTCGCAGATCTTCGACGCGCCGCAGGACAAGCGGACTGAAAGCTTCCTGCGCCGGGTCCGGTAACCTCGGCGGCCTGTGAGGCGCCTTGGTGCACCTCGCGCCATTCACTCAGCGATTTGGTCAGGAAGCTGCAAAAGCTCTTGCTCATCGGTGACAGAGACCGGCCCTGCGCCGTGACGACCGAGACGTCCCGCGTGAGCGAAGGCGACGCGATCGGGATGCTGATCAAGTCGGGGAAGGCCAGAACCTCGCGCGCCGAGGCCGGGAGCAGCGCGATGCCAAGGCCTGCGCTGACCATCCCCGCGATGCCGGGCTGCTGCGGGGCCGGAACGCGCCGTCCGTCGTGGGGCGCATGTCGCCGGCGCAGGACATCGACCTCGCCAAGGGCCCAAGCGACGGCGCGGCTCCGACATGCCACTTCCGCGATAGCGCGGCTGGACGAGATGCTCGGGCTGTCCGATGGGTCTGAAATCCCCCTCCATCCCCAGGCCCACAAACCAGCGGAACATGAGGTCTTGGGCACAGCGGGTGGGTTGCGGTCAAGACAAGGCCGCTCCTGACGCCATGCTCTCTGCGCCTTGGAAACGCAAGATCGGCACCAATCCGGCAACCTCTGCGCCGCGAGAGCGAACTGCTCTCGATAAGGTTCATGCAACTTGAGCCAGAAGTTCGTGAGGCAATGGCCGCGAAGCCGGCATGAAAGGCGACATTCGCCTGTAGGTCGCTGCTGATGCCGATGACCGGGTAAACGCTAGGTGTCGTCTCTATCGAACTATAGCCCGGGTCCGTGCCGACCAAAGCGCTGCCTGTCCGATGTGCAAAGATAGACGGTTTCAATCCTCTGCTGCGGGATCCTAACGCACGCACCGACAGCCAGCGTGTTGTGTGAACCGAACAAGAAGGACCGACAATGCCGTCACCGACCAATCGGACCCCACGCCTCACGACCACGGCCGGCGCGCCCGTCCCCGACAACCAGAACAGCCTGACGGCCGGTGCTCGCGGGCCGATCCTTTTGCAGGACTGGCGATTGATCGAGAAGTTGGCGCACCAGAACCGCGAACGGGTTCCCGAACGCGTTGTCCATGCCAAGGGCTGGGGGGCGCATGGCACGATCAGGATCACAGGCGACATATCGCACCTGACATGTGCCCGGGTGCTTCAACCCGGCACCGAGACGCCGATGATTGCCCGCTTCTCTACCGTGGCCGGAGAAATGGGTGCAGCGGATCACGAACGGGACGTCCGGGGCTTCGCGCTCAAGTTCTACACGGAAGAAGGCAACTGGGATCTGGTGGGCAACAACACGCCTGTCTTCTTCGTTCGTGATCCGCTCAAGTTCCCCGACTTCATCCACACGCAGAAACGCCACCCGCGCACCAACCTGCGGTCGCCGACGGCAATGTGGGATTTCTGGTCATTGTCGCCGGAAAGCCTGCATCAGGTGACGATCCTGTTTTCGGATCGGGGCCTTCCCGTCAGCCCGATGCACATGAACGGCTACGGCGGCCATGCCTATAGCCTGTGGAACGAGAACGGCGAGCGGGTCTGGGCCAAGTTCCACTTCAAGACGCGGCAGGGTCATCGTCACTACACGAACGCCGAGGCGAAGATGGTCATCGGAGAATCGCGCGAGGGTTATCAGGAAGCGCTGTTCGGCGTGACCTGCCACTGGTCTTTCATCCAGCCGCGACCGGAGCCCGTTGGTCATTTACGCCTTTCGGCGCGGGTTGAGCAATCGCCCGGCGCGCGGAACTTTCATTGCGTGCAGCGGGTCGGGCGATTGCGGTGGTCAGGTGCAGGGCGAAGCCTGCGGGGGTCTGGTAGCCAAGCGCGGAATGCGGCCGCGCGGTGTTGTAATCGGTGACCCAGGCCGCCATCAACTCGCGGGCATGGGCGATGTTGCGGAACAGGGTCTCGTTCAGAAACTCGTCCCGCATCCGGCCGTTGAAACTCTCAACAAATCCATTCTGCATGGGCTTGCCGGGCGCGATGTAGTGCCATTCGACCTTCTGCTCGGCGCACCACTTCAGGATCGCGTTCGAGGTCAGTTCCGTTCCATTGTCCGAGACGATCATCCCGGGCCTCCCGCGCCGTTCGATCAGCGCCGTCAGTTCCCGGGCTACGCGGCGGCCCGAGATCGAGGTGTCGGGGATCGCCGCCAGGCATTCGCGTGTGACGTCATCCACCACGTTCAGCACCCGGAAGCGCCGGC
>NZ_JAAAUC010000040.1 GCF_009908165.1 Frigidibacter albus
TGGGCTGCTGCCGGTTCCGTGGACACGGGGTTAGGTTTGCATATCGCGGTCCTCGGACGCCATGGGGCTGAGATAGCCCAGCTTCGAGTGGCGTCGCCGCGGATTGTAGAAGCGCTCGATGTAGTCGAACACGTCGGCACGGGCTGCATCGCGGGTGCGGTAGACCTTGCGGGCCGTTCGTTCGGTCTTCAGCGATGAGAAGAAGCTCTCCATCGCCGAGTTGTCCCAGACGTTGCCGGCCCGGCTCATGGAGCAGGTGATGCCGTTGTCGAGGAGCAGGCGCTGGAACTGCTCGCTGGTGTATTGCGAGCCCTGGTCCGAATGGTGGAGCAGCGCATCCGCTTTTCCGCGCCGCCAGACGGCCATCATCAGGGCATCCATGACCAGCGTGGCATCCCGGTCCGCCTTCATCGACCAGCCGACGACGCGCCTGGAGAACAGGTCCAGCACAGCCGCGACATAGAGCCAGCCCTCGGCGGTCCAGATGTAGGTGAAGTCGGCCAGCCACTTCTGGTTCGGCCGGTCGGCCTGAAAGTCCCGGTCCAGGATGTTGTCGGCAATGACAGAGCGCTCGCCATCGTCCTTCGGCTTTCCACGCCGCTTTGGCCGCGCTCTCAGGGCGTTCTGCCGCATGAGGCGCTCGATCCGGTGCAGCCCGCAGGCCAGTCCGTCCTCGAGCACATCACGCCACACGCGGCGGGCACCATAGGTGCGATCGCTGGCCTTGAAGCTCTTGTCGATCTCCACGACGAGCTTCGCGTCGTAACTCGCCCGGGCGCTGGTCGGTCGCCTGAGCCAGGCGTGGAAGCCGGACCGTGAGACCTCCAGCACCGCGCACATCCAGCTGACGGGCCAGATGTGCCGATGCTTGGCAATGAATGCGAACGTCATGTCGCTTCCCGCGCGAAGTAAGCCGCGGCCTTTTTTAGGATGTCACGCTCCGCCTTGAGCTTGGCGACCTCTTTCTTCAGAGCCGCGATCTCGGCCAGTTCCGGGCGCTGCTGGCCATTGCCGGGAAACGCCGTGGCCGGCGCCACCGTCACTTCACGCATCCAGCGCCGCAGAACACTCTCGGCCAGATCCAGATCCCGGCACGCCTGGGCCACCGTCACGCCCCGCTCGGTCACCAGCTTGACCGCCTCGATCTTGAACTCGCGGCTGAACTTCCGTCTCGTCATATCCACTCTCCAGGTCAATGGTCACGATCTTATCTTCGCGTCCACGGAACCGGCAGCAGCCCA
>NZ_JAAAUC010000004.1 GCF_009908165.1 Frigidibacter albus
GCAAGTTCGTCGACATCCACCGGTCGCAAGGTTCACCGATCGCCGAAGAGGCCATCGGCCGGATCGCACAGCTCTACGCCATCGAGAAGGAGGCCCGAGGGTCGCCACCGGATGTCCGTGTCGAACTTCGCAAGGCCCATGCGGCTCCGGTCTTCGATGACCTGGAAGTCTGGCTGGCCATGCAGCTCACGACAATATCGGGCAAATCGCCGCTTGCTGCGGCCATCCGCTATGCCCTGACCCGCATGGAACGCCTGCGTCCATACCTCGACAACGGCATCCTGGAACTGGACAACAACGCCGCCGAACGCGGCATGCGCGCCATCGCCCTCGGGCGGAAAAACTACCTCTTTGTCGGCTCCGAGGCGGGCGGCAAGGCCGCCGCCATTGCCTACACCCTGATCGAAACAGCCAAACTCAATGCCGTCGATCCCCAAGCCTGGCTCGCCGACACCCTAGCCCGCATCCCAGACTACAAGATCACAAAGGTCGACGACCTGCTGCCCTGGCGCTGGAACCGATAGCGGTCAGGCCGGACGCTTACCATTTAGCAAGCTTCGGCAGGCATGCGCGTCTCCGGCCGCAGCAGCCATATGAAGGAGGGTGCGTCCGCGTTCGTCCACTGCAACACGCGGGGTGTCTTGTGCCAAAGGCGACGGAGGATTGCTCTCAACGCTTGAAATGGCGGGCTCGAAGCGCGCCATGTCCAGACCGAACCCCTCCATCCCTTGAAGCACCATGGCGACCACAACTCCTGCGAAAGTTAATGGAACCTAACTGTCTGCAGGTTGCAACCAAACCTTGACGACTCCTTGGCTTTTTTTGGCCCGACGAAGCAAGTGGCTCAGATAAAATCGAAAATTGGCAACAGCGCCTTCGCGATCTGATGAGCAAGCCAAGGCGGAACGGCATTGCCGACCTGCACATATTGCTGCGTGCGATTGCCCAGGAAAAGGTAGTCATCGGGAAACGTCTGCAATCTTGCCGCCTCACGCACTGTCAGGCTACGGCATTGCACAGGGTCGCTATGAATGAAGTAGTGGCCATCCTTGGAGATATGGCTCGTGATGGTCGTGCTTGGCTGGCCGGCAAGCTGAACGCGGAAACGGTCGTTGAATTTCCCTGTCGTCCAGCTTTTATGATCCGGTGCCAGCGCGAGCGGGTAGTCCTTTGCGCGAGGGCTGGCCCCTTCAATCCTAGCGTAACAGGTCGCGAACAGGTAACGCGCCAGGTCGGACGGCATGTGTCCGCGGGTGTCGTGCAGCGTCAGGACACCTTGGGGCCTGCCCGCCAGCCACGCGGCAAGCTCTTGCGGAAGCCTGTTGGTGCCGGACGCCAGTCTGGTTGAGGCCCTGCCCTGTGCCGCCAATGAACCCACTTCACCTCGGACATCGGCAAGAAGGGCGCGGAAGGCACCTGGCCGCGTGGTGTTCGCTTCTTCCAGGCACTCCTCCACAGTTTCGATCGCCGCGAACATGGCAGCCATCCACGCGTCTGTGCTGTCTCCACGGCTCAGCCCGCTCCGCAGCTGCGGAAGATGTCCGATGGTCTGTTCCACCGTCACGACCTCGCGGGCGCGATCAAGCCGCGGTGCAATTTCCGGCGGCAGTCTGGCGGCAATATCGGCACGTATGCCAACGATGATCACACGATGCCTCGCTTGTGGAACGCCGTGCTCTTCGGTCCTCACCAGGAAATCCGCCGGTCGGGGCTCGTCGGCAAGGCGCCGGTCCGCAGACAGCGCGAACAGGCGGTAACCGTCTCCAGCCGCCATTAGATCCTTCATCACCGTCGAGAAGATTGCCCGCCCCTCCACCGAAGAGGAGAGTATTCCCTTCACGTTTTCCATGACAAACGCTGCCGGCTTGAGGCGACCAAGGACGCGCACGTATTCCTCATAGAGAAAGTTACGGTGGTCCAGCAGGGCATCGTAATCCGCAATACCAGCGTTTCGGGACCGTCCCGCCAGTGAGTATGCCTGACACGGCGGCCCGCCGATCAGAAGGGTCTTCCGCTGACCTGATGCCTCTATACCCCGGATCCGCGCTTCCAGAAGCGCCGCCGCGGCTTCGGTGCCCAGCTCGACGCAGCAAGCCTCATGGTCGGCCGCGGCCCATGCCGATGGATAGAGCTTGGCCCAGTCGGGTTGCCTGCCTCCTTCGCGGAGCCAGTTCAGATATGCCGGCGGAAGGGCCGGAAACTGCCTGAGAAAGGCGCGCAGGCGCAGGGTCGCGTGTGCCGAGGCTTCCTTCTCGACCGATACCTCCAGCCTGTAGGCGGCGTCATCGCCAACCCGGACAGATGCGAATCCTTCTCCAAGGCCACCCGGACCCGAAAAGAGATCGACTATGCTGACCGGACTTGCCATTGCGGAACTCGTTGTGAATGCTCGGGTTGTCTTGTCCCAGGTCCGCGGGTGGAGCGCAAGCGAAGATGGTCGACATCGTCACCCCGGATGTTCGATCCCGCATGATGGCCGCCATAGGCGGCACGAACACTCGGCCTGAAATCGCGCTTCGAAAAACGTTGCATGCCCGCGGCGTCAGATTTCGGCTGCACCGGAAGGATCTGCCAGGATCGCCCGATCTCGTCTTTCCGCGCTACCGCGCTGTGGCCTTCGTCCATGGCTGCTTCTGGCATCGCCACCTCGGATGCCGATATGCTACGACGCCATCCACGCGGCCCGAGTTCTGGCAGGCGAAATTTGACGCCAACGTCGCGCGGGACTACCGGGCCATCGAGGATCTCGGCAGGATGGGCTGGCGCGTCGCCATAGTTTGGGAGTGTGCGATCAGGAGCAGGCTACCCGAGATCGCGCGCGACCTTGTAGCTTGGCTCGCCGCCGAGTCCGAGCCTGGGCACCCCGATACGATTGATCTCGGCCAAGGTTGACGGGCCCGATATTTCGCCGATTGGCTCTGTTTCACAAATCCTGTGAGGGATTTATCTCGTGAATCCAGTGTGGTAGCTGGGATGCTTGAGCAGACACATACCCGAGCAACAAGACCAGGAACTGGCCGGCCCACAATGATGCGCTAAAGCGCCTTGGCTCGCTGACGATCTGGTTCGACCTAGGATGAACTGGGAAGCCGCGCCTACAGGCGGGCGTGGCTGACAGCAGACCTACAGTGACACCGCCATCCAGACGCGTCTGACGATGAAGGTTCTGTTCGGCTTGCCGCTCCGGCAAACGACCGGTTTTGTCGAGAGCCTGCTGCGGCTGGTCGGTCTCGACTGGTCGGTGCCCGTGGCTATCAAAAGACGATCCGCGTCGATCAGGGCACCGAGTTCGTCTCGCGCGACGTTGACCTCTGGGCGTATCAGCGCGGCGTTGTTCTCGACTTCTCGCGCCCGGGCAAGCCGACCGACAACGCCTCCATTGAAGCGTTCAATGGCAGGTTCCGGGCCGAATGCCTGAACCAGCACTGGTTCCTGACGCTTGCGGATGCAGCGGAAAAGTTGGAGGCTTGGCGTAGATACTACAACGAGGAACGGCCACACGGCGCGATCGGCAACAAGGTCCCGATCATGCTGACGAAATCAGGGGGCGCCACCAGCCCGTCACCCTGAGCGGAAGCAGGAAAAATCTGCCTTCGGGCGGTCCAAGGTTGGGGGGCGGATCAGTTGCTCAACTAATCTTGAACCCACAGGATCGACCGCTTTGTCGACCCGGTAGTTACACCCCCGGACAAGACAGGAGTTTTCCAATGAACACTCGAGCAACCCTCGCCCTCGGCATTGCGACCGCCCTCGCCGCTTCCGCCGCCATGGCTCATCATGGCTGGTCCTGGGCCGAGACCGAACTGAGCGAACTGTCAGGAACCGTTGCATCCGCCTCTATGGCCCCTCCGCACCCCTCTCTTGAGGTTACCGCCGAAGATGGCGCCCTCTGGCAGGTCGACCTTGGCAATCCGGGCCAGACCGAGCGCTCGGGTTTCACCGGGGCCGAGGAGGGCGCGTCGATTATCGTCTTGGGCAACCGGTCGCTGGACGAGAGCGAAATGCTGATAAAGGCGGTGCGGATCACAGTCGATGGCACCGACTATGTGATGTATCCCGACCGGCTCGGCGGGAACTGAGTGCTGGAGTTGATCTCGGGCTGGCAGGGCGCGGAGTGGCTACGTGGTTCCGGCACGGCCTATCTGCTGGTAAACGCCGCGCATATTCTCGGGATCGGCCTGCTGCTGGGTGCCATCCTGCCTCTCGATCTGCGTCTTGCCGGGTTTGGTTCGACGCGGCTCGAGGTGATAGGTCCGTTTCTGGTGCGGGCAGCAGGCGTTGGCCTGGCTCTGGCGCTGCCGACCGGGCTCTGGCTTTTCAGCGTCGATCCTGGCTCGTATCTCGGCAATCGAGCATTTCTGATCAAGGCTGCCCTCATCGCTCTCGGACTGGCCAACATCGTCATCATGCACTCGGACAAAGGCTTCCGCGTTGCGATGGGCGGGGGCGCTGTCAGCGGGGTTGTGCGGCTGATGGCCGCTCTGTCGGCGCTGGTGTGGGTTTCAGTTCTGATCGCCGGGCGCTGGATCGGATTCCTTTAGGTGAATAGAAGTCTCTGCCAAATTGTAGTTCCGTCTTCGGCCCCGGAAAGCCGCTTCGTTCGACGCGCCAGGCCATCACCATTGTGTCCACAATCGATGGTGGACACTATCCGGCTCTCTTACCCCGCAGCAGTGCGGTTGCCCCGCCGACGTCAGGCCCGCGCCCGTGCCGAGGCGGGGTCGTAGAGGCTTTCCGCGATCACTTCGGCCTTGTGCGGGGTGCCGAGGATCGTCAAGTCGAACACTGCACCCGGGGCGGTGCCGCTTGGCAAGAGCGCAATCCCCAGATCGCAGCCGCAGGTGTAACTGTAGCTGCCCGAGAGGATGCGGCCGACGGGCTCACCATTGGCCAGCAGCGTCTCGCCGCCGATCAGGCTGGCCCCATCGGTCACGATTTTCACCGTGACGGAGCGCTGCTCTGGCGCCTTCAGCGCCGCCTTGCCGCGGAAGTCCTTGCCCATGTCGAGGAACCGCTCGAGGCTGCTTTCCAGGGCAGTCAGTTCGCCGTTCATGTCGCGGAACATCGCGCGATAGGATTTCTCCAGCCGCAGGCTTTCGAGCGCCATGGAGCCTACGGGTCTCAGGCCAAGCGGCTCTCCAGCGGCGAAGATCTGCGCGATCAATCCACGCTGGTATTCGATCGGGCAGTAGATCTCCCAGCCCAGTTCGCCGGAGTAGTTGATCCGCAGCATCCGGACATCCGATGCGAAGCCGAGATTGACGGTCTGCACCCCGAACCAGGGAAAGTCCTTGGCTTCAAGCGAGGTTTCCGTCAGCCCCTGCAGCAGCTCCCGCGCTCTCGGCCCCACCACCGTCATCCCCGCCCGCTCGGCCGAGGCGTTGCGGAGGGTGACATTGTCCGGCTTCAGGCGCGACAGCTCGTCGAAATAGATCCGCTCGGCAGAGGGCGTGCCGATAAGGTAGAAGTGATCCTCGGACAGGCGAGAGACAGTGAACTCCGCCACCACCGTCCCCTTCAGGGACAAAAGATGCGAGAGGTTGGCGCGCCCCACTTTCGGCAGGCGATTGGCAAGGATCGCATCCAGCCACGCCGCCGCGCCGGGGCCATCGACCTCGAATTTTGACATGAAGGTCATTTCCACAAGACCCACCGCCTCGCGCACGGCCTTGACCTCTTGCCCCACGTAAACGCCCTTCGGAGTCCAGCGCCAGCCGGATTGGTTGACCTGCGGCGCACCATCTGGGGCGAACCAGTTGGGATGCTCCCATCCATTCAACACGCCCCAGACCGCGCCTTTTCGGTCAAGAAAATCATAGGAAGGTGCGGTTTTACCGGGCCGCCCCGCCTCGCGCTCTTCGCCGGGATAGTGCTGCATCCCATGTGTGCCCCAGCTTTCGATGATCTTGGGTTTCAGCCAGGTCTTGTTGGCGTAGTCGCCAAACCGGCGCGGATCCAGGGTCGAGGTGTCAAGGTCGTTTCCTCCCTCGACGATCTGTTCGGACAGGTAGTGCCCGATGGCCGCCCCCCAGAGGATTCCGCCGGGAACGCCTTCGGCCAGCCACAGGTTCGGGGCGCCGCCCCAAGCCTTGCCCACAAGCGGAAGCTCATCCGGTGTCATCTGGAAGGGACCGCGCACATTGGCCTTGATGCCGACCTCGCCCAAGGTGGGAACGGATTTCATCGCCGCTTCCCAGTTCCATGCGACGGCGTCGAAATCTTCCTCCACAAGGTCGGCGCCAAACCACGAAGGCACCCCGTTCTCCGCGAAAAGATGCAGCTTTTCCGGGCGCTCATAGGGGCCGAACATCAGCCCGTCGCCTTCCTCGCGCAGATACCCTTCAAAGGCCTCGTCGCGCAGGATCGGCATTTCAGGCAAGCCCGCGGCCTTGCGGGCGCGGATCGCGGGGACGGCTTCGGTGATCCAGTATTGGTGCAGGATCGGGATGCAGGGAAGGTCCAGCCCGAACATCGCCCCGGTCTGCCGCGCGTAATTGCCCGTCGCACTGATCACGTGCTCCGCCGTGATCACCCCCTTGGTCGTGGTGATCTCCCACTCGCCCGAAGGGGTGCGGGCGACCGACAGGACCTCGGTCTCTTGGTGAATCTTAGCGCCAAGGTCGCGGGCCGCCTTTGCCATGGCCATGGTCACATCGGCGGGCGCTATATGGCCGTCATCGGGGTGATACAACGCCCCGCGCATCTCTTCGTCGTGGCGCAACAGCGGCCACAGCTCATGGACCCCGGCCTTGTCCAGCCATTCGGCCCGGATGCCCTGCGTCTGGAACGTATCAAGGTAGCTCTGGAATTCGTCCACCCGGTCCCGGGATTTCGCAATCCGCAGCTGACCGCATTTGTGCCAGCCGACAGGCATGCCCGAGATGGCCTCCAGCCCCTCATAAATCTCGATCGATTTCTGGATCATCAGCCCGATGGGGCGCGAGCGCGCATAGGACGGGATCAGCCCCGCCGCGTGCCAGGTGGAGCCCGCGGTCAGCCGGGTGCGCTCCAGCATAACCGCGTCCGACCAGCCCCGCCGCGCCAGGCCCAAAAGGATTCCCGCCCCGACGCAGCCGCCGCCGATCACCACAGCCCTTGCATGTGCCTGCATCACCTGCCCCTTTTCAAACCGGCACCATGCCTTTTGCAGGACCCAGCCTAACCCGCGCCCAAGTCTCGGGGGACGGTAGAAAATCTGCCTGCCATCATGAATTCATGTTATCTTGTGGGAGGAATATCCCCGGATGTGCGGCGCAGTCCTGACCCATCCGCCGCAGCACCCACCGAAGGAAGGCTTCCGCCGCTGGCGACGGGGACCTGCGGCGTGAGGTGACCAGCCAGACCGAATTTCCCGTAGCGAGCCGCCGCGACCCGACCTGTTGCAGGTTGCCCGCCAGCACCTGGTCCAGCACCAGATGCGACCATCCAAGCGCCACACCGTGCCCGAGGCTGGCCGCACCCAAAGAGCCCAGGGCATCCGAGAAAACCACGGCCTCTTCCACCCTCCCGCCGAGGCCTCCGCTCGCCGACAGCCAGTCGCGCCACCCAAAGCGGACCCGGTGTCTCTCGCGGAAATGCAAGAGCCGGGCGCGGCCGAGATCGCCGATCTGGCCCCCGGTCTTGGCAATGAAGCCCGGGTGGGCCACGGGAAAAATCACCTCGGGCACAAGCTCTTGCGCGTTCAGGTCAGGCCAGTTGCCATGACCAAGGCGCGCAGAGACCTCGATACCCTCGGCATATAGGTCGATGTCGTCATGGCTGCTTTCCAGGATGGCAAGGTCAACGCCGGGGTGGGTTTCGGTGAAATCGGACAGTCGGGGCAAGAGCCAGAGTTGCAGAAACGAGGCGGAGAACGAGACCCGAACCGTGTCCCGTCGCTCCCCTTGGCGCATGGCCAGGATCGAGGAATTCAGCAAATCGAAGCTGCGCTCGACATCGGCGAAAAGCCGTTTGCCCTCGGCGGTCAGTTCCAAAGGCCGCGTGTCGCGGTGAAAGAGCTTGAAACCGAGCGAGGCTTCAAACTGCCGGATCATCTTTGAAACGGCGGGCTGGGAAACGTTCAACTCGTCCGCGGCGGCGGTGAAGCTTCGTCGCCGGGCAGCGGCCTCGAAAGTGAAAAGAGCATTGGCTGAAGGGATATGGGTGCGCAGGGGGTGCATGAGGTGAGGCTATGATGGGCGGGGCCGATCGGCAAGCTGCAAGCTGCGTGCAATCGGTGGTCCAGAACAGAAGCGGCAGGTGCGGGCGAGTCTGGAGATCGAGCGAGACGGAAGCATCAACCACGCCGGATATCAGGTCTTCAGCACCTGGGCATCAAGCGGCCTGCGCGGGTCCGCCGCCGGTGGTTCGCGTGCAAGACAGCCAGGAATGCCTCACACCACAGGGACATATTCTCCCGTGTCAAGAAACCGCTCGATCATCGCCCTGTGGGGCGCGATGTCGAGACCCTGGGCCGCCAGCCAGTCCGGGCTGTAGTAGGTTGACGCATAGCGTTCACCGCTGTCGCAGATCAGAGACACCAGCGAACCCTTCCGCCCCTCGCGAAGCATGTTGGCCGCGATCCAGCACAGGCCGAAGAAATTGGTTCCGGTAGAGCCGCCGACCCGGCGGAACAACCGGTCGGACAGCACATGCATTGCAGCTATGGAGGCGGCATCGGGCACGCGGATCATGTGATCGACGACGCCGGGGATGAAGGAGGGCTCGACCCGCGGCCGACCGATGCCTTCGATGCGCGACCCCGGCGCAGTGATCTCCATATCGCCGCACTTCCAGGCGTCGAAGAAGGCCGAATTTTCGACATCCACTACGCAAAGGCGGGTCGCGAGGTTCTTGTAGCGAATGAAGCGCCCGATGGTAGCCGAAGTGCCGCCCGTTCCGGCGCTCATCACCACCCAGTCAGGGACCGGATGCTCCTCGCCCTGCATCTGCTCGAAGATGCTTTCCGCAATGTTGTTGTTGCCGCGCCAGTCAGTCGCCCTCTCGGCATTGGTGAACTGGTCGAGGTAGTGGCCCCCTGCCTCCTCTGCCATGCGCTGCGCGACGGAATAAACCTCTCCAGCGTGGTCGACGAAGTGGCAGCGCCCGCCGAACCGCTCGATCGCGTCGATCTTCTGCCGGCTGGTCGAACGCGGCATGACCGCAAGGAACGGAAGGTCCAGCAGATTGGCAAAATAGGCTTCCGACACGGCGGTCGAGCCGGAGGAGGCTTCGACCAGCGTCGTGCCCTCGGTGATCTTGCCGTTGCAGATGCCATACAGGAACAGCGACCGCGCCAGCCGATGCTTGAGGCTTCCGGTCGGATGGGTGCTTTCATCCTTGAGATAGATCTGGATGCCGCGCAGACCCTTGAACGCCGGATTTACCAGATGCGTATCCGCCGAGCGGCGACCGTCCCCCTGCAGCAGCGCAATGGCACGGCGCGTCCAGTCGCGGTTTTCGCAGGCGGGGAGTGGGGCGAGGCTTGGGCAGCAGCAGGTCATGGCGTCCTTCGGGGTTGAGCGGCGGGCTTTTGCGGTTCGGCATGGCCCAGGACATGCATCAGCCGGTTGGCCCAGCCGAAGATGGCGATGGCGTGAATGAGGTCGAGGATCTCGGCATCGTCCAGCCCGACCGCGCGCAGGGCCACGATGTCTTCGGTCGTCGCTTCCGAAGGAGTAACCGACAGCCGGCGAGCGAAGGCGAAAATCGCGGCATCCCGGGGCGAGAGCAGATCCAGCCGGCGCAGATAGACCGCCGAGACTAGGGACGTGCTTTGCGTCAGATGCGCGTGCTGGCGGCCATGGATCACCGCACAATAGGCGCATCCGTTGACGACCGAGGCGCCGAGGGCTCCCAATTCGCGGTCAGGGCGCGGCAGCCCCCCCTCGGCATACATGATCGCGTTGAACAGCACCGTCCGCGCCACGTAGCTTTCGGGATCATGCGCCAAGGTGCGGACATAGGCCGAGACCTTCTTGGCGGAAGGCGTCACCTTCATCGCCTCCAGCTGCTCGGGCGTGGCATCAGGCAGCTCGACCGGTGCGATATGCGGATGCCAGACCAGGGGTTTCAGCGTGACCGAGGCGATCATCTGGCCTCCTTCATCAGGCGCAGCCCGGCGGCGATACGAGCCTGAAAGTTGACATAGGCGATCAACTCGGACAGGGCCACGATCTGCGGATTGGTCAGACCGGCCCGCTCCAGCCGGCGAAGGCTCTCTGCCGCCGCCTTCGCCGGTGTCTGTGTCACCAGATCCACATGGGCGGCGATGCTTGCCAAGGGTTCAGGCAGATCCGTCTCCCCCTCTGCAAGGCGGCGCAGCTCTGGGTCCGCACCGCCGTATGGGTCTGCCAGCGAGGGGTCGGCGTTCTGCAGCGCCATCCGCCGCGCCAGCGCCGCGCGCAGGTCGGGGGACAGTCCCTGATCGCTGGCAGGGGTCAGCACCGAAACGCGGCAAAGCTCTGCCCCGTCCACGAACTCGGGACGCAGGCGGCGCAGTGCGTGGAGCGCGTCGCCGGGAGCGAGCCCCGCGGCGCGGTCGATGGCATCCGTCATGCCAGATCCTCCAGTTTCTTCAACAGGCCGGGGTCGCGCAGCGCGCGAAGCCCGACGCGGGGGTGGTTCGCGCTGGCCCCCTGGCTCAGCCGCGAGCTGCCAAGGTCCGCTGTCAAGGTGTTGGGGTTGCCGCCAAGGTCAACCACACGGTCCAAGGCATCTCGCACCGGGTTGAACCAGCCGCCCGTGGGCAGGACCAGCGTTCCTTGCCCGACTTTCGGATCGGCGGTGGCCGCGACCAGGACTATACCCCGGTCATTGTAAAGCTCGGCGACATCGCCGACTGCCACGCCGGCCGCCAACAGGTCGGCGGGATTGGCGCGCAGCCGTTCGAGGCCTTTCCACCGGGCCTGCCGCGCGGGGCCAGCCCGGTCCAGCTGGCTGTGCAGGCGTGTTTCTGGCTGCGGCGACAGCATGCGGAACGGCAGGTCGCCCGGCTCGTCAGGGTCGAGCCAGACCGGATGCCCCGGGCAATCGGCATAGCCAAAGCCCGCTACCACCGCCGAGGCCAGTTCGATCTTGCCCGAAGGGGTAGACAGCGGCGCCGCGCCGGGATCTGCGACGAAGGCGGCCAGCGGGGTATAGGGGGCAGGCGCAGCTTCCCCGGCATCGAGCTGGGCGAAGCCCTGCAGGCGGAAGCTGTCCCAATCCGGAAGTTCGGGAAATTCCGCGGCGTAGCCTTCGTAGATATGTTGCAGCCACTGATGCTCGGTCCGGCCTCCACGGAACGCGTCCTCCAGCCCAAGATGCGCCGCCACCCGCGCCAGTGTCTCGTGGTCGGTCAGCACGCCTTGCGGCGGATCCATTACACGGGCGCTGTAGCCAATCCAGCTGTCGCGCGAGGCGGCAGCCACATCGGCCCGCTCGAACGGCAGGGCCGAGGGGAAGACCAGATCGGCATGGCGCGCCGTCGCGGTCCATACACTTTCCTGCACGATCACCGTTTCGGGCCGCTTCCACGCCGCGCGCAGCCGGTTCAGATCCTGATGGTGATGGTAAGGGTTGCCCCCGGCCCACCAGATCAGCCGGATATTGGGGAGCGTCAGGCATTGGCCGTCATAGTCCAGCACCTCGCCCGGACGTTCCAGCATGTCGGTCAGCCGGGCCACGGGGATGAAGGCAGAAACCGGATTGCGGCCCACTGGCAGCGCGGGGCCGCGCAGCTTGCGCACCGGCTGGCCGACAGAGGCGATGGCCGAAAGCCCGAGGGCAAGACCCTGCCCCGGCTGGCCGATCCGCCCGACCATTGCCGCCAGCGCAACGGCGGCCCAATAGGGCTGCTCGCCATAGCGCGCACGTTGCAATGACCATGAAAGGTTGATCAGGCTTGGCTCGTCAGTCAGCAGGCGCGCGAGGCGGCGGAGGTCATCGGCGCCAAGCCCAGTGATCGCGGCGGCCCAGTCGGCAGTCTTGGGCACACCGTCCTCAGTGCCCGAGAGGTAGGCGATCACCTGCTCGGCTCCCACAGTGCAGCGGTCCAGAAAGCCCCGTTCCAGCCGGCCTTCGGACCACAGCACATGCGCCATGCCCAGCATCGCCGCCGTATCCGTGCCGGGCCGGATCGCCAGATGCTCGCCCTGCGGCGCGTCCGAGGCATCAGGCGACAGGGTGATGATCCGCCCCCCGGCCGCGGAATAGGCAGCAAGCCAATCCGCAGTGCGATGCGCGCCGGTGGATCCGGCCTCAACCTGCGCATTGCTCAGCCTCATGCCACCGAAGGCGAGTATCACCCGGCACTGCGCAACGATCTGGTCCCAGCTGGGTGCGAAGACACCGGACTCGGCATGTTCGGCGCCCAGCACATGCGGCAGGATCACTTTGGCCGTGCCGTAGCTATAGGTGTTCACTGTCGAGACAAACCCGCCGGCAAGGTTCAGGAACCGCTTCAGCTGGCTTTGCGCATGGTGGAACCTTCCGGCACTGGCCCAGCCATAGGAGCCGCCGAAGATCGCCCCATTGCCATGGGTGCCCCGCACCCGCGCAATCTCGTCCGCGGCCAATCGGGTCGCGGCCTCCATCGTCAGCGGCACGAAGACATCCTCGCCGCGCGCCGCGCCCTTGTCACCCTCCAGCCAGCCGCGCCGCGCCATCGGCTGCATCACCCGGCTCGGGTCACGCGCAAGGTCCAGATGGGCAAGACCGGTCGCCGAAGGCGCCGGATCGTGCCGGAACGGCCGTAGCACAGGCCCCGGAGAGACCTCGTAGAACCCGAAATGCGACGCGAAAATCTGCATGCTGCCTCCTGGCAAGGCGCGGCCCCAACGGGCCGCGCCGCTTTGTCAGTTCACTGGGGCCATGTCGAAGGCCCGCACCCAATCATCGCCGCGCGGCGTGTAGCTGATGTTCTTCGACACGCCATAGGTCGCGGGTTGGGCATACATGAAGACCACCGGCGCTTCGTCACACATGATCCGCGCGGCTTCGGCATAGGCCGCCTCGCGCTCTTCGGGATCGGTCGTCGCGTTGCCTGCCACCAGCTGCTCGTCGAAAGCCGCGTCGTTCCAGTAGGAATACTGGTCGCCCGGCTTGAACATGGTCAGCAGGCCATCGGCGTCGATGGTCGGCCAGGCCTGACCCAGCAGCGACAGCTGGCCCAGATCGTGCGCCTTGCGATACTTCTCAAGATAGGCGCCAAATTCCATCATCCGGAACTCGGTCTTCACCCCCACCTCGTCGAACATCTGCGCCACGGCCTGCGCCACTTCTTCGCCCTGAAGATAGGTCGCGGTCGGCACCTCGAACTCCAGCGTCTGGGTCAGATCAACACCGCTTTCGGCCAGCAGCTCCTTGGCCTTCTCGGGGTCATAGGCATAGGGCTTGAGGTCGGGGTTGTAGCCAAAGTAGGCGGGTGTCATCACCTGACAGGTCGAGAGCTCCGCCTCGCCACCGAACAGCACCTCGGCGATGGCTTCCTTGTCGACGGCGTAATTCAGCGCCTGGCGGAACAGCTTGTTGTCCAGCGGGGCCTTTTCGGTATTGAACTTGATGAAGACCGAACGCGTCGAGGACACCGATCCGCCAGTGGCGGCGCCACTGTCATTGATCCGCGCCAGTTCCGACGGCGGGATCTTGTTGATGAAATCGACCTCGCCCGCCAGCAGGGCCGCGATGGCCGAGGCCGTCTCGGGGATGGTGCGGAACGTCACCTGCTCGAAGGGCGGAGCCTCTCCCCAATACTCCGGGTTGGCGGACAGCGTGACGCTGTCACCTGGGCTCACGTTATCCACCACATAGGCACCGCCCGACATGGTCTCGGACGCGGGATCATGCGTCTCGGCCCATTTCGGCGGCAGCAGCATGAACATCGACAGTTGCGCCGGCAGCGCCGGATACGGCGTCGCGGTGGTGATTTCGAACTCGGTGGGCGAAATCACGTTGACGCCGGTCACGGGCGTGAACCACGAAGAGATGCGGGTCGGCGCCTCGGCATTGGTGACGCGGGCAATGTTCCAGGCGACGGTTTCGGCATCGATCGGCTCGCCATTCACGAATTTCGCGCCCTCGACCAGCTTGAAGCGCCAAGTGGTGTCATCCACCGCCTCCCATTCGGTCGCAAGCGAGGGGTGCAGGGCCATGTCGGGGCCGCGCAGGATCAGCGACGGGTAGACATGGCTCAGCACCGACAGATCCAGCCCGACCGAGGCGCTTTGATGCGGATCGAGGGTGTTGACTGCATTGGTCAGCGCCAGCACCACGTCCTGAGCGAGGACGGGCGTAGCTCCGAGCAGCGTGGCGAAGACAGAAGCACTTAGGGTCCGGTGTTTCATGGAATTCTCCTTGGATCAGGGCTGAAGGACAAAATGGCCGGGCGCGATTTCGGCCATCACGGCCTCGCGCGGTGGAATGTTCGAGGCGACGTCGAAGGCCAGCCGCTTGCGGCGCGGCCGGTCAGGATCGGGCACCGGGATCGCGTCGAGCAGCGAGCGGGTGTAGGGATGCTGGGGGTTCGAGAAGATCTGCTCGACCGACGCGGTCTCGACGATCCGGCCGCGCAGCATGACGGCGACGCGCTGGCACAGATAGCGCACCATCGACAGGTCATGGGCGATGAACAGATAGGCCAACCCCAGTTGATCCTGCAGATCCTGGAACAGGTTCACGATCTGCGCCTGGATCGACACATCCAGCGCCGTGATCGGTTCATCCGCCACGATGAACGAAGGCTTCAAGGCAATGGCGCGGGCAATGCAGATCCGCTGGCGCTGCCCACCCGAAAACTCGTGCGGATAGCGGGTCATGAAGGCGGGGTCGAGGCCGACGATGCGGAACAGGTCGGCGATCCTGTCCTTGTGGGCGTCCTCGCCATGCACCACCAGCGGCTCTGCCACGAAGCTGCCAACGCGCATCCGCGGGTTCAGCGCCGCGTAGGGATCCTGGAAGATCATCTGCATCTGGCGCCGCACGGGCTTCAGCTGCCGGGGCGAGAGGCCGGTGATCTCCTGCCCGGCAAAGCGGACAGAGCCGCCATCTGCAGGTTCCAGTTGCAGCGTCACACGGCCGGCGGTGCTTTTGCCCGAACCGCTTTCGCCGACAAGGCCGAGCGTTTCGCCCGCCGCCACATGGAAGGAGATGTCGTTCACCGCATGCAACACCGGGCGCGCCCCGCCCAGCAGGCTGCGGTTGCCACCATAGGTTCGGATGAGGTTGCGCACCTCCAGCAGGGGTTCAGCCATGGGCGGCCTCCGCGGCAAGACGAGCGGGCAGGTCATACCAAGCGGCAACCATGTGGCCGGGCACGGGGCTTGCAGGGCGCAGCGGCGGCACCTCGGTGCGGCAGCGGTCGGTAGCATAGGGGTTGCGCGGCGCGAATGGGTCCCCCGCCGGAGGGTTCGCCATGTCGGGCGGCGCGCCGGGGATCTGATAGAGCCGCCGCTGCGCGCGCGCCCCTTCGTCGGGCAAGGACCGCAGCAGGCCCCAAGTGTAGGCCGAATGCGGTTGGCGGAACACGGCGCGGACGGGGCCACGCTCCATGATGCGCCCGCCATACATCACCTGAATCGTGTCGGCGAGTTCGGCCACCACGCCCATGTCATGGGTGATCCAGATAACGGTCGTGCCCAGCCGGTCCTTCAGGTCGCGCACCAGATCGAGGATCTGCGCCTGCACGGTCACGTCGAGTGCGGTCGTCGCCTCGTCGGCGATCAGCAGCTTGGGGTTGCAGGACAGGCCAATGGCGATCATCACCCGCTGCCGCATGCCGCCGGAGAATTCGTGCGGATACTGCTTCAGCCGCGCGCCCGGGTTGGGGATGCCCACCAGATCTAGCAGTTCCGTCGCCCGCGCCTCGGCCTTGGCCCCGCGCAGGTCGCTGTGCCGCTCGATCACCTCGCGCAGCTGCCGGCCGACGGTCAGCACCGGGTTGAGGCTCGACATCGGGTCCTGAAACACCATGCCGATTTGCCCCCCGCGCAGTTCGCGCAACTGGGCCTCCGGCAGTTTCAGCAGATCGCGCCCCTGGAACAGAACTTCTCCCGACAAGATCTTCGCCGGCGGGCTGGGAAGCAGTCCCAGCATCGCCAGCACATGCACGCTCTTGCCCGACCCGCTTTCGCCGACCACGCCAAGCGTCTCGCCTTCGTTCAACGTGTAGGACAGGTCGTTCACCGCATGGACCCGGCCCGCGGGCGTGTCGAACGCCACGGTCAGGTTGCGGATCTCAAGCAGCGGCGGGGCCATCAGCTCACACCTCCAGATAGCCGCCGCGCGAGCGGGTGAGGAATTCGTGCCCCGTGTCGGTGATCAGGATCGTGTCCGAGATTTGCGTCGCCACATTCTCCGCCGGAACCCTCAGGTTCGGCTCCAGTGTGAACATCATGCCGGGCTGCAGGACCACAGTCGATTTGGCGTCGAGCGAGGTATGTTCATGCGCGCCGATGCCGATGGTGTGGCCGATGCGGCCCGGAATGTTGGCGGCATAGCCCGCCGCCTCCAGACCGCGCTTGGTCACGTTGAACAGCTCGGCCAGCGGTGTGCCGGGGCGCATCAGCGGCGCGATGTCCTCGCGGATCTTCAGGATCGTGTCGAGCGCCCGCCGGTTCGCCGCCGGGATCGGGCCATAGGCCACCGTGCGCTCGTTCTCGGCATGGATGCCGTTAGCCACCGCCCAGATGAAGATCGCCACTGTCTCGCCACGCTTCGGCTGGCGCAGGCTGGAGTTGTCGCAGTTGCGGAACATCCGGTCGCCTGCAAGCGTCCAGGTCCAGAGCCCGTTCTGGGCGCCGCCTTCCAGTGTGCCGAAATCCGCCACCTCCACATCGGGCAGATGTTCGGTCCAGTAGCGGTTCATCGCCGCCATCGACAGAGTGGAAATCTCGCGCTCATTGCAGCCCTGGGCCACCGCCTCGACGGCGGCGTCCATGCCGTGATCGGCAAGGGTGGCGGCGATGCGGGCGTTGGCAATCTCGTCAGGGTCCTTGATCAGTCGGCAACGGTCGAAGATCTCGCTGGAATCGACCAGCCGGGCGCCCGGCAAGATGCCCTGCATCACCCGGTAACGGGCCAGCGGCATCGCGTCTTCCTCCAGCCCGATGGTGCCCTGCCGCACGCCCTTCTCGTCCAGCACCGAGGCCAGCGCCTCTTGCCAGTTCGGGCCCATCGTCACCTTGGTCGACCAGGCCCCGTAAAGCCGGATGTCGGTCACCCAGCTTTCCGACCGGCCATGATCGTCGCGCAGCGCATGGACCATCAGCACCGGATCGCCTTCCAGCGGCAGGATCACGATGACCGGATGCGAGTAGATGATCGGGTTGAAGCCCGACAGGTAGAACGTGTGCTCGGGCTTGAAGCAGATGAGCGCGTCGATGCCTTCGGCGGCCATGGCGGCCTTCAGCCTTGCAATGCGGGGGCGGGTCTGGGTCATCGGGCGCTCCGGGTTTTGGGATCGAAATAGTCACGCAACCAGTCGCCGAAGAGGTTCACCCCCAGCACGGTCAGCATGATGGCAAGGCCGGGGAAGGTAACGCTCCACCAGGCAGTCGAGATGTAGACGCGGCCATCGGCCAGCATCCGGCCCCAGCTGGGATTGGGGGGCTGCACGCCAAGGCCGAGGAAGGACAGCGCGGCATCCATGACGATGATCCGCGCCAGTTCCAGCGTGGCCACCACCAGCGCCGGCGTCATCACGTTCGGCAGGATATGGCGCAGCATGATCCGCCAGCCCGAGGCGCCGATGGCCCGGGCGGACTGGACGAACTCGCGCTCGCGCAGCGACAGCACCTGGCCGCGGATGATCCGGGCGTAGCGGATCCATGAGGTCAGGGCGAGCACCATGATCACGTTCTGGATCGACGGACCAAGCGCCGCGACCACCAGCAGCGCCAGCATCATCAAAGGGATGGCAAGCTGGATGTCCACCAGCCGCATCAGGATCCGGTCAGTCAATCCGCCGGCATAGCCCGCGAGGATGCCAAGGAAGGTGCCTACGATCCCGCCAGCAACCACGGCGGCCCCGGCGACGGCCAGCGTGGTGCGGCTGCCATGGACGATCCGCGACAGGATATCCCGCCCCACCTCGTCGGTGCCAAGCGGGTGGGCGCCGGGCCAGAACCCGTCCCAAGTCGGCGCGGTCATCCGGGCGCGCAGGCTGCCGCGGGTCGGATCCTCCAGCCCCAGCCACGGCGCAAGCACCGCCAGCGCGACGAACAGCACCAGCAAGATGAACCCGGCCAGACCGGCCTTGCTGCGCGAAAGTTCGGAAAAGAACTGTCTCATCGGGGCCCCTCAGCGTTCTGCGCGAATGCGTGGGTCGAGCACGCCGTAAAGCAGGTCGACCACAAAGTTGATGAGCACGAAGAGCGAGGCCACCACGAAGACGCCCGCCTGGATCACCGGGAAATCCTTGGCCTGGATCGCCTGCAAGATCAGCCGCCCGACGCCGGGCCAGCTGAACACCGTCTCGGTCACCACCGAACCGCCCAGCAATTCACCCGCAAGGATCGCGGTCATGGTCGTCACGGGGATCAGCGCGTTCCGCGCGATGTGCCAGACGAAGACGGTATGGGGCATCAGGCCCTTGGCGCGGGCGGTGCGGATATAATCCTCGCGCAGGATGTCCAGCATCGACGAGCGCAGCAGCCGTGCGATGGAGGCCGAGACGAACACCGCAAGCGTGATCGCCGGCAGCACCAGATGTGCAAAGGTGCCGTAGCCGCCAGTCGGCAGCCAGCCGAGGTTCACCCCGAAATAGAGGATCAGCATGATCCCGAGCCAGAATACCGGCGTCGCCTGCCCCAGCAACGCGATCGCCATCACCACCAGCTCGGCAAGGCTGCCGCGCTTCAGGGCGGCAATCGCCCCGGCCACCGCGCCGATCAGGATACCAAGCACCATGGCACTGCCCGCCAGCAGCGCGGTTGCCGGCATCCGCTCCATCACCACCTCCAGCGCGGGACGGCCATGCTGGAAAGACGTGCCGAAATCTCCCTGCACCACCTGCCCGAGGAACTGGAGATACTGCACGAATAGCGGCTGGTTCAGGCCAAGGTTGTCGCGCAGGGCCTCGATCTGCTCGGCGCTGGCCCCGATCGGCAGCAACAGCGCTGCCGGATCGCCCAGCACCCGGGTGACGAAGAACACGATGGTCACCACGCCCCACACGGCAAGGGCAGATTCAAGCAAGCGCCGGACGAGATAGCCCGCCATCACGAAGCCGTCCGTTGCAGGAAGGCGCGCATATGCGCCAACACTTCGGCGTTCTTCTCGATGTGGCAAGAGTGGTTGGCCCCCGGCACCTCCCAAAGCTCGGCCTGCGGCATCAGCTCGGCAATCAATCGTGATTGCGAGGGCGGGCAGATCCAGTCCTTCTCGCCGCAGAATACCAGTGTCGGCACGCCGACCGCGCGCAGCGCCTCGCGCAGGTCATGCTCCTTCTCGCGGAACATGGCGTTATGGGTCTCGGCATGCAGATGCATCGTCCGGGTCCGCTCCAGCGCGGCGTCCGGGTCGAAGGCCTCGTAATAGAGCGGCTGCAAGGCCAACCAGATCAGCCGCAACTCAGTGTCGTCGATGATGTTTTCCGAGAACAGCTTGTCGATCATCGCCGGCGATGCCGAAGGCACCCTGTCGATCCGGCTCTTGAAGATCGCTATGGCCTCTGCCTCGTGGTGATGGCTGGGTGCCGTTCCGCGCACCATCAGGCGCGACAGGTGCTGGGGATAGAGCACGGCATAGGTCAGCGCGATCATGCCGCCAAAAGAGCCGCCCTGAAGGATGAACTTGCCCTCCTCGCCGCAGAAATGGCGGCGGAAGGCCTCCACGTCCTCGGCATATTGCCGAAAGCTCATCGGGTGGGTGATCGAGGACAGGCCGCAGCCGCGCTGATCGTAGGCAATGACCCGGTAGCGATCGGACAACGCGCTATAGGCCCGCCATTCGCCAAGATGGTCGCCGATCCCGCGACCGCCATGCAGCAAGATGATCGTCTCGGGGTGTTCCTCGCCCGCAATCCGGTAGCGGAAGGTGCAGCCGTTCAGCGTGACATAGCGCTCTTCGCTCATGCGGTCCGTTCCTTCAGCAAAGGGGTAGAGTCGGTCCATTCGTCGCCCTGAAGCTCGGGCGTATCGAACGCGATCAGATTGGCGAAATGGGTCTCGACATCCGCAGCGAATAGGCTGGCGGCAATGCCCCGCACCAGCCGGTCGGCCCCGGCGCTGATCGCAGGGATGTCTCCCGACACCTTGCCATGCGTCAGCATGGCGGCATCGTTGAAGCAGTGGATGCGCGCCAGCATCGGGCAAGCCCCCGGACGCTTCTCTCGGAACTCGAAAGACGGCCCCAGGTCGGGCGCCTCGCTCATCCCGCGCTGGTCGGGGCAGTCGCCGGGTTGACGCCCATCGGACCAGGCGCGGATGTGGGGCGCGATGTTTGCGAATTCGGGGCGCCCGCCGAAGTCATTGGTGAAGCCGGTGGCGGCGATCATGAAGTCGAAGCGCATCGGCCCCTGTGTGGTCTGGACCAGAAGCTCCCCCGCATCCTCGCGCACCGACACGATGCCGCAATCAAGATAGAAGCGCGCATTGGCATGCCGCGATACGCGGAGCGTGGAGGATCGGGGCGGCGGCGTCTGCGTCGCGGCGGTGTAATTCACGAACTTCCACTTCCAGGCGTCGGGCAGCAGGTGCATGCCATGCACAACCCCTTGCGAGCCAATTCCGGTCATCTTGTTGATGCGCGGCATCTGCTTGCGGCGGATCAGCATGTCGACGCTGTCCGCGCCCGCCTCCAGCGCGGTTGCGGCATTGTCCATCGACGAGGCCCCTGCCCCGATCACCGCGACGCGCTTGCCGCGCAGCACGGTGAAGTCGATGTCATCGGCGGAATGGGCCCAGTAGCGCCGGTCCACGCCTTGCAAAAACGCCGGAACGGCAAAGCCGCCAAGGCCGCTGCGCCCGGTGGCCAGCACGAGATGCCGGGTCAGGATACGGGCGGGTTTGGCGCCTTCCACGGTCAGGGTAATGAGATCGCCCTCGGCCTCGACCCCGGTCACGCGGGTGTTGTTGGCCACCGGCAAGTCCAGCACCCGGCGATACCAGACAAGGTAGGTCATCCACATGTCCTTGGGGATCTTGTCGAGCGCGTCCCAGGCCGCCTCGCCCCATTGCGCCGTGAACCAGGCGCGGAAGGTCAGTGCCGGCAGGCCAAGGCTTGGGCCGGCCAGTTGCTTTGGAGAGCGCAGCGTCTGCATCCGCGCGAAGGTGACCCACGGCCCCTCGCGCCCCGCCGGGGCCGCGTCCAGCGCCACGACATTGGTGATCCCGGTCAGGATCAGCTTTGCTGTCGCGGCCAGACCGCACATCCCGGCCCCGACCACCACGACATCGCGCACGCCTTCGCGGCCCGGAACCCAAGGCTTCGCAGGCAGTTCCAGAAGCGTCATGTCCATTGCTAGACGCGCTTCGAGCCGGTCGAGCCCTTCGGGCGGCGGCAGGTCAGTCATGGGGTCGTTCCGTTCCTGTCAGCGCCGGATCTGGCGCTGGATTGCGTGATGATGTCGCCCGCCCGGGCAGGGTCGAGGATTTCCAGACCGGGGATCTTGAGCAGCGCCATGCGCTCGACGGCCTCGACAAGCTCCGTGGCGAGCGGCCGCAACGGCGCGCCGCGCAGCGCGATGGCTCCCCAATGAAACGGCAGCGACACGTCGATAGGCCGGATCACGACGTCGCGCATCGGCACGGTGAAGCTGGTGACAGGGTCGATGATCGCCACCGCCCCGGTGTCTTGCACGAGGTGCAAAGCTACATAGGCCACGTTGGTGCGCATCACGCTGCCGGGCTTCACCCCCCGTTCCGCCATGGCGCGCGACACCTGGCGCATGAAGCGCATGGGGTCGAGCATCGTCACCAGCCGCTTTCCCGAAAACGCCTCCAGCGGCACGACGTCCAGCTTTGCCAGCGGGTCATCCTTGTGAAGGGCCGCCACGTCTGACGCCGAATAAAGCCTCAGCAGGTCGAGCCCCGGCCCGTCCAGCGGAAGGCTTGAAAAGCCGATCTCGGACTGGCCGCTGCGAACCTGCTGAGAAACGGTCGTCGGCAGAAAATGCGCCAGATGCACCTCCGGCAGCTTGTCCGCGCCCATCGACGCCAGCGCCGCCGGGATCAGCCCGGTCCCGATCGCCGAGGTTGTTGCGATCTCCAGCGTCCGCCCCTTTCCCAAGGCGATGCTCTTGGCGCGCTCTGCCAGTTCCGTGAAAGCGCTCAGCATCCGCCGGGCCTCACCTTCGAAAGCGATACCTGCCTCGGACAGCACCACGCCGCGGCCGACGCGGTGGAGAAGGTCGAACCCAAGCTCCGCCTCCAGATCCTTCACCGTCCGGGTCACCGACGGCTGCGAGCAGCCGCACATCTCCGCGGCACGGGTGATGCTGCCGGTTGTCGCTACCGCGAGAAAGATCTGTAGATCACGAGTCTCCATGCGAAAATCATGCATATTGGATATGTGTTTATCAAACACATACTTTTTGCGGATTGATTACCGGGACGCTCGCCGGGCCCTATAGGGAATTTCGCCTATATTTTGGGCAAAAACGTCGCAGATTGCTTTCTCTGCGACGTTGATCGGCGCTTTTGTGTTTGAGACGCTCTCTCTGGATCAACCCCACCGGGATCAACTTCATCGCTGCTGGCGATTGGTCGGCCCGCAAGTTTGGCAGTCAGTGCACGCGACATGGGCACAAGGCGCATTCATCAGGCGGCTTGACTCACCGCGCGATGCTGGTCATCATTCAACATACTAACTGCGTTCACTATGCTGAACGATACAGTCTGAACGGCTACGGGGAGGTTGCTGTGAGCGGACGCGGGGTGGAACGGATCCTCGATCTGATTGAATGGTTCGCCGCGCATCCCGCGCCGGCAGCGCTGGCGCATGTCTCCAAGGCTCTGGACCTTCCGAAATCTAGCGCGCTGATGATGCTCCGCTCGCTGGTGGATCGCGGCTATGTGCAGCGCCTTGAGAACGGCAACTACGTGCTCGTCCGGCTGCCGGGCGATGTCTCAGGATCGCGCAGGCCCTGGGGTGCCATCCTCGCACTGGCAACTCCGCATCTGGAGGCGGCGGTTGCCGCCACCGAAGAGTCCGGATTCGTTGCCGTGCTGGAAGGCGGCCAGATCCGCTATCTGAACAAGATCCTGCCAGCGCGCGAGATCCGCTATGACCGCGACATCTCGCGCACGCGCCCGGCGCACCGCGTCGCAAGCGGCATCGTGCTGCTCGCGGCGGAAAGCGAGAGCGCGCTTAATGCCTACTGCCTCGACGCGGCGTTGAGCGATGCCGAAGCGGCAGAGGTCCGCAGGGTCGTAGGCCTAGCCCGCAGGGACGGCTTCTGCCTCAACCTCAAGGGTGTCGTCGAAGGGGCCGCAGGCGTTGCCGCGGCCATCCTTGACGCGCAGGGGCGGGCCGTTGCGGCGATCAACATATCCGGTCCGCAGGCGCGGATCGCCGAACACTCCGACCGGGCCACCCAAGCGGTGCTCGAAACTGCACGCGCCGTCTCGGAGGATATTGGCCGGCGCGCATCCAGAACTATGTGAGGGAGGAAACGTCACATGTCGCCTTATATGAAACTGCTCGGCGCGGCTGCCACGCTTGCCCTGCTCGGCACCGGCGCTTATGCGCAAGACCTGCCAGACTACTATCCCGACTCCTACGGCGACATCGTCGAAGCCTCGCGCAGCGAGGGCGGGCTGATGATCTATTCCAACATGGCTGACAACAACTGGCAGCCGTTGCTCGAGGGCTTCCGGGCGCAGTTTCCCTGGATCACGGTGGAGACGGTCGACCTAGGGTCGGGGACCGTGCATTCCCGCTGGGAGGCGGAGAAGGGCTCCAATGCGCGCACCGCCGACATCCTCGTGTCGGGCGCGAACGATCGCTGGGCCAGCTACGGCAAGGAGGGGCTGATGGAGCCCTACGAGAGCCCTGAGTTCGCCAAGCTTCCCGAATTTGGCCAGCCCTACCCCGGCGTGGCGGTGATGTCCTCCGACCCGCTGGTCATCACCTACAACGCGGCGCTTCTGTCGGAGGACCAGCGTCCCACGGGGTTTGCCTCGCTGGTTGCCGCCGCAGTGTCCGATCCGGGCACCTTTGACGGGCGCATCACCACCTATGACGCGGCCCGCAATTCCTTCGGGCTTGCCGCCTGGTGGAACTACATGAACGAGAAGGGCGATGAGGGCTGGGACAATCTGCGCGCGATCGGCCCGATGATCCGCGGCGAGACCTCGGGCGGCCCGATGAACGAGAAGATCGCCACCGGTGAATATGTCATGGGCATTGCCGTCTCCGGCATCACCATCTTCCCGCGGCTCGAACAGCCTGGCGGCGAGATCCTCGGCTTCGCCTTCCCCGATGACGGCACCATCATCATGCTGCGCGGCATGGGCATTCCCGCCGGGGCGGCCAACCCGAACTCGGCCAAGCTGTTCCTCGACTATGCCCTGAGCACCGAGGGCCAGACCCTCGTCGGCAAGGGCGGACTGGTCCCCTACCGCGAGGACGTGCCGGAAGATCAGGTGCGCTACACCTTCCAGGGCATCTCCGATCTGATCGGGGCCGACAACATGGTGATCGCCGGCTTCGACGAACGCCTGATCACCGAGGCGCAGGCCTTCGCGGACCAGTGGACTGCCGCGATGGGCGGTCAGTAACCTGACCGGCACAGGGCGGCCCGGCGTGGCCGCCCACTCCTAAGGAGAACCCGATGACCGACCTAACCGATGCCGGTGCAGGACGCCCGGCCTTTGACCGATCGCGCCTGATCTTCTGGGGTGTCTCGCTGCTGACCGTCGTGCTGGTCTTCGGCCCGATCCTGCCGATCTTCATTCAGGCCTTTCTCGACAAACCACTCTACGACGCCGACGCCGGCTTCACGCTCGGCAACTTCGGTCGCCTGTTCAGCGAGCCGGGGGTTGGCCGCATCTTCCTCAACACCCTGTATTTCGGGGCGCTCACCATGGCGGTCGCGCAGGTTTTCGGCGCGGTGATGGCCGTCCTCGTCGGGCGCACCAACCTGCCGGGGCGGCGCTGGATGGGCGAGGTCTTCATCTGGCCGCTGTTCGTGTCCAACCTCGTCATCGCCTTCGGCTGGTTCACCATGTATGGGCCCTCGGGCTTCATAACGCTGGCGTCGCGCACCTATCTCGGCGGCGCGCCGTGGAACCTATATTCCGTCACCGGCATGGGGATCGTCGCCGGGTTGAGCCAGGCACCGCTGACGTATCTCATGTGCCTCGCAGCCGTCACCAAGGCCGATCCACAGCTTGAGGATGCCGCCCGCTCCGCCGGCGCCGGCCCGTTCCGCGCGCTCTGGTCGGTGACCATTCCGATGATCCGTCCGGCGATGATCTACTCGGCGGTGCTGAATTTCGTGATCGGCATCGAAATGCTGGCCATTCCGCTGCTGTTCGGGGGGCCAAGCGGCATCCAGACGGTGACGACATTCCTCTATGACAAGGGCATCAACGCCGCCGTGCGCCCCGAATACGGCATCGTCGGCGCTGCGGCGATCCTGCTGCTGATCGTCGTGGCCCTGCTTGTATGGTTGCAGGGCAGGCTGATGCAGGGCGCAGGCCGTTTCGTCACGGTGCGGGGCAAGGCGAGCCGTCCGTCAACGCTGGACCTCGGGCCATGGAAATGGGCGGCCTTCGCCTTCGTGTTCGGCTTCGTCCTGCTCACCATCCTGTCGATCTTCGGCGGCATCTTCCTGCGGTCGGTCGTGACCTTCCTGACCCCGCTGATCCCGATCTGGAAAGTGCTGACCACCGGCAATTTCGAACTGGTGCTCAGCTCTGAAACCTATGTCCGGTCGATCGTCAACTCGGTGGTCGTCTCGGTGGTCGGGGCCGCCATCGGCACCTTCTTCATCGTTGTCATTGCGCTGATCGCCCGGCGGTCCGAATTTCGTTTCCGCCGTCCGCTGGAATATGTGGCGCTTTTCCCCCGCGCCCTGCCCGGCATCATCGCCGGCCTGGGCTTTTTCTACGCGGTGATCTGGATGCCGGGGCTGGATGCGATCCGCGGCACGATCTTCGTGCTGATCCTCGCGTTCGTGGTGCGCTACATCCCGGTCGGCTTTGGCGCCATCGCCCCCGCACTCGCGCAGATCGGCGAAGAGCTGGACCGCGGCGCGCGGATATCGGGTGCCGACTGGTGGACGACGGTGACACGGATCATCCTGCCGATCCTGAAACCCGCGCTGTTCTCCTGCTACGCGCTGCTTTTCATCCACTTCTTCAAGGAATACGTCACCGCGGCGTTCCTCTACCAGCCGGGCTCCGAAATCATCGGCACCACCATGCTGCAGCTTGTGGCGCAGGGCGACAACGGCCCCGTCTCGGCGCTTGCCACCATTCAAGTCATCATCACGGCGCTGTTCGTCTTCCTGGCGCGCCGCCTGCTGGGAGCCAAGATCTATGGCTGATCTCATTATCGAGAACCTCACGATCAAATACGGCGGGGTCACCGCCGTCGAGAACCTGAGCATCAACGTGCCGTCGGGAGAGTTCCTGACACTGCTTGGCCCCTCGGGCTGCGGCAAGTCCACGACACTCTTCGCCGTCGCGGGCCTCAACCATGCCACCTCGGGCATCATCCGGGTCGGCGACCGCATCCTGTTCAACGGTGACAGCAAGGCAGCCGTCCCGCCCGAGCGGCGAAACATCGGGCTGGTGTTCCAAAGCTACGCCCTGTGGCCGCACAAGACGGTGGCCGACAACCTCGCCTTCCCGCTTATCCTGCGCAAGATGGGCAAGTCGGAGCGCGACGAGCGGATCAAGGAGGCGCTCGGGCTGGTCGAGATGCTGCCCTATGCCGAGCGATATCCCTTCGAGCTGTCGGGCGGCCAGCAGCAGCGCGTCGCGCTGGCGCGGGCGCTGGTCTACCGCCCGCCGCTGCTGCTGCTCGACGAGCCGCTCTCCAACCTCGACGCCAAGCTGCGCGAGCGGGCCCGCGTCTGGCTGCGCGAGCTGCAGGAGCGGCTGAAGGTCACCACCGTCTACGTGACCCATGACCAGTCCGAAGCCCTTGCCGTGTCGGACCGGATCGCGGTGATGAGCATGGGGCGGATGCGGCAGCTCGGCTCGCCGCGCGAGATCTACGAGACGCCTGCCGACAGTTTCGTCGCAGACTTCATCGGCTCGTCGAACTTCCTGGGCGCTCGGATGATCGAGAGCGGCGCCGACCATGCGCTGGTCGAACTGGGCGATGGCACGCGGCTCACAACCGCACCGGGACGGGCCGCGGCAGATGGCTCCCTGGTGGTTGCCGTGCGGCCAGAGCGGATCTCGGTCGCAACCGCGGAGGGCCCCAACACATTGCGGGCGAAAGTGGAACAGAAGGTCTACCTCGGCTCGGTCTGGCAGTATGTGGTCCGCAGCGGCCCGGTCGAATTCCGAATCCAGACCACCTTCGAGATCGATGCCCCCGAAGTGTTGCTGCACATCCCCGCCGATGCCTGCGCCCTTTTCAGCGAAAAGCCGGTGGGGAACTGAGGATGCGCACGAAGGACAATCCCATCCGCTTCGACGCCGCGGCGCAGGGGCCACTGGCAGGGGTGCGGGTGATCGACCTGTCGCGTCTGGTGGCCGGCAACATGCTGTCGCTGCAGCTGGCCGACTTCGGCGCCGACGTGGTGAAGGTCGAGCCGCCGCAGGGTGACCCCCTGCGCGACTGGCGCGACAACGGACAGTCGCTGCACTGGAAGACCTATGGGCGCAACAAGCGGTCCCTGGTGCTCAACCTGCGTCAGCCGCAGGCGATGCAGGCGCTGCGCCGGTTGCTGGAAGGCGCCGACATCTTCGTGGAGAATTTCCGCCCCGGCACGCTGGAGGAGATGGGCCTCGGCCCCGAGGTGCTGCTGGCCCTGAACCCGCGTCTCATCACCGTGCGGATCTCGGGCTTCGGCCAGACCGGCCCCTATGCGGAACTGCCGGGCTTTGGCACGCTGGTCGAGGCGATGAGCGGTTTCGCCGCCCGCACCGGCTTTCCCGACCGCGAGCCGGTGCTGCCGCCCCTGGCGCTGGCCGACATGATTGCCGGGCTGACCGGTGCCAATGCCGCGATGATGGCGCTCTTCGCCCGCGAACGCGGCATGGCGGCCGGGCAGGTGATCGACCTGTCGCTGCTGGAGCCGATCTTCGCCTCGCTGGGGCCTGAGGCGGCGATCTATCGCCAGACCGGAGAGGTGAAGAAGCGTGCTGGCTCTGCCTCCAACACCGTATCCCCGCGCAACGTCTACAAATGCAGCGATGGCAAGTTCGCGGCGCTCTCGGGTTCCACTCAGGTGGTGGCGATGCGCATCTTCGACACCATCGGGCAGCCCGAGTTGAAGACCGATCCACGCTTTGCCACAAATGCGGCGCGGGTGCAGCACCGGGATCTTGTCGACGCGGCGGTCGGTGCCTGGTTCCTGACCCGCGACCGCGACACGGCGCTGGCCGAGATGCGGGCGCAGGGTGCCACCGTGGGTCCGGTCTACGACATTGCCGACATTGCCGAAGACCGCCACTTCACCGAGCGCGAGATCGTCGTCGAGGTGGAGGATGCCGACAACGGAAGCCTGCCGATGCACAACATCTTCCCGCGCTTCTCGCAGACACCGGGCGTCTGGCGGCTGCCCGCGCCGTCGCTTGGCGAGCATTCCGCTGAAATCCTCGCCGAGATCGGCATGTCGCAAGCGGATCTGGAGGGCGGCGCATGATCCGCTCGCTGCTCTACGTTCCCGGCAACACGCCCCGGTTCCTGGAAAAGGCTGCCTCGCGCGGGGCCGACGCGATCATCATCGATCTCGAGGATGCGGTCCCGGAAGCTGCAAAGACCGCCGCCCGCGATGACCTGGCGCAGAGCGTTCCGCAGGTCGGACAGGGCGGGGCCGAAGTCTTTGTCCGGGTCAACATGACGGGCCGGCTGCTGGACGATGCCGAAGCTGCCTGCCGGGCCGGCGCCTCCGGGCTCTACCTGCCGAAGGTGAGCGGCTCCGCGATCCTTGAACAGCTTGCGGCGCACCTCGCGCCGATCGAAGCCGAGACCAGCCGCGCGCCGATGCACTTCGTGCCGCTGATCGAGGATGCCGAGGGCCTGTTCGAGGCCCGCGCCATCGCCAAGGGCCCGCGCGTGCTGGGGCTTTCGTCGGGCGCCGAGGATCTTGCCACCTCGATGGGCGCAAAACCTTTGCCCGAGGTGCTGCGCCTGCCAAAGCTGATGATCCACTACGCCGCCAAGGCGGCCGGTGTCCTGTCCTTCGGCCTGTTCCGCAGCACAGTCGATTTCACGGACACGGGCGCGATCCGCGAGGCCGCGAAAGAGGCGCGCGACCATGGCTTCGACGGGGCAAGCTGCATCCATCCCAGCGTCGTTCCGGTGCTGAATGAAGCCTTCGCGCCCACCGAGGCCGAGATGATCTGGGCGCGCAAGGTCCTGGCTGCCGCGAGCGAGGAAACCGCCGCAGGCCGCGGTGCCTTCATGTTGGAGGGCGTCTTCGTCGACGCCCCCATCGTCACACGGGCGGAACGACTTGTCGCCCGGTTCGCCCGTCAGACATAGGACGCTCATGGACATTTCTTCCCCCAACGGCTCCGGTCGCAGCCGCCGTGTGCTGGTCAGCCATACCCAGATCGCCGAAAGCGCCATACAACTGCTGAACGCGCATGACATCGACGTGTTCTTTTCCCCGCCCTACGATCCGTCCGATGTCGTCGCCGCCCGCGCCGCAGACCTGCAGATCGACGCGCTGATGGTCCGGCAGGGCAGGATCGACGATCAGGTGATCGGGGCTTCGCCAAAGCTGCGGGTGATCGTCAAGCACGGCGTCGGGGTCGACAACATCGACATCGCCGCGGCAACGGCGCGGGGCATCCCGGTGCTGCGCTCGCTAGGATCGAACTCGCGCGCAGTCGCCGAACACGCCATCGCGCTGGCTCTGATGCTGGTGAAGGAAATCCAGCCGTTGAACGCCGCCGTGAAGGCCGGGGGCTGGCCCAAGCCGACCTTCATCGGCAAGGACTTCAAAGGAGCGACCATGGGCCTGATCGGCTATGGCGGGATCGGGCGCGAGACGGCGCGGATGGCACAGGCCCTGGGCATGGAGGTCGTGGTGCATGACCCCTATGCCGCCGACGCCATCCAGGCCGACGGCTTTGCCGTGGCCGAGATCGACGCCATGTTGCCCGCTCTCGACATTCTCAGCCTGCATTGCCCGTTGACCGCGGCGACGCGAAATCTGATCGACGCGCGGCGGCTGGCGCTGATGAAAGCCACCGCGGTGATCGTCAATACCGCCCGCGGCGGGCTGATCGACGAGGCGGCGCTGGCCTTGGCGTTGGCAGAAGGCCGAATTGCCGCTGCGGGTCTCGACAGCTTTGCGCAAGAGCCACCCGCCGCGGACAATCCCCTCTGGCCTCTCCCCACCCTCACCGCGACGCCGCATGTCGGCGGCGTTACCACCGGCTCGGCGCGCTCGATGGCAGAGATCGCCGCGCGCCACATCATCAGCGTGCTCGACGGCAATCCGCCGGACCCGCGCAGCCTCGCCCTCGCATCGGAACTGTCGGCCTGACCGGCCGGGAAAGGACATCATGGCCTACGGCTTCAGGATCAAGCAAAGTTGGACCCGGATTGACGCAAGGATGGTCGGGGCCTTCCGCGAACTGCCCGTTGCGAATGTCAGCGATGCGATGCAGCGCCTGCCCGGCTTCGGGCCGGACTTCCGCCCGATGCATCGCACCGGCGTGCTGGCAGGACCGGCGCTGACGGTGCGAACCCGCCCCGGCGACAACCTGATGTTGCACAAGGCCATCGACATGGCCGAGCCGGGCGACGTGATCGTCGTGGATGCGGGCGGTGATCTGACCAATTCGCTGATGGGCGAGTTGATGCTGGCCCATGCGATCCGGCGCGGTGTCGCGGGCTTCGTGCTTGGCGGGGCCATCCGGGACGCCGAAGCCTTCCTCGCGCGCAACCTGCCTGTCTATGCGCAAGGCATCACCCATCGCGGGCCCTACCGGACCGGCCCCGGCGAGATCGGTTTCCCGATCCGTCTCGGTGCGGCGCTTGTGGCACCGGGCGATCTGGTGCTGGGGGATTTCGACGGCGTGCTGTCGGTGCCGACGGATCGGGCCGAACAGGTGCTGACGGCAACGCGGGCGAAGAACACCGCGGAGCAAAAACAGATGGCTGCGACCGAAGCCGGTACCCTGGACCGCGCCTGGGTCGACCAGGCGTTGAGGGAGTCGGGTTGCGAATACCTGGACTGACATGCCGCCGGATATCCCGCTCGCCCTGAGGCCGGCAAAGCGCATCGACCGATGCAGTCGCTCAACGGGGCAAAGCCCGGCCTACCCAAACCGCTTGCCCCGGTCACACCCTCTCCTACATCTGTCACGCAAGACTGTCACATTGCGGGACGTTTACGCTCCGGCCGCCACCGCCGGAGCCAGCTTCCACAAGCTTTTGAAGTTGATACGATTTTTTCGATCTTGCATTTGCAAGCGTGTCTGCGTGCGTCGGGATACCGGGTGATGGGAGGACAGGAAGCACCTGATACTCCTGGTTCAGCGGCTTTTGGCGAGCACCTACCCCGATTTTGCCTTGTGCATCCGGAAGCTTGGCGCGGTGGACGGGGTAGGACGCAGACCGACCGAGGCGGTGACCGGTTCGCCGTCAGCTCCTCTCGCCCCGCCGGCGCCGCGGGATCCTGGCAGCGGAAGCTGAGCACCCCACCTGGCGAAGGTCGACCAGCCCAGGCTCTGCACGCCCTCTCCACGTCCCGGCGTGCTCCAGGCCGCTGACCTGATAGCGCGATCTGGCAAGCCAGTCGGGGTGAAGGTCCTGCGCCGCCTTGCCGGTGCCCCCTCGCTGGCGCGGATCGTCGAGGCGGACCTGCTGCCGGGGTTTGCAGTGCAGGACGACGCGGATTTGCTGGCCGATTGCCGCGCCCGTGCCGGGACGGTGTTCCACCCGGTCGGCTACCTGCAAGATCGGGCCCGGACCCGGCGCAAGATGTCGTGGACCGCCGGCTGCGGGCGCGTGGGCTGACGGGGCTTCGGGGGGTGGATGCCTCGATCTTTTCGACCCTGGCTTCGGGCAATACCAACGCCCCGGTGATCATGGCGGCGGAAAAGGCGGCCGATGTGATCCTGGCCGACCAGCCGCATTTCAGGTAACCGGCGGTCACCCTGACACTGCGCTTCCGGCCGACCACCGTCCCCATGGACAAGCCACCGAACCCGCTGTCCGTGATCGGCACAAGGGTTCTGGCCCAGGCGGCTCTCGAATATCCAGTGGTCCTCACCGAAACCCGCGCCATATGGGGGGAACCAGAACGCCAGAGCCGCAGGACCGCCCGATGCCCAAGATGCGCAAGAAATCCGAACTGCCGACCAAGGTCTGCGTAGTCTGCGGCCTGCCCTTCGCCTGGCGCAAGAAGTGGGAGCGGGATTGGCAGCAGGTGACCCACTGCTCGGATCGCTGCCGCAGCGCCGCGAAGGCCGCGCGGCCGAAGGTGCCGGCATGAGGCGGCTTCGCTTCGTTCTCGGGGATCAGCTGACGCGGGGCCTGTCCTCGCTGGCGGATCTCGACCCGGCGCAGGATGTGGTGCTGATGGTCGAGGTCGCGGCCGAGGCGCGTTATGTGCCGCATCACAGGCAGAAGATCGCATTTGTGCTATCGGCCATGCGGAATTTCGCCAAGAGCCTGAAATCTGAAGGCATAAATGTTGACTATGTGACACTGGACGACCCGGAAAATACCCACAGTTTCAGCGGCGAGATTGCGCGCGCGGTGGTGCGCCATGCGCCCGCCTCGGTCGTGGTGACCGAGCCCGGCGAGTGGCGGGTGCTGCAGATGATACAGGACTGGGACCTGATCTGCCCGGTGGAGATCCGCCCCGACGACCGCTTCTTCTGTTTGGGCGCCGAGTTCGCGGCCCTCGCCAAGGCCGGCAAGACCAGCCGGCTGGAGTTCTTCTACCGCGAGATGCGCCGCCGGACGGGCCTTTTGATGGCAGGCGAGGGCCCGGAGGGGGGCCAGTGGAATTTCGACCCCGAGAACCGCAAGTCGCTGCCCCGTGGTCACCAGCCCCCGCCGCGCCGTCGGTTCGAGCCCGATGCCATTACCGCCGAGGTGCTGGCGCTCGTCGAAACCCGCTTCGATCACCACTTCGGCGACCTCACGCCCTTCGGCTGGGCCGTCACCCGCGAGGGCGCGCTGCAGGCGCTGGACCATTTCATCGCCGGTTGCCTGCCGGACTTTGGCGACTATCAAGATGCGATGAAGGCGGGCGAGGATTTCCTCTATCACAGCCTGATTTCTCCCTACCTCAACATCGGCCTCCTGACCGCCCGCGAGGTCTGTGACCGGGCCGAGGCCGCCTACCGCGCCGGCGATGCCCCGATCAACGCGGTGGAGGGGTTCATCCGCCAGATCCTCGGCTGGCGCGAGTTCGTGCGCGGCATCTACTGGACCGAGATGCCGGGCTATGCCCGGACCAACCACCTGAACGCCGCCCGCGACCTGCCCGCGCTCTACTGGACGGGTGACACGCAGATGCACTGCATGGCCGATTGCATCGCCGCCACCCGCCGCCATGCCTATGCCCATCACATCCAGCGGCTGATGGTCACCGGCAACTTCGCCCTTCTGGCCGGGGTATCGCCGCCGCAGATCGAGGAGTGGTATCTGGCGGTCTATGCCGATGCCTATGAGTGGGTGGAGCTGCCCAACGTGCATGGGATGGTGATGCATGCCGATGGCGGGCGGATGGGGTCGAAGCCCTATGCCGCCTCGGGCGCCTATATCAACCGGATGTCGGATTACTGCAAAACCTGCGCCTATGATCCCAAGGTCAAGCTTGGCCCCACGGCCTGCCCGTTCAACTACCTCTACTGGAACTTCCTGATCGAGAACGAGGCGGTGCTGTCGCGCAACCTGCGCATGGCGATGCCCTACAAGACGCTTGCCAGGATGCCGGACGGGCAACGGGCCGACATCGCCCGGTCCTCGCAGGCGTTTCTGGACAGCCTGCCGGTGTGGACCGGGGAAAGTCCCCCGCACGAGTAGCCCCTGCCCCTATCCCGTCACCAGCCCGTCGCCCACCACGATCTTCCGCCGGCACAGGCCCGCGATCTTCTCGTCATGGGTCGAGATCAGGAAGGTCGTGCCCTCGTCCCGGTTGATCTCGGCGATCAGGTCCATGACCTGCATGGCCGAGGCGCGGTCGAGGTTGCCGGTCGGCTCATCTGCAAGCACCAGCTCGGGCCGGTTCATCAGCGCGCGGGCCACCGCCACCCGCTGCTTCTGCCCGCCCGAAAGATTGGCCGAGGGGAAGTCGATCCGTTCCGCCAGCCCCATCCGCGTCAGCAATTCGCGCCCGCGCGCCCGGGCGGCGGCGGTCTCGCGCCCTTCGCGCACCGCCGTCGGGAACACCACGTTCTCCAGCGCGGTGAAGTCGGGCAGCAGGTTGTGGAACTGGAAGACGAAGCCGATATGGCGGTTGCGGAACTCGGTCAGCTCGGTGTCATCTGCGGCGACAAGATCCGTTCCCAGCATGGCATAGCGCCCGGATGTCGGCTTCATCAGCGTGCCGAGGATCGTCAGCAGCGTGCTCTTGCCTGACCCCGATGGCCCCAGCAGCGCCGCCATCTCGCCTGCCTCCAGCACCAGCGACAGGCCGCGCAGCACCCGCGTCTCGGCCTCGCCCGTGCCGAAGGTCTTGATGAGGTCCGACACCTCCAGCAGCACGGTCATTGGCCGATCGCCGTGACCGGATCGACCCGTGCCGCGGCGCGCGCCGGCAGGATCGAGGCGAGGATGGCACCGATCACCGTGAGCGTGATCGCAAGACCATAGGAGCCCTGGGTGATGTCCATCGGCAGGGTGCCGACCTCGAACTCCTCGCGCGACGGAAACGGCAGCAGCGCCAGATAGCCAAGCGCCGCGCCGGTGACCCCGCCCATCAGCCCGACCAGCGCGCCTTGCGTCACGAAGACGAAGACCACGAAGCCGCGGCCTGCCCCCATCGCCCGCATGATTCCGATCTCGGGGCGGCGGCGGTAGGTGGACAGCAGCAGCGCCGAGGCGACGCCGATCACGATGGTGATCAGCGCGAAGGATTTGAGGAAGATCCCGGTCTGCGCCTGCGCGTCCAGCGCCTCCAGCAGCTGTTCGGCGCCCTCGGTCCAGGGTTCGGCATCAAGCCCGGTCAGCGCCGCGATGCGCAGCGCAGCGGCATCGGCCTCGTTGAGGTCGCGCAGCTTGATCTCGATCCGCGTCACCCCTTGGGGCAGCGCGAACAGCGTGCGCGCGGTGGAGAGGCTGACATAGATGCTGCTGGCGTCGATCAGCCCGTTGCCGGTGTCATAGAGCCCGCCAAGCGTCAGCACCGCCGACTCGCCGGTCGAGGATTGCAGCCGCACCGTCTGCCCCAGCCGCAGCGACATGTCCTCGGCCAGCGTCTCCCCCAGCACCACCAGACCCGAGCCAAGGCGCACGGAGCCCTGGGTCATGTAGCCGTCCAGATCGAGGATGTCGGATTCGCGCCCCGGCTCCAGCCCGGTCACGCTGACCTGCGCCACCTGCGCCCCGCGCGCCAGAAACCCTGCGCCGGTGATCTGCGGCGACACGGCGATCACCCCCGGCACCGTCTCGATCAGCGGAATGAAGGTCGCGGCCTCGGACAGCGAGGCGGTGCGGGCGCGGCCGCGTTCGATCACTGCCAGAACATGGCCATCGGGGTGGATCAGGATCGCGGGGTCAGGATCCTCGGCCGCAATCGTCACATGGCTGAGGTCGCCCACGGTGCGCGACAGGATGAACTCTGCCAGCCCGCCGATCAGCGCCGACATGAAGATGAAGATGAACACCCCCACCGCCACCCCCAGCACCAAAAGCGCGGTCTGCGCCTTGCTGGCGGTCAGGTAGCGCGCGGCGATCTTGAGCGCGTAGAGCATCAGGGGGCCGTCCCGCGCACGGCCTGCCCGTCGCTGATGCCGGCCGCATCAAGGATCAGCACCTCGCCCGGCGCCAGCCCGTCCGTCACGATCAGCCGCGCGGCGGGCCAGTCGATCACCGACACCGGGCGGCGCCGGGCCACGCCATCGGCAAGCATGAACACCGCCGCGCCGGCCTCGCCCGACTGGATCGCGGCACGGGGCGCGGTCAGGGCAGCCTCCAGCGCCTCCACGACGATGTTGGCGGTCACGGTCAGGCCGACGGGGGCTGTCACCGGGTCCTCAAAGCTCAGCTCGATGGCAAGGCCGCCCGTCGCCGCATCGACCTGCTGCGAGACGAAGTCGATCCGGCCATCCCGCAGCAGCGTCTCGCCCGCCAGCTGCAGCACGGCCGCCTGTCCCTTGCGCAGCTGGGTGGCATAGGCCTCGTCGACATCGGTCTCGACGATCAGTTCGCCAAGGTCGGCAATCGTCATCAGCGCTGTCGAAGGGTCGATGCTCTGCCCCGGCTCGACAGTCAGCGCCAGCACCGTGCCCGTCATCGGGGCGTGAAGCGTGTAATCCGCCAGCTGCACCTGCGCCTGATCGACCAGCGCCGTGCCGCGCGCCACCTCTTGCGCCGCCGACTGAACCGCGCGTTCGGCAGTCTCGAGCGTGGTCAACGAGACATTGGCGCCAAGCGCCCTCGCCCGGGCCAGCGTATCTTGCGCCTGCGCCTCGGCCACCAACGCGCCATCCAGCCCCGCAATCGCCTGCCGAAGGGCCGCCTGCGGCGCGGCGGCGTCGATGCGCGCCAGTTCCACGCCCGCCTGCACCTCATCGCCCTCGGCGACGCCCAGAGCCTCGATCCTGCCGCCCACCAAAGAGCGGATGTCCACCGAATGGCGCGCGGCGATCCGGCCATTCGTCGCCAGCACACGCGTGACCGGGGCCATCGCCACCAGTTCCACCGGCACCGGCGTTGCTCCGGTTGTCCAAGGCTGAAGGTAGAGCACCGCTGTCAGCCCCCCCGCAAGCGCCATGCAGAGTGCCCAGACCCGGCCGCTTCGTCCCCGTCGCTCTGGCGCGGGCGCCCGCGTCGCCGGCAAGCCGGGTTTCCCGGTCACCGGGGCCGCAGCTGCTGCCCTGTCCGCAACATCCGTCTCTTGCTGTGCTACCGACACGGATCCGTCCTGTTCTGGGCCCAAGCTCCCGCAGTCCAGCGACGGACCGGCGGGTGGCTTTCAGAACGTAGCCTGCGCGAGGACGGCCTGCGTTGATGTGGATCATGGGGCGCAGGCGCAAGCGCGTCGGGACTTCAGCGCCCGCGCTTCGGCCATCGGGGCCCAGACCGTGCCGCGGCAGTCCGCCCGGCTCAATCCCCCGAGGCGTAAAGCAGCGCGATATCGCGGTGATAAAGCTCGCAAGGCCCGATCTCGGCCCGCAGGACAGCCTGCACCGGCTCCAGCACCACGGCGCAGCCGTTTGCAAAGCGATATTCGCGGTCGCCATTGGCAAGGCGGCTCTGGACCGGCACCTCGTCCATCGGGCGGGTGGTCGTGGTTTCGGTCTGGGTGCAAGCGGCGGCAAGCAGCAGCAAGACAAGCGGGATTGATTTCATCGATCGGTCCTCCGGGTTCCAAGGCCTAACGAAGATGTGAGCCTCCGGTTCAATGCGCCGGACGTCTCAGGCAGCCTTGGGCGGAAAAGCGCCGCGCAGCCTCAGCCCCCGCGCACCACCACCCGGTTGCGGCCGCCGGCCTTCGCCTCATAGAGCGCGCCATCGGCCACGCGGATCAGCGCCTCGGGCGCGGCAGGCGCGGCGCAGAAGGCCATGCCGAAGCTCAGCGTGACGGCGGTTCCCGTGCCTTCCGCCTCGAAGACTGCCGCGATGGCAAGGCGCAGGCGCTCGGCCACGGCGGCGGCGGCCTCCGGGCCGGCATCGTTCAGGATCAGCGCGAATTCCTCGCCACCATAGCGGAACACAAGGTCATCGGCCCGGGCCTCGGACGCCAGCACCTCTGCCACCCGGCGCAGCACCCGGTCGCCCTCGACATGGCCATAGGTGTCGTTGATCCGCTTGAAATGGTCCACGTCCCCCATCAGCAGCGCGAAGCCGGGTCCGCCCGCGGTCAGCGCCCCCAGCCGCGCCCCCAATGCCGCATCGAACTCGCGCCGGTTCAGCAGCGCGGTCAACCCGTCGCGCCGTGCATGCTCGGCCAACTGCTCGCGCTGCTCCTGAATGGTGCGGGTCATGGTGTTGAAGGCCTCGGCAACGGCGGCCAGTTCCGGTGGCACGGTGATCTGCACCGGGGTGTCATGGCGGCCCGAGGCGAAGCGCCTGGCCCCCGCAACCAGCTCATCGGCGCTGAGCACGATGGCCCGGTTCACGATGAAGGCGCCGAGGCCCATCATCCCCAGCGACATCAGGATTGCGCCAAGCGCCCCAAGCTCCAGGCGCCGGAAGGCCAGCAGCGCCGCGGCATGGCTGGCCTCGCTTTCGGCGCGCATCCGGTCCAGCACCGCCTCCAGCCGGCGGGCGGCGACGGGCAGCTCGCGCTCGACGGCCAGCACCTGCTGCAGGTCGGCGACATTCGGCGCCACGCTGCCGCGCGGGCGCGCAAGGACCGCGCCCGCATCGGCAAAGGCCCTGTCCCATTCCTGCCGCGCAGCCTGAACCTGTCCGGCATTCGACACCGAGGCGGCGGCCTCCAGCCGCGCAAACTGTGCCCCGATGCGGTCGGCGGCGGCGTCGAAGGTTTCGCGCTGCGCGACATCGCCGGTCAGCACATAGGCGTTCAACGCTTCGGAAATCGTCCAGTAATCGCCCTGGATCCGCTCAAGACTGATCAGCAGGTCATGCTGGCGGGCCAGCACATCGCGGAAGGGCTGCACGATGGTCTGGTGATAGACCGCATAGCCCGCCACGGCGCTGGCCAGCAGCGGCAGCAGCGCGCAGACCATTGCCAGCGCGATCCAGCTGCGCAGCGACTGGCGGCGGAAGAATTGCATGGGGCGGGACATGAAGGCCTCGGGCTGGGGATGTGCCGCGGGTACGCCACATCCGTGCGGCCCCGTCAAGCAAGCTCAGCCCAGCCGCGCGGCCTGCGGCAGCAGCCAGATCCCGCCCGGCGGCGCGGTGTTCACGCAAAGCTGGCAGCGATAGGCACCCGACAGCAGCGGACCCGTCATCACCTCGGCCGGTCGGCCAGCGGCGGCGATCCGGCCCTCGGCCATCAGCACCATGCGGTCCGCGTGCATCGCGGTCAGGTTCAGATCGTGCATCACCGCGACCACGCCGCCCCCCGCATCGGCAAAGCGCCGCAGCACCGCCATCACCTGCAGCTGGTGGCCAATGTCCAGGCTGGCGACGGGTTCATCGACGAACAGCCAGCACGGATACTCCGCCCGCCGCGCCTGCCAGACCTGCGCGCGCACCCGCGCCAGATGCCCCCGCGCCTGCTCGCCTCCCGACATGTCCTGAAAGAAACCGTCGATCTTTGGGCTCAGGCCCACCTCCTCCACCGCCGCCTCGACGATGCCGGGCAGATGCGCCGCATGGCCCGCCTCATGCCCCATCCGCACGATCTCGCGCAGCGTGAAGGGAAAGCCAACGGCGGTGGCCTGCGGCAGCACCGCCCGGCGCAGCGCCAGTTGGCGGGGGGTCAGATCCGCCAGCCGCACGCCGTCGAGGCTGATGGAGCCCGGCCCCGGCAGATCCCGCGTCAGCCGCCGCAGCAGCGTGGTCTTGCCCGACCCGTTCGGCCCGACGATGGCGGTGATGTGGCCGGGGCGGGCCTCGAAATCCACCCCGTGCAGGACATCGCGCCCGCCAAGGCTGGCCCCCAGATCGGCTGCCAGAAGCATGGCTCAGATCTCCATCGTGGCGCGGCGCGCAAGCAGGATCCACAGGAACACCGGCGCGCCGATCAGCGCCATGATGATGCCGATCGGCAGTTCGGCCGGGGCCACCACGACGCGCGAGAAGGTGTCGGCGCCGATCAGCAGCGTGGCGCCGAAGAGGGCGGCCGCGGGCAGCAGGGTGCGATGGTCGGGCCCGATGGCAAGGCGCAGGATATGCGGCACCACGATGCCGACGAAGCCGATGCCGCCCGACACCGCGACCGAGGCGCCGGTCATCGCCGCCACCGCCAGGATCGCGCCGCGCTTGACCGCCTCCACCGGCACGCCCAGATGCCGCGCCACCGCCTCGCCAAGCGCCATCGCGTTCAGCCCGCGCGCCAGGAACGGCGCGGCGGCAAGGCCCGCGATCAGCACCGGCGCGGCGGCCCAGACCTTGACCCAGTTCGCCCCTGCCAGCGAGCCGAGGCCCCAGAAGGTCAGGTCGCGCAGCTGGTTGTCATCGGCCAGATAGATCAGCACCCCCGTCGCCGCCCCCGCCAGCGCCCCCAGCACGATCCCCGCCAGCAGCATGGTGGCGATCGAGGTGTGGCCGCGCAGGCTGGCGACACGGTAGAGGATCAGCGTCGTCGCCCAGCCGCCGAAGAAGGCAAACAGCGACACCATGTACATCCCCGTCACCGCCTGCACCGCCGCGGGCATGACGCCCCCCAGCACGATGGCGATCACCGCGCCAAGCCCGGCGCCCGCCCCCACGCCCACCAGCCCCGGATCGGCGAGCGGGTTGCGGAACAGCCCCTGCATCAGCGCGCCCGACACCGCCAGCGCCGCCCCGACCAGCATCCCCAGGATCAGCCGCGGCAGGCGGATGTCCAGCAAGATCGCCCGCTCCGCCGGGTTCAGCTCGCGCGTGAACAGCTCCCACGGCAGCAGCCCCGACGCGCCGATGCTGAGGCTGAGGCAGGCCATCGCCGCCAGCAGCAGCGCAAGGCCGGTCGTGACCGCCGGCACCGCAAGGCGCGGGGCGCGGATGGCGGGGGTGAAGGGGATGGCGGTCATCTCACGGCGCGTCCGGATAGAGCGCGGCGTGCAACGCGGCAATCGCGTCGGGCGTGCGCGGGCCGAAGCCCAGCAGGAAGGTGCCAGGCATCCGCACAACATGCCCGCCCAGTGCCGCGGGCGTCTGCGCCAGCGCCGGATGGGTCAGGTATTCGTCATCACCATGCGAGCTTGCGCCCTCGCCCCGCTCCATCGCCAGGATCACGTCGGGGGCGGCGACGGCTATGGCCTCATCGGTCAGCGCAGTGTAGCCCTCGAAGCTGTCGATGGCGCTGGTGCCGCCCGCCAGCTCGATCATCGCGGCGGCGGCGGTATCGGTGCCCGCCCCCATCAGCCGCCCGCCGCTGTTGCCCAGGATGAACAGCACCCGCGGCGGCGGCCCGTCTTCGGCAGCAACCTTCGCCAGCGCCGCCTGCATCTGCGCGTCCAGATCGGCCGCCAGCGCCTCGCCCTTGTCGGGCACGCCCATGGCCCCGGCCACGCTGCGCACCTTGGCCAGCACGCCTGCGGGGCTGTAGTCGTCGGGCACCGTCACCGTCGCCACCCCCGCCCCTGCCAGCGTGTCCAGCGTCTCCGCCGGTCCAGCCCCCGACTCCATCAGGATCAGCTCGGGCGAGACCGACAGCACCCCCTCGGGCGAGAGCGCGCGCATGTAGCCGACATCGGGCAGCGCCTCCACCTCGGCGGGAAAGGTCGAGGTGCTGTCGCGCCCGACCAGCCGGCCCTGCTCGCCCAGCATATAGACGATCTCGGTGACCGACCCGCCGATGGCCAGCACCCGCTCCTGCGCCGCTGCGCCAAGGGGCAGCAGGGCCAGCGCGGCGCCCAGAAGAAGACGCGACATCATGCCTCCACCGCTTCCAAGCCGGGCAGCTCTGCCACCAGCGCGTTCCAGCCCGCCGCTGCCTCGTCGCCGGCGCGCAGCACGCCGAAGATCTGCGCGATCAGCGCGCCGCGCGCGTCAAAACACTCCACCGAATGCGCCGGGCCCCGCTGGGTGTTCTTCACCACCGCATAGGTCTCGGCGATATGGTCCATCCGCAGATGCAGATCGAAGCCGGGGTCCAGCACGTTGATCCAAGGCCCCAACTCGACCACGCGGGTGATCGGGCCGGTATGGATCTCGATCATGCCGCGGTTGCCGACGAAGACCATGATCGGCACGGCGGTTTCCGCAGCCCTGTGCAGCAGCGCCTCCACCGATTTCGGCGCCAGCTGCCGCACATAGGGCGCGCCTGCGATGCGGTAGGCCCCCAGCCGGTTCATCTTCAGCCGCGAGGTCAGGCGCATGAACTGGTGGGTATCGGTCATCTCGTCCCAGCCCTGCCGCAGCTCCTCGGCCCGGTCGGGGTTGGCCTTGGGCACCTCGGGCGGCTGGCGGGGCGAGAGGTCCAGCACCTGGCCCTGATCCTCCAGCCGCAGCGCCGCGACGAAGGGCGCCCAGTGCGCGGCATCGCTTTCCGCGCGCAGGTGGATCTTGTGGACGGCATCCCCTGCCGCATCGAAGACCTGCACCGACCGGCGCGGACCGCTCGGCCCCGCCTCGTCCATCGCAAAGGCATGGACCCAATGGCCGGGGAACAGCCGCAGGTCGATGGTCTCGTTCACCACCAGCGCCGCATGGGGGCCGGGGCGGTAGTCGTCATAGATGCCGACCTTCTCGATCACGCAGCTGTCGTTGCGGGTCAGCGCCATCACCGGGCCGAAGGCCGTGAGCAGCGGCATGATCGCATCGGGATGCGCCGCGATGCGCGTGGCCTCGGCCCCCACCAGCGCGGCGCAAATCTCGGCCTCGGCGATGCCAAGGCTTTCCGCCAGATCACGGGCGCGCATCTTCGGCTCTGCCGCACGGGCGGCGCGGATCTCTTCGGGGCTGGGGGCGCTCATGGCGGGTCCTTTCTGGCATGGGTGGACAGGAGGGCCAGCGCGGCCCTCCCGGAACAAGGATCAGAATTGCAGGCTGGTGCCGACATAGAGGGTGCGGCCCTGCCCCTTTTCGCCCGAGGACAGCCACGGCACGTAATCGGTGTCGAAGGCGTTCTCGATCTTGGCATTCAGCTGCACGGTGTCGTTCAGCTTGTAGCTGGCGAAGAGGTCGACCAGTTCATAGCTGTCGTCGCGCTGATAGGGCGTGCTGTCATAGGTGTCGGTGTAGAGCCCGCCCGAGACGAAGCTGTATTCCGCCCCCAGCGTCATGCGGTCCTGCAGGAAACGCCCGGCAATGCTGGCCGAGAGCGTGGAGTCCGGCAGGTATTGTCCGGCACCGAGGCCCGGGGTCTGGCTGGGGATGTCGCTGTCATTCTTGGTGTAGGACAGGCCCAGATCCAGCTGGCGATACGAATAGGCCAGCTCGACCTCGACCCCGCTGGTTTCGGAAATGCCATCGACGTTGACGAAGGCCACCCCGGACTGGCCGAAGGCATTGGTGAAGGCGAAGCTGGTGGCGACATAGTTGTCGACATCCATCCGGTAGTAGTTCACCCGGCCTGACAGACTGTCGCCGCTGGCGAACAGGTCCTGGCGGTCGAGGTTGAAGCCAAGCTCGAAGCCTTCCGAGGTTTCCGCCTCCAGCTCGGGGTTGGCGATCATGCCAAAGCCGCCGCCCGGATGGCTGCCGCCCAGCATGGTTTCCTGCAGCGTCGGCGAGCGCATGGTGCGCGAGACGGTCGCATAGGGCTGGAACCAGTCGGTCACGCGGTAGGCCACTGTCAGCTTGGGATCGACCGAGGTGTTCTTGATGTCGATATCGCCCTGCGAGGCCTCGCCGTCGAGCGCATATTCATTGGCGCGCAGGCCGGCGGTCAGCTCCCACTTGCCATTGACGAAGATGTTTTCCGAGAAGATCGAGGCGCGGTCCGCGGTGCCATCGGTCGGGTTCACCCCGCCCGTCTTGCCGCCCAGCTCGTCCTGCGAAATCTCGAACCCGTTGACACTGGTCAGCGACCAGTTCCCGAAGGCGAAGCGCGAGGTATTGGTCAGGTCGAAGCCCGTGGTCTCGGTCGACAGTTTCCGCCCCACATAGGAGCCGGTACCGCCCACCCATTCGGTCTCGGTCTCCGCCCGGTAGAGGTTCGCCTTCAGGTCGATCAGGTTGTCGCCCGCGTCATAGCTGTAGCCCAGCTTGTAGATGTCGGAAGTCAGCTCCTGATCATAGCTGGTGGCGAAGAAGTCGCTGTCATAGCGCGAGGCCATGAAGGTGACGCGCTGGCTGGCATCGATGTTGTAGCCCAGCTTGAACAGGCCCGAGACCACATCCTCATCGGTATTGGCCACGGTGTCGCCGTTGCCATCCTCGTAATCGTCCGACAGGTGGCGGCTGTAGCCCAGCAGCATGTCGAAGCGGTCATCGCGGTAGGCCACCGCCGCCATGCCCGAATGGTTCTGGCCATTGTCGCCATAGGTCAGCCGCGAGATGCCGCCGAAGCTCTGCCCGTCCCGCACCACATCCGCCGCGTCGATGGTCGAGAAGTTGACCGACCCGGCAATGCCGGTGCCGCCCGTAGTGGTGACCGCGCCGCGGATGATCTCGACCCCGCCGAGGAAGTTCTCATCGACGAAGGCGGCGCTTTGCGCGGCATGGCCGGTCAGGCGGAACTGCTGGGGCACCCCGTCCACAGACATGGCGACGCGGCCCGAGCCCTCGAACCCGCGCAGGTTCACCGCGATACCGGGGTTGCCGGGGTCTTGTTGCGTGAAGACCGAGGTCTGGCGGCGCAGGGTGGTGTTCAGATCGGTGACGCCGACGCCCGACTGCAGGTCCTCCGCGTCCAGGCTGGTGGTGTTCTCACCGGCGAAGATCGGCGCGCCGTCCTCGTCATAGCCGACGATCACGATGGTATCGAGCTGGATGGTCTCTTGCGCGGCCAGCGGGGCGGCGGCAAGCGTCAGGCAGGTTGTGCCCAGCAGAACGGCGGCAAGATGCCGGTGGGAAGGTCGCATCGGGTGGTCCCCCAGAGAAGCGGTTGCTGGCTTCGCTGGCGGAGGTGCTGGCGTTGGCGATTGGAATATGTGCGGGATTTCGCTTATCTGAGTAAACTAGTCAAGTACAGTTGCGACGGAATGTTCAGGGCAGTGTGCCGCGGCTTGCAGAGGCCGCCGCGCAGGCGTAAAATAGCGGCGGCGGCAAGGCTGCCGCCGAAACCATCGCCGCAAAGGAGAGGACATGTCAGAGCTTGCATCCCTCCGGGCCAGGGCCGTCTGAGCGGGCCATCCGCCGCCGCCCTGCCCGTCTGATCGTCACCGGCGCCCAACCCGGCGCCAGCCTTTCAGTCTTTTGCGAGGGCCTTCCCTTGAACCCCACTCCTACGCTCGCCGGTCTCGGCTGGGCTGCCGATTTCCTGCGCCAGCTTGCCCTGGACGAGATCGGCACCACCACCCCATGCCGCATCTGCGCCGTCCACAGGGACCGCCTCGGCGCCCTGTCCGAGGACGGCCCGCTGTCCCTGACCCTGCCCCCGGGCCAGTCCACCGCCGACATCGGCGTCGGCGACTGGGTGCTGGCCGAGGGGCCGCGCCTGCTGCGGGTGCTGGACCGCCGCACCAACCTTGCCCGCCGCGCGCCCGGCACCGGTGCCGGGCGGCAGCTGATCGCGGCCAATGTCGACACGCTATTCGTGGTCACCTCCTGCAACGCAGACTTCAACCCGGCGCGGCTGGAGCGCTACCTTGCGCTGGCGATCAGCGCCGGGGTCACGCCGGTGATCGTGCTGACCAAGGCCGACCTTGCGGATGACCCCGAGGACTGGCGCGCACGGGCCGAGGCGGTGACCCGCCGCGTGCCCGTGCTGGTGCTCGATGCGCTGGCGCCCGATGTGGGCGCGCGGCTCGCCGACTGGTGCCGCCCCGGTCAGACGGTGGCGCTGGCCGGCTCCTCGGGCGTCGGCAAGACCACGTTGGCCAATGCACTGGTGGGCGCCGCCCACCCCACCGCCGGCATCCGCGAGGACGACGCGAAGGGCCGCCACACCACCACCGCCCGGCACCTGCTGGCGCTGAACGGCGGCGGCTGGCTGATCGACACGCCGGGAATGCGAGAGCTGCGCCTTACGGATGCCGAAGAAGGGATCGCCGCGGTGTTTGACGATCTGGACGCGCTCGCCCGCACCTGCCGCTTCGGTGACTGCACCCATCAGTCCGAACCGGGCTGCGCCCTCCGCGCCGCGGTGGAGGCGGGTGATCTGGACCCGGGGCGCGTGCTGCGATGGGAAAAACTGCGCCGCGAGGACCGCTACAACTCGGAAACGCTGGCCGAGGCCCATAGCCGCGACCGCGCGTTCGGCCGCATGACCCGCCGGGCGCTGCGCGACAAGACAAGGCGGCGCGAGGGCTGAGCGCGTCGGCCCCCGGCCCGGCAGCCGGGGGCCATCAGTGAAAGCTGGCCTGAAAGCTGCTCGCGGTCAGCGACACATGCGCCTCCAGCGGTGGACGCAATTCGAACGCCCTCGGCACGCGCGCGAAATTCCACAGCCGCATCAGGCACCAGTCGGCCCGGCGCTCTTCCGCCACCGCCAGCTCATTGCGCGAAATGTGGAAGGGAGTGCGCTCCCAGCCATTCGTCGTCTTCACCTCGATCAGCCGCGGCCGACCATCCGGCGCGTAGCTTTCGATGTCATAGCCCGCGCCGTCGCCCTCCTCCTCCGAGACCCAGCGCACCTTGCAGGCCAGATCGCCGCGCCCGGCATCGGTCAGCGCGGCCCTTTCATGCGCCAGCACCCGCGCCTCGCCAGCCCGGCCGAGGGCCCGGTTGCTTGCGTCGCGCGCCGCCACGTCGAACTTGCGCGCGATGTGCAGCATCTGCTCCAGCTCGGCCGGCGGGGGCTGGTTCGAGTGGGTGGGCGGCGGCCCGATCCACAGCGGGGACGGCGCAGCCATGCCCCCCTGCTGCGCGTCCGGCATCCGGGCAAGCCAGGCAGGATGCAGGGCGAGCCAGCGCGCCACGGCATCGACCAGCGCCATCTGAAAATTGAAGGCGGGCTTGTAACCACCGATCCAATCTTCACCAAGCCCCTTCAACACCGCGCTGATGTTCTGATGCTTGAACTCGATGGAGCTACGGTTGCGATCTATGCTTCCCTGCAAATCGCGGTTGTGCGCTGCCTTGTTGTAGGGACGCCGCGCGACATCCGCGGCCAGCATCGCGAAATAATCCGCGACGATCAGGTCATTCTCGGCATCTGTCCAGGGCCCGCTCGGCATCGCGCCAGGCTAGAGGTGGGAAAGGCGTTTGTCACCAACGGTTTCCCTGCGATCCGCGGATCAGCGATCTGCGCTTCGCCCGGGATCTCGATGCGCCACACGGGCCGCAGCATCGTCCGGCCTCGCAGCGGTCCGCCCCGGCTGGATCCGCAGCGCCCGCAGCGCGTTCAGGATCACCGCCACGTCGATCAGTTCCTGCAGCAGCGCGCCCTGCACCGGGGTCAGGTAGCCGAAGGCGGCGGCGATCATGCCCAGCACCGACAGGCCGATCCCGGCCACCACGCTCTCCATCGCGATGCGGCGAGAGCGTTGCGCGATCTCGATCCCCGGCAAGAGGCGATCCAGATGATCGACCAGCAGCACCACATCCGCCGCCTCGGCCGAGGCCGCCGCCCCGCGCGCGCCCATCGCCACGCCGATATCGGCCGCCGCCAGCGCGGGCGCATCGTTGACGCCGTCGCCGACCATCATCACCGGGCCGCCCGCGCGCTCTGCCAGCACCAGCGCCACCTTCTGGCCTGGCGCCAGATCGGCGTGCAGCGCGTCGAGCCCCAGCCCCCCGGTGACCGCCTCGGCCACGGCGCGGCGATCCCCGGTGGCCAGCACGATGCGCGCAACCCCCAGCCGGCGCAGCCCGGCCAGCAGATCGCCGGTGCCGGCGCGCAGCGCGTCGGCCATCACCAGATGCCCCGCCAGCTTGCCATCCACGCCGAGCGATACCACCACTGTCCCCGCCGCGATGACTGCCGCCTCGGGCACGGCGGTGCCCGCCTGCGCGGCGACGAAGCCCGCGCCCCCGACGATCACCTGCCGCCCGTCGATGCAGCCCGTGACGCCCTCACCGGGGCTTTCCACCACATGCTCCGGCACCGGCAGGGCGAGGCCCCGCGCCTGCGCCGCCGCGACAATCGCCTGCGCGACCGGGTGCCTCGACGCCTGATCCAGCGCTGCGGCGAAGTACAGGATCTCGTCTTCGGACAGCGCACCCAGCCTGTCGATCCGCACGATCTGCGGGCGCCCGTCGGTCAGCGTGCCGGTCTTGTCGAGGATCAGCGTCTTGACCCGCGCCAGCGCCTCCAGCGGCTTCGCGCCCTTGATCAGCACCCCGAAATGCGCCGCCCGCGACAGCCCGGCCACCAGCGCCACCGGCACCGCCAGGATCAGGGGGCAGGGGGTCGCCACCACCAGCACCGCGACCGCGCGGACCGGATCGCCGGTGAACCACCAGGCCGCCGTTGCCAGCGCGACCGTCACCGCGAGGAACAGCAGCGAATAGCGGTCCGCCAGCCGCGCCATCGGCGCCTTGGAGGCCTGCGCCGCCTCGACCAGCCGCACGATCCCGGCATAGGTGCTGTCGGCCGCGGCCCGCGTCGCGCGCAGGTCGAAGGCCTCGCCGGCATTGGTCGAGCCGCTCATCACATCATGCCCCTGCGCCAGCCGCACCGGCATCGCCTCGCCGGTCAGCGCCGACTGGTCCAGCATCGCGCCCGCGCTCTCCACCGTGCCGTCCACGGGGGCCACATCGCCTTGCCGGATCAGCAGCAGATCGCCGGGCGCGATCGCGTCCAGCGCCACCTCCTCCAGCGCACCGGCCCGGTGGCGGGTGGCGGTGCGGGGCACGCGCGACAACAGGTCGCTCATCTCGCGCCGGGCCCGGCCTTGCGCGAAGCTCTCCAGAAAGGTGCCGCCCGAATACATCAGCGCGACCACCGCCGCCGCCAGCGTCTCGCCGACCAGCAGCGCCGCCGACATCGACAGCGCGGCAACGATGTCGAGCCCGACCTCGCCCTTGCGCAGGCTCCGCAGGATCTCGACGCACAGCGCCGCCAGCACCGGCACGACGCCCGCCGCCCAGACCGGCCCCGCCAGCTGCGGCTGCCCCGCCAGCCAGAGGCCAAGACCGCCCACCAACCCCGACAGCGCCAGCCCCAGAAGGGCGATGTTCAGCCGTTCACCTGGCGGAGTCATCTGCATGTCATGTCCAATCTGCGGACGGGTCTCCCCGCTTTCGCGCGAGTGGGCGCCTTCGCCGTCGATCACAGGCGCACCCCGCCCATGCATAGGCGCCATCGCCGCGCCCTCCAAGCGTCCTGACCATCGGCCGCGCTTCGGGTCCGCCGGAGTTGCGGAGTCCTGGCAGCCCGGGTAGACTGCCCCCCTGACGCCGGAGGATTTTCGACATGATCCAGGCTGAACACGGCACTCCCCGCGGAGCGATCCGCCGATTGCACCCTGTTTCGAGGCTCTCATGCACCGACTGACCTCCAAGACCTGCGTCATCACCGGCGCGGGCCGCGGCATCGGCCGCGCCATCGCCGCCTGCTTCCATGCCGAAGGTGCCACCGTCATCCTGACCGACCTTGATGAAACCGCCGGGGCCGCCGCTGCCGCCGCCATCGGCTGCCGCTTCGAACGGCTCGATGTGCGCGAGGAGGCCGACTGGCAGCGGCTGGCCCGGCTGGTGCCGAGCGCCGACGTGGTGGTCAATAATGCCGGCGTGACGGGGTTCGAGCACGGGATGGCGCCCCACGATCCCGAACATGCCAGCCTCGAGGATTGGCGGGCGGTCCACCGCGTCAACCTCGACGGGACCTTCCTCGGCTGCCGCTACGCCATCGGCGCCATGAAGCAGCGCGGCACCGGATCGATCATCAACATCTCCTCGCGCTCGGGGCTGGTCGGCATCCCGCTGGCCGCCGCCTATGCCTCCTCCAAGGCGGCGATCCGCAATCATTCCAAGACGGTGGCGCTCTATTGCGCGCAGCAGGGCTGGCAGATCCGCTGCAACTCGATCCACCCCGCCGCGATCCTGACCCCGATCTGGGAGCCGATGCTGGGCACCGGCCCGGACCGCGCGGCGAAGATGCAGGCCCTGGTCTCCGACACGCCGCTGCAACGCTTCGGCACGCCCGAAGAGGTTGCCGCCATCGCGCTGATGCTGGCCTCGGACGAGGCGGGCTATGTGACGGGGGCCGAGATCACCATCGACGGCGGCCTGCTCGCCGGCTCTGCCGCGTCGCCCGGCTGAGGGGAGCTCGTCGCGCCATGCCCGGTGGCGCAATGGGGGATTATGGCGGATCGATAGGGATTCGAACCCTAGAGACGGTTCCCCGCCTACACACTTTCCAGGCGTGCGCCTTCGACCACTCGGCCACCGATCCGTTGCGGCGGTGTTTACACGCGAGGGATCGGCGGGTTCAAGGGAAAACTGCCGGGCAGGAAGGGACATGGCGCATGGTCGGGAACGGTGACTTGGCCGGGGCTGGCGCCGTGCAGCGGCGGGACTGAACCGCCGCGCCGGGCCGGGGCCGCTGCCGGCAGGCCTTGTCTTTGGGCGGCGGCCGACGGGGTCCCGGCCAGACGCAATCGCGCGCCTTAAGCCCCGGTTAAGCCCGCTCGCGTTGCGCTTCCCCGAGGAGGAGCCTGCCATGACCCCGCCCCGATCCCCGCCCGCGCCTGTCCCCTTCCCCCGCCCCGTGATACAACTCTTCCCAGGCACGCCACCGCAGTCCCTGTCACCAGATACCGAAAGCACATCATGCGGGTTCTGATCATCGAGGATGACGCGGTGCTGCGCGACGGGCTGCAGGTCGGGCTGCGGCTTGCCGGGTTCAGCCCCGAGTCCGTCGGCAGCCTCGAGGATGCCCGCGGCGCGCTCAGGGCGACCCGGTTCGAGGTGCTGGTGCTGGACCTGATGCTGCCCGACGGCTCGGGCCTCGACCTGCTGGCGGAGCTGCGGCGCGCCCGCGATCCGGTGCCGGTGCTGGTGCTGACAGCCCGCGACCGCCCCGGCGACAAGGTGCGCGGGCTCGACCTTGGCGCCGATGACTACCTTGGCAAGCCTTTCGACCTTGAAGAACTGGCCGCCCGCCTGCGCGCCCTTGGCCGCCGCCCCGCGGCGCTGTCGCGCACCCAGCCGGTCTGGAACGGCGTCATACTCGACCTTGCCTGCCAGGAGGCGCGGCGCGGGGACACCGTCATCCCCCTCTCCCCCCGCGAGTTTTCGGTGCTGCAGGCGCTGATGGCCCATCCCCGCGCGATCCTCAGCAAGAGCCGGCTGGAAGAGCATCTCTATGGCTGGCAGGAAGAGATCGACAGCAACACCGTCGAGGTGCATGTCCACAAGCTGCGCACCAAGCTGGGCCACAGCTTCATCGAAACCGTGCGCGGCGCCGGTTACCGGCTGGCAGAACCCGCATGACCCCCAGAACCACCCCCCGCATGACCTCGATCCAGCGCCGCCTGTTTGTCGCCCTGCTCGCCGCCACCGGCCTCATCTGGCTGTCGGCCGCGCTGTGGATCCAGTCTTCGACCCGGGTGGAGCTGAACCGCGTGCTCGACAGCCGGCTGGCCGAGGCGGCGCGGATGGTCGGCAGCCTCGTCGATCAGGATGGCCTGCAGCTCAACGCGGCGATGGCGCTGGCCGCCCCGGCGCTGCCGGGCGCGGCGGCGCACAGCTATGCAAGGCAGCTCTCCTGTCAGGTCTGGGGGCTCGATGGCACGCGGCTGGCGGCCTCCTCGCAGGCGCCGCAGCAGGCGCTGGCGACGGTGGACGACGGGTTCAGCGAACGCGAGGTCGATGGCCTCTTGTGGCGCGTCTATACCCATGTCGATACCGCCCGCGGCATCCGCGTAATGGTCGGCGACAGCGTGGCGATCCGCGAGAGGCTGCTGGCCGATGTGGTGCAGGGGTTGATGTGGCCGGCGCTGTTCATCCTGCCGCTGCTGGCGGGCGCAATCTGGCTCAGCCTGCGCAGCGGCCTTGCGCCCCTGCACCGCATCGCCGGGCTTCTCTCGCAGCGCGGCGCCGAGGATCTGGCGCCGCTGGAGGCACCCGCCCCGCGCGAGGTGGTGCCGATGGTCGCGGCCCTCAATGGCCTCTTCGCCCGGGTCCGCGACGCGCGCCAGCGCGAGCAGGATTTCACCGCCTATGCCGCGCATGAGCTGAAGACGCCGCTGGCCGGGCTCAAGATGCAGGCAGAGGTGGCGCGGCTCGCCCCCGATGCCGCAACCCGCGATCACGCGCTGGCGCAGATCCGCCGCGCGGTCGACCGCTCCGACCGGCTGGTGCATCAGCTGCTGGACATGGCGGCGGTGGATCAGGGCAGCGACGGCCCCGCGCCCCACCCCCTGCCCCGCCCCCTGCCCCGCCTCGGCGCCGAAGTGCTGGACCTGACCGCCGCCGCCGCCCGCGCGGCCCGCGTGGACCTGCACCTGCACTACGATGACGCACTCGCCGCCCTCAGCCCGCCGCTGCCCGACCTGCTGGTGGTCGTCCTGCGCAACCTCGTGGAAAACGCCGTCCATGCCAGCCCCGAAGGCGCCCGCGTCGATCTGCGCCTGACCGCCACCCCTCCCGGCTGGCAGGCCGAGGTGCTGGACGAGGGCCCCGGCATCCCCGCCGCCGCCCGCCCCCGCGTCACCGAACGCTTCTATCGCGGCTGCAGCGAGGGCGGCGGCAGCGGCCTCGGCCTCGCCATCGTCGAAACCGCCGCCCTGCGCCTCGGCGCCACCTTCACGCTGACGCCCCGCCTCCCGCAGGGCGAGGTGGCACGGCTGGCCTTCGACGCAGGGGAACTTGCCCCCCCTTAAGGCGCGGTTAAGCTCCGCCCCCGACGGCACTCCCAAGACCCGCCCCCTGCGGGCCAACAGGATGCCCTCGATGCGACTGCCCCTCCTCCCCCTGCTCCTTACCCTCGCCGCCTGCGCCCAGCCGGAAGCCACGCGCGCGCCGCTGCCGCAGGCCCTCGCGCCCGATCCCGCACTGCTGGCGATGTATTCCGAGCTGCCCGACGGCGACCTGACCATCCCCGCCATTCCCCCCAAATGGCTGTCCGAACGCAACAAGCGCACCGAGGTCGACTACTGGACCGAGGAGAAGCCGGGCACCATCGTCGTCGATCCCTTCGCCCGCTACCTCTACCTCGTGCAAGACGGCAACCGCGCCATGCGCTACGGCGTCGCGGTCGGCGAGGAAGGCCGCGGCTTTTCGGGCGAGGCGACGATCCCCTATACCCGCGAATGGCCCAGCTGGACGCCGACGCAGAACATGATCGCCGAAGACCCCGAGCAATACGGGCCGGTCGCGGCCGGGCTGGAAGGCGGGCTGGAAAACCCGCTTGGCGCCCGCGCGCTCTACCTGTTCCAGAACGGGCAGGACACGCTCTACCGCATCCACGGCACCGCAAACCCCTGGTCGATCGGGCAGGCCACCTCGGCCGGCTGCATCCGGCTTTACAATCAGGACATCGTCGATCTGCATGACCGGGTGAAGCCCGGCGCGCGGGTGGTGGTGCTCAGCCAGACCGAAACCGGCAAGGGCACGGTCCCGCCCGGCACCCCGCTGCCGCCGGTGGACTACCCGGCCGGCTTTGTCGCGCTGACGCCCGACACCGCGACCACGGCCGCCACCGCGCCCGCCCCGCAGCTGAACTGAAGGAGCTCCCCATGATCCTCTCCCGCCGCCACCTGATCGCCGCCAGCACCGCCTTCGCGCTTGCCGCCCCGGCCCTGCGCGCCCAATCCTATCCCGACCCGGCAGAGGTGCTGAACGACCCCGACGCGCCGGTGCAGGGCAACCCCGCCGGCGATGTCACGGTGATCGAGTATTTCGACTACCAATGCCCCTATTGCAAATCCAACCACCCGCTGCTGATGGACGAGGTGGCGCGCGACGGCGGCATCCGCCTGATCCTGAAGGACTGGCCGATCTTCGGCCCCGCCTCGCTGCATGCGACCCAACTCGTGCTCGGCGCGCAGCGGCAGGGCGACTACGCCGCCGCGCAGGCGGCGCTGATGGCGACCAAGGGCCGGCTGACCGGGGCGCAGATCGACAGCACGCTGACCGAAGCGGGCATCGACATCGCCGCAGCAGCCACAAGCCACGCGGCGGAACAGGATCGGTGGGCCGCCCTCCTGGACCGCAACGCCGCACAGGCCCAGGGCTTCGGCTTCCTGGGCACCCCGTCCTACATCGTCGGCATGACGATGTTCCCCGGGGTCATCGACAGGGCCACCCTGCGCGAGGCCGTCGACGCCGCCCGCGGATAGCCCCGCCTCAGGTCAGCGAGGTCACCCACAGGATCGTCGCATCCTCCTCGCTGACCGAGATCACGTTATGGCCCATCGTCGCGTCGTAATAGGCGCTGTCGCCGCGGCGCAGGTCCACCGGCTCGTAGAACTCGGAATAGAGCCGGATCACCCCGGTCAGCACATAGAGGAACTCCTCGCCGTCATGGCGTACCCAGCCGCCGAACTCCTCCAGCTTGCGGGCGCGGATGCGGGCGCGGTAGGGCAGCATCTGCTTGGCGCGCAGCGCGCCGGCCAGCAGCTCATGCTCATAGGTCACCGTCGCCTGCGCCTGCCCCTCGCCCGCGCGCGTCACCGCCATGCGGCCGGTGACCTGCGCCTTCGACGGCGGGGTGAACAGCTGCGGGACAGAGATTGCCAGCCCCTCGGCCAGCTTCTTCAGCGCCTCATAGGTCGGCGACATCTGCCCGTTCTCGATCTTCGACAGGGTGGACCGCGCCAGCCCCGCCTGCACCGCCGCCTGTTCCAGCGTCCAGCCCTTTGCCTTGCGCAGCTCGCGCACCCGCTCGCCCAGGTTCAGGGGTTCAGGTAGCTCCGCCGCCTCGCCGCTTTCGCGGGCGATGCGGATGATCCGGGTCTGGTCGGCGTTTTTAGCCGGCATCTGGGCCGGCATCTTGGGCTCGCTCTGCCGCGTCATGTTCATTCCCGCACAGGTTTACGTGCTTCTGGGGCATTTCGCGCTGCCTTGCAACGGCCTGCCGCGGGGCGTAGCAACATCCCATGCAGTCCATTTATTCCGAAGGCAGCGCCCCGGCCTGCCCCGCGCCCTTCAACCTTGCGGGCTATGTGCTGGCCGCGGGCGCCGCGACGCCGGGCAAGAGCGCCCTGCAGATCCTGCGCCCCACCGGCGCCGAACGCTGGAGCTATGACCGGCTGATCGCCGCCGTGCGCGGCGCCGCTACCGGCTTCTTGCAGGCGGGCCTTGCCCCGGGCGACCGGGTGCTGCTGCGGCTTGGCAACACCGTGGAATTTCCGGTGGCCTTCCTCGGCGCCATCGCCGCCGGGCTGGTGCCGGTGCCGACCTCGGCGCAGCTGACGGTGCCCGAGATCACGGCAATGGCCGCCGGCCTGGAGGCGCGGCTGATCGTCGCCGGTGAGGGCGTGGCCCTGCCCGAAGGCAGCGCAGCCCCGGTGATGACCGAAGACACCCTGCGCGGGTTCGAGGCGCTACCCCCCGCGCCCTGGCACATGGGCGACCCCGAGCGCCCGGCCTACATCATCTACACCTCCGGCACCTCGGGCACCTCGCGCGGGGTGGTCCATGCCCACCGCGCCATCCTTGGCCGCGCGATGATGCTGCAGGGATGGGAGGGGCTGGGGCCCACAGACCGGCTGCTGCACGCGGGCGCCTTCAACTGGACCTATACCCTCGGCACCGGGCTGATGGACCCCTGGACGGTCGGCGCCACCGCGCTGATCCCCGGCGCGGGCACCAGCACCGCGCAGCTGCCGCTGCTGCTCAAACGCTTCGACGCCACCATCTTCGCCGCCGCCCCCGGCGTCTTCCGGCAGATGCTGCGCGAGGCGCCGAACCTGCCGCTGCCGCGCCTGCGCCACGGGCTGTCCGCGGGCGAGAAGCTCCCCGCCCCGATCCGCGCCGCCTGGGAAGCCGCGACCGGAACCGAGATCTTCGAGGCACTCGGCATGTCCGAGATTTCCACCTTCATCTCTGCTGCCCCGGACCGGCCCGCCCCCGACGAGGCAACCGGCTGGCCCCAGCCCGGCCGCCGCGTCGCGGTGCTGAATGCGTCCGGCGCGCCCGTCCCCCGCGGCAGCCCCGGCACGCTGGCGGTGCACCGCGCCGATCCCGGCCTGTTCCTCGGCTATCTCGACGATCCCGCCGAGACCGCCGCGCGGATGCTGGGCGACTGGTTCGTGACCGGCGACACGGTGAAGATGGCGGCGGACGGCGCCATCACCTATCTCGGCCGGGCCGATGACATGATGAACGCCGGCGGCTTCCGCGTCTCGCCGCTGGAGGTGGAGGCGGCCATCGCCGCCCATCCCGACATCACCGAGGTGGCGGCGGTAGAGCTGCCGGTGAAAACCGGCGCCAACGTCATTGCGGTCTTCTACGTCGCCTCATCCGAGGTGACGGAGGCAGAGCTGCAGGAGCACGCCCGCACCCGCCTCGCCCGCTACAAGGAACCGCGGATCTGGGTGCAAGTTGACGCCCTGCCGAAAAACGCCAATGGCAAGGCCAACCGCCGCGCGCTGCGGGACGGCTGGACCGACCACAATCGAAAGACATCCCCTTGATCCGGCTCGACATTATCGCTGACTACGCCTGCCCCTGGTGCTACCTCGGCAAGGCGATGCTGGACCGCGCGCTGGAAGCGCATCCCCAGCATCCCTTCACGGTAGAATGGCACCCCTACCAGATCGACCCCAGCGTCCCGCCCGAAGGCATGGACCGGCTGGAATACATGGCCGCCCGCTTCGGCGACGTCGCGGCGATCACCCGCGTCCACGAACCGCTGCTGGCCATGGCCGAGAAAGCCGGCGTGCAGTTCAACATGCCCGCCATCACCCGCACCCCGAGCACGATGAAGGCCCACCGCCTGACCCATTGGGCGGCGCTGGAGGGGCGGCAGGCGGCGATGGTCTCGGCGCTGTATCGGGCCTATTGGCGCGAGGGGCAGGATATCGGCGACGCCGCCACCCTCACCCGCATCGCCGTGCAGGCCGGGATGGACGAGGCGCTGACCGCCCGCCTGCTGGCCAGCGATGCCGACCGCGACCTGATCGCAGAGCGCATTGCCCATTCCCGCAGCCGCGGCGTCACCTCGGTCCCCACCTTCATCGTCGCGGACCGCCATGCCCTGATGGGCGCACAGCAACCGGCGCTTTGGGCGCAGGTGATCGCGGAAGTCACGCAAGGGCTTTCCCAAACGGAAGAGACCCCCGATGAGTGACACGCCACCTGAAAGCGGCCCCGACGCCGGAGCGGGCATCCGCCGCCTGCCGATGCCCGAATTCGTGGCGATGCTCGCCACCCTCTTCGCCATCATCGCCTTTTCCATCGACGCGATGCTGCCCGCCCTGCCGCAGATCGCGGCAGAGCTGGTGCCGAACGATGTGAACCGCGCCCAGCTGATCCTCACCTCCTTCGTGCTTGGCATGGGCGTCGGCACCCTCTTCGCCGGCCCGATCTCGGATGCCACGGGGCGCAAGATCGCCATCACCGGCGGCTTCGCACTCTACATCATCGGCGCCGTGCTCGCCTGGCGCGCGCAAAGCATCGAGATGCTGCTGCTCGCCCGTTTCCTGCAGGGCCTCGGCGCCGCTGGCCCGCGCATCGTCAGCCTTGCCCTGATCCGCGACCTCTATCAGGGCCGCGAGATGGCCCGCGTCACCTCTTTCGTGATGATGATCTTCATCCTGATCCCGGCCGTCGCCCCCTCGATCGGGGCGGTGGTCATCGCCGTCACCGGCTGGCGCGGCATCTTCGGCGCCTTCATCGTGTTCGGGCTGATCGGCGTGCTGTGGTTGAACCTGCGCCAGCCTGAAACCCTGCCTCCCGCCAAGCGCCGCCCCTTGACCGTTGTCAGCCTCGCCGCCGCCGCGCGCGAGGTGCTGGCCGACCGCGAGGTGCGGGTCTACACCGTGGTGATGACGCTTGGCTTCGGCCAGATGTTCGCCGTCCTCTCCTCGGCGCAGCAGCTGTTTTCCGAAACCTACGGGCGCGGCGACAGCTTCCCCTTGTGGTTCGCGGCCATGGCGCTGCTGGCCGGCACCGGGTCGATCCTGAACGCAAAGCTGGTGGTGCGGCTGGGGATGCGGCGGATCGCGGTGATGGCCTACATGATGCAGACATTGGTTTCCGCGGTCATGCTGGGGCTGGCACTGACCGGCGCCCTGCCGGCCTGGGCCGAGTTCCCGGCCTTCTTCTTCTGGGTCACCTCGGTGTTCTTCATGGCCGGCATCACCTTCGGCAACCTCAACGCGCTGGCCCTGCAACGCATGGGCCATATCGCCGGGATGGCCGCCTCCATCGTCGCCGCGGTGTCCACCATCCTCGCGGTGGTGATCGCAGCGCCGCTGGGGCTGATGTTCGACGGTACCGCGATGCCGCTGATCGTGGGGGTGCTGGTGTGTTCGGCGATTGCCTGGGTGCTGATGCGGCGGACGGTGACGACGGGGTAAAGCCCGCCCAGTCAGAGGGCAGCGCCCGTCCGCCGGGTGGGCGCTGCAACGCCAGTTCTAGGCGCTTTATGGTGCTGCCCACCTCCACCGGCGTTCTGCGCGGAACGGTTGAGTAGCGCCCGCCCGAGGGGGGTGATGAGCGACAAGAAATCCTCCAGTGGAGGATTTCCGCGAAGAACGCCCGGCCCGTGGCCGGGCCGGGAGGCGGGCGCTGCCCGGCGGCGCCAGGGCGCCTTGATTCCGGGCAAGGAAGGGCAGAAGAAGGGTGCAGATAGAAGCGCCCCTCAGCCCTCACCGCCGCTTCGGCACCGCCTTCGGAACAACCTTCACGGCCGCCTTCGGCGCCTCCACCACCACCGGCTTGCTCGCCTTCCGCCCCTCGATCAGCTTTTCCGCCAGATCCTTGGCGATGGCGAAGGCGCCCTTGATGCGGTCGGCCTCGGTCTGCCAGTCGCGGGCCAGCACGATCTTGTTGTCCTTGATCTTCGCCGCCCCGCGCTCGGCATGCACGAACTCCACCAGCCCCGCCGGATTGGCGAACTTGTCGTTGTGGAACATCACGGTCGCGCCCTTCGGCCCGGCATCGAGCTTGGCGATCCCCGCCTTCTTGCACATCGCCTTGATGCGGATCACCAGCATCAGCGTGTTCACCTCGCGCGGCAGCGGGCCAAAGCGGTCGATCAGCTCGGCCGCGAAGCCCTCCAGCTCCACCTTGGTGGTCAGCTGCGACAGCCGCCGGTAAAGCCCCAGCCGCACGTCGAGATCCGGCACATACTCCTCCGGAATCAGCACCGGCACGCCCAGGTTGATCTGCGGCGCCCATTGCCCGTCATCCTCGACGGTGCCCTGCAACTCGCCCGATTTCAGCCGCGCAATCGTATCCTCAAGCATCGCCTGATAGAGCTCATAGCCGACCTCGCGGATATGGCCCGACTGCTCCTCGCCCAGCAGGTTCCCCGCCCCCCGCAGGTCAAGGTCCTGCGAAGCCAGCGAGAACCCGGCGCCAAGGCTGTCGAGGCTGCCCAGTAGCCGCAGCCGTTTCGCGGCCGAGGGCGTCAGCGGCGAGCGCGGCTTGGTGGTCAGGTAGCAATAGGCGCGGGTCTTGGCGCGCCCCACCCGGCCGCGGATCTGGTAGAGCTGCGAGAGACCGAACATGTCGCCGCGGTGGATGATCATGGTGTTGGCGGTCGGGATGTCGAGCCCCGATTCCACGATGGTCGTCGCCAGCAGCACATCATACTTGCCGTCATAGAAAGCGTTCATCCGGTCATCGAGCTCGCCCGCCGCCATCTGGCCGTGGGCGGCGATGAAGCTGACCTCGGGCACGTGGTCGGTCAGGAAGGCCTCGATCTCGGGCAGGTCGCTGATCCGCGGCACCACGTAAAAGCTCTGCCCGCCGCGATAATGCTCGCGCAGCAGCGCCTCGCGCAGGGTCACGGTGTCGAACTCGGTCACATAGGTGCGGATCGCCAGGCGGTCCACCGGCGGGGTGCCGATGATCGACAGGTCGCGCACCCCGGTCAGCGACAGTTGCAGCGTCCTCGGGATCGGCGTCGCGGTCAGCGTCAGCACGTGGATCTCCGACCGCATCTCCTTCAGGCGTTCCTTGTGGGTCACGCCGAAATGCTGCTCCTCGTCGATCACCAGCAGGCCGAGGTTGCGGAACTTCACCCCCTTGGCCAGCACCGCATGGGTGCCGATGACGATATCGACCGTGCCATCGGCGAGGCCGGCGCGGGTGGTCGCGGCATCCTTGGCCGACACGAAGCGCGACAGCGGCCGCACCGTCAGCGGCGTGCCGCGGAAGCGCTCGGCAAAGGTCTTGTAATGCTGGCGGGCCAGCAGCGTCGTCGGCGCGATGATCGCCACCTGCGCGCCGGACATCGCCGCGACAAAGGCCGCGCGCATCGCCACCTCGGTCTTGCCAAAGCCGACATCGCCGACGATCAGCCGGTCCATCGGGCTGCCCTGCTCCAGATCGCCGATCACGTCATTGATCGCGGTCAGCTGGTCATCCGTCTCGGAATACGGAAACCGCGCGCAGAACGCCTCCCAGTCATGATGCGGCGCCTGCATGATCGGCGCATGGCGCAGCGCGCGCTCGGCAGCCACCCGCATCAGCCGTTCCGCGATCTGGCGGATGCGCTCCTTGAGCTTGGCCTTCTTCGCCTGCCAGGCGCCGCCGCCCAGCTTGTCGAGCATCCCCTCTTCGTGCCCGAACCGGCTGAGCAGTTCGATGTTGACGACCGGGAGGTAAAGCCTGTCGCCGCCTGCATATTCCAGCGAGACACATTCGATCGCCGAGCCGGTGACGGTCAGGGTTTCGAGGCCCTTGTAGCGGCCGACGCCGTGATCGACATGCACAACGAGGTCACCGGGGGACAGCGTCTGAGCTTCGGTCAGGAAGTCCTTGGCGCGCCTGGTCTTTTTCACCGGACGGATCAGCCGGTCGCCCAGAACGTCCTGTTCCGACACGACGGTCAGCCCTTCGGCCTCGAACCCTTGCTCCAGCGCCCAGACGGTCAGGAACAATCCGCCGCGTGCGCTAGGAACGTCGCGGAAATCCTTGATTTCGATGACGTTCTTCACGCCCTCATCGTCCAGCAGGCCCCGCAGCCGCTCGCGCGCGCCTTCGGAGTAGGAGGCGACGACGACCTGGCCCTCCCCCGACTTTGCTTTAAGATGGTCCGCCAAGGCCCCGAAAAGGCTTACATTCTCCAACTGGCGCTCTGCCGAGAAATTCCGCCCGATCCGCCCCCCGGCATCCAGCACCCCAAGCCCCACCGGCTGCGGCAAGGCAGACAACTGCACAACCCGGTGCCCGGCCAGCGCGCCCGCCCATCCTGCATCGTCGAGATACAGAAGGCCCGGCGGGCAGGGCTTGTAGGTGCTCTCGGTCCGGTCCTTGCGGCGCAGCGCCTCGCGGCGGCTGTCATATTGGTCGGCGATCCCTTCCCACCGCGACAGGCGGGCGGCGTCCAATTGGTCATCGAGCATAACCGAGGCGTCCGGCAGATAGTCGAACACCGTCTCCAGCCGCTCATGAAAGAAGGGCAGCCAATGCTCGATCCCGGCGTGCTTGCGCCCGGCGGTCACGGCCTCATAGAGCGGATCGTCGGTGCCCGCCGCGCCGAACTCGATGCGGTAATTCTGGCGGAACCGGGTGATCGCCGCCTCGTCCAGGATCACCTCGGACACCGGCGCAAACTCCACCCGGGCCAGCTTTTCCGTGGTCCGCTGGGTCGCAGGGTCGAACCGCCGCGCCCCGTCCAGCACGTCGCCGAACAGGTCGAGCCGCACCGGCCCGGTCGCCCCCGGCGCATAGATGTCGATGATGCCGCCACGCACGGCATAATCCCCGGGCTCGGACACCGTGGCGGAATGCGAGAAGCCCATCCGCGCCAGCCAGCCGCGCAGCGCGGGTTCGTTCACCCGCCCGCCGACCTTCGCCGTGAAGGCGGCATCCCGGATCACCTCGCGCGCCGGAAGCCGCTGGGTCGCGGCGGAAAGCGTGGTCAGCAGGATGAACGGCGCGCCGATCCCCTGCGCCAGTGCCGCCAGCGTCGCCATCCGCTGCGCCGAGACATCGGGGTTGGGCGACATCCGGTCATAGGGCAGGCAGTCCCAGGCCGGCAGCGACAGCACCGGCACGGCGGGGGCGAAGAAGGCAAGGGCAGCGCGCATCGCCTCCATCCGCTTGTCATCGCGGGCGACATGGCAGACGGGCAAGCCGCACTCCAGTTCGCGCGCCAGCAGGCGGGCATCGAAGCCCTCGGGCGCGCCGGACAGGATCAGGGGGCGGGGAGTGGTCATGGCGCATCACCTATCGGGCGGGCGGAGATTGTCAACCAAGGGGGCCGCGAAACAAGGGCGTCAGTGCAGCACGCTGATATTGAGGTTCTGCAGCATCCCCCACATCGCGGTGATGAAGATGGAGGTCAGGCCGATCGCCTGCACCCGCACCCGGTGCCAGGTCAGCGCCTTGTGCAGCGCCGCGCCCTCGATCCCGGCCCTGTCGATCCAATGCGCCATGCGCAGCGACATCAGGCCGACCAGCGACATCGGGAAGGCGATCAGGAACAGCGCCTGGCAGAATTCCACCCCATAGCCGAAGCCCAGCATTGCCAGCGTGGTCAGCAGCGCCGCGGCAATCGCCACCGCCGCCGTGCCGGCCACAGACGAGATATAGCCGATGCGGTTGAGGTTGATGCGCAGCATCATCTGGAAATCCAGCTCTGCCTGGCCGCCGATGCGCCGGGCGCGCTGCACCATGTCCCAGGGCACGCCGAGGATCCAGTGCGAGGTGCGCGACCAGGTGAAGGCCAGCGCGATCCAGTACCAGAGGTTGGAAAACGACCGCAGGTCGATCAGTTCATAGACGAGGCTCATGAAATCCAAAGTCGGTCCTCGTCTCGTGAGTGGCAGCGCCCGAAGGTGCCTGCGGCATCGCGGCAGGATGTCGGCTTTGCATCGGGCCGCGTTCCCGTGTAACCCCTTCGCCCATGCCCGCCAAGGGCAAGATGACATGCCCGCCAGGTGCCAGTTGAAAGGCCAGCCGATGCTTCCTGTCCTTGCCCCCTTCCCCACGACCCGCCTGCGCCGGATGCGCCGCACCGCCGCGCTGCGCGATCTGGCACAGGAAAACGCGCTGACGGCGAAGGACCTGATCTGGCCGCTGTTCATCACCGATGTGCCGGGGGCGGATGCCCCGGTCGCCTCGATGCCCGGCGTGCAAAGGCTGACGCTGGAAGGTGCTGTGCGCGCCGCCGAGACGGCGGCAGAGCTGGGGATCCCGGCGATCTGCCTGTTTCCCTATACCGACCCCTCCTTGCGCACCGAGGCCTGCGAGGAGGCCTGGAACCCCGAGAACCTGTCCAACAAGGTGATCCGGGCGGTGAAGGCCGCGGTGCCCGAAGTGGCGGTGATGACCGACATCGCGCTCGACCCCTATAACGCCAATGGCCATGACGGGCTGGTGCGGGACGGGGTGATCCTGAATGACGAGACGGTGGAGGCGCTGGTGAAGATGGCGCTGGCCCAGGCCGAGGCGGGGGCGGATATCCTTGGCCCGTCGGACATGATGGACGGGCGCATCGGCGCGATGCGCGCGGCGCTGGAGGCTGCGGGCCATGCCGATGTGACGATCCTCAGCTATGCCGCGAAATATGCCAGCGCCTTCTATGGCCCGTTCCGCGATGCGGTGGGCGCGTCGGACCGGCTGGTGGGCGACAAGAAGACCTACCAGATGAACCCCGGAAACTCGGACGAGGCGATCCGGCTGGTCGCCCGCGACCTGGCCGAGGGGGCGGACATGGTGATGGTCAAGCCGGGGATGGCTTACCTGGATATCTGCTACCGGGTGAAGCAGGCCTTCGGGGTGCCGACCTTCGCCTATCAGGTGTCGGGCGAATACGCGATGATCAAGGGCGCGGTGCTGAACGGCTGGGTCAAGGAGGCGGTGATCGCCGAAAGCCTGCTGGCCTTCCGGCGCGCGGGCTGTGACGGGATCCTGACCTATTTCGCGCCCGATGTGGCGCGGGCGCTGAAGGGCTGAGACGGTCGGTTCGCGGCGGGCGATCTTCCGCCGCACCCCCGATCTTTCGGTGACATCTGCGTCAATCCGGACTACAGTTTGTGCGCTACGGTCGGGACAGGCCGAGATGCAGCAACAGACAAGGGGCAGGCAGATGAACAGAGTTTCAGGGACGCTGTCGCGGCGCGGGTTCGTGGTGACGGGGGCTGCAGGGCTGGCCTTGGCCGCCTGCGGCAACGGCATCGGCGGCAACGGGGCGCAGCAGCTGGACGCGCGGGTCGATGCGACGCGCGATTACCTGCGCAGCCGCTATCCCGGCACGGTGGAGTTGACGCAAAAATCGGTGGGCGTCCTTTACATGCCGCTGATGACCGAGGCGGGGCTTGGTTTCGGCGGCGCCTATGGCCGCGGTGCGCTGCGGATCAACGATGTGACGGTGGACTATTACTCGGCGACGCAGGCCAGTTTCGGGCTGCAGATCGGTGCGCAGCAATATGCCCATGCGCTGTTCTTCATGACGCCCGATGCGCTGGCGCAGTTCCGCGCCTCGCCGGGCTGGGTCGCGGGGGCGGATGCCAAATACGCGGTGGCCGACAATGCCGGATCGCTGGGGGTGGACACCACCACCTCGCTGGCGCCGGTGATCGCGCTGATCTTCGGCCAGGCCGGCCTGATCGCCGGGGCGACGGTCGAGGGCACGAAATACACGCGGATCATCCCGTAACATCGCGCGCCCGAAACATCGCGCGGAAGGGGGGCGCTGCCCCCCGCCGCCTCCGGCGTCTCCCCCCGGGATATTTGGAAAAGGCAAAGGAGAAGAGCGCTCTTGCCTTTGCCTTTTCAAAATATCCTCAGGGGGTGAATTGGCGCCCTGGCGCCAAGAGGGGGGCGGAAGCCCCCCTTCCTGTTTACCGGGGGCCATAAAGCTCGGCGGCGCGTTTTTCGAAGGCGCGCACGATCCGCGCCATCGCCTCGCCGAAGACCACGCCGATGATGCGCTGCAAGATCGGGTTGCGGAATTCGAAATCCACGAAGAACGCCACTTCCGATCCGCCCGTCGGCAGGTCGCGGAAGGCCCAGGTCGAGCGCATGTACTTGAACGGGCCGTCGAGATATTCGGTGTCGATCTTGCGCGTCTCGGGCCAGAGCACGACGCGGCTGCCGAAGCGTTCGCGGAACACCTTGAACGAGATCACCAGGTCGGCCTCCAGCACTTCCGAGCCCTCCTCGCCCGGGCGGCGCGCACGGAGGCGGGCGGCGGAGTTCCAGGGCAGGAATTCGGGGTAGCGCTCGACATCGGCGACGAGATCATACATCTGCTGCGCTGTCCAGGGCAGCGGCCGCGTTTCCGAATGGGTGGGCATGAAGGGATCTGTCCTCTGTGGTCCGCGGCCCGCCTTTGTCCGTCTCGGGAGCCGTTCTGCGTGACCTTCGGTATTTCATGTCGTAAATACCGCGGGTCAGTTCAAGGGAAAACCATGTCCGCACAGATCACGGCGCGACCTTATGTCATCGACGAGATGATCTCGGCCAAGACCATTGCCGCGCGGGTGGAGGCGCTGGCCAAGGAGATCGAACAGGCCTTTGCCGGCACCGACAAGCTGGTGGTGGTGGGGCTGCTGCGCGGGTCGTTCGTGTTCATCGCCGACCTGGTGCGCGAGATCGACCTGCCGGTGGAAGTGGATTTCCTCGAGGCTTCCAGCTACGGCGACGGCATGGAGTCGAGCCGCGAGGTGCGGATCCTGAAGGACCTGCGCGGCGAGATTGCCGGGCGCGATGTGCTGGTGGTCGAGGATATCGTCGATACCGGCTTCACCCTCAGCCACGTCTTGCGCCTGCTGGAGAGCCGCGAGCCGGCACGGCTGGAGGTTTGCGCGCTGCTGGACAAGCCGAGCCGCCGCGAGGTGCCGGTCAGGGCGCGCTGGACCGGGTTCGAGATCCCCGACGAATTCGTGGTCGGCTATGGCATCGACTTCGCGCAGCGCAACCGCAACCTGCCCTTCATCGGCAAGGTGCGTTTCCCCGAGCAGACGCCGTGAACCTGACCTGGCTGATGCGGGCGGCGCATTGGGTGCGGCATCCGCCCTCGATGGGGCGGGTCATTCTGGTGGCCGTCGTGGTGGCGATCTGCCTGGCCATCGTCGGGATCGAGTGGCTGGGGCTGTGGCCCGAGGCGCTGACGATGGACCCGAAGGCGCAGCGCGGGCCGCGGCTGCCGTAACGCTTCCGTGAGGGGGATGCGCCGTGGTTGCGGCGGCGGCGGCGGGCGGGCACCCTCTCGCCTGACGCTGCCCGCCCACAAGGAGCCCGCCGATGCGCCGCCCGATCCTGACCCTGCTTGTGCTGATCACCGCGGGGGGCGGGCTTGGCCTGTGGATCACCCGGCCGCAGCAGGTCTCTGCCGCTGCCTTGCAGGGCCTTGCGGGGGAGCCTGAGCGCGGCGAAGCGGTGTTCCATGCCGCGGGCTGCGCCAGCTGCCACATGGCGCCGGGGGCGACCGGGGCGGACCAGCGCGTGCTGGCGGGGGGGCAGGAGTTCCCGTCCGACTTTGGCACCTTCATCGCGCCCAACATCTCGTCCGACCCCGAGCAGGGGATCGGCAGCTGGAGCCTGCAGGAGTTTGCCAGCGCGATGACTCGGGGCACCTCGCCGGGCGGCGCGCATTACTACCCCGCCTTCCCCTATGCGAGCTATGCCAGGGCCGAGCTGCAGGACGTGGCCGACCTGCACGCCTTCTGGGCGACCCTGCCGCCCTCGCCCGAGCCAAGCCGGCCGCATGATGTGGGCTTTCCCTTCAACATCCGCGCCTCGCTTGGCGGTTGGAAGCTGCTGTTCCTGAAGGACGACTGGGTGGTTGCGGGCGACCTGTCCCCCGAGGCCACGCGCGGGCGTTATCTGGTGGAGGCGCTTGGCCATTGCGGCGAGTGCCACACCCCGCGCGGGGCGCTTGGCAACATGGACCGCAGCCGCTGGCTGGCGGGCGTTCCCAGCCCGGACGGGCGCGGCGGGGTGCCGAACATCACGCCGGGCGCGCTCGACTGGTCGGAGGGCGAGATCGTGGAATACCTCACCTCGGGCTTCACGCCCGACTATGACAGCGCCGGCGGGCATATGGCGCTGGTGGTGTCGAACCTCGCGCGGCTGCCGGAAGCGGAGCGGGCAGCGATTGCGAGCTATCTGAAGGCGGTGCCGGCGGTGGAGTGAGGGGGCTGCCCCTGCCCCCATCGCCGCCTTTCGCAGGTAGGGCGCCCCGGCGCGATCAGGCGGCTTGCCAGTGGCAAGCCGACCGCGGCGGTTGACCGGAGGCGCAAGCCGGAGGGCAAGGGGGGTGCGGCTTGGTCCGAAGGGTGCCAAATTCTGAGGTGTCCGCCCCGGTGGGCACATGTATGTGCCCGCCACGGGGGGGGCGGGCACATCAGAATTTCGTCGACGGCCGAAATTCTGAAGACGGCCACCGGCACGGCGGGGTGCCAGCGGAGATCAGGGAGGACTCACGCCTGAGCCACTCCCCGCCGATCACCACTAATTGACAAAAACGGGATGCACTTCCGCCAGATATGGGGTAGATTCAATCTCAATGGCACCGGCACAAGCCGGGCCCCGACAAAAAGCACCCGAGGACAGAGCATGTTGACCCCCATCCTATCGCGCGCCCCGACTCTGTCGGCTGCGGCCCTGCTGGTCGTCGCCGCACCGCTGGCCGCGCAGCAGATCACCGGCTATGACCCCGCAACGGGTTACCAGACCGGCCCGGGCACGGGCGGCTATTCCGACTATTCCGGCACCTCCACCGGGTCCAGCTTCGGCAATGACAGCTACAGCGGCAATTATGGCGGCGGCGGTGGCGGCTTCACCACCCCGAACGGCTTCTACCTGCGCGGCGTGGTGGAGGCAGAGCTGCTGGTGAACCGCAAGGATGATGAGCGCATCCTCTACGGCGATATCAGCTTTGGCTATGCCCCGACCGGCGGCGGCATCGGCGCCGATTTCGGGCTGGTCGGCTATGACACCACCACCGTGGACGATCTGGCCGTCTATGGCGCCGTCAGCTTTGGCCTTGCCGGCGGGCGGATGCAGGTCGGCGCGCCGCGCGCGGTGCTGGACGATTTCATGGACATCCCGCCGGTGGGCGGCTCGCGGTTCCTTGACATCGGCTTCGGCCAGCCGACCTCGAGCTTTGTCAGTGCCTATGCGCTGACCGATGGCAAGACCCCCTATGGCCTGCGCTACGACACCTCGATGGGCGCGCTGGATCTGGCAGGCTCCGTGCATCAGTTCGGCGGCGACGATGTGTCGGCGGCGGATCTGGCGGCGGCCTACGAGTTTGGCGCGGTGACGCTGAGCGCGGGGACCGAGTATGTCGATGGCGAAGGGCCGAGCGGGTTCAACATGATCCTGGGCGGCAAGGCCGAGTATGGGCAGATGGAGGGCGGGCTATACTACTCCACCCTGCGCCGCCCCGGCGATATCGAGGCCTGGACCGCCTATGGCACCTGGCGGCCGAGCGAGCCGATTTCGGTGACGGGGTCGGTGGTGACGGCGCGCGAGGCGGGCGACGAGGCCACGCTGTATGGCCTCAGTGCCGAATATACCATTCCGCAGGGCGCCTATGTGCAGGGCGGCATCCTGGACGGCGATGGCGAGCGGACCACCTACGACGTCAGCGTCGGCTGGAAGTTCTGAGCCTTCGGCAGCGTGAAGGACCAGACGGCGCCCGATCGGGCGCCGTTTTGCTGCGCGGTCAGCGGCCGAGGCGGCGGGTGACCTGCGCAGCCTGGCGGGCGCGCTTGGCCATGTCGCGGCTGGCCTTGGACTGGGCGGCGGTCTGGCCGTCCGAGACAGGGGTTTTCGCCGCGGTGCTGGCGGGTTTCTTGCCCTTGGACAGGTAGCCCATGCCGGCATTGACGCCCTTGTTGACCGCCTTGCGCATCAGGGTGTTCATGATCATCGAAACGATCTGGTTCAGGTTCATCGCGCTTCTCCGCGGCCGCTGCGGCCTTGCGCCTAGAGATGGGCCGGAATCGCCGCCGTTTCAATCCTCGAAAAGTTCGGTCTGGCCGGGGGCCTCGTCCTCATCCTCATCCGGGCGGCCCATGGTGCCGGGCAGCGGGCGGTTGTCGAGAAGGCCCGCCTGGCGCAGCTCGCGCAGGCCCGGCAGGTCGCGGGCGCTTTCGAGGCCGAAATGGTCGAGGAAGGCTTCGGTCACGACAAAGGTCACCGGGCGGCCGGGCGTCATGCGGCGGCGGCCGAAGCGGATCCAGTCCAGCTCCAGCAGCTGATCCACCGTGCCGCGGCTGACGGCGACGCCGCGGATCTCCTCGATCTCGGCGCGGGTGGCGGGCTGGTGATAGGCGATGATCGCCAGCGTCTCGATCGCCGCGCGGGAAAGCTTGCGGTTTTCCGTCACCTCGCGGTGCATCAGGTGGCCAAGGTCGGGCGCGGTGCGGAAGGCCCAGCCATCGCCGACGCGCAGCAGCCGCACCCCCCGCCCCTCGTAGCGCCGGCGCAGGTAGGCCAGGGCCTCGGCGGCGTCGCAGCCATGCGGCAGCCGCTGCGCCAGTTGCGCCACCGTCACCGGATCGGTGGCGGCGAACAGGATCGCCTCGACCATGCGTTCCTGCTCGCCCATCGGGGGCGCCTCGAACAGGGTGCGTTCGGCATCGGGTTTGGCCATGGCTCAGGGATCCTTGCGGCGCAGCGAGATCGGCTCGAACGTGCCGGACTGGCGCAGTTCGATAAGGCCCCGCTTGGCCAGCTCCAGCGTGGCGGCGAAGGTGGCGGCGGTGGCGGAACGGCGGCGGAGGGGGTCGGCAGTCCAACCCTCGGGCAGGTAGGCCACTAGGTCGGTCCAGTCGCCGGCATAGCCGATCAGCCCGCGCAGCCGTTCCAGCGCGGTGTCCATCGTGTAGACATCGTGGCGGTCCATCACGAAGGGGCGGAATTCGTCGCGGGTGCGGATACGGGCATAGGCCTGCATCAGGTCGAGAAGGCTGGCGGTATAGCGCACGCGGCGCACCACGCCGGACTCGTCGGGCGCTCCGCGCACGAAGAAGTCGCGGCCCTTCTGGTCGCGCGCCATCAGGCGGGCGGCGGCCTCGCGCATCGCCGACAGGCGTTCCAGCTGGAAGGCCAGATGCGCGGCCAGATCCTCGGCCGAGGGGCCATCCTCGGTGGGATCGGGGGGGAGCAGCAGGCGGGATTTGAGGAAGGCGAGCCAGGCGGCCATCACGAGGTAGTCCGCCGCAAGCTCGATCCGCAGGGCCTTGGCCTCTTCGACGAAGCGCAGGTATTGCTCGGCCAGTTGCAGGACGGAAATCTTGCGCAGGTCGACCTTCTGGCTGCGCGAGAGGGTCAGCAGCAGGTCGAGCGGGCCTTCGAAGCCATCGACATCGACGATCAGCGCCTCGGAGGCGCGGCGTTCGGCAACCTCTGTCTGCCAGCTCTCTTCCGCCATGGGTCAGCCGCCTGTGTGAAGCAGCGAGCAGAGTTCCGCGTGAAGGGCTGCGCTGTCAATGGGGGCGGGCTGCTGGCGCTGCGCCAGCGCCGCCTCGGCCCGGGCGGCGGCGGCGGGGCTCAGGGTGCCGGAGGCGGCCACGACGGCCTGCATCTCGTCCATCTCGCCATTGCAGTGCAGCACCAGATCGCAGCCGGCGGCGAGGGCGGCGCTGGCGCGGGCACCGAAATCGCCGGTCAGGGCGTGCATCCCGATATCGTCGGTCATCAGGAGGCCGTCAAAGCCGATCTCCTGCCGGATCAGGGTGATCATCAGCGACGAGGCGGTGGCGGGGCGGTCCGGGTCCAGCGCCGAAAACACGATATGCGCGGTCATCGCCATCGGCAGGCCCGACAGCGCGGCGAAGGGGGCGAAGTCATTCGCCAGCAGTTCGGCGCGGCTGGCTTCGACCCTTGGAAGCGACTGGTGGCTGTCGGCACTGGCGCGGCCGTGGCCGGGCAGATGCTTCATCACCGGCAGCACGCCGCCGGCCAGCAGCCCCTCGGCGCAAGCGCGGGCGGCGAGGGTCACGGTGGCGGGATCGGTTCCGAAGCAGCGGTTGTGCAGGAACGGGTGGGTCACGTCGCAGGCGATGTCGGCGGTGGGGGCACAGTTGGCGTCGATGCCGACGGCGCGCAGCTCCGCCGCAATCAGCCGGTAGCGCAGCCAGACGGCGCGGGCGGCGGCGCCTTCGCGCGTGGCGGCCATCTGGTCGAGCGGCGGCAGCCATTCGTGCCAGTGGGGGGCGCGCAGGCGCTGCACGCGCCCGCCCTCCTGATCCACCAACACCGGGGCGTCGCGGCCCACGGCCTGACGCAGGCCGGCAGTGAGGCGGGCGACCTGAGCCGGGCTTTCGATGTTCCGGGCGAAGAGGATGAAGCCGAAGGGATCGGCCTCGCGGAAAAAGGCCGCCTCGCTGGCAGACAATTCCGTGCCAAGGCAGCCGAGGATGGTGGCGCCTGTTGCCACGATCAGCGCACCTGAACCGGGATGCAGTGCAGGTCCTTGCCGACCAGCGCTGCGCAGAAGCGGCGGGCATCGGCCAGATCGCCAAAGCCGGTGGCGCGCAGCCGGTAGAAGGCGCGGCCGGCGCTTTCGGCAGGCTGGATCACCCGGCCCTTGCCGGCCATCAGCGGGCCGAAGTCCATGGCGATGCGGTTCCATTCGTCGCGGGCCAGCGCCTCGGTATCGAAGGCGCCAAGCTGCACCAGCCGCGTGCCGGCGGGCAATGTGGAGGGGTCGATGTCGCTGAAGCCCGGCAGCGCCGCCTCGGCCGCGGCATCGGCGGCGGCCAGTGCCACAACGCCGGTGGGCAGCGCGGCCGCAGGGCGCGGCGGCGGGCGCAGCGAGCGAACGACCCCGGGGACCGAGGCGGCGATCACGTCGGCAGAGGCGACGGCGGCGGAGGCGACGGCGGCAGTTGCCTCTGCCTCGGGATCGGCAAAGACCTCGTTCAGCGCAAGCGCCACGGCGGCGTCGGTATCGGTCACGACCGGCGCTTCGAGGATCGGCTCGGGCGCCTCGTCGGGCAGGGGTTCGGGGAGCGCCCGGCCGGTATTGGCAAGCGGCAGGGGATCCTCGACCGGGGCAAGCGTGTCGCGCGGCACGATGCTGGCGGTGCCCATCTCGGCCATCGGCAGGTCTTCATCGGCAAGGCCGGTGGGGCGCGGGGCAAGGCGCAGCTCATCGGCAGTGCCCGCAGCCTCGCCAAGCGCGGCGACGGTGTTGACGGCAAGGCCGGTATGCTGGGCCAGTTCGCCGCCGGGGTTTTCGGGCGCGACGCGCGCCGGGCCTTCCAGCGCCGCGATCACCGGAACGCCGGTGACGTCGCGCACGGCGAGCTTGTAGCCCCAGATGCCAAGCCCGACGATCAGCGCCAGCGAGGTCAGCGCGCCGGCACTGTTGACCAGCTTTTGCGCGGCGCGGCCCATCTTGCTGCGCCGGGGCGGCAGATCGCCCTCTTCGAGGCCCGGGTGCCAGATGTCTGTGGCATAGGGGTCTTCGGCATGTTGACCATGACCGTGCTGGCCGTAGTCATCCTCGGCATAGACGGGTTCAGCCGGCGCGTAGCCGCCCCGATACTGCCCGTAACCCTTGGGATCCGCTGCCATGCCTCGCCTTCCGGGCGGCCCGGATCCACGCCGATCACGCGCGCCTGCCGCCTCTTCTTGCCCGCCTCCCCCTGTCCGGCCCGAAAGCTGGCTGGCAGTCTGCGCCTGTTGTCAGCGCATTTCCTCTGCCGGGGTGACGCCAAGGATACCAAGACCTGCGGAAATGACAACGCCCGTGGCCCGGGCGAGGGCGATTTTCGCCTGCGATGCGCCGGAATCCTCTTGCAAGAAGCGCAGGGACGGCTCTTCGTTGCCGCGATTCCACAGGCTGTGCAGGTCCGAAGCCAGTTCGTAGAGGTAGAAGGCGATGCGGTGCGGCTCATTGCTGCGGGCGGCGATTTCCACCAGCCGCGGCCATTCGGCGATCTTGCGGGCGAGGCCAAGCTCTGCCTCATGCCCGTTTTGCGAAAGATCAGCGGCGGAAAGTGTGGCGTCATCCACCGCCAGCCCGGCCTCGGTGGCCTTGCGCAGGACCGAGCTGATGCGGGCATGGGCGTATTGGACATAGAAGACCGGGTTGTCCTTGGACTGGTCCAGCACCTTGTCGAAGTCGAAATCGAGGGCCATGTCGTTCTTGCGGGTCAGCATCACGAAGCGGGTGACATCGGCGCCCGCCTGTTCGACCACGTCGCGCAGGGTGACGAAAGTGCCGGCGCGCTTGGACATCTTGAACGGCTCGCCGTTCTTCCACAGCTTGACCAGCTGGATCAGCTTGATGTCCAGCGGCACCCGGCCGTTCGACAGCGCCGAGACGGCGGCCTTCATGCGCTTGACATAGCCGCCATGATCGGCGCCGAACACGTCGATCAGCGCATCATAGCCGCGCTGCACCTTGTCGTAGTGATAGGCGATGTCGGGGGCGAAATAGGTCCAGCTGCCGTCGGATTTCATCACCGGGCGGTCGACATCGTCGCCGTGCAGGGTCGAGCGGAACAGGGTCTGCTGGCGCGGCTCCCAATCCTCGGGGGTCTTGCCCTTCGGCGGTTCGAGGATGCCCTCATAGATCAGGCCCATGCCGCGCAGGGTGTCCAGCGCCGCCTCGATCTTGCCGGTGCCGTAGAGGGCCTTTTCGCTGGAATAGATGTCCATTTCCACGCCGAGCAATGCGAGGTCGGAGCGGATCATCTCCATCATCGCTTCGGTGGCGAAGCCGCGGATATCGTCGATCCAGTCGGACTCGGGCTTGCCCAGCAGGCTGTCGCCGTATTTGGCCTTCAGCGCCTCGCCGACCGGGACGAGGTAGTCGCCGGGATAGAGGCCTTCGCGGATCTCGGGCTCGAGCCCGTTGGCCTCGCGGTAGCGCTCATAGGCAGAGCGGGCGAGGACGTCGACCTGCGCGCCGCCATCGTTGATGTAGTATTCCCGCGTCACCTCATGCCCCGCATAGGCCAGCAGCGATGCCAGTGCATCGCCGAACACCGCGCCGCGGGTATGGCCGACATGCATCGGGCCGGTGGGGTTGGCGGACACGAACTCCACATTGACCTTGCGGCCCTGGCCCATGTCCGACTGGCCGAAGGTTTCGGGGGATTGCAGCGCGGCGCGGACGACGCCCTGCCATTCGGCGTCCGCAAGGCGCAGGTTCAGGAAGCCGGGGCCCGCGACCTCGGCCGTGGTGATGCGCGGATCGGCGGCCAGGCGCGCGGCCAGAGCGTCGGCAATGGCGCGGGGGGACTTGCCGGCGGGCTTGGCCAGCACCATCGCGGCGTTGGTCGCCATGTCGCCATGCGCCGGATCGCGCGGCGGTTCGACCGAGACGGCGGCCATGTCGAGCCCGGCGGGCAGGTCGCCCGCGGCCACCATCGCCTCCAGGTTGCGGATCACCAGCGCGCGGATATCGGAAAAGAGGTTCATTTCATCACCTTTTGCTGCCTGCGGGGATGCCAGAGGCTGCGGGCGGCGTCAACGGGGGGTAGCTTTGAGGGGCAGGGACTGTCGGAGGGCCGCGCCCGTCCGCCGGGTGGGCGCGCAACAGGGGTTCTAGGCGCTTTATGGTGCGGCCTACCTCCACAGGATTCCTAGGCGGAACCGTTGGAAGCGCCCGTCCGGGGGGGCGGACGGGCGCTGCCCGGCGGCGCCAAGGCGCCTTGATTCCGGGCAAAGGGGAGGGTCAGTGCCCCTCGCCCATCAGCCGCGCGTGTTCCTGCAGCGCGAAGCGGTCGGTCATGCCGGCGACGTAGTCGAGGACCACGCGGGCCAGAGCGGTTTTCGCGTCATTGCTGGCGAAGGCCTGCGCGATATCGCCCTGCCAGTCCGCGGGCAGCAGGCCCGGCTGCGACAGGAACAGCGGGAAAAGGTCATTGACCACGGCGGTAACGCGGCTGCGTTCCACCAGCACCGGCGGCGCGCGGTACATGCGGGTGAAGAGGAAGGACTTGATCGCCTTGAGGTTCTGGTAGAGCGGCTTGGAGAAGCGGATGATCGGCCCGTCCATCGCGCGGATCTCCTCGACCGATTGCGGGTTGCTGGCCGTCAGTCGGCCCCGGGCGACGGCGATCACATCCTCGACCATCACCCCGAAGACCCGGCGCAGCGCCTCGTGCCGCCGCCGCGCGGGGTCGAGCCCGGGCCAGAGCCGGTCGACCTCGGCGAAGGCGGGGCCGGTGACCGGCAGCTCCATCAGGTCGGCCTCGGTGAAGAGCCCGGCGCGCAGGCCGTCATGCAGGTCATGGTGGTTGTAGGCGACATCGTCGGCGACCGCCGCCACCTGCGCCTCGGCCGAGGCGAAGGTGCCGAGGTCCAGATCCCAGAGCCCGTTCACCTCGGCCAGGGCATAGGGAAGCGGCCCGCTGCCGACCGCATGGCTGCCGCTGGCATGGGGGCCGGTGACGGGGCCATTGTGCTTGGCGATCCCCTCCAGCGTCTCCCAGGTCAGGTTCAGCCCGTCGAAATCGGCATAGTGCCGTTCGAGCCGGGTGACGATCCGCAGCGCCTGGGCGTTGTGATCGAAGCCGCCATAGGGCTGCATCAGCAGCGCCAGCGCATCCTCGCCGGTATGGCCGAAGGGCGGGTGGCCGAGGTCATGGGCCAGTGCCACCGCCTCGGCCAGATCGGTGTTCAGCCCCAGCTGCCCGGCGATGGTGCGCGCCACCTGCGCCACCTCGATCGTGTGGGTCAGGCGGGTGCGGTAGTAATCGCCCTCATGCTCCACAAACACCTGGGTCTTGTGTTTCAGGCGGCGGAAGGCCGAGGAATGGATGATCCGGTCCCTGTCGCGCTGAAACGGCGAGCGGAAGGTGGACATGTGTTCAGGGTGCAGCCGGCCGCGGCTGGCCTCGGGCTGGCAGGCATAGGGTGCAAGCATGGGTCCCCGGGTGTTGTCAAAACGCACATGCCGGCGCGGCCCCTGCATTGCGGGGCTGTTCTTGTCCGGCCTTTGCGGGCATCCTATATGCCTGATATCACCGGAATGATACGGATTTTGCCGCGATGGACCTGCAATTGCCCCCCCAAGTCACGCCCCGCGCCTTTGCGCGGCTGGCCGAGATCAACGCGGGCGGCGGTGCCAAGGCCCTGCGCGTCGCGGTGGAGGGCGGGGGCTGCTCGGGCTTCCAGTATGACATAAGGCTCGATGACCCTGCACCGGACGATCTGGTTCTGGAGGCGCAGGGCCAGAAGGTGCTGGTCGATCCGGTGTCCTTGCCGTTCTTGCAGAACGCGGTGATCGACTTTTCCGAAGAGCTGATCGGGGCGCGGTTCGTGATCGAGAACCCCAATGCCAGCTCCTCCTGCGGCTGCGGGACCAGTTTCTCGCTGTGACCCCCGGCCCCACAGACCCCAGCCGAACCAGCCCCCTGCCTGCCAACCGGCCGGGCGGGGGTGTCCTTGCGCGGGCGGCGATTCTGCCCTGCCGGAACGGGGCGTGCCCCAGATGACTGGGACCGCCCGATGATTTTCGAACTTCTGATCGTGCTGATGCTGACGGTGTGCAACGGCGCGCTGGCGATGTCAGAACTTGCCATCGTATCGGCCAAGCCGACGCGGCTGCGGGTGCTGGCGGGCGCGGGCAGCAAGGGCGCGGTAACCGCGCTGCGGCTGCAGGAGAATCCGGGACGCTTCCTGTCGGCGGTGCAGATCGGCATCACGCTGGTGGGGGTGCTGTCGGGCGCGGTCTCGGGGGCGACGCTGGGGCTGCGCCTGTCGGGCACGCTGGCCGAAGCGGGGATGCCGCCGGCGCTGGCGGCCTCCGTCGGCGTGGGCCTTGTCGTTGCCGCCATCACCTATCTGTCGCTGATCGTGGGCGAGCTGGTGCCCAAGCAGATCGCGCTGCGCAACCCCGAAGCCGTCGCCAGCCGCATCGCCCCCGCCATGGCCATCGTCGCGCGGGTGACGACGCCGATCGTCTGGGTGCTCGACCTGTCGGGCAAGACCGTGCTGCGGCTTCTGGGCCAGTCGGGCGTCACCGAAAGCCAGATGACCGATGAGGAGGTGCGGATGATCATGGCCGAGGCCGAGCAGGCCGGGGTGCTGGCACCGGGCGAGCGCGAGATGATCGCGGGGGTGATGCGGATGGCCGACCGATCCGCCCGGGCGCTGATGACCCGGCGGCGGGATGTGGACATCATCGACCTTGGCGATCCGCTGGAGGAGGCGCTGGCGCGGGCCCGCGCCACCCGCCGCTCGCGCCTGCCGGTACGCGAGGGCGGCGAGGACGAGATCATCGGCGTGATCCGGGCGCGCGACCTGCTGGCCTGGACACCCGAGGCCGGGCCGCTGCGGGGTCTGGTCACCGAGGTGCCGGTGGTCATGGACGTGGCCGGCGCTTCGGTGGTGATCGAGCAGCTGCGCCAGTCGCCGGCGCATATGGTGCTGGTCTATGACGAATACGGCAACTTCGAGGGGATCGTGACGCCGATGGACCTCCTGGAGGCGATCACCGGCACCTTCGAGGACGGCGAGGCCGACGAACCGGCGATGGTGCAGCGCGAGGACGGGTCCTGGCTGGTCGCCGGCTGGATGCCGATCGACGAGTTTGCCGACCACCTGTCGCTGCGCCGGCCCGAGGGCGATTTCGACACGGTCGCGGGCTTCGTGCTGGACGAGATGCGCCGCCTGCCTGCGCTTGGCGAAAGCTTCCGCCATGCCGGCTGGCGGTTCGAGGTGGTGGACCTTGACGGAATGCGCATCGACAAGCTGCTGGTAGCGCGCGAAAGCTGAGCGGCATTCCCACGAGGCGATCCCATGACCACGATCCTGCTGCTTGGCTCCGGCCCCGGTGTCACCGCCTGCGAGGGTTGGGGGCGCGCACCCTTCGACCGGATCGTGGCGATCAACAACGCCTGGCGCGTGCGGGCGGATTGGGATGAGCTGGTGCATCCCTGGGATTTTCCGGCGGAGCGGATGCCTCCGGCCCCGGCGGCCGGGCGGATCGTGACGGAAGCCGAGTTCGTGCCGGCGCAGAACCTTTATGGCGGCTTCGTCTATGCCGGGGCGACGATGGCCTTCACCGCCGCCTACTGGCTGCTGGCCGAATACCGGCCGCGCTGCATCGGGTTCCTCGGCTGCGACATGCACTATCCGGCCACCGGCCCCACGCATTTCTACGGCACCGGCACGCCCGATCCCTTGCGCGCCGACATCACCCTTCAGTCGCTGGAGGCGAAGGCCACGCGGCTGGCGATCCTCGCCGCGCGGCAGGGCTGCGTGCTGGTGAACCTGTCGGACGGGCCGTCGCGGCTGACCTTTCCGCGCGCCGTGCCTGCCGGGCTGGCAGAGGCGCGCCCCCTGCCCCATGATCCTGCCACCGCCGACCGGGCCTTGGCCCGCGAGGCGGAGCTTGGGTATCTCGTGCCCTCGGGCCGCTATTGGGAGGAGGCGGGGCGCTTTGATCCTGCCGAGCTTGCCGCGCTGGATGCGTTGTGGCTGGCCGCCGCCCGGTAGGCCGCCAAAAGGCCCGGGCGCTTGCCCCCTGCCCCCCGCGCCCCTACAACCGAAAGGCAACCGCCTGGAGGCCCCCATGAAGATCGCGACCTTCAACATCAACGGCATCAAGGCCCGGATCGAGGCGCTGCCGGTCTGGCTGGCCGAGGCCACGCCCGAAGTGGTGGTGCTGCAAGAGATCAAGTCGGTGGACGAGGGCTTCCCGGCCGAGATCTTCGAGGACATGGGCTACCGGGTGGAGACGCACGGCCAGAAGGGCTTCAACGGCGTGGCGATCCTGTCGCGGCTGCCGCTGGAGGATATCCGCCGCGGGTTGCCCGGCGATGACGAGGACGTGCAGGCGCGCTGGATCGAGGCCATCGTGATCGGCGAGCGGGCGCTGCGGGTCTGCGGCCTCTACCTGCCCAACGGCAACCCGGCGCCGGGGCCGAAATACGACTACAAGCTGGCCTGGATGGCGCGCATGGAGGCGCGGGTGCGTAAGGTGATCGCGGCCGAGGAGGCGGCGATCTTTGCCGGGGATTACAACGTGATCCCCCAGCCCGAGGATGCCGCCCGCCCCGAGGTCTGGACCGAGGACGCGCTGTTCCTGCCGCAAACGCGCGAGGCGTATCGGCGGCTGCTGAACCTCGGCCTGACCGACGCCTTCCGCGCCCGCGAGCCGCGGCCGGGGCATTACTCGTTCTGGGACTATCAGGCCGGGGCCTGGGAGCGGAACAACGGCATTCGCATCGACCACCTGCTGCTGACCCCGCAAGCCGCCGACATGCTGACGGCAGCGGGGATCGACAAGGAGGTCAGGGGGCGGGAAAAGCCCTCGGACCATGTGCCGGTGTGGGTGGAGGTGGGCTGAGGGCCACCCCGGCGCCGCATCCGGACGCGCGAGATCGTGTCCAGGCGCATCTTTCAACGGCTTGGGAACTTCGCTAGCCTCCAGAGCATATCGGCCGGCATGGCCGCGACCGTTTTTGCGCATACTGGATGTCCATGACCCCCGAGCCCCCGGCGAAGCCCGAAGACACCACCTCTGGCACGGATGTGCCGGACCCTGCACTGGGCCCTCTACCGGGCAGCGCCGGCATGGCTGCCGAGGCTTCGCCCGGCGGTGATCCCATGGGGCGCCGTCGATGGGTGCGGCGGGCCGCGCCGCCCAAGAGGAGGCTGTCGCTGATCCTGGCCGAGCTGGCGGAGGACGGCACGCGCGAGCGGATCTCTGTCGCCGATCTGGTCCAGATCCTGCAGGCCCGCGCCTTTGGGGCCCTGCTGCTGGTCTTCGCGCTGCCCAATGTTCTGCCCGCCCCGCCCGGAACTTCGGGCATCCTCGGCCTGCCGCTGCTGTATCTTGCGGCGCAGATGATGCTGGGGATACGGCCATGGCTGCCGCCCTTCATCAGCAAGCGCTCGATGCTGCGCGAGGATTTCGCGGCGCTGATCACACGGGTGACACCAATTCTGGAGCGGGCCGAAAGGCTGCTGGTGCCGCGCCTGCCCGCGCTCAGCTCGCCCACGGCCGAACGGATCGTCGGCGGCCTGTGCCTTGTGCTCGCCATCGTGCTGGTGCTGCCGATCCCGCTGGGGAACATGCTGCCGGCCTTCGCCATCTGCCTGATCGCCCTTGGCATTCTGGAGCGCGACGGGGTCTGGATCCTTGCCGGATCGGCCACCGGCCTTGCGGCGCTGCTGATCGTCTATGCCGTGGTCTATGCGATGATCAAGGCGGCGATGTTCGTGATCTTCAACGCGTTTTGAGGGGGATGGGGGTCCCGGGGCGCCTCGCTCCCCGTGAGGGCTCTTCCCGACGCGGTCGGCTTGCCCGGAGGCGCGGGGCCGCAGGGCAAGGGGGGTGAAGCTTGGTCCGGAGGGTGCGAAATTCTGATGGGCCCGCCCGGGTGGGCACAGCAGAACTTCGTTGTTTAGACCTCGATGTGACAAAGGTCTCGAGCACTTCGTGGAGGTAATCCGTCAGGGTAGACGGTTTCAAAGCTCTCGATCACACCGCGTTGGGAATCTGGGTCGCGATTTTTTTGCCATTCGTCGAATCTCCCCCACGACTCAAAAACCGCGAAAACGCCATAGGTGTACGCGACTGCGACAGGCAGTCGAGCCCACTCCCACGGCCCTGCATCGGTGAAAAAGTAGAAAAGTCCAAGAGCGAGCAGGAGCACCAAGTATAGATCGTTTGGCTTAAACGGATATGGTACTCTCTCCGTTCCTGCTAATATGCGTTTGGCTCGATCATACTTAATTTTTCTGTCTGGATAAGAAAGACATAGCATCTCGAATGTCCTTTCATCCGCAACTTTTCGCGCCCGAACGGCTCTGGCATGTTCTTCGACCTCACGCGAGAGCCTCCGAGCTGCCTGTTCTCGAGATGCCTTTTCTTTGCGTCGGGATTTCTCTTTGCGACCCCAATGCGACCACTCGGCCAGCGCTACCGAAATCTCCTCCTCTGCCTTCTTCCGCCCACATCGGAACTGTTCCCGCTTCCCTGGAACTTTCCAACGGCTCAGTGATGCCAGCGCCAAACTCTCTGCCCGTTGGCTGTCCGGCACTTCCATTGACCAACTCAAAGTCCAAACGCCGAGTACATTTGAAGCGCCGTTGTGTTGATTTACCCGGCGTCGGAGGTCATTGGTCCGCCCCACCTTGACAACGCTCGGATCTGCGCTGTTCGTGATTATATAGATGAATCCGTGGCTAGGCATTCAGCCCCCCTCACCCCGTCACATCATACCCATACAGCCAATCAAACTGCCCCAACAACCGTCCCGGCGCAACCGCCCCGGCCGCCCGCAGCCCCAGATGCGCCACGGCTCTCGGCAGGCCGGCAAGGTGATAGTGGCGGGCGTTGCGGGTGGCGGCGTCGACGACGCGGGCGGCGCGGGCCTCGCGGCGCTGCTGATAGGCGGCGAGGCCCGCGGCGGGGGTGTCATGGCTCGCCAGCGCATCCGCCAGCACCCAGGCATCCTCCAGCGCCATCACCGCGCCCTGGGCGAGGAAGGGCAGCGTCGGGTGGGCGGCGTCCCCGAGGATCGCGGCGCCCCAGCCGCCCGCCTCGGGGCCCGAGGTCTGCCAGCGTTTGGCGACCGGGTGGCGGAACAGGCCCCAGAGATAGGGGTCCTCCACCTGCTCCAGCCAGCCGCGCACCGTGGGGCAGAAGTCGCGGAAGGCGATGCGCAGCGCCATCGGGTCATCGCGCAGCGACCAGCTTTCCTCGACCCAGCGGTGCCGCTCTTCCACCGCCACGATGTTGCGCAGGGTGCCGCCGCGCAGCGGATAGCTGACCAGATGCCGCCCGGCCCCCATGAACACCTGCGCCACCGGGGGAATGTCGGGCCCGGCGGGAATCACCGTCCGCCAGGCGGCGTGATGGGTGAAGAAGGGCGCGACGGCGCCGTTCAGCGCCTCGCGCAGGCGCGAATGCAGCCCGTCGGCGCCGATCAGCAGCCCGCACTCGACCTCGGCCCCCTGCGCCGTGGTGATCCGCGGCGGATGCGCCCCCAGCGTGACCTTGTCGATGCGCTGCAGCAGGCGGATCTGCACCCCCGCCTCGCGCGCGCCCACGGCCAGCAGGTCGATCAGGTCGGCGCGGTGGACGAAGCGGTAGGGGGCGCCCGGCTGCAACTTGCCGACATCGAGCCGCAGAACGCGGGTGCCCGACCCGCCATCCCACAGCTCCACCGCCTCGGCGCGCATCCCCGCCGCCTCGATGGCCTCGCCAAGGCCAAGCGCCTTCAGGACGCAAGCGCCATTGGGGCTGATCTGCAGCCCGGCGCCGACCTCGGTGATCTCGGCGGCCTGTTCCAGCACCGTCACCTCGGCGCCGCGCAGCGCCAGCGCCCGCGCCACCGTCAGCCCCGCCACCCCGGCGCCAAGCACCGTCACCTTCGCGCCGATCAGCATTCCTTGTCCCCCAAAAGCAGCGCACCGGAGCCTTGCGACCCCGGTGCCCGGTTATTCCTGATTGTTGTGCATCTGCCGTCAGTCGTCGCGATGAACCCGCTCGCGCCGTTCATGCCGTTCCTGCGCTTCCAGCGTCATCGTGGCGATCGGGCGCGCGTCCAGCCGCTTGAGGCTGATCGGCTCGCCGGTCATCTCGCAATAGCCATATTCGCCATTGTCGATGCGCCGCAGCGCAGCGTCGATCTTGGCGACCAGCTTGCGCTGGCGATCCCGGGTGCGCAGCTCCAGCGCCCGGTCGGTCTCTTCGCTGGCGCGGTCGGCGATGTCGGGCACGTTGCGGGCCGAGTCCTGCAGACCCTCCAGCGTCTCGGCCGACTGGTCGATCAGCTCCTGCTTCCAGATGTGCAGCTTGCGGCGAAAATACTCGCGCTGCCGCTCATTCATGAAAGGCTCGCCCTCTGCGGGGCGGTAATCCTCGGGAAGAAAGACCTCTGCCTTCATCTCTGCTCCCTCCATTCGGCCGGAACGCTTGGCGGTGTCGCTCGTCATCCGGCACTCCTTGCGGCACCCCATAGCCCAAGGCGGAAGGCTTGTCACTAGGCTACCGCGCGCTTGCAGCGTTTTGCCCCGCCGTCTAGGGTCTGCCTGAACTTCGGGCGAGATCGGGCGGAAAACACACATGAAATTCAGCGGAACCGAAAGCTACGTCGCCACCGAGGATCTGGCGGTAGCGGTGAATGCGGCGGTGACTCTGCAGCGCCCGCTGCTGGTGAAGGGCGAGCCGGGGACCGGCAAGACCGAGCTGGCGCGGCAGGTGGCGGCAAGCCTGAACCTGCCGATGGTCGAATGGCATGTGAAATCCACCACCCGCGCGCAGCAGGGGCTGTATGAATATGACGCGGTCAGCCGGCTGCGCGACAGCCAGCTGGGCGATGCCCGGGTGCATGACGTGGCGAACTACATCCGCAAGGGCAAGCTGTGGCAGGCCTTCGAGGCACCTAGCCGCGTGGTGCTGCTGATCGACGAGGTGGACAAGGCAGACATCGAGTTCCCGAACGACCTGCTGCAGGAACTCGACCGGATGGAATTCCATGTCTACGAGACCGGCGAGACCGTGCGCGCGCAGCATCGCCCGGTCATCATCATCACCTCGAACAATGAAAAGGAGCTGCCCGACGCCTTCCTGCGCCGATGCTTCTTCCACTACATCCGCTTCCCCGACGCCGAGACGATGCGCGCCATCGTCCAGGTGCATTTCCCGGACATCAAGGACGCGATCCTGACCGAGGCGCTGACCCGTTTCTATACCCTGCGCGAGCAGCCGGGGCTGAAGAAGAAGCCCTCCACCTCCGAGGTGCTGGACTGGCTGAAGCTGATCCTGGCCGAGGATCTGACCCCCGAAGACCTGAAGGGCGATGGCCGCAGCCTGCTGCCCCGCCTGCACGGCGCCCTTTTGAAGAACGAGCAGGATGTGGCGCTGTTCGAGCGGCTAGCCTTCCTCGACCGCCAGCAGCGGCGCTGAGACAAGGCGCAGGGGGCCTTCTGCCCCCGATGTCGAAGAAGGGAGGGGGCCTTCTGCCCCCTCTTGGCGCGTTCCGCGCCAATTCACCCCCGAGGATATTTGGAAAAGGCAAAGGGGGCCGCGCCGCGCTTTGGTCTTTGCCTTTTCCAAATATCCCGGGGGGAGTCGCCGCAGGCGACGGGGGGCAGCGCCCCCCTGCCCCGCATCAGCCCCGCAGCCGCCGGATCAGCGAGGAGGTGTCCCACCGCCCGCCGCCCATCCGCTGCACGTCCTTGTAGAACTGGTCCACCAGCGCGGTCATCGGCAGGCTGGCGCCGGTCTCGTCGGCGGCATCGAGGCAGATGCCCAGATCCTTGCGCATCCAGTCCACGGCAAAGCCGAACTCGAACTGGTCGGCGGCCATGGTCTTGTGGCGGTTGGCCATCTGCCAGCTGCCGGCGGCGCCTTGGCTGATCACCTCGACCACCGCCTCGATGTCCAGCCCGGCGCGCTCGGCGAAGTTCAAGCCCTCGGCCAGCCCCTGCACCACACCGGCGATGCAGATCTGGTTGACCATCTTCGCCAGCTGCCCGGCGCCGCTGTCGCCGAGGCGGCGGCAGATGCGGGCATAGGCGGCGATCACCGGCTCGGCCGCCAGATAATCCACCTCGGTCCCGCCGCACATCACAGAGAGCACGCCGTTTTCCGCGCCCGCCTGCCCGCCCGACACGGGCGCATCGACGAAGCCCTTGCCCTGCTCGGCGGCAATTGCCGACAGCTCGCGCGTCACCCGGGCCGAGACGGTGGTGTGATCGACGAAGACCGCGCCCTTCGCCATGCCCGCGAAGGCGCCGTCATCCCCGAGGCAGATCGCGCGCAGGTCATCGTCATTGCCGACGCAGGCAAAGACCAGCTCGGCCCCCGCCGCAGCCTGCGCGGGCGTTGCCGCCGCCGCTCCGCCATGCGCCGCCACCCAAGCCTCTGCCTTCGCGGCGGTGCGGTTGTAGACCGTCACCTCATGCCCCTTGGCCGTGAGATGCCCCGCCATCGGGTAGCCCATCACCCCCAGGCCCAGAAATGCCAGCTTCGCCATCGTGCTCTCCTCTGCCATTGCGGCCTTGGCCGTTCTGTCCTAACTATCCGGCCTGTCCCCGCCGTCAACATGCGACCCATGCCGATGCTCATGCTCTTCCGGTGGCTCCTGCGCATCGTCACGGCGCTTCTGGCCGTGACAATCGCCGGTGCCCTGCTGATCTACTATGTCGCGGGGGGATCCCTGCCCGACTATGACGACCGGCGCACGGTCGAGGGGCTGTCGGCCCCCGTGGAGATCGTGCGCGATACCGGCAATGTGCCGCATGTCTTTGGCGGCCGCGATGCCGATGTGTATTTCGGCCTTGGCTATGCCCATGCGCAGGACCGGCTGTGGCAGATGACCATGCTGCGCCGCACCGCGCAGGGCCGCCTGTCCGAGATCTTCGGCGCCCGCACGGTGAAGCTTGATGAGCTGATGCGGCGGCTGGACCTTTACAGCCTCGCCGCCGCCTCGGTCCCCGCGCAGGATGACCAGACCCGCATCGCGCTGGAGGCCTATGCCCGCGGCGTCAATGAATGGATCAGCGTCGTCAATGCCGAGAGCCGCGGCCGCGGCGCGCCGGAGTTCTTCTTGTTCGAGCCCGAGATCGCCTATTGGCAGCCCGCCGATTCGCTGGCGATCCTCAAGCTGATCGGGGTGCAGCTGTCTTCGCACCTGTCGACCGAGGTGCTGCGGGCGCGGCTGTCGCTGCTGTCGCGGGACTGGCCGCGCGACCTGATGCCGGCGGCGCCGGGCGGCGGCGTGATGGAGCTGCCGGATTTTGCGCAGCTGGTGCCGGGTGTGCCGGCCAGCGGCGCGGCGGTGCGCCATGCCGATCTGGGGCCGTTCTCACCCTTCCCGGACCGCGGGCTGGAGGGCGCGTCGAACGCCTGGGCGGCGGCGCCGGAGCGGGCGGCGGCGGGCGGCTCGCTTCTGGCCAGCGACCCGCATCTGGGCTTCAGTGCCCCGGCGCTGTGGTACCTGGCGCGGCTGGAGCTGGCCTCTGGCGGGGTCATCGGTGGCACGATCCCGGGGGTGCCTGCGGTGCTGGTCGGGCGCAATGCCGGGCTTGGCTGGGGGCTCACCTCCTCCTATGCCGACGATCAGGACCTGCTGATCGAGGAGCTGAACCCGGCCGATGCCACCGAATACCGCACCCCGCAGGGATGGGAGCCGTTCCGCAGCCGCCGGGTGATCGTCAACGTTAAGGACGCGGCGCCCGTCACGCTGACCCTGCGCTGGACCGAGAATGGCCCGGTGCTGCCGGGCGGGCATTACGACATCGGCAGCGTCACCCCCGGCGGCCATGTGGCGGCGCTGGCCTGGACGCTGCTGGATGCGAATGACACCTCGATGACCGCGGCGATCCGGCTGATGACCTCGCAGAGCATCGACGAGGGGATCGCGGCCGGGGAACTGGTCGTCGCGCCCTCGCAGAACCTGGTGCTGGCGGATCAGGACGGGGTGGCGATGGTGACAGTGGGCCGCCTGCCTGCCCGCGACGCCGCGCATGAAACCCAAGGCCGGATGCCGGCGCTTGGCTGGAAGCCGCAGAACCGGTGGACCGGACGCCTGCCCTATGACGGCAACCCGCGGGTGGTGGACCCCGAGGGTGGCATTCTGGGCAACACCAACAACAAGACTATCGACCGCCCGTTCCCGGACCATGTCAGCTTCGACTGGGGCGACAGCCAGCGCATCCAGCGCTGGCAGCGGCTGATGCAGGAGCGCGAGGTGCATAGCCGCGAAAGCTTCATCGCGGCGCAGCTCGACACCACCAGCCCCGCCGCGCGCAGCCTGCTGCCGCTGGTTGCCGCCGACCTGTGGTTCACCGGCGAGGCCGCCCCCGCCGGCACGCCCGAGGCGCGGCGCGAACGGGCGCTGGCGCTGCTGGCCGAATGGAACGGCGAGATGAATGAGCATCTGCCCGAACCGCTGATCTATGCCGCCTGGATGCGGGCCCTGCAGCACCGGTTGATCCAGGACGAGCTTGGCCCGCTGGCGACCAGCTTCGCCCGGATGGAGCCGCTGTTCATCGAGCGGGTGTTCCGCAATGCCGAGGGCGCCGGGCGCTGGTGCGACATCCTGCAATCCTCGCCGGTGGAGAGCTGCACCGACATCGCCCGCCTGTCGCTGGACGATGCGCTGCTGGATCTGACGGAACGCTATGGCCCGAACGTGGAAAGCTGGCGGTGGGGCGACGCCCATCAGGCGACGCATGACCATCCGGTTCTGGGTGAGGTGCCGGTGCTGAAGTGGTTCGTGAACATCCGCCAGTCCACCTCGGGCGGGGATTTCACGCTGATGCGGGGGATGACGGCGGGCGAGGGGCCGCAGCCCTACCTGAACGTGCATGGGGCTGGCTACCGGGGCGTGTACAACTTCGCCGACCCGGACAGCTCGGTCTTCATCATCTCCACCGGGCAGTCGGGGCATCCGCTGTCGCGCTGGTATGATGACCTGTCGGAACTGTGGCGGCGGGGCGAGTATCTGCCGATGTCGCTGGACCCGGGGCTGGCCCGGGCCGCCGCGACCGGCGTGACGGTGCTGGAGCCCATGACGGCGCCGGCAGAGTAGGTCAGCGGCCGGCGGCTGTGGCCGCCATCAGCCCTTCGCGGCGGCCTGCGCCAGCATCCCGATCCGCTCCACCATCGCCCGCACGCCGTTGGAGCGTTGCGAGGAGAGGTGCTGGTCCAGCCCCAGCCTCGCCAGTTCGGCGGGGGCGTCCACCTTGGCGACCTCGGCCACCGTCAGCCCGGAATAGAGCGAATGCAGCACTGCGATCAGCCCGCGCACGATCATCGCATCGCTCTCACCCTGAAAGTCGAAGCGCGCGGCGGGCCCCTGCCCCTCGATCCGCGGCAGCAGCCAGACCTGGCTGGCGCAGCCCTCGACCTTGGTCGCCGGCACCCGGAAGGCGGGGTCAAGCGGCGGCATCGCCTTGCCGAGCTCGATCACATGGCGGTAGCGGTCTTCCCAGTCGTCGAGGAATTCGAAGGTGTCGGCGATGTCTTCAAAGGCGGGGGTGGCCATCGCGGTGTCTCCTGAGGCTGGGCGTTGGGGCATAGCTAGTGGGCGCGGACCGGGAGGTCCAGTGCGGCGGAGTGGCGTGGGCGGCAGTCCGAGGCGCATTGACGCAGGATCTGCTGCCCGTTGACTTGGCGAAGGCCATCGCCTTCGCCATGCCGTGCCCTCTCCACTGGCTCCGGACGGGCCTCAAAGGCCCGGCCAGCGCCCGCCCCGCCCCTGGCGGGCGCTTCTCGCCCGCCAGGTCGGGCGCTGTCCTCAATCGGTCTCGCGTTGCCAGCGGCTCCGGGCGAGAGGTCTCGCACGGGCGGGGCGAGGCAATGCCTCGCCTTCTCCCGCCCGAACAGAGCAGCACGAACGCAGCATCTCCCTCTCTTTTCAACGCCCCCCGGATAGGCTACCCAAGGGGCGAGGAACAGGGGGACCCCGGATGAGACTAGTCCTAGTGCTGACGCTTGCCACTTCGCTCGCCGCCTGCGGAACGATCCGGGACAGCCGCATCAACCCGTTCAACTGGTTCGGCGGCGCGCAAAGCCAGCCAACCACGATTTCGCAGGTGGAGCTGGTGGCCGATGGCCGCGTGCCGGTGGATCAGCTGACGCGGATGGAGCTGAAGCAGATGCCGGGCGGGGCGATCCTGTCGGTGGCGGGCCTGCCGCCGACGCAAGGCTGGTGGAATGCCGAGCTGATCGCGCTGGACCCGGACGAGGTTCCGGTGGACGGCGTGCTGACCTACCGCTTCGTGGTGGACAAGCCGAACCAGCTGACCCGCCAGTCCACCCCGCAATCGCGCGAGCTGACCGCGGGGCGCTTCCTCAGCGACCAGACCCTTGCCGGGGTGAACCGCGTGGTCGTGGTCGCGGCGCGCAACTCGATGACGTCAAGCCGGTAAGCCGGGAGCCGGCGAGGAGAGGCCGGTCCCTAGACCGGCACGACCCGCACCGCGCCGCCCTTGGCCGACAGCGCGATCTCGCCCTTGCACAGCCGCAGCGCATCGGCGCCGAACACTTCGCGGCGCCAGCCCTTCAGCGCATCGACCTCGCGCCCGCCGGATGCGATCACGTCCAGCTCGGACGAGGACGCGATCAGCTTGGCTGCCACCCCCGCCTCTTCGGACTTCGCCTTCAGCAGCACCCGCAGCAGATCGGCCAGCGCCGAGTTGACCTGCAGCTGGTCCCGCTCGTCCTGCGGCTTGGGCAGGTCCTCGGGCCTGGCTTCCAGCCCCGCCTTCACCGCGGCAAGGATGCCGTCGGCAATCTCCCCCCGCCGCGCCTCGCGCAGCAGCAGGCGCGAACGGCCCAGATCCTCGTAATTCGCCGGTTTGGTCGAGGCCAGCTCCAGCAGTGCATCGTCCTTGTAGACGCGGCTGCGCGGGATGTTGCGGGCCTGCGCGAAGACTTCGCGGAACTTCGCCAGCTCGCGCACCACGCCCAGGAACCGGGCCGAGGTGGTGCGGGTCTTCACCCGCTCCCAGGCCTCATCGGGCAGGGTGATGTAGGTTTCCGGCGCCAGCAGGATCGCCAGTTCCTCCTCGACCCAAGGCTGGCGGCCGGTGCGCGCCAGCTCCTTGGAGAGGAACTCATAGATCACCCGCAGATGGGTGACGTCCGCCAGTGCATAGACCTTCTGCGCATCCGACAGGGGTCGCCGCGACCAGTCGGTGAAGCGGCTGGTCTTGTCGAGGTTCTCGCGCGCGATCTTGCGCACCAGCGTCTCATAGCCGACCTGCTCGCCAAAGCCGCAGACCATCGCCGCAACCTGGGTGTCGAACAGCGGCTTGGGGAAGACCTTGCCCTCGACGAAGAAAATCTCCAGATCCTGCCGCGCGGCGTGGAACACCTTCACCGTCGCCTCATGCCGGAACAGGTCATAGAGCGGTTCCAGCGACAGCCCCTCGCCCCCCGCGATCGGATCGACCAGCACCGCATCGCCGGTCTTGCCGGGCAGCGCCATCTGGATCAGGCACAGCTTGGACCAGTAGGTGCGCTCGCGCAGGAACTCGGTGTCGATGGTGACATAGGGTTCGGCCTTGGCGGCTTCGCAGAAACGGGCAAGGTCTTCGGTGGTGAGGATGGTCTGCATCGCGGCCTTCACGTCCGGGGCGCGGGGTCATCCCGCTGCATCCTGCTGGCTTAGGCCAATGGCTGGCGAAAGAAAAGCGAAAGCACGGGCGCGTTACAGCCAGACCGGAGTGCGGTCGCCGGAGGCGAAGCGGCGCAGCACAGCGGGGTAGAGCCGATGTTCCATCGCCAGCACCCGCGCGGCGAGGGTGTCCGCCGTGTCGCCGGGCTCTATGGCCACCCGCGCCTGCCCCAGGATCGGCCCGGTATCGAGCACCGCCGTCACCTCATGCACCGTGCAGCCCGCTTCGGCATCGCCGGCCTCGAGCGCGCGCTGGTGGGTGTGCAGGCCCGGGTAAAGCGGCAGAAGCGAGGGGTGGATGTTCAGCATCCGCCCGTCGAAGCGCGCGACGAAAGCCGGGGTCAGCACCCGCATGAAGCCCGCAAGGCACAGGATGTCGGGCCGCGCGGCAAGGATCGGCTTCAGCAGTTCCGCCTCGAACGCGGCGCGGTCGCCCTTGAAGGGGCGGTGGTCGATGGCGGCGGTGGGCACGCCAAGCCGCGCTGCCCGTTCCAGCCCCGCCGCCGAGGCGTCGTTGGAGGCGACCAGAACGGCACGGGCGGGATGGTCGCCCTCCATGCTCTCGACCAGCCGGATCATGTTCGACCCGCCGCCCGAGATCAGGATGGCAACGCGAACCGGCTCGGTCACAGCAGGCGGTTCCGGTAGCTGACCCCCTGCCCCGGCACGACTTCGCCCAGAACGGTGACGGTCTCGCCCTCCTCCGCAAGCAGGTCCGCCAGCGCACCGGCGCGGTCTTCGGCCACGACAAGGATCATGCCGATGCCGCAGTTGAAGGTCTTCAGCAGTTCGGCCTGCTCCATGCCCGCGGTCGCCCCCAGCCAGCGGAACACGGGGGGCAATTCCCACGCGGCCAGGTCGATCTCGGCCCCCAGCCCCTCGGGCAGCACCCGCGGCAGGTTCTCGGTCAGCCCGCCGCCGGTGATATGCGCAAGGCCATGCACGCCGCCCGCGCGGATCGCCGCCAGCGCCTGGCGCACATAAAGCCGCGTCGGCGCCAGCAGCGCCTGCCCCAGCTCGCCTTCCGCAAACGGCGCCGGCGCGTCCCAGCCAAGGCCCGCCATCTCCACGACCTTGCGCACGAGGCTGTAGCCGTTGGAATGCACGCCATTGGAGCCAAGCCCCAGCAGCACATCGCCCGCCATCACGCCGGCCGGCAGGGCTGTCCCGCGCTCCATCGCGCCGACCGCGAAGCCGGCAAGGTCGAAGTCGCCCTTGTGATACATGCCCGGCATCTCTGCCGTCTCGCCGCCCACCAGCGCGCAGCCGCTGTCCGCGCAGCCCTGCGCGATGCCCTCGATGATCCGCGTCGCCTGGTCCACGTCCAGCTTGCCGGTGGCGAAGTAGTCGAGGAACAGCAGCGGCTCTGCCCCCTGGCAGACCAGATCGTTCACGCACATCGCCACCAGGTCGATGCCGATCGTGTCGACATTGCCGGTGTCGATGGCGATGCGCAGCTTGGTGCCGACCCCGTCGGTCGCAGCCACAAGGATCGGGTCGCTGTAGCCCGCGGCCTTGAGGTCAAAGAGCGCGCCAAAGCCGCCAAGGCCCGACATGGTACCGGGCCGGTCGGTGCGTTTCGCCGCCGGCTTGATCCGCTCCACCAGCGCGTTGCCCGCGTCGATATCCACGCCCGCCGCCGCGTAGGTCAGCCCGTTCTTGCCGCCGCTCATCGCCGCACCCCTTCTTGCCGTGATCCCGCCCCGCATCAGCGCGGCTGCTGTCCGGCCCGATAGCGCAAGCCGCGCCTGCGGGCAACGGCCCTGCGGCCGGCGGGGCGATTTTGTCGGGCCAGTGAGCATCGCGCGGGCTGTGATCACGGCTTCGTGGGGTGGGAACGAAAGCGGTGTGGGGGCGTTGGTGAGCCATAGAACGTAACAAGTTCCGAAAGGACATCCCTATGACACGTTTCAACAAATCTGCCCTGCTCGCCTCTGTCGTCGCCCTTGGCATGTCGGGCGCTGCCTTCGCTCAGGAAGCCACCGGCGGTGGCGAGGTGCAGGACAACTCGCTGCCGATCACCGTGATCGACATGTCGGGCAACTCGACTGAAGTGGTCGGTCCGTCGACCGGTGGCGCTGGTCCGATGGGCGGCTGGCCGGTCTATTCCTCGGACAACGCGATGCTGGGGAACATCACCACCGCCGCGATCACTGGCGAGCGTGTGGTGGACTACATCATCTTCGCGCTGGCAAACGGCAACGAAGTGCAGCTCGATGCCACCGGGATCGCCAGCGTCGGGGATGACAGCGTGATGATCGCCGTCTCCGAAGCCGATGTGCTGAGCCTGGCCACCGCGCCGATGACTGCGCTGGAATTCCGCGACGGCACCGCCGTGATGGAGAACGCAGCCGAAGCCAAGGCGGAAGCCATCGCCGACGAGCCGCTGAGCCAGACCAACGAGCCGACCGCGCCCGGCTCGAACTGAGACAGCCGCCGGCATGCTTGACGCTGGTCAGGCAACGGCACCGGGTTTGGCCTGCAACGGCTGATGCGGTGCTTGCCGAGGCCATCTGAATTGCGGCCCGCCCTGACTGGGGCGGGCCGTTCCTTGTTTGGTTGGCCGTGTGCGGGCTGGCATTTCACGCCTGACCCGATGCCAGGGAAATCGCCGCCTGGCTGACACGGGGCCCGGCCTGCGGGGCTAACGACCACTGCTGGCTGCGGCGGCGCGGGGCATGGGACTGATCTTGGACGTCGTGCCGAGGTCTTTCGGCACAAGGCGTCCTTCGCCGACCCGCGCGTGGGAGCCTCGGCCTGTCGATCACCGGCATCACGCGCGAACAGAGGGGATGCTCCGCCGGCCTGCGCGTGGCGCCTCCGGCCAGACCGGTCTGGCGCAATCCGTGCGAAGGCTGCGCACGGCATCCCGAAGCGGTGCAGGCCCGGGCTAGTCATGCCGCGGCCCGGGCAGCATCCGCATCAGCTTGCGAACAGCAGCCAGCCGAGCGCCGCCCAGGCGGCAAGCCCGAAGGGCGCTGCGGCGGCGATCCACCAGCCGGAGGCCGCCCGCCCTGCCCCGGCGGGCAGCTTCAGCGCCTCGGGCCAGTCGGCATAGCTGCCGCCCGTCCCACGCCAGACCCGGGTTGCCGCCATGCGCGCTGCCGCGAAGTGGTCGCCCCCGATCCGATTCCGTCCTGCCTTGACCATGGCCGCCCCCTCACATGCTTCGCACCAACGCTAGGACTGAACTCTTGATGGATCGTTAAGGCGGCACAGGGGCATGGCCAAGGCCGAACCCGGACCGATTTCGGGCATAATCCAGGCAGCAGGTGCGCAGGCAGATCGGCTGGGAATTGGTAGGCCCGGAGGGACTTGAACCCCCAACCAAGGCGTTATGAGCGCCCTGCTCTAACCATTGAGCTACAGGCCCAGCCGCGGCAATGCCTAGCACAATTGCCCGGCGGGTCAAGCAAGCGACCCTGCGAGCGGGCCGGGCTCAGGCCTCGGCAAAGGGCTCCAGCAGCCGCAAGCGCAGCCGCGCGCCGGGGGGCAGCTGGCCGGCAAGGTCGAGGTGATGATCGGCCAGCACCGCGATCACCGGAGCGCCTCGGGCGTGAACCAGTCACTGCGCGGGCCGGGGAGGATATCGAGGGTGACGGTGTCACCGGGCGCCGGGGGGGCGAAGCCGGGCGTGGCGGGAGGCGTGCTCTCGCCGGCGACGCAGCCGATGGCGACCCCGTCGCCGCGCAGCACGGGCGCGGGACCGATGCCCGAGAGCGTCTCGCTTGCGGCGCTGCCCAGAACCGGGGTGGCGACAAATCCACCCTTCGCCGCCAGATAGTTACGCAGCCCGGCGCGGGGCGGCGCGATCCAGAAGCGTCGCCGGGCGCGAGTTCGAAGGGCGCGCCAAAGGTGCGGGCCGTCTGCCCTTGCGCCCCGGTGAGCCGCAGCGCGGCGGCCGCGCCGGCAAGGGCCAGAAGGGCGGGGGCCTCGCGGCCAGCAGGTCCACCCCTCCCAGCGTGATCTCGAGGCAGGGCGCGCCCAGGGGATTGCCAACCGCACGGTTCGCCGCGGCCAGCGCGCCTCGGTCGGCGGAGCCCGGGGCGGAGACGCCCTGCCCCGCCAGCCCCGGCGGCCCGGCATCCCGGACCAGCAGCGGCGCCGCGGCGGCCACCACCGGCAGGCCCGCCGCCGGCGCCCGGTCCAGCACCGGCGCCCCGGCGAGGCAGACCAGCGGCAAGGACGGGTCCACCGCCAGTACCCCGGCAATCACCGCATCGGCCTGCCGGGAATCGCCGGCGATGGTGTTGTAGAGCGCGCCGTGGGGTTTGACGTAGGTCACGCGCGTCCCCGCCGCTGCTGCCAGCGCCTGCAAAGCGCCGATCTGGTAGATCACCTCGGTGGTCAGATCCTCGGAGCCGACATCCATCGCCCGCCGCCCGAACCCGGCCAGATCGCGGTAGAAGACATGGGCCCCGACAGCCACGCCACGCCACGCGCCGCCGCGGCGCGCAGGGTGCCTAGGATGCCGGTAGGGTCGCCAGCGTGGAAGCCGCAGGCGATACTGGCCGAGGTGACGATGTCCAGCATCGCGGCATCGTCGCCCATGGCCCATGCGCCAAATCCCTCGCCGAGGTCGCTGTTGAGGTCGATATGCACTGCGGTGGGCCTTTCGCCTGCCGGCCCGGCAGTCTGTCCCGGCAGGGGAGCGGCTGCAAGCGGTCAGGCGTCAGGGGGTCTTGCAGCAGGTTTCCGGGTCTTGGAGGCACCGGGCCGAAACCGGGATCAAGTCCCTGAAACGGCGTGATTTTCGGGATACGGAAACGATATGGAACCTATGTGGCTCCCCTACATACGATTTGCCGCGCGGGTCTGGTCCCGACCTGCCCCTCGCCGGCTGGCTGGCGGGGGGCGCCCGCTTGCGGAAAGACCGGCATGGCGGCGACCGCCCAGCCACCGGCGGGGGCGAGCCGCTGCGATCCTTTGCGCCCCAATGACGTCGTCCCGGCCGTTTCAGCACCATGGTCGATGGCGCGCAACATTGGCCGCCGGTAGCCAGGCCCCGGCGTCCATCCCGTGGGAGGGCAACGTCTAGCGTCCGAACCGGCCGATGACTTCGTCGAGGGGCACCGTGCCCCTGCACGCGCCCGTCCCCGCGGGCGCCTCAGCATCTTCAACCGCCTGTGCGTAGCGCACGGCCGGGTCTTCCCCGAGGCGCTGGCGGATCGTCTTCAGCTTCGGCCATCGGGCGATATCGGCCACCTCGTGGAGCTCCAGCCAGCGCGCCACGCCGACCAGCAGCGCGTCGGCGAGGCTCGGCCTCACCCCCATCAGCAACGGTCCATCGCCCACCATTTCCTCCAGCCGGTCATGCCGCTCGATCACCGCATCGCGGCCCAGACGACGCAGCGCGGCCTGATAGTCCGGATCCGGCGGGTCCATTTCCATCGCCGCCCACAGCGGGCCGAAGGCCCCGGTGAAACCGCTGTTGAGGAACGCCATCAGTTGATGCATCAGGTCCGCTTCCTCCGAGCGCGGATCAAAACTGATCCGCCGTCCGGCATCGCGCGCTTCAAGGTGGGCGGCAATTGCCATGGTCTCTGTCAGGGGGCGGCCGTCTGCGGTGATCAGCACGGGCGTTTCGACGCGGGCGTTGATCCGCGTGTAGGGCGGCCTCCGCATCTCGCCCAGCATATCAACCCGGCACAGCCGGTAGGGCTGGCCAAGCCATTCGAGGGCGGCGATCAGGCCCATCGAGCTGCCGGAGGGAAAGCCGTAAAGAAGGATCGGGTCCATGTTCATCTCCATCTGAAAAGGCGCGTGGCCTTGCACCGACGATGTACCTTCCGGGACGATCAGCTTGAAGTCTGGCAATCTGCACCATATCGTCCACATCTGTGAACGATGGGCGCCAGATGCTGAACCTCAACGACCTTCACCTTTTCGTCCGTGTCATCGAACATGGCGGGTTTTCCGCGGCCTCGCGGCAGCTGAGGATACCCAAGTCCACGATCAGCAAGCGGGTTGCGGCGCTCGAGGCGGATCTGGGCGCGCGCCTGCTGCACCGCACCTCGCGCAGTCTGGCGCTGACCGAGGCCGGGCGCGATTTCCTCGATCATGCCCGCGCCGCGCTGATCGAGGCGGAAAGCGCCGAAGAGGTCGTGCGCCGCAGGCTGGCCGAGCCGACCGGGACCGTGCGGCTGACCGCCTCGGTTCCGACCGCGCAGACGCTGCTGGCGGACCTGCTGCCAAGGCTCGCGGCGGCATACCCGAAACTCGTGGTGCAGTTGCACGCGACCGACCGCTTCGTCGATCTGGTTCAGGAGGGCTTCGATATTGCGATCCGAAGCCATTTTGCGCCGCTGCCCGATTCCGCGCTGCTCCAGCGGCGGATCGGGAGCCAGTCGCTGATCCTCGTCGCCGCCCCGGCCTATCTCGGGGCACACGGACAGCCGGACCATCCGGGCCAGATCCCGGGCCATGACGGACTGATGGTCGGTCCGGCCGAGCGGTGGCGGCTGCAAGGTCCGCGGGGCGAGGTGGCGGAGGTCGCGCCCCGGCCGCGGATGATCGCCGATGAATCGACGGTACTTTTGAAAGCGGCGGCTGCAGGGTTCGGGCTGGTCTGTCTGCCGGATGAGTTCTGCCGCCCGGGGCTCGAGGCGGGCAGCCTGATGCGTGTGCTGCCGGGCTGGACCGCCGGCGAGGTCGTGACGACGCTCTTGATGCCCCATCGGCGCGGACAGCTTCCTGCGGTCCGGGTGGTTGTCGACTTCCTGACCTCCGGCGCCGGGAGCCGGACGGATCATCACCCCGGCCGGTGACCCGAAAACGCCCGCCCGTCAGCCCTCGGTGTCTGGCGCGTCCGTCACCAGCCGGTAGCGCCGCAGATCCTCGGCATCCAGCACGAAGATCTCGTCTGGCGGGGTTTTCAGGGCCGGGGCCATCAGCAACGTGTCCACGCCCATTTCATCGAGATACTCGATCACCGCGCCCTGCCCGCGCTGGACGTCTTCGACGGCCAGAAAGGCCGGCAGCAGGGTGTTCTCGCCGAAGTAATGCTGGTGGACGCCGACCACCGCTGCCGGATCGGCGCTGCGGGTGGTGCCGCCCGCGAGGATGTAGGGGCAGGCCGACAGGCAGACGGCGCCCTCGCCGACAGCGGTGGTCATCGCCAGCGCCCGCACCTGCCGGCCGATGGCGAGCGCGTCGGCGACGGAGCCGCCGGAGCTGTCGATCTGCAAGGCGGTGGGGCGGGCGCCCTCGGCCCGTTTGGCCTCGATGTAATCGGTAAAGCGCTGTGCGTCGCCGGGGGCGATCTGGCCGATCAGGGTCATGGCCGCGCCTTCCGTGCCGAACTCCAGCCGCTGGGGCATCTCGCGCATCGCAGGGGTGCCGGGGCGCCGGTCGGGCGCGTAGGGCCGCGTCTCGGGGCCGGTGCCGGGCGGGGCGAACAACTGCGGCGCGGTGGCGCCGGAGCGGGCAGAGGCATTGAGGTCGATCCACAGCAGCGCCGCGCCGATGCCGATCTGCGCGACCAGCATCAGTTTCAGCGCGCCCTGCGGGGTGGCGCGGGACACAGGGACAGCGGAATCGGTCCCGGCAGCGGCCCGGGCGCGGCGGAAGAACACGCCTTAGCCCCGCGGGCCGGGATAGGGCGCCTCGCGGCCCGCAGCGTCGCGGGGCAGCGGCTCGCCCGGCAGATAGACCGGCTCTTGCAGCGCCCTTGCGGCGGCAATGGCGGCGCGCAGGTCGGCGACGGTCATCGTATCCTCGGCCGTGCCCTCGCCGCGCCCGGTGCGGATCGCCGATTGCGTGACCATGACGATGAAGACCAGCACGGCGGGCAAGAGGTCGATGGCGATGGCGCCGGCCCAGCTGGGGATGAAGTTGCCGGCATAGCGGATCACCGCATCGGCGGCGGAGACGGGGGTATAGAGGATCTCATCCGGGGCAGGCAGCGCGATCACCTCGGCGGCGGCACCGTTCAGGGTTTCAGCGCGCTGGCGCAGCAGTTGCAGGACGGAATCGATGGTGCTGGCCTGGCTGGAGCGGGCAAGCTCGCTGCCGCCGTCGAGATCGGGGAGAACCACGGAATCCGCCAGATCCTGCGCCGCGCGGGCCACGAGCGGGGCCACGTTCAGCTGGCGCAGCTGCGCGATGATGCCGGAGAGGCGCACCGCCTCCTCCGAGAAGCGCACCGAGCGCGCGTCGACCGCACCCGGCTCGACCGTCAGTGCGCGCATCCGGCTGAGGATGGTGTTGCCCTCGGCGAAGGCGGCGGCGACGGGGCCATCCTGCGCGGCGATCTGCGCCTCGAGCCCGCCAAGCTCTGCCGCCTTCTGGGTCAGCACCCGGAACACCGCGCCCTGCCCGGCGAGGCCGGAGAGGTTGCCCACCGCCTCCTGCTCCGACAGGTCGCCGAAGCTCTGGCGGACGCGGGCGACGTCGCGGCCGAGGCTCTGCCCGGCGATGGCGTTGGAATGGGCACGCTCCAGCGCGCCCTGATAGGTCTGCACGGTGGTGGCCAGGTGCTGTTCTACCGCCGCCGCCCCGGCGAGGGCCGCGGCGTTCAGCCAGGAGGACATGGCGATGATCGCCACGCAGCCAAGCGCCATCGACAGCAAGAGGCCCACGCGCGAGGCGGCGGTGCGGACGGCGGGCAGAAGGCGCAGCAGGTAGGACCAGAACACGAAGATCCCGACAGACACCGCGATGGAATAGGACAGCGCCGCGAAGGTCGTCCAGGCGCCGGTATCGTCCAGCAGCGAGCGTACGCCGAGATAGGTGTAGATGCCCGAGGCCGCCGCCAGCACGCCCAATGCGGTGCCGGTGAAGGTGTCGAGGAAGGCCAGATGCCGCTCCAGCTCTCGCGCGTGGCGCAGGCCCTGGCGTTCGGGGTGGGCGGGGAGGGGGGCTTGGATCGGCGGCAGAGCGGGGTGCCCGGCGCGGGCGGCGTCGGCGGCGTCGTCAGTCGGCGTCATTCTGATCCCTCGGCTCCGCCTCGCGGGGGGATCGCGCGGGCTTGTGGAGAGTATGCGCAGCATGGGGCGGCGCGTAGCCCCGGCGGGGTCACTCCGCATCACCTTCGCGCGAGGGCGGGAGGGGGCCGGGGGCTGGAGCGGCTGCGGCTGGTGGATCCGCGCGCATCACCTTCGCGCGAGGGCGGGAGGGGGCCGGGGCGGAGGCTTGCACGGACGCCACGGCTGGGGGAACCCGGCGCGGGGCGGCGGGGTTGGCCCTGCAAGCCGCCCCGGCGGCCACGCCTCGCCACCGCCGCCGCGCGGTCCATCCAGCCCCACGAGCAAGATAGGCGCGCCCGATGCATGTGACCCTGACGATCAACGATACCAAGCACAGCCTCGACCTCGATCCACGCACCACGCTGCTCGATGCGATCCGCAGTCATGCCGGGCTGACCGGCACCAAGAAGGGCTGCGATCACGGGCAGTGCGGGGCGTGCACGGTGATGGTGAATGGCCGGCGGATCAATTCGTGCCTGTCGCTGGCGGTGATGCATGATGGGGATGCGGTCACGACCATCGAGGGGCTGGGGACGCCCGAGGCGCTGTCGCCGCTGCAGGCGGCGTTCCTCGAGACCGACGGGTTCCAATGCGGCTATTGCACGCCGGGGCAGATCTGCTCGGCCACCGCGATGCTGGAGGAGATCCGGGCGGGATGGCCGAGCCACGTGTCCGAAACGCTGGACGGGCCTGCGCTGCCGACCGAGGCGGAGATTGCCGAGCGGATGAGCGGGAACCTCTGCCGCTGTTCGGCCTATCCCAACATCGTCGCCGCCATCCGGCTGGCTGCGGCCGAGCGGGAGGATGCGGCATGAGGGCCTTCGACTACATCCGCGCCGGGTCGTGCAAGGACGCGCTGGCCGAGGCCGAGACGCCGGGCACCGCCTTCATCGCCGGGGGCACCAATCTGCTGGACCTGATGAAGCATGAGGTGATGACCCCGGCGCGGCTCGTGGATATCTCGCGGCTGGATCTGCGGGGGATCACCCTGACCGACGCCGGGCTTCGCGTCGGGGCGCTGGTCAGCAATTCCGACCTTGCCGCCGATCCGTTGGTGCGGCGGCACTGGCCGCTGCTGTCGCGGGCGCTGCTGGCAGGCGCCAGCGGGCAGCTGCGCAACAAGGCCACCACGGGCGGCAACCTGCTGCAGCGGACGCGGTGCTATTACTTCTACGACACCGCGATGCCCTGCAACAAGCGCGAGCCGGGCAGCGGCTGCGCGGCGATTGGCGGGTTCAACCGCATCCATGCGATCCTTGGGGCCAGCGAGGCCTGCATCGCCACCCATCCCAGTGACATGGCGGTTGCCTTGCGCGCGCTGTCGGCGGAGGTCGAGTTGCTCGCCCCTGGCGGCGGGCGGCGGCAGGTGCCGCTGGCGGCGTTCTACCGTTTGCCGGGCGACACGCCGCATGTGGAAACCGTGCTGGAGCCGGGCGAGATGATCGCCGCGGTGCTGCTGCCCCCGGCGGAAGGCGGGCGGCAGATCTACCGCAAGGTGCGCGACCGCGCGTCCTATGCCTTTGCGCTGGTCTCGGTCGCGGCCTGCCTGCGGATGGAGCAAGGCCGCATAGCCGCCGCCGCGCTGGCCTTTGGCGGGCTGGCGCATATGCCCTGGCGTAGCGCCGACGTGGAGGGCACGCTGATCGGCGAGGTGCCTTCGGCGGCCCTCTTCGACCGCGCCGCGGACCTGCTGCTGGCCGAGGCGAAGGGCCAGGGCGACAACGATTTCAAGATCCCGCTCGCCCGCCGCACCCTCGCCGCGGTGCTGGCCGAAGCGACGGCCGAGGACACCGAAGGAGACCGCGCATGACCCGCGAGATGACTCACGATGGGCCCGACGCCGATCACCGGCTCGACGGCATGGCGCAGGGCGTGCTTGGCCGGGGCGAGCCGCGGCCCGAGGGCGCACTGAAGGTCACCGGCCGTGCCGTCTATACCGGCGACCAACAGGCGCCGGGCATGGTGCATGGCGCGCTGGTCCGCGCGACGATCACCCGCGGCCGCGTCACCACGCTGAACAGCGCCACAGTGCTGGAGATGCCCGGCGTGCTGGCGGTGATCGACGATCCGCGGCTGGTGCGTTTTTCGGGCCAGGGCGCCACGACCAAGCCGCCCAAGGCCGATGCGGCCGGGGTGGTCTATCACGGCCAGCCCATCGCGCTGGTGGTGGCCGAGACGCTGGAACAGGCGCGCCATGCCGCGTTGAGGCTGACGGTGGACTATGCCGAAGAGCCGGGCGCGGTGACGGGTCCCGAGGACCCCGCCGCCGAGGTTGAGCTGCCCCAGAAGAAGCAATCGGAGACCGGCGCGCCAGATGCCGCGCTCGAGGCGGCCGATACCGTGATCGACCGGATCTACCGCACCGCCTCGATGTCTTCCGCACCGATGGAGCCCCATGCCTCGCTGGCCGAATGGCAGGGCGGCAAGCTGGTGCTGCACAGCACGCTTCAGATGCTGGCCTCGGCGCAGGGGCAGGTCGCTGCCGCGCTTGGGATCGAGCCGGAAGACATCCGCATCCTTGCCCCGCATGTCGGGGGTGGCTTCGGCAGCAAGCTGGGTATCTCACCCGAAACCGTGGCGGCGGCGATCGCGGCGCAGCAGATGAGGCGGCCGGTGTCAGTGGTCTGCACCCGTCCGCAATCGATGGAGACGACCTCGCGCCGCTCCGAAACGCTGCAGCGCATCCAGATGGGGGCCGATGACGAGGGCCGGCTGACCATGATCGGCCATGAGGCGCTGGTATCGAATCTGCCGGGGCAGAAGTTTTCCGAACCCGTGCAGCAGGCGACCCATTTCACCTACGAGGCCGCGCATCGCCGCGTCGTCCACCGTGTCGCGCGGGTGCATCGCTTGGTTGCGGCCTCGGTCCGCGCGCCGGGCGAGGCGGTGGGGGCGACGGCTTTCGAATGCGCGATGGACGAGCTGGCGGACAAGCTGGGCCTTTGCCCGGTTGCCCTGCGTCTGCGCAACATCCCCAAGGTCGAGCCGGGGACCGGGCGGCCGTTTTCCTCGCACAAGCTGGCGGAGGCGCTGACCGAAGGCGCCCGCCGCTTTGGCTGGGAGCATCGCCATGCAAGCCCCCGCGCGCGGCGCGAGGGCGAGTGGTGGATCGGGATGGGCATGTCGTCGCTGGTGCGCGTGAACACGGTGATGGAGGCCAAGGCGCGGGTGAGCCTGAGCCTTGACGGCACGGCGCTGGTGGAAACCGACATGACCGATATCGGCACCGGCAGCTATGCGATCCTGAGCCAGATCGCGGCCGAGATGCTGGGGCTGCCGATGGGATCGGTGGAGACGGTTCTGGGCGATACTGACCTGCCCGCCAGTTCGGGGTCGGGCGGGTCGTTCGGTGCGGCCTCGACCGGGTCGGCGGTGTATCTGGCCTGCCTCGAACTGCGCAGCCGGCTGGCGGAGGCGATGGGCTGCCCCGAGCCCGAGCTGACGCTGAAGGACGGGCACGCCATCCATGACAATCGCAAGGTGCCGCTGTCCACGTTGATGGGCGGTGCGGCGATGCAGGCCGAGGGCCACCTGATCCCCGGCGAGGCGGAGGACAAGGCGCGGCAGGCGACCTGGGGCGCGGCCTTTGCCGAGGTGGGCGTGAATGCGATCACGGGTGAGATCCGGGTGCGGCGGATGCTGGGCACCTTCGCCATCGGCCGGGTGCTGAACGCGCAGACGGCGCGTTCACAGGCGCTTGGCGGGATGATCTGGGGCATCGGCATGGCGCTGACCGAAGAGCTGGTCCATGACGCGCGTGATGGCCATATCGTCAACCGCGACCTGGCCGAATACCACGTGCCGGTGAATGCCGACGTGCCGGCGCTGGAGGTGCATTTCCTGGAAGAGCGCGACGACTGGGCGCCGATGCAGGCCAAGGGCATCGGCGAGCTGGGGATCTGCGGGGCGGGGGCGGCCATCGTCAATGCGGTCCACAACGCCTGCGGGGTGCGGGTGCGCAGCCTGCCGATGACGGTGGACAAGGTGCTGGCCGGGCTGGTGGAGGCGGAGGCCGACCAAGGCTGAGCGAGGCCGATGCAGAAGCGCAATAGCCGCCCGGAAACAGGCGGACAGGCAAGGCGGGCTGGGGTAGCCTTCAGGCATGACACATCATCTTGCCCCTGCCCCGCTTCTGGCCCTGACGCTGCCGTCCGAGGACGTGCTCTATGCCGCGTTGCTGGCGCGCGATCCGGCCTTTGACGGGCGGGCCTATGTCGGCGTCACCTCCACCGGGATCTTCTGCCGGTTGACCTGCCCGGCGCGCAAACCCTTGCGCGCCAATTGCCGGTTCTTTTCCTCCCCCGCCGATTGCCTTGCCGCGGGGTTCCGCGCCTGCCTGCGCTGCCATCCGCTCGCGCCCGAGGCCGCCGCAGACCCTTGCATCGCCGCGCTGACCTCGGCGCTGGAGGCGGACCCGGCGCGGCGCTGGCGCGAGGCGGATGTGGCGGGCCTGGGCTTCGATCCCTCGACCGTGCGGCGCAGCTTCCGGCGGCAGTTCGGGATGACGTTCCTCGAGATGGCCCGGCAGCGGCGGCTGCGCGAGGGGATGGCGACGCTGGCGGCAGGGGGCCGGGTGATCGAGGCGCAGTTCGATGCGGGCTTCGACAGCCCCGCCGCCTTTCGGGCCGCCTTTGCCCGGCTGCTAGGGGCGGCGCCTGCCGAGATGAAGGGCGCGCTGCTGCAGGCGGATTGGATCGACACGCCCATCGGCCCGATGATCGCGGTGGCGGACAAGCGGTCGCTGCACTTGCTGGAGTTCGCGGACCGCAAGGCGCTGCCGGCGGAACTCGCGCGGCTGCGGAAGATGGCGGGCGGGATCGGGCTTGGGCGGCCTCAGCCGATTGACCAGATGGCGGACGAGCTTGGCGCCTTCTTTGCCGGGACGAGTGCCCGGTTCGACACGCCGCTGGCCCTGCATGGCAGTGCCTTCACCCGGGCGGTGTGGGAGATCCTGCGCCAGATCCCGCCCGGCACCACCCGCAGTTATGGTGACATCGCGCGGGACATGGGTTGCCCCGAGGCCGCCCGCGCCGTGGCACGGGCCAATGGCGCCAACCAGATCGCGCTGGTGATCCCCTGCCACCGGGTCATCGGCGCCGATGGCGCGCTGACCGGCTATGGCGGCGGGCTGTGGCGCAAGCAGCGGCTGATCGAGCTGGAGCGGGGCTATGCCTTACGGCATGATCGCCAGCCGGATGACATAGGCCAGCGCGCTGACGGCGGCGAAGCCGGCCAGCCATAGCCCCACGAACCACGCGATACGGCGCAGCCAGCCCTCCCCCTGCCCCTTCTCCCCCTGCCCGGCCATCAGTGATACCCCTCGCCGTGGCGCAGCTTGCCGCGGAACACCCAATAGGCATAGGCGGTGTAGCCAAGGATCATCGGCAGCAGCGCGACAGAGCCCCAGAGCAGGAAGACCAGGCTCTCATCCGGGGCGGCCGCTTCCTCGATGGTCAGCGCGAAGGGCACGATCCAGGGATAGAAGCTGATCCCGACACCTGCGAACCCCAGCACGAACAGGCCAAGCGCCGACAGGAACGGCAGCCAGTCCGGCCCCCGCGTCAGCCCGCGCCACAGGCCATAGGCGGCGCCCGCCACCAGCAGCGGCACCACCAGGCTGAAGCCGACGGTCGGCCAGCCGAACCAACGCTCCAGATAGCCGGGGTTCAGGAACGGCGTCCAGAGGCTGACCACCCCCATCCCCGCCAGCGTCACCACCCCCGCCCGTATCGCCAGCTTGCGGGCTGAGGCGTGCAGGCTGCCTTCGGTCTTCAGCACCAGCCAGCAGGCCCCCAGCAGCGCATAGCCCGCCAGCAGCGCGAAGCCCGTGGCGATGGAGAACGGCGTCAGCCAGTCCCACCAGCCGCCCGCATATTCGCGGTTCTCGATTGCGATGCCCTGCACCAGCGCGCCAAGGGCGATGCCCTGCGTGAAGGTCGCCACGGCAGATCCGCCGAAGAAGGCCACGTCCCAGCGGCGGCTGCCGGTATCGCTGCGCCAGCGGTATTCGAAGGCCACGCCCCGGAACACCAGCGCCAGCAGCATCACCGTCAGCGGGGCGTAAAGCGCCGGCAGGATCGTCGCATAGGCCAGCGGGAACACCGCCAGAAGGCCGCCGCCGCCCATCACCAGCCATGTCTCGTTCCCGTCCCAGACCGGCGCGACCGAGTTCATCATCACGTCACGGTCCTCCTTTTCGGGGAACAGCGGGAACAGGATGCCGATGCCAAGGTCGAACCCGTCCATCACCACATAGGCCAGCACCGCGAAGGCGATGATCCCGGCCCAGACTGTCGGCAGGTCAATGTCCATGATGGCTCTCCTTCTGGGCGGGTCCGGGGGTGATGCCTGCGGTGCGCAGCGGGCCGTCGGTCAGGTCATCCTCATCCACTTCCGTCAGCCGCGCCATCAGCCGTAGGATATAGACGACGCCGGTGCCGAAGATGGCGAAGTAGACGATGATGAACGCCACCAGCGAGGCGCCCACCGCGGCGGCCGAGATCGGCGAGGCGCTGTCGGCGGTCAGCATGTGGCCATAGACGGTCCAGGGCTGACGCCCGACCTCGGTGGTGATCCACCCGGCCAGCACCGCGACGAAGCCCGCGGGCCCCATCGCCAGCGCAAAGCGGTGCAGGTTGCGGCTGTCATGCAGCCGCCCGCGCAGCCGCGCCAGCAGCGACCACAGGCCCAAGCCCAGCATCGCAAAGCCCAGCATGACCATGATGCGGAACGACCAGAACACGATCTCCACCGGCGGCTGCATCTCGCGCGGCACCGTATCCAGCCCGTCCATCGGGGCGTTCAGGTCGTGTTTGAGGATCAGGCTCGAGAGTTTCGGGATCTCGATCGACCAATGCACGGTCTGCGCCTCGCGGTCGGGGAAGCCGAACAGGATCAGCGGCGCGCCGTTGGGATGGCTCTCGAAATGCCCCTCCATCGCCATCACCTTGATCGGCTGGTGTTCCAGCGTGTTGAGGCCATGCAGGTCGCCCATGAAGATCTGCAGCGGCGCCACCACCAGGATCATCCCCATCGCCATGCTGAACATGGTGTGGACCTCGGGCCAGTCGCGGCGGCGCAGCTTGTGCCAGGCGGCGACGGCGCCCACGACCAGTGCCGTGGTCAGGTAGGCGGCCAGCACCATATGGATCAGCCGGTAGGGGAAGGAGGGGCTGAAGATGATCTGCCACCAGTCGACGGGGACGAACTGGCCGACATCGTTGATGGCAAAGCCCTGCGGCGTCTGCATCCAGCTGTTGACCGCCAAGATCCAGGTCGCCGACAGCAGCGTGCCGAAGGCCACCATCGCGGTTGCCATGAAATGCAGGCCCTTGCCGACGCGTTCCCGCCCGAACAGCATGATGCCGAGGAAGCCTGCCTCGAGGAAGAACGCGGTCAGCACCTCGTAGCCCATCAAGGGGCCGATCACCGGGCCGGCCTTGTCGGAGAAGGCGGACCAGTTGGTGCCGAACTGGTAGGACATCACGATCCCCGATACGACGCCCATGCCGAAGGAGATGGCGAAGATCGTCTTCCAGAAGTCAAAGAGGCGCAGATAGACGCCGCGGCCGGTCTTCAGCCACAGCGCCAGCAGCACCGCCAGGTAGCTGGCAAGCCCGATGGTGAAGGCAGGAAAGACGATGTGGAAGGCGATGGTGAAGGCAAACTGGATCCTTGCCAGCAAAATCGCGTCAAAGCTCTCGAACATCGGGTCTCCTGTCGTTCCGGGGCACCGCAGCGCGGCGCGCGCCCCTGCCAGTGGCTCGCCTGTTCAGGCAAGTCGGCAGGCAGGGAGTTGTTCCCGGCAAGATGGGGCGGGAGGGCCGCAAGGCGAGGGGCAGATGGTCGCAGCCGATGCGAAAGCCGCGCGTCCCTGTCGCAGAGGCGCAAAAAACCGCGCCTACACTCGGAAGCTGACCTCGACGGTGGTGCCCCTCGGCACGGCGGGCTGTGCCACGCTGCCCTCCAGCCGCTCGGCCATGGCGCGGATCAGCTTCTGCCCCAGCCCGGTGCCGATGGTCCGGCCGGCGGGGTCGCTGCCGATGCCGTCATCGCTGACGCGCAGCCGCGCCAGCCCCGGCTCGGGTTCCGTCAGTTCCACCCGCAACTCGCCCGCGCCGCCCTCGGGCCAGGCGTATTTCGCGGCATTGGTCGCCAGTTCCGACACCACGATGCCCAGGCTGACGGCGCGGTCGGCGCTGATCTTCAGCGGGCAGGCCTCGATGGTCAGGCGGATGCATTCGGGAATGGTCTTGCGGAAATCCTGCAGCATCGATTGCAGATAGGCATCCAGCGTAACGGTAAGCACGTCGTCGCCCAGATAGAGGCTGCGATGCACGCCCGAGATCGCGGCAATGCGGGTCTGCGCCTCGGCCAGCGCGCTGCGCACCTCATCCGAGGCGGCCGAGGCTTGCAGGCGCAGCAGCGAGGTGACCATCGACAGGCTGTTGGCGACGCGGTGATGCACCTCGGCCAGCAGCATTTCCGCCCGTTCGCGCGCGGCGCGGGTCTCGGCATCGGCACGCTCTTTCGCGGCCAGCAGCTCGGCCTTCGCGATGGCCTGGTCGATGGCGCGGCGCAGCAGGGCGGTGAAATCCTCGCCGGTGGACTTGATGACATAGTCATCCGCCCCCGCCTTCAGCGCGTCGATGGCCACCGTCGCCTCGCTGGAGCCGGTGACATAGATGGTGGGGATGCGCCCGCCGCCCGCCCGCATCCGGCGCAGGATATCCAGCCCGGTGCCGGTGGGCAGGTAATGGTCCAGCACCAGCGCATCGAAGCGCCGATCAGCGATCAGCGCCTCGGCACTGTCAGCATCCTCGGCATGGCAGATCTCGATGCCGGCGCGCCCCAGCGCCTTTTCCACAAGGCGGGCAAGGACGGGGTCGTCATCGACATACAGCACGCGCACCGTGGTGGCGGGGGCGGCGGTCACGGAACCTGAAGGACCGCGAAGAACAGGCCAAGCTGCCGGATGGCATTGGCGAAGCTCTCATACTCCACCGGCTTGGTGATGTAGACATTGGCGCCCAGATCGTAGCAGCGCTTGATCTCGGCCTCGTCATCGGTGGTGGTCAGGATCACCACCGGCAGATGTTTGGTATGCGGATTGGTCTTCACCCGTTCCAGAATGTCGATCCCGGTCATGTCGGGCAGGTTCAGGTCCAGAAGGATCAACAGATAGCGGCCGATGGCCGCCTCGCCGCTGCGGTCCGTGCCCAGGATGAAATCCAGCGCAGAGGTGCCATCGGCAAAGGGGATGATCTCGTTATGGACCCCGGCGCGGCGGATATTCTTCTCGATCAGCCGGGCATGACCTTCGTCATCCTCGACCATCACGATGGTGACTTCCTTGCCCAATGCCTTCATGTCCTTACCGTCTCCAGAACTGCGCGCAGATCGACGGGCAGATGCAGGGTGAATGTCGATCCCTGCCCGTGAACCGAGCGCAGGGTGATCTCGCCGCCAAGATTTCGCACAACGGTTCGCACATGTGCAAGTCCGATTCCCTCGCCGGGCCGGTCCTGCGTGCCTGATCTGCGGAACAGCTCGAACACCCGTTCATGGTCTGCCTCGGAAATGCCACGGCCATTGTCCTCGACCTCGACCCGCACCATGCGCGGCCCGTCCGGCACGGCGCGGATCCTCAGCTGCAAGGGTCGATCCGGGCTGGCATACTTCACCGCATTGTCGACAAGATTGCCAAGCGCCTGTTCCACCGACAGCCGGTCGGTGACCAGCGGCCGCACGCGGATGTCGATCTCGACCTCGCCCCCGGTCTCGCCCAGCTGATGCGCGACGCTGGCGGCCGCCTGCTCGGCCAGGGCCTTCAGGTCCACCGTCTCGGGCTTCAGCTCGCGCCGGCCATCGCGCGAGATCTTCAGGATCGCGTTGATCAGCCCGTCCATCTTGCGGGTGGAGGAGCGGATGAAGGCCAGCGCCTCGGGCAGATCCTCGGCGGCGGCAAGGCGGGCGTCGCGGATATTGTCCTCGGTCACCGTCTCGCCATCGGCCAGCACATAGGCCTGCAGCGGCTTCAGCGCGGTTTCCAGCTCGCTGGTGAAGCCCATGATGTTGACCAGCGGCGCGCGCAGATCGTGCGTGACGATATAGGCGAAGCGCTGCACTTCCTGATTGGCGCGCATCAGGTCTTCGGTGCGCTGGCGCACCCGGCCCTCCAGCCCGCTGTTGAGCCGGCGCAGCTGGTCCTCGGCGGCGCGCAGCGCGCGCAACTGCCGCGCCAGCAGCACGAAGGCCGAGCCCACCACCGCCAGCATCGCGACCCCGCCAAGGATCGAGGCGGTCTTCAGCCAGAGGTTCATCCGCCCCTGCACCTGCACAAGGGTCGAGGTCCGCACGTCCGACGCCGCAATGATCTCGCCCAGCAGATCGCGGATCCGGTCCATCGCCGGCTTGCCCTGCCCCTGCGCCACGATGGCGCGCGCGGCGGCGACATCGCCGGCGCCCGCAGCCTCCAGCGTGCTCTCGATCAGCCCCAGGCGCAGCTCGATCAGCGCATCCAGCTCGGCCAGCACGTCCGCGCCGCGGCCGGCATCGTCCTGCAGCCACTGCTCCAGCGCAGAGCGCAGTTCAAGGATACGGGTCCGCGCGCCCTGATAGGGCTCGAGGAACGCCGGATCGAGGGTGATGAGATAGCCGCGCTGGCCGGTCTCGGCGTCTTGCAGCGCCGCCAGCAGGTCCGAGGCAGAGCGCCGCAGCTGGCGTTCGGCGATTGTCCGCTCGAAGGCGGCGTCGCTGCGGAAGCTGATGAAGGTGGACGAGCCGGCGAGGATCGCCAGCAGCGTCGCCCCCAGCAGCAGCAAGATGGCGGTCTGCTTGATATTGCGGTTGATGGTCTGCATGGGCCTCCGGGGGGACAGACAAGATGGGTGCCGGCGGGGGGGGCCCTCGCGGCGGGCGAGATCCTGCCGGGGAATGGCGCGGGGGACAAGGCCCCGAGATCGATGTGTAAAGGTGATGTCCTTCGGGATGCGAGGCCTGCTGCGAGCGGAGACCTCCGACCATTCCGCGCGACGCTTGCCCCGCAGAATTTCGGCCGCCCGTGAAATCTGCTGTGCCCGCCCTGCGGGGGGGCGGGCACAGCAGAATTTGGAACCCTTCGGGCCAGGCTTCACCCCCCTTGCCCTGCGGCCCCGCGCCTTCGGGCAACCGACGCGGTCGACTTGCCACTGGCAAGCCGCCTTATCGCGCCGGAAGAGGCCCAAACTGCTCGACCGCCAACGCGCCTGTGATCCCCCCACCCCCCGCATCCCGGAACATCACGCCGCGCTGCCCGTTTATCCCCCAGAGGCCCCCGCGCCCCCACCCAAAAGGGAGAGACCCCATGTTCCGCACCGCCATCCCCGCCGCCCTTCTGGCCGCATCCTTCGCCTTCCCCGCCGCCGCGCAGCAGGCCCCGGCGCAGGAGACCCCGACCGCGCCCGCGCCCGAGGTTCCCGCCGCCGCCGCCAGCTTCGTCGACGCCGAGGGTGCCGAGATCGGTACCGCCACCCTGACCGGCACCCCGCATGGCGTGCTGATCGGGATGGAGGTCACCGGCCTGCCCGCCAGCAAATGGGTCGCCTTCCACATCCATGAGGGCGAGACCTGCGAGCATGACCACCGCTTCGAATCCGCGGGTGGCCATTTCAACCCGTCCGAGGCGGATCACGGCTACATGTCCGAAACCGGCCCGCATTCGGGCGACATGCCCAACCAGTATGTCGCGTCGGACGGGATCCTGATGGCCGAGGTCTTCAACAGCTATGTGGATCTTGACGGCGGCCCGACCAGCGTGATCGGCCGGACCCTGATGATCCATGCCGAGCCGGATGACTACACCAGCCAGCCTGCGGGCGCGGCGGGTGAGCGCCTCGCCTGCGCGGTGATCGAAGCCGCCTCGTAACCGACGACGCCTCCAGCGTGGGCCCGCGGGCATGGCGTGAGAGAGCACGATGTGCCCGCCCCCAGCTGGGTTTCGCGGGGGGCGGGCACAACAGCTCTGTTGCAGCCCGGGGCGCGAGCGGCGCTCCAACCGGCGTCAGCCGAAGGTATCCCTTACCCCGCCACGGTCACCGGCCGTGCAGCCACCCCCTGCGCCCGGGCCGCCCGCGCATAGCGCGCCAGCCCCAGATCGCTGGCGTCGATCTCTGCCGCGCGGCCCGACACGGTATCGGCCAGCACCCGCGCCGACCCGGCCGCCATCGTCCAGCCCAAGGTGCCATGCCCGGTGTTGAGATAGAGGTTCGCCATCTCCGTGCGCCCCACCACCGGCGTGCCATCCGGCGTCATCGGCCTGAGGCCGCACCAGAAGGTCGCCTGTCCGGCATCCCCGGCCCCGGCGAACAGCTCGCCCACCGATTTCTCCAGCGTCGCCCGCCGGGCCACAGGCAGCGACAGGTCGAACCCGGCAATCTCTGCCAGGCCGCCGACGCGGATGCGGTCGCCAAGCCGGGTGATCGCGACCTTGTAGGTCTCGTCCATCACGGTGGACTCGGGCGCCCGGTCCGCCGCCACGATCGGCAGCGTGATCGAATAGCCCTTCACCGGATAGACCGGCAGCTTGATCCCCAAGGGCGCGAGCAGCCGCGGCGCGTAGGGCCCCAGCGCCACCACGAAGGCATCGGCGGTGACAGTCCCGGCGATGGTCTCCACCGAGACGATGCGGCCCCCGGCCGCGGTCAGCCGCGTGATCTCAACGCCATAGCGGAACGTCACCCCCTGCGCCTCGGCCAGCGCGGCCAGCGCGCCGGTGAACTTGAAGCAATCGCCGGTCTCGTCACCCGGCAGGCGCAGCCCGCCCGCGATCCGGTCCGCGGCCCCGGCCAGCCCCGGCTCGGCAGCCAGGCAGCCGGCGCGGTCCAGCACCTCGAACGGCACGCCATCGGCCTGCAGCACCGCGATGTCCTTGGCCGCGGCATCGACCTGCTTCTGGCTGCGGAACAGCTGCAAGGTGCCCTGCATCCGCTGGTCATAGTCGATGCCGGTTTCCGCCCGCAGCGCGATCAGGCAATCGCGGCTGTATTCGGCCAGCCGCACCATCCGGCCCTTGTTGACCTTGTAGGCGGCGCTGGTGCAATTGCCCAGCATCTGCGCCAGCCAGCCCAGCTTGGCGAGGTCCGGGCGCGGCTGCACGATCAGCGGCGCATGCTTCATGAACATCCATTTCAGCGCCTTGGCCGGGATGCCGGGCGCCGCCCAGGGCGCCGAGTAGCCGGGGCTGACCTCACCGGCATTGGCAAAGCTGGTCTCCAGCGCCGGGGCTGGCTGGCGGTCGATGACCACCACCTCATGCCCGGCCTTCGCCAGTTCCCAGGCCGATGTGACCCCGATGACCCCTGCGCCCAGAACGACAACTTTCATGCCCGCGGCTCCCTGCTGCATGTGCGAAACGATGCGGCAAGTTATAGGGTATCTGCGGGATGGAATTTGGCGAAGATCGGCGCGTGACAGGCCATTTGGTGAAGAGCCTTCGAAGAAACGCGGAAACGACGCAGACTTCTTCGGAACCAGATGGAGTAGGCCGCAGTTTACACCGCCGTGATCCGCACCTCGGCCCTTGTGCCACCCAGGCTGGCAAAGGCCCGCTGCCGGCAGGTCAGCACCAGGATCTGCTGGTCGCGTGCCACCCGGTGCAGGGCGGTGAACATCGCCTCGATCCGGTCGTCATCGGAATGCACCAGCGCGTCATCAAGGATGATCGGCACAGTCTGGCCAGAGCGCGCAAACAGCCGCGCAAAGGCCAGCCGGGTCAGGATGGCGATCTGCTCGGCGGTGCCGCCAGACAGGATCTCCAGCGGCTCGGGCTGACCATCCCGCGTCAGGCTGACCGGCAGCAGGCTGCGGTCATCCAGCGCGAGATCGGCGCCCTCGTGCAGGATGGCCAGCAGCGGCGCCAGTTCCTGCCGCACCGGCCCGAAATAGGCCTCGCGCGCCGCGATCCGCGCCGCCGCCAGCGCCTCGCGCAGCCGGGTCAGCGCCCGCACCTCGGCCTCGCGGCGGGCGGCGCGGGCCCGGGCTTCGGTCAGGCGGCCGCGCACCTCCTCCAGCTCCTCCTCGATGCCGAGGTCGGCCTGCGAGCGGATGAAGCCATCGAGCTCGGCCACCCGCCGCGCCAGATCGCCGCTCTCCTTCGCGGCGCGGGCAGCGGCGCTTTCGGCGCGTTCCAGCCCGGCCTGCGCCGTCTGCAGATCCGGCGCGGCAGCGACCAGCGCCGCATGGGCCTGCACCGCCTCGTCCAGCCCCGCTTGCGCCGCGGCCACTGCCGCCTGCGCCGCCGCCAGCCGGTCTGGATGGTCCCCGGCCGCCTCGGCCTGCGCGGCCGCCACAGCCGCCGCCGCAGCCTGCTCCGCCGCCTCGGCCCGCGCCAGCGCATCGCTTGCCACCCCGGCCGCGCTGCGAACAGCCCCTGCCGCCGCCGTCGCCACACTCTCCGCCGCCTCGGCCTGCCGCTGCGCCGCCTCCAGTGCCGGCAGGTCGACCTCCACAGCTTCCACCGCGCCGCCCGCCACTTCGGCCGCCTTCGCCGCCTCGGCCCGCAACGCCTCGAGCCCCGCCGGGGCGAGGCTCGCCAGCAACTCGCCCGCCTGCCGCGCCGCCTCGCGGGCTGCATCCGCCTCGGCCAGCCGCGCCCGTGCAGCGCCGACAGTTTCCGCTCCACACGCCGCCAGCGCCCGCGCCAAGGCCACGTCCGCCGCCGCCAGCCGCGCCGGCAGGTCATCCTCGGCCCGCGCGCCCGGATCGACGGTCAGCCGCCCCAGCCCCGGCAGGTCCAGAACCGCCGCAGCGGTCAACCGCAGCGGCGCCTCCACCGGCGCGCCCGCCAACATCGCCCGCCCCGGCCCGTCATAGGCAAAGCGCAGCACCAGCGCCCGCGCCTCGGCCTGTGCAGCAAGGCGGGCGTGGTCCGTTGCGGCGCTTTCCGCAGCCGCCACCTGCTTCGCCGTCACCGTCAGCGCCGCCGCCCGCGCCGCGGCCGCCTCCTGCCGCGCCCGGAAGCCCTCGGCGCGCGTCAACCGCTCGGTCAGATCCGCCAGCCGCCGCGCGGCTGCCGCCGCCAACTCCGCCCGCTGCGCCGCCTGCAGCCGGGTGCGCGCCGCCACCGCCGCGCCGGACGCGGAGGCCAAGGAAGCCGCCGCCCGCGCCTCATCGCCCCGCGCCGCGGTCGCGGCCTCCCTGCGCCGCGCCAGATCCCCCGCCGCCCGCTCTTGCGTTGCCATCGCGGCGGCCAGCCGCTCGCCCTGCGCCACCAGCGCCTGCAGATCGCGGTTCGCGCCCGTCGCCCCCAGCTCCGCCACCCGCAGCGCCTGCGCCGCGCGGGCCACCCGCCCTGCATGATCCTCGGCCGCCTTGAATGCCGCCCGCGCGCCGCGCAACGCCGCCTCGCGCGCCGCCTGCGCCTCCGCCGCGTCGATCGCCTGCCGCTGCCGTTCCGCCTCGCGCCGGTCCTTCAGCGCGCCCGACAGCGCCGCCGCCAGCCGCGCCAAATCCGCCTCGCGGACCGCCAGCGCCTCGGCCTCGGTCAGCGCCTTTTCCCACGCGCCGCCCGTCTTCGGCCGGCCCGAACCCGTTGCCAGAAGCGCCAACTCCTCCCCCGCCCGCGCCAGCACCGCATCCATCCGCCGCCCGCCGGTCATCGCGTCGATCTCGCCCGCGACCGAGGACATCAGATCGCGCCGCGTCGCCAGCAGCCGCTCGCGCTCTGCCGCATTGCCCTCGGGCTCCAGCCCCGCCACACCCTGCCGCACCCAGAGCAGACCTGTCGGACCCGAGGGGCCGCCCGCCATCAGCCGCTCGATCCAGGCCTCGGCCTCGTCATCCTGCGCCACCACGCGCCCCGCGGCATCGGTCACGCGGGCGGTCGGGCGGCTCAGCCAGCGCTTGGTGATCAAGAAGCGCCCCGCGGGGAGTTCCACCTCCACCGCAACCTCCGGCGCGCCGCCCGAATGGGGTTGCAGCGACTTCACCGCCTGCTTGCTGCTGCGGTGCTTTTCGAAGAACAGCGCGTGGAGAGCGTCGAAGAAGGTGGATTTTCCGAATTCGTTGCACTCGGCCAGCACGGTGATGCCATCGCCGATGGCCTCCAGCGCCGCGCTGCGCCCGGCAAAGCGGCGCACATTGGTCAGGGTGATGGCGCGGAGTTTCATGCCCCAGCCCCCTTCATGCCAGCGCCTCTTGCGACAACGCAAACAGCCGCGACAGCGCCGCCGCCGCGACCTCACGCTCTGCCGCCGCCAGCGCCGGGTTCTCCGCCTCGGCCAGCAGTGCCTCGGCCGCTGCGCGCAGGGCGCCGCCGCGGTCGATCAGGTCGAGGTCATCGGGCCGCGCCTCGGTCGCCAGCCCCGCGAAATCGGCATCGAACCAGCCAAAATCCGGCGCCGCCGCGGCGCAGGCCGCACTCAGCGCCGCGCGTTCGGGCAAGGCCAGCCGCCCCCGCGCCACCAGCTTCACCAGCGTGTCGCGCCGCGCCGCCACCGGCGGCAGCGCCGCCGCCAGCGCGCCCTCGCCCTCGCCCGGCAGCAAGGCAAGCTCCACCATCTGCCAATCCAGCGCCCCGGTCGCCACCGGCGCCACCTGCGGCAGAGCGCCGGGTGCGGCCAGCGTCACCAGCAGCGCGCCCGCCGGTCCCGGATGCTTGAACGCCTCTGCCTCGGGCGTGCCCGAATACCAGGTGCGCGGGCCGATCTCGCGTCGCCCGTGCCAGTCGCCAAGCGCGAGATAATCCAGCCCCGACAGCGCGGCGCGGTCCGGCGGGATGATGCCAAGCGTGCCCTCCTCGCCGGTGAAATCGGTGATCGCACCATGGGCAAGGCCGATGCGGTGCTGGCCCTCCGGCGTGGATGCGCCAAACCACTCGGTCAGGTCGCGCCCCGGCCGGCGCTGCGTGCAGGGCGCGGGCAGCAGCACGCTGCCGGGCGCGAGCGCGATGGGCGCAGGCTCCAGCGCCAGCAGAAGGTTAGGTGCGGCACCAGCCCCGATCCGCCGCCACAGCTCGGCCCCGGCAAGGCTGTCATGGTTGCCGGGCATCAGCACCCAGGTCAGGTCGCCCGCCCCCGCCATCGCCTGCAGCGCCTGCCGCAGCGTGTCGGGCGCCGGGGTTTCGGCGTCGAACGTGTCGCCCGCCAGCAAGATCACCCCGGCCCCGCCCTGCCGCGCGGCCACTGCCAGCCGGCCGATCGCCCCATGCCGCGCCTCGCGCAAGCGGCCGCGGATGCCCTCGGGATAGCCGCCAAACGGCTTGCCCAGATGCAGGTCCGAGGCGTGCAGGAAGCGAAAGACCATTGGCGAAGCGTCCCCTCGGCAGCAGCCCGCCAGAATCGGGCGGGCTGGGGCGCATCCTGACCGATAGAGAGGGGGGATGTAAGGCGGGGGCGAGTGGTCGTGTGGGCCACTTGAAAGGCAAGGTGAGCGACGGCCACGTCCAGAGAGATCATCAGGGAAGGCGCCCCGGCGCGATCAGGCCGCTTGCCAGTGGCAAGTCACCCGCGCCGGTTGCCCGAAGGCGCGGGGCCGCAGGGCAAGGGGGGCCGCCAACCCGGACGGTGCCAAATTCTGATGGGACCGCCCCGGTGGACACCTATGTTCCCGCGAAGGGAGGCGGGCACATCAGAATTTTACGGACGGTGCCGAACTCTGATAGGCAACCATGGCGCATCCCGTCATCAGGTTCGGGGTGACGTCGACCGAGCCTCTGCCGGAGCCACAGGCAGCTGCGGAGCCCCCCTCACTCCTCCACCCAGACCGACACTGTCTGCCAGCCCAGCATCACGGTGCCCTCCTGCACCTCGTCCACCGCCACCGGCGTCGCGGACGTGTCGATCCGCCGCCGCCATTGCCCTTCGGGCAGCGTCACTTCGATGTCGTCCCCGGCATTGAACGCCATCACCAGCCTCGCCCCCTCGGCGCGGTCCATCACCAGCACCAGCGTCTTCAGATCACCGTCGGACCAGTCATCGTCGCTCATCGCCACGCCCGAGGGATGCAGCCAACCGACCTGCACCGCCCCCGGCAGGTCCGGCGCGCCCTCTTCCTGCGCAAAGCGGAACTTCGCCAGCCCCTCGCCCTCCTGCCGGAAGGCCATCAGGTCGGCCACCACCTGCACCAGATCGTCGTCGATATGCTCCCAGTCGGTCCAGGTGGTGTTGTTGTCCTGGCAATAGGCGTTGTTGTTGCCCTGCTGGGTGCGCGCGCCTTCGTCTCCCGCAAGGATCATCGGCACCCCCTGGCTCAGCAGCACGGTGGCCAGCATCGCCCGCACCCGGCGCTGGCGCGCCTCCATGATGCCCGGATCGTCGGTCGGCCCCTCGGCCCCAAGGTTGTCCGAGATGTTGTGGCCATGGCCATCGGCCCCGCCCTCGCCATTCGCGTCGTTGTGCTTGTCGTTGTAGGACACCGTGTCCCACAGCGTGAAGCCGTCATGCGCCGCGACGAAATTGACCGAGGAGGTCGCCGGCCGGTGCGAGTGGTTGAACTGCACCGGCGAGCCCAGCAACCGCTGCGGCATGTCCTGCAACAGCCCATCGCGCCGCCAGAAGCCGCGCACATCGTCGCGGAACTTGTCGTTCCACTCGCGGAACGGCCAGGGGAAGCCGCCGACCTGATAGCCGCCCTCGCCCACGTCCCAGGGCTCGGCGATCAGCTTGATCCCCGACAGCACCGGGTCCTGCCGCAGCGCCGCGAAGAAGGCGCCCTCGCGCTCAAATCCCGTCGCCTCGCGGCCGAGGGTGGAGGCGAGGTCGAAGCGGAAGCCGTCCACATGCATCACCTCGACCCAGTAGCGCAGGCTGTCCATCAGCATCCGCAGCACCATCGGATGCGCGACGTTCAGGGTGTTGCCGGTGCCGGTGACGTCGAAGCAATGCCGCCTGTCCTCGGCCAGCAGGTAGTAGCTGGCATTGTCGATGCCACGGAACGACAGCGTCGGCCCAAGCTCCGAGCCCTCGGCGGTGTGGTTGTAGACGACGTCGAGGATCACCTCGATCCCGGCGGCGTGGAAGCGCTTCACCGCCTCCTTCACCTCGCGCAGGTAGCCCGTCGCCAGATAGGGCCGGTGCGGCGCAAAGAAGGTCAGCGAGTTGTAGCCCCAGTAATTCGCCAGCCCCTTCTCGATCAGGTGGCGGTCGTGCAGGAAGCCCTGCACCGGCAACAGCTCGATCGCGGTCACGCCGATGCGCTGCAGATGCTCGATCACCGGCGCGCTGGCAAGGCCGCGGAAGGTGCCGCGGTCCTCCTCGGCAACGCCCGGATGCCGGAAGGTCTGGCCCTTGACATGCGCCTCGTAGACCAGGCTGCGCTCCCAGGGGGTGCGCAGCGCCGCATCGCTCTCCCAGTCGAAGGCTGCATCGACGACCACCGCCTTGGGCATGAACGGGCCGCTGTCGCGCGAGTCGAAGGTCAGGTCGTCGGTGCCGACCTGGTAGCCGAACATCGCATCGTCCCAGGTAAAGCGGCCATGCAGCTCGCGCGCATAGGGATCGAGCAGCAGCTTGTTCGGGTTGAAGCGGTGGCCCTCCTCGGGCGCATAGGGGCCATGGACGCGGTAGCCATAGGCCTGCCCCGGCTTCACACCCGGCAGATAGCCGAACCAGACCCCGCCCTCCATCGCCGGCAGCTCCAGCCGCTGCACCTCGTTGCGGGCATCGCTGTCATAGAGGCACAGCTCCACCGCCGTGGCGTTCTCCGAGAAGATCGCAAAGTTGGTGCCCTCACCGTCGAACTCGGCGCCCATCTTGTGGGCACGGCCCGCCGACAGGTCGAAGCTGCGCGACACGTCGTCGCGCATGATCACACCGCCCCCATGCTGTGCGACCGCTGTGCGCCGAAGACCGGGCGCACGACATGGGCCTCGCGCCGGGCGAGCATTGCTGCCGTGATCAGCACCGTGCCGCCGGCGCTGCAGCGGAACCAGCGCGCATCCTCGCGCGCGTCCTCGCCGATCACCAGGCCCGCCGGCACATGTGCGCCGGGCGCCACGATCGCCCGCACCACCCGCGCACCGCGCGCGACCGACCCTCCGGGCAGGATCACGCTCTCCTTCGGCCAGGGATCGACCCCCGACATCATCGCGCCGAACGGCCGCGCCTGTGCGCCGTTGCCCTGCGGCAGCACGCTGTCGGGCATGGCGCAGGGACGCGCGGCCCCGGCAAAGTCCAGCTGCGTCACGCGGTAGGCGTCCAGCGTGCCGACATCGCGCCAATAGGGCCGCAGGTCCGCGCCCTGCCCGGTCAGCCGCCAGACATTCACCGCGCCTGTCCGCACCGCGGCGGGCAGGATGTCATGACCGAAATCATGCCCAGACCCGGCATCGGCCGCATCCTCCAGCAGCCGCGCCCGCAGCCAAGGCCAGTTGAAGACATAGATCCCCATGCTGGCCAGCGCATAGGCCGGATCGGCGTCCATTCCCGGCGGATCGGCGGGCTTCTCGACAAAGGCGGTGGCCCGCCCGCTGGCATCGGCAGACAAGATCCCGAACTCGGTCCCGCTGGTGCGCGGCACCACATGCGCGGCCACGGTCATCTCAGCCCCGCTGGCCACATGCGCCTCGATCATCGGGCGAAAGTCGATCTGGCAGACATGGTCCGCCGCCATCACCATCACATACCGCGGCACCCGCGCGTCGATGGCAGCGATGTTGCGCGTCACCGCATCGGCGGTGCCGATGTATCCGTCGCAATGCCCGGTAACATCGGGCCCATGCGCGATACCCAGCCCGCCCCCCGCCGCGTCGAAGGCCGGCGCCCATCGCCCGCGCAAATGCCGGATCAGCGTGTCGGGGCGGTATTGCGTGCAGGCGATCATGTCCTTCAGGCCCGAGCGCAGGGCGTTCGCCAGCGCGAAATCCACGATGCGGCGGCTGCCGGCAAAGAATACCGCCGGCTTGCATTCGGCAGTCGTCAGCTCGTGCAGCCGGCTGCCCTTGCCGCCCGCCAGAAGGATCGCCAGCGCGCCGGCCGAAGGATCGCCGCCACGGGTTTGCGGGACGGAGTGCGGGCGGGGGGTTTGCTGGGGGCGCATGGAAACCTCGGGGGGATGCAGGGAGGGTGGAGGGGCGTTCCGGGGGGCAGCAGAGTGCTATTCCCAAGAACGCCGAGGATCGCAAAATGTTCCAGGCGAACCTGGCATTGCGACGACATTTTCGCCCCCGGGCGCGGTCCGCGCAGCGGCCCCTTCCGGTGACCCGGGAAGACCCCGGCAGAAAACCTACTTGAAACTTGTTATAGTATAACATACCACGCTCCAGCGTCGGCCGCGCCCCCGTCGCCGGCACCAAAGCAGAGGTAGACCATGAAAAATCACGTCACACGCACGGCTTGCCTGATCACGGCAGGCGTCTTCCTGATGGCCGCCCCGCTCGCGGCGCAGCAATCGGGCACAGCAGAGGCGGCCCACGATCACGCCCATGACCACTCGCACGACCATGACCACGTGTCCGAAGACATCCGCAAAGGCATCTTCGAGGATGCGCAGATCGAGGCCCGCGCCCTGTCGGACTGGGAAGGCGACTGGCAGTCGGTCTTCCCGCTGCTGCAAGATGGCACGCTGGATGCGGTCATGGCCCACAAGGCCGAACACGGTGACAAGACCGCCGAGGAGTATCGCGCCTATTACGAGATCGGCTATCGCACCGATGTGGACCGCATCGTGATCGACGGGGGCAGCGTGACCTTCCATCAGGGCGATCAGGCGCTGGCCGGCACCTATGAGGAGGACGGCCATGAGGTGCTGACCTACGAGTCGGGCAACCGCGGCGTGCGCTACATCTTCGCCAAGACCGAAGGCGATGACGCGGCCCCGGAGTTCATCCAGTTCTCCGATCACGGCATCTTCCCGGAAAAGGCCGGCCACTACCACCTCTACTGGGGCGATGACCGCGCCGCGCTGCTGGCGGAGGTCACCAACTGGCCGACCTACTACCCGTCCTCGATGACCGCCACCGAGGTGGCCGAGGAAATGCTGGCGCATTGATGCAGCCAGAGTGAAGGCCGACCATAAGGCTCAGGGGCGCGGCTGACCAACGCGCAACTCCTTTCACGCAGCCCGGCCGGAACCCGCCGCTCCTGCCCGCCCGCTGCTGACTTCGCCCCGCCGCCATGGCAGTGTCGCGCGCAGCAATCGCCCGGAGAGCCGTCTTGCGCGCCATGATCCTTTCGCTCGCCCTGCTGCTGCCCCCCGCCGCGGCGTGGGCAGAGCCACAAGCGCTTTGCACCCTGGTCACCGATGCCGCCACCGGCGCCGTGCTGGTCGAGGAGGGTGATTGCCACAGCCGCACCACCCCGGCCTCGACCTTCAAGATCCCGCTGGCGGTGATGGCCTATGATGCCGGGCTGCTGAGCGACGCCCATGCCCCGGTGATGGCCTTCCGGCCCGGCGATCCCGACTGGGGCGGCGCCAACTGGACGCGCGACACAGATCCCGCGGACTGGATGCGCTATTCGGTGGTCTGGTATTCGCAGCGCCTGACCCATGCGATGGGGGCGGGCACGCTGGCCCGCTACGCGCAGGCCTTCGGCTATGGCAATGCCGATGTCTCGGGCGATCCGGGCCCCGGCAACGGGCTCGACCGGGCCTGGATCGCCTCCTCGCTGCAGGTCTCGCCGCACGGACAGGCTGCCTTCCTGCGCGCGCTGGTGCAGGGCACCCTGCCCGCCGCGCCGCAGGCGATGGAGCACACCCGCGCCCTCGTCGAGCAGCAGGAGGTGGGCGATTGGGTGCTCCACGGCAAGACCGGCGGCGCCTATCCCCGGCGCGCGGATCGCAGTTTCGACTATGCGCGGGGCTGGGGCTGGTATGTCGGCTGGGCTACGCAAGGCAAGCGGACGCTGGTCTTCGTGCGGCTGACGCAAGCGCGAGAGCGCAGCGAGAGCTCGCCCGGCCTGCTGACGCGCGACGCCTTCGTACAGGACTGGCCGGGTCTCGCCGGGCGCTAGCGGCGCAGCAAAGCCCGCTGGCCAACCCCGCCCCCGGCCCGCTACACCTGCCCGCATGACCGAGATCCAACCCCGCCCCTACCGCCCCGAAGATCTCGCCGCCTGCCTGGCGATCTTCGACGGCAACACCCCGCCCTTCTTCGCCCCCGAAGAGCGGGCGGAGTTCTGCGCCTTCCTCGAAACCCTGCCCGCCCCGGACCGCCCCTATCTGGTGCTGACGAAAGCCGGAGAGGTCATCGCCTGCGGCGGCCTGATCATCGAGGCCGAAGGCCGTGCCAGCTTCACCTGGGGCATGGTCGCCCGCGCCCGCCACGGCCAGCGCCTCGGCACCCGGCTGACACAGGCCCGGCTGGACCTTGCGCGATCCCTGCCCGGCATCACCGGGCTGGCACTCTCCACCAGCCAGCACACGCACGGCTTCTACGAAGGCCTGGGTTTCATCACAAACAGCATCACCCAAGACGGCTTCGGCCCCGGCCTCGACCGCTGGGACATGACCCTGCCGCTGGGGGAGACATGACTCGGATCTAGCGCGAAGCGCGGAGATCCGTATTTACTGAGGCAACGCCAAACGGCCGACAGCAGATTTTCGCCAACCGAGAATATTCCACTGCAATCTTCAGTTGGCCGTGCCAGTACCCGAGAGGGCACTGGTAGGGAGTGGTACTACCGAGTTGCGTTGGCCGCCCTGCCGGCCGTAGACTATCGTACAGGAACGTTGCCGGAAGTATTGACTCGGCTTTGACTAGGGCGGACGCGGTGCGGGCAGGAAACAGACGCATCTGGGAGGGAAAGGCATGTGTCCTCTGCGGTGGCGCCCGGCCCGCCGAGAATGTGGAACATGCGCCGCCAAAATCGATTTTCCATGGCAAAATAAGGCCCGAAGGATATGCGTTTGCGTCTTGTAAAAGATGCAACAACGGATCAGGCCATCTCGACGCCCTTGCAGCTTTCGTTTGTATGTCAGGCAGGAACGAAATTCTATTCGGCGGGTGCAAACCCAGCACCCATGAGATCAATCTGGCAAGATCCGTCGCGCGTGCATTCCCCAAGATATACAAGAGAATGACATCAACCCCAATCTCGACGCCAGTTGGTCTGATAACCGGTCACGCGACGAAACTTGAGTTGACAGAGAAGACGTCGCAAAACTTTGCAAAGTGGTCGGCGAAGCAAGCTTACGCTTATTGGTCTGAGGAAAACAAGGCTTGCTTGTCTGCCGAAGCTGTTGTCGGCATAGTCATGTTGACCAATGATAGAAAAGCCGACAAGTTTCCGAATGAGATGGCAAAACTACTTGGCTCCGGCCGCACCATGACTCACGGAAAGAAATCCTTCGGAAGCCAGTTCTTCTATAGATATTCAAGGAATCCGGAGCAGGGCATAACGTTGATCCAAGCCGTCTATCATGAAAGCACTGGATTTTTTGCTCTGATTGACGAGTTGAACAAACATCCAGAACTGCAGAGCAAGATTCCGTTCAGGTTCAAGACCTCGAACGCCATGGGGATACACATGATATACCCAAAGTCTAGGTCAAGACTATTGTTTGGATAGCCTCGCGACCCTTACGGCGGTGGCCCTGCTCACCTAGGCTTGAAGTCGAAGCCAGCAAGCTTGCTCGCCCCCTCCCGGCCTACCCCTACCCCGCCTCCACCCACACCGCCACATTCCCCGTAACGCCCCCGTCGAAGCTCCACACCAGCTCCCCGGTCCCGCCCGCGTCGAGCGCCAGCCGCACTGCCTTCCCGGCATGCGCCCGCACCACCTCCAGCGGCCCGCCGGCCTCGCCCGTCACCCGCACCTCGCCTTGCGTGAACAGCTCCGGCTCCGCCGCCCGCAGCGCCAGCATCTGGCGCAGCAGCGCGGTCTTGGCCTGCCCGAAGGCCGTCACCGGCCCGCCAGCGGCCAGCGCTGCGAAGTCCACCGGCAGCCGGTTGTCGGGGTCGGTCAGGTGGAACGCCGCGTCCTCGGTGCCCTGATAGGTGTCGGGCACGCCCGGCAGCAGCAACTTCATCGCCATCTGCGCCAGCGACAGCACCGAGCCGCGGGCGTGCAGGCGCGCAACTTCCGCGGGCGGAGCCTCTGCCCAAGCCGCGCAGAGCGCCGCCGTCCAGTCCAGCGCCGCGGCCTCCGCGGCCTCGTCCGGCTCGGTATGCGTCGTGACCTCCTTGGCCTCGCGCATCGCCTTTCGCACGTGCTCGGCCAGCCGGTCCGGCACATCCGTCCGCCCCGGCTCCCACACCGCCAGCCAGCTTTGCACGATATACCAGCGCAGATTGGCGGCCACGCCTTCCGCGGGAAGCGCCTCCGCCGCCTCCCAGAGCGCCGCGAAGTCCTCCGGCGCGTGCGACATCGCCACCAGCCGCATCCGCGCATCCTCGGCCCGTTTGGTGTCATGGCTCGAAGTCAGCACCATCGCGTCCGGCGCCTCTTGGGTCCGCCGCGCGAACCACGCCGCGAACTCCTCCACCGACATCACCGGCTCATCCGGGTCCGACCCCACCTCATTCGCCGCGAGGTAGCGGTTGAAGCGGAACTCGGCGGTATCCTCATGCGCCTTGGCCGTCAGCGCGCCGGTCACCTGCTGGAACCGGGTGCGGAAGGCGGCATCCGCCCCCGGCCCGGTGATCAGCCGCGCCAGCGCCGGCACCAGCCCCGCCCCCTGCGCGGCCTCTACAGTCGCGGCCATCAGCGCCAGATCCTCGGGATGCGCCTCGCCGCCGTCCAGATAGGTCCGATAGCGCGGGAACGCCGCCAGCAGCGCGCGCACGGCCGCCGCCAGCGCGGCCCGGTCCTGCGCGGCCCGGTCCTGCGCGCCCAGGGCGGCCGTGGCCAGCCCCACCAGCGCCGTCACCTCTGCCCGCAGATCGACCGCCAGCACGTCCTCTTTGGCCTGCGCCAGCGTCGCCGCGAAACCGCCCTCATAGCCCGTCGCCCCGCGCCACGCGCTGTCCAGCGCCGCCACACCATCCGGCCACGACAGCACCCGGGCAATCGACCGCGCCGCCTCGTATCCGGTGGTCCCCTGCACCGGCCAACCCCGCAAAGCCTCGTCCCCGGTCAGGATCTTCTCCACCCACACCGGCAGATCGCCGACCCGGCCGCGCAGCTGCGCCAGATAGGCCGCAGGGTCCGCCAGTCCGTCGATATGGTCGATGCGCAGCCCATCGACCTCGCCCGCCGCGACCAGCTCGAAGATCAGCGCATGGACATCCTCGAACACCGCCGGCTCCTCGACCCGCACCCCGATCAGCTGGGTCACGTTGAAGAACCGCCGATGGCTCAGCCGCCGCTCTTCCGACCGCCAATGCCGCAGCCGCCAGTTCTGCGCGTCATGCAGGGCCTGCATCGCCTCGGGCCCGGTGCCAAGTTCCGTCCCCGGCGCCAGCGGCAACACCAGCGCGCCGATCCGCAGCACAGGGCCCTCTGGCGCCTCCTCCACCACAGCCTCCGCCAGCGCCTCTGCCAGATCGCCCTCCAGCATCGGCAGCAGCAACCCGCCCCCGCCCCAGTCGATGTCGAAATGCCGCGCGAACCGGCTGTCCTTGCCATGCCGCATCACATCCGCGAGCCACGGCGTCGCCACGTCGAAGGCCATATGGTTCGGCACCACATCGAGGATCAGCCCCATCCCCTGCGCCCGCGCCGCCGCCGCCAGCCGCGAATACCCCGCGCGCCCGCCCAGAACCGGGTCGATCCGGGTCGGGTCGGTGATGTCATAGCCGTGGGTCGATCCCTCGCGCGCCACCTGCACCGGCGACAGAAACAGATGGCTGATCCCCAGCCCGCGCAGGTAAGGCAGGATTGCCTCGGCCTCGGCAAACCCGACCCCGCCGCGCAGCTGCAGCCGATATGTCGCCGTCACCGGCACCCTGTCCGCCATCGTCACACCTCCACCCAGACCGCAAATCCACATTCCTCCGTTTCGAACCCCAGATCGGGGGCGCGCAGCGGCACATCCGCCTCCATAACGTCCGCCTCCATGCCCGCATCCGGCCCGAACCGCGCCGTGACGATCAGCCGCCCCGCCACGAACGGCCATTCCGCCCGCAGCGCCCGCTCGCCCATGCGCGTGACGACAGGATCGCCCGCGCGGCCGGACTTCAGCAGCGGCACGATGCCCCCGGCCCGGAGCGCCAGCAGCCGCGCCGTCAGCTCGCGCCACTCCGCCGCCCGCGCGCTGCCGCTTTCTGCAAAGGGGCGCGAGGCGTCGCGGGTGGCGGGGTCCAGCGGATCGGGCGCCCGTTCGGCAAAGCCCTTGAACCCGGCGAATTCCTTGGCGCGGCCCTTCCGCAAAGCCTCCGCCAGATCGCCGTGGAAATCGGCAAAGAACAGGAAAGGGGCGCGCGAGCCTTCTTCCTCGCCCATGAACAGCAGCGGCGTGAACGGCGCGCACAGCAGCAGCGCATGGGCCACCTGCAAGGGCGCATCCTCGGCCAGCGCCGTCAGCCGCTCACCCAGGGCCCGGTTTCCGGTCTGGTCATGGTTCTGGTTGAAGTTGATGAAGCTGGGCCAAGGCAGATGCGCCGAAGACTCGCCCCGCAGCTTTTCGGTGCCCGGCCGCGGCTGGCCCTGCTCCACATAGCCACATTCCAAAGCGAGGCACAGATCGGCCATCGGATCGGCGGCATAGGGCGCGTAATAGGCCTCGTCCTCGCCGGTCAGCAGGCAATGGATGGCGTGGTGGTAGTCGTCGTTCCACTCGGCCGTGTACAGCTCGGCCTCGGGCTCATGCAGGCGAGTGATGTTGCGGTTGTCCTCGGTGGTCAGGTGGATCGGCCTGCCCAGATCGGCGGCGCGGACCCTTTGCGCCAGCTCCACCAGCAGCTCCGGCTCCGACGGGTCCTCGATCTGGTCGGTGGCATCCAGCCGCAGCCCGTCCAGCCGGTATTCGGTCAGCCAATACAGCGCATTCTCGATGAAGAACGCCCGCACCGGCGGACCCGAATAGTCGATCCCGGCGCCCCAGGGCGTGTGCCGCTGCGTGTCGAAGAACTCCGGCGCATAGGCGTGCAGATAGGCGCCGTCCGGGCCGAAATGGTTATAGACCACGTCCAGCAGCACCATGATCCCGTGGTCCTGCGCCGCCGCGATCAGCGCCTTCAGATCGTCCGGGCTGCCGTAGTTTCGGTGCGGCGCATAGGGCAGCACCCCGTCATAACCCCAGCCATGCCTGCCGGTGAACTGGCCGACCGGCAGCAGCTCGATCGCGGTGATGCCGAGCTTGGCCAGATCTCGCAGGCGGCGCGCGGCGGCGGCGAAGGTGCCTTCCTCGGTGAAGGTGCCGATATGCAGCTCATAGATCACTGCCTCTTCCCAAGACCGCCCGGCCCAGGGCTGGTCCCAGCGAAACCCGCGCGGATCAAGCAGCAGCGACGGCCCATGCACATCCCCCGCCTGCGCCCGTGCGGCCGGGTCGGGGCGGACGCTGCCGTCGAGGACGAAGCCATACTCGGCGCCGGGTTCTCCCGCCGCCTCGCCGCGCCAGAAGCCGTCCGGCTGGCGCTGCAACGGCGTGTCGCTCCCCCCAACCCTCACCGCCACCTCTGCAACGGACGGCGCCCAGATCCCGAACAGCCAGCGCCCGTCCCCCAGCGGCTCCGCGCCCCAGCTGCGCGGGAAATGCAGCATCTCGCCGGTCATGAGGGCAGGCGGATCGGCAGGGGCGTCGGTCACGGGCGGCACTCCAAAGCGGGGAAACGCGGCGCGCAGGGCGGCGGCGCCGGTCCGTCAAGAACCGGCTGCGGTGCCTGTTTGTTCCGGGCGCCGCGCAACTTTTCGGCGGGAACTTTTCCCCTGCCCCGCCGCTGTTCCGGCATCCCCCAAGAGGAGCCGCCCATGGACCGCAATGCCCCCGCCGACTTCGCCCCCCGCTACCCCGGCTCCGGCCGCCTGGCCGGCCGCGTCGCCTTCGTTTCGGGCGGCGCCTCGGGCATCGGCCGCGCCGTGGTGCGGCTGTTCGCGCGCGAGGGCGCCAGCGTGGTGATCCCCTGGCATGGCGACGAGGCCGAGGCGCGCGAGGTCGAGGCCGAGGCCCGCGCCGAGGGCGCCGAGGTGCTGGTGCTGCAGCTCGACGCGGCGGATCGGGGATCGTGCTTCGCGGCCATCGCCGAGACTGTGAACCACTTCGGCCGCCTCGACGTGCTGGTCTGCAATGCCAGCATCCAGACCATCGAGGACGACGTGCTGAAGATCACCGAGGATCAGGTAGAGGCGCTCTTCCGCACCAATGTCTTCGGCTACCTCTGGCTGGTGCAGGCGGCGCTGCCGCACCTCGCCCCCGGCGCATCGGTGATCTTCACCACCTCGGTCAACGCCTATCGCGGCAACCATCTGCTCATCGACTACTCCGCCAGCAAGGGTGCCGAGCTGAGCCTTCTGCGCGCCCTCTCCCTCAACCTCGCGGATCGCGGCATAAGGGTGAACGGCGTCGCGCCGGGGCCGGTCTGGACGCCGCTGATCCCGGAAACGACGCCCGAGGAAGACCTGGCGGACTTCGGCAACGACACCCCGATGAAGCGGCCGGCGCAACCCAATGAAATCGCTCCGGCTTTTCTGTTCCTGGCTTGCGAGGATGCGAGCTATGTCACCGGGCAGGTGATCCACCCTAATGGCGGAACGCCGGTTTCGGGATAAATTCCAAGGGCTTGGGCGGCGTTCCTCACAAACCACATCACCCTCCCCCCGTAACTCCCCCCCTTGCATCCGCCCCCACAACCGCGGACATCTTGCCGCATGATCCGCACGCTCCCCCGCAAACGACTCCTCACCCTCATCGCCGCGGGCATCGGTGCCATAGCCTTCCTCCTCCTCAACCTGCCGCTGCCCTTCCTGCTCGGGCCCATGCTCGCCTGCCTGATCGTCGCGCTGGCGGGGGCACCGATGGCCGACATGGGGGCGGTGGGCATCTTCATGCGCACCTTCCTGGGCGTCGCCATCGGCGCCACGGTGACGCCGGGGATGCTGGCGGCGCTGCCCTCCTACGGGATCACGCTGGCGATGGTCCCGGTCTTCGTGCTGGCGATCGGGGCGGTCGGCTATCCGTTCTTCCGGAAGATGGGCTTCGACCATCCCACCGCCTTCTACGCAGCCATGCCCGGAGGCTTGCAGGACATGCTGGTCTTCGGCGCCGAGGCGGGCGGCGACGTGCGCGCCATGAGCCTGATCCATGCCACCCGCGTGCTGGTGATCGTCACCGCCGCGCCGGTGATCCTGCATCTGGCCTGGGGCGCGGACCTGACGCTGCCGCCGGGCATCCCGTTTTCGCAGGTGCCTCTGCATGAAATCGCGCTGATGGCGCTCGCCGGCCTCGTCGGCTGGAAGGGCGGCGAGCGCATCGGCCTCTTCGGCGCCTCGATCCTCGGCCCGCTGATCCTGACTGCGGCGCTGAGCCTGTCGGGCATCATCCATTCCCGCCCGCCGGCCGAGGTGATCATGGCCTCGCAATTCTTCATCGGCATCGCGGTCGGTGCAAAATATTCCGGCATCACCTGGCGCGAGCTGCGGGTGGATGTCGGCGCCGGCATCGCCTTCTCGCTGATGCTGGCGGCCATCTCGCTGGCGGTGTTCGCGCTGGTCAGCCTGCTGTCGGACGCGCCGCCGCTGGACCTGCTGCTGGCCTTCCTGCCCGGCGGGCAGGCGGAAATGGCGGTGATCGCCATCGTTGCCGGGGCGGATGTGGCCTTCGTGGTGGCGCACCATCTGCTGCGGATCTTCGTGGTGATCCTGCTGGCGCCGCTGGTCGCGCGCTGGATGGGCCGCTAACCCTCGGCCTCCGTCACCAGCCAGTCGCGGAAGGCGCGGAAGCTGGCGCGCTCCTCGCTCCGCTCCGGCCAGCTCAGCGCATAGGGCCAGCGCCCGGGCATCGAGCGGCGCGAGGCAAGCCGCAGGGCGCCGCCGGCAAGGTCCGCCCCCACCAGCACCTCGGGCACCAGCGCCGCCCCCATCCCCGCCCGCGCCGCCGCCAGCACCATCCCGAACTGCTCGAACCGCGCGCCGCGCAGGATGGTGATCGGGTCCATCCCGGCATCCAGAAACCAGTCCAGCCACAGGTTCGGCCGCGTCGCCTGTTGCAGCAGCGGCAGGCGCGCGAGGTCTGCATCCTCCAGCGGCCCCTCGCCCAGCAGCCGCGGCGCCGCCACCACCACCAGCCGTTCGGGCACCAGCACGGCCGTTCGCAGCCCCGGCCGCGGCGGGCCGCGCAGCACCGCGAGGTCAACGGGGGCGCGGTCGAAATCCACCGGCTCCAGCGTCGCGGTCATGTCGAAGGTCACGTCGGGCGCGCCGGCGGCGAAGCGGCGCAGCCGAGGGATCAGCCAGACCGCGCCGAAGGTCGGCAGCGCCGCGATGCGCAGCACCTCGGAATGCCCGCCGAAGGACATCACCGTCAGCGCCGCGGCATCGAGATCGGCGAGGATCCGCCCCGCCTCGGGCAGCATGGCGCGCCCGGCATCCGACAGGATCAGCCGCTGCCGCACCCGGTGGAACAGCCGCACCCCCAGCCGCGCCTCGAGGCTGTTGAGCGAGCGGCTGACCGCGCTTTGCGTGAGCCCGAGGGCGGCGGCGGCGCGGGTGGTGGACCCGGTCTCCGCTGCCTGCACGAAGGCCTGCAATTCGGGCAGCGTCGGCGTGTAGGCATGGCGCATGGCGGGGCCTGTTGATGAGTTTCCCTCATGACCCTGTAAAGCCTATTCATTTGAACCCGGCAAGCGGCGGGTCTAAAAGGGACCATCGCAGCACGCCTGCACAGCACAGCCGAGGACCGCCATGACCCAAGCAGATCGCCCCAAGCTCAAGGCCAAGGACGCCCCCGATCTCGGCCGCTTCGACTGGGAAGACGCGTTCCGGCTGGAAGACCAGCTGACCGAGGAAGAGCGGATGCTGCGGGACGCTGCCCGCGCCTATGCGCAGGAAAAGCTGCAACCGCGGGTCATCGCCGCCTATCGCGAGGAAAACACCGACCCCGCGATCTTTGCCGAGATGGGCGAGATGGGGCTTTTGGGCGTGACCATCCCCGAGGAATATGGCGGGCTCGGCGCCGGCTATGTCGCCTATGGCCTTGTCGCGCGGGAAGTGGAGCGGGTCGACAGCGGCTATCGCAGCATGATGTCTGTGCAATCGAGCCTGGTGATGTATCCGATCTATGCCTATGGCTCCGAGGAACAGCGCCGCAAGTACCTGCCCAAGCTGGCGTCCGGGGAATGGATCGGCTGCTTTGGCCTGACCGAGCCCGATGCCGGGTCCGACCCCGCCGGCATGAAGACCGTCGCCCGCAAGACCGACGGCGGCTATGTGCTGAATGGCGCGAAGATGTGGATCTCCAACTCGCCCATTGCAGACGTGTTCGTGGTCTGGGCGAAGTCAGAGGCGCATGGTGGCAAGATCCGCGGCTTCGTGCTCGACAAGGGCATGAAGGGCCTCAGCGCGCCCAAGATCGGCGGCAAGCTGTCCTTGCGCGCCTCGATCACCGGCGAGATCGTGATGCAGGATGTGGAAGTGGGCGAGGACGCGCTGCTGCCGCATGTCGAAGGGCTGAAGGGCCCGTTCGGCTGCCTCAACCGCGCCCGCTATGGTATCAGCTGGGGGGTGCTTGGCGCCGCCGAGTTCTGCTGGCACGCGGCCCGCAGCTACGGCCTCGACCGCAAGCAGTTCAACCGGCCGCTGGCGCAGACCCAGCTTTACCAGCTGAAGCTGGCGAACATGATGACCGAGATCAGCCTTGGCCTTCAGGCCAGCCTGCGCGTCGGCCGGCTGATGGACACGGCCGAGGCGGCGCCCGAGATGATCTCGCTGGTCAAGCGCAACAATTGCGGCAAGGCGCTGGAGATTGCCCGCGCCTCGCGCGACATGCATGGCGGCAACGGCATCCAGGAAGACTTCCAGATCATGCGCCACATGGTGAACCTCGAGACGGTCAACACCTATGAGGGCACCCATGACGTGCACGCGCTGATCCTCGGCCGCGCGATCACCGGGCTGCAGGCGTTCTTCTGAACCCTTCCAGCTTCTTGCTGGCGAAAATATCCCGGGGGGAGTCCGAAGGACGGGGGGCAGCGCCCCCCTTCTTTTTCTCTGCCAAGGCCCGTTACACCAGCCCCGTAAACCGCTCCGGCAACCGGTAGAGCTCCTTGCTGCGCCCGCCGCCGAAGAACCAGTGCCCGCCCGGGGTCACCTCGCGCTTCTTCTCGACCATCAGCTTGCGGAACTCGGCGAAGTCGACCGTCTCCGCCACCGGCTCCAGCTTGGACAGCCGCTCATAGGTCTCGCCGTCCTTCTCCCAGGTGCTGCGGCGGGGCTTGTCGCTGCCGATGGTCGCCGCCTCCAGCACCTTCATCTGCCGGCGGCTTTCCAGCCTGGCCATGGTGGTGTCATGGTCGAAGAAGCGCAGATGCACGAGGTAGAGGTTCGGGTCGACCGTTCGCTTGTGGATGTTGCACGAATGCCCGCCGGGCGAGAACTGGATCGGGCTGCGGGTCAGGCAGGGCTTGGAGTAGTTGGCGTTCAGCCGGAACAGCCGCCGTCGCGACAGGATCGGCGCGTCCTCGGCCACCGGGTCGGGCTCAATGGCGGGATTGTGGATGATCTCGATCCCCAGCGGGCAGAACACCGCCGGCGTGTAGCGCGGCTTGAACGAGGTGACATAGGTCAGCAGGTCCGGCGCCACCTCGGGATCGACCAGCACCACCTCGTCGACATCGCCGCAGATGACCCAGTTGTAATAGCGCAGCAGGCCGCTGGTGAAGGCCGACTGGATCGCCCAACGGCGCATCTCCACCTTGGTGCGGCTTTCGTCATAGGGGACGTGGATGACGTTGGCGCCCTCGGCGATGCGGCGGGTTTCGGGGTCGTTGCCGTGGCTGAGCACGAAGAGGTTCTCGCGCCCGAACTGCGCGCCGTAATAGGCCAGCCAGCGGCGCAGGAAGAAGTAGTCGCCCTTGATCATCGTCACCGCGGCGCCGGGCGCCTTGGTCTCGTCCATGATGGTTCCAGCCATGCCGCCCGCCCCGGTTTCCGCTTTTGCGCAGAATGGCATAGCGGCTGCGGGCGGGCAATGGCGGCCGGCGGTTCCCCCCTCGCGGCAGTTGCCGCAGGCAGGGCCGGATGCTAGCGTTCGGCACCGATGCCGCAGCCCTGCGGGTTGGGCTAGGCAGGAGGCGCGGCATGGCGGCAGAGGCGCGTGGGGCGTGGGCGCTGCAGGGGGACCAGGGATGAGCAACGCGGTTGGAGCCGAGGCGCCACAGGGCGCATTCCGCCCGGTGATGTGGTTCCCCCAAGAGGTGAAGGCCTTCGTACAAGAGCGCTACCGCGCGGCCGGTGCCATCCTGGAATATGGCACCGGCGGCTCGACGGTTTTCGCCGCGGGCGAGACCACCGCGCGGATCCTGAGCATCGAGAGCGACCGCGACTGGGCCGCGAAGATTGCGGACCATCTGGAAAGCGAGGGCCTTGCCCGGCCGGGGGTGGAAATCCGTTGGCTGGATATCGGGCCGACCGGCCCCTGGGGCAAGCCGACGCGGCCGCGCGACTGGGGCAAGTTCCACAGCTACCCGATGCAGCCGTGGCAGGGCCTGGGCTTCGATCCCGACCTGGTGATGATCGACGGGCGCTTCCGGCTTGGCTGCCTCGTGGCGGCCGCCTTGCATTGCCGCCGCCCCCTGACCGTGCTGATCGACGATTATCAGGGCCGCCCGCCCTATCACCGCGCCGAGACGATCTTTCCGCTGACGCGGATGATCGGCCATATGGCGCAGTTCGATCTGGAGCCGCGGACGTTCACCAATGCCGAGTTCGCGCGGATGCTGCCCTGGTTCTTCACCGTGGAATGACGGCCCCGGGCTGCGCCGGGGCCGTGCGGCCTATTCCTCCAGTGCGGCAGCAGGGTCGATGCCCACCTCTTCGCACATCCGCGCGGCATAGCTGCCGGGCAGCGGCGGGTTCTTGCGCCAGTAGGGCTTGGTGCCGTTGGTGTAGAGATGCACCGAGAGCGTGGCATCGGTGAAATGCCCCTCGACCCTTCCATAGGGGTCGTAGAACACGTCATTGAGCTGGAACGGCACCGGGTAGAGCACCTCGCGCGGGGCCGCTTTCTCGAAATCGCCGGTCTTCTTGGCGAAATGGGTGAAGGCCTGGGGGCCGAAGGCCGTGCGCTCCACCTCGTAGATGCGGATCGACAGCGGCACCGACGGGTCCAGCGCGTCCATCTTCTTGCGCAGGCGTTTCGGCCACCACTCGGGATAGGCGGGCAGGTTGTCGTAATAGTCCAGCAGCGCGTCCATCAGCGCGCAATCCTGCGGCAGGCCGACCACGCCGCAGTTCAGCGCGCCGATCATGCCGTGGCCGCCGAACACATAGTCCATGTCCTCGGGGAAGGGCCGGTGGCAGAAGGCATCGCAATCGATCCAGATCGCGCCGGTCTTCTTGATCATCTTGTAGCGGAACACGTTCGACAGGAACGAGGGCGAGGTCTCCTTCACCACCTTCATGTCGATCTCCATGATGTCCGAGGCGGGGCGCAGCTCCACTCCTTCGGGCGCGTTCTTCACGTCATCGGTGCAGTAGAGCGTGGTCGGGTGCCCCTGCAGCAGATGCGATTTCAGGCACAGCTGGTTGAGGTAATGCAGGCGCTCGCCGATCCACAGCGAGGCAACCGGGCGTCGGTTCAGTTCCATTCAAAAGCGTCCTTCCTGTCCGGTTTCATGCTGCCGATCTTCCCGGCTGCGCGCGGCATGTGTCGGCATCCCTATGCCGCCTGTTCGTCGGTTTTACGAAGCGGCGCAAGCGCCTGCATCAGCCCGCGCAGCACCAGCCGGCCATATGCCCCGTTCTTGTGCGTGCTGTCGCCGCGCGTCGCGGCATGGCGCGTTGCATAGGCGGCGGCGGTAAAGCAGCCAAGGGTCACGCTGCGGTCTGCCTGCGGCAGAAGCGTGATGCCATCCTCGGCCATCACCTCGCGCACCAGCGCCCAGATCGCCGCGCGATCGGCGGCGGTGCCGTGGACGGCATCCGGAAAGCTGTCCAGATACTCGGTGCTGATCCCCTCGGTCGGGAAGGAGACCGGCGCGAACAGGATCTGCGCGGCCCCTTGCGCCGCGAAGGCCCGGGCAAAGCCATAGGGGCGCTGGTCGGTCAGATGCGCGCGGATCATCTCGCGCCGCACGCCGGTGGACAAGAACAGGTCCGGGTGGCGGGCGCGGTGCAGGAATTCGGCGAAGAGCATGTTCAGCCGGGTGCGCGCGCCCATGAACAGGATCGCCTCGAACTCCTCGGGGCGCAGCCTCCGGCGGCCGTGCAGGTTGACGGCGGCGAAGCGGTCCGCGGTCGTCTCGTCATCGGGGACCAGCGCGCCGTCTTGCAGGCTGATCTTGTGGAAGCGGTGGCCGACGGTGCCCCAGAACTCCAGATCGACCGGCGGATCGGTCAGCGCGCGCCCCTTCACCGCATGGCGCAGGCAGGCGATATGGCTGTCGCCGAAGATGCACAGGCGGATCGGATCACTTGGCAAAGGCACCCAGCAACTCCTCTTCACAGTGCAGGGCGGCCTCGGCATCCCCCTGTTCGGTCTCTTCGCGGGACTGGCGTTCGGCACGGGTTTCGGGCGTTGGCGTGGGCTCTGCCGTGGCCGGCGCGCCGAACACCCGCGCCTGATCGGCGAAGAAACTGTCCATGACGAAGCCCACACCCTCGGGCAGGACCGAGCGCAGGTTGCCGGCATAGAACATGCCGCGGAACGGGGTGCCGGTGATGATCTCGTAGGAGGGGAAGTAATCGACGCCGGGATCTTCCTGCGCGAGCGTCCCCGCCACGGCGCGCAGCACCGATTTGGAGTAGCTGGTCGCATTGAGCACATGCGTGCCGCTGGCGGTGGCGGTCAGCGGCACCGGCGAGACGGTCAGCAGCACCCGCAGCCTGGGGTTATGGGTGCGCAGCAGCGCCAGCGCATCGCGCATCCGGGACAGGACCGCATCATAGCCCTGATTGACGAAGCGGTGATAGCGCGGGCGGAATTTGCCGGCCACCGTGCCCGGGCAGATGGCGTATTCCACGCCGCTGCGCGAATGCTGCCAGCTTTCGGTCAGGCCGAGCGTGAAGACGAAGACATCCGCCTGCGTCACTGCGCGGCGGATCGCGGAAAGCGTCGCCGCGCGCGAGGCCAGCGCTTCCTCGCGGGTCACAAAGCCGCCGGGCTCCACCGCCGGACGGAAGGGGTCGAAGACGCGGCCGTCCTTGTCCCACAGATCCTCGGGCGGGGGCGTGTCGCCGAATGCCCAGTCCAGCCACTGCGCCAGCATGTTGGTGGTGTAGATATTGCCGGTGCGGAAGCTGAAGGTGCCATAGTGGAACTGGCCGCGCAGAGCCTCGGCCAGGCGGGAGGGCGCGGGTTCGGCATCCAGCCAGTGATAGCCACGCGCCGCCAGCGCCCGGCCGATATGCTGCGCAAAGCACGAGCCCGCGGTGACGATGCGGTCGCGCCGGGCGATGCGGAACTTCGGTGTCCACAGCCCCTCGATCTGCAGCGGGTCGCGCTCGGCCACGGCGGGGCGCCAGAAGCTGCTTTGGGGCAGGTCGTCATAAGGGGTCATTGCGCCCTCCCCTTTGCCAGATCCGGGTGCTGTTCCAGCAGCTTGCGGCGGGCGGTGTGGGCAAACAGGTAGCTGCCCTCTGCCAGCATGTAATCGCAGGCGCGCAGCAGCAGCCGCGGATGATTGCGCTGCGCCAGCGTCTCGATGAAGTTCCGCCGCCAGGTGCGCAGGCCCTTGCGGCGGCGCAGGTTGCGCCAGAATTCGGCCCCGACATCGCCGGTTTCGGCAAATTCGCGCAGCATCTGCGGCAACGCGTCGGATTTCACCACGGTGCGGATCGCCTGATGGCTGGAATGGCCAAGGCGCAGGAAGCGCACCCCGGGCCCCTTCAGACGCGCGGCGTGCAGCCGGTCCTCGGGCACGAAGGGGTCGTAGAGGATGACGGCGTTCTGGACGTAGGGGATGGCCGCGGCGGCATCGAGGAAGGGCTGGTCGGTCCAGTTCATCCGCGTGACCGGGTGGGAAAAGCGCTTCTCGAACGGGCAGATCTCGCGGCTCATGGTGGATTGCGGGCTGAAGGCCAGCACCTGCGCGCCGGGGATCAGCGGCGCGAAATTCAGCGCGGCGAACCCGCCCATCGAGGCGCCGACCAGCACCACGGTATCGAACTGCGCGAAGAAGCCGCGCTGTTGCAGGCCGCGGATCAGATAGGGGGCGCTCTCCTGCCGGAACCAGTCCTTGCGGAAGCTTTGCACCCCCAGCAGCGAATATCCCAGAGACGCGATGCGGGCATGCATCCAGGGCTGGCGCGGATAGGGCGTGTCGAGGGTGGCGAGGTTGTCGAAGGTGACGAACAGCACCGGGCCGCGGCGTTCGAACCACAGGTTGCCCTCGGCCCCCTCCAGCAGGAACGTATCGAGCCCCGGCGCCGCATCCATCGTGGCGACCGGTGGCATCGCCAGCGTGGCGGCCCCGTCATCCTCGTCTGTTTCTGCCGGCTGCTCCATCCCCTGCCCTCACCCGCTCAGAACAGTGCCGCGAACCGTTCGGGCAGGCGATAGACCTCGGAACTGCGCCCGCCACCCATCATCCAGAACGCGCCGTCATTCTTGGGGTGGCGGCCCTCGACCATCTCCTTGCGGAACTCGGGGAAGTCCACGGTTTCCGCGGCCGGGGTCTTGCGCGACAGGTCCAGGTAGCTGTCCCAGGCGGTGTCCCAGCCGGTCACCTTGCGCTCCACCTCGGCCAGGTCGCCGCTTTGGATATGGCGCTGTTCCTTGCGCACCGCGAGACGGTCATGGGTCATCTGGTAATCCACGAAGCGCAGATGGAAGAGGTAGAGGTCGGGGTCCAGATACCCTTCCTTTTCCGAGGCGAAATGCCCACCGGGGCCGAAGGTGATCTTGTTGCGGGTGATGCAGGGCTTGGCGTAATTGGCGTTCAGCCGGAAGATGCGGCGCACGTCGAGGATGTTGCGGCCGTCCAGCGCCTCAGGCTCCAGCGCGGGGTTGTGCACCAGCTCGATGGCGAAGGGGGTGATGACGCGCGGCGCCTTCTCCTCGCCAAAGCGCATCAGGTAGTCGGACAGACTGTCCGAAACCGCCGGGTCCACCGCCACGATCTCATCGACATCGCCGCAGAGCACCCAATTATAGTAACGGGTGAAGCCCGAGGTGAACAGCGACAGCATCTGCCAGCGGCGCTGGTTGAAGCTGTAGCGGGTGGCATCATAGGGCAGGTTGATGACGTTGCAGCCCTCGGCGATGCGGCGATGCTCGGGGTCGTTGCCGTGGCTGAGCACATAGAGATGCTCGCGCCCCAGATGCCGGCCGTAATACTCCACCCAGCGTTCGAGGTAGAAGTAATCCCCGCGCAACATCGTCATCGCGGCCACTTTGGCCTTGGTGTTGTCCATGCCGTCCCCGCCGCCTTTTGTTATGCGAAACTATACGGGCCAGTGCCTTGAAAAGCAAAGAGCCCTTGGGGCATTTCGTTCAAAATGGGTGCAGTGTGGCCCAAGGGATTCAGGCGGGCGCAGCGCCCCCTGCCCGTGCGAAACCGCGCGCGACCGAGGGTTCGAAGCCGAAGGCCGGGGCGTAGCCGCGCTGTGCCAGCGCCTCCTCGGCGGGGCCGAGGGAGGGGAAGCCATGCTCCAACAGCCGGCCGGTGATGAGGATGATGGCGGGGAGCGGGTCCAGCGCCGCCACGAGGGCGGTGAGCGGGTCGCCGGCGAGGCGGGGATCGGAGAGGAGGAGGATGTCGGGGCGGTGCTGTGCGACCAGGGCGGCGGTGGCCGGGGCCTCGCCCGGCAGCGCGTCATCGGACAGCACGAAATCCGCGCGCCCCGCGAGGCCATTGCGGGCTATGACGCGCGCGAGGGTGGCGCGCAGGCCCGGATCATCCTCGATGAGCGTGATCTGCAAGCCGCCCCGCGCCCGCGCCAGTTGCGCGGGCAGGAACCCGCAGCCCGCGCCGATGTCCAGCAGCCGTCCTTGCGGGGGCAGCAGCCCCGGCAGGCGGCGGGCCAGCGCGCGCTCGAAGCGTCCTGCCCCGATCAGCGCCAGCGCCTGCGGGGTGAAGATGCGCGGGTCGGCCGGCAGCTCGACCATGTGGTTCGCGGTCCACTCAAGAGCGATGTCTTCCGCCGCGTCCAACGGGCCCGGCAGGTAGAGCCCGCCCGGCATCACGTCGGCGGGCTCCTTCGGCTCGGCCTTGCGCTCGTCCTTGGCCTTGGCATTGCGGCGCTTTTCCACGTCGGACATCAGCGCCGCGATCTTTTCCTTGTCGCGGGCCTGCGGCGGCTTGGCGGTGATCTGGCTGATCGGGATTTTCGAGGCCACCTCCAGCCCGGCGCGCAGGTTGGCATAGGCTTCTGTCTGGCGGATCTCGGCCAGCCGCGCCTCCACCCGGTCCAGCGCGGCGAAATGCAGGCGGTGCAGCACCGGGTCGGTCAGCAGCTGCTCGATGATCGCATCGCGCCGGCCCGTGTAGCGCAGCATCGTGTCGTCGCGCACCTCGTTGCGGTCCTGCAGCGCCCAATAGTCGGGGTTGTACTTGTCGGCCTTGTTGTTGACGTTGCCGCGCAGCCGGCGGATCGCGTAGCTTTCCACCGATTTCACCGCGTAATGGTTCAGCTGCACCCAGTCATAGCCCACGGTGCGGGTGATTGACCGCCAGCCGCGGAACTTGAAATAATCGTCCATCACCTTGCCCGAGCCGGTGAGCCATTTCACATGGTCCGGGAAGGCGGTGTCGATCACCTTGTTCTTCAGCTTGGGGCGGTGGATGCCCAGCTTCCAATAGTCGGCATCGAACTTGAACAGCGTCTTCACGCCCCAGCCCTTGTTCCAGGTTGTGGGGGCTGCCATCAGGTATTGCTCGGTCACCGGATCGCGCGACCAGTCGATCACCCCGCCCGAGCCGAAGATGCGCCAGGTGATGACGATGCCGTTCGCCTCTTGCTCCGCCACCGCGGCGATCAGGTCGTCCAGCGTGCCGTCGCCGTGGCGGATCGACAGGAACTCGTCGGCGTCGAACACCATCAGCCAGTCGGCGGCCTGCACCACCGGGTCTTCCTGCGCGTAACTGAGCGCGGAGGGCTGGGGGCGGATCCCCTCGGGGATATCGTTGCGGCGGTGATGGGCGAGGCCAAGCTGCTCCAGCCGGATCAGCATGTCATCGGTGCCGTCCGAACAGTCATTGGTATAGACGAGGATATCGGTGAAGCCGACCGCGAGGTGATGCGCGATCCATTCGAGGACATACGGGCCTTCGTCCTTCATCATCGACACGGCGGTGACCTGGCCATGCGGGCTGATGTGCTTCTTCAGCGGGAAATCGACGGTGGCGTAGATGTCGGACGTGCCGGTAAACCGCTCCGGCTTGCGCGAGCGGGGGATGGGTTTCAGCGCGCCCTCGGGACGCTTGGGGGCCTCGTCGCCTTCGTCCTCGTCCAGATCGTCCTCGAACTCGTCCATGCTCAGCCTTTCTTGCGGCGGCGCTTGCCGCTGTCTGGCGTGGGGGCACTCGGCGGCACGATGCGCTCGGCCAAGGTCTCGGCGGTCACGTCCTTGCCCATGACCTCCACCACCGAGAGGCCAAGCTGCACCCGCACCCCGCCCGGCAGCGGGGCCATGCCCGGCACATCGGGCCAGGTGGAGAGGTCGAGCGTATAGGCCCCGCGCCAGCCGTGGATACGGGTGACGCCGCCATAGGCGACCTTGAACGTCACCTCGCCCGGGCCGCAGGTGATGTCATTCTCGCCGGGCCCGACATGGATGGTGTCATTGCCGCCCTGCGAGGTGACAAGGTTGCGGCCCGGCCCGGTATGGATGGTGGAGTTGCCCTTGCCGTCGCGGATCACGTCATTGCCGTGGCCGCCATGGATCAGGTTCGACCCTTCCGGCCCGCCGATGATCAGGTCATCCCCGGTGCCGCCATCCAGCACATCGCGCCCCGATCCGCCGCGCAGGATGTCATTGCCCGCCCCGCCATAGAAGAAATGCCGGACAGATCCGCGGTTCGACACGGCGATGAACTCATCATCCCCCGCCCCGCCATGAAAGGTGCTGCTGGCATATTGCGCGCCGATGAACACATCGTCGCCGCGGCTGCCGCGGACCTCGACGCTGACCCGCTCCGACGTCTCGAAGTGGATCGGGCTGTCGGGATGGGCGACGATGCGCACGGGTTTGGACACATGCGGGCTGTCTTCGGTGCGGGCCAGCACGGTGGCGATGCGGACCTTTTCCACATTGGCCGGCACGCGCAGCACATAGTCGTCGGGGCCGGCCATGTACCACAGCGTATCGGTGCCGCCGTCCTTCTCTTCGCGGATGTTCTCGGCATCCTTGCCATAGGCCCAGTAGCTGGTGTCGCCGATGCCGCCCGCCATCACCACCGACCCATCCACCGCCATCATCGCATTGACGCCGCAGGCCGGGTTCTCCAGCCCGCGCAGGTCAAGCCCCAGCCGCAGCGCGCCGCGCACCAGCTCGTCCCGCATCTCGGGCAGGCGGGCGCGGGCGGGGTCTTCGGTCACAAGGTTCTGCGTCTCGCCGGGGTCGGCGACGACGTCGTAGATATGCTCCTCGCCGTTGGGGTAGCGGAAATAGCGCAGGTGGGTCAGCCCCTCCACCGAGGGCCGCACCGAGAGCGTGCCGAACACCGAGGTCACCGGCGAGAGGCTGCGGTCATAGCCCCCGAAGCTGGGGTCGATCAGCGGCAGCAGGCTTTGCCCCGAGGTCCAGCCCGGGCGCGGCGGCAGGCCGGCAAGGTCCATCACCGTCTTGGGAATATTCCCGAGCGAGACCGGCACATCCACCACCGCCCCGCCCGCCATCTTCGCGTTCCAGATCCCCAAGGGCACATGGGCGGCGCTGTCCCACTGGCTCATCTTGTGGAAGCTGTCATGATTGCCAAGGTTAAAGCCATTGTCCGACAGCAGGATCACCGTGGTATTGCCGCCAAAGGGCGAGGCGCGCAGCGCGTCCATGAAGCGGCCGATCTCATGGTCGACATGGCTGATCGCGGCGAAATAGGCGCGCACCACCTGCCGCCAGGCCTCGTCGCCGTTCTTTTCCGGCGTCCAGGATCCATTGGCGATATAGGCCGCCTCGTAGACCGCCATCCCCGGCTGCGGGCCGAAGTAATCCTCGGGCGCGGCGATGGCCGGCCAGCGGATCGCGGCAGGGTCGTAGAGCTGGTAGAAGCGATCGGGGCATTCGAGGTTGTAATGCGGGTGCTTGAAGCCCAGCTGGAACAGGTGGCGGCGGGCCGGGTCCGCCTCGGCCAGATGGGCGATGGCGTTGGTGGAGACCATGTTGTCGTAGAACACGTGGTCCTGCGAGCCATCGTCATCAGGATGGTTGATGCCGCGGATGCCGGGGCCCTGCGGCAGGTAATCCATCACCCTGGAGCGCTGCGAATTGTCGGCGCAGCCCTTTTCCACATGGAACAGGATGCGGTGATATTCATAGGGGCTGAGCCGGTAGTTGGCATCGACCTTGCCAGTCTGGAAGGTGCGAAAGCCCGCGCGGCGCAGGTCGTATTGCCAGGCGCCGGTGGGCGGGTAGACATCGCGCCAGAAGCGGTTGAGGTCCACCAGCCCGCTGACGAAGGGCGAGAGGCCGGTGGCCAGCTCTGCCCGGCAGGGCGCACAGAGCGGCACCGTGGCATAGGCATTGGCAAAGCGGGTGCCTTCCGCCATCAGCCGGTCGATATGCGGGGTCTGGATCGTCAGGCCGAACGTGTCCCGCCAGGTGACGACGTCGATCATGTCGTCGATCCAGATCAGGCAGATATTGTCGCCCTGGGTCGTTTGGCGGGAAAAGCCCATGTCAGGCCTCCCAGAACAGGTAATCCTCAAGCGCCGCAAGCTGGCCTGCGCCCGCCTGTTCCTTGGGGTCTAGGATGTTGACGGGCCAGAAGAACACCTGCGCGATATGGCCGTCGCCAAGCGTCTTCGGCAGCCCCTCACGGTGGCTGCGGCAGCCGATGAACAGGTCGGCGGGGCCGGTGATGGCGGTGTCGGGCGGGGTGGCCGATTGCGCGACCTCGCCGCCGGCCCGCAGGAAGAAGCGCCCACGCGATAAGCCGGCGATGAGGAGGAGGTCGGTGCCGGTGGGCATCGGGAGCGAGACCTCGCCCGACTCCGACTGGCTCTTGAAGCTGACCTGCCCCGCCTGATGCGACAGGAACAGGTAGTTCTTCGCGCCCTGCAGATTCAGCGTCAGCAGGGTGCGCAGCTCTTCCGCGCCGGGGCGGCAGAGTACGGCGAAGGAGAAGTCCGCGGCATCGGCGGCGGCATCCGCGATGCAGAAGCCGCAATTGGTGGCGGGGATCAGGCGCAGGCCCGCCGGGTCCAGCTTGCCATTGCCACGGTTGGGCTGCGCGGGCAACGCCAGCCCCTGCCCCGCGCGCGGGCGCCATTCGGTGATGGCGCCTGCGTCCAGCGTGACCCAATCGGGCGCCGCCTGATACCAGCTGCCGCCCACGGAGGTGACAGCGACGGCGAGGGCCGGGGCTTCGGCCCCCAGCAGGGCGGCGGCGGGCAGGTCGGCGTCGAGGATCAGCATGTCCGCGCCCCCCTCAATGAACCGGCAGCGCGCAAGGCAGCGCCCACCGGTGAAGCGGCGTTCCGTCCTCGGCCGCGCCCTGCCAGTCGTCGCGCAGGCTGCCTGCGGCGGCGGGATGGGCGGCTGCCGGATCGTCCGCAGCCCGCGGGGCGGCAGAGAAGCCGTAGAGCAAGTGCAGATCATCGGTGGCCGGGGCATCGAGGCTCAGCAGCAGATCCTGTGGGTCATCCTCGGCCAGCGCCACTTGCGTGATGTGCGGGGCGCCCTGTCCCTCCAGCCGGAAGCCCGCCGTGGGGCCTGCGCCGAACGGGTCGGCAGCGTCGATCACCAGCGGGCCAAGCGCGCGGGCGCGGACGCGGATCAGCCGTTCGCCCTCACGCTCCGCCAGCAGGAAGGTCGGGCAGAACCAGGGTCGGTCCTCATAGATCGCCGTCACCGCCAGCGCGTCCATCTCGGCCATCTGCAGCATCGCCTCGGGCGTCGGGCGGCCATAGCTGTCCTGCGCGAAGCCATAGCCGGGGGCGGCGAAGACAAGGTCGTGCTCGCCATGGTTCCAGGCCAGATCCCATTGCGCGCGGAGCGCCGGATGGTCGGACAGGCCCGGCGTGCCGCAATCGAAGGTGGCGAGGAAGACCGGCTTGTGGAAGCCCATCTTGCCTACCCCCTCGGTGATCTCATCGAGCAGCGCCAGCATCCCATCGCGGAAGGCCACGGCATCGCTTTGCACATCCTCCAGCGTGTAATCGAGCCGGATGCACAGGATCCGCGCCGGCTTCGCCATGCGGTCGGCAGCGGCCTTGAGGCTGCGGGCGGCGGTGAGGAGGTTCGCCACCGCCTGCCCCTCGCGCAGCGCGGCGACGGAGGGCGAGCCATCGGTTTCCGCGCGCACCATATAGAGCGGCAGCGCGCGGTGGTTGCGGCGGCGGTCGGCCAGCAGCACCTCGGCCAGCAGCGCGTCGCGGGTGACCTCGCGCAGGGTGTTCAGGTGGCTCAGGACGCGGGCGGGTTCGACGCCGCCCATGCCCACCGCGCCGATATCGTCGGCGGGGGCGAGGATGTGATAGGGGAAGCGCGGCACCCGGGGCAGCGCCTTGGTCGCCCGCGCCCCGCCGAGGGAGAAGACCCCCAGCAACGCGCCCGGCGCATCGGCGACGATGCTGACCTGCTCCTCGGCGCTGTCGGCCTCGACGAGGCAGCGATATTGCCGCGCCCCCTGCTCGCCCGGAAGGTTGGCCGAGAACACATACCACTCGCCCGTCTGGCGCAGGTTCCAGGCATCGACATCGCCGAGGACGGAGGGGTCCAGCCCCTCGGCCTGCACCGCCTGCGCCGCGCCTGCGGGCAGCGCACCCAAGCGACGGCCAATGTCCGCGATCACCTTGTCGGACAGGCGCATCACCAGACCGCTGGCATCATAGCCGATCACGTCGCCATTGCGGGCGCGCAGGATGGTGCCCTTCTGGCTGCCGGACTCGCCGCTGCCGGAGCCGTCTTCGGGCGGCTGATCGTTCATCGGTGCAGATCTTTCATTGGCGCGCCTTCGCGCGTGCAGTATTCCTGTGCCAGAAACCAATTAGCCCCCCCTAAGTCAAGGCCGGGCAAGGCAAAGGCCATATCTTGAAAGGCCATATCCTGGAAGGCGGGCAGATGCGGCGGCTGGCGATCCTGACGGTCAAGGACGAGGGCGCGTATCTACTGGAATGGCTGGCCTTCCATCGCAGCGTCGGCTTCACCGATGTGCTGGCGTTTTCCAACGATTGCAGCGATGGCACCGATGCGATGCTCGACCGGCTGCAGGCGATGGGGCTGCTGACCCATGTGCCGCAGGCGGGGCCCTTCCCCAAGGGTCCGCAATGGGCGGCGCTGAATGCGGCGGAAGGTCACCCCCTGATGGCCGAGGCCGATTGGGTGATGCCGATCGACATCGACGAGTTCGTGACCATCCATCTGGACGATGGCAGCCTGGATGCGCTGCTGGCCGCCTTCCCGCAGGCGACCGCCTTCGCGATGACCTGGCGGTTGTTCGGCAATGGCGGGGTGATCGGCTTCGAGGATGCGCCAGTGACCGCGCAATTCACCCGCGCCGCCCCGCCCGGCATGGCCTGGCCCTGGCGCGCCTCGATGATCAAGACGCTGTTCCGAAACGATAAAAGCTATGCACGGCTGGGGGTTCACCGCCCCCGCCAGCCCGATCCGGAGCGGCTGGCGGCTCAGGTCTGGATCGGTGGCACCGGCGCGCCGCTGCCCGCCCGCTATGCCCGTATCGGCCTTTATACCCCGCCCTCGTCGCAGCAATACCGGACGCATCAGCTGAACCACTACGCACTTGGCGCAATGGAAAGCTACATCGTCAAATGCGGGCGCGGGCGGGCGAACCGCGACGCCTCGACCTTCGACATGTCCTATTGGGTGGAGCGAAATTTCGACACGGTGGAAGACCGCTCCATCGCCCCCGCCGCCGCCCGCGCCGCGCCGCTGCTGGCCGAGCTGCGCGCCGACCGGGTGCTGGGGCCGCTGCACGCCGCCGCCGTGCGCTGGCGAAGCGCCCGGTTCGCGGCGCTGATGCGCGACGAGCCGTTCCGCGCGCTGTTCGGGCGGCTGCTGCTGACGCCGCCGACTCGGCCGATGTCACCCGAGCGGCTGGCGATCTTCCTGCACCACGCGCGGCGCGCGGCGGAAACAGTGGCGCAACCTGCCAGGGATTAGGCCCTCGCCCCGCACAGTGACGGCAAGTTGCTCGACTTCGCCACAGTTTTACCCCGGCGCCATACTTGAAAAGGCCCCATTGCAGGGCTGAAATAGCCCTCAGCAAAGACCGACCGAGCGAAGGCACCAGAACGGTGCCCTCCAAAGCCGATGACACGAGGGAGCGACCCGCAGATGGCGCAGGACATGGCACTCGACCTGGCGGATCAGACCGACCTCGATCTGATCGAGGCGCTGGAGGCGCTTGGCGAGGACGAGGGCTATTACGAGCCGCTTGGCAAACGCCACGGCGCGCTGTTTTCCGATGAGGGGCCGGTGCTGCTGGTCACCTTCGAGACGCTGGCCTCGATCCGCGCGCGGCCGGGGCATAAGCCGCTTGGCCACCAGATCGCCAAGGCGAAGGGCTGGTCGAGCCTGTGCCTGATCGCCTTCGAGGACAGCTGGTACCGCGACCGCGCCGTCTATCGCTTCTTCGACCGGCAGGTGGATGACGCCTTCTTCGAGGATTTCGACCGCGTGGTGTTCTGGGGCGCCGGGATGGGCGGCTATGCCGCCGCCGCCTATGCGGTGACGGCGCCGGGCGCCACGGTGATCCTGGCCGCGCCGCAGGCGACGCTGGACCCGCGCGTCACCGGCTGGGACGACCGCTTCCGCGCCAAGCGGCGGCTGTCCTTCACCGACCGCTATGGCTATGCCCCCGAGATGATCGAGGGCGCGGGGCCAGTGCATGTGATCTATGACCCCCAGCACCATCCCGACGCGATGCATGCGAGCCTGTTCACACGCGGTTTCGTCACCATGCTGCCCTGCCCGTGGATCGGCCCCGACCCGGCCGGCGCGCTGGAAGAGATGGAGCTGCTGGCCCCGCTCTTGACCGCCGCCTGCGAGGGCAGCTTCACGCCCGCGCTGTTCTGGCAGGCCTACCGCGCCCGCCGCCAGCACGCGCCCTATATCCGCCGTCTGGGCGAGGTTCTGGACGCGCGCGGCCGACTATGGCTGAACGCCCTGCTGCACCGCGCCGCCGGCCGCACCCTCAAATCCCGCCGCTTCCGTCGCCGGGGCGAGGCGCTGGAGGCGGAACTGGCCGAGACCGGGCGGGCGCTGCCGGAAACGGTGTGAGGGGAGTCACCCCCGCCGCAGGCTCTTCCCCGCGTAGAACAGGTGCATCCGCGCCGGATCGGCGGTCAGCCGCAGCACCGCGCCGCGCGCCACCGGCGCGGTGCCGGGCAGCTTGGCGATGACCGCCTCTGCCTCGCCCGGCATGGTGACATAGACCACGGTGACATCGCCCAGCTTCTCGGCGACCTCCACCGGCGCCTCGATCAGGGCGGGGGCACCCGGCGCGGCGAAGTCCAGATGCTCGGGGCGCACACCCAGCTTGACCACCTGCCCTTGCAAGGCGGCGGCGGTCGCAATCGGCACCGTCACCTCGGCGCCGCCCGGCAGTTGCACGCGGCTTGTCGCCCCTGTGCCCACCAGCGTGGCGGGCAGCAGGTTCATGGCAGGCGATCCGATGAATTGCGCGACGAACTCGTTGTCGGGGCGGTCATAGAGGTCCAGCGGCGTGCCGACCTGGGCGATGCCGCCGGCGTTCAGCACCACGATGCGGTCGGCCAGCGTCATCGCCTCGATCTGGTCATGGGTGACGTAGATCATGGTGCGGCCCGGCAGCCGTTCCTTCAGCTGCGCGATCTCGATCCGCGTCGCCACCCGCAGCGCGGCGTCGAGGTTCGACAAGGGCTCGTCGAACAGGAACACCTTGGGGTCGCGGACGATGGCGCGGCCGATGGCGACGCGCTGGCGCTGGCCGCCCGACAGCGCCTTGGGCAGACGGTCGAGGTACGGCGTCAGTTGCAGGATGCGGGCGGCGTTGTCGACCGCCGCCGCGATTTCCGCCTTGGATTTCCGCGCGATCTTCAGCGCGAATTCCATGTTCTCGCGCACCGTCATGTGGGGATAGAGCGCGTAGGACTGGAACACCATGGCAATGCCACGCTGCGCGGGCGGCACGTCGTTCACCACCTGCCCGTCGATATGCAGCGTGCCCGCGGTGATCCGCTCCAGCCCCGCGATCATCCGCAGCAGGGTGGACTTGCCGCAGCCCGAGGGGCCGACGAAGACCACGAACTCCCCCGCCGCGATGCTAAGGTCGATGCCTTGCAGCACCGCCACCTCGCCATAGGATTTGCCGATCCCCTGAAGCTCAACTCCGGCCATCTTGGCCCCCTTGGTGGCGTTCGGGATGGTGCCGATCCAGCAGCAGGATGCTGGCCTGCCAGGACCCCAGATGCAGCGTATGGTCGGGCAAGGGCCGGGCCGATCCCAGCTCGCCGGCAATCGTCACCCAGTTGCCTTCGGGCACCGGGACCGTCGCGGGTTCGTCCGACAGGTTGAAGAAGCACAGGATGGTTTCGGCATCGGTCTGGCGGCGGAAGCTGAGCACCTCGCCGGTCACGGTCACATCGGTCATCGCGCCGACCCGCAGCGCCGGGTGGCCGCGGCGGAAGGCCAGCGCGCGGCGGTAGTGGTGCAGCAGCGCGGCGGGGTCCTGCTCGGCGGTGGAAACCGCGAGATGGTAGTGCGAGGACGGCACCGGCAGCCAGGGCTTGGCCGGTGAGAAGCCGGCATTGACCGCAGATCCGTCCCAGGGCATCGGCGTGCGGCTGCCGTCGCGGCCCTTGAACTCGGGCCAGAATTCGATGCCATAGGGATCTTGCAGATCCTCGAAGGCGACCTCGGCCTCGGGCAGGCCAAGCTCCTCGCCCTGATAGAGGCAGATCGACCCGCGCAGGCAGGTCATCAGCGTGGCATAGGTCCGCGCCGAGGCCAGCGTCAGGTTCCAGCGGGTGACGTGACGCACCACGTCGTGGTTGGAAAAGGCCCAGCAGACCCAGCCGTCATGGGCGACGCGGTCCACCTCGGCAAAGACATCGGCGATGGTCTGGGCGGTGAGGTCGCTGCCCGACAGGAACTCGAATGCATAGGACATCTGCATCCGGTCATCGCCGCGGGTGTATTCGCCCAGGATTTCCAGCCCGCGCTGGCTGTCGCCGACCTCGCCCACCGCGGCGGCGTTGTGCGGAGCCATCAGGCCGCGGAGTTTCCGAAGGAATTCAATGTTTTCCGGCTGGTTCTTGTCGTGGATGTGCATCTGGTGGTTATAGGGGTTCACCGCCGGCGCGGTCTTGGCGTTGCGCAGTTCCTTGGCCAGCGGAGGATTGTCCCGCAACTGCTTGTCATGCATGTAGAAATTGATGGTATCGAGCCGGAAGCCATCCACCCCCCGCTCCAGCCAGAAGCGCGCCACGTCCAGCAGCGCGTCCTGCACCTCGGCGCAGTGGAAGTTGAGGTCGGGCTGGCTGGTCAGGAAGTTGTGCAGGTAATACTGCTCGCGCCGGCTGTCCCAGTGCCACGAGGTGCCGCCGAACATCGACAGCCAGTTGTTGGGCACGGTGCCATCGGGCTTGGGGTCGGCCCAGACATACCAGTCGGCCTTGGGGTTGTCGCGGCTGCTGCGGCTTTCCTTGAACCAGGGATGCTGGTCCGAGGTGTGCGACAGCACGAGGTCGATCATCACCTTCAACCCCAGGAAATGCGCGGTGGCGATCACCTGGTCGAAATCGGCGAGGCTGCCGAACATCGGGTCCACGTCGCGGTAGTCCGACACGTCATAGCCGAAATCCTTCATCGGCGAGGGGAAGAACGGGCTGATCCAGACCGCATCGGCGCCGAGGCTGGCGATATGCGGCAAGCGGCCGACGATGCCTAGAAGGTCACCGATGCCGTCGCCATTCGCATCCTGAAAGCTGCGGGGGTAGATCTGATAGATCACCGCACCCCGCCACCAGTCCGCGTCTTTCCTGAAGTCCATGTCAGCCACCTTTCACCGAGCCGGCCAGCAGGCCGCGCACGAGATATCTTTGCAATCCGAAGAAAACCAGCAGCGGCATCGAGATCGACACGAAGGCCGAGGCCGCCAGAATCTCCCATTCGCCCCCGAGCGAGCCGAGGAGTTCGCGCAGCACGCCGGTCATCACCAGTTGGTCGGGCGCGTTGCCCAGAAAAACGGTCGCCACCAGCAGATCGTTCCATACCCAGAGGAACTGGAAGATCGCAAAGCTCGCCAATGCCGGAAAAGACAGCGGCAGGACGATGCGGCGGAAGATTTCGAAGTCGGTCGCGCCATCGACGCGGGCGCTTTCAATGATCTCGCGCGGCAGGCCGGCGATGTAGTTGCGCAGCAGGTAGACGGCCATTGGCAGGCCGAAGGCGGTATGCGCCAGCCAGATGCCCAGATAGCCCTTGTCGAGCCCGATGGCGTTGTGCAGACGCAGCAGCGGGATCAGCGTCATCTGCAAGGGCACCACCAGCAGGCCGACGATGCCGGCAAGGATCAGCGCCCGGCCCGGAAAGCGCATCCAGGCCAGCGCATAGGCGGCAAAGGCGGCGATCAGGATCGGGATCACCGTCGCGGGGATCGTCACGGTGAAGGTGTTGAGGAACGCCCGCCCCAGCCCCTGGGCGACGACGACGGTTTCATAATTCTCCAGCGTCAGCCGCGGCGGGGTGGTGGTGGTGACGAAGATGCGATCCCCTCGCCCTGCCTCTGGCGCTTCCGGGTAGGTGATGCGGAAGGCGCCATCCTCGGCCACGGTGAGCGTATCGCCCGCCCGGCCCGTCGCGGTCTCGCCCGGCGCAAAGGCCTTGGGCTCCCGTGCCGACAGGCCGAAGGCGGCGACGCTGCCGCCCGCCTCGCCGAAGACATTGCCGTCCAGCACCCAGAGAGGACCATCCGGCACGGCGGTTTCGGGGGGCGGGGCGCGGAAGATCTCGTTCTGCTCGGCCGGCAGCGCCGCCTTCCACCAGCCCGAGGCGGCGATCTGGTCGCGGTCGCGGAACGACGAGATCAGCAACCCAAGCGTCGGGATCGTCCACAAAACCACCAGCAGCAGCGCCGCAAGGTTCACCGCCCACGTGAGGCGCGATTTCGTTCCGGCCATGCCTTCCATCACATCCCCTCCCGCCGCGCGGTGCGGATGTTCCAGATCATGATCGGCGTGACCAGCAGCATGATGACCAGCGCCACGGCCGAGGCGCGCCCGGTGTCATTGCCGCGGAACATCCAGTCGAACATCAGGTTCGCCAGCACCTGCGTGCCCCATTGGCCATTGGTCATCGCCAGCACGATATCGAACACCTTCAGCACCAGGATGGTGATCGTGGTCCAGACCACGGCGATGGTGCCCCAGATCTGCGGCACCTTGATCTTGAGGAAGATCTGCAGCGGCGAGGCACCGTCCAGCACCGCCGCCTCCACCGTCTCCTCGGGGATGCCGCGCAGGGCGGCCGAGAGGATCACCATGGCAAAGCCGGTCTGGATCCAGATCAGCACCGCCATCAGCATCAGGTTGTTCCAGGGGGTCAGCGTCAGCCAGGTCTGCGGGGCGCCGCCGAACCCCTCGACCACCGCGTTCAAGAGGCCGATCTGCGCCTGCCCCTCGCCGCGGAAATCGTAGATGAACTTCCAGATCACCGAGGCGCCGATGAAGCTGATCGCCATCGGCATGAAGATCAGCGACTTGGCCAGATTGCCCCAGCGGAGGCGGTCGGTCAGACTGGCGGCGATGAGGCCGAAGAAGGTGGCGGCGGCGGGCACGATCAGCAGCCACAGCAGGTTGTTGCCCATCGACTCGCGGAACTTGCCGTCGGCCATCAGCCAACGCCAGTTGCCAAGGCCGACGAAGCGCTGGCCCGAGGCATCGTGCAGCGACAGCCAGATCGACAGGAACACCGGCCAGACCAGATAGACGGCCAGCACCAGCAGCGCCGGGCCGAGAAACAGCCAGGGCCGCACCCGCGCCGCCCGGCCGATATTGCGCCCGGCGTTCGCCCCGCGCGGCGGCAGCGCCCGGTCCAGCAGCCAGTTGCTGCCCCAGAACCACGCGACGCAGCCGAAGATGCCGATGACGATGGTGGCAGAGGCGAGCGCCAGCTGTTCCATGCAGACCTCCTGAAACGGGCCTTAGTTGAGCGAGTCCCAGGTCTTGCGGATCATCGCGCCGACCTCGGCGGCATCGGCGCCGCCCGCATAGTCGATCATGCCGGTCCAGAAGGCGCCAGCCCCGACCGCGCCCGGCATCAGGTCCGATCCGTCAAAGCGGAAGGTGTCGGCGGCCAACAGGATATCGGCCATTTTGCGCAGGGTCGGATCGCCGTAGACCTCGGGGTTGGCAGTCTTCAGCGGGGTCAGGAAGCCCGATTGCGCCATCCACACCTCATGCGCGATCGGGGTTTGCAGGAATGCCATGAAGGCGCGGGCCGCCTCGGTATCGCGGGTGATGGCGAAGGTGGTGCCACCGCCCAGAACCGGCTTGCCCAGATCCTGATCGGCATAGGCGGGGAAGTAGAAGAAGTCGGCATCGAGTCCGACTTCAGTGCCCTCGGGGAAGAAGGAGGGGATGAACGAGGCCTGCTTGTGCATGTAGCAGCCGGGGGGCGAGGCAAACAGACCCTTGGGGCTGTCGCGGAAATCGGTGGAGGCGACGGCACCGGCGCCGCCCTGCACGAAATCGTCGTTGCGCACGAACCAGCCGAATTCCTCGATGGCGGCGACGACCTTCGGGTCATCGAAGGGCAGATCCCCTCGGGTCCAGGCGTCGTAATCCTCGGGCGTGTTGATCCGCAGCATCAGGTCCTCGACCCAGTCGGTCGCGGGCCAGCCGGTGGCGGCGCCTGACCCGAGGCCGATGCACCAGGGGGTCTCGCCCTCGTCCACGATCTGCTGGGTCAGGGCCTTGAGGTCTTCCATCGTCTCGGGGATCTCGTAGCCGGCATCCTCGAAGTTCTCAGGCACGAACCAGACCAGCGATTTCAGGTCGACCTTGTAGAGGAGGCCGTAGAAGTCATCCGTGCCATCGGGGCCGGTATGGGTGCCAAGGTCCACCCAGGACGGGCCGGCGGCATAGTTTTCCAGCACCCAGTCGGAGGTCTCCTGCCCCAGCGGCGTGATATGGCCGCGACTGGCAAGGTCGCCGACAAGGCCGGGCTGCGGGAAGATGGCGATGTCAGGCGGGCTGCCGGCGCCGGTGTCGATGACGATCTGCTGCTCGAAGCTGTCGGACCCCGAATAGCGCACATCGGCGCCGGTTGCGGCGGCGAAATAGGCGACCACACTGTCGATCAGCTCCTTGTCGGGGCCAAGCCAGGGGCCGAAGAGGGTGAGCGTCTGGCCGGAGAGGTCTTGCTTGAATGCCTCGTAACTGGCCCAGTCGAAGCGCGGATCCTCGCCCGGGGCGAAGACCAGATCCTGCGCGGCGGCGCCTAGCGGGGCGGCAACCGCGGTGAGCGCGAGCAGGGCGAGCCCTGCGGAACGGCCAGCTTTCATTCCATCCTCCCAGACAGTGCGCATGGGCGCGGCCATCGGGCATGATGGCAGCCAAAGCGCTTTGGTGTTGGCGGAAGATCACCCGGATCGGGCGAGTTGTCAACGCCCCGCCGCGCAGGGGCCGGACCGGCAAGAACCCCTTTGCAGGTGCAGAAAAAATCGCTAGCTGCGGGGAATTGACGCGGGAAGAGGCTGGCCTTACGCTCCGCCATCACTGCCAAAGCGCTTTGGATATCCGCATGAACCTCAAGGAACTGTCCCAGATCCTCGGCCTGTCGCAGACCACGGTGAGCCGCGCTCTGAACGGTTACCCCGAGGTCGGCGAGGCGACGCGCAGACGGGTGCAGGAAGCGGCGGCGGCGCACCATTACCGCCCCAGCACCCGCGCCAAGGGGCTGGCGACGGGGCGCGCGATGGCAATTGGCCATGTGATCCCGGTCTCCACCCGGCATGAGATCGTGAACCCGGTCTTTGCCGATTTTATTGCGGGGGCCGGTGAAACCTATGCGGCCAAGGGCTATGACATGATCCTGTCGGTGGTCGATGACGACCGCGAGGCGCGCACCTACCGCGACATCGCCGCCAAGCGGAATGTGGACGGGATCCTGGTCCACGGGCCCGAGTTGAACGACCCGCGCATCGCGCTGCTGACGGAACTGGGGTTGCCCTTCGTGGTGCATGGCCGCGCCAGCGGGGTCGCCCTGCCCTATTCCTGGCTGGACGTGAACAACACCCGCGCCTTTCGCCGCGCGACGGATTTCCTTCTCGACCTCGGGCATCGGCGCATCGCGCTGGTCAACGGGCTGGAGGAGATGGATTTCGCGGCCCGCCGCCGCCGGGGCTATGAGGCGGCACTGCTGGCGCGGGGCGTGGCACCCGATCCGGCGCTGATGCGCTCGTCGGAGATGACCGAGAATTACGGGCATGAGGCGGCGGCCGAGATGCTGCGCCTGCCGGACCCGCCCACCGCCTTCCTGACCGCCTCGATGATCTCGGCCCTCGGCGTGCGGCGGGCGATCGAGGATGCCGGGCTGAAGATGGGGCGCGACGTGTCGATCGTGACCCATGACGACGATCTTGGCTATCTTCGCAATGGCGACGGGGCCGATCCGATCTTCACCGCCACCCGCTCTTCCGTGCGCGAGGCGGGGCGGCTGGCGGCGGCGATGCTGCTGGAGCTGGTGGCGGACCCGGACCGCACCCCGCGCAGCCGGTTGATGGAGGCGACGCTGGTCGTCGGGCAGTCCACCGGCCCCGCGCCGCAGCAGGCGCAGGCCGCACTATCCCAAAGGAGATGACCATGCGCTTCCGCAGAGGCGACTTCCCCGAAGACTTCGTCTTCGGCACCGCAACCTCGGCCTATCAGATCGAGGGCTCGGCGCTTGGCGGCGCTGGCCCCTGCCATTGGGATACTTTCGCAGCAACCCCGGGCAACGTGATCCGCGCCGAGGATGGCGCACGCGCCTGCGAGCATGTCCACCGCTGGCCCGAGGATCTGGATCTGGTGCGGGACGGCAATTTCGACGCCTACCGCTTCTCGGTCAACTGGGCGCGGGTGCTGCCCGAGGGGCGCGGCGCGGTGAATGCCGAGGGGATGGATTACTACGACCGGCTGGTGGACGGGATGCTGGAGCGGGGGCTGCAGCCCTGGCTGACGCTGTATCACTGGGACATGCCGTCGGCGCTGGCGATGCGCGGCGGCTGGACCAACCCGGATGTGGCGGGCTGGTTCACCGATTATGCGCGGCTGGTGATGGGCCGTCTGGGGGATCGTGTCACCGCCACCGCCACCGTCAACGAGCCGTGGTGCGTGGCCTGGCTGTCGCACTTCCTCGGCATCCACGCGCCGGGGCTGCGCGATATCCGCGCCGCCGCCCATGCCATGCATCATGTGCTGCTGGCGCATGGCACGGCCGTGCAGGCGCTGCGGGCCGACGGGCACCGGGACCTGGGGATCGTGCTGAACATGGAGGTCTGCGCGCCGGCGAGTGACGCGCCCGAGGACCACGCCGCGGCGGCCCGGCAGGACGCGATCTTCAACCGCTGGTTCCTGGAGGCGATCACCAAGGGCAGCTACCCCGCCGAGGCGCTGGAGGGGCTGGAGCCGCATCTGCCGCACGGCTGGCAGGGCGACATGGCGCAGATCGCGCAGCCGCTGGACTGGTTGGGGCTGAACTACTACACCCGCCGCTTCCATGAGGCGGCGCCGAGCCAGCCTTGGCCTTCGTCACGCGAGGTGCCGGGACCGGGGCCGAAGACCGGATCCGGCTGGGAGATCTACCCGGACGGGCTTGAGCAGTTCCTGCGCCGCACCGGCGCAGCGGTGGGCGACCTGCCGATCCACGTGACCGAGACCGGGATGGCCTGGCCCGACCGGGTCGTGGAGGGCGCGGTGAATGACGCCGAGCGCATCGCCTTCATGGACGCGCATCTGGCCGCGGCGGGCCGGGCGCGAGATGCAGGTGTGAACCTGAAAGGCTTCTTCTGCTGGTCGCTGCTGGACAATTACGAATGGGCCGATGGCTATGACAAACGCTTCGGGCTGGTGCATGTCGACTGGGATACCCTGTCACGTCGGCCCAAGGCATCCTATCTTGCCCTTGCAGATGCCCTGACCCGGAGACCCTGATGACCGATGCCCCGCTTTGCCTTGTTGCCGATGTCGGTGGCACCAATACCCGTGTCGCGCTGGCGCAGGCCGGGCGGATCATGCCGGATTCGGTGCGCCGCTACACCAATACCGGCTTTGCGGGGCTGGATGCGGTGCTGGCGCAGTTCCGCGCCGATGAGGGCTGCCCCGTGCCCGACGGCGCCTGCGTTGCCGTCGCGGGCCCGGTGCGCGGTGGCATCGGCCGCTTGACCAACCTTGACTGGGCGATGGACGGGGCCGGGCTCGCCGCCGCGACCGGCGCGCGCACGGTGGCGGTGCTCAACGACCTGCAGGCGCAGGGCCATGCGCTTGGCCATCTGGCGCCGGGGGCGCATCGCACGATCATTGCGGCGGCGGCAGAGGCAGGCGGCTCACAGCTGGTGATCGGCGTCGGCACCGGCTTCAACGCCGCCCCGGTGCATGAAGGGCCGGGTGGGCGCGTGGTGGTGCCGTCAGAATGCGGCCATGTCACCTTGCCGGTGCGGGGTGACGCCGATCTGCGGCTGTCGCGCTTCGTGGCGCGGGGGCATGGCTTTCCGGGCGTGGAAGAGGTGCTCTCGGGCCGCGGCATCGCCCATATCGACGCCTGGCTGGCGGGCGAGGCCGGCGAGACCGGGGCGCGTGATTCGGCCGCTATCCTTGCCGCGCTGGAGGCGGGCGAGGACCGGGCCCGCCAGACCGTGGCCACCGCAGTGCGGATGCTGGGCGCGGTCGCGGGCGATCTGGCGCTGATCCACCTGCCCTTTGGCGGCGTGCATCTGATCGGCGGCATGGCCCGCGCGCTGGTGCCCTGGCTGGAGGAGTTCGGTTTTGCGGCGGCCTTCCGCGACAAGGGCCGCTTTGCCCCGCTGATGGCGGATTTCCCGGTCTTTGTGATCGAGGATGACTTCGCCGCGCTGACTGGCTGCGCCCATTATCTGGCGCAGCGGATGGGCGCAGCCCCGCGGCAGGAAAACTGACTCTGCCGTCAAACCTATCTTAACCCGGCGCCCCTAAGCCTTGTCTCACCCGAACGGACGGAGGGGACAAGGTGAACGCTACGACCGATCATATTGCACGCGACCATCGTGCGGGGCTGGCGCAATGACCGCGCCGCTCTCGCTTGCGCCCCGGCTCGACCTGCCGGCGGCCAGCCCGCTCTCCGAGGCGATCCGCGCCCGCAAGGGGCAGGCGCTGGACCTTGACGCGGGCAATGTCGCCCATCTGGGGGGTCTGTGCCTGCAGGTGCTGCTGGCCGCTGCCGCCAGTTGGCGCGCCGCCGGGCAACCGTTGCGCATCAGCCCCCGCTCGCAGGCCTTCGAGGATGCGGTGGCGATGTTCGGCCTCGCGCCCGCCCAGCTTGAATCGGGCCAGCTTGACTTGGGCCAACTCGAACCGGAGGGCGCGGCATGAGCCTGACCATCCTCGCCGTCGATGACAGCCGCACGATCCGCGACATGCTGAAACTGGCGCTGACCGAGGCCGGTTTCACCCTGCACCTTGCCGAAGACGGGATGCACGGGCTCGAGGTGCTGGAGGGCATCGCCCCCGACGCCATCATCTCCGACATCAACATGCCCCGGCTCGACGGCTTTGGCTTCATCGAGGCGGTGCGGGGCCAGGACCGGCATCGCGGCACCCCGATTCTGGTGCTGACCACCGAAAGCGCTCCGGAGCTGAAGGCCCGCGCCCGCGCGGCAGGCGCCACCGGCTGGATCGTGAAGCCCTTCGATCCGCCCAAGCTGGTCAAGGCGCTGCAGATGGTCACCGGGTAGAGGGCACAGCCGCATGACACATGACCCGATGGCAGAAATCCGCGCCTCGTTCTTCGTGGAATGCGAGGAACTGCTGGAAAGCCTGCAAGATGCGCTGTCGGTGATGGCGGACCATCTGGAAGGCGATGGCTCGCAGGATACCGAAACGATCAACGTGGTGTTCCGCGCCGTCCATTCGATCAAGGGCGGAGCGGGGGCCTTCGGGCTGACGGTGCTGGTCGCCTTCGCGCACCGGTTCGAGACGGTGATGGACGAGTTGCGCTGCGGCCGACTGGTCGTCGACCACGAGGCGATGAAGCTGTTCTTCCAGGCCGCCGACATGCTGGCCGACCATGTGCGCCTTGCCCGCGACGATGCCAGCGGCTCGCCGCCCGGCTCGGAAACCCTGCTGATCGCCGTCGAGGCGCTGATGGGAGAGCGCGCGCCCGAGCTTGAAGAGGAAGAGGTTGCCTTCGCGCCGATGGGCCTCAGCTTCGATCTGGCGCTGCCGGATCTGGGCGATGCCGCCGATCTCGCCGAAGCGGACGGCCGCTGCTGGACGGTGCGCCTGCGCCCGCTAGATGCGCTCTATGCCTCGGGGAACGAGACCTTCCATCTGCTGCGCGCGCTGTGCGAGCTGGGCAGCGCCAGCATCACGTGCGACCTGTCGGCCCTGCCCGATCTGGACGCGCTGATGCCGGAAACCTCCTGCCTCGGCTGGACGGTGCAGCTGACCGGCGGGATCGAGGAAAGCGACATCCGCGCCGTCTTCGATTTCGTCGAAGACGTGGCCGAAATCACGATCGCCGAAGCGCAGGAGGTGGCCGCAGAGCTTGGGCTTGCAGCGCCCGAGCCCAAGCCGGAGGCCGCCAGCGCCCCTGCCATATCGCCGCCCTGCCTCTCGCTCGTGCCGGACCTCATCGTCCCTCCCCTTGCCTCGGCTGCGACGGCCTCGTCCGCCCTGCCGATCCAGCCCATCGCACTCCCTTCCGAGCGCCCGACAGACCCGGCGCCGGACCGGCTCGCTGCACCCGCCGTGGCCGCCGCCGCGGCAGCCCCTGCCGAAGCGGCGGCCGCCACCGTGCGCGTCGATCTCGACCGCATCGACCGGCTGGTGAACCTGGTGGGCGAGCTGGTGATCAACCAGGCGATGCTCGCACAAAGCGTGACCGAGGCCGGGCTGCCGGCGAATTCGGCGGTGATGAACGGGCTCGAAGCCTTCATGATGCTGACCCGCGACATCCAGGACAGCGTGATGATGATCCGCGCCCAGCCGGTCAAGCCGCTGTTCCAGCGCATGGCCCGGATCGTGCGCGAAGCCTCGGCCGCCGTCGGCAAGGAAGTGCGGCTGCGCAGCGAGGGAGAAGGCACCGAGGTGGACAAGACGGTGATCGAGCGCCTCGCCGACCCCTTGACCCACATGATCCGCAACGCCGTCGATCACGGGCTGGAAACCCCGGATCGCCGCCGCGAGGCTGGCAAGCCCGAGGAAGGCGTCGTCACCCTCTCGGCACAGCATCGGTCGGGACGCGTGGTGATCGAGGTCGCCGATGACGGCGCCGGGATCGACCGGCCCCGGGTGCGCGAAATCGCCATCCGCAAGGGGCTGGTCGCGCCCGATGCGGTGCTGACCGATGCCGAAATCGACAACCTTCTGTTCTTGCCGGGTTTCTCGACAGCCAACCAGATCTCTGCCCTGTCGGGCCGCGGGGTCGGCATGGATGTGGTCAAGCAGGCCATCGGTGCCCTTGGCGGCCGTATCGCCATCACGTCGGAGCGTGGCCAGGGCACCCGCTTCTCGATCAGCCTGCCGCTGACGCTGGCGGTGCTGGACGGCATGGTGGTGCGCGTCGCCGGCGAGACGCTGGTGATCCCGCTGTCCTCCATCGTCGAGACGGCGACGCTCTCGGCCCATGACATCCGCTCGCTCGGCCCCGAAACCAGCGTGATCCACATCCGCGGCGGCTTTGTCCCGCTCTACGACCTTGGCACCGAGCTTGCCTATCGCGGCCCCAAGGCCAGCTACGAGGGCGGCATCGTGCTGCTGACGGCCCAAGAAGACGGCAGCCGCGCCGCGCTGGTCGTGGACGAGATCCTCGAGCAGCGGCAGGTGGTGATCAAGGGGTTGCAGCACAGCTATGGCAACATCCCCGGCGTCGCCGCCGCCACCATCCTCGGCGACGGCCAGATCGCCCTGATCCTCGACCCGGGCGACCTTGTCGAGAACGCGACCGGCCGCACCCGTTCTGCCGACACAATCTTGGCCCTTGCAGGATGACATCATGATCGAGACCAGATCCCAGTCCAGCACCGAAGTCGAACTGCTGTCCTTCCGCCTCGCCGAACAGGAATACAGCGTCGACATCATGTCGGTGCGTGAAATCCGCGGCTGGACCCGCGCGACCCCGCTGCCCCATTCGCCGCCCTTCATGCGCGGGGTCATCAACCTGCGCGGCACGGTGCTGCCGGTGATCGACCTCGCCTCGCGGCTCGGGATGCCTCCGGTCGAAGGGGACGCCCGCAACGTGATCATCGTCGTGCATGCCGGCGGGCAGAGCGTCGGGCTGCTGGTCGATGCCGTGTCCGACATCCTCGCGCTGCCCCGTACCGAATTGCAGCCGCCGCCGGAACTGGCCGCCGATTGCGCGCATAGTTTCGTGCAGGCGCTGACCATCGTCGATGGCCGGATGATCCGGGTGCTCGACCTCTCGGCCGTGCTGCCGACCTATCAGACCGAGGCCGCATGACCACCCTCTTCCACCACTCCGGCGGCGCCAGCCTTCCCGATGGCGCGCAAATGGCCGCGATCGCCCGCATCGCCCATGCCGAGGCCGGGATCGTGATCGCGCCCGGCAAGACCAGCATGGTGCAGTCGCGGCTGGCCAAACGCCTGCGCGCGCTCGATCTGCCCGACTATGACAGCTACCTCGCGCTGGTCCAAAGCGATGCCGGGCGCGACGAACGGCGGCGGATGATCTCGGCGCTGACCACCAATGTCTCGCATTTCTTCCGCGAGTCGCATCATTTCGAGACCCTGCGCAACGAGGTCTTGCCGCCGCTTCTGTCAAAGGCGCGGGCCGGCGGACGCGTGCGGCTGTGGTCAGCCGGCTGTTCGAACGGGCAGGAAGCCTGGTCGATGGCGATGACGGTGCTGGAGCTGATGCCGGACGCCGCCAACCATGACCTGCGGATTCTCGCGACAGATATCGACCCGATGGTCGTGGAGAAGGGCCGAAGCGCCACCTATGACGCGCAGATGGTATCGGGCGTCGATACGGGATTGCGCAAGCGCTTCTTCGAAACGGCGGGCGGGCAGTTCAGGCTGATTCCCGCGGCGCAGGCTCTGGTCAGCTTTCACGAGTTGAACCTGCACGCGCCCTGGCCGATGCGCGCACCCTTCGACGCGATCTTCTGCCGCAATGTGGTGATCTACTTCGACGCCGAGACGCAGGATCGGCTCTGGCATCGCTTTGCAGAGGCGCTGGCGCCGGGCGGCTGGCTGTTCGTCGGTCATTCCGAGCGGGTTCCCGTCGCGCCGCACTCGCGTTTCGTCACCGCCGGCATCACCACCTACCGCCTGCCGCCTGCGGCAGAACACAAATAGCAAGGGGCAAGGCATGGCACTCAGGGATCAGTTGCGGATCATGGTGGTGGATGACATGTCCACCAGCCGCGGTCTCATCACCCAGGCGCTCGATGCGATGGGTATCCGTCAGGTCGGCTATGCCAGCGACGGCCCCGGCGCCCTGGCCGCAATCGAGAAGGCGCCGGTGCATCTGGTGATTTCCGACTACAACATGCCTGGGATGGACGGGCTGCAACTGCTGCAGGCGCTGCGCGGGAATCCCCGCACAAAGGGGGTGGGCTTCATCCTGATCACGGGCCGCGCCGACCGCGAACTGGTCGAGACCGGGCGCCGGCTCGGCATGAACAATTTCCTCAAGAAACCCTTCTTGCCACCAGAGCTGCGCAGCTGCATCGAAGCGGTTGTGGGGCGGCTGTGAAACCTCTCCCCTCCCCGCGCTCTCGCGGTGCCTCTGCGCAGTCCGCGACCCAAGGCGCCGCAGGGCCCGGCTGCGCAGTCGCGGCAGGCCTTGCGCATCGCGACATGCCGCTGGATGCGCTGGCGCAGCGCGTCGCCGATGAGCTTGACACCCTCGCCCAGCTCTCGGCCGGGGTGCAGACCGCGCTGTCGCTGTGTCATTTCGCCGAGCACACCGATATCGAGGCAATCCGCGGGCTGCAAGGAATCGACCGCATCACCCAGAGCCTCGAGGATCTGGGGCGGCTGATGGCGGCCGTCTCGGGCGAGATGCCGCCGAATGTGCGCCTGCATGCGGTGCCAATCCTGTCGCGGTTGCGCCTGCATGAGCTGGTGACCAACCTCGCGCCCGGGGCGCCTCCCGCGATGCGCCAGCCAGACACCCAGGGCGAGATCATGTGGTTTTGAGGCCGGGTCCGACGCCCTGACGCCCTGACGCCCAAGACGGGTGCTCTGCCACCCCGTCACAAGGCACCCTGCCCGCAGATCACGATCCGCCTGAGGACAGTGGAACAGCCGTGAGGGCATGTGCGACGCGCAATCGCCCCCGGACGCTGGAAATCCGCGGGGTTCGGAAGTCCGAGGCGCGCCGTGCGCGCAGGGCCTTTGCATCCGGCTGCGCCAAGTGTTCTGGGGCAGCGCTTGAGGGCACCGTGGGGCACGCCAAGGAGATCGCCAGGATCTGGCGGCCGGGGGGTACTCGCAACGCGCGCTCGGACCGGGACTCTGGAAAGGCGCCGCGTGGCGGCTGTGGATCGGCCCAGGCGCCTCTGCACCCGGCTGGCGCTCGCTCAAGCCGTGGGTCTTGTCGCAGAACTGCGACCGCCGCGCCTCTGCACTCGGCTGCGCCAGGCGCTGTGGGGCAGCACTTGGGGGCACGCAAGAAGATCCCCGATATCTGGCAGCCTGGGTGGTTCTCGCCATGCGCGCCGGGACCGGGACGGTGGAACGGCGCCGCGTGGCGGCGGTGAATCGGCGCAGGACGCCTCTGCGCCCGGCTGGCGCTCGCTCAAGCCGTGGGTCTGGTCGCAGAACTGCGAGCGCAGTGCCTCTGCACTCGCTTGCGCCAGGCGCTGTGATGCAGCTCCTGAAGCGGTTTCGGGCGCGGGAAGGAGATCTCGGACCCAGTCCAAAGAATGCGTTTGCATCACGCGCACGGGTCCGCACGGCGTTGCGCGGCGTTTGCACGCCTGTGGGAGAGGACGTTTGCGCGCCCGGTGATCTGCAAAAGCACCCGCCGGCGCGCCAGGCCGTGCCCCGCGGCACGCGGGAGGGGCTCGCGGCCCTGCGATCCCCGTGCCGCGTTCTGGCGCGCGCCGCCCTCGGCGGGCCGGAGCTGCCCCCGGGGCGCCCTCGATGCCGCCGCAGGTTGATGGGTCGCCGGAGATCCAGCACGACGTTGCCGTTGCGGGCGCCGACGCCCTCGGGCGCGGTCAGAACAGCTCCACCTCATTGCCGGGCTTGGCAGCCGGCACCGTCTCGATCACCATTGCCTCGCCCAGCAATTTCTGGCGCGCGCGGCCCTCGGCGGGCCAGAACTGCACCCGGCGCGCCTGGGTTCCGCCAAGGCTCTGGCCGGTGCAGGCGATCCCCTCGCGGCGCAGGAAATCCATCACGAATTCGGCATTGCGTGCGCCGACATCCGACAGGCCGGCGATCATCCGGGCGCCGCCGAATACCTTGGCCTGCAGGCGAGAGCGCTGCGCCCCGGCCTTGATCAATGCGTTGATCAGCAGCTCCATCGCGTTGATGCCGAAACTCGCCGCCGGCGCGCCAGATCCGGTGCCTTCGGGCAGCAGGAAATGGTTCATGCCGCCAAATCTGCCGGCGGGATCATAGAGGCAGGTGGCGACGCAGGAGCCGAGGATGGTGCTGATCGAGCCATGCGCGCCGTCCCCCACTGCGTATTCGCCTTGGGTAATGTGGCGCGGGCGTTCTTCGACGGCGTGACGCGGGGCATGGGTCATCTTGCGATCCTCTCGCGCGCCACCGCATCCTTGCCGGCCAAGGCGAGGATTTCGCCGGCGATCCGCCCCAGCGGCACCGCCCGTTCGGCGGCGCCGATCTCAAGGGCGACCCGGGGCATGCCGAAGACCACCGAGGTCGCTTCGTCCTGTGCGAAGGTGCGGGCGCCGCTCTCACGCAGCGCCGCCATGCCCTCGGCCCCGTCGCGGCCCATCCCGGTCAGGATCACCGCGACACAGCGGGGCGCGATCGGCCGGGCGCTTTCGAACAGCACATCGACCGAGGGGCGATGACCGCTGCGCTTGTCGCCCGCCAGAAGCCGACAACGTGGCTGCTCGCCGGGGATCAGAGTCAGATGCGCGTTTCCGCCCGGGGCCAGATAGACCTGACCCGCAAGCAGCGGCGCGCCCTCCGAGGCCAATGCGATCTTCGGCGCGATCCGCGGCGCAAGGCGCTGCGCGAAACTGGCGAGGAACCCCTCGGGCATGTGCTGGGTGATGAGGGTCGGCGGGCAGTCGCGCGGAAAGCCTGTCAGCACGGTTTCCAGCGCATCGACCCCGCCGGTGGAGGAGCCGATGAGAACATAGCGGCCGTTCCAGCGGAAATCGCCGGGCGGGGCGGCAATGGTGCGGGGGCCCGGCTCTCGCACGCGGGCCCGGGCCGCGACGACCAGCAGATCGGCAAGGTGCAGGAAGCCTTCGGGCAGGCGGTCGGCGGCTGGCTTGCCGATGCATTCGATCGCGCCAAGCGCCAGCGCCTCGATGGCGGCGGCGGATCCGCGATGGGTCTCGGTCGAGATCATCACCACCGGCATCGGGCGCAGCCGCATCAGCTTTTCCAGAAATTCGAGCCCGTTCATCCGCGGCATTTCCACATCCAGCGTCAACACGTCGGGGCGCAGCGACTTGATCTTTTCGCGCGCATCGAACGGGTCCGACGCCTCGCCCACCACAAGGATGCGCGGGTCGCCATCGAGCCGGCGGCGGATCAGGTTGCGGATCGTCGGGCTGTCATCGACGATCAGCACGCGGGTCTGCGAAGTCATTCGGCGGCGTCTCCGGCTGGGGCGCGCGTCGGGCGCGGGGCGAATCGATGACGGCCGGCCCTCGGCGCGCCCGTCGGGGTCGAGCCTCTCGCCACTGGCTGAAGATTCGTTTAAGCTGAGCCGACAGGCGCTCTGCGCCATTGCGACCGACGATCCGGGACATGCCTTTGCAAAGCCACGACGATTCATCATCAACGTCACAATGTCGCCCCAATCGCCGCTCAATCTGAGGATGAAGAACAGGCGGGACATGGATCCGGCCGGGCCTGCCGCCGGGCCCGGACGATTTGTGTCCCGGACAAGGAAGGTCGAGAAATGCGCATTCTGGCTGTCGATGATGACGAGATGATCCTGGAGCTGCTGTCGGCCAGCCTTGGCGCAGCGGGCTTTGCGGATCTGACGGTGGCAAGCTCTGCCGCGCAGGCACTCGAGCATATCGCCGCCGCGCGGATCCCGTTCGACTGTTTCCTGCTGGATATCCAGATGCCCGAAGTCGATGGCATTGATCTGTGCCGCGCGATCCGCCGCAACCCGATCTATGCCGCGGCGCCGATCGTGATGATCACCGCAATGTCGCAAAAGTCCTATATCGACCGTGCCTTTTCTGCCGGCGCCACCGACTATGTGACCAAGCCGTTCGATCCGGTCGAGCTTGGCGCGCGGATCCGGCTGGCCGCGAAGATGGTGGAAAGCGAGCGGGCGCTGACCGAGAACCGCTCGGCCGTCGCCACGCTGCGCGCGCAACTGGAGCGGGAACGGTTCGTCGACCTGAACGAGCCGATCTCGATCCCCGACGTGGATGCGGTGATCGACCTGCAGGCGCTGGAAAACTACCTGCTGCAGCTGTCGCGCAGCGGGCTGTTCGCCACCTCGATCTTCGCCTTCAAGATCGTCGGCATCGAGACGATCTATGCCTCGACCTCGCCCATCGACTTCCGCTACCTGCTGACCGACGTGGCCGAGGCGGTCTCCACTGCCCTGCGCTCGCATGAGCGCTTCGTGTCCTATGCCGGCAACGGGGTCTATGTCTGTGTCGCGCATGGCCGCGGCGCGCTGGACCTTGAGGTGATCGAGGGCACGGCCAACCTGATCGTCGAGGAGATGGCGCTGACCAACAGCCGCGGCGTGCCGCTCAAGTTCCGTCTGCGCGTCGGCTCACCGGTGCGGGTCGGGCTGGTGCGGGCGGGGCGCGGGGCTGTCGATGCGCTGTATGTGGCCATCGAGAATGCCGAGCAGGATGCGCCGAAGGCGGAAGACGGGCGGTCGGGCGAGCATTGGAGCCAGTTCAGACTGGCTTGATGGCGCGACTGACCCGGGTTAACCTTAGGGGAAGTCGTGGAGAGTGCCCGTGGAACGTGACTCTGTGTCCCTAGATACCCGCAGCATGATCGCGAACCGGCTGTCGGCGCTGCGCATTCGCTTCCTCGACGTTCTCGAGATCCGGATGACAGAGTGCGAGGCGCTGCGCGACAGTCTTGAAGCGGGCACCTTGCCCGAGGCAGATCGCGTGGGCGCCGTGCGCGCGATCTGCTTTGCCGCCCACAAGACGGTGGGTGTGGCCGCAACGCTTGGCTTCGCCGATCTGGGGATGCTCAGCCAGCGCGTGGAGCTTGCCGCGACGGATTACATCGACCGCAGCGAGCCACCGACGACCGTGCGGATGGTGGTCTCGCTGGCCGATGACATGTTGGGAGAGATGGCGCTGATCCTGGCCGAGGCGGGGCGTTGACCGGGGCGCGGATCAGGGCCGGCCAGAGGCGCGCCACAGCGTCTTGATCTCGCCGGCAAGGCTCATCGGATCGAAGGGCTTGGTGATCACTCCAAGCGCGCCCAGATCGCACAGCGCCCGCACATCCGCCTCCAGTGCCTTGGCGGTCATGAAGATCGCCGGCACCTCGCCGAGGCCCGGCAGCGCGCGCAGCGCCAGCAGCGTCTCTTCACCGCCAAGCCCGGGCATCATCACATCCAGCAAGAACAGGTCGGGCGCGTGGCCCTGCGCCGCCGCAATGGCGTCTGCGCCCGAGGTGAACTGCACGATCTCGAACCCGCCGACCGCCTCCAGCGCGATGGCGGCGATCTCCTGGATGTCGACATCGTCCTCGACGTGAAGGATCTTGCGAAGCTGGGTCATCGGCTTGTCATCCTGTCGCCGGCTGCTGCCGGATGCGGAAAAGTCTGCACCCCGCAGATGCAGGGCCGGGCGGAAAACGTCAATGCTGCGCGGCAGCGCGGGCCGGGTCAGGCGACGTTGCGCGCGCTGTGCCGCTCCAGATCAAAGTAGAACTCGCTGCCCTGCCCCGGGCGGCTGTCAAAGCGGATCTCGGCGCCATGGCGCTCGACGATGGCCTTCACGATGCTGAGGCCAAGGCCCGACCCGCCCACCTTGCGCCGGTCCGAACTGTCGGCTTGGGTGAAGCGTTCAAGGATCCGCGGCTGCGCTTCCAGCGGGATGCCTGCGCCATGGTCCTTGACGAAAATCCGTATCTTGCTGCCAAGGTCCGTCAGCCCCACCTGCACCGCATCGCCGGGCTTGGAGAATTTCGCGGCATTCGACATCAGGTTGGTCAGCACCTGCAACAACCGCTCCGGGCTGCAATCGACCATAACCGGCCGGTCGAGCCCGACGCCCAGGAACTGCACCCCGAACTGCGCGCCATAGCCGCCGTTCATCTCGATGGCCTCGCGGATCACCCCCGTCAGGTCGGTATGCTCCATGCGGAAGTCCATCATCCCCGCGTCGATCTTTTCCAGGTCAAGAATGTCGTTGATCAGCACGATCAGCCGGTCGGTGTTGCGCTGCGCGATGGTCAGGATGGACCGCGAGCGTTCCGACATTTCGGCGGCCGCCGTCATCGTCAGCAGCCCGAGCCCGCCCTTGATCGAGGTCAGCGGCGTGCGCAACTCATGGCTGACCATCGCCACGAACTGCGATTTGGCCCGAGCCGCAGCCTGCCGCTCGGTGATGTCGCGCAGGACGGCCACATAACGTGCCGGGTTGCCCGCCGGGGCAACCAGTTGCAGCGTGATCTCCAGCGTGCGGTCCTCGCGGTCCTGCAGCTCGTAGGTCAGCGCGCTTTCCTCGCCGCTGTTCAGACGGTGCAGATCGCGGCCGACATGGCGAAGATCGGCCATCCAGCCGACATCGGCCAGGGTGCGGCCCTCGTAGCACTGCCCCTCCCAGCCCAGCCGGGTGATGGCCTTGCGGTTGAGGTAGATGAAACGCAGATCGCCTGGCGAGAACATCCAGACCTCGTCTTGCAGCAGGTCCAGCGTAGCGCGCAGCTGGGTCTCGGCATCGGCCATCTTGACGGCGGTGATGTCGGTGCGGATCGCAAAGATTTCGGCCACGTTCCCGCGCCGGTTCACCACCGGCATCAGTGTGGAATGGGTCCAGCACAGCTTGCCGCCGGACTGCCGCCAGGCAGTTTCCCCAGACCAAGATTTTCCGGCACAGACGAGTGACTTGATCTGCTCGGTCCGGCCTGGCTCGTTGAGCAGCGCCGGCAGGTCCTGCACATGCTTGCCGACAGCCTCGTCGCGGGTCAGGCCGGTGACCTGCAGGAACCTGTCGTTCACATCGGTGATCATGCCCGAGGCATCGGTGATATTGACCATGCAATGCTCGTTCACCGCGGCCCGATAGCGTTCCATCTGGCCGTGCAAGATGCCGAAGCGGTGCTTGCTGCGCATGAGCACTATGACAAGGCTCGCCGCCAGCAGCGCCAGCCCGAGCAGGGCCAGCGGAGTCGTGGAGGCTGGGAAAGCTCGGCCCACTGCGCTCAGATCAAACATACGCCCACCCTGCCTCGTGCCCTGAGGGCCCGTCCTTCTAGACCTGCCCAGAAGCGGAACCTTGCGGCCCGCCACTCCCTGTCCCGCAGCGCCCAGAATAGGGATAGCTGCTCAAGATCAGAGCGTGCCGAACATCGTGGGCGAATTCTGGACCGAATCTGGTGCTTATTCGGGCAAGCTGCCCCCCCTTTACGGCGAAATAGAGGCAGACAGGATGCGCCAGCCGCCCGTTCGGTCAGATCGGCGACCGCTTCCGCAAGGTCAGTCAGGCGGCGGCCTCAAGGAAGTCGGCCACCAGCTTGTCGAGGCGCGCCCGCGACTTGGTGATGTGGCGCAAGATCCGCGGATCGACCGCCGGCTGGTCGCGCGCGCTCAGCCCGTAAACCGGCACGCCGCGCTGCTGCTGGTCGATCTGGTCGAGCAGAGCGACGCCGCTGCCATCGGGCAATTCCCAGTCGATCACGATCAGGTCGAAATGGCGCTCGCGCAGCAGGCGCCGCGCCTCGGCAAGGTTCGCCGCCCCCAGCACCTCGGCCCGTTCGCCAAAGGCGGACCGGAACACCTCGGCGAAATCGCCGTCATCCTCGACATGCAAGATCACCGGCACATGGTCCGGGCGCTCTGCCGCGGCGGGCTGCGCCCCCGGGTCTTCGGGCAGGGCGGGCGGCACACTCGACAGCGGCAGCACGAACCAGAACACGGTCTCGCCCGGCGCGCTGTCAAAGCCGATACCGCCGTCCATCCGCTCCACGATCTGGCGCGAGATGTTGAGGCCGAGGCCCGTGCCTCCCTTCGCCCGGGTCGAGGAGCTGTCGGCCTGCGAGAACGGCAAGAAGATCCGGTCGCGGAAATCGGCCGGGATGCCGGCGCCGCGGTCGGTGACCGTCACCCGCACCTGCCCGCCATCGCGCGCGACGCCCACCTCGACCGTGCCACCGCGGGGCGAGAATTTCGCGGCGTTGGACAGAAGGTTGGCCATCACCTGCTGGAAGCGGTCGACATCGACCAGCGCGCGCAGGCTGCCATCCAGATCGGTGGCGATCAGCGTCACGCCAAGGTCGGCGGCAAAGGGCTGCGTCGCGGCCAGGCTCTGCTCCACCAGCGCGCCGATATCGGCCTCGACGAAGGTAAAGCGGGACTGGCCCGACGAGATCTTTTCAAGGTCGAGAATGTCGTTCACCAGCGTGATCAGCCGGTCGCAGTTCTTCTGGCCGATCGACAGCAGCCGTTCGGCCTGCGGCGGCAGGTCTGCGGCCATCGAGCCCAGAACCAGCCCCAGCGCGCCCTTGATCGAGGTCAGCGGCGTGCGCAGCTCGTGGCTGACAGTGGCGACGAAATCGCTCTTGATCTGCTCCATCTCCTTGCGGTCGGTGATGTCCTGGATCTGCGCGATGAACACCGCCGCATCGCCGGGCTCTCCGCCCGTCAGCGAGATGCTCAGAAGGCCCCAGACCATGCGGCCGTCACGGCGCAGATAGGCGTATTCCGACTGATGGACGCCCAGCGAGCCCTCCAGCAGCCGCGACATCACCGCAGGGTCGAGCGCGGCGGTGTCGGGCGCGGCAAGGTCGCCCAGCAGGCTGCCGCACAGCTCCTCCTCGCCATAGCCGGAAAAGCGGCACAGTGCCCCGTTCACCTGCACGAAACGGCCGTCGCGGTCCAGGAGGGCCATCCCCACCGGCGCGAGGTCGATCACCGAGCGGAACTGCGCCTCGCTGCGGCGCAGGGCCTCGAGCGCGCCCTTCAACTCGGTCACGTCGATCTGCACCCCCAATAGCCTAAGCGCGGTGCCATCGGCGTCGCGTTCGGGCACCAGCGCCTCGGACCGCATCCAGCGCTGGCTGCCATCGGGCAACCGCACCCGGTATTCGGTCACCGAGCGCTCGGTCTGGCCCGAGATGCAGGCCAGATCGGCCGCCGCCACAATCGGCCGGTCCTCAGGGTGAACTCCCTCCTCCCAGATCCTCCGGATGTTCAGCGAGGACCCATCGGCATAGGGCGGGTATCCCATCAGCGTCAGCCAGTTGTCCGACACGATCTGGCTGCGTTCGATCAGGTTCACGTCGAACACCGCGATATGGGCGCCGGTCAGCGCCATGTTCCAGCGGCGTTCGGCCTGTTGCAGCCGCATCTCGGCCAGCTGGCGCACGGTGATGTCGCGGATGATCGCGGTGAAACGGCTTTGCCCGTCATCGGTGCGCCAGCTGTTCAGCTGGATCTCGACATAGACATCCTGCCCGCCCTCGCGCGGGATTCGGAAGCGCCGGCCCTGCGGCGACAGTGCGGCGGTGTCGGCGGCCGAGGGCAGCCACAGCCGGGCGATGGATTCGATCGGCACCAGATCGGTCAGCGGCCGGCCCAGGAGATCGGCGGGCGCGGCGCCGAAGATCGGCTCGGCGGCGCGGTTCAGCGCCAGGATCCGCCCGCCGGCGTCCAGCAGCAAGATCCCGACCATCGCCGTGTCGATGATCGAGCGGGTATGCTCCTCTTGCGTCGCCAGCTCGCGGGTCTTGATTTCCACTTGCTCGGTCACGATCTCGGCGCGCCGCAGCACCACCGACAGCAGCGTGCCGATCAGCCCGCTGAGCGCGAAGCCGACCAGCAGCACCAGTACCGGCTCGCCGCGCGCCACGCTGGCATCGAAGGCGGGGGTGCTGGCATAGGACAGCTGCCATTCGCGGCCATAGATCGGCAAGATGCGCTGTTCGGAAAAGCCCGGGGGGCTTGCGCCGGCGTTCGGGTCGCTGCGGAACACCTGCTGCTCCGCCCCGGTCGCGGCCTCGTCCGCCACTGTCAGCGCCAGCCGAAGCGCGTCGTCGCCAAGCGCAGCACGGAAGAACGTCTCTGCCACGAAAGGCGCATAGATCCAGCCCGCAAAGGATGAGCGCTTGGAGGCCAGCGTCACCGGCACGCCGCCGCCGCGATAGACCGGCCGCAGCATCACGAAGCCCGGCCCGGAATTCGCGTCCTGCACCAGCGTGATCGGCGCCGAGATCGTGGTGTCGCCAGTATCCCGGGCCTGCAACGCCGCCGCCCGCCGCCCCTGCTCGAACCCAAGGTCGATGCCAAGCGCCGCGCGGTTCGTCTCCAGCGGTTCGACATAGCGCACCACCAGCCGCTCGGGCAGACCGGTATCGGGATGCACCTCGAAGGGCTGGCCCAGATCGGCGCGGGACGCCGCCTCGAAGGCAGGCACATCCGCGGCCGCCACCGGCATGATCAGCCCGAGGCCGGACAGGCCCGGCAGCGTCTCGGTAATGTCCAACTCGGTCACGAAGCGCCGCCACTCCACCGCCTCCATCCGGTTGGAGGCGGCCAGCAGGCCCGATCCGGCATCCAGGATATGGGCATAGGATTGCAGGCGGTGGCGCAGCAGGCGCGTGGTGTCATCGACCAGCGCGGTAAAGGACGCCGTATTGCGCTGATACAGCACATGGCTGAGGGTGGCCCAGGCGTAAAAGGTCGCGCCGAGGCAGAGCGAGACCAGCAAAAGGCCCATCACGCTCATCCGCGCGACAGAGTGCCCGCGCCACAGGATCGGGGGCCGCTGCCACCAGGGCGCGAACAGCACAAGCGGCACCACGATCAGCACCCCGAAAAGATCGCCCAGCCACCAGGTCTGCCAGTTCTGGAACACAGATCCGGCTGGCAGCCGGCCCATCAGCCACAAGGCGCCAGTCCCGAACGAGGCCGAGACGAGGCAGCCGACGGGGCCAAGGATCAGCACCAGCCCCAGCACGTCGTTCACCGAGCCAAGCCCCAGCGGCCGGCCGAACCGTCGCCGGACCAGCGTGGTGGCCAGCAGGGCTTGCAGCAGGGCACCGATGGCGATCAGCCCCGGTATCACCAGGCCCGCCGGATCGAAGGCGCGCTCGAACACCCCGCCGATATGGCAGTTGATCAGGAAGGACCCCAGGAACACCCCTGGCCACAGTCGCCGACCGGCCAGCAGCAGCGCCGCCAGCGCGATGCCCGAGGCGGGCCAGATGATCGTGGCATAGCCCGGCGGCACCGCCAGCGTGGTTCCGGTCCAGCCGCCAAGCGCATAGGCCAGCGCCAGCGCCACGGTCCCGGCAAGCCAGGCACCCACGCCGCCGCGCCGCGGCTCGGCTTCCGCCGCGCCCCCGGGTTCTGCCAAGGCGCCGTGATCTGTCAACCTGGCCGCGCTCCTTCATGCAGCTTCATGGTATCGCCGCAATCTGCGCATGATGCCACCCCGCATTTCAACCTTCAGTTGTCGGCCCCCGCCGCAGACTCGAGGCGACCGACACAGGCTGTCTGCACGGCAGTTATCCAAAAAGGGGCGGCAAGGAGCAACCCCGATCGGGCGCCGGTCCCGCAAGCCGGCGTCAGTCGATGTCGAAGACCACGCCTTGCGCCAGCGGCAGCGCGCGCGAGTAGTTGATGGTGTTGGTGGCGCGGCGCATGTAGCCCTTCCAGGCGTCCGAGCCGCTCTCGCGCCCGCCGCCAGTTTCCTTCTCTCCGCCAAAGGCCCCGCCGATTTCCGCGCCCGAGGTGCCGATGTTCACATTGGCGATCCCACAATCGGATCCCGCGGCCGAGAGGAAGGTTTCCATCTCGCGCAGGTCAGTGGTGAAGATTGAGGAGGAGAGGCCGGCGCCAACTTCATTATGTTTGTGAAGAACGCCTTCGAAGTCACTGAATTTCATCACGTAAAGGATCGGCGCGAAGGTCTCCTCCAACACCGGCCCCAACTGGTCCGGCATTTCCACCAAAGCCGGCCGCGCGTAGAAAGCGGCGTCGGTTCCGACGCTCACCCGCTCGCCGCCATGCACGGTGCCGCCCGCCGCGCGGGCCGCCTCCAGCGCCACCTGCATCGCATCAAAGGCCGCGCCATCGACCAGCGGGCCGACAAGCGCCTGCGTTTCCAAGGGGTTGCCGACCGACACCGACCCATAGGCCTTGATCAGCCGCGGCACCAGCGCGTCATAGACAGAGTCATGCACGAACAGCCGCCGCATCGTGGTGCAGCGCTGGCCCGCGGTGCCCATCGCGCCAAAGGCAATCGCCCGCAGCGCCATATCGAGATCGGCCGAAGGGCAGACGATGCCGGCATTGTTGCCGCCAAGTTCCAGGATCGTGCGCCCGAACCGCGCCGCGACCGCCGGCCCGACCTGCCGGCCCATGCGGGTGGACCCGGTGGCCGAGATCAGCGCCACGCCCTTGTGCGCGACCAGCGCCGCGCCGACATCGGCGCCGCCGATCAGCACCTGGCTCAGATCCGCCGGGGCATCGCCGAACCGCGCCAGCGCCTTGTCCAGCACCGCCTGGCAGGCCAGCGCGGTCAGCGGGGTCTTTTCCGACGGCTTCCACACCACCGGATTGCCGCAGACCAGCGCCAGCGCCGTGTTCCAGGACCAGACCGCGACCGGGAAGTTGAAGGCCGAGATGACGCCGACCACCCCCAGCGGATGCCAGGTTTCCATCATCCGGTGCCCCGGGCGTTCGGTCGCAATGGTCAGGCCGTAAAGCTGGCGCGACAGGCCGACGGCGAAGTCGCAGATGTCGATCATCTCCTGCACTTCGCCCGCGCCTTCGGACGGGCTCTTGCCTGCCTCGATCGACACGAGGGCCCCAAGGTCGGCCTTGGCCGCGCGAAGTTCCTCGCCCAGCAGCCGCACCAGCTCCCCGCGCCGCGGGGCCGGCACCAGACGCCAGGCCAGGAAAGCCGCCCCGGCGCGGGCGATGGCGGCATCGGTCGTGTCGGCCGTGTCGGGGACCAGCGCCGCCACCTGCTCGCCCGTCACCGGGCTGAAACTGGCCATGCTGCCCCCGGTATGGCGCGCCGGATCGGCGCCGAGGCGGGCAAGGATGTCGGTGGCTTTGGCGGCAAGCGTGGTCATGGCGGTCCCCTTCAGGCTGTCTGGCGGGCGGCGGCGACGGCTTGCGCTGCCCTTCGGTCATGATCATATCACACCATATCCCCGGCGGATCGCGCGTTTCCCGCCTGACATGATGCGAGACCGGAATGACCCTGCGCCGCAGCCTTGTGCCCGACACCCCTGCCCTGCAAAGTTTCGAGGCCGCCGCCCGCTATGGCAGCTTCACCCAGGCAGCGGCGGAACGGAACCTGACGCAAAGCGCCGTCAGCCGCCAGATCCGGGATCTGGAGGCGCAGTTGGGGATCAAGCTGTTCGACCGGGTGCGCCAGCGGGTGATCCTGTCCGATGCCGGCCGGCGGCTGCTGCCCGAGGTGCAGCGCCTGCTGGCGCAGGTGGAGCAGATGACCCTGCGCGCCCTTGGCTCGCGCGATCATACCGGGGTGCTGGCGGTGGCGACGCTGCCGACCTTCGGCGCGCGCTGGCTGATGCCGCGGCTGCCGGGCTTCCTCGCGGCGCATCCGGGCACGCAGGTCACCGTCGCCTCGCGCGCGGGCAGCTTCGATCTGGCGGCCGAGGGGTTCGACCTTGCCATCCATTACGGCCAGCCGGTCTGGCCGCAGGCGAGCTGCACCTATCTGTGCTCGGAAACCGTGGTGCCCGTCGCTGGCCCCGCGCTGGCGAAGGCGCTGGCCGGGACCGGGCCGGAGGCGCTGGCGTCGCAGCCGCTGCTGCATATGGAGGCGCGGCCGAAGCTTTGGGCGGACTGGTTCACCGCGGCCGGGCTGGATTCGGCGGATGCCTTCCGCGGCCACCGCTTCGACCAGTTCTCGATGATCATCGAGGCGGCGGCGGCGGGGCTGGGGGTGGCGCTGGTGCCACGCTACCTGATCGAGCAGGAATTGCACGACGGCCGGCTGCAGATCGTCGCCGGTCCGCCGATGGCGACCGATCTGGCCTATTACGTCGTCCTGCCCGAGGGCAAGATCGCCAACCCGCTCTGCCGCGCCTTTCAGGACTGGGCGCTTGGCGCCGTCAGCCCGCAGAGCCGCGCCTGAAGCCCCAACCCCGTTGACAGGGACGGTGGCGCTTTGCATAGCTGTCACATTGTCCGACAAACTTGCCGGCCCGCCCCCGCGCGCGGCCCGGCAGAAGACTCAGGGAAATTTTGCATGAAGATCGACGGAGTAGCGGCACTGGTCACCGGCGGCGGGTCCGGCCTTGGCGAGGCGACAGCGCGGGCGCTGGCCGCCGCGGGGGCGCGGGTGGCGCTGCTGGACTTCAACCATGAGGCGGCAGCGGCCGTCGCGGCCGAGATCGGCGGGATCGCGGTGAAATGCGATGTCGCCTCGGCCGCCAGCGCCGAGGCTGCAGTGGCGGAGGCCGCCGCGCAGCACGGGGCCGCGCGGATCCTGGTCAACTGCGCCGGCATCGGCCCGGCGAAGAAGATCCTCGGCAAGGCCGGCACCATGCCGCTGGAGGATTTCGCCCGGGTGATCGAGGTCAACCTGATCGGCAGCTTCAACATGCTGCGCCTCTTCGCGGCCGGTGCGGCCGCGCTCGACCCGCTGGAGACGGGCGAGCGCGGCGTGGCGATCAACACCGCCTCCATCGCCGCCTATGACGGGCAGATCGGGCAGACGGCCTATGCCGCGTCGAAGGGCGGAATCGTCGGGCTGACGCTGCCGGCGGCGCGGGAACTCGCCGCGAACGCCATCCGCGTCTGCACCATTGCCCCCGGCATCTTCGAGACCGCGATGCTGAAGGGCCTGCCGCAAGCCGCGCAGGACAGTCTTGGCGTCGCGGTCCCCTTCCCCTCGCGCCTCGGCCGCCCCGCCGAATATGCGGCGCTGGTGCTGCATATCCTTGGCAATGAGATGCTGAACGGCGAGACGATCCGGCTCGACGGCGCGCTGCGCATGGCGCCGAAATAGGCCGCGGGGGTGGGCGGTGCCTTCATCTTCGACCACCTGCGCACCCCGCGCGGGCGCGGCAAACCGGACGGCGCGCTGCATGAGGTGACGCCGCTGCGGCTGGCCACCACCGTGCTGGGGGCGCTGCGGGACCGCAGCCTGCCGGATACGGGCCTCGTCGATGACGTGATCTTCGGCGTGGTGATGCCCATCGGCGAGCAGGGCCAGTGCCTGCCCCGCATCGCGGCGCTGGCCGCGGGTTATGCCGAGACTGTGGCGGGGGTGCAGGTGAACCGCTTCTGCGCCTCGGGGCTGGAGGCGGTGAACATGGGCGCCGCCAAGGTGATGGCCGGGCAGGCCGACATGGTGATCTGCGGCGGGGTGGAATCGATGTCGCGGGTGCCGATCCTGTCGGATGGCGGGGCCTGGGGCGCGGACCCGGCGGTGGCGCGGGCCACGCAGTTCGTGCCGCAGGGGATCTCGGCCGACCTGATCGCCGCCCGTTGGGGCTATGACCGCGCGGCGCTGGACGGGCTGGCGGCGCAGAGCCATGCCCGCGCCGCCCGGGCCTGGGCCGAGGGGCGCTTTGCCGGCTCGGTGGTGCCGGTGTGCGATGGGCTTGGCGAGGTGCTGCTGGACCGGGACGAAACCGTGCGCCCCGGCACCACCGCCGAGGATCTGGCGGCGCTGCGCCCGTCCTTCGCGGCGATGGGGGCGGCGGGGTTCGACCGGATCGCGCTGACCCGCTATCCCGATCTGGCCGCGATCCCGCATCTGCACCACGCCGGCAACTCCAGCGGCATGGTCGATGGCGCCGCCGCGGTGCTGATCGGCAGCCTCGAGGCGGGCGCGGCGACGGGGCTGCGCCCGCGCGCGAGGGTGCGGGCCTTTGCCGAGATCGGCTCGGAACCCACGATCATGCTGACCGCCCCCGCAGCGGCGGCGGAAAAGGCGCTGCGCCGGGCGGGAATGACGGCGCGGGACATCGACCTCTATGAGGTGAACGAGGCCTTCGCGGCGGTGGCGCTGCGCTTTATGCAGGCGCTGGACCTTGACCCGGCCATCGTCAACGTCAATGGCGGCGCGATTGCCATGGGCCATCCGCTGGGGGCGACAGGGGCGATGATCCTTGGCACAGCCCTGGACGAGCTGGAGCGGACGGGCAAGGCGACGGCGCTGGTCACGCTTTGCGTGGGCGCCGGGATGGGCGTCGCCACCATCATCGAGCGGGTCTGAGGAGGGCGCGATGCTGACCACAGAGATTGACGACACCGGCGTCGCGCTTGTCACGCTCGACATGCCGGGCCGCAGCATGAACGTGATCGACTGGGCCTTTGCGCAGGCGCTGGACGGCGCGGTGACGGCGCTGGCGGCGGATACGCGGGTTACGGGGGTGATCCTCGCCTCGGGCAAGACCAGCTTCATCGCGGGGGCGGATCTGGGGATCATGCCGGGGCTTTGGGCTGATGGGATGACGGCGGGCGCGGCGGCGGCGCAGATCCGGCGGATCGGGGATGTGCTGCGGCGGCTGGAGCGGCTTGGCAAACCGGTGATCGCCGCGGCCAGCGGCACGGCGCTTGGTGGCGGGCTGGAGGTGATGCTGGCCTGCCATGCCCGGATCGCGGCGCGCAATGACCGGGCGCTGTATGGCTTCCCCGAGGTGACGCTGGGGCTGCTGCCCGGCGCGGGCGGCACCCAGCGGCTGCCGCGGCAGATCGGGCTGGCGCGGGCGCTTCCGATCCTGCTGCAGGGCGCGCCGATGGGGGCCGAGGCGGCGCTGGAGGCGGGGCTGCTGGACGCGCTGGTGGCGCCCGAAGACCTGATCCCGGCGGCGCGGCGGATGCTGGCCGAGGGGCGGGTGCCCGCGCAGCAGCCCTGGGATGCCAAGGGCTTTGCGATGCCGGGCCCGCCCATAGGCAGCGCCGAGGGCTTCGCCGCCTTCATCGCCGCCAATGCCGCCGTGGCGCTGGATCCGGGGCCAGCCTATCCTGCGCCGGGGGCGATCCTGTCCTGCCTCTACGAAGGGCTGCGGCTGCCGATGGACAAGGCGCTGGTGGTGGAGTCGCAATATTTCGGGCAGCTGGTCACCGGCCCGGTCGCGCGCGCCCTGATCGGGCTGCGCTTCGACGCCCGGCAGCGGCTGGCGCGGCTGGGGGTGCGCCCCGAGGCCGGCGATGCGGCGGAGGCCTGCGCCGCAGCGATGGCAGCGGAGGCGGCGCGGTTGGTTGCCGGGGGCATCCCCGCCGCGCGGGTGGCGAATGCGGCGGTGGCGGCGGGGATCGGTCTGGCACCGCGTCCCGCGGGAGAGCCGGCGCCCGAGGCAGAGCCCCTGCCCGCCTCCGACCTGCAGGCCCTCGCGCGGCGGCTTCTGGTGGCGGGCGCGCTCGCCGCGGCAGGTGCAGTGCGGGCAGCGCCGGGCCATGCCGATGCCGTGGACCTCGGCGCCGTGCAAGGCGGCTTCCCGGCCTGGACCGGCGGGCCGCTGGCGATGATCGACCGGGTGGGGGCCGCCGCCTTTGCCGCGGAGGCCGCGGCCCTGGGGCTCGCGGTTCCGCCCGCCCTGGCCGCGCAAGGCGGCCGGTTCCATCCCGAGGAGGAGACAGCATGAGTGACGCCCCGATCCTGAGCCGCTTCGACCCCGCCACCGGCATCGCGCGGATCACCTTCAACCGCCCTGCCCGGCTCAACGCCATCGACGTGGCGCTGGCCGAGGGGTTGCAGCAGGCGGCGCGGGCGCTGGCACAGCAAGACGCCCTGCGCTGCGTGGTGCTCACCGGCGCAGGCCGCGCCTTCATGGCGGGCGGCGATGTCAGCGGCTTTTCGGGGCAGCCTGCGCAGACCGCGGCGGCGCTGAACGCGATCCTTGACGGGATGAACGCCGCGATCCTGACGCTGCGCGCGCTCGATGCGCCGCTGATCGCGGGGGTGCGCGGGGCGGCGGCGGGCGCGGGGCTCAGCCTGGCGCTGGCCGCCGATCTGGTGCTGGCCGAGGAAGGGGCGCAGTTCCTGATCGCCTATGACCGGATCGGCGCGGTGCCCGATTGCGGCGCCTCGTGGTTCCTGCCGCGCAAGGTCGGCGCAGGCCGGGCGGCGCAGATGATGCTGCTGAGCCGGGCGCTGACCGCGGCCGAGGCGCTGGACTGGGGCATTGTTGCCGAGATCGCCCCGGCGGACGGGTTCGAGGCGGCGCTGGACGCGCTGGCCGCAAGGCTGGCCGCCGGCCCGACCCGCTCCTACGCCGCGTTCCGGCGGCTATGCGATGGCGGCGCGGTCACCCCTCTGGCCGCGCATCTGGAGGCGGAGCGGGCGGAGTTCCTCGCCATCGCCCGCAGCGCGGATTTCGCCGAGGGCGTCGCCGGCTTTCTGGGCAAGCGCCGCCCCGTCTTCACCGGACGATGAAGCTGCGTTGACAGCGGCGCGCCGGCTTTCTACGAACCCTGATCCCACAGCGCGGCAGGGGCGCACCCAACCCGCAGGACGCAGATGACCGAAGCCAAGAGACCTGCCCCCGAACCCTTCGCCCGGCTGGAAGCGCAGCCCGCCTATCTGCGGCTGGCCGAGGCGATCGAGCGCGAGATCGTGTCGGGCCGCATTGCCCCCGGCGATCCGGTCGGCACCGAGGCGACACTTTGCGAACAGTTCGGCGTCAATCGTTCCACCGTGCGCGAGGGGATCCGGCTGCTGGAGCAAAGCGGCCTGCTGCGGCGCGACCAATCGCGGCGGCTTTTTGCCAGCCTGCCGCGCTACACCAACCTTGCGACAAGGATGAGCCGGGCGCTGGTGCTGCACCAGACCTCCTTCCGCGAGCTGTGGGAGGCGGCGCTGGCGCTGGAGACGGCCTCGGTCGAAGCGGCGGCGCGCCATGCCACCGACGAGGACATCGCGGCACTGACGGACAATCTGGAGCGCAGCCGCGCGCAACTGGGTGACCCCGATGCGGTGATCCATCTGGACACCGAGTTCCATACGCTGATCGCCAGGACGGGGCGCAACCGGGTGCTGGAGCTGGCACGCGAGCCGGCCAGCCTGCTGTTCGCGCCGACGCTGCGGGTGATCTTGCCCAAGGTCGAGGCCGCGCCGCAGCGCAATGTCGAGGCCCATGCCCATATCATCGCCGCGCTGGCGCGCCATGACGCCGCCGAGGCGCGGCTGTGGATGCAGCGCCACATCAACGACTGGCGCCGGGGGTTCGAGAAATCGGGGCGCGGGCTGGATGATCCGGTCGAGCGCTCGTTCATCGAGCATGTCTCGGGATTGCGTTCCGGCGGGCGGGCCTGACGCCCGCCCCTTAGTATCGCGCGGCTTCGACCGCACACTCCGCCAGCGCGGCACGGTAGTCGGTGACCAGCCGGTCGCAGAGCGCGGCGGCGGTCGGAACATCCCTGACCGAACCCACCCCCTGCCCCGCCGACCACAGATGCTTCCACACCTTCGCCTCGCCCTCCATGTCGAGCGCGCCGGCATCGTGCAGATTCTCGGGGTCGAGCCCGGCCGCGACGATGCTGGGCCGCAGGAAGTTGGCATGCACGCCGCTGATCCGCGGGGTGTAGAGGATGTCGGCGGCAGAGGTGTCCACGATCATCTGCTTGTGCGCGGGGTCGGCCATCGACTCCGCCGTCGCCAGGAACCGGGTGCCGAGATAGGCCATGTCGGCCCCCAGCATCCGCGCCGCGGCAATGTCGCGCCCGGTATTGATCGCGCCGCCGAGGATGATGGTGCCGCCGAACACCGCCCGGATTTCCGGCACCAGTGCAAAGGGGCTGAGCGTGCCGGCATGGCCGCCCGCCCCCGCCGCGACGGCGATGATCCCGTCCAGCCCCGCCTCGGCGGCCTTGCGGGCATGGCGGGCGCTGATCACGTCATGGAACACCAGCCCGCCATAGGCATGGACCCGGTCCACCAGATCGGCCACCGCGCCCAGCGAGGTGATGATCAGCGGCACCTTCTCCTCGATGCAGATCTGCAGGTCCGCCTCCAGCCGCGGGTTGGACTTGTGGACGATCAGGTTCACGCCGAAGGGCGCGGCAGCGGGCTGCCCCGCCAGCCGGTCCCGGATCTGGTGCAGCCAGCCCCGGAACCCCTCGCTGCTGCGCTGGTTCAGCGCGGGAAAGGTGCCGACCAGCCCGGCGCGGCAGGTTTCCACCACGAGGTCCGGGCCCGAGGCGAGGAACATCGGCGAAGCGATGGCGGGAAGGCGCAGGCCCTTGAACGCGTCGGGGATCGGCATCGGTCTCTCCTGCAGGGCGCTTCAGCCAAGGCTGCGCGCGATGATTTCCTTCATGATCTCATTGGCGCCGCCATAGATCCGCTGCACCCGCACATCGGCATACATCCGGGCAATGGGATATTCCTCCATGAAGCCATAGCCGCCATGCAGCTGCAGGCACTCGTCGATCACCTCGCATTGGCGGTCAGTGGTCCACATCTTGGCCATCGAGGCATCGGCGGCGGTCAGGCGGCCCGCCAGATGATCCGTGATGCAGCGGTCCACGAAGGCGCGCGAGACCTGCGCCCTGGCAAGGCAATCGGCCAGCGTGAAGCGGGTGTTCTGCAGCTCCATCAGGGTCTTGCCAAAGGCGGTGCGGGTGCGGGCGTGCTCGACCGTGATCTCGACCGCCCGCTCCATCATCGCCTGCGCGCCGACGGCGACGCCAAGGCGTTCTTGCGGGAGCTGCTGCATCATCTGCACGAAGCCCTGCCCCTCCACCTCGCCCAGCCGGTTTTCGGCGGGCACGCGGACATCGTCGAAGAACAGCTCGGCGGTGTCGCTGCCATGCATCCCGATCTTGGCAAGGTTGCGGCCACGGCGGAAGCCGGGGAGGTCCGCCGTTTCCACCACGATCAGCGACAGGCCACGCGCGCCCGGCTCCGGCCCGGTGCGGGCGGCGACGATGACCAGATCGGCGAGGATGCCATTGGTGATGAAGGTCTTGGCGCCGTTCAGGACATAGGTTCCGCCCTCACGCCGCGCAGAGGTGCGCACCGCCTGCAGGTCGGACCCGCCGCCCGGTTCGGTCATGGCGATGGCCCCGATCATCTCGCCGCTGGCCATCTTCGGCAGCCAGCGGCGGCGCTGATCCCCGGTGCCATAGTGCAGGATATAAGGCGCGACGATGCCGCCATGGATCAGCTGCTGAAAGCTGGTGATCCCGGCATAGGACAGCTCTTCGCCGACGATGGCATCCAGCGCGAAGTCCCCGCCGCCGCCGCCAAACTCATCGGGGATGCCGGGGCAGAGAAGGCCAAGCTCCCCCGCCTGACGCCAGAAATCCCGGTCCACGAATTTCTGCGCGCGCCAGGCGGCATCGCGCGGCACCGCCTCGGCCAGCAAGAAGCGGCGCACCATATCGCGGAACTGGGCGGCCTCGTCTGTCTCCCACGGGCGGCGGGGGCGCAGGTCGATCATGGGGGGTCTCCTGACTGTCAGCCGGCGGGATAGAGCGCCTCGATCTCGGCGGCGTATTTCTGTGCGATGCTCGACCGGCGCACCTTCATCGTCGCCGTCACCTCGTCATCGTCATGGTCCAGCTCCTTGGTCAGCAGGTGGAAGCGGCGGATATGCGAAACGGCGGCCAGCTCGGCATTGGCGGCCGCGATCTCGGCCTCGACCAGCGCGCGCAATTCGGGCCGTTCGACAAGGTTGCGGAAGTTGGTGAAGGTGATGCCCTGCTCCTCGGCCCACCGGCCCGCCGTCTCGAAATCCACCTGGATCAGCGCCGAGACGTATTTGCGCCGCTCGCCGATGACGATGCATTCCTTGATATAGGGGCTGCCCTTCACGGTATTCTCGATTTCCGAGGGGCTGAGGTTCTTGCCGCCCGCGGTGATCATGATGTCCTTCAGCCGGTCGACGATGCGGAACTGGCCGTCCTTCTCCTCGACCACGTCGCCGGTATGCAGCCAGCCATCTTGCAGCGCCGCGGCGGTGGCGGCGTCGTTCTTGTAGTAGCCGGCAAAGATGGTCTCGCCGCGCAATTGCAGCTCGCCATGTTCCCCCACCCGCGCCTCGGCATTGGCGATCACCTCACCCACCGCGCCGGGATCAAGGCGGGACAGCCTTTGCCCCAGGGCCACGCCGGTGGTTTCGGTGGCGCCGTAGACCTCGACCAGCGGCACGCCGATGGTGCGGAAATAGGCGACGATGCGCGGCGAGATCGGCGCGGCGCCGGTCATCGCCACCCGCGCCCGGCGCAGGCCGATGTAGTTCTGCAGGGCGCGGAACACGAGGATATACCACAGCGCGAAGGTCAGCCGCTGGCCCAGACTGCGCTGCCCTGCCGGCAGGTTGGCAAAGGGCGCGCAGGCGGCCAGCGCCCGGTCATAGAGCGCGCGGCGATAGCCGCCCGCCTCCAGCATCCGGATATGGATGGCGGAATGCAGCTTCTCCCAGATCCGCGGCACGCCGAGGAAGGTGGTGGGCGCGACCTCGCGCAGGTCCTCCTGCACGGTGCGCAACGACTCGCCGAAGTTGATGGTGCTGCCCAGATAGATCGGGGCCATGACCGTCGTCATCTGCTCGGCCACATGGCACAGCGGCAGGTAGGACAGGTGCGTGTCGGATGCCGACAGCCCCAGCAGCCCGCCGATCGCCATCGCCTGCGCACGCAGGTTGCGATAGCTGAGCATCGCGCCCTTTGGCTTGCCGGTGGAGCCCGAGGTGTAGATCATCAGCGCCACATCCGGCAGCGTCTGCGCGGCCAGCACGGCATCGACCATGCCCGGCTGCCCGGCGCGGTGGGCGCGGCCCATCTCCTCCAACTCCGCAAAGCTGATCACCGCGCCGTCCGGGTAAGCGCGCATCCCCTTGGTCTCGATCACCACGATCCGCGCCAGATCGGGCAGTTCGGCGCGGCGGTCGAGCACCTTGTCCACCTGCTCCTGATCCTCGCAGATCACCACCTGCGCATCGGAATGACCCAGAACATAGGCGACCTCGCCCGCCGGGCTGGTGGGATAGACGCCGACCGCGACCGCGCCCGCGCAATTGGCCCCCAGCTGCGCCAGCACCCATTCGATGCGGTTCTCCGACAGGATCGCCACATGCCCGCCTTCGGGCACGCCGATGGCCCGCAAGCCGTGGGCCAGATCGCAGGCGCGGGCGAAATAGTCCTGCCAGCTGCAGGGCCGCCAGATGCCGAAGTCCTTTTGCCGGATCGCGGTGCGGGTGGGCGTGCGGCGGGCCTGCTCGCACAGCATCTGCGGCAGGGTCAGGGCGGGAAGCTCGGGCGTCACGTCGCTCACGACAGCCACCGCTTGCGGCGCTTGTAATGCTTGATGTCGCGGTAGCTGCGTTCGCCGCCGTGCCCGGCATGGCCAAGGTAGAACTCGCGCACATCCTGGTCGGCCATCAGCCGCGCGGTGGGCCCGTCGAGCTGGATCTTGCCGGTTTCCATGATGTAGCCGTAATGGGCGATGGCGAAGGCCACCGCGGCGTTCTGTTCGACCAGCAGCATCGACACCCCGGTTTCGCGGTTGATCCGCGCGATGATGGTAAAGATTTCCTCGACCAGCCGCGGCGAGAGACCAAGCGACGGCTCGTCCAGCAAGATCAGCGCCGGCTGCGCGATCAGCGCCCGGCCGATGGCCAGCATCTGCTGCTCGCCGCCCGACAGATAGCCGGCGCGGGCGTGGCGGCGTTCATGCAGGCGCGGGAAGTAGGAATAGACCTGATCGAAGCCGCCATGCTTCACCCCCCGCCCCGACAGGGCGAAGGTGGCGGCGGTCAGGTTCTCTTCCACCGTCAGGTCGCCGAAGATCCGCCGCCCCTCCATGACGTGAAACAGCCCGCGGCGGACCAGCTGGTGCGGCGCCTCGCCGGCGGTGTCCTGCCCGTCGAACAGGATCCGCCCCGAGGTCAGCTCGCCATTCTCGAGGCTCAGCAGCCGCGAGATCGCCTTGAGCGTGGTGGATTTCCCGGCGCCGTTGGAGCCAAGCAGCGTGACCACCTGGCCCCGCGGCACCCGGAGTGACAGGCCGCGAAGCACCTGCACGGATTTGTTGTAGATGACCTCGATATTCTCGATCTCGAGGATGGTGTCCGCGGCCATATCGGTCATTTCCGCCCCGTCATTCCGTCACGGTGATCCAGTCAGAGACCGGCTGCATCTTCTTCTCGGCCGCGCTGTACTGATAGACGCGGCCCACCGGCACCGAATTGCCGGGGATGGAGATCGGGATGCCGATCAGCCCGCCGGTGTCGAAATCCTCAATCGTGTTCATCGCCGCCTTGAGGTTGCTGCCGGTCAGCTCCTGCCCCTGATCCAGCACCCGCCGCGCGGATTCCGCCATCAGCATCGCTGAGAGATAGCCCTGCATGTAGCCGGTCGCCTGATAGTCGGGGCGCATCTCGCGGATCTTCGCCATCGTCGGCGCATCCGCTTCCTCGTCATAGTAATAGCGGTAGGGCATCACGCCCATGAAGCCATCGGCAGGTTCACCCACGCTGTCCCAGATAGAGCTGTCCATCGACCAGAAGGTGCCCATGAACTTCGTCTCCAGCCCCAGTTGCTGGGCCTGGGTCATGAATTCCGGCAGCGGCGCAAGGATATAGCCGTGGAAGATGGTATAGTCGGGCCGGGCGCGGCGCAGCTTCAGCACCTCGGTCGAGACATCGACGGCGGTCGGCGGGGTGATGATCTCCTCGACGATCTCCAGCCCCAGCTCCGCCGCCTTGGCGCGCGAGCTTTCAATCGGGTCGCGGCCGAATTCGGTGTCGGAGTTGACCAGCACGATCTTGGCCCCGGGGGTTTCCTCGGCGATGTATTCCATCAGGATGGCGATCATCTCGGAATAGTCGGGGCCCGCCATGAACATGTAGGGATGTTCCTCGGGGTCGTTCAGTTCCGACGCGAAGGACGCGCCGCCCATGATCATCCCGCCCATGCGGTTCAGTTCGGGCGCGATGGTCTTGGCGAAGCCGGTGGAGTCGCCATAGTAAAGGTGGATCTCGTCCTGGCTGGTCAGCTTGTTGAACACCGCCACCGACTGGTCGACCTTGTAGCCGGTATCCTCATAGGCCAGCCGCAGGTTGCGCCCGCCGATGCCGCCGGCCTCGTTCACCTGTGTGATATAGTCCTGCATCCCGGCCTCGATCGCCACGCCGGCAAAGGCGAAGACGCCGGTCAGCGGGATCGACCCGCCGATGACGATGTCGTCCTCCTGCGCCTGCGCCGCGCCAAGGCCCGCGACCAGCGCCACTCCGGCCATCAGCCCGGTGACGCGCCGTCTTGTCAGTGAAAACATGCGGTTCTCCTCCCATGCATGGTCGTGTCGTGTCAGGTTCGGAACGGCCAGAGCCGGAAATAACGCCGGACCCTCGCCACGATCTCGGCGATGCCCTGCGGCTCGAACACCAGAAAGCCGACGATCATCGCGCCAAACACCACGGTGCGCAGCGGCGAGAGCAGCGTGCCGGCACCCGGCACCCAGGGGCTGACCCATTCCACCACGAAGCGCAGCATCTCGGGGGCCAGCGTCATGAAGATCGCGCCGATGATACCGCCAAGGATGGTGCCCATGCCGCCGACGATGATCGCGGCCAGCAGGAAGATCGAGGCGAGCAGCGGGAAGCTTTCGGGCGTGACCACCCGGAAGAAATAGGCCCAGAGCCCGCCGGAGACGCCGGCATAGAACGAGGCGATGCCAAAGCTCATCAGCTTGTAGCGCAAGAGCGGGATCCCCAGCACCTCGGCCGAGATGTCGCGGTCACGCACGGCGATGAAGGCGCGGCCGATGCGGGTGCGGAACAGGTTCGCCGCCCCCAGCACCATCAGCGCCGTCACCGGCAGGATCACCCAGTAGAGCCGGAAATAGGTGACCAGCTCGACCCCGAAGAAGGTGGCGGGCGGCACATTGATGCCGCTGGCCCCGCCGGTGACGGGCACCCAGTGGACGAAGACGAAATGCAGGATGAACGAGGCCGCGATGGTGGCGATGGCGAGGTAGAGCCCCTTGACCCGCAGGCTGGGGATGCCGACCAGCACGCCCACGGCGGCGGCAACCCCGCCCGCAGCGGTAAGGTTCACCAGCATCGGCGTTCCCAGCTCACGCTCCAGCCAGGCGACGGTATAGGCGCCGACGGCCATGAACGCCGCCTGCCCGAGGCTGACAAGCCCGGTATAGCCGGTCAGGATGTTCAGCCCGGTCGCCGCGCCGACATTGATCATCGCCAGGCAGACGAGGTACAGCCAATAGGCATCCAGCACGAAGGGCAGCGCCAGCAGCGCCGCCAGAAAGATCGCCATCCAGACCCGCTGCGGCTGGGTCGTCAGCAGGGCCGCATCGGCGCGGTAGGTTTCCTTGGCGGTGCCGATGATCATCTACAGCCTCTCGATCTCATGGGTGCCGAACAGGCCATAGGGCCGGACCATCAGCGCCACGATCAGCAGCCCGAAGGTGACGACGCTTTGATACTCGCCGCCCAGATAGGTTCCGGCCCAGGACTGGATCAGCCCCAGCGCCAGCCCGCCGATCAGCGCGCCAAGGATGGAATCGAGCCCGCCGACGATCACCACCACCAGCGCCGACAGCCCGAACACCCCCATCGAGGGCGAGATGCCGCCAATGGCGCCCAGCAGCACCCCCGCCCCCGCGGCGATGCCGCAGCCGACCGTCCAGGCCGCCGAGAAGACACCGGGCACGTTGATGCCGCATGAATAGGCCGCCGCCTGATCGGTGGCGGTGGCGCGCAGGGCGACGCCGCCGCGCCAGTAGCGGAACAGCAGCATGAAGGCCGCCATCACCGCCCCTGCCACGAGGAACGCCACCAGGATCTTGCGCGACACATAAGCCTCGCCCAGGAACACCGGCGTGTTGGCGATGAAGGGTGGCAGGCTGCGCGGATCGGTGCCCCAGATCAGCTCCACCAGCCCGATCAGCACGGATCCGAGGCCAACCGTGACCATGAACACCGAAATCGGGCTTTCCCCCAGCATCGGCCGGATCAGCCCCCGCTCCACCACCGCGCCGGTCAGCGCGCCGCCCGCCACTGCCAGCGGCAGCGCCAGCCACACGGACAGGCCCATCCCCGCCCCGAAGGCGAAGAACAGGTAGCTGCCCAGCATCAGGATCTCGCCCACCGCAAGATTGATGACCCGAGTCGCCTTGTAGATCAGCACGAAGGCCAGCGCGGTCAGCGACAACAGCGCGCCAGAGCCGAGGCCGGCCAGCGACACTTCCAGCAAGAACAGCAAGTCGGTCATGCGCCTGCTCCCGCCTCGGCCGCCAGCCGCCGCATCAAGGCCGCCGGATCGCCGCTGCCCAGATAGGCCTCGGCCACATGCGGATCGGCCTGCACCTCGGCCGGCAGGCCATCGGCGATCACCTGGCCGAAGTTCAGCACCGTCACCCGGTCGGAAATATCCATCACCAGCCCCATGTCATGCTCGACCATCAGGATCGTGACCCCCCATTCTTCCTTCACGTCGAGGATGAAGCGGGCCATGTCCTCGGTTTCCTCGCGGTTCATGCCGGCCACGGGTTCGTCCAGCATCAGCACCCGCGGCTGCATCGCCAGCGCCCGCGCCAGCTCCACCCGCTTTTGCAGGCCATAGGACAGCACCGAAACCGGCTTGTGGCGGATATGGTCGATCTCGAGGAAGTCGATGATCCGCTCCTCGACTTCCGCCCGCAGGGCCTCCTCCTCGCGCGCGGCGGGGCCGGCATAGATCAGCGCCTGCAAAAGATTCGTGCGCATGTGCGAGTGGCGGCCCAGCTTGATGTTGTCGAGCACCGACATGCCGCGGAACAGCGCGATGTTCTGGAACGACCGCGCCAGCCCCAGCTTGGCCCGCGCCGGGGGCCGCAGCCGGCTGATATCCTGCCCGTCGAGCCGGATCACACCCTGCGAAGGCCGGTAGAAGCCCGAGATGCAGTTGAACATCGAGGTCTTGCCGGCGCCGTTCGGGCCGATCAGCGCGTGGATCGACCCGGCCTCGGCGCGGAACGACACATGCCCGAGCGCCTTCAGCCCGCCAAAGGCCAGCGTCAGCCCCTCGACGCTCAGCGTGGCGGCTGTCGATTCGGCCGCGGTCATGCGCGGTCGCCCGGGTACGTGATCTTGGCGTTCATCCCACTCCCTCCCCGGAGCAGCCAAAGCCGCGGAGATCGGGCCCTCGGCTCTGGTGTGTCACCGGACCGGGGATCAATCGCGCAGGCTTCGTCCATTTGTCAGACAATGAAGCCGATGCCGAGCCCCGCCGTCAAGCACGGCGTGCAGCGCAATCGGGAAAATGAAACTGCGGCGGGATCGGGCGCGCGCAGAACCTCGCGAAGGGCGGGGCAACCGCCGCACATCCAGGAAATTGCTGCAACTGCAAAGAGATCGCGCAAGGTGCGCCCGCCGGCCCGATACGGCGCCAACACCGGCCCGGCAGCCCCGGGAAGGCACCTTGGAGCCCCGCGCAGCGGCGTTGCGCCGCGCTGTGGAGCGACAGCCGTCAGACCGTTGGCGGAAAGCCACCGCCGGGTTGCTGCACTGCAACATCGCGCTTTGCGAAGCTGGAAAACTCGGTTATCCCTAGGCGCGTGTAGGTTAAGAGTGATTGAGCGCGTCCCAAGTTCGGCACCAATGCTTCTGGGGGCCATCGCAGCCACGTCAACGAGGGGCCAAAATGCTTCACAATCCCGCGCAGGTTCAGCAACCTTCGCCGCAGGTCGTCACGGACGACACCATCGATCTTGCCGGCGTCGTCTCGACCCTTTGGCGCGGCAAGCTCTGGATCGCTCTTTGCGCCATGATCACGGTGCTGATCGGGGGCTATTACGCCTATGTGGTTGCAGTTCCGACCTACCAATCCACATCGGTCGTGATCCTTGACACCCGTGAAGAGCAGGTCTCCGGGCTCGAGGGCGTGCTGGGGGGACTGGGCGGCGACAGCTCGGTCATCACCACAGAGGTGGAAGTGCTCCGCGCGCGCTCGCTGATGCGCAAGGTCGTGCTGGAGCTTGATCTGCCCTCTGACCCCGAGTTCAATTCCTCCTTGCGCGAGCCGGGCGTCATGGCGCGCCTCAAGGGCGCGGTGACCTCGCTTCTCCCCAGATCCGAGCCTGCACCGCTGGATCCCGAACTTGCAGACAGAAGCCGCCTCGACAGCGTTGTTTCGGCCTTGCTGGAGCGGACCACGATCAGGAACGTTGCTGAAAGCTACGTGTTCCAGATCACGGTCCAGACCGAGAACCCGGTCAAATCCGCGCGGATCGCCGATACCATCGCCGAGCTTTACATTCTCGAGCAGCTGCAGGTGAAGTTCGATGCGACCGAGCAGGCGACGGACTGGCTGTCGGAGCGGGTCATCGAACTGCAGGTCTCGCTTGAAGCGTCGGAAGCCCGCTTGCAGGACTTCCGCGCCTCCACCCAGCTGATCGACGAACAGACCCTGCTCGCGCTCGACCGGCAGGCAAAGGATCTGCGCGACCGAATCTCGGCCTCTGAATCGCAGACTGCGGCCTTGCAGCAGCGCGCCGACGACCTGGGTGCCGCCACGACCCCCACAGCGAGAGCCGAAGTCTCCGAGGACCCGGTGCTGATCCGGTTGCTGGAGGAAGGCCGGGGCACGCTGTCGCCAGCCGATGCCCGCAGCTTCGATCTGCGGTTCGAACAGATCCTGGCCCGCGCCGAGCTTGAAGCGACCCGTGCGGCGGATCAGCTTGCCTCGCTCCGCGCCGGCCTGATCGAATTCGAGGGCCAGATCGAGCGTCAGTCCGCCGACCTGATCACCTTGCAGCAGTTCACCCGCGAGGCGGAATCGAGCCGGCTGATCTACGAATATTTCCTGAACCGGATGAAGGAAACCTCGGTCCAGCAGGGGATCCAGCAGGCCGACAGCCGGGTGCTGTCCGATGCGGTGATCCCGAACGCGCCGTCTGCTCCCCGCAAATCGTTGATCCTCGCGATGTCGGGTATCCTCGGGCTGATGTTGGGCACCGGCATCGTGCTGCTGCGCGAGGCGGGCCAGAACACCTTCCGCAGCGCGCGTGAACTGGAAGATCTGACCGGCCGCACCGTGATGGGCCAGATCCCGCAGATCCCGTCCCGCTCGCGCAGCGACGCGATCAGCTATCTTTTCGCCAAGCCGACCTCCTCTGCCGCCGAGGCGGTACGAAACCTGCGAACCTCGGTGCTGCTGTCCAACCTCGACAGCCAGCCGCAGGTGATCATCAGCACCTCGGCGATCCCCGGCGAAGGCAAGACCACTACCTCGCTGGCGCTGGCGCAGAACCTGACGCAGATGGGCAAGAAGGTGCTGCTGGTCGAAGGCGACATCCGCCGGCGGGTCTTCGGGCAGTATTTCAAGTTCGATCAGGAGCTGGGGCTGCTGGCGGTGCTGTCCGGTGAAAAGCGTCTGGACGAAGTGATCAACCATGACGAGCGCATCGGCGACGTGCTGATCGGCGAGGCAACCAAGGCGAACGCCGCCGACGTGTTCTCGTCCGACAGCTTCGCCAGCTTTGTTACCGACATGCGTGCGATCTATGACTTCATCATCATCGACACGCCGCCGGTGCTGGTCGTTCCCGATGTGCGGATCATCGGCCAGCACGCCGACGCGATCATCTTCGTCGTCAAATGGGACTCGACCTCGAAATCCCAGGTCTCCGAGGCGTTGCGGCTGTTCGAAACCGCAAGCCTGCGGGTTTCGGGTCTGGTGCTGACCCAGATCGACGCAGCCGGGATGCGGCGCTACGGATATGGGGACAACTACGGTGCCTACGCCTCTTACGGGAAGAAGTATTACAACGATTGATCCGGCACCCACCCGCAGGCCGGCCGGAAACGGCGACCCGCGGGCAGGTTCGGCCCGAGCCGGCGGGGGATTTTCCGGGTGCGCAGATGCGCGATCATCACTGTAAAACCCCCTCTGACCTGCCGGGAAATTCCATGTCCGACCTGACCTGCTTCAAGGCCTATGACGTTCGCGGCCGCCTTGGCATCGACCTTGACGAGAACATCGCCCGCCGCATCGGCCGCGCCTTTGCCGAGGTGCTGGGGGCCCGCCGCGTGGTGGTGGGCCGCGATTGCCGCGCCTCTTCCCAAAGCCTCTGCACCGCTCTGGTTGAAGGGCTGATGGCGGCAGGTGTCGAGGTTCTGGACCTCGGCCTTGCCGGCACCGAAGAGATGTATTTCGCCACCACGCGTTTCGATGCCGATGGCGGGATCGAGGTCACCGCCTCGCACAACCCGATGGACTATAACGGCATGAAGCTGGTCGGCCGCGGATCGGCGCCGCTGGACCCGAAGGGCGCGCTGGCGGCGATCAAGGCGCTGGCGGAATCCGAAGACTTCGCCGAGCCGAAATCCGGCGGCAGTGTCGCCCCCGCTGAAGGCGCCCGCGAAGCCTATGTCGAACGGGTGCTGTCCTTCGTCGATATCGCCGCGCTGCGCCCGCTGAAGATCCTGGTGAACGCCGGCAATGGCACCGCCGGCCCCACCTTCGACGCCATCGCCGAGGCGCTGGTTGCCCGCGGCGCGCCGCTGACCTTCCTGCGCCTGCACCACACCCCCGATGGCAGCTTCCCGAACGGCATCCCCAACCCGCTGCTGCCCGAAAACCAGCCGGTCACTGCAGACGCCGTCCGCGCTGCCGGGGCCGACATGGGCGTGGCCTGGGACGGCGATTTCGACCGCTGCTTCTTCTTCGATGCCAAGGGCGACTTCATCGCCGGAGAATATATCGTTGGCCTGCTGGCGGCGATCTTCCTCGACAAGACCCCCGGTGCCGCCATCGTCCACGATCCGCGCGTCGTGCTGAACACCCGCGCCGTCATTGCCGAGGCGGGGGGCCGCGCCGTGCAGGCCCGCACCGGCCATGCCTTCCTGAAACAGGCGCTGCGCGACACCGGCGCCGTCTACGGCGGCGAGATGTCGGCGCATCACTACTTCCGCGACTTCGTCTATTGCGACAGCGGCATGATCCCCTGGCTGCTGATCGCCGAGCTGATGGCCCGCCGCGGCGTCCCGCTGGCGGAACTGGTCGAGGCGCGCCGCGCCGCCTACCCCTCCTCTGGCGAGATCAACTTCCACATCGCCGATCCCAAGGCCGCCATCGCCGCCATCGTCACAGCCTTCGAGCCGGACGCGACCCTGCGCGACGACATGGACGGCGTCAGCCTTGAATTTCCGGACTGGCGTTTCAACCTGCGCTCGTCCAATACCGAGCCGGTGGTGCGGCTGAACGTCGAGGCGTCGGGCAATGCCGCGCTGCTCGCGGAAAAGACCGCGACCCTGACCAAGATGCTGCAGGACCACGCCTGACCCTGTCCACCCCGGAGCCGATGATGACCGAACCCAGCACCGCCCCCCGCACCGCTCTTGTCACGGGGGCGGCCGGCTTCATCGGCTATCACCTCTGCCGGCGGCTGCTGGAGGATGGGTTCCGCGTCATCGGGCTCGACAGCCTGAACGACTATTACGACGTGGCGCTGAAGGACCGGCGCCGCGCGATGCTGATGCAATCCGACGGCTTCAGCTTCGTCCATGCCAAGATCGAGGAGCCCGGCCTGCTGATGGGCCTGATGGCGGATGAGCGCCCCGATGTGGTCGTCCACCTCGCCGCCCAGGCCGGGGTGCGTTACTCCATCGACCAGCCCCGCGCCTATCTGGAGGCGAACCTGATCGGCGCCTTCGAGCTGCTGGAGGCCGCCCGCGCCTACCCGCCGCAACATATGCTGATGGCCTCGACCAGCTCGGTCTATGGCGCGAATACCGAAATGCCCTATGCGGAAACCGCCAAGGCCGACAGCCAGATGTCGTTCTATGCGGCCACCAAGAAGGCCAACGAGGCGATGGCGCACAGCTACGCGCATCTCTACGGCCTGCCGATCACCATGTTCCGGTTCTTCACCGTCTATGGCCCCTGGGGCCGCCCCGACATGGCGCTGTTCAAGTTCACCAAGGCGATTCTCGAAGGCGCGCCGATCGACGTGTTCAACCACGGCGACATGCAGCGCGACTTCACCTATGTCGAGGATCTGGTCCACGGCATCCGCCTGCTGATCGACGCCGCCCCCGTCCGCCCCGAAAGCGCCGAGTCGATTGCGCCGGGGGACAGCCTGTCGGCCGTGGCGCCGTGGCGCGTGGTCAATATCGGCAACTCCGAGCCCGTGCAGTTGATGGATTTCATCCGCGCCATCGAGACGGCGACGGGCCGCAGCGCCACGCTGAACATGATGCCGATGCAGGCCGGCGACGTGCCCGCGACCTGGGCAGATGGCGCCCTGTTGCAGGCGCTGACCGGCTACAGCCCGCGAACCGCGGTGCCCGAAGGGGTGGCCCGCTTTGTCGCCTGGTATCGGGACTACTTCCAGGCCTGACTATCTGCGGCAGACTGGCGCAATCGGTGCGCTTCGTGATCCAGATCAATTTATCGTCAGGAGTTTGTCTTAGAATAGTTCCACGTTCTGAATGAACCGGAGGGACTACCTTATGAGACGATATTTCACGTCGACCGCAGCGGTGCTGGCCCTGCTCGCCGCCCCTGCCCTGGCCGACGATTCCGCCCTGCGTGACCAAGCCAAGGATATGTTCGAGGTCATCCCGCTCAGCGGGGCCGACATCGACACCATCGTGATGACCCGCGACCGGATCGACCTTGGCGCGATGCTGTTCTTCGATCCGCGGATCTCCAGCTCGGGCATCTTCTCGTGCCAGTCGTGCCACAATGTCGGCATCGGCGGTGTGGACGGGCTCGAAACCTCGATCGGCCACGGCTGGCAGAAGGGTCCGCGCAACTCGCCGACCGTGTTCAATGCCGTGTTCAACATCGCCCAGTTCTGGGATGGCCGCGCGCCCGACCTTGCCGCACAGGCCAAGGGGCCGGTGCAGGCCGGGGTGGAGATGAACAACACCCCCGAAATGGTGACCTCGACCCTCAAGTCGATGGACGGCTATGTGACCGCCTTCGCCGCCGCCTTCCCGGGCGAGGCCGACCCGATCACCTTCGACAACTTCGCGCGCGCCATCGAAAGCTTCGAGGCGACGCTGATCACCCCCAACGCCCGTTTCGACCAGTGGCTGATGGGCGCTGACGGCGCGCTGAACGAGCAGGAAAAGCGCGGCCTCGCCGCGTTCATGGATCAGGGCTGTTCGTCCTGCCATGCCGGCGTGAACTTCGGCGGGCAGGAATACTACCCCTTCGGCCTGATCGAACGCCCCGGCGGCGACGTGCTGCCCGAAGGTGACCGCGGCCGCTTTGCGGTGACCGAGACAGCGGATGACGACTATGTCTTCCGCGCCGCGCCGCTGCGCAACATCGCCATCACCGCCCCCTACTTCCACTCGGGCGTGGTCTGGGATCTGCGCGAGGCCGTGCAGATCATGGGCACCTCGCAGCTTGGTGCCGATCTGAATGACACCGATGTCGATGACATCGTGGCCTTCCTCGGCACCCTGACCGGCGAGCAGCCCGAGGTCGTGCACCCGATCCTGCCGGTGCGCACCGGCGACACGCCGAAGCCCGACCACATGTAATCCTGTCCCGGATTGCAGTCACAGGGGGGCGCGGGACACCGCGCCCCTTCCTGCGTCCGGGGATCAGCCTGCCAGGAAGCCCCCTGCCAGACCGGCCGCCCGCTCCGGCTCCAGTTGCCAGCAGCAGGCAATTTCCCAGGCCAGCAACGCCCGGCGCATCGGCGGCGGCAGGTCAGCGCCGCAGGGGCCGGTGTCGAACGGCACCGCATCCACCCGGGCCTCGTCCCAGTCCAGCAGCACCGGGCGGCCATCCGCGTCCCACAGCAGGTTGCCGGGGCCGAGGTCGCCGTGGATACCGGCCCGCGGCAGCCCCCGCAGCGCGCCCCAGGCCGCGCGGCAGGCCTCTGCCAGCGGCGCCGGCATCGCCCGCAGGTCCACATCGCCGCCCGCCTCCGCGCCGCCTGCAAGGTCCAGCGCACTGGCAAAGCCCGGCCGCTGCGGCATCGCCGCCGAGAGGCGGTGCAGCACCTCGATGCGCCCCGCGATCCTTGTCAGGTCGGCCGGCGCGAAGGGCCGGCCCTCAAGGAAAGGCTCGCAAGTCCACCCCGCCTCGATCAGCCGTCCCTGCCGCGAGGCGATCAGCCGCGGCACCGCAAAGCCCGCCGCCTCGGCCGCATCCATCATCCCGCCCAGCCAGAGCAGCGCCGCCTCGCTGCGCCGCGTGCTCTTGATCACCAGACCCGGCCCCCGCCCCCGCGTGCGCCAGGCGGCATTGCGATGCCCGCCGGTCAACCGCTCCAGCGGCGCGGTGAGGCCCCAGAGCGCAAGCACGCTGTCAGGCGGAGGGGTCACACGATCGCCTGTTCCAGGAAGGGCCGGCCCTCCAGCACCCGCTCGACCCCCAAGGGCGACAGATCGAGGCTTTGATACGCTCCCGTCAGCAGCAGTTCGGCAATGCCGCGGCCGACGGCGGGGGCCTGTTGCAGCCCGTGACCGGAAAAGCCGTTCATCAGGTAGAAGTTCGCCAGATGCGGATGCAGCCCAAGAATGGCGTTCTGGTCCAGGGTGTTATAGGCATAGTGCCCGGCCCAGAGCCGCGTGACCTTCGCCTCGTCGAAGCCCGGCACCCGGTTCCAGATCTTCTCCCAGATCAGATCCTCGAACTGGCCGGCATCGGGCTCAAAATCATCCGCCGCGCAAGGGCCATCCTCGGTCGGCACGGTCGCGGTCAGCCACTGGCTGTGCTCGGGGCGCATCCAGTAGCCGGCGGGGTCGATGACCATGGGGGCTTCGGGGTGGCGGGCATTGGGGGCGTCGACGACGAAAACCGTGCGTTTCCGGGGCTCTACGGGCAGATCTTCGCCCAACATCTTAAGAACGGAAGCCGCCCCCGTTCCCGCTGCGCAGATGAAGCTTGCCGCCTCGACCCGCCCGCCCTTTTCCAACGTTGCCGCAACCACGCGCCCGTCCACCCGTTCCAGCCCGGTCACCCGGTCACGGACGAACTGCGCGCCCTGCGCCCGCGCCGCCGCCCGGAAGCCGGCCAGCAGGCCCATATTGTCGAACCACCCCTCCAGCCGCGGGCCGTAGCTGGCCGCCGACAGGCCGGCGGTCTCGATCCACGGAAACCGCGCCGCGATCTCGGCCGGCGACAGCACCTGCGTCTCGGCCCCGAGGCCGCGCTGCATCGCCGCCAGATCCTCCATCAGCGCCGCGCCTGCCTCTGTCTCGGCCAGGAACAGGTAGCCGTTCTCCTTGAGCCCCAGCGAGGGCACGCCGACGTCCTGCCCCAGCGAGCCCTGAAAATCCCTCAGAAACTCCACCCCGAAGCGGCTGATCTGCACGTTGACCGGGTTGCTGAACTGTTGGCGGATCGACGCCGCCGACAGCGCGGTCGAAGACCGGGCATAGCTGGGGTCCATTTCGACCACGCTCACCCGCAGCCCCGGCTGCATCCGGGTCAGCCAGAAGGCGACCGAGGCCCCCATCACCGCGCCGCCGATGACCAGAACATCCGTTCCCTGCACGTCCATGCTTTGCCCCTTAGCCGATTCTGATCCTACCTACCGCGCGGTGATCGCAGGGAAAAGTGGCCTCACCATCGCTTTGGCGGCGAAAAGCGACGGCGCTCTCGACAGGGCCGAACCCGCGTGGCAGATTTGGCCGGGGACCAACGCATATGAAGACGACGATTGCCCGGGCTGTCTGCCCGCCGAAGATATCGATGCCATGTCAGGGCCGGGTGACCCGGGCCGAGAGCCGGTTTGCGCCGCGGGCAGGTGCCGAATGATCGATCATCTGGAACGGCTGATGCAGGCCGGCACCATCGAGGAGGTCTGGGCGCTGCACGCGGCGCGCATGGCAGGGTTCGGCTTTGACCGGCTGCTGTATGGCTTCACCCGGTTCCGCACCCACAAATCCTTTGGCAGCAAGGACGATCTGCTGGTTCTGTCGAACTACAACCCGGACTATCTGCGCGACTATATCGAAGGCGGGCTTTACATGCATGCGCCGATGGTCGGCTGGGCCGCCGAGAACGAAGGCGCCTGTTCCTGGCGGATGATCGAGGAGCGCTCGCGCAACGGCGCCATGACCGAGGCCGAGCGGCAGGTGCGCGACCTGAACCAGCGCCACCGGATCGAAGCCGGTTATTCGATCAGCTTCCGCGATGCCTCGGTCCGGGCCAAGGGCGCCATCGCGCTCTGCGCGCGCGAGGGGCTGCGGCAGGGCGAAGTCGACGAGGTCTGGGCACGGCACGGGCGCGAGCTGCTGGTCTTGAACAACATCACCCATCTGCGCATCACCGCGATGCCCTTCGCCACCTCGCGCCGGGCGCTGAGCCTGCGCCAGCGCGAGGCGCTGGAATGGGTCGGCGATGGCAAGACCACCGCCGATATCGCGCAGATCATGGGGCTGGCGCCGGCGACGGTGGAAAAGCACCTGCGGCTGGCGCGCGAGGCGCTGGACGTGGACACCACCGCGCAGGCGGTGCTGAAGGCGGCATTCCAGAATCAGATCTTTGTGGTCAGCCCACAAACGCGGCCCGAGGCACGGCCAGAGGCGCGCGCCCGGGCCTGAAGGCGGCTCAGCCCCACTCCGCCACAAACTCGCGCCACTCGCCCTTGCTCATCCCCGAGCTTTCCTGCGTCACCACCTCGCCGGCCAGCCGGCGCCTCAGCGCCTCTGCGCCCTTGCCGCTGAGCTGCACGGCGCCGAGTCGGTAATCCTCGAAGGCACCATAGGCCAACGGCACCCAATCCTTGACGATCTCGCACATCGCCTCGGCATAGACACGGATCTCATACTGCGCATGGGCATCGGCGCGCAGGCGCAGGAAGTGGAAGAGGTTGTGCAGGTCGATCTTCCAGTACCATTGCGTGTAGATATTGGCGGGCAGGTTCATCCGCGCCAGTTCACGCGCAAGGCCCTGCTGGCCGTCCTGGCTGAGCATGCCCTCGTAATGGTCATAGCTGCGCATCGCATCCTCGCGCAGCAGATCGAGCACGCGGGCGGCCTCTGCCCCCTCCAGCACCGCGCCGCGGCCCTGGTTGTTGACGGTGGATTGCGCCGCCAGCTGGTCCGGCGCCGGGATGTAGAACTCCCGGTCGAGGATCGAGTAGCGGGCGGAGTATTCGTTGACGTTGGCGGTGCGGTGGCGGATCCACTGGCGCGCCACGAAGACCGGCAGCTTGACGTGGAATTTCACCTCGCACATCTCGAACGGGGTCGAATGCCAGTGCCGCATCAGGTAGCGGATCAGCCCTTCATCGTTCGAGACCGACTTGGTGCCGCGGCCATAGCTGACACGGGCGGCCTGGGTGATGGCGCCGTCGTCACCCATGTAGTCGATGACGCGGACGAGACCGTGATCGAGCACCGGATGCGCTGTGTAGAGATGCGCCTCCATCCCCGGGGCGGTGGCGCGCAGGGTTTGGCGGGGTTCGGAGCGGGCCTCCTCGATCTCGGCCAGTTGTTCCGGGGTCAGCGGCATCGGTCCCTCCTGCGGCATGATTCCGGCGCTACTCTATATGGGTGGGGCCTTGGGGTGAACGGCTATATGCGGAGGTGGGCGGCGGGGAAATGCCGCATCGCGTGCGTTGCCCCTCGCCCCTGCCGCGCAGGGCGCTAGACTGGTCTTTGGCCAACGCGCCGCGAACAGGAGAAATTTCATGCAGATCCGCTATCTTCACACCATGGTCCGGGTGCTGGACCTTGACGCCTCGATCGCCTTTTTCCGCCTGCTGGGGCTGGAGGAAACCCGCCGCATCGAGAGCGAGAAGGGCCGCTTCACGCTGGTGTTCCTGGCGCCTCCGGGCCAGGCCGAGTGCCCGGTGGAGCTGACGTTCAACTGGGACGGGGATGACGGGCTCCCGTCGGACAGCCGGCATTTCGGGCATCTGGCCTATGCGGTGGAGAATATCTACGACACCTGCGCGCATCTGCAGGCCAATGGCGTGGTGATCAACCGCCCGCCGCGCGACGGGCATATGGCCTTCGTGCGCAGCCCCGACAATGTGTCGATCGAGCTGCTGCAGATGGGCGATGCGCTGGCGCCGGCCGAGCCCTGGGCGAGCATGGGCAATACCGGGCATTGGTGAAGGCCCTTGCGGGCTGCCGGGCGGCCCGTGGCTGACGAAGGCGGGGGGCCGTCTGCCCCCCGGCGCCCGTGCCGGGCGCTCCCCCCGAGGATATTTTGACCAGAACGAAGCGGAGGATGCGGTGCGGCAGGGTCAGGGCGCGCCATTCCTACCCCGAGGGCTTGGCGGCGCCGCTGTGCTATGTGCGCCTCCATGCCGCCGCGGAGCCGTGAAGCGGAAACGCCCGGCGCAGCGGCGGCTTGGCTATGTTGCAAGGGGATCGAAGACGACCTCTGAACCCGGCGCAGAGCCGATCCGCGAGAAGGCGGGCGGGCGCGGGCTCTTTTCGGCGCGGGCAAGCTGTGACCGCGCGGGCGCCGAGACGCCAGACCCGGCACAGGGAAGGCACAGGGCCGCATCGGGCCCCGAGGTGCCGGACCGACGCCAGCGGGGTCGGGCGGTCAGGCGGGCGGGCGCCCGTCCCCGCCGCCCTTCAGTAGATATAGCGGATCTGGTCGGTCCAGTAGCGTTCGAGCCGGCGCAGGGAGGTGTTGACGAGGTCGATGCCGTCGAGGCCGATGACGCCCTTGGCCTCCATCCCCTCGGCATGGCGGGCGAAGAGGGCGGCGACGACACTGCGCACCTCGCGGCCCTTGGGGGTCAGCTTCACGCGGACGGAGCGGCGGTCGATCTCGCAGCGCTGGTGGTGCATGAAGCCGGCCTCCACCAGTTTCTTCAGGTTGTAGCTGACATTCGAGCCCTGGTAGTAGCCGCGGGATTTCAGCTCGCCCGCCGTCACCTCGTTCTCGCCGATGTTGAACAGCAAGAGCGCCTGCACCGCGTTGATTTCCAGCTGGCCCAGCCGTTCGAATTCATCCTTGATCACGTCGAGGAGCAGCCGGTGCAGCCGTTCGACCAGCGCGAGGCTGTCGAGATAGCCGAGATGGAAGCCCCTTTTTGCCGTGTCCTGCACCGCAAGTTGCCCTGCCACATGCATCGTCATGCGCGTCTCCGCCAGTTGCCCGTCCCGGAAGGGAGACTGGCGGGGAAAGGCAAAATTCCGGTTAACGGCAATGAGGCCGTCGGCGCTAGCTGGCGGGCGACAGGCGGGTGCGGGCAAAGGCGCCGATCTCGTCCAGAAGCGCGGACAGATGCGCGGGGGGCACCGCATGGCCGGTGATCCAGGGGTAAAGGTCCTGGTCATTCTCTTCCAGCAGCACGTCGTAGAGGTCCAGCGCCTCGGGCGACATGCCCGCCAACCGCGCATCGGCCCAGGGGCCGAGGATCAGGTCCATCTCCTTGGTGCCGCGCCGCCAGCTGCGCATCCGCATCCGCTTCAGCCGGGCCTCTGCCGTTTCGGTCATTCCGTCATCTCCTGCTGTGCCGCGCTGCCGGTTGCGGCGCGCAGGCGTTGTTCGAGTTGCCCCATCCGGCCCGCGATCTGGCCGAGATCCGCCTGCAGCTGGCGCATCTCGGCCAGAAGCGGCGCCAGCTCATTGCGCTGTGCGTCGGGGCCTTCGGGCCCGTCGCCCTGCCCCGTCAGCAGCCAGGGGATCGACACGCCCAGCATCCCCGACAGCATCTGCAGCTTGTTGCCGCGCGGGTCGGACATGTCATCCTCCCAGGCGGCCACCGTCTTCAGCTTCACCCCCAGCCGCGCCGACAGCTGTTCGCGCGTCATCCCCGCCGCCTCGCGCGCGCCGGTGACGCGGTCGCCGAAAGTGGCGGTTTCGTCGCTGAACCAGCCGGCGGTTGCGCCCTCGTCCATCGGATTGTCGCTCATCGCTTTGTCCTTTGGTCCTTGATCGGTCATCGGCAGCAGCCTAAGACATGGCCCCGGCAGATACAAACCGGAGTTCCCCCGCATGGCCTTCCTCTCCGACACCCTTTCGCGCGTCAAACCCTCGCCGACCATCGCCGTCACGCAAAAAGCGGCCGAGCTGAAGGCCGCGGGCAAGGACGTGATCGGCCTTGGCGCCGGCGAGCCCGATTTCGACACGCCGCAGAACATCAAGGACGCGGCGAAGGCGGCGATCGATGCCGGCAAGACCAAATACACCGCCGTGGACGGGATCCCCGAGCTGAAGAAGGCGATCTGCGCCAAGTTCAAGCGCGAGAACGGGCTGGACTATACGCCCGCGCAGGTGACGGTCGGCACCGGCGGCAAGCAGGTGCTGTACAACGCGCTGGTGGCGACGCTGAACGCGGGGGATGAGGTCATCATCCCCGCGCCCTATTGGGTCAGCTACCCCGATATGGTGCTGCTGGCGGGCGGAACGCCTGTCTTCGTCGAAGGCCCGATGCAGACCGGCTACAAGATCACCGGCGAGCAGCTGGAGGCGGCGATCACGCCGAAGACCAAATGGTTCATCTTCAACTCGCCGTCGAACCCCTCGGGCGCAGGCTACAGCCGGGCCGAGCTGAAGGAGCTGACCGATGTGCTGATGCGCCACCCGCATGTCTGGGTGATGACCGACGACATGTATGAGCATCTGGTGTTCGGCGATTTCGAGTTCTGCACCCCCGCGCAGGTGGAGCCCGGGCTTTATGACCGCACGCTGACCTGCAATGGCGTCAGCAAGGCCTATGCGATGACCGGCTGGCGGATCGGCTATGCGGCCGGGCCGGAAATGCTGATCAAGGCCATCGGCAAGGTGCAGTCGCAATCGACCTCGAACCCCTGTTCCATCAGCCAATGGGCGGCGGTCGAGGCGCTGAACGGCTCACAGGACTACATCGCGGAAAGCTGTGCCGCGTTCGAGCGGCGGCGCAATCTGGTGGTGGGGATGCTGAACGAGGCGGAGGGCATCCGCTGCCCGATGCCGGAGGGGGCGTTCTACGTCTACCCGTCCATCGCCGGCTGCATCGGCAAGACCAGCGCCGCGGGCACCGCGATCACCGATGACGAGGTGTTCGCCACGGCGCTGCTGGAGGAAACCGGCGTTGCGGTGGTGTTCGGCGCGGCCTTTGGCCTGTCGCCCAACTTCCGCATCAGCTACGCTACCTCGGACGAGGCCCTGACCGAGGCCTGCCGCCGCATCCAGGCGTTCTGCGCCGGGTTGACGTGATCGAGAAGCGGAGGCGCAAGGCATGGCAGGCGATTTGCCCGACTATTACTTTCGCATCCGCGAGAATGGCGCGGCGGTGTTTCGGGTCGATACCGAAAACCGCCAGCGCCGGATCGAGATGGACCAGATCGCGCTGGTCAATGTCCGCAACGGCGAGATCAAGGCGCATGGCGAACGCAAGCTGACGCCGGCCGATATGGTCGTGATCCGCGAGTGGCTGGCCAATCGGCAGGCGCTGCTGGCCAGGCGCGACATCGACGACATCCACCGCGCCGTCGATTACCTGAACCTGACGGCGCAATGGGTGCAAGCCAAGGCCAGCGATGAGCAGCTGGAGAATGTGACCGACCCGCTGCTGCTGGCGATGCATGACCTGCGCACCGTGCTGGTGCGCAAGAAGGCAGAGCGGATCATGAAGGGCCAGCCGGCGGAAGACACCGGCGAGTAGCCTCAGACCCGCCGCGCACGCCCCGACCAGAAGCGCGCCATCAGCAGCGCCGAGGCGAGCGCAAGGCCCACCACCAGCCCCAGCCAGACCCCCGCCGGGCCCATCCCCAGCGGGAAGGCCAGCACATAGCTGGCCGGGATGCCGACGACCCAGTAGCTGAACACCGCCAGCGTCATCGGCACGCCGGTATCCTGCACCCCGCGCAAGATGCCAAGCGCCATGCATTGCAGCGCGTCGAACAGCTGGAACAGCGCCGCGACCGCCAGCAGCATGGTGCCGACCACCACGATCGCGCCCGAGGCCGGGTTCTTCATGTCGAGGAAGGCCGCGATGATCAGCCCCGGCGCCAGCAGGAACAGCGCCACCACGGCAAGGCCGAAGCCCATCGACATCGCGATCGCGGTCAGCGCCGCATCGCGCATCCCCTGCGCGTCGCGCATCCCGTGCGCCCGGCCGACGCGCACCGTCGCGGCATTCGACAGGCCCAGATGCACCATGAAGGCCAGCGCCGCCGCCTCCATGGCGATGCCGTGCGAGGCCAGCTCTATGGTGCCGATCCAGCCCATCATCACCGCGGCGGCGTTGAAGAGGCTGCCTTCGGCGAGGCTGGTCAGGCCCACTGGCAGCCCGGTGCGGAACACCTGCCGGAACGCCTGCCAGTCGGGGCGCCAGATGCGCTGGAACAGGTGGAAGCGCCGCAGCGCCGGGTGCCAGGCGGCATAGCCGGCAAGCACCGCCAGCGAAAGCAGTTGCGAGGCAAGGCTGGCGGCGGCGGCGCCTCGCACGCCCAGTTCCGGCGCGCCCCAGTTGCCGAAGATCAGCGCCCAGTTCATGAAGCCGTTCAGCACCGCGGCGCCAAGCGTGGCCCAAAGGACGACCGCCGTCCGCTCCAGCGCGGCAAGATAGCTTTTGAGCACCATCACCAGCAGGGCCGGCACCATGCCGAGCCCGGCGATGCGCAGGTAATCCTGTGCCAGCTGCGCCACCACCGGGTCCTGGCCAAGGCCGCGCAGCAGCGCGCCCGACCACCACATCAGCGGCGCGACGGCGAGGCCGAACAGCAGCGACAGCCAGAGGCCCATGCGCACGTCGCGGCGCACCTGTGCCTCGTCGCCGCGGCCAAGCGCGGCGGCGACCATGCCCATGACGGCAATGGCAAAGCCCGAGCCGAGGATGAAGACGATGAAGAACAGCGAGGCGCCAAGCACCACCGCTGCCAGCGCCTCGACCCCGTACCAGCCCAGCATCACCGTATCGGTGACATGCAGCGCCATCTGCGCCAGATGGCTGCCGATCAGCGGCAGGCCGAGGACAAGGAGGGCCTTGGCGTGGGCGGGATATGTCAGGCGCGCGGTCATGGCCGGTGGCTTACCGTGGAAGCCGAGGGAAGGTCCAGATGCGATCAGTCGGCGTATTGGCCTGGGCTGCCAGCTTGGGCACCCGGATCGGCCACGCGAGGCTTCCTCCTCCCTTGCCCGGAACAAGGCGCCTTGGCGCCGCCGGGCAGCGCCCACCCGGCGGACGGGCCCTGCCCTCTGATGGTGCGAAACGGCTGCGGTCTACATCGTCGCGCGGGCGGTCAATCCCCTCGTTGCCCCCCCCTACAGCGCCGCCAGCGCCAGCCCTCCGGCGATCAGCGCCACCGCGAGCCCCGCCCCCAGCTCCAGCGCCGGGACGGCCAGCGCAAAGCCTCGGGTGCCGGCGAGCGAGGCCAGCGTGCCGGCACGCATCCCGCCCGCCAGCAGCGCCACCCCCACCGTCACCAGCGCGGTGCCAAGGCCCATGACATAGGTACCGACGATCCCGGCCCCGGCGACCCCCATCTGCCAGGTCAGGATCAGCAGGAACAGCGCCCCCGAACAGGGCCGCACCGCGATGCCGGCGATCAGCACGAGGGCGTCGCGCAGCGAGCGGACCTCGGCCACCTGCTCGAGGCTGGGGCCATGGGCGTGGCCGCAGGTCTCGCAGACGGGGGCGTGGGGGTGGAGGGGACCGTGCCCCGAATGCGCAGGGGCGGCGGCGGCCGGAGCGCCGTGGTGCGGGTGATCGTGGTGGGCGTGTTCGTGGTGGCCATGCCCGTGGTGAGCCTGGTCATGGGCAGCGTGCTCATGCCCTGCATGGTCCCGCGCTCCCCACCCCGCCCGTCCCCACCGCCTCAGCCCGCGCGCGCCGCGCAGCACCAGCCAGATCCCCACCGCGGCCACCGCCAGATGCCCCAGCGGCGCCAGCGTGTCATCGGTCAGCCCCACCACCTGCTGGCGGGTCCAGCCGAGCGCCAGCACCCCGGCATAGACCAGCGCCACCGCCGTCGTCGCCTGCGCGAGGCTGGAGGCAAGCGCGATCACCACCAGGCGCCGCACCGGCACCGCGGCCGCGAGGCCATAGCCTCCGATCAGCATCTTGCCATGCCCAGGCCCCGCGGCGTGGAACACCCCGTAGCCAAAGGCCACGCCCATCAGCGCCCAGAACGCCCCCGCCTCGCCGCCCTTCAGCGCGCGCAGGCCCCCCGCCATCTCGTTCTGCGCCCAACGCTGGCCGGCGGTGGCCGCCCGCGCCATGGCGTCGAAGCCGTCCAAGGCCCAAAGCGCCGCCAGCGCCAGCACGACCGCCAGCACCACGGCGGCCAAAGCCAGCCTCGTGCTCAGTCCCCGCCCCGTCGTCACTTCATGCATGTCAGGCGCACTTCCTCGGCGTAGCTTTCGCCGATCATCAGATAGCCCATCTCCTCCAGCGACTGGTCGGGGGTGTATTCGTCCAGCGCCGCCGCCAGCGCCTTCTGCGCCGCCGACAGGTCCGGTTCGAACACCTGCGCGGTGCAGTCGCTGCGGCCGGTGATGACCGGCGTGCCGATGATAGCATAGGCGGTGTAATAGCCCGGGTCATAGGGTTTGAGCACCAGCGGCCCCGTTGCCGGGTCCACCGGCACCGCCAGCCGCCGGACATGGGTGGAGATCAGGTGGCCGTCCTTCCAGTCCGAGGTCCAGTCCTGCGGGCCGGGCACCAGCGCCAGCCGCTCCTCGCCGCGGTTGACCTGGAAATCGCCGAGGAAATCCGCGCCCCATTCCATGTCGAACCCCTGCAGCGGCTGCATTTCGGCCTCTGACAGCGTACCATCGCCGTCCTTGTCATAGCCGCCATCGGTGACACTCAGCAATGTGGTCAGCTCGTCATAGATCCAGGTGATCCGCACCGCGGCCAGACGGCCGCCGCCATCGAAGATCGCCTCCAGCTCGGTATCGACGAACATGTGAGGATGGGCGGAGGCTGGAGCCGCCAGAGCCAGCAGCGCCGTTGCCGCGAGTGTTGCCCGAGCGATTGTCATCTGAAGCGTCCCTGTCCTGCGCTGCGCCGGGCATAGCAAATCCTGCGGCGGGGTTCCAATCACGGATACAGAAGGGGCGAGCGGCGGAGGCAAGAGATTGGGTTCTCCGGCAATCATCTGCGCCTTCAGAGGGCAGCGCCCGTCCGCCGGGTGGGCGAGCAACGACGATTCTAGGCGCTTTATGGTTCAACATCTCCCACCGAATTTCCAGGCGCAAGCGTTGCAAAGCGTCCGCCCGGGGGGGGTGATGAGCGACAAGAGAAATCCTCCAGTGGAGGATTTCCGCGAAGAACGCCCGGCCCGTGGCCGGGCCGGGAGGCGGGCGCTGCCCGGCGGCGCTAAAGCGCCTTGATTCCGGGCAAAGGAAGTGAGCGGGTTGAGAGCCGCAGGATCAAACCCCCGCCTTCCGCGCCACGAAGTCGATCAGGCCCGAGCGCCCACGATGGCCCGCGCCCTCGGCAAGATCGGCGTCATAATCCGCCGCGTGCAGGATCTCGAACCCCGCAAAGGCCTCGCGCAGCAGGTCCAGCGTCCAGAGGTTCGCCTGCTGCGGCGGCCCGCCGGTGCCGTAGCCCACCTGCCGCGGCGCGTAGCCGTGAAGCAGCAGCAACCCGCCCGGCTTCAGCGCCCGGGCCATGCCCGCAAAGACCTGTGCGCGCAGGGGCGGCGGCGCGAACTGGAAGAACACCCCTAGCACCGCATCGAAGGGCGCCGCGTCCCAGTCCCAGTCGGCAATGTCGGCATGGTGCAGATCGAGGCTGACCCCCCGCTCTGCCGCCAGCCGCCGGGCCTTGGCAAGCCCGGTGCCCGATCCGTCAAAGGCCGTGACCCGGGCGCCCTGCTCGGCCAGGAACACCGCGTTGCGCCCCTCGCCTTCCGCCGCCGACAGCACCCGCTTGCCCGGCGCGATCCGCCAGGCCTGCCGCGCGACGAAGCCCGCGGGGGCGCTGCCGAAGACATATCCGTCCTGCGCGAAACGCGCGTCCCAATCCGCCATGCCCGGCCTCCCCTGCTTCAGGGCAACAGGTGGCGCGCGGGGCGGCCAAGGTCAAGCGCCCACGCGCCAGACCTTCAGCGCGCCGGGGTTGCCGCCCGCGCCCGCTGCTGACTGGGGTGCAGCGCGGCGCCGAGGATATGTTCCGAGGCGTGAATCACGTGGCTGGCACGCCCCACGATCAGCGGATCGGGCGGCGTGGCCACCGAAGGGTCCTTGTCGGGATAGTCGATCGAGGACAGGAAATGCCGCATGCAGTTCACCCGTGCGCGCTTCTTGTCATTCGACTTGACGATCACCCAGGGGCTGTCGGCGGTATCGGTGTAGAAGAACATCGCCTCCTTCGCCTCGGTGTAATCGGCCCACTTATCAAGGCTGGCAAGGTCGATGGGGGAAAGCTTCCAGCGTTTCAGCGGGTCGGTATGGCGCGCGGCAAAGCGCTTGCGCTGTTCCTCGCGCGTGACCGAGAACCAGTATTTGTACAGCTGCACGCCCGAGCGGACCAGCATCCGCTCCAGGTCCGGGGTCTGGCGCATGAATTCGAGATAGTCGGAGGGCGAGCAGAAGCCCATCACCCGCTCCACCCCGGCGCGGTTGTACCAGCTGCGGTCATAGAACACCATTTCGCCGGCGGTCGGCAGCTGCTGGATGTAGCGCTGGAAGAACCATTGGCCCCGCTCCACCTCCGAGGGTTTGTTCAGCGCGACGATGCGTGCGAACCGCGGGTTCAGGTGTTCCATGAACCGCTTGATGGTGCCGCCCTTGCCTGCCGCGTCGCGCCCCTCGAACAGGATCACGAATTTCTGCCCGGTCTCTTGCGCCCAGATCTGGGCCTTGAGCAGTTCGGCCTGCAGCTTCAGCTTTTCCCGCTCATAGGCAGGGGTGGGCATCGGGCGCGGATAGGGGTAGCGGCCGGATTCGAACGCCTCGCGGATGGTGTTGGCATCGACCGTCGGAAACCGGCGCGGCCCCTCGGCCAGGCCCTTGCCGCCTTCGGTGACGACAATGCCGGGCGGGGCCGGATCGGCTGCAGCATCGGTGGCGGGCTGCAAGGCCGCGTCCGGCGGCGCGGCGCTATGGGGCGCGGGCGGGCTTGCCGGGGCGGTGGTGGCGGGATCGGTGGCAGGCGTGGTTGCGGTGGCCGCGGGGGTACGGGGTGCTGTCATCTGGTCGTCTCCCTTCTTGAACTGGCCGATGATGGGCGCCTGTGCAGAGTTTGCCTTGATACGGGTCAAGAAACCGTCACAGTCCGCGCAAGAAGCGCTCCTGGCCTCGGGCCGGCACAGAGGCTTCGCATTGGCAACCGAATGGAGCGACACATGCTCACGATCTATGGCATCTACAAATCGCGCGCGACGCGCAGCTTCTGGCTGATGAACGAGCTGGGGATCGAATTGGGAACCGGGGCGCGGCATGTGCCGGTGGTCCAGAAATACAAGCTCGCCGATCCGCTGGCGGCGGATGCGCCGCTGAATACCGGCTCGCCCGAATTCCTGAAGCTGAACCCCGCCGGCACCATCCCCTGCATGGAGGATGACGGGCTGGTGCTGCACGAATCGCTGGCGATCAACCTCTATCTGGCGCGGAAGGCTGGCGGCCCGCTGGCCCCGTTGGGTCTGGCCGAAGAGGCGCAGATGATGAACTGGGCGCTTTATGCCGCGACCGGGATCGAGGCGGCGGCGCTGGATATCAGCTTCACCTATGCCGAGGGCAAGGAGGGTGATCCGGTGGGCCATGCGGTGGTTGCGGCGGCGGCGGGCAAGCTGCGCCGCCCGTTTGCGGTGCTCGAGGCGCATCTGGCTGCGGAGGGTTTCATGGTCGGGGGCCGCTTCACCGTGGCCGACATCAACACCGCCGAATGCGTGCGCTACGCGCAGGCCCATGCCCCGCTGCTGGCGGAGTTCCCGGCGCTGAAAGGCTGGCTGGAGGCCTGCCAGGCGCGGCCGGCGTTCAAGGCGATGTGGGCGGCGCGCGCGGCGGAGTAGGCTGGAGCAGAGGGCGTTTTCGGATAGACCGCGCCGCTGCTTCGTCCTCTCTGGCGAAGGCCATCGCCTTCGCCACGCGCTGACAGTTCATCTTGCCCCGGACGCGCCCCCAAAGGGCCCGGCCAGCGCCCGCCCCGCCCTTGGCGGGCGCTTCTCGCCCGCCAGGTCGGGCGCTGGCCTCATCCGGTCTCGTGTTGCCATCGGCACCGGGGGAAATGTCCCGCACGGGCGGGGTCGAGGCAGTGCCTCGCCTTTTCCCGCCCGACCCGACCGTTTGAAGCTTCGGCAGAGATTGGCGCCGCCATGGGATCGGCGAGAGCAGATCCACGCGTCCCCTCCCCCGCCATGGAGCCCCCCCATCCCCCCACCCTCCCTTGCCCCGCCCGGGGCCGCATGGTCTAATCGCCGGCAACCAAAACACCCGAGCAGCCCCAAAACCCCGCTTAACCGCAGACGAGGCCCCATGAACGACCTGCTTTCCGGTCAGCCCGAAACCTATGACGCCTCATCGATCGAGGTGCTGGAAGGGCTGGAGCCGGTGCGCAAGCGCCCCGGCATGTATATCGGCGGCACGGATGAGCGGGCCCTGCACCATCTGGTCGCCGAGGTGCTGGACAACTCGATGGACGAGGCGGTGGCGGGCCATGCCAGCCGCATCGAGGTGGAGCTGCATGCCGACAACTCGGTGACGGTGCGCGACAATGGCCGCGGCATCCCGGTCGATCCGCACCCGAAGTTCCCCGGCAAGTCGGCGCTGGAGGTGATCCTCTGCACGCTCCACGCAGGCGGCAAATTCTCGGGCAAGGCCTACCAGACCTCGGGCGGCCTGCACGGCGTCGGCGCCTCGGTGGTCAACGCGCTGTCCGATCACATGCGGGTGGAAGTGGCGCGGAACCGCGAGCTCTACGTGCAGGAGTTTTCCCGCGGCATCCCGCAGGGCCCGGTGCAGAAGGTCGGCCCCGCCCCGAACCGGCGCGGCACGACGGTGACCTTCCACCCGGATGCGGAAATCTTCGGCTCGCTGCAAATGAAACCCGCGCGGCTGCTGAAGATGGCGCGGTCAAAGGCCTACCTGTTCTCGGGTGTGGAAATCCGCTGGAAAAGCGCCGTCAACGATGGCGAGACGCCGACCGAGGCCACATTCCACTTCCCCGGCGGGCTTGGCGACTACCTTGGCGATCAACTCGCCGGCAGCACCACCTATGCCGAGAAGCCCTTTGCCGGGAAAGTGCAGTTCCAGGAGAAATTCGGCGTGCCGGGCAGCGCGGAATGGGCGATCAACTGGACCCCGGCGCGCGACGGCTTCCTGCAGTCCTATTGCAACACCGTGCCGACCCCCGAAGGCGGCACCCACGAATCCGGCTTCTGGTCCGCGATCCTGAAGGGCATCCGCGCTTACGGCGAGCTGGTCAAGAACCGCAAGGCCGCCGACATCACCCGCGAGGACATGCTGGCGGGCGGCTGCGCCCTGATCTCCGTCTTCATCCGCGAGCCGCAATTCGTCGGCCAGACCAAGGACCGGCTGGCGACCGAGGAGGCGGCGAAATGGGTCGAGGCCGCGGTGCGTGACCATTTCGACAACTGGCTGGCCGCGAATACCAAGGCGGCGGGCGCGATCCTCGACTTCCTGGTGCTGCGGGCCGAGGAACGGCTGCGGCGCCGGCAGGAAAAGGAAACGCAGCGCAAGACCGCCACCAAGAAGCTGCGCCTGCCCGGCAAGCTGGTCGATTGTTCGGCCAGCAACCGCGCGGGAACCGAACTGTTCATCGTCGAGGGCGACAGCGCCGGCGGCAGCGCCAAGATGGCGCGCGACCGCACCAAGCAGGCTCTGCTGCCGCTGCGGGGCAAGATTCTCAACGTGCTCGGCGCCGCCAGCGCCAAGATGGGCGCCAACCAGGAGATCAATGACCTTTGCCAGGCGCTTGGCGTGACCATGGGCACCCGCTTCAACGTCGATGACCTGCGCTATGACAAGATCATCATCATGACCGACGCCGATGTCGACGGCGCCCATATCGCCAGCCTGCTGATGACCTTCTTCTTCACCCAGATGCGCCCGATGATCGACAAGGGGCATTTGTATCTGGCCTGCCCGCCGCTCTACCGCCTGACGCAGGGCGCGCGGCGGATCTACGTCTCGGACGATGCCGAGAAGGAACGGATGATGGCCAAGGGCCTCGGCGGCAAGGGCAAGATCGACGTGCAGCGCTTCAAGGGCCTTGGCGAGATGGATGCCAAGGACCTGAAGGACACCACGATGAACCCGCTGACCCGCAAGCTGATCCGCGTCAGCATCGACGAGGACGAGCCGGGGGACACGAGCGACCTTGTGGAACGGCTGATGGGCAAGAAACCCGAGCTGCGGTTCCAGTATATCCAGGAAAATGCGCGGTTTGTGGAAGAGCTGGATGTGTGAAATGCTGCAGACGCGAATTGCACAAAGGGATTCTCATGCGCGTTGTCAAAATACTGGCATTTGGAGCAGTCGGGGCCATAGCCATCGCAGAGGTGGCATTGCGTATGGCAGGCTTCATCGATTTCCCGCTCTATGACGCGGACAACCGGACGGGTTATATCCCCGCGGCGAACCAGTCCGGCTCGTTCCTGAACTCCCGCGACTACGCCGTCAATGCCGAGCATATGGGCACGGCTGACCCGTTCATTCCGGGCCCCGGACTGGACATCCTGCTGGTCGGCGACAGTATCGTCTGGGGTGGCAACCCCTACCGGGAGCCAGAGCGGCTTGCCCCGCAACTTCGGGCAGCGACCGGCGCGCAGGTCTGGCCGATCAGCGCCGGAAGCTGGAGCCTTGTGAACGAGCTGAACTATCTCGAGGATCATCCGGAAGTCGTGGCGGGAAGCGACCGAATCGTTTTTGTCCTGAACAGCGGCGATTTCAGTTCGCCTTCCTCATGGCGTGACGAATTGTACCATCCCAGAGGACGGCCGGTCTCGGCTCTTTATTATTATGCCCAGAAGTACTTGTTGAAACCCCAGGCGCCGCCCACACCAGCGGAGCTTGTGGTGCCCGCAGAGGACCCGTTTGCCAAGCTGGCGACCTTTCTGGCGACGTGCTCGTGCGAAGCCGATTTCTGGCTGTATCCGACAAAGGCCGAACTGGAGGACTCCACAGGTGCCCCGGCAGTGGTGGACATGGGCGTGGATCTGACCACAAGGGCCGGCGCCGCGCCCGAGCGGGTTCACCTTGTTCAGGACATCTCCGGCTGGGACCCCGATCTCTACAAGGACACCATCCACCCCACACCGGCAGGCTTTGGCGTGCTGGCGCAGGGGATTGCCGCGACGCTGCCGGCAGAAGAGCGTGCGGCCGCCCTGCCCGCCGGCGAATAGCCGCGCCGTCTGAGGGGCAGGTGCGGCGCAGCGGATGGGGCGCGACCGGCCATCACAGAGGCCGCCCCTTGCCCCCGGGGCGGCACATCCTACATTGCGCAGGCCATGCCCGACTCCTCCCTCCCCTCCCTCAGCCCCGCGCGGCGCGTGTTCCACCGGGTCACGCGCCCGATGACGCTCACCCCCGAACAGGTGCAGCGCACCCGGCGCGAGGTGCCCGATCCGGGGCCGGACCCCAGCTTCACCCCGCTGACCGATGAGGACTATGCCGGGCTGTCACAGCAGCTCCTGCACGGCCACAAGGGCCCGCTCTGGATCTTCGCCTATGGCTCGCTGATCTGGAACCCCGGCTTTGCCGTGGGCCGCATCCGCCCCGCCGTGGCGCATGGCTGGCATCGCAGCTTCTGCCTCGAACTGACCAGCTGGCGCGGCTCGCCCGAGATCCCGGGGCTGATGATGGCGCTGGAGCGGGGCGGCTCGACCACCGGCCTGCTGATGGAGATCGCGCCGGGGCACGAGGCCGAGGGGCTGGACGCGCTGCTGCGCCGCGAGATGCCGGGGCGCGAACATGCCGGCATGGCGCGCTGGATCAAGACCCGCGCCGAGGGGGAGGATATCCGGGCACTGACCTTCTGGGCCGGGCCGACGGGGCCGATCGTGGTCTCGGGCCTTGCGCCCGAGACCGTGGCCTGGCGGCTGGCCCATGCCTGCGGCCATGCCGGATCGGGGGCGGAGTACCTCTACAGCACCGTCGCCAAGATGGATGAATACGGGCTGCGCGACCGCAACCTGTGGCACCTGCAGCATCTTGTGGCGGAGGAGGTGGCACGGTGGGATCAGACCTGAGCCATCACCCCTGGATCCGCTGCAGATACTCCGCCAGCGCCACCAGCGTTTCGGGTGTGGGTGTGGCAATGCCGTCGCCGCTGTCATAGAGCACGGTGCGGCCGCGCAGCAGGTCGCCGAACTGCGGCATCGCGCCCGGCTCGCCATGGAGGCCGCGGCTGTAGCCGTCGATGGTCGTCATCACCGCGGCGCGGGGGAACACCCCACCATTGCGCGCGGCAATGCCGGTCAGGTCTGGCACCGGCAGGCCCGCCGCGGCAGGACCGTCGCCGCGCGCCGTGATGCCGTGGCAACTGACGCAGTGTTCGGCAAAGGCGCGTTCGCCGGTTTCGGGCGGCACCACCGCGCAGGCCGCCGCCAGCAGCGCCGCCGTGGCCGAGGCCACGATGGCCAGCCCTGATCCATATCGCATGTTGCCGCTCCTTCTTGGGGTGCGGGCCGGGCCCATCTCAGGCCGCCCGTCCTCCGCCCGCTGTCATTTCACTTGCACGCTGTCCAGCCAGGCCACAACCGCCAGCACCCGGGCGCTTGTGATCAGCGGCGTGCCATCCGGCGCCTCGGCCGCCACCGCATCGCCGCGCATCAGCGCGCCGAAGATCGGCATCGGCCCGCCATGCCCGCGCAGGCCGCTGCGGCCATCGACCAGATGCACCACCCGCAGCCACGGGAAGGTGCCGTCATTCGCCGCCGCCAGCCCGGTCAGGTCCGGCACCGGCAGCACCAGAATCCCGGCCATGGGCCCGTCGCCGCGCGCCGCGGGGCCGTGGCAACTGGCGCAGGCGTCCACCCAGACCGCGCGCCCCTCGGCGACAGGGTCCGCGGCGGCGGGCGGCGGCGCAAGGGACAGGGCAAGGCAGGCGATCGGCAGCAGGCGCATGGGCGGATCCTCCGGCGGGCTCTCTGCCGCCACCCTGCCCCATCCGCCGCGCCTGCGCCTTGATCCGGATCAGGCCACCACCCGCCCCGCATCCAGCCGCACCACCCGGTCCATCCGCGCCGCCAGCTCGAGGTTATGGGTGGCGATCAGGGCTGACAGGCCGGTGCTGCGTACCAGCTCCATCAGCGCACCGAACACCCGGTCTGACGTGCCGGGGTCGAGGTTGCCGGTCGGTTCATCCGCCAGCAGCAGCGCCGGGGCATTGGCGAGCGCGCGGCAGAAGGCCACCCGCTGCTGCTCGCCGCCCGACAGCGCGGCGGGGCGGTGGGACGCGCGGGGCAGCACGCCGACGCGGTCCAGCAGCTCCAACGCCCGCGCCTCGGCCTCGGCGCGGCCAACTCCATTTGCCAGCTGCGGCAGCACGATATTCTCGGCGGCGCTGAACTCGGGCAGCAGGTGGTGGAACTGGTAGACGAAGCCGACCTTCTGGCGGCGCACCTCGGTGCGGCGGCGGTCGCCGAGCCGGGCCATCGCCTCGCCCTCGATGGCCACGGTGCCTGCATCGGGCGTATCCAGCAGCCCCGCGATGTGCAGCAGCGTCGATTTCCCGGCGCCTGACGGGGCCACCAGCGCCACCACCTCGCCGCGCGCCACGGTCAGATCGACTCCGCGCAGCACCGCCACTTCCGACGGCTTGCCGCGGTTGTAGACCTTCTCCAGCCCCACCAGATCCAGCACCGTTTCACTCATAGCGCAGGGCCTCCACCGGGTTCATCCGGGCGGCACGGCGCGCGGGAAAGATCGTGACGACGAACGAGAGGCCCAGCGACAGCCCCGCCGCCTTCAGCACATCGGCCAGTTGCAGCTTGGCCGGCAGGTTGTAGATGCCGCGGATTGACGGGTCCCAGACTCCGCCGCCCGCGACATAGTTGACGAAGGAAAAGATCGGGTCGATCCACAGCGCGAACAGGCAGCCCAGCACCACCCCCATCGCCGTGCCGATCACCCCGGTGAACGTGCCGCAGAGGAAGAACACCCGCAGCACCGAGCCCTCGGTCAGGCCCATGGTGCGCAGGATGCCGATGTCGCGGCCCTTGTTCTTGACCAGCATGATCAGGCCCGAGGTGATGTTCATCGCCGCGATCAGCACCAGGATCGACAGGATGATGAACATCACATTGTCCTCGACATCCAGCGCGCGCAGGAAGCTGCCGGAACTGTCGCGCCAGGTCCAGATATAGGCAGTCGGACCCGCGGCCATCAGCAGCGGCACGGTCAGCCGGTCCACCTCTTCGGGGTCCTCGACCATCACCTCGATCTCATCCGCCACGCCCTCGCGGTTGAAGTAGCTCTGCGCCTCGAGGAACGGCATGTAGATGCGGGTGCGGTCGATGTCATAGCGGCCAGCCGTGAAGATATAGACGACCTCATAGGCATTCACCCGGGCCGAGGTGCCGAATGCGGTGCGCGCGCCATTGGGCTGGATCAGGCGGATGCGGTCGCCGGGGCCCACCCCCAGCTCCTGCGCCATCACCGAGCCGATGGCGATGCCCTCGTCGAAGCGGGCGATATCGCCTTGCGAGGTTTCGGGGTCGGCGACGCGGCGGATGGCACCGAGGTCTTCGGCGCTGAGGCCGTAGACATCCGCGGCGGCGGCGCGGTCGCCAGCGCTGGCCATCGCCTGCCCGCGCACCTGCGGCGCGGCGCTGGTCACGCCCGGCACTTCGGCCAGCCGCGCGGTCATCGCCTCATAGTCGGCAATGGTGCGGACGGTGGCGCCGGTCTCGGTGGTGACGGGGGCCGAGTAGACCGTCGCATGGGCATTGGCGCCGAGGATGGTATCGACGAACTCCGCCCGGAAGCCGGCGCGCACCGACAGCGTCGCGATCAGCGCGAAGACGGCCAGCGTGATGCCGATCAGGCTGATCCAGGTCATCACCGACACCCCGCCCTCGGCACGGCGGGCGCGCAGATAGCGCCAGGCGATCATGAATTCGAACGGTGCAAACGGGGCGGTGCGGCTGGCCATGACGGGCTCCCTTGATCGGCCGGCACCGTGGCGGCGCGGGGGGGAAAGGTCAAGGCGGTGGTGGGGGGTGGGGGAGAAACATCCGCTCAGCGGGGCGCTGATATCCGTTCATCTAGACTCAGTCGAGACTGAACTTTATGCTGTCGATATGGATAAGCTTGATTTTCAAGTAAACGCAGAGCTCATTTCGTCCGGGCGCCTTGAAGTAGAAGAGATAATTCTGCTTACTGGTGGATTGTGCGCCTTCTCCTGTAGTGACACGACGGCGTTCATCTACCCTATTTTAAAGGATGGTCAGCTAACCAGAAGCTCACCGATACCCCACAAAAAATTCAAACAATACATCAAAAGCAGAATGATAGACGTCATCGGCGTAAAACAGGTCACGCGGGGCCCAGCTTCAATGCACTGGCGCTGGGCGCCCGCTGTTGAATGCCTGAATCCGCCTGACAACAATCCCTCATATAGATGGCGCATGGTGTCTTCGTCAATTTCAAGGGCGATTAAGCGCCGAGAAGTTTATAGCGTGATAGGGCGTTCCGCATCCGACCCGCTATCTTTCAACGACATGGAAAAGCTTGCAATACAGGCAAACCACGTCTCCCTCTCGCTGCATCAGTTGAACTTCGCAATAGTGAACATGGCCGAGTATTTCCAGAATGAGCTGCTCGCTCACCTTTCCACAACCGATCCAGCACCGGCAAGATATAGCCACATCCGTGGCTTCGACCTGTCTGCATTCGTCCATAGCTTTTACCAAGCCTTTAGTGCAGCAAGAGATCACTATGCATTATTTCTTGCGATTCAGCTTTTGCGGCAGAAAGTCGGCGGCATCACAATCGATTCAATGCCGAAACTTCTCAACGAAGTAGATCCGGACGATCTGCGATGCCTCCCAATCATAAGACTGCTTGAAAGAAATAGCCTCCTGCGGACCGGAGAGGGCACCGGAAAAAGCAAAGGGAAAGATCGACTGCGTTTCAGCAGCGATACCTGGCTTTGGTACTCGAACGAACTCAGGAATCGGTTTACGCATCGGGCACCCTATGGAACGGCGGAGGGAGAAGGCGTGACTGAGGCATATCAAGCTGAGGGTGACCCAGAGCTGTTTCTTGTCAAATCATTCCTAGAAAGAGATGGCGAAAAGGCTCAGCCAAACCTTCTGCGAACAGTCAATTTTGGCTATCAGAACATTTGCGGGCTTTTTCTGTCTGCGGCGAACTTGACGGGTATGATGACGGCGCCACCGACTATTTCGGTGTGATTGTCGTGCACTTTTCGGCGACCAACTGTGACACACCTTCGACGCGGCCCGGTGAGGCTCGTCGCAATAAAGTGAGCCACAATCCCTCCCCACCCCTCACGCACTCAGCCGCGCCACCCCCGCCACGGGCTGCACGAGCCCCTTCCGCCAGGCCCGCACCGCCTCGCCAAAGGCGCAGAACAGCGGGCGCGACACCGGGTCGTTCGCCGCGTTCCATTCCGGGTGCCACTGCACCGACAGCGTGAAGCCCGGCGCGCCCTCGACATAGAGCGCCTCGGCGGTGCCATCGGGCGCGACCCCGTCCACCACCACGCATTTGCCGGGAGTCTTGATCCCCTGGCCGTGCAGCGAGTTGGTCATTACCTCCGGCGCGCCGAACAGGCGGGTGAAGGGGCCATCGTCGGAGAACCGCACGGTATGGCGGAGCTCGAACTTCTCTTCCAGCGTGCCATCGGGCGGCATCCGGTGGTTCATCCGCCCCGGCAGGTCGCGGATTTCCGGGTAGAGCGTGCCGCCAAGCGCCACGTTCACTTCCTGGAAGCCGCGGCAGATGCCGAAGAACGGCTGGCCCCGCTCCACGCAGGCGCGGATCAGCGGCAGGGTGATCGCATCGCGCGAGCGGTCGAAGGCGCCATGCGCGGGCGTCTCCTCCTCGCCGTATTCCGAGGGGTGGACATTGGGGCGCCCGCCGGTCAGCAGGAAGCCGTCGCAGACCTCCAAGAGCTCGGGCACCGTCATGTAGCGGGGGTCGGCCGGGATCAGCAGCGGGATGCAATCGGCCACCTGCGCAACCGCCTGGCTGTTCATCACCCCGCCGGCATGGGCGGGGTAGCTGTCATTCAGCAATGCCGAATTGCCGATGATCCCGACGACCGGGCGCGTCATGGGGCGTCCTTCCTGCATGTCTGTCGCATGAGGCGAAGATAGGCGCAGAAGTCCGGGCGCGAAAGGGCCCCTCGCGCACAGTGCGCCGCGCATCAGGGCAGATGCCCGGGAAACGGGCAGATCGGGCCGCGCCGGACCTGCCCGCAGCGCGGAGGGGCTCAGGCCTCGGCCACAAACCCCGCCGCGCGGATGCCAGCCGAGGCTGCGGCGGCGTCATTGTCCGAGGTATCGCCGGTCACCCCCACCGCGCCGATCACCGCCCCACTTGGCCCGCGCACCAGCACGCCGCCCGGCACCGGCAGCACCTTCCCCTCGAACACCCCGTTCACCGCCGCCATGAAATAGGCCTGCGCCTCGGCCCGCGCCATCTGCGCGCAGCCGCCCATGCCCAGCATCACCGCGCCGTACGCCTTGGCGCGGGCGATCTCGAACCGGCCGGGGCTGGCGCCGTCGGGCCGGTCGAAGGACAGCACATGCCCGCCCGCATCCAGCACCACGACAGACAGCGGCTTCCAGCCCTGCCCGCGCCCGGTTTCCATCGCCACCTCGATGATCTGCCGTGCGGCAGTCAGTGTCAGGCTCATGCGCTCGCTCCCTTGACCCCGGCTTGCTTGATCCGTTCGCGCCGGGCATGCAGCACCGGCTCGGTATAGCCCGAAGGCTGCACATTCCCCAGAAACACCAGATCGCAGGCCGCCTGAAAGGCATAGCCGCTGAAATCGGGCGCCATCGGCACATAGGCCGGATCGCCGGCATTCTGCCGGTCCACCACCGCCGCCATCTTGCGCAAGCTGTCCATCACCTGCGCCTCGGACACCACGCCATGCTGCAGCCAGTTCGCCAGCGCCTGCGCCGAGATGCGGCAAGTGGCGCGGTCTTCCATCAGCCCCACATCATGGATGTCGGGCACCTTGGAGCAGCCGATGCCCTGATCGACCCAGCGGACCACATAGCCCAGGATGCCCTGGCAGTTGTTTTCCACCTCGTCCCGGATCTCGGCATCCGAGTAGTTGCGCCCGGTCGCCAGCGGCAGCGTCAGCAGGTCGCCCAGCCGCGCCGGCCGGTTCATCGCCGCGATCTCGGCCTGGCGGGCGAAGACATCGACCTTGTGGTAATGCACCGCATGCAGCACCGCCGCCGTCGGGCTGGGAACCCAGGCGCAGTTGGCGCCGGCCATCGGATGCGCGATCTTCTGCTCCAGCATCGCCGCCATCAGGTCGGGCGCGGCCCACATGCCCTTGCCGATCTGGGCCTTGCCCTGCAGCCCGCAAGCCAGCCCGATATCGACGTTCCGGTCCTCATAGGCCGAAATCCACGGCTGCGCCTTCATCTCGCCCTTGCGGACCATGGGCCCCGCTTCCATCGCGGTGTGGATCTCATCCCCCGTGCGGTCGAGGAAGCCGGTATTGATGAAGGCCACCCGGTGCATCGCCGCGCGGATGCATTCCTTGAGGTTGGCGCTGGTGCGCCGCTCCTCATCCATGATCCCCAGCTTGACGGTATCGGCGGGCAGGCCGAGCACCTGTTCGACGCGGGTGAATATCTCATCGGCAAAGGCCACTTCCTCGGGCCCGTGCATCTTGGGCTTGACCACATAGACCGAGCCGCAGACCGAATTGCGCGGGCCGGTCGTCTTTTGCAGGTCATGCATGGCGAGCAGCGTGGTGACCATCGCATCCATCAGCCCCTCGCCCGCCTCACGCCCCTCGCGGTCATGGAGGGCGGGGGTGGTCATCAGATGGCCGACATTGCGCACCAGCATCAGCGCGCGGCACTTGAGGGTGAGGGTCGAGCCGTCCGGGGCGACATAGTCGAAATCCGGGTTCAGGCGGCGCGTCAGCGTCTCGCCGCCCTTCTGGAAGGTCTCGGTCAGGTCGCCCTTCATCAGGCCCAGCCAGTTGGAATAGGCCAGCACCTTGTCCTCGGCGTCGACGCAGGCCACCGAATCCTCGCAATCCATGATCGAGGACAGCGCGGATTCCAGCCAGACATCGGAGATGCCGGCCGGATCGGTGGCGCCGATCTGGCTGGCGGGGTCGATGAGGATCTCGATATGCAGGCCGTTATGCTTGAGCAGCACCTGCGTGGGGGCGGCGGCGTCGCCAGCATGGCCGGCGAATTGCGCGGCGTCGGCAAGGCCAATCTCGCCCGCCTCGGTCCGCACCCGCAGCGCGCCCCCGGCAACCGTCAGCGCCTGCGCCGCGGTCCAGGAGGCACCCGCCAGCGGCACCGCCTGGTCCAGAAAGTCCTTGGCCCAGCCAATCACCCGCGCCCCGCGGCCCGCGTCATAGCCCTTGCCCTGCGGCGCATCGCCCAGCGCATCGGTGCCGTAGAGCGCGTCATACAGCGAGCCCCAACGGGCATTCGCGGCGTTCAGCGCATAGCGGGCATTGGTGATCGGCACCACCAGCTGCGGGCCGGCCAGCGTGGCGATCTCGGGATCGGTGTTCCGGGTCGCGAGCGTGAAATCCGGCCCCTCGGGCAGCAGATAGCCGATCTCGCGCAGGAAGGCGGTATAGGCTTCGGCGTCATGCACCTGCCCGCGCCGGGCGATGTGCCAGGCGTCGATCTGCTTTTGCAACGCCTCGCGCCGCGCCAGAAGCGCGCGGTTCTTCGGGCCAAGGTCATGGATCAGCGCGGAAAATCCGGCCCAGAACGTCGCGGGGTCTACCCCGGTCCCGGGCAGCGCCGCCGTCTCGATGAAATCGGCCAGCGCCGTATCGACCTGCAGGCCGTGGCGGTCCACGCGTTCGCTCATGCGTCTCTCCCTCGCAAATGGCCCGCAGAGGGGCCGGACCAGCATTAGGCGAGCGGCCGCAGAGGCGCAAGAAAGCGGGCGGCGGTTTCGGCGGGTCGGCCGGTTCTGGCCCGTGGGTGATGATTTGGTGGGCGGGTGTGGGGTGTGCGTTCGACAGAATCCGCGTTTCAGCCCGCACTCCAGAGGGCAGCGCCCGTCCGCCGGGTGGGCGAGCAACGCTGGTTCTAGGCACTTTATGGTGCAACCCCTCCCACAGAATTTCTAGGGGCTGGCATCGCAAAGCGCCCGCCCGAGGGGGCGGACGGGCGCTGCCCGGCGGCGCTAAAGCGCCTTGTTCCGGGCAAGAAGCGAGGGACGAGGGGTCGGAGAGCTCCTTCACCCCCTCCCCCCACACAAGGTTGAACCCCGCCTCGCCGCGCCCTAGGCTCCCCCGATCCCCGGCTTCCCCCAGAAGGACGCATCCCGTGACCGATACCGCTCCCGAGCCCACCCTCCTCGCCGACTACGCTCCCTTCCCCTTCACGGTGGAGCAAGTGGCGCTGACCTTCCGCCTCCATCCGCAGCACACCCGTGTCCTCTCGCGCCTGAGCCTCAAGCCCACCACCGAAGGCCAGCCCCTCCACCTCCACGGCGAGAACCTGACCCTCATCTCCCTCTCCCTGAACGGCGCGCCACTCCCCGACATCGCCCCCGATGCCGAAGGCCTGACCATCCCCGCCGCCCTCCTCCCCGCCACCGCCTTCACGCTGGAGGCCGAGGTCGAGATCGCTCCCGAAACCAACACCGCGCTCGAAGGCCTCTACATGTCCGGCGGCATCTACTGCACCCAATGCGAGGCGGAGGGGTTCCGCAAGATCACCTTCTACCCCGACCGCCCCGACGTGATGGCCCCGTTCCGGGTGCGCATCGAATCGGACATGCCGGTGCTGCTGTCGAACGGCAACCCCGCCGCCTCCGGCCCCGGCTGGGCGGAATGGGTCGATCCCTGGCCCAAGCCCGCCTACCTGTTCGCGCTGGTCGCGGGCGATCTGGTCGCGCATTCCGCCAGCTTCACCACCCGCTCGGGCCGCGCCACCCCCCTCAACATCTGGGTCCGCCCCGGCGACGAGGATCGCTGCGCCTTCGCGATGGACGCCCTGCAACGCTCGATGGCCTGGGACGAGCAGGTCTATGGCCGCGAATATGACCTCGAGGTCTTCAACATCGTCGCCGTCGATGACTTCAACATGGGCGCGATGGAGAACAAGGGCCTCAACATCTTCAACTCCAAGCTGGTGCTGGCCAGCGCCGATACCGCAACCGACACCGACTATGAGCGCATCGAACGGGTCATCGCCCATGAGTATTTCCACAACTGGACAGGCAACCGCATCACCTGCCGCGACTGGTTCCAGCTGTGCCTCAAGGAAGGGCTGACCGTCTTCCGCGACCAGCAGTTCATGTCCGACATGCGCTCTGCCCCGGTGAAGCGGATCGAGGATGTGCTGACGCTGCGCGCCCGCCAGTTCCGCGAGGATATGGGGCCGCTGGCGCATCCCGTCCGCCCGGATGCTTATGTCGAGATCAACAATTTCTACACCGCCACCATCTACGAAAAGGGCGCCGAGGTGATCGGGATGCTCAAGCGGCTGGTGGGGGACGCGGGCTACAAGGCCGCGCTCGACCTCTATTTCGACCGGCATGACGGCGATGCCGCCACCATCGAGGACTGGCTGAAGGTGTTCGAGGATGCGACGGGCCGCGACCTTGCCCAGTTCAAGCGCTGGTACACCGATGCCGGCACCCCGCGGCTGGCGGTGGAGGATGACTGGCAGGACGGCACCTACACGCTGACCTTCCGCCAGGAAACGCCCCCCACCCCCGGCCAGCCGGACAAGCCGCCGCGGGTGATCCCGATCGCGCTTGGCCTCCTGGCCCCCAACGGTGACGAGGTGCTGCCGACCACCGTGCTGGAGATGACGGAAGGCCAGCAGAGCTTCCGTTTCGAAGGCCTCTCCGCCCGCCCCGTCCCCTCCATCCTGCGCGGCTTCTCGGCCCCGGTCGTGCTCGACCGCACCGCGCCCCCCGGCGAGCGCGCCTTCCTCTTGGCCCATGACACCGATCCGGTGAACCGCTGGGAGGCGGGCCGCGGCCTTGCCAAGGAGGTGCTGGCGCGGATGGTCACGGAGGGCGCGGAGCCCGCCGCCGACCTGCTTGCCGGGCTGGAAGCGGTGGTGCGCGATGAATGCCTCGACCCCGCCTTCCGCGCGCTCTGCCTGCGGATGCCGGCCGAGGATGACATGGCCCAGACCCTGCACGCCAGCGGCGTGGTCCCCGACCCTGACGCCATCCACGCCGCCCGCAAGCGCCTGCAACTGGCGCTGGCGCAGCGCCTCGCCCCGGTGCTGCCCGGCATGATCGCAAGCCTTGCCAACAACGGCCCCTTCGACCCCGGCGCCGCCGCGGCCGGCCAGCGCGCCCTGCGCCTCGCCTGCCTTGGCCTCCTGACCCGGCTGGACGGTGGCGAGGCCGCTACCCGCGCCCATGCGCAGGCAGGCAACATGACCGACAGCCTCGGCGCGCTCTCCTGCCTGCTGGACGCTGGCCGCGGCGCGGCTGAACTGACCGCCTTCCACCAGCGCTGGCAGGGAAACCGGCTGGTCATCGACAAGTGGTTCATGGTGCAGGTGCTGCACGCCGCGCCGGACCGGCTGGCAGAGGTCGCAACCACCCTCACCCGTCACCCCGATTTCGACTGGAAGAACCCCAACCGCTTCCGGTCCGTCATGGGCGCGCTGGCCGAAAACCATGCCGGCTTCCACCACCCCTCGGGCGCCGGCTACCGCCTGCTGGCCGACTGGCTGATCAAGCTCGATGCGGTGAACCCGCAGACCACGGCACGGATGAGCACCGCCTTCGAGACCTGGACCCGCTATGACACGGACCGCCAGGCGCAGGCGCAGGGGGCCCTGCAGAGCATCGCCGCGCGCCCGGGACTCAGCCGCGATACGGGGGAGATGGTGGGGCGAATCCTCAAGGCCGGAGACGCCTGACCGGCCCCGAACACAGCGCTTCCTGCGGCGGCCCGGCCATCCCGGCCGCCGCAGAATTGCCCGGGTCGGCAAGGATTGGAGCAGTATTGTCCGCAATTCAGCAACAATTGCATACCGGTACCTGCATTGTTTCCGCAGATCCCGGACCCCAATTTCTTCAGCCACAATCCCGCCACAATTCGGCGGCCTCTTTCTGCCATGCGCAGCTCCCGTCCCGACTCCCCTTCAGGCCATCCCGACCCTGCGCTGCGGCCAAGGCCGGCGCAGTATCTGGCACTCTGGGCGGGGCTGCTGGCGGCGCTGTCGCTGTGGCGCATCGGGCTCTGGCCACTGCTGCCCTTCGCGCTGGCGCTGGTCGCGCTGGCGCTGCACAGGCTGGCGGGCCAGCTGAATCTGCCCCAAGGCACCCGGGACACCGCCCATGGCAGGCTTCCGCCGATCCCGCGGCCGGGAACGCGGCCCTCTGGCGCAGGGAACTAAGCTGTCATATTCCTGTTGTCAGCCTGTGTTCGGAGTGTGCCATGCAGGACAAGATCGACCCCTTAATCGCGGAACGCGCGCCGTGGCTCTTCACCGGGCGTCCGCATCATACCGTTGCGCGTCATCTGCTGACCCGGCTTCTGGGCTATCCCAAGACCGTCGCCATCGGCACGGCGGTGGAGCATGAGCCGACGGAGCGCATCATGGCGACCATGGCGCAGATCATCGCGCAGGACGTGCAGGTTACCGGGCTCGACAATATCCCGCGCAACGGCCCGGCGATGGTGGTGGCCAACCACCCGACCGGCATCGCCGATGGCATCATCCTGTGGTCGGTGCTGCAATCGGTGCGCCCCGACCTCTTCATCTATGCCAATTCCGATATCCTGCGGATCCTGCCGCAGATGCAAAGCCTGATCCTGCCGGTGGAATGGCGGATGGACAAGCGCACCCTCGCCAAGACCCGCGAGACGATGACGCTGACCCGCGCCGCGCTGGACCAGGGCCGCCTCGGGGTGATCTTCCCCTCGGGCCGGCTGGCCAAGCGCCGGGGCCTGCGGCTCTACGAACGCGACTGGATGCCCTCGGCCGCAATGATCGCCCGCAAGTTCGACATCCCGGTGGTGCCGCTGAACATCCGCGCCCGCAACTCGGCGCTGTTCTACCTGTTCGACCTGATCCACCCGACCCTGCGCGACATCACCCTGTTCCACGAGACCCTGAACAAGGGCCGCCAGCCCTACCGGGTAACCGTCGGCCGCCCGATCCCGCCCGAGCGCCTGCCCGAAACCTCGGCCGAGGGCATCGAGATGCTGAAGGCGGAAACGCTGGCGCTTGGCCAGCCCGATGGCCGCGGCATCTCGATGATCGACGCAACGCGCAAGCTGCTGCCCAAGCGCCGCCCCGCCGTGATCCGCGGCTGACGGGCCCGCCGGGGCCACACAGCTCCCGCGCGCCCGCGCCTTCCAGCTTTGCATTTCTCAAATATCCTGCGGGGGTGCGGGGGCGCAAAGCCCCCGCGGCCGGCCCCCAAAGCCCCCGGAACGCAAAAGGGCAGGCCGAAGCCCGCCCATCCACCTCAAGTCCCGAAACCCTCAGGTGCGCGAGGCCGGCACCCGGCAATAGGGCTGCGCCTTGGTCCAGGCCGCCATCTCGGCAACCTTGCCCGAAGACCGCATCGGCGCCCAGTCGCGCGCAAGGCCGGCCCAGCCGCCCTGCCCGTTGGACAGGATCGCGCGGTCCTTGCCGACCTGCCGCGCCGCGATCTTCACCGCGCAGGCGAGGTTGGCCGAGCCATCCTTCAACGCGCTCGCCGAGGTCGCCTCGCAATTATAGGCCCGCGCGGTGCCCGGCGCGATCTGCATCAGCCCCAGCCATTGCCCACCGCCGCCACTTGCCTTGGGGTTCCAGGTGCTTTCATGCTTGGCCAGCGCCGAGAGCATCCCCACCCAGAACGCCTCACGCTCTTCCAGCGAAGCCGTCGCGTAGCCCGGGCAGAAGGTGGCGATGTCGGAGGGAACGGTGGTGGCCAGCACGGCCCCGTCGGTTTCCAGCGCGGTCAGCGTCGCCTCGGTCCAGCTCAGCGCCTCGGGGCGATGGTCCCAACGGGTGACCGGCGCGGTGGCCGGAGCCTCGGCCGGCTGCACGCAGGCCGCAAGAAAGACGAACGCACACAGCGCAAACGAACGGGGAAGGCGGAAAGCTGACATTGGACCTGAACAGTGGCACCGGACCCATGCACCCGGCAGCCGCCCTTCTGCCCGCAAACCCCCTAACGAAACAATTCGCGGAAAACCGCTTAGGCGATTCCTTGCTTCCTCGGCGGAAACCCGCGCAAACCTGACAGAAACCGCAGTATTGCGTTAACGGGTTCGGAACCTGTTTTCCGGGAGGACTGGCCCCTTTCTTCCCTTGCCCGGAATCAAGGCGCTTCTGCGCCGCCGGGCAGCGCCCGTCCGCCCCCCCGGGCGGGCGCTTTCCACGCCAGCGCCTAGAACCACGGTGGAGGTGGGCCGCACCATAAAGCGCCTAGAACCCCTGTTGCCCGCCCACCCGGCGGACGGGCCCTGCCCTCTGTTGGGCCGGACTGCCGAAGGAGGCTGCTTCAGACAGCTGCCCCTCCACCCTTGCCCGGCCCGCGCACGCGCCGTATGAAGGCGCGATCCGCAGACATGAGGCACCGACATGCTCGACCTGACCTTCACCGCCCCGCAGCCCAAGGTGATTTCCGGCGCCAAGGCCGAGTGGGAGCTGGTGATCGGGCTCGAAGTCCACGCGCAGGTGGCGTCCAACGCCAAGCTGTTCTCCGGCGCCTCCACCACCTTCGGGGCCGAGCCCAATGCCAATGTCGCCTTCGTCGATGCGGCGATGCCGGGGATGCTGCCGGTGGTGAACGAATTTTGCGTGGCGCAGGCCGTCCGCACCGGGCTGGGTCTGAAGGCCCAGATCAACCTGCGCTCGGCCTTCGACCGCAAGAACTACTTCTACCCCGACCTGCCGCAGGGCTACCAGATCAGCCAGCTCTACCACCCCATCGTCGGCGAGGGCGAAGTCATCGTCGACATGGGCCCCGGCCCCGATGGTAAAACGATCGCCCGCCTCGTCCGCATCGAGCGCATCCACCTCGAGCAGGATGCCGGCAAGTCGATCCATGACATGGACCCGAACATGTCCTTCGTCGACCTCAACCGCACCGGCGTCGCGCTGATGGAGATCGTCTCCCGCCCCGACATCCGCGGGCCCGAAGAGGCCGCGGCCTATGTCGCCAAGCTGCGGCAGATCCTGCGCTATCTTGGCACCTGCGATGGCAACATGCAGAACGGCAACCTGCGCGCCGATGTGAACGTCTCGGTCTGCAAGCCGGGGCAGTATGAGAAATATCAGGCGACCCAGGATTTCAGTCATCTCGGCACCCGCTGCGAGATCAAGAACATGAACTCGCTGCGCTTCATCCAGGCCGCCATCGACTACGAGGCCCGCCGCCAGATCGCGATCCTGGAGGATGGCGGGTCGATCGTGCAGGAAACCCGGCTCTACGATCCCGACAAGGGCGAAACCCGCTCGATGCGGTCCAAGGAAGAGGCGCATGACTACCGCTACTTCCCCGACCCCGACCTCTTGCCACTGGAGATCGAGCAGGCCTGGGTCGATGACATCGCCGCCACCATGCCCGAACTGCCCGACGCCCGCAAAGCCCGCTACATGGGCGATTTCGGGCTGACCGACTATGACGCCTCGGTGCTGACCGCCGAAAAGGAGAACGCCGTCTTCTTCGAGGCGGTAGCCGGGGGCCGCGACGGCAAGACCGCCGCCAACTGGGTCATCAACGAGCTGTTCGGCCGCCTGAACAAGGAAAGCCTGACCATCGCCGAAAGCCCGGTCTCCGCCGCGCAGCTTGGCGGCGTGCTGGACCTGATCGGCTCGGGCGAGATTTCCGGCAAGATGGCCAAGGACCTGTTCGAGATCCTGTGGACCGAAGGCGGCACCCCCGCCGAAATCGCCGCCGCCCGCGGCATGAAGCAGGTCACCGACACCGGCGCCATCGAGGCCGCGGTGGACGCGATCATCGCCGCCAACCCCGCCCAGGTGGAAAAGGCCCGCGCCAATGCCAAGCTCGCCGGCTGGTTCACCGGGCAGGTGCTGAAGGCCACCGGCGGCAAGGCCAACCCGGCCGTGGTGAACGAGATGGTGGCGCGGAAGCTGGGGCTGTAAGGCCCCGGCCCCCTACAGGTCCAGCCGCCCCTGCGCGCCGGGGTCCTTCTCCACCACCGCGCGCTTGAAGGCGTCATCGCGCCGCGCGGGCAGGCGCAGCGCGCGGTCGCGCAGGCGCATCGCCTCCTCCACCGTCACGATCTGCAGCCGCGGCACCGGGGCAAAGCCCGGCAGCTCATACTGCCCCGCCCCTGCCGCCTCGGTCAGCATCGGGCGCGTCGGCTCGGTCAGCGTCAGCAAGATGCCAACCCCCGCCCCCTCGCGCTCGATCACGCCGCGCAGGTCGCGCACCATGCCCACGCCGACATTGCCGCCCGCCTTGACGCTGACGATGGCGCGGCCCTCGGATTTCGCGCCGAACCACAGGTTGCCGTCGATGCCCTTGTCGGCGCCCTTCTTCGACAGGTTGCCCGGCTGCGCCGCAATCAGCGACAGCGCCCATTTTTCGAACTCGTGATACTTGCCCCGCGCCGCCAGCTCGCGCGCGCCGCCAATATCCTGCGGCACGCCGTGGGTGGTGAATTCCACCCCCGGAAAGGCATCGCGCAGCCGCTTTTCGATCAGCCCGATGGCCAGATGGGTCACGTCGATGCCGACCCATTGCCGCCCCAGCTTCTGCGCCGCATGAACGGTGGTGCCGCAGCCGCAGAACGGGTCGAGCACCACATCGCCGGGATTGGAGGAGGCATTGAGAATGCGTTCGAGCAGGGCGACGGGCTTTTGGGTGGGGTAGCCGAGGCGTTCTTTGGCCTGTGAATTGAGCGGCGGAATGTCGTCCCAATAGTTGCTGATAGTGGTTCCTTTGTCATCTTCTGGGCGAAGCTTGCGGCGCGGCCGACCAGTTGACGTCCAATACAGGTTGCCTTTCCTATCGAGCTCTTTCAGCTTCTCGATTTCCATGCGCCATCCGGCGGGACCGGGAGTAAAGCCTTTGTACTCATAGACAAGGTTTTCACGATCTCCCATGCTTCCCGAGCGCATGACTGGCCCATCGTCCCAACGGCCTACTTCGTCGACAAACGCGTACTTCTCCTCGATCTCTGTGCTGGTGAGTGGGCGCATAATACGTTCACGGTAAAGCGGCGCAGACGCAGATTTGACAAAGTAGAAAATCGTGTCCGTGGATTTCCCGAGCTGCTTCACGCCATGCTGAGAACCCTTTGGATTTCTTGAACGAAGCCAGACAATTTCGTTCCGATAATTCGTCGCCCCAAACACCGCATCCAGCAAGATCTTCAGATAGTGGCTCGCCGTCGGGTCGCAGTGCAGGTACAGCGAGCCGGTCGGCTTCAGCACCCGGTGCAATTCGATCAGCCGCACCGCCATCATGGCGAGATAAGCCATCATGTCATTGTCGCCCAGGAAGGACCGGATCGCCCGCAGCATGGTGCTGGCCGCCGCATTGCCGCCCCGCATCACCTCGCCAAAGGCCTCTTCGGCGCTGTCGTTCCAGTGCCAGGTATCGTCAAACGCCTCGATCTGCGCCGCCGATTGCGCGCCGTCGCCGCCCTTGAACAGTACATTGTAGCTGGCATTCGAATTGAACGGCGGGTCGAGATAGATCAGATCGACGCTCTCATCGCGGATGCTCTCGCGCAGCACGGCCAGATTGTCGCCATAGTAAAGATGGTTCGCCATGCCGCCCGCCCCTGCTGCCGCCCGAAGCTTGCCCGCCCCGTGGTCACCAAAGTGTTAACCCGCGCGCGATGGATCGGCAATCAACGGATGGGCTCACCCCCCCTTCGCTCCCAGCTTCCGCATCCGCCCCAGCCAGGCCTCCCGCGCTGCCGCACTCATCCCCTCGACCATGCCCACCCGTGTTTCCCGCACCGGCCTTATGCCCGAGAACCCCAGGATCGACCGCGACAGCTGCGCCGTGCCATGCGCCCCGAACCACAGCCCGTAGACCGGCGCCGGCATCCCCATCGTCACCACGATCCTTGCCGATTTGCCGCACAGGTGCCGCTCCCACCCCTTGGCCCCGCGGCGGAAGGCAAAGTCCTCGCGGAACACATGCTCCAGCCACGCCTTCAGCCGCGCCGGCATCCCGCCCAGCCACAGCGGGAACACCAGCACCAGATGATCGGCCCAGAGGATCGCCGCCTGCCCCTCGGCCGCCCAATCCGGCGGCGGCCCCGTCCACTCGGCGCGCGAGCGCAGCAGCGTCACCGGCGCGGCCCCCACGTCGATGCACCGCACGCCGTGCCCCGCCGCCATCGCCGCGCCGGCATAGGCCTCGGCCAGCGCGTGGCACAAATGCCCCTCGCCGCTGTCCGGATGCCCCTGGATCACGAGGATGTTCATGGCCTTGCCCCTTTGCCCGCCTTTAGGAAGCATGAAACCGCCGAGCCGCCCGCGCCTTGATCTTGCGCAATCGGCGTGGCTGTGGCCCATAGGCAACCGATGCCGCACCGATGGGGCAAGGGAGACGAAGACGTCATGCAGCGATACGAGTACAAGGTGATCCCCGCACCGGGCCGCGGCGAAAAGGTCCGCGGGCTGAAGACCACGGCCGAGCGGTTTGCCCATGCGATGACCGAGTTGATGAACGACATGGCCCGCGACGGCTGGGAATATCTGCGCGCCGACACGCTGCCCTGCGAGGAGCGGTCCGGTTTCACCAGCCGCACCACCACCTATCAGAACCTGCTGACCTTCCGCCGCATCCCCGCCGCCGTCGCCGCGGTGGAAATGCCACGCGCGCTGGCGGCCCCTGCCGCGCCGGCGCCTGCGCCCCAGCAGCGCCCGCTGGTCGCCGCCCCCGGGCTCGGCAGCTTTGGCCAGCCTGCCCGCGCCCCCGAGGCGGACGACATCGCCGAGGACGAGCCCGCCCCGGCCCTGCGCGCCACCGCCCCGCTGGGGGATGCGCCCAAGGTCGAGGCGGCGCCGGAGCCGGGCAAGGCCCCGCGCCTCGGCCCCGCCGACTAGCCCGCGTCCACCGCCAGCGCGTGCAGGCGCGCCATCAGTTCCGGCCCCAGCGCCGCATGCACCGCCCGGTGCCGCGCCAGCCGCGACATCGGCGCCAACTCGCCCGCCCGAATCCGCACCCGGAAATGCGTCTGCCCGCCCTCGCGCCAGCCCCCATGGCCGCGGTGGCTCTCGCTCTCATCGACCACCTCCAGCGCTTCCGGGGCAAAGCGCGCGTCTAACCGCTGGCGTATCTCCTCCGATATCGTCATAACTGCCCCGCCTTCTCGCTATTTTGCACCCGCACCGTCACTGCCCCTTCAAAGCGGCGTGAAAAACCCTAAACTTGCCCTCCCGAGTCGGAAAGGCAGCACCGCAGGGTACCCATGACCAAGAACGACCCCTTCAACTTCGATCTGCGCGTGTCCTCGGACAAGAAGCGCCGCACCAAAGGCAAGCGCGGCATGTCGGGGGCCTTCGAGTCGTCGACCCGCGCCTGCGACCATCCGGGCTGCGCCGAGCAGGGCCAGTACCGTGCGCCCAAATCGCCCGACCATCTGGACGAGTTCTTCTGGTTCTGCCGCGACCATGTGCGCGAATACAACCTTAAGTGGAACTTCTTCCAGGGCACCACCGACGAGGAGTTCCAGAAATTCCTTGAGAAGGACCGGCTCTGGGGCCGCGAGACCAAGCCCTTCGGCCAGCGCCGCGAGGAAGACCGCGCCTGGCAACGCCTCGGCGTCGATGACCCGCTGGAGATCCTCGGCACCAACGCCACCCAGAACCCGGGCCGCGGCGGCGGAACCGGCGCCACCCGCAAGCTGCCCCCGACAGAGCGCAAGGCCATCGAGATCCTCGATGCCCGCGACACCTGGACCAAGCCCGAGATCCGCAAGCAGTACAAAAGCCTGGTCAAGGACCTGCACCCCGACATGAACGGCGGCGACCGCAGCGACGAGGACCGGTTGCAAGAGGTCGTCTGGGCCTGGGACCAGATCAAGGACAGCCGCAACTTCCGCGACTGACCCCACACGCCGGGGCGGCACCCTGCCCCGGCCACCCGCCGCCGCTGCACTGCAGCCCTCGCCCTTGCACCCCCCGCCGATATGTTCCATCAATCCGGGGATCACCGCGCCCCCGGGGGCGTTCGAGGGCCGCGCACGCGCGGGCAAGACAGCGCCAAGCGGCGCAACTGACAAGCGCCTCCCGGCGCAAGGGGCAATGATGGCGGACGGAATGCTGGACAAGAACGCGAAACCCACCGAAGACATCTCGGTCCGCGAGGTCTTCGGGATCGACACCGACATGAAGGTGCGCGGCTTCCCCGACCGCTCGGAACGGGTGCCGGACATCGACAGCACCTACAAGTTCGACCCCGACACCACGCTCGCCATCCTCGCCGGCTTTGCCTATAACCGCCGGGTGATGATCCAGGGCTATCACGGCACCGGCAAGTCGAGCCATATCGAGCAGGTGGCGGCGCGGCTGAACTGGCCTTGCGTGCGCGTGAACCTCGACAGCCATGTCTCCCGGATCGACCTGATCGGCAAGGACGCGATCAAGCTGGTGGACGGCAAGCAGGTCACCGTGTTCCACGAAGGCATCCTGCCCTGGGCCCTGCGCAACCCCACCGCCATCGTCTTCGACGAATACGATGCGGGCCGCGCCGACGTGATGTTCGTGATCCAGCGCGTGCTGGAGGCGGATGGCAAGCTGACGCTGCTCGACCAGAACGAGATCATCACCCCGCACCCGTCCTTCCGCCTGTTTGCCACCGCAAACACCGTCGGCCTTGGCGACACCACCGGCCTCTACCACGGCACCCAGCAGATCAACCAGGGCCAGATGGACCGCTGGAGCCTTGTCTCCACGCTCAACTACCTCAGCCATGACGCCGAGGCGGCGATCGTGCTGGCCAAGAACCCGACCTACAACACGGAAAAGGGCCGCCGCGAGATCAGCCAGATGGTCACCGTCGCCGACCTGACCCGCACCGCCTTCATGAACGGCGACCTCTCTACCGTCATGTCGCCGCGCACCGTCATCACTTGGGCGCAGAACACCCAGATCTTCCGCAATACGGGCTATGCCTTCCGGCTGACCTTCCTGAACAAATGCGACGAGCTGGAACGGCAGACTGTGGCCGAATTCTACCAGCGCTGCTTTGCCGAGGAACTGCCGGAAAGTGCCGCGAGCAAGAGCATCCGCTGAGGGCAAACGTATGTATGGAAACCATACAGGTTCCATACGCTTTCCATATGCGCTGGAGGCGCCGAAATGAAACCTTCGGACAACCCGGCAGACCCGTTCAAGAAGGCCCTCGCCGAGGCAACCAAGACGCTGGCCGACGACCGCGATATCGCGGTCAGCTTCTCGGTCGACCCTCCGGGCATGACCGCGGAAACCATGCGCCTGCCGCAGGTCAGCCGCCGGATGACGCAAGACGAGGTGCTGCTGGCCCGCGGCACCGCCGACGCCTTCGCCCTGCGCCGCCGCCATCACGATGACGGCGTCGCCGCGCGCTATCAGCCGCAGGGCCAGATGGCGCGCGACCTCTACGAGGCGATGGAGAATGCGCGTTGCGAGGCTGTCGGCGCCCGCGACATGCCCGGAACCCTCGGAAATATCGACGCAAAAATCGCGCATGAGGCGGATCGCAAGGGCTATGGCCAGATCCGCGCCGCCGCCGACGCGCCGCTGGCGCAGGCCGCGGGCTACCTCGTGCGGCATCTGGCGACGGGGCGCGACCTGCCCGCCTCGGCCGCCAATGTCATGGAGCTGTGGCGCCCCTTCATCGAACAGCAGGCCGCCGGCACGCTCGATGGCCTGAACGGCAGCCTGTCGGATCAGGCCGCCTTCGCCCGCCTTGCCCGCAAGGTCATCGCCGATCTCGGCTATGGCGACCAACTCGGCGATGACCCCGACGCGGAAGAAGATGAAGACGCCGACCAGCCCGGCGAGGACCAGGACCCCGACACCGGCGACAGCCAGCAATCGGATGAGCAAGACCCCGAGGACAGCGACGCCTCGCCCGAGCGCAGCCAGGAGCAGCAGCAAGACGCCAGCCAGGCCCAGGTCAGCATGGATGACATGGCCGACATGGAGGATGGCGACGAGGCAGAGATGCCTGATGGCGACGCCCCGATGGAGCCGCCGCCCCCCGCCCCCTATTCGGCCGCCGACCCGAACTATTCCGTCTATGCCACGGAGTTCGATGAGGAAATCCGCGCCGAGGATCTGGCCGAACCGGCAGAGCTGGAACGCCTGCGCGCCTATCTCGACCAGCAGCTGGAGCCGCTGAAGGGCGCGGTCAGCCGGCTTGCCAACAAGCTGCAGCGCCGCTTGCAGGCCCAGCAGAACCGCAGCTGGGAATTCGATCTGGAGGAAGGCGTGCTGGACGCGGGGCGCCTTGCGCGCGTCGTGGCGAACCCGACCACGCCCCTCTCGTTCAAGGTCGAGAAGGACACCGAGTTCCGCGATACCGTGGTCACGCTACTGCTCGACAATTCCGGCTCGATGCGCGGCCGCCCGATCTCCATCGCCGCGATCTGCGCCGATGTGCTGGCCCGCACGCTGGAGCGCTGCCAGGTCAAGGTGGAAATCCTCGGCTTCACCACCCGCGCCTGGAAGGGCGGCCAAAGCCGCGAGCGCTGGCTGGCGAACGGCCGCCCGCAGCAACCGGGCCGGCTGAACGACCTGCGCCACATCATTTACAAATCCGCAGACGCGCCCTGGCGGCGGACCCGGCCGAACCTTGGCCTGATGATGAAAGAGGGGCTGCTGAAGGAGAACATCGACGGCGAGGCGCTGGAATGGGCGCATCGCCGGATGATCGGCCGCCCCGAAGTGCGCAAGATCCTGATGGTGATCTCGGATGGTGCGCCGGTGGATGACTCGACGCTCTCGGTCAACCCCGCGAATTATCTGGAAAAACACCTGCGCGACGTGATCGCCATGGTCGAAAAGCGCCGCGCGGTGGAGCTGATCGCCATCGGCATCGGCCATGATGTCACCCGCTATTACCAGCGCGCCGTGACCATCACCGATGTGGAACAGCTGGCCGGCGCGATGACCGAACAGCTCGCCAGCCTGTTCGACAGCGACCCCCGCGCCCGGGCAAGGGTGATGGGCATCAAGCGCTATGCCGGCGGGCGGTAGGGCATGTTCCAGAGCTTCGACGCCCCCACCCGCCCCGAGGACGGCCCGCCGCGCCTCGCCGCCCTACGCGCCCATCTGGCCGCCAAGGGGCTCGACGGCTTCCTGATACCCCGCGCCGATGCCTGGCAGGGCGAATATGTCAGCCCGCATGACGAGCGGCTGTCATGGTTGACCGGCTTCACCGGCTCGGCGGGGTTCTGCATCGTGCTGCCGAATGTGGCGGGGGTGTTCATCGACGGGCGCTACCGGGTGCAGGTGAATGCGCAGGTGGATCCGGCGGCCTTCACTCCGGTGAACTGGCCCGAGACCCGGGCCGCCGACTGGCTGCGCCGGCAGCTGACGGCGGATGCCACCATCGGCTTCGATCCGTGGCTGCATACTCCGAAGGAAATCAAGGAGTTGGAGGCCGGTCTTAAGGGAACCGCGATCCGGCTGGTGCCGGTCGCGAATGCGGTGGATGCAGTCTGGGCGGATCAGCCGGCGCCCGCTTGCGGTAAGATCGCCTCGCAACCTCTGGAATTCGCTGGCGAAAGCGCCGAGGACAAGCTGGCGCGCATCGCCGCCGTCCTGCGCGAGGCAGGCCAAGAGGCAGCAGTGCTGACGGCGCCGGACTCGATCTCGTGGCTGCTGAACATCCGCGGGTCGGACGTGCCGAAAAACCCGGTTGTTCAAGCCTTTGCGATCCTGTCTTCACGCGGAAAACTTGACCTCTTCATCGACCCCGCCAAGCTCGGCGGCGTGACCCTTCCCGCCACCGTTCGCACCCACCGCCCTGACTCGTTGCGCGCCGCGCTGCAAGGGCTGACCGGGCCGGTCAGGATCGACCCGGCCACGGTGCCGGTCTGGGTGGTGCAGGAGCTGCAGGAGGCCGGTCGGCTGCAGGGTGACGGCATCCCCGTCGCCAATGCCGAGGATCCCTGCCTGCTGCCCAAGGCCCGCAAGAACGCCGCCGAGATCGCCGCCACGACCGAGGCGCATCTGCGTGACGGGGCGGCGATGGTGGAGTTCCTGGCCTGGCTCGATGCAGAGGCGCCCAAGGGGCACCTCACCGAGATTGCCGTGGTGACCGCGCTGGAAGGCTTCCGCCGCGCCACCAACGCCCTGCGCGACATCAGCTTCGACACGATCTGCGGCGCGGGGCCGAACGGGGCCATCGTGCATTACCGCGTGACCACCGGCACCGACCGCCCCGTGCGGCCGGGGGAGCTGCTGCTGGTGGATTCGGGCGGGCAGTATGTCGACGGCACCACCGACATCACCCGCACCGTTGCGGTCGGCGAGGTCGGCACGCTGGAGCGCGACTGCTTCACCCGCGTGCTGCAGGGCATGATCGCCATCAGCCGCCTGCGCTGGCCCGCGGGCCGCGCGGGGCGGGATCTGGAAGCGGTGGCGCGCTATCCGCAATGGCTGGCCGGAATGGATTACGACCACGGCACCGGCCACGGCGTCGGAGCCTATCTGTCGGTGCATGAAGGGCCGGCGCGGCTGTCGCGCCTCTCCGAAGTGCCGCTGGAGCCGGGGATGATCCTGTCCAACGAGCCCGGCTATTACCGCGAAGGCGCGTTCGGCATCCGCATCGAGAATCTTGTGGTGGTGGAAGAGGCCCCTGCCCTGCAAGGCGCCGATGACCGCGCGATGCTGGCCTTCCGCACCCTGACATGGGTGCCGATCGACCGGCGGCTGATCGTCGCAGAGAGGCTGGCACCGGGCGAGCGCGATTGGCTGAACGCCTATCATGCCGAGGTGGCCGAGCGGATCGCGCCGCGGGTGACCGAGCCCGCACGGGCGTGGCTGATGGCCGCAACCGCGCCGATCTGACGCAAGTCTGTTACAAACACACTACGATACTGTCCGCTGGGGCACATCACTGGGGGACCGACCATGAACAGCCAGATCCATATCCGCAAGCTGCCGGGCACGCTGGTCGTGCGCGCCGGAGGTGCCGTCTTGGGCGAAAGCGACGCCGCGCTGGAGTTGACCGAGGGCACGCTGCCGCCGGTGATCTACTTCCCGCGGGACGATCTGGCGATGGCGTTCCTGGACGGCTCGGACCGCCGCAGCAGCTGCCCGCGCAAGGGCGAGGCCGAGTATTTCACCATCGCTCTGAACAGCGGCGAGCTGGCCGATGCCGGCTGGAGCTATCCCGCGCCGCTGGCCGAGGCGACGCGGATCGCCGGCCATGTCGCCTTCGACACCGTCCGGGTGACGGTGGAGCGGGTTTAGGGGCGGGTCCCGCCTGTTCTGAAGCCGCATTCCCGGTCAGAGGGCAGCGCCCGTCCGCCGGGTGGGCGAGCTACGCTGGTTCTAGGCACTTTATGGTGCGGCACCTCCCACCGGCGTTCTAGGCACTGGCGGTGAAGAGCGCCCGCCCGAGGGGGCGGACGGGCGCTGCCCGGCGGCGCCAAGGCGCCTTGATTCCGGGCAAGAGAAGAGCGCAAGCCGGACACGGAGCAGAGGATTTCAGCCGAACCCCTCTCCCCCTCCGCGAGGAGGGCTTTTCCCGGCCCCGCCCCGGCCCTAATGTCGCCTCCCGGAAGCCGAGGATGCCATGACCCTGAATGACGCGCTGGACGCCCTGAAACTGCTGCTGGGGGACCGCCTGAGCCTGACCGCGGCGATGCGCGAGCAGCACGGGGCCAATGAGAGCTATTTCCCGCAGATGCTGCCCGATGCGGTAGCCTTCCCCGAGACCACGGCAGAGGTGGCCGAGATCGTGCGGGTCTGCGCCGCGAACGGCGTGCCGGTCACGCCCTGGGGCGCCGGCACCTCGCTGGAGGGGCACGCGCTGGCGGCGCAGGGCGGGATCAGCCTTGATATGGGCCGGATGGCCGCGGTGCTGGAGGTGCTGGCCGATGACCTGCTGGTGGTCGTTCAGCCCGGCATCACCCGCGAGGCGCTGAACACGCATCTGCGCGACACGGGCCTGTTCTTCCCCATCGACCCCGGTGCCAATGCGACCCTTGGCGGCATGGCCGCCACCCGGGCCAGCGGCACCGCCGCGGTGCGCTATGGCACCATGCGCGACAATGTGCTGGCCGCCGAGGTGGTTTTGGCCGATGGGCGGGTGATCCGCACCGGCAGCCGCGCCCGCAAATCCTCGGCCGGATATGACCTGACCGGGCTGTTCGTGGGATCGGAGGGCACGCTGGGGGTGATGACAGAGCTGACGCTGAAGCTGCAGGGCCAGCCAGAGGCGGTCAGCGCCGCGGTCTGCGCCTTTGCCGATCTGGCGGCGGCGGTGGATACGGTGATTTCGACCATCCAGATGGGCATCCCGATTGCCCGCATCGAGTTCGTGGATGCGGCGACGGCGGCGGCGTTCAACGCCTATGCCGGGGCGGATCTGCCCGAGTTGCCGCATCTGATGGTGGAGTTCCACGGCACCGAGGCCGGGGTGCGCGAGCAGGCGGAACGCTTTGGCGAGATCGTGGCCGAGCTTGGCGGCGCGGATTTTGCCTGGGCGGACCTGCCCGAGGACCGCTCGCGACTGTGGAAGATGCGCCACGGCGCCTATCCGGCCTGCCTCGCGCTGCGGCCCGGCAGCATGGGGGTGGTGACGGATATCTGCGTGCCGATCTCGCGCCTGGCGGAAGCGGTGGAGGAGACGCGCAAGGACATTGCCGCGCAGGGAATGATCGGGCCGATCCTGGGGCATGTGGGGGACGGCAATTTCCACGCGATCCTGCTGGTCGACCGCAATGACCCCGAGGAGCTGACCCGCGCCAAGTGGATCGCGGCGCGGATGGCGGCGCGGGCGCACCGGATGGGCGGCACCATGACCGGCGAGCATGGGGTGGGCATGGGCAAACGCCACCTGATGCATGACGAGCATGGCGCGGGCTGGGAGGTGATGGGCGCGATCAAGGCGGCGCTGGACCCGCTCGGGATCCTGAACCCGGGCAAGATCGTTGCCGGTGCCGGAGAGCGGCCATGAGCTTCGGCACGCCCGACCAGTTCTCGCGCGCGTTCTCGCTGGCCTGGGGCAGCCGGGATGTCGGCACGCTGGCGGCGATGTTCGCCGAGGATGCGGACCTCCTGACGCTGACCGGGGCCTGGGCCGAGGGGCGGCAGGCGATCACCGATGTGCTGGCGGGCGAGCTGGCGGGGGCGTTCGCGCGGGCCAAGCTGGTCACGGGCCGCACCAAGTTGCGCGAGCTTGGCACCGGCGGCGCGGTGCTGATGCAGCGCTTCGTGCTGTCGGGGATCCGCCATGCCGATGGCAGCGATGCGGGCCGCGTGGGCGCGGTGCTGAATGCGGTGATGGTGCCGGGCGCGGATGGCTGGCAGGTGGTGTCGGCGAGCTTTACCGTAGAGGGGTGAGGCTTGGGCCGGCCGCCGGGGGCGCTGCCCCCGGACCCCCGGGATATTTCCGCCAGCAAGAATGGGAAGAGGGTGCCTAGCCGTCCAGCAGCGCCCTTGCAGCGTCCCTCGCCGCATCCGTCACGCTTTCCCCCGCCAGCATCCGCGCCAGTTCGTCCACGCGCTCGGAGGGGGACAGCGGCACGACGCTGGAGGTGGTGACCTCGCCCGTGACCCGCTTTTCAACCCGCCAGTGCTGCGCGCCCTTGGCGGCGACCTGGGGCGAGTGGGTGACGACCAGCACCTGCGCGCCCTCGGCGAGGCGGGCGAGGCGGCGGCCGACGGCATCGGCGGTGGCGCCGCCGACGCCGCGGTCGATCTCGTCGAAGATCATCGTCACCGCATCGGCGCCCTGGGCAAGACAGACCTTCAGCGCCAGCAGGAAGCGCGACAGCTCGCCGCCCGAGGCGATGCGGTTCAGGGGCCCTGCGGGCGCGCCGGGGTTGGTGGCGACGGTGAAGGCGACGGCGTCGCGGCCTTCGGGGCCAGCGTCCCCGGGGGTCACGTCGGTGCGGAACACGGCGCGTTCCATCTTCAGCGGGCCAAGCTCGGCGGCCATCGCGAGGTCGAGCCGGCCGGAGGCCTCGCGCCGCGCCTCGGTCAGGGCGGCGGCGGCGGCGTCATAGGCGGCGGTGGCGGTGGCGACCTCGGCCGACAAGGCTCGCAGGTTGCCTTCGCCGCCGTCGATGGCGGAGAGGCGCAGGCGCAGGTCGCCGGCGAAGGTGCCGAGGTCATCGGCGAGGACGCCATGCTTGCGGGCCAGCGCCCGGATGGCGAAGAGGCGTTCCTCGGCCGCCTCCAGCTCGGCAGGGTCGAAGCTGAGGGCGTCGAGGGCCTCCTCTACCCCCTGCGCGGCGTCGGCCAGCTCGATGGTGGCGCGGGTCAGGGCGGCCATGGGGGCGTCCAGTCGGCCGTCGGCGGCCTCGGCGGCACCGTCGAGCCAGCGGGTGGCGTCGCGCATCAGCCCCTCGGCGCCGTCATTGCCGAGGGCGTGGACGGCGCGCAGCACATCCTCGCGGATACGGGCGGCGCCCTGCATGGCGCGGCGGCGGGTGTCGAGGCTGGCTTCCTCGCCGGGCTGGGGATCGAGCTTGTCGAGTTCGGCCACCGCATGGCGCAGGTAGTCTTCCTCACCCTTGGCCGCGGCCAGTGCCGCCTCGGCCGCGGCCATGCGCTTGCGGGCGGCGGCGAGGGCGGACCATGCGGCGCGGGTCGCGGCGCGCAGAGGATCGGTGGCGGCGAAACTGTCCAGCAGGGTGCGGTGGCCGCGCGGATCCAGCAGGCCGCGGTCGTCATGCTGGCCGTGAAGTTCGACCAGCGTGTCCGACAGCGCCCGCAGCACCTCGCCGCTGGTGCGGCGGTCGTTGACATAGGCGGTCTTGCGGCCATCGGCGGCATTGACGCGGCGCAGGATCAGCTCGTCCTCGGGCGCAAGGCCCGCCTCCTCCAGCACGGCGCGGGCGGCATGGCCCACCGGCAGGTCGAAGACCGCCGTCACCTCGCCCTGCGCGGCCCCGGCCCGCACCAGTTCGGCGCGGCCGCGCCAGCCAAGCACGAAGCCAAGCGCATCGAGAAGGATGGATTTCCCCGCCCCGGTCTCACCGGTCAGCACGTTGAGGCCGGGATGAAAATCGAGCGACAGACGCTCGATGATCAGCATGTCGCGGATGTCGAGGCTGCGCAGCATCGACCCGGTCCCCCGGCTTACAGCCACGCGCCCTTGACCACCTGCCGATAGACCCCGGCCAGCCAGCTGTCGCCCTTGGCTTCCATGCTCAGGCCGCGGCCGGTCAGCAGCTTGAAGCTGTCCTGATACCATTCGGTGGACTGGAAGTTGTAGCCAAGGATCGCGCCCGCCGTCTGCGCCTCATCCGTCAGACCCAGCGACAGGTAGGATTCGACCAGCCGGTGCAGAGCCTCGGGCGTGTGGGTGGTGGTCTGGAACTCTTCGACCACGATGCGGAAGCGGTTGATCGCCGCCGAATAATGCCCGCGCTTGAGGTAGTAGCGCCCGATTTCCATTTCCTTGGCGGCGAGATGGTCGAAGGCGAGGTCGAACTTCAGCATCGCCGAACGGGCATATTCGCTGTCGGGATATTGCTCGATCACCACGCGCAGCGCCTGCAGGGCCTGGAAGGTCAGGCCTTGGTCGCGGCCGATATCGTCGATCTGGTCGTAATAGGACAGGGCAAGCAGATACTGCGCATAGGCGGCATCCTCTTCGGCCGGGTAGAAGTCGATATAGCGCTGTGCCGCCGCGCGGCTGTTTTCATAGTCGCGGTCGGAATGGAAGGCGAAGGCCTGCATGATCAGCGCGCGCTTGGCCCATTCGGAATAGGGATAGAGCCGCTCGACCTCGGAGAACAGCTGCGCAGCCACTTCGGGCTCGCCATTGGTCTCGAGTTCGAATTCGGCTTTCTGGTAGATCTGCTCGGCCGTGAGGTCCTCGATCGGCACCTCGCGCTGCCGGCCGCCACCACATGCTGCCAAGGTCGCTGCAAGCACAAGGCCCGCCGCAAGGTTTGCCGCTCTACGACCGCGCGCCATGACCTGCCTATCCCGTTCCTGCTTCACGTTATCCCAGCCTTCGCGGCTTGTTCCCGCGGCCTTCCCCCCGGTGCCCCACGCACCCGGAGACGCCGGTTCCGCCCCGTCCTAGCACAGAAAAATCCGGGGCGCAAAACGCCTTTCGCACCTTTAGGTCAGGTCATGCGAAGGCGGGGAGGTCTTCCATCGACAGGCCGGCGCCGGGCAAGAACGACTCGGCCTCGCGGCCCAGTTCGACCATGCAGAATGCCTCGGGGCGGCGGAACAGCTCGCGCAGCAGACGGTTGGTCAGCGCATGGCCGGCGCGGTGGCCGACATAGCGGCCAAGGATCGGGCCGCCCGCCAGCGCCAGATCGCCAAGCGCGTCCAGCATCTTGTGGCGCACAGGCTCATCGGCATGGCGCAGGCCGCCGGGCGACAGCACCCGGTCGCCATCGACGACGACGGCATTGTGATAGGTGCCGCCAAGGGCGAGGCCGTTGGCCTGCATGGTTTCCACATCGGCGCGGCGGCAGAAGGTGCGGCTGTCCGAAAGCTCGCGCACGAAGGCGCCATTGGCCAGCGTCAGCTGCTTGGTCTGGCGGCCGATGGCGCGGTCGGTGAAGTCGATGTCGAACCGCATGTCGAGCGCATCGCCGCCCGGCTCCAGCCGCGCCACGGCCTCGCCGTCGCGCACTTCCACGGTGGCCAGGATGCGCAGGGCGCGCACGGGTACGTCCAACTCGCGCAGGCCGCGGGCCATGATGCCGGCGACGAAGGGCGCGGCCGATCCATCGAGGATCGGCACTTCCGGCCCGTCGATCTCGATCAGCGCGTTATGGATGCCGGTGCCAGCCAGCGCGGCCATGATATGCTCGATGGTCGAGACGGTGGTGCCGGCGCGGTTGGCGATGAGCGTGCAGAGCCGCGAGGCGACGACCGCGTCCCAGCGGGCCGGGATCAGCGGGTCGAGCCGGTCGATATCAGTGCGGCGGAACCAGATCCCGTAATTGGCCGAGGCGGGGTGGATCGTCATGCGGACCGGCGCGCCGGAGTGAAGGCCGACGCCCTTGAAAGTCACTGCGGAACGGATCGTTGTCTGCACGGGCTCTACCTCTGGTCTGCTGCACGAGGTTTCCCCCCGTCGCGGGCTGCGCTGTCTGCGGAGTGACTGCGGCAAGACTGGAGTTAGGACGGGGCCGGCGTCAGCACAATTCACTGTTTGCAACGCAATGAAATATTAACGAACAGTTTGGGCGGCATCTTGCCCGGCTCCGTGCCGCAGCGCGGCAAGCAGTTGTCAAAAAACGAAAAAGGCCGGATTGCTCCGGCCTTCTTGCAACATGATCTGTGATCGGCCTCAGTTCGCCTGGCGGCGCAGGAAGGCCGGAATCTCGATGCGGTCGTGATCGGGATCTGCATCTTGCTCGTCATCATAGGCCGAGGTGACGGGCGGCTGCTGCCGCATCGGCGGGGCCGAGCGCTCTGCCTGTTCCGCCGGGGCGCCGGTCATGCGGTTGATCAGCGAGTTGATTCCGAAGCGCGGCTTGTCGGCCTGCGGGGCCGGCTGGGGCGCATGCTGCGGAGCGCGCGGCTGCGGCGCGGCGGCGCGCTGCACCGGGCCGCGGGGCGCGGTGCCACCGCCGGCGGGGGCCTTCTGCACAGCGGCCTGCAGGCGAGCCAGCGCTTCCGGCGACGGCGTGCCGGGCGATCGCGGACGCGGGGCGACGAAGGCCGAGGCGTCGTCATCCACATAGACGTCGCGCATGGTCTGCTGCGGCGCGGGCTGCGGGCGGTAGGCCGGGGCCGGCATCTCGTCTTCGGCCAGTTGCTCGGTCAGCTCTTCCTCGAAGGTCTTGGGCGCGAAGCCGTGGAAGCTTTCCTGCGGGTCATGCTGCTCGGCCGCGCGGGACGGCTGCGGCGCGGGGGCCTGGGCGGCCACCGGCTGCGGGGCCGGTTGCGGCGCCCGCTGCTGCGGGGCCGGCTGCGGGGCGGGCTGATGCTGCTGCGGCTGCAGCGGCTTGGCCATCCCGCGGCGCGGCACCGGAACCTCGGCAGCCTGCGGCGCGGCATCGATTCCGGTTGCCACGACCGACACGCGCATCGTGCCTTCCATGTCGGGATCGAGCGTCGAGCCGACGATGATGTTCGCGTCCGGGTCCACTTCCTCGCGGATGCGGTTCGCGGCCTCGTCCAGTTCGAACAGGGTCAGGTCATAGCCGCCGGTGATGTTGATCAGCACGCCCTTGGCGCCGCGGAGCGAGATTTCGTCCAGCAGCGGGTTGGCGATGGCCTTCTCGGCCGCCTGGACGGCGCGGTCTTCGCCGCTGGCATCGCCGGTGCCCATCATCGCCTTGCCCATCTCGTCCATCACCGAGCGCACGTCGGCGAAGTCGAGGTTGATGAGGCCGGGGCGGACCATCAGGTCGGAAATGCCCTTCACGCCTTGGTACAGCACGTCATCGGCCATCGCGAAGGCCTCGGTGAAGGTGGTCTTTTCATTCGCCAGCCGGAACAGGTTCTGGTTGGGGATGATGATGAGCGTGTCGACGACCTTCTGCAGCGCCTCGACGCCGGCCTCGGCCTGGCGCATCCGCTTGGAGCCTTCGAACTGGAACGGCTTGGTGACAACGCCAACCGTCAGCACGCCCAGTTCCCGCGCCGCTTGCGCGATGATCGGGGCCGCGCCGGTGCCGGTGCCGCCGCCCATGCCGGCGGTGATGAAGCACATATGCGCGCCGGCCAGGTGATCGACGATCTGCTCGATCGATTCCTCGGCCGCGGCGGCGCCGACCGTCGGGCGCGCACCGGCGCCCAGACCCTCGGTCACCTTCATGCCGATCTGGATGCGGGCGGCGGCGCGGCTTTGCTGCAGCGCCTGGGCGTCGGTGTTCGCCACGACGAACTCGACCCCCTCCAGCTGTTTGTCGATCATGTTGTTGACGGCGTTGCCGCCAGCACCACCGACGCCAAAGACCGTGATCCGCGGCTTCAGCTCTTCGTGATCGCTCATCATCAGGTTCAATGTCATCGGTCTGGTCCGCCTGTCTTGTTCTGCCCGACCTCTGCCGCCGATTTGCCCCCGGCGCCCGGTCGTTTTACCCCGCACTCTTATGATTCTAGCGCTCATTGGCCAGAACGTCACGGAAAAAACAAAAAACAGCGCAAAATATAGCGTTCGCCGGGGTGACCCCAGCGGTATTTCGCCGAAGCACCCTGTATCTAGCTGTTACCAGTTGTCACGGAACCATTTGACCGCCCGCTTGAGCGATCGCGCCGGGTAGCGTTCGGCCGGGATCTCGAAATCCCACCATTCATCCTGCGGATGCGCGGCAAAGAGGCACAGGCCGACGGAAGAGGCAAAGGCCGATCCCGTGGCCGCCTGCGGCAGGCCCTGCACGCGCAAGGGACGGCCAAGGCGCACGTTCTGGCCAAGGATCCGCGCTGCCAGACCGTCCAGCCCGGGGATCTGGCTGGCACCGCCGGTCAGCACGATCTGCTGGCTGGGAAGGCTGTCGAAGCCCGCCGCATCCAGACGGGCGCGCACTTCCTCAAGGATCTCCTCGACGCGCGGGCGCATGATGCCGATCAGCTCGGCGCGGCTGACCTTGCGGCGGTCGCGCTCCCAATCGCCACTGTCGCCGCCAATCTCGATCATCTCGCGGTCATCCATGCCGGTGGCCATCACCCCGCCATAGAAGGTCTTGATGCGCTCGGCGGTGGCCATCGGCACCTGAAGGCCCTTGGCGATGTCCGAGGTGACGTGGTCGCCGCCCATGCGGACGCTATCGGCATAGATCATGTGCTTCTTGATGAAGATCGACAGGCCGGTGGCGCCGCCGCCCATGTCGATGCAGGCCGCGCCGAGCTCCTGCTCATCCTCAACGAGGCTGGCGATCCCGGCGACATAGGCCGACGAGGCCAGCCCCGCCAGTTCCAGATCGCAGCGCTTGATGCAGTAGAGCAGGTTCTGCAGCGCCGTGGTCTCCACCGTCAGCAGGTGCATGTCGCAGGCAAGCCGGTGACCATTCTGCCCGCGCGGATCGGCCAAGCCAGAGCGGTGATCGAGCGCGAAGTTCACCGGCTGCGCGTGCAGCACCTCACGCTCCGACCCGTAGTCAGGCACGTCGCAGGCGGCCAGGACGCGGGCCACGTCTTGTTCGGTCACCTGTTCGGCGGCAATCTCGATATCGCCGGCCAGGCCATAGCTGCGCGGGCGGGCGCCCGACAGGCAGGCGATGACATGGTCAACACGGACATTCGCCATTTTCTGCGCGGCCTGAACGGCGGTGCGGATCGCGCGCTCGGTTTCCTGCATCGCGTCGATCTCGCCAAAGCGCACGCCGCGCGAGCGGGTGGTGGCCGCGCCGATCACCCGGAACGAGGATTGCCCGGCCATCGAGCCAAGCCCGTCCTCGCGGAACCGTTCCGGCCCGTCGAAACGCAGCACGAGGCAGGCGATCTTCGAGGTGCCGACATCGAGAATGGCGATCACGCCCCGCTGCATGGCGGCGCGGCGCATGTTCCGCATGGCCCGTTGCGACTGGTAGAGATCCGTCATTGTTCTGCCCTCATGACCTTGCCATCCGCCTGCATCAGTTGCCCGCCAGTTCGCCCGAGATCCGCGTGACGGGCGTCGGCTCTTCGCCCCGAAGCCGGGCCAGCGCGTCGCCCGCAAGACGCAGCGTCGGGCGCTGCATGTTGCGCATGTCCACCACCGTCAGGTCGCGTTCGAGAATGTCTTCGGCCTGGTCGAGGGCGATCACCCGTTCCAGCGCCGCCACCGGCTCGTCCTCGGGCAGCTGGATGCGCTGCTCGCGGTCCAGCACCAGATCCCACCGCCGCTCACCCATCCGCACCAGCCCGCGGATGCGGCCGGCGATCGGCTCGGCCGCGGCCATCAGCGCCAGCGCCTCGGGCACGGCCCTGTCGGCACCGTCGCCCGCCACCAGCGCCAGATCGGGGCGCGCGTCGCGGCCCGTCAGCCCGGCGATGCGGTGGCCGGTGTCATCGAGCAGATACAGCCCCTGCGCCGAGCGCCAGACCATCGCGGGGTCGCGTTCCGTCACATCGACCTGCAAGATGCCGCCGGCGCGGATGCGCAGGTCGGCGGACTTCACCGCGTCGATGGTTTCGACCTGCGCCCGCATCGCCTCGAGGTCGAGCGAGAAGGACGAGACCGGAAACTCCACCACCACCAGATTGCGGATCGCGGCGGCCAGCGGGTCGGACGCGCCATCGACGGCCATCAGCGTGACCATGAATTCCGGGCGTTCCTGCACGGATTTGGTCATCGCGGCGACCTTGTCGCCAAGCGCGGCGCGGCGGGTATCGTCGGACAGGTAAAGGCCAAAGCCCATCGTCACCACGAAGGCCGGCATCCCCACCCGCAGCAGCGCCCGGAACACCGGCGTCAGCCACAGCCGGTGCATCCGGTAGGCGGCCCGGCTGGGGGCGGGATCGCGGCGCAGGGGCGCGGTTACCTGTTGCAAGAGGCATCCTCCACGATCCAGCGGCAGAGCGCGGGGAAATCGAAGCCCTGATGCTGCGCCTGTTCGGGCGCCAGCGAGGTCGGCGTCATGCCCGGCTGGGTGTTGGTTTCCAAGAGCACGAGCCCGGCGAGCCCGCGCGAGGCGTCCCACCGCAGATCGGTGCGCGACAGGCCACGGCAGCCAAGCGCGCGGTGGGCGCGCAGCGCGTAGTCGAGGCAGGCATCGGTGATCTCGTCCGGCAGGTCGGCCGGCAGGATATGGCTGGACCCGCCCGGCGCGTATTTCGCGTGATAGTCGTACCAGCCCGCGGTCACGATCTCGGTCACGCACAGCGGCCGGTCGCCAAGCACCGAACAGGTCAGCTCGCGCCCCGGGGCATAGGTTTCGACCATCACCGTCTCGGGCATCTCGTCCGAGAGCTGCGGCGGGCCGTTGGAGTCGGCATGGACGATGTAGATCCCGACCGAGGAGCCTTCGTTGTTGGGCTTCACCACGTAGGGCGCGGGCAGCACATGGGCGGCCATCACCTCGGCCTTGGCGGCCAGCACGCTGTCCACCACCGGCAGCCCGGCGGCGCGGAAGGCGGCCTTGGCGCGGGTCTTGTCCATCGCCAGCGACGAGGCCAGCACGCCCGAATGGGTATAGGGCAGGCCCAGCCATTCCAGCATCCCCTGCACGCAGCCATCTTCGCCCCAGCGGCCATGCAGGGCGTTGAACACCACGTCGGGGGCAATCTCGGCCAGCCGCGCGGGAAGGTCGCGGCCGGCATCAAGCTCGACCACTTCAAACCCTGCCACCCGCAGTGCGGTTGCGCATTCACGCCCCGAGGACAGGGACACCTCGCGCTCGGCCGAGGGTCCGCCCATCAGCACCGCCACCTTGGGGGTTGTCCTGCTCGACATACCCGCCACGTTCGCCATTTCCGGGATCTTTTGCGACCCCTTGATATTATTCGCTTTTAGTCAACACGGCCCTTGCCTGAATGCCGCGCCCCGGCGTTACGGTTCCCCGATACGCATGATTTCCCACTGTAGCGAAATTCCCGAGTGCTGCAAAACCTTTTTGCGCACCTCCTCGCCCAGGCCCTCCAGATCGGCGGCGGTGGCGCCCCCGGCATTGATCAGGAAATTGGGGTGCTTTTCCGACATCTGCGCCCCGCCAAGCCGTGCGCCGCGCAGGCCCGCCTCGTCGATGACCTTCCAGGCCTTGAGGTCGTGGATGTCATCGGCCCGCCCGGTCGAGGAGAAGCCGGCGGGGTTGCGGAAGGTCGATCCGGCGCTGCGGTCCTTCACCGGCTGGCTGGCATCGCGGCGGGCAAGCTGTTCGTCCATCCGCGCGGCCAGCTCTGCCGGGTCACCGGCGGGGGCGGCGAAGGTCGCCTCCACCAGCACCCAGCCTTCGGGCAGATGCGAGTGGCGGTAGCCAAAGCGCAGGTCGCCCGGGGTCAGCGTCACGGCCTCGCCCGTGCGCGTCAGGGCACGGGCCGAGATCAGGTGGTCGGCGACATAGCTGCCATAACAGCCGGCATTCATCCGCACTGCGCCGCCGATGCTGCCGGGGATGGTGCGCAGGAAGGTCAGGTCCAGCCCCGCCTCGGCACTGCGGCGCGCGACATGGGCATCCAGCGCGGCGGCGCCGACCGTCACCTGCCCGTCCGCCACGGTGATGGAGTTGAAGCCGCGGCCGAGCCGGATCACCACCGCCCGCAACCCGCCATCGCGCACGATCAGGTTCGACCCCACGCCCATCGGGAAGACCGGCACCGCGGGGCCAAGCGCGGCGAGGAACTGCGCCAGATCCTCGGCATCCGCGGGTTGGAACAACCAGTCCGCGGGGCCTCCAACGCGCAGCCAGGTCAGATCGGCCAAAGGGCGGTTCGGCGTCAGGGTGCCGCGAACGGGGATGTCATCGGGAAAGGCAGGCATGGAAGCTGATCCAGAAAGGGGCGGGCTCACTCGGCAGGGTCGGACAGGCCCTTGTTGCCCCGCCCCTGCCCCGGATGCAACAGCGCCCGTCCCAGCGTCAGCGGCGGCCAGCGCAGCATCGCCGCGCCGAGCCCCAGCAGGATCAGCCCCCAGACCGGACCCACCTGCCAGGTGACATAGCCCAGGATCGGCACCCCCAGCAGCACCAGCGCATACCCGGCCGCGCGGCGGCGGCGATCCGCGACCAGCAGCGGCACATTCGCGGCCAGCATCCAGATCAGCACCAGCGCAAGGCAGGTCGCAATCGCCATCAGGCCGCCCCCGCAAGCCGCGCCGGCAGCGCATTGGCCCAGGCCGAGATGGTGCCGGCGCCAAGGCAGACCACGATATCGCCCGGCCGCGCCTGTTCGCGCACCAGCCGTTCCAGATCCTCCTCGGACAGGATGGCGCGGGCGTGGCGATGGCCGTGGGCGATCAGGCCGGCCACAAGGTCATCGCGGCTGGCGCCGGGGATCGGCTCTTCGCCCGCGGCATAGACCTCGGCGATGGCGACCACATCGGCATCGTTGAAACAGGTGCAGAAATCCTCGAACAGCGCATGCAGGCGGGTGTAGCGATGCGGCTGATGCACCGCGATCACCCGCGCGCCGGGGTTGGAGCCGACGGCCTGCCGCGCCGCCTTCAGCACCGCGGCAATCTCCACCGGGTGGTGGCCGTAATCGTCGATGATGGTGACGCCGCCCAGAACCTCGCCGACCTTGGTGAAGCGCCGGTTGACGCCGCCGAAGCTGGCCAGCGCCGTGCGGATCTCGTCCTTCTTGATCCCCAGATGCCGGGCCACGGCCACCGCCGCCAGCGCGTTCGACACGTTGTGATCCCCCGGCATCGGCAGGCTGCAGCCCTCGATCACCTGATCCTCGTTCTGCAGCGCAATGTCGAAATGCGCCACCCCCGCCTCATAGCGCAGGTTCACCGCGCGTACGTCGGCCTGCGCGTTGAAGCCGAAGGTCACGATGCGGCGGTCGGCGACGCGGCCCACCAGTGCCTGAACCTCGGCATGGTCGGTGCAGCAGACGGCCAGGCCGTAGAAGGGAATGTTGGTGACGAAATCGTAGAAGCCTTTGCGCAGCGCATCGAAGCTGCCCCAATGCTCCATATGCTCGGGGTCGATATTGGTGACGATGGCGATGGTGGCGGGCAGGCGGTTGAAACTGCCGTCGCTCTCATCCGCCTCGACCACCATCCACTCGCCAGCCCCGGCCCGCGCGTTCGATCCATAGGCATGGATGACGCCGCCGTTGATCACGGTCGGGTCCATCCCGCCCTTGTCCAGCAGCGCGGCGACCATCGTCGTGGTCGTGGTCTTGCCATGGGTGCCGGCGATGGCGATGTTGGACCGCAGGCGCATCAGCTCCGCCAGCATCTCGGCCCGGCGCACCACCGGCAGCTTGCGCAGCCGCGCCTCGACCAGTTCGGGGTTGTCGGGGCGGATCGCGGAGGAGACGACCACCACCGCGGCATCGGCCACATTCTCGCGCCGCTGGCCCTCGAAGAAGGTGGCGCCAAGGCCCACCAAACGTTCGGTGATCTTGCTGGCCTTCAGGTCCGATCCCTGCACCCGGTAGCCCAGAGTCATCAGCACTTCGGCAATGCCCGACATGCCGATACCGCCGATCCCGACAAAGTGGATCGGCCCGAGTTCTCCGGGAAGTTTGGTGGCAGCATTCATGTCTGGGCTTTCTTGTTCGTGGTCGTGGCGACGGTCTCGACCAGCGCGGCCAGCCGCTCTGCCGCGTCGGGAATGCCGCAGGACATCGCGGCCCGCGCCATTTGCTGCGCTGCGGCGGGATTGTCCAGCACCAGTGCCACCTGTTCCGCAAGGGAAGCCGGGGTCGCGCGGGACTCGGGCACCAGAATGGCCGCCCCGGCCTCGACCAGCCCGCGGGCATTGGCGGTCTGATGATCGCCCGCCGCCGCGGCGAAGGGGATCAGGATCGACGGGCGCCCGACCACCGAGATGTCGGCGACGGAAGAGGCGCCGGAGCGCGAGATCACCAGCTGCGCCTCGGACAGGCGGCGGGGGATGTCGGTGAAGAAGGGCTGCACGTCGGCGTCGATGCCGGCCTCGGCATAGGCGGCGGTGACCCGCGCCATATCCTCGGCCCGGGCCTGATGCGAGACGCGCAGGCGGCTGCGCAGAGGATCGGGGAGCGAGGCCAGCGCCGCGGGCACCATGTCGGACAGGATCCGCGCGCCCTGGCTGCCGCCGATGGCCAGCACGCTGAGCGGATAATCCCCGGGTGGAATGTAGGGCGCGCCGGCGCGCTCCAGCACCGCCGCGCGCACCGGATTGCCGGTGGGGGTGCCGGCGACGCCCTCGGGCAGGTCGGTCGGCCAGGTGCCGCAGGCAAAGGCATCGACACGGGTGGCGAAGATGCGGTTGACCTTGCCCAATACCCCGTTCTGTTCATGGATCATCCGCGGCAAGCGTAGCAGCACCGCCGCCGCCAGCGCCGGGATCGACGGGTAGCCGCCAAAGCCCACCACCACCGCCGGCCGGTCGCGCCGCATCTCGCGCACCGCCGCCAAGACCCCAGCCCCGATCTTCAGGGGCGTGCCGACCTTGGCCAGCACCCCGCCCCGCGCGAAGGTGGCCGAGGCGACCTGCTGGATCTGCACCGCCCCCGGAAAGCCGCCCGCATAGCGCGCGCCGCGGTCATCGGTGGACAGCGTCACCCGCCAGCCGCGCGCCAGCATCGCCTCGGCCAGGGCCTGCGCGGGGAACATATGCCCGCCGGTGCCCCCGGCCGCGATCAGCAGCAGGGGCGGTGTCGTGGCGGCGCGGGCCATGTCACCGGCCCCGCTTGATCAGAAGATCACCGATCTGCCCCTGCGGGCGCGACCTTGTCAGCGCCAGCAGCATCCCCACGGCAATGCCCGAGGCGATGACGGACGAGCCGCCATAGCTGACGAAGGGCAGCGTCATGCCCTTGGCCGGCAACAGCCGCACGGCAACGCCCATATTGATCATCGCCTGCACGCCAAAGGCGGCGGCAAGCCCCGCCCCGGCCAGCCGGGTGAAGGGATCGCGCTCGCGCATCAGCCGGAAGAAGCTGCGCACCACCACCAGCGAGTAGAGCGCGATGATCGCCAGCACCAGGATCAGCCCGTACTCCTCGGCCGCGACGGCGATGATGAAGTCGGTATGGGCATCGGGCAGCGACCATTTCACCTGGCCCTCGCCCACGCCGACGCCGAAGAAGCCGCCCTCCTGAATGGCGTTCGTCGCATAGCCAAGCTGGGTGCGCGGGTCGATCTCGGCCGACAGGAACCCGTCGATCCGCCGGGCAAAGTGCTCGGACGCATTATAGGCGCCAAGGCCGCCGACCACGGCCAGCCCGACGATCACCATCAGCAGGAAGAACGGCGCGCCGCCGATGAAATAGACCACGCCCCAGGAAAACAGCACGAGGCAGGCCTGCCCGAAATCGGGCTGCAGCGCGAGGAACATGACCACGACCAGCGCGATGACGAAGCTGTAGATCCGCCCCGGAGGCCCGTTCACCTCTTGCGCCGCGGCCATCAGCCAGGCCGCCAGCACCACGAAACCGGGCTTGAGGAACTCCGACGGCTGCACCGAGCCGAAGCCCAGGCTGAACCAGCGCACCGCGCCCTTGCCGAAATCGGTGCCGAAGAACGGCAGCCCCATCAGCGCCACGAAAGACACGAGGAACCCCAGCACCCCGATCCGCCGCACCTGCGAGGGCGACATCATCGAGACCGCCAGCATCACCAGCAGCGCGATGAAGCCGAACAGCGCCTGCCGCTCCACATAGTAGAACGGATGCAGCCCGTTCTTCTCGGCCAGCGGCGGCGAGGCGGCAAGCCCCAGCAGCAGCCCGATGCCGAACAGCAACAGGACCGAGGACAGGGACCATTTGTCGATTGTGCGCCACCAGCGCGGAAGGACGGGTTCGCCCACTCGCGCCGGCATGGTGCCGAAGACCATTTCCGTCATGGATTTACCGCTTTCACTGCCTCAGGGTCGCCCGTTTGCCGGGTCTGCCACCGAGTCTAGCGAAAATCGGCCCGCCACGCCAGCGGAAGATGGCACGGGCATGGCAACATCGCGGCAGCGTGAAAGGGGGCGTATCGCTGCGGCCCCGCATCTGTCAGGCTGCGGTTGCAGCAGGCAGGAGGCAGCGATGAAGGTGGGAATCGTCGGCGCGGGCATGGTCGGATCGGCGGCGGGCTATGCGCTGGCGCTGACGGGACATGCCAGCCATGTGGTGCTGGTGGATCGCAACGCCGCGCTGGCGCAGGCGCAGGCCGAGGATATTGCCCATGCGGTGCCCTTCGCCTCGGCCTGCGTGGTGGAGGCCGGGGACTATCCGGCGCTGGCCGGGGCCGGCGTGGTGATCCTCGCTGCCGGGGTGGCGCAGCAACCGGGAGAGACGCGGCTGGAACTTCTGGGCCGCAATGCCGAGGTCTTCGCCGAGGTGGTGGCCGCGGTGCGAAGCGCTGCGCCGGACGCAATCCTGCTCATCGCCTCCAACCCCGTCGATGTGATGACACAGGCGGCGACGCGGATGTCGGGCCTGCCGCCGGGGCGGGTGATCGGGTCGGGGACCATCCTCGATACCGCGCGCTTCCGCTCGCTTCTGGCCCGGCATCTGGGCATCGCGCCGCAATCGGTGCATGCACTGGTGCTGGGGGAGCATGGCGACAGCGAAGTTCTGGCCTGGTCCACCGCCCGCGCCGGATCGGTGCCGATCGGTGCTTTCGCCGATCAGATGGGCCGGCCGCTGACCGAAGCCGCCCGCGCCGCGATTGATGAGGGGGTGCGCCGCGCCGCCTACCGGATCATCGCCGGCAAGGGCGCCACCTGGTATGGCATCGGCGCCGGGCTCGCCCGGATCGTGCGCGCCATTGCCGCCGATCAGCGCGACGTGCTGACCGTGTCGATGCTGACACCCGAGGTGCTGGGGGTGCGGGATGTGGCGCTGTCCCTGCCCCGCGTCGTGGGCGCGGCGGGGGTGCTGGCGGATCTGCATCCCGAGTTGACGGCCGAGGAAAGCGAGGGCCTCGCCGCCTCTGCCCGGCTGCTGAAGGACAGCGCCACCTCGCTGGGGTTCTGAGCGCTACCGCAGGATCCAACGCTCATCGCGGCCGAGCGACGCAAGATCTTGGGCCCGCGCCGCCGCATCGTCGGCCATGATGAACTCGTCAAGCTGCGGCGGCGGCACCGCGGTTCCGGCCAGCATGGCATGAACCTGCCCGCGATGGTGCTGGTCGTGCAAGAACAGATGCAGCAGCGTATCGCCTAGGGTTTCCAGCTGCACCCGCCCCGGCCGGTGGATCTGCACGATGGTTGCCAGATCCTGAGGCACCAGCACCTCGGCCCGGTCCAGCAGCCGCAGATCCAGCTTTTCCTGCGCCGCCAGCCAGTCATCCGGAGTGGCGCAGGCGTCCACCCCCGCCTCCAGGGCATCGGTCCAGACGCCGCCCTCCATTGCCATCAGATAGAACTCATCGACCAGCAGCACATGCGCCAGCGTTTCGCGCAAGGAAGGGAAGAACGACACCCGCGGCGCCTGCCACTCGGCAGCAGGCAGCGGGCAATGGCCGCGTGCAGGCGGCGATTGGCCAGCAGGGCATTGCGGGCCATCTGGCGATAGGGGCGGCAGATATCCATGCCGCAGGGGACCACGGGCGCCCCCGGCGGTCAACTCCGGCGATGCGGACCCCATACTGAACCCGTATGTATATCATACATACGATCTGCCGCACGCGCCTCGCCTGCCCCCATCTTCTTTGCAAAAATATCCCGGGGGGAGACGCCGCAGGCGGCGGGGGGCAGCGCCCCCCTACGCGCCGGCCCCGAAGCGCAGCCCGTCGATCAGCAGGCCCAGCATCCGGCCGGTATGCCCGTCGCCCTCATGCCGCGGCGGCACCGACAGGTTTCCAAGCGCGCGCAGCAGGTCGAACGCCTCGACATCGCCGCGAATGTCGCCCGCTTCGGCAGCGGACCTCAGAAGCCCCGCCAAAGCCGGGGCCAGCCGGCTCTCGAAATAGGCCGGCAGCGGCGCGAAGGCCGGGTCGCGGGAATGCAGCGCCTTGGAGAGGCCGGCCTTGGTGGCGATGAACCCGGTGTAGAGCGTCAGCCAGCGCCGCAGCGCCTCCAGCGGTGGATGCTCGGCGGCGAGAGCCCCTGCCGCCTCGGCGCAGGTATCCACCTCATGCCGGAACACCGCCGCCACCAGATCGGCCCGGCCGGGAAAGCGCCGGTAGAGCGTGGCGACCCCGACCCCGGCCGCGGCCGCGATGTCGCGCACTGGCGCATCGACGCCCTGCGCGGCGAAGACGGCCTTGGCCGCGGCCAGCAGCGCATCCTCGTTGCGGCGGGCATCGGCGCGCATCGGGCGGTCCTCGCCGGCGCCCTGCCCGGCCGGATTTTTCTCCGCCTCCATCGTGCAGCCCCTTGCAAGCGGAACAATGATCCGCTTATATCCATCAAGCGGAACAAAGATCCGCTTCATCCGTCTAGCCGGTCCGCCCCCGGACCGCCACCCTTTTTGCAGGACATTCCGATGACACACCCCACCCCCGGGGCACAGTTGCCCGCGCGCGCCGTCCTCTCTGTCGCGCCGATCCTGCTGCCCGCCCCCCGGCGCGGCACCGACATCGCGCTGCGCATCTCGGCGCCCGCCACCGGCAGCGACCTGCCGGTGATCCTGTTCTCGCATGGCCATGGCCAGTCGCTGCATGCCTATGGGCCGCTGGTGAACCATTGGGCGGCGCAGGGCTTTGCGGTGATCCAGCCGACGCATCTCGACTCGCGCCTGCTGGCGCTGGCATCGGACGATCCGCGCCGCCCCGAGATCTGGCGGTATCGGGAGCAGGATCTGGTGCAGATCCTGGACGCACTGGTGGCCATCGAGGACACTGTTCCGGCACTCCGCGGCCGGCTCGACCATGGCCGCATCGCCGTCGCGGGCCATTCCTGGGGCGCGCAGACCGCCAGCATGTTGCTGGGCGCCACCCATCCCGACCCGGCGGATGGAACGCCCGTGTCCCTCGTCGATCCGCGCGTGAAGGCCGGGGTGCTGATGGCGGTGCCCGGCAGCGGCGGCGCCAATCTCAGCCCCTTTGCGGCCGAGACCTTCCCGTTCATGAACCCCGACTTCGGGGCGATGACCCCGCCGGTGCTGATCGTGGCAGGCGATGCCGACAACGGCGCGATGACGGTGCGGGGCCCCGACTGGTGGCGCGAGGCCTATGACCTCGCCCCCGCCCCGAAGGCGCTGTTCACGGTTTTCGGCGGCGAGCACTCGCTGGGCGGCATCCCGAACTACGAGGCGCGCGAGACCACCGATGAAAGCCCCGCGCGGCTGGCCGCGGTACAGGCGGTGACGACCGCCTGGCTGCAATCGGCGCTTTATCCAGGGAACGCCGCATGGGCACAGGTTCGGGCCGCGCTGCCTGCGACCGCCGATCCGCAGGGGGATATCGAAGAAAAATAGGCCCGCAATCTCTTGCTGGCCCAAATATCCCCGGGGAGTCGCCGCAGGCGACGGGGGGCAGCGCCCCCCTCCCCGGCCAAAGATCAGAGCTGCGCCGCGACGTCCTCGGGGATGTCGAAGTTATGCGTCACCGCCTGCACATCGTCATCCTCTTCGAGCATGTCGATCAGCCGCATCAGCTTCTGCGCGGTTTCGAGATCGACCTCGGTGCGGGTCTGCGGCTTCCAGACCAGCTTGGATTCCGAGGACTCGCCCAGGATCGCCTCAAGTTTGTCCGACACGTCCGACAGCGCCTCGACCTGGCAATAGATCCAGTGGCCGTCATCGTCGCTTTCCACGTCATCGGCGCCCGCCTCCAGCGCCGCCATCATCACCGTGTCGGCGTCGCCGGTCGTCGCGGGATAGGTGATCTCGCCCACCCGGTCGAAGCTGTGCGAGACCGATCCGGTCTGGCCAAGGTTGCCGCCGCATTTGGTGAAATAGCTGCGCACGTTCGAGGCCGTGCGGTTCAGGTTGTCGGTCATCGCCTCGACGATGATCGCAATGCCGTTGACCCCGTAGCCTTCATAGCGGATTTCCGAATAGTCCTCGGCATCGCCGCCCATCGACTTCTTGATGGCCCGGTCGATCACGTCCTTGGGGCAGGAGACGGCCTTGGCCGCCTTCACCGCCAGCCGCAGGCGCGGGTTCTTGTCGGGATCGGGGTCGCCCATCTTGGCGGCCACGGTGATCTCTTTGGCCAGCTTCGAGAACAGCTTGGAGCGCAGCTTGTCCTGCCGCCCCTTGCGGTGCTGGATGTTCGCCCATTTTGAATGGCCTGCCATGACCTCTCCCGTCACTGTCTGGAAACACGCGCCTCTATAGGCCAGCGGGCGGGGGGGCCGCAAGGGAGGGGCGAGAGGGGGGCGTGGACGGCGGTTAAGCGGACGACTGTCAGCCCGCTCCCCATGGCGAAGGCCATCGCCTTCGCCATGCGGTGACATCGCAGTTTGCACCGGACGGGCCTCAAGGGCCCGGCCAGCGCCCGCCCCGCCCTCGGCGGGCGCTTCTCGCCCGCCAGGTCGGGCGCTGTCCTCATTCGGTTTCGTGTTGCAAGCGGCTCCGGGTGACATGTCCCGCAGCGGGCGGGGCGAGGCAGTGCCTCGCCTTTCCCCGCCCGAACGAAATGGTCCTTAAGTAGCTCATCGGTTATTTTTTCGAAATCCCCTCAATGATAGGCCCAATGTTTGAGATTAAAGCACCGCAGGATGCCACATCATTAGCCCACAGATCATTGCGCACAATAGTGGACAGGTCGTCCCCTGATTCAGCCAGATTTCGTAGGTATAAAGCAGAGAAACCATCTCGGTTATCTACGGCTAAGTTGACCGCTTCAGCGTCTGATTTTCCTTCTTGGACAGTCAGAAATATCACCGCAGCCTTCAGGAGGCCGTCTGAATTGTCTTCAGCGCGTGTGCGCAGGTCTTGTAGTCGTGACATTTCCAACGGTTCATCTGTTGATACAAGCGACGCTGCGATCACAGACCGAGAAGCGGCATAGAGCGCCGAACATCTTTGTAACTGATCGCCGATGTTATCGACGGTAAGATCGGGGAGTGGTGTCAGACTGCTCTGGGACATTGACTGTGTGGCCAAGCCAAACAGAAATGACATCGAAAGTGCCAGCGTGCGTTTCAAAACAAACTCCTGCAAAATCTATGTTTTTCTGTGGTTAAACCAATCTTGAATGATCTGCTCACTTATGGAGCATCCTACGCAGTGGCTAGTCCCGCTTCCATCCCGGCATCCGCGACTCCGGCGTCAGGAACTCCTGCGTCCGGCCGTCGGCCGAGATCACCGTGACCGTGGCCAGCGGCGCGACCAGATCGCCAAACACCGGCGCGAGGAAGCTCTGGCGCTGGATGCGCACGTCAAAGCGGGCGGGGTGCGGGCAGTCGGTAAACATGCCCTGCCCGCCCTCGACCTGCATTGCTGCCCGGCAGACCGCGCCGTCGGCGAACCAGACGGTGAGCTTTTGCGAGGTCAGCCCGATGCGGTCGGCGCGCACCGGCCAGGGGGCGGCGCTGAGGGCGGTGCCAAGCACCAGCGCCGGCAGCAAGGCCAGCGCAGCGGCGCGGAGGGGTCTGGAAATGCGGCGCATGGGTGTCATCCTTTTCACAGCGGCCACAGGAGCGGGATCAGCGCGCAGGCGACGAGCCCTGTCACGATGTTCAGCGGCAGGCCGAGGCGCATGTAATCGGTGAAGCGATACCCGCCCGGGCCATAGACCATCGTATTCGTCTGATACCCGATCGGCGTGGCAAAAGCCACAGAGGCCGAGAACATCACCGCCACCACGAAGGGCCGCGGGTCCATCCCCAGCGTCGCCGCCAGCTCGATGGCGATCGGGGTCAGGATCACGGCGACGGCGTTGTTCGACAGCAGTTCGGTCAGCGCCTGCCCCAGGAAATAGACGCACAGGATGGTCAGGAACGGCGAGAGCCCCATCAGCCAGGGCGCAACCGCATCGACGATCAGCGTGACCGCGCCGGAATGATCCAGCGCCGCGCCCACCGCCAGCATGGCGAAGATCAGCGCCAGCAACCGGCCGTCGATAAAGGAGAAGGCCTCATCCGCGTCGATGCATTGGGTGATGAGGATCACGGCCACGGCCACCGCGGCCAGCGCCAGGATCGGCGCCACCTCCAGCCCCGCCAGCACCACCACGGCGACCAGCGCGCCGACGGCAATGGGTGCGTTGCGGCGGCGGAAGGGCTTGGCGGTGGGGCGGCTGACATCCACCAGCTCCATGTCCATTGCAAGGCGCTGGATGTCTTCGGCGGCGCCTTCCAGCAGCAGCGTGTCGCCGACCCGCACCTCGAGATCATCGAGCTGGCGGCCGATATTCTGGTTGCGACGATGCGCGGCCAGCACATAGACGCCGTAGCGGCGGCGCAGGCGCAATTCCCCCAGCGTGCGGCCGATCATCCGGCAGCCGGGCGAGATCAGCACCTCGACCGTTTCGGTCTGCACCGAGCTCAGCTTGTCGACCAGCCGCAGGGTCTTGCTTTGCTGCAGGTCCAGAAGGTCGGCCATCTCGGTGCGCAGCACCACCCGGTCGCCCGCCGCCAGCACCGCGCTGGCCATGTCGCGCCGCAAGCTGGCATCGCCGCGCAGCACGTCGATGACCCGGATCCCCTCGCGCTTGAACAGCGGCACGTCGAGCACCGGCGTGCCGATCACGTCGCTGTCTTCGGGCACCGCGACCTCGGTGAAGTATTTCATCGCCCGCCGCCCGGCGAGCAGATCGCTCATCGACACCCGGTCGGGCAGCAGCTTGTCCGCGAACAGCGCCATGAACACCGCACCCGACAGGGCCACGGCGATCCCCAGCGGCGCGATTTCGAAGATCGAGAAATGCGCGAGCCCGCGGTCGCGCGCCACCCCGTCCACCAGCAGGTTGGTCGAGGTGCCGATCAGGGTCAGCATCCCGCCCATGATGGTAAAATAGCTCAGCGGCATCAACAGCTTGGACGGCGAGATCGACAGCTTGCGCGCGATCTGGATGACCACGGGGATCATCACCGCCACCACGGGGGTGTTGTTCATGAACCCGGACGCGACGACGACGAAGCCGAACAGCAGCACGATGGTCAGCTTGGGCCGGCTGCCCGCCTGCCGTTCGACCACCCGCGTCAGCCCATCGAGCGCGCCGGTGCGCACGAGGCCGCCCATGATCAGGAACATGAAGGCGATGGTCCAGGGCGCGGTGTTGGACAGCACCGCCACCGCGTCATTGTAGGGCAGCAGCCCGGTGACCAGCATCAGCGCCGCGCCGGCGATGGCGACCACCTCTGTCGGGAAGATCTCGGTCACGAACAGCACGAACATGCCTGACACGATGGCCAGCGCCAGAATGGCCGGGATCGGCGGGGACAGGGCGAGGTCGAACATTCGGGGGCACCTGAGGGGAAATTTCTCCCACCTTATGCGGCTTGCGCTGCATCCGCACAAGCGGCAGCAGGGCTGACATGCCGGCAAGGGCGGGCGCCGTTGCCGCGCCGCCCCGCAAAGCGGCGCCGGGCCGGAAAGCCGCGCGGAAATGCGGCTTTGGCGGCGCTCAAGGGTTTGCTTAGGGTCGGGCGTCCTGCAGCCGCCCGCCGACGCGGATCGGCGTCACGCGCTTGGCAAGGCCGGTGCGGTCATCCGTCACCACATAGACGCCCGACAAGGTGGCCTCGCCCGCTGCGGGGGTAAAGCGCTCGCGCGGCATCTGGGTGATGAAGCGGCGCATCGGCTCGGCCTTGTCCATGCCGATGACAGAGTTGTAATCGCCGCACATTCCGGCATCGGTCATGTAGGCGCTGCCAGCAGCCAGAAGCTGCGCATCGCCGGTGGGCACATGGGTATGGGTGCCGACGATCAGGCTGGCGCGGCCATCGCACCAATGGCCCATCGCCATCTTCTCGCTGGTCGCCTCGGCATGGATATCGACGATGCTCGCCTGCGCCAGCCCGCCGAGGGGGTGAGAGCGCAGGGCGGCGTCGATGGCCGAGAACGGGTCGTCGAAGGGTCGCTTCATGAACACCTGCCCCAGCACCTGCGCGACAAAGACCTTGCGCCCCTGGGTCGCGTTGAACAGCCGCGCGCCCTTGCCCGGCGCCTCGCGGGCATAGTTCAGCGGGCGCAGCACCCGCGGCTCCTGCTCGATGAACTGCATCATGTCCTTCTGGTCGAAGGAATGGTCACCCAGTGTGATGCAATCGGCCCCCGCAGCGAGGATCGCCTTGGCATGATCGCCGGTCAGGCCGACGCCGCTGCTGGCATTCTCGCCATTGACCACGACGAAATCGAGCCCCCACTCGGCACGCAGGGCCGGGAGCCGCTCGGTGATGGCCGCGCGCCCCGCGCGGCCCATGACATCGCCTAGGAAGAGGAGTTTCATGGGGTTGGATTAGGCCGGGGAAGGGGAAAGGGCAAGAGGGGGTGGGGGGGGAGGGCATGGCGGATATTTTCCTTGCCGCTTGGCGCCCAGCTCAGCCGCCCTCCTCCCCGCACCGCTTTCCTTGGCGAAGGCCATCGCCTTCGCCACGCGCGGACATACCCACCTGCACCGGACGGGCCTCAAAGGCCCGGCCAGCGCCCGCCCCGCCCCTGGCGGGCGCTTCTCGCCCGCCAGGTCGGGCGCTGGCCTCAATCGGTTTCGTGCTGCCGGTGGCTCTGGGTGCATTCGTCACGCACGGGCGGGGCGAGGCAGTGCCTCGCCTTTTTCCGCCTGAACCGAGCGGCCAGTTGTCTGCAAGCGCTCCAAGCGGAAACCTCTGCCTCAGCTGGTCAGAGATCACCCCGCCACCGGCGTCCAGATCACATCGTCGATCCGCGGCGCCCCCGTTGCCAGCATCACCAGCCGGTCGAACCCAAGCGCAATGCCGCTCGCCGCCGGCATCAGCGCCAGCGCCTCCAGAAACTCCTCGTCCAGCGGATAGCGCTCGCCATAGACCCGGTGCTTCTCGTCCATCTCCAGCCCGAAGCGGCGGCGCTGTTCCGCAGGGTTGGTGAGCTCGCCAAAGCCGTTCGCCAGCTCCACCCCGCAGGCGTAAAGCTCGAACCGCTCCGCCAGCCGTGCGTCCCCCGGCAAGGGCCGCGCCAGCGCCGCCTCGGCCGCGGGATAGCGGTCGAGGAAGGTCATCCGGCCAAGCCCCAGTTTGGGCTCCACCTTCTCCACCAGCACCCGCGACAGCATGTCGGACCAGGTGTCATCCGCCGCCGAGCGCAGCCCCGCCGCCGCCATCTGCGCCGCCAGCGCCGCCGCATCGGTGCTGCCATCCGCCGCCATCGTCGCCATCAGGTCGATGCCCGCAAACCGGGCGAACGCTTCCACCACCCCCAGCCGTTCGGGTTCCGCAAACGGATCGCAAGCCCGGTCCCGAAACCGCAACTCGCGCGAACCCGCCGCCTCCGCCGCCAGCCGCAGCATAGCCGCGCAATCGTCCATCAGCACCGCGTAAGGCTCGCCCACCCGGTACCATTCCAGCATGGTGAATTCCGGGCTGTGCAGCACGCCGCGCTCGCGGTTGCGCCAGACATGGGCGAAGGCGGCGATGCGCTCCTCCCCCGCCGCCAGCAGTTTCTTCATGGCAAATTCGGGCGAGGTGTGCAGATACATCGGCCGCGCCAGCCCGTCATTGCCGATCATCTGCGTCGCAAACCCGTGCAGATGCGCCTCGTTCCCCGGGCTGACCTGCAGCGCTGCGGGATCGACCTCAAGGAACCCCTCCCCCGCCAGCCAGCCACGCAGCGCCCCCTGGATGCGCCCCCGCGCCAGCAGCAGCGGGCGGCGATCGGCATGGACATGGGGCGTCCACCAGGGCGAGGCGGGTGTTGACATGGCTATCGGCTTTCGGCTGGAGATTTGGCGCGAAATGCGCTAGCTGCACCGGCAAACGCGCGCCTTCTACGACGCGGCGCAACCAGGAACAAGGAAGTCCCGACGTGAAAGTCATCGCCTCGACCCTGCGCAAGGGCAATGTCGTCGAGCTGGAAGACCGGCTCTACGTGGTTCTGACCGCGCAGAATTTCCACCCCGGCAAGGGCACGCCCGTCACCCAGGTCGACATGCGCCGCATTTCCGACGGGGTGAAGGTCTCGGAACGCTGGCGCACGACGGAACAGGTGGAACGGGCGCATGTCGATGAGCGGGACTATGATTTCCTCTATGAGGATAGCGAGGGCTTCCACTTCATGGAGCCGGTCTCCTACGATCAGGTGGCGGTCAGCCCCGATGTCGTCGGCGACCAGAAGGTGTACCTGACCGAAGGGCTGCGGGTGTCGCTGAAAACCTATCAGGGCATCGCCATCGCGCTGGAAGTGCCGCAGAAGCTGACGGTCGAGATCGCCGAGACCGAACCGGTGATGAAGGGCCAGACCGCGCAATCCTCCTACAAGCCGGCGATGACCACCAGCGGTCTGCGCGTCATGGTGCCGCCGCATATCAGCGCCGGCACGCGGGTGGTGATCAACACCGAGGACAACAGCTACCAGGAACGCGCCAAGGACTGAGGTTCAGCGCGCGGGCCTTCAGCGCGCCGGGGCCAGCACCTTCGTCAGCCGCGCTGCCTCCTCGGCCATCCCCCAGGGCGGGTTGACCACGAAGACGCCGCTGCCGACCATGCCATGCCCCGGCCGGGCGGGCTTGAAGGCGACCTCGTGGCGCAGCCCGTCCGGGAACGCTCCCTGCAGCGCCGCCAGCATCGGGCGGTGCAGGGCCGAGGCCAGCAGCGGATACCACAGCATCAGCACGCCCACGTTCCACTTGCGGTTCACCTGGGCCAGGAACCGCGGCATCGTCTCGTAATCGGTCTTCACCTCGAAGCTCGGGTCCACCAGCAACATCCCCCGCCGCGGCTCGGGCGGGGTGCGGGCCAGCACCATCGCCATCCCGTCCTCGCGGTGGCAATTGCCGGTCCAGGGCTCCATCACCTCCAGCAATGCCGCATGTTCCTGCGGATGCAGCTCGGCCAGATGCATGGCATCCCCCGGCCGCAGCGCCAGCGCCGCCAGCAAGGGCGAGCCGGGATAGGCGTCCGGCCCGAACTGCTCGCGCACCTCCCCCAGCAGCCGCAGATAGGGGTGGCCCTTGGGAAACCAGCCCTCGCGCAGCGCCCGCCCAATGCCCTGCGCCGCCTCGCCGGTCTTGGCCGCCTCGGCCCCGTCCAGCGCATAGACCCCGCGCCCGGCATGGCTTTCCAGATAGCTCAGCGGCTTGTCCTTGGCGGTCATGTAGTCCAGCACGAAGGCCAGCAGCGCGTGCTTGTGCAGGTCGGCCAGATTCCCGGCATGATAGATGTGCTGATAGGAAAGCATCAAAGCCTCGCTTGAAAACCCTTCCCCCTATCCGGCTTTTCGCCCCCCAAGGCAACCGCCGCCCCTGCCTTTGCCTTTTCCAAATATCCTCCGGGGGTCCGGGGGTGGAAAACCCCCGGCCTCTCCACCAGCACCCCCGCAAAAATCTCTTTCCCAACGCCCCGCCATGCGCTAGTCATCTGCCCATGATCGCCCAGACCGCAGCCACGCTTGCTCAGTCCCGACGTCGCGCCACCCGCGCCTGACGTTTCGATCTGCCGTGGCCGCAGGCCACACCCCACCCAATCGTCCCTCGTTGACTTGGCCCGGTGCCTGAGGCACCCATTGGCCTTCCCTTATGGAGCTGACCCATGATCGCGTCCGTCCTGCCGACCTACAACCGCGCCCCGCTGTCCTTCACCAGCGGCGAGGGTGCCTGGCTGACCGAGGCGGATGGCAGCCGATATCTCGACCTCGGCGCCGGGATCGCGGTCAATGTGCTTGGCCATGCCAATCCGGATCTGGTCGCCGCGCTGACCGCGCAGGCCGGCAAGCTGTGGCATGTCTCCAACCTCTACCAGATCCCCGAGCAGCAGCGGCTGGCCGACATGCTGGTGGAACACACCTTCGCCGACACGGTGTTCTTCACCAATTCCGGCACCGAGGCGGCAGAGCTGGCGATCAAGATGGCGCGCAAATACTGGTATGAGAAGGGCGCGCCGAACCGGACCCAGATCCTCACCTTCGAGGGCAGCTTCCACGGCCGCTCCACCGGCGCCATCGCCGCCTCGGGGGCCGAGAAGATGGTCAAGGGCTTTGGCCCGCTGATGCCGGGCTTCGTGCATCTGCCCTGGGGCGACATGGAGGCGGTGAAGGCCGCCATCGGCCCGGACACCGCCGCGATCCTGATCGAGCCGGTGCAGGGCGAGGGCGGCATCCGCCCGCTGCCCGACGCCGACCTGAAGGCGCTGCGCACGCTGTGCGATGAGACCGGCACCCTCCTCATCCTCGACGAGGTGCAATGCGGCATGGGCCGGACCGGGCGGCTGTTCGCGCATGAATGGGCCGGGATCACCCCCGATATCATGATGGTCGCCAAGGGCATCGGCGGCGGCTTCCCGCTTGGCGCCGTGCTGGCGACGGAGAACGCCGCTTCGGGCATAGTCGCGGGCACCCACGGCTCCACCTATGGCGGCAACCCGCTGGCCTGCGCCGTCGGCGCAAAGGTGATGGAGATCGTGGCCGACCCGGCGTTCCTGGCCGAGGTGAACCGCAAGGCGGCGCTGCTGCGCCAGCGGCTCGAAGGGCTGGTCGCGGCGCATCCGGATGTGCTCGAGGGCGTGCGCGGCCAGGGGCTGATGCTGGGTTTGAAATGCAAGGTCGCCCCGGCCGAGATGGTCAAGGCCGGCTATGCAGAACATGTGCTGACCGTGCCTGCGGCCGACAATGTGCTGCGCCTGCTGCCGCCGCTCAACATCACCGAGGGCGAGATCACCGAGGCGGTGGCGCGGCTGGACCGTGCCGCCACCCGGCTTGCCTGACATCCCACATTCGGGGGTGACGCCGGCCGTGGCCGGCAGAGGGCGAAGGGCCCCCGCACCCCCGCAAGAAAGACAGATGCGATGAAACATTTCCTCGATATCCACACCACCGCTGCCCCCGACCTGCGGCAGATGATCGATTCTGCCCATGCGATGAAGGCCGCCCGCAATGGCCGCCCGCGCGGCACGCCCGATGACGACCAGCCGCTGGCCGGGCAGATGGTGGCGCTGATCTTCGAAAAGCCCTCCACCCGGACCCGGGTGTCCTTCGATGTCGGCGTGCGCCAGTTGGGCGGGCAGACCATGGTGCTGTCGGGCAAGGAGATGCAGCTGGGGCATGGCGAGACCATTGCCGACACCGCCCGCGTGCTCAGCCGCTATGTCGACCTGATCATGATCCGCACCTTCGAAGAGGCGACGCTGCAGGAGATGGCCGAGCATGCCACGGTGCCGGTCATCAACGGGCTGACCAACCGCACCCATCCGTGCCAGATCATGGCCGATGTGATGACCTATGAAGAGCATCGCGGCCCGATCGCCGGCAAGAAGGTGGTCTGGTCCGGCGACGGCAACAACGTCTGCGCCAGCTTCCTGCATGCCGCGGGGCAGTTCGGCTTCGACTTCACCTTCACCGGGCCGGAGCCGCTGGACCCGGAGCGGGAATGGCTGGACTTCGCCCGGTCGAAGGGATCCGACGTGCAGGTGGTGCGCGATCCGGCGCAGGCGGTCGCGGGTGCCGACCTGGTGGTGGCCGATACCTGGGTCAGCATGCATGACCCGCAATCGGCGCGCGAGCGGCGGCACAACCAGTTGCGCGGCTATCAGGTGAACGAGGCGCTGATGGCGCTGGCCAAACCCGATGCGCTGTTCATGCATTGCCTGCCCGCCCACCGCGATGACGAGGTGACAAGCGCGGTGATGGACGGGCCGCACTCGGTGGTGTTCGACGAGGCCGAAAACCGCCTGCACGCGCAAAAGGCGGTGCTGCGCTGGTGCCTCGGGGTGTGAGGGTCTTCCGGATGGCATGCACCTCTTTTGCCCGGAACAAGGCGCTTTAGCGCCGCCGGGCAGCGCCCGTCCGCCCCCCCGGGCGGGCGCTCCCAACCGTTCCGCGCAGAACGACGGGGGAGGTAAGCCGCACCATAAAGCGCCTAGAACCAAGGTAGCTCGCCCACCCGGCGGACGGGCGCTGCCCTCTGACTGTGCCCGACGCGGCTTGAACTTCCGCCCCCAAGCTTGTATCACCGGGCGTCCTGACTAGATCGGGAGCATCAGAAATTCGCAAGGCCGCCCCAAGCTCGGGGTGTCCGGCAAGCCGAAGGGTCATCCATGTCCTGGACCGACGAGCGCGTCGAGACGCTCAAGAAGATGTGGGCCGAAGGCCAGAGTGCCAGCCAGATCGCCAAGGAGCTTGGCGGGGTCACCCGCAATGCGGTGATCGGCAAGGTGCACCGGCTGGGCCTGTCGAACCGCGTCGGCGGCCCGGCGACGCCCGAGCCGAAACCGGCCGCGCCCGCGCGCCCCGAGCCTGCCGCCGCGCCGCGGCCCGAGGCGGTTGCCCCGCGCGCCGCCCCGCAGGTCGAGGACGAGCCAGTCGCAGCTGCCCCCGCCGCTGCGCGCGCCGAGCCGCCGCGCCCTGCCCCGGCCGCCGCGCCGACCCCGGTGCAGCCTGCCGCGCCCGTTTCGGTCAGCCCCGCCCGCAAGCAGATCGTGCCCGCCGGCCAGCCGCTGCCGCCGCAGCCCTCTGCCGGCGAGATCAGCCCCGAGGCGCTGGCTTCCGTCCGCGAGGTCGAGAAGCGCGCCCGCCGGCTGACGCTGATGGAACTGACCGAGCGCACCTGCAAATGGCCGATCGGCGACCCCGCGACCGATGACTTCTGGTTCTGCGGCCTCGGCAGCATTCCGGGCAAGCCCTATTGCGAGGCGCATGTGGGCGTGGCCTTCCAGCCGATGAGCGCGCGCCGCGACCGTCGGCGCTAGGGCTATACCGGGTTGGGGGGCGCTGCCCCCCGTCCGCTTACGCGGACTCCCCCCGGGATATTTTTGCCAGCAAGAAGGGGAAGGGCGCGGCTCTTCCCTTGTCGTTTCAGAAGACACGTTTCAGGGGCCCGTCCCCGCCATCCTCAGGGACAGCCGATGAGCGCCAACCCACCCAGCCTTCGCCCCGATCTAGCGCCTGCCCCGGTCTTCTCCGGCGCCATCCGTCCGGGTCAGCCCCGGATCGGCATGGTCAGCCTTGGCTGCCCCAAGGCGCTGGTCGACAGCGAGCGGATCCTGACCCGGCTGCGGGCCGAGGGCTATGCGATCAGCCCCGATTACCGCGGCGCCGATGCAGTCATCGTCAACACCTGCGGCTTTCTGGACAGCGCCAAGGCCGAGAGCCTGGAGGCGATCGGCGAGGCGCTGCGCGAGAACGGGCGCGTGCTGGTGACCGGCTGTCTCGGCGCGGACCCGGAGTTCATCACTGGCGCGCACCCCTCGGTGTTGGCCGTGACCGGGCCGCATCAGTATGAGGCGGTGCTGGATGCGGTGCACAAGGCGGTGCCGCCAAGCCCCGATCCGTTCATCGACCTGCTGCCGGCGACGGGGGTGTCGCTGACCCCGCGGCATTACAGTTACGTCAAGATTTCAGAGGGTTGCAACCACAAGTGCAAGTTCTGCATCATCCCCGACATGCGCGGCAAGCTGGTAAGCCGCCCTGCCCATGCCGTGCTGCGCGAAGCGGAAAAGCTGGTGGAAGCTGGCGTGCGCGAGCTGCTGGTGATCTCGCAGGACACGTCTGCCTACGGGCTGGACCGCAGGCATGACCTGCATCCCTGGAAGGGCGGCGAGGTGCGTAGCCACATCACCGATCTGGCGCGCGAGATGGGCAAGCTGGGGGCCTGGGTGCGGCTGCATTACGTCTATCCCTATCCGCATGTGCGGGACCTGATCCCGCTGATGGCCGAGGGGACGATCCTGCCCTATCTCGACATCCCGTTCCAGCACGCGCACCCGGACGTGCTGCGGCGGATGGCGCGGCCGGCGGCGGCAGCGAAGACGCTGGACGAGATCGCCGCCTGGCGGGCTGTTTGCCCGAAGATCACCCTGCGGTCCACCTTCATCGTCGGCTATCCCGGCGAGACCGAGGCGGAATTCCAGACGCTGCTGGACTGGATGGACGAGGCGCAACTCGACCGCGTCGGCTGCTTCCAGTACGAGAACGTCGCCGGGGCGCGGTCGAACGCGCTGCCGGATCATGTGCCGGCCGAGGTGAAGCAGGACCGCTGGGACCGCTTCATGGAAAAGGCGCAGGCGATTTCCGAGGCGAAGCTGGCGGCCAAGGTCGGCACGGTGCAGCAGGTGATCGTCGATGCGGTGGACGGCGAGGGCGCGACCTGCCGCACCATGGCGGACGCGCCCGAGATCGACGGCAATCTGTTCATCGACGAGGGCTTCGAGGGGCTGGCGCCGGGGGATATCGTCCCGGTGACGGTCGACGAGGCCGGGGAGTATGATCTGTGGGGGACGCGGGCGTAAAGGCGAAAAAGTCGTGTTTGTGATAGTCCAGTGGCAAAGCTATCTTTGAAAGCCCGCCAATAATTGCATTTCCGCAAGCACCACATAGCAAAACCCCGCGCCTTGGCGCGGGGTTTTCCGTTCAGCGGGCTGCGGGGGCCCTTGGCGATTACACCCAGTAGGGGGCTGCGCCGTAGTAGGTGAAATAGCCTTCTTCCCACTGGCGGTCGCTGCGCCAGTTGTCATTGCGCACCGGGGCACCTTCCAGCTGGTCCTTGGTGATGTCGGTCACATAGCCGTCCAGCTCGGTGTCGTAGCGCAGCTTGCTCCACGGGATCGGATGGTGATCCTCGCCCATGCCCAGAAAGCCGCCAAAGCCCATGACCGCATAGGCCACCTTGCCCGACTGCTTGTCGATCATCAGCTCGTCGATATGGCCAAGCTTGTCGCCGGTGGGGCTGTACACCTTGGTGCCGTTCACGTCCGAGGACGAGATCTGCGGCTGGCTCGCGCTGCTGGTATATTGGTCTGTCATGTCGTGATCCTCCAGTTGGCTGGGATGATGCAGACACAACGCAGGCAGGCCAAAGCTGTTCCGACATTCCCCGGCGGCAGGCGCGTTTCAACCGCCCTCGCCAAGCGCCGCGCGCACTGCCGTCTGCACATGGCGAAAGCGGTCGCCGCCAAGGTTCACCCCGCCATACCAGCGGGTGACGATGACGACGTGATTGACCCGCCCTGCCCGCTCCAGCATCCGCAGGATCACCGCGCCGGCGCCGGATTCGCCATCGTCGGCCTTCACCGGCTCGCGGCCCTCCGGCCCGTCCAGCAGCACCGCCCAGCTGTTATGGGTAGCGCGAGCGAAACGGCGGGATGTCTTCAGCGCGGCCACCACCGCCAGCGCCTCGGCCCGGCTGGCGGCGGGCGCATCGGTGACGGCGTAGCGGGAGCCGCGGTCGGTGGCGACGTCGAGAATGGTGCGCATGGGCTGCCTCCTGTTGCCGGAAGTGCCACGAAACGGCGGCCAAAGGGAAGACCGCCCCCAAAATGCGGACGGGGCGCGGCCCCTCCAGACCCCGCCCCGTCCCTCGCGCCGCTGCCTGCCCCCGCAGGACCTGCGGCGCGGACCTTTCCCGGGCTTTTCAGCCCAGATCCTGTAACTCCGCGAGCAGCGCCCGGTTGGCGCAGTAGTCGGGCGCCTCGGCGCAGGCCGCGCCGCCTGCCGTCTGGAAGGCCAGGCAATCGGCCGGCTGGCTGCAGCTGCGGCAGCGCGTGACCATGCCCGCGAAATCGGCCCGGGTCAGCGTGCCCTCATGCAGCACTGCGTCCAGCGAGACGCCCACCCGCGCCGCCATGCCGCGGGTCAGCCACAGATGCGTTCCGACATCACCCTGCAGTCCCATTGCGCGCCTCCTTGCCCTGCGCCAGCCGCGCCATCAGATCGGTGTTCCGGCAATAGTCCGGCGGGGCCTCGGCCCCGGTGTCCTGGTGCTCGGCGAGCCAGGTCATGCAATCTCCCGGATCGGCGCAGCAGGTGCAGGACATCACCGCATCGCGCCAGGTCTCGGCCGAAAGCCGCCCCTCACGGGTGGCTTGGCTCAGGTCGAGGCCAAGCGTTTCGGCCATGCGGCTGACCAGCGCGGCGTGGCGGTTGAGCGTGCGGGCTTCACACATGGGCGCTCCTTTCTGGCCGGATCGCTGGGACCGGATGCCAAGAAGATGCCGATGGGGGGCCGCCGCTGCCATGATCCAGATCAAGCGGCGGGCGGGCCCGGTCGGCGCGGCGGTTTCCCGCTGGGCCGGCTCACATCCCGCGGCCCGCGCGCAGGTCGGCGACGGTGCGGCGCACGATATCGACCCGCGCGGCATTGGGCGGGTGGCTGCCCATGAAGCGGTCGCCCGGATCTGGCAGGCGGGTGAAGAACATGGCGCCGCGTTCGGGATCGAAGCCCGCGTTCCAGGCGATCACGGTGCCAAGCTGGTCGGCCTCGAGCTCGTAGTTCTTCGCATAGGCGCGCCCCGCGAGACCGGCACCGATGTTCTGGGCGCTGCGCACCGTGGCCTCGTCATAGCCGTAGGCCGCCGCCAGCCCGCCCAACAGGATCGCACCGGTCGAGGCGGTCTGCTGCTGGCGCGGGATATGGCCGGCGATGTGATGCGCGGCCTCATGCCCCATCACGAAGGCCAGCTCATCGACATTGCGGACCTCGGCGATCAGCGGCAGGTTGAAGGCGATGACCGGACGGCCGGCCTCGTCGAGCGTCTGGAAGGCGTTGGGCGACTGGCCGGGACGGTCATCGACCACGATCTGGTAGTCGCAATTGGCGCCGCGGGCGCGCTTGAGGCATTCCGACAGGATCACCGGCTCCATCCGGTTCACCACGGCGACGAAGTTCTGCGCGGCCTGGCTGGGCGAGAGCGCCTGGCCCTCATAGACCGGGTCCGGGGCGGGCGTGTAGACCGGGGAGGGTGCGGGCAGCGGCGCGCAGGCGGCGAGCGCCAGCAGGCTGGCGGCGAGGACGGGTGCCAGCCGCAGGCCGGGGAATGACGGCAGGAAGTCAGGCAAGCGCATCCGGGGTCGGCTCCTTGTCAGGTCCAGTTTCGGGGCGCGGGGACGCGGACCTCTGGCGGGCAAATTACCGATGGTTGCGAGGCGGGGGAAGGGGCTCTCGCAGCGCTCACGCGGGGGTGATGGGGGCTCCTTGAAGGGTGGGCTACGAGTCTACAGTGCCGCTTGGCCTGCGCCCGAAATCCCGGGCACCTGCGTAGCTCCCCTTGGCGAAGGCCATCGCCTTGGCCACAAACCGCCGTATCAACCCACACCGGACGGGCCCCAAAGGGCCCGGCCAGCGCCCGCCCTCCCGGCCCGGCCCAAGCTGTGCATTCCTTGGCCGGGCGTTCTTCGCGGAAACCTTCCACTGGAAGGTTTCTGTTCGCTCATCACCCTCTGGCGGGCGCTTCTCGCCCGCCAGGTCGGGCGCTGGCCTCATACGGTCTCGCGTGGCCAGCGGCACCGAGGCAACCGCCACAGCGCGGGCGGGGGCGAGGCAGTGCCTCGCCTTTTCCCGCCCGGATCCAACTCGTCCGACCTCAGCTTTCGGGGGTGCAGTCCCGCCAGATCCCTGTCATCATCCTCCCATCCGCAGTCCCCACGGAGGCCCGCCATGTTCACCATCGAGCACGATTTCGACGCGACCGTCATCACCCTGGTCGATGAAGGCTCCACCCATTTGCAAGAGGATGTGACGGTGCAGGGCTTCGAGGATTGCGTCACCGTCCAGCAATACGATGCCCGCCGCGACGAGGTGGTGACCATCACCCTGTCGCTGGCGCAGGTGCGGGAACTGGCGGCCTCGCTGGACCTGCCCGAGGGCGTCTACCGGATGAAGGCGACGCTGAAGACGGGCTAATCCAGCCGGAACAGCTTGTCGCGCGAGGTGGCGCCGCGGATCAGCACCAGCCGGGATTTCGCGACCCCAAGCGCCTTTGCCAGCAACTTTTGCACGGCGGCATTGGCCTTCCCATCCTCCGGCACCACAGTGACATAGACCCGGATCTCGCCGCCTTCCGCCAGCACGGCATTGCGCGAGGCGCGGGGCGTCACCCGCACCGCGAACTCGGCACCGGGCAGCGCCAGCGCGGTCAGGTCACCCGTCATCCTTGGTCCTTTCGTCTCTGGTCACTTGGGTAGCCCAAGGCTAGGCTCCGCGCCAGATCCGTCCCCCCTTCCCCCGGAGGCTCCCGATGACCGCAGGCACAGGCTTTTTCACCGACGAGCGCTGCTTCTGGCATGGCGGGGGAAACTACGCCCTGACCCTGCCCGTGGGCGGCTTCGTGCAACCGGGCGGCGGGCTGCCCGAAAGCCCCGAGACCAAGCGGCGGCTGAAGAACCTCTTGGAGGTGAGCGGCCTGATGCGCGAGCTGTCGGTGCAATCGGCGCCCGAAGCCACGCGCGAGGAGCTGCTGCGCGTCCATCCCGCCAGCTACCTCGATGCCTTCAAGGCCGCCTCGGACGCGGGCGGCGGCGAGCTTGGCCTGCGCACCCCCTTCGGCCGCGGCGGCTATGAGATTGCGGCATTGTCGGCGGGGCTGGCGACCGGCGCGCTGCGCGCCGTGCTGAAGGGTGATCTGGCCAATGCCTATTCCCTCTCGCGCCCGCCGGGGCATCATGCGCTGCCCGATTTCCCTAACGGCTTTTGCCTGCTGAACAACATCGCCATCGCCGTGCGCGCGGTGCAGGCCGAGGGGCTGGCCCGCCGCGTCGCGGTCATCGACTGGGACGTGCATCACGGCAATGGCACGGAAGCGATCTTCTGGGAGGATCCGGAGGTCCTGACCCTCTCGATCCATCAGGAGCGCAACTATCCGCTGGATACCGGCGACGCGATGGCGCGGGGGGCTGGGCGCGGGCATGGCTTCAACGTCAACCTGCCGCTGCCGCCCGGCGCCGGGCATGACAGCTATCTGCAGGTGATGGACCGCATTATCCTGCCGCTTCTGGCGCGGTTCCGGCCCGAGGTGATCGTGGTCGCCTGCGGCTATGACGCCTCGGCGATGGACCCGCTGGGGCGGATGCTTGCCACCGCCGAGACTTTCCGCGAACTGACCCGCATGGCCAAGGCCGCCGCGGGGGAACTCTGCGGCAGCCGCCTCGTGCTGGTGCATGAGGGCGGCTATTCCGAGGTGCATGTCCCCTTCTGCGGCCATGCCGTGATGGAAGAGCTGTCGGGCAGCGGCATCCGCGCGCCCGACCCGCTGGCCGCCACCCTCGCCGCCCGGCAGCCCGGCCCTGCCGCAAGCGCCTTCCACACCAGCCAGATCGACGCACTGGCCGCGATGTTCCTCTAAGCCTTCCGGAGACCCCCATGCCTGCCCCCAACCAAGCCGCGCTCGACTTCCTGCTGACCCGCCGCTCGCGCCCCGCCAAGACCCTCGCCGCGCCGGGGCCGGACCGCACGGCGCTGGAGCCGATCCTGACCGCCGGGCTGCGCGTGCCCGACCATGGCAAGCTGGAGCCCTGGCGGCTGATGGTGCTGGAAGGCGCGGCGCTGGCCCGGCTGGCGCAACTGGCCGCCGATCTGGGGGAGGCCTCGGGCAAGCCGCCGGAACAGACCGCCAAGGGCGTCTCGCAATTCTCGGAAAGCCCACTTTGCGTCGCCGTCGTCGCCGTGCCCCGCCCCACAGACAAGGTGCCGGCCTGGGAGCAGGAGCTGTCGGCGGGCTGCGTCTGCCTCAGCCTCGTCAACGCCGCCCTCGCCGCGGGCTGGGGCGCGTGCTGGCTGACCGGCTGGCCGGCCTATGACGCGGCGTTCCTTACCGGCCTCGGCCTCGGCCCGGGCGAGCGCATCGCCGGCTTCGTCCATATCGGCACCGAAACCGTGGCCCCGCCGGAACGCCCCCGCCCCGACCTTTCCGCCACCGTCGCCTGGGTTTCCGAATGATCTTTGCCAGCTTCACCGCCGCCCTTGGCCAACTCACCGACCGGCGCTTCCTGCGCGTGCTGCTGCTCGGCCTCGGCCTGACGCTGGCGCTGCTCTTCGCGCTCTACACCGCCTTCATCTATCTGATCGGCTGGGCCACCCCCGACACCATGACCCTGCCGATCGTCGGCGAGGTCGGATGGATCGACGATCTGCTGTCCTGGGGCTCGATCCTGCTGATGATCGCGCTCTCGGTGTTCCTGATGGTGCCGGTCGCCTCGGCCTTTACCGGCTTCTTTCTGGATGACGTCGCCGAGGCGGTGGAGGCAAAGCATTACCCCGGCCTGCCCCCGGCCCAGGGCACGCCCTTCTTCGACGGGCTGATCGACGCCATCAACTTCTTCGGCGTGCTGGTTGCGGTCAACCTCTTGGCGATGATCGCCTATTTCTTCGTCGGCCCCTTCGCGCCGGTGCTGTTCTGGGCGGTGAACGGCTATCTGCTGGGGCGCGAGTATTTCACGCTGGTCGCGATGCGCCGGATCGGGCGTCAGGGCGCGGCGGCGATGCGGCGGCGCTATTCGGGGCGGATCTGGCTGGCGGGGGTGCTGATGGCGATGCCGCTGACCATCCCGGTGGTGAACCTGCTGGTGCCGCTGCTGGGGGCCGCGACCTTCACCCATCTTTATCACAAGACCGTCGCTGCCGAAGCCCGGGCAAGCTGACCGCGACTGGCCGCTTGGCAGCCGATGCCGCTTATGGCGGCTTGGCAGCCGATGCCGCTTATGGCGGCTTGGCAGCCGATGCCGCTTTTGGCGGCTTGGCAGCCGCCGGGCCCCGCGCTACTCCTGCGCCATGACCACCCCGCTGATCCTGCTTGGCCTCTCGCTCACCGCCCTCGCCGCCGGCTTCGCGCTGCCCGGGCTGGCGGACCTCTTGCTGCTGGCCGTGCCCTGCACGCTGGCAAGCCTCTGGCTGCTGCTGCGCGCCGCGCTTGGCAAGGACCGGCAGAAATGCATCGTCGTCGACGGATCGAACGTGATGCACTGGAACGGCAATATCCCGCAGATCGAGACGCTGCAGGAGGTGTTGGACCAGCTGATCCGCCACGGCTACACCCCCGGCGTGGTCTTCGATGCCAATGCCGGCTACCTGATCTCGGGCCGGCACCTCAATGACCGGGCGCTTGCCCGGATGCTGGGGCTGCCGCAAGACAGGGTGATGGTGGTCCCCAAGGGCAGCCCCGCCGACCCCACGGTTCTCGCCGCCGCCCGCGATCTGGGCGCGCGGATCGTCAGCAACGACCGCTACCGCGATTGGGCCGACGGGCACCCGGAGATTCAGGAGCCCGGCTGGATCATCCGCGGCGATTACCGGACCGGCACGCTGCGGATGGACCTGAGCTGAAGGTCAGTCCGGCTGGTTCCCGTACCACCCGCCGCCCGGCCCCATCCGGTGGAACCAGTCGAAATCCTGCACGGTGATCCAGCCCGACACGATGACCCCGGCCAGCACGCACCACAGCCCCGCCGCGATCAGCGTGGTCAGCCGCGCCTTGCGCCCCACCATCTCGGTGGAGGGCGCCGAGGGCGGTGTGCCCGGCACCACCGACCCGGCCTCGGCCTGGCTTTGAAAGCGGATCGGCAGCACCACGAAGAAGGTCAGGAACCACAGGACGGCGAAGAGGACGATGGCAGAGGTGATCGACATCAGACCTGCTCCAGCTCGACAAGACAGCCGTTGAAATCCTTCGGGTGCAGGAACAGCACCGGCTTGCCATGCGCGCCGATCTTCGGCTCGCCCGTCCCCAGCACCCGCGCGCCCGAGGCTTGCAGCTGGTCGCGCGCCGCCAGGATGTCATCCACCTCATAGCAGATGTGATGGATGCCCCCCGCCGGGTTCTTTTCCAGGAAGCCGGTGATAGGGGAGTTCTCGCCCAGCGGGTAGAGCAGCTCGATCTTGGTGTTCGGCAACTCGATGAACACCACGGTCACGCCATGATCGGGCTCGTCCTGCGGCGCGCCGACCTTTGTGCCCAAGGTGCTGCGATACTGCTCCGCCGCCGCGGTCAGGTCCGGCACGGCAATGGCGACATGGTTCAGGCGTCCGATCATGATGGCTCTCCTCGCGCTTTGCCCGCCTTATGCGGCAGGGCGCCCCCCCCGCGCAAGCGGCGCATCGCCGCTGGCGCGATTCTCACCGGCATGTGCAAGCGGCGCATCGCCGCTGGCGCGATTCTCACCGGCATGTGCAAGCGGCGCATCGCCGCTGGCGCGATTCTCACCGGCATGTGCAAGCGGCGCATCGCCGCGTGCCGGGCCGGCGCGCCGCCTCGGCCCGGTTTACCGCCTGTTAGCCATTGCCGCGCTCTACTGCGAGTCGTGGATGACCAGAAGGACACCCCCCGCCCTGCAACACCCCCAAAGGCTGCCGCCATGACCGATGACCTGCCCCCCGCCCCGCACCATGACGTTTCCGCCTACATGACCCATCCCGCACCCTCGGCCGCGCGCCCGTTGCAGGGGTTGACCGTGCTGCTGGTCGAGGACAGCCGCTTCGCGTCCGAGGCGATGCGGCTCCTCTGCCTGCGCTCGGGCGCCCGCATCCGCCGCGCCGACAGCCTGCGCGCCGCGCATCGGCATCTGGCCACCTACCGGCCCTCGGCGGTGATCGTCGACATGGGCCTGCCCGATGGCTCCGGCGCCGACCTGATCCGCGAACTTGCGGCGCTGCAGCCGCGGATGTCGGTGATCCTCGGCACCTCCGGCTCGGATGATCTCGAGGCGTTGGCGCTGGCGGCGGGGGCGGACGGCTTCCTGCCCAAGCCCATCGAAAGCCTCGCCCTGTTCCAGACCGCCGTGCTGGCCGCCCTGCCGCCCTCGCAGCGCCCCAGCGGCCCCCGCGCCCTACCCGGCGAGATCGTTCACCCCGACCTCCTGGCCCTGCGCGACGATCTGGTGCTGGCCGCCGGCCTGCTTGCCGGAACCGAGGAGGAGGGGAACGTGGAAGCGGGCCCCCTGCCGTCCGGATCCCCGCATGCCGCAACCGCGCTGGACTCTGCACCCTGCAACCCGGCTGCCGCCACCGGCACTCCAGCCACCCTCGACTATGTCGCACAATTCCTCGGCGGCCTCGCCCGGATCAGCCATGACCGCCCCCTCGCCGAAGCCGCCACCGCCCTGCAACAGGACCGCGCCGCAGGCCGCGAAACCCGCGCCGACCACTCCCGCCTCAGCCGCCTGGTGCAAGCCCGCCTCGCCGCTGGCGCCCCGATCTGAGGCGAGGGCAGCGCGCGGGCAGACGGTGTCGTGCAGACAGGTGAACCGGGCGCCCATCAGATCGGCCCGGCCCGGCCGCGCGCCCAAGACCCGGCACCAAGGCGGACGGCGCACCCTGCACCCGCAGCTTCGCGCCCCTGAACCGCTTGGCCCCGGCCTCGACAGGCGCCGGCACGTCATGCGCGCCCCCATCCACCCGGCACGCCTGCAGCCCGGCATCGCAGCCTGCCCCGATCAGGGGCGGTCTTGGGCGTTGCGCCTGCAATCTGCACGCCGGGCGCCCTCGCCAGATCCGCGGCGCCCCAGGGGCGACATCAGCCAACGCGGCGGAAATCCGCGGCCCCCGCGCCCTGCCCCCGCAGTCCATCCCCGGGGAGCTTGCGCCCAACGTCGGCCCCATCGATGCGGCCACGATCCAAGGCGCGACGTCCCCCGCGGCAGCGCACACCATCCTTCTTGCTGGTCAAAATATCCTCGGGGGGTGCGGGGGGCAGACAGCCCCCCGCCTTCTTCACGAAAATCACCCCTCCGCACCATTCGCGCGCCGAGCGAGCCTCTTACCCCAGCGCCGGGTCCGAGCTCACCCGCACCAGCGCCGTCAGGTCGGACAGCCGTTCGATCTGCATCCCGGCATCGGTGAAGTTCCCCGGCGACAGCCAGACCCGGAACGCCTCGGCCAGCGCCGGCCAGTCGCCATCGGTCACCGCGAACCAGGCGGTATCGCGGTTGCGGCCCTTCACGATCGTCGCCTGCCGGAAGGTGCCCTCATGGCTGAAGCCCAGCCGCTGCGCCGCCCGGCGCGAGGGGATGTTCAGCGCATCGCATTTCCACTCGAACCGCCGATAGCCCGCGCCAAAGGCCCAGTCCATCATCAGCACCAGCGCCTCGGTTGCGGCGCGGGTGCGCTGCAGTTCCGGCGCCAGGTTGATATGGCCGATCTCGATGCAGCCCACCTCGGGCGTGATCCGCAGATAGCTTGCCACCCCGCCCAGATGCCCGGTCTCCAGATCGCGGATCGCATAGAAGAACGGATCGGCCTGTCCGGCCACCTCGCGCATCCAGCGGTGATAGCCCGCCAGGGAAGCGAAGGGCCCATAGGGCAGATAGTCCCAGATTGCATCATCGGCGGAATTGGCGCGGAACAGGTCCGCCGCATGGTCCTCGGGCTCCAGCCGCTCCAGCCGCGCCCAAAGCCCCTCCAGCGCCTCTGGCCCCGGGCGCGGCGGCGCTGTCCAATCCACCACCGGCTCGCCGAACATGCGCTGCATCTGATCTCTCTCCGCTCAAACCCGGTCCGCCGGGGCCCCTGCCCCTGCCCGTCCGCCGTCCCCCGATCCTATGCCGCCCGCAAGGCGCCGTCACGGGGCGATTTTGCGTCGCCCGACAGGAGTTGCACGCCCCCTCGCGCCACAACCCCCGCGCCCCTTCCCTTCGTTCTGGTCCAAATATCCTCGGGGGGCGCGGGGGGCAGAAGGCCCCCCCGCCTTCTTTCGTTTCCTGCGGGGCAGACAGCCCCCGGCCCCCAGCCACGCAGCGCAGCGCCTACAGCAGCAGCCCCGGATCGCTGCCCATCTGCAGCCCCGGGAACACGCTGCCCTCGATCAGCCCGGCGTCGAGCCCATAGAGCCCGCGCATCGCCCAGCCGGCCCAGGCGCGCACGTCGCTCGTCGGCATCAGGTCTCGCCCGGCGTAAAGGTCGGCCTCGGCCAGCCCCGGCCAGCGCCCATGCACCCGCCCGCCGCGCACCGCGCCGCCCGCGACCAGCATCGCGCCGCCAGTGCCATGGTCGGTGCCCATCGAGCCGTTCTCGCGCACGGTGCGGCCGAACTCGGTCATCGCCAGCACCGTGGTCTGCCCCCAGACCGGCCCCAGCCCGTCCTTCAGCGCCAGCACGGTCTCCGACAGCCGCCGCAGCCCGGCCTTCATCGCGCCGGGCTGGTTGCGATGCGTGTCCCAGCCGCCCACCGAAAACGACGCGATCCGCGTTTCCTCGCGCAGCCGGGCCGCGGCAAACTCGGCCAGCTTCAGCGGCTGGCGGTTGGCATCGCCGCCCATTTTATCTCCCGGCGCCATATCGGCACTGATCTCCACCGCCTCGGTCGCGGCATCGCGGAACAGCGGGTCGTCGTGATAGACATGGTCCAGCAGCAGCCGCGCCTGCGCCGACAGGTCGAGCCGCGAGGCCGGGGCCCAGCTGGCCGAGGGCGCCGCCCCCGACAGGATCAGCATCTCCTCGGCCCCGACCGAAAACGCGGTCTGCGACTGCACCCCCGGCATCCCCTGCAGCATCCGGTTCAGCCAGCCCTCGCGCGCCATGCCCACCGGCACATCCATGCCGGTGCCGGCCTCCAGCAGGTCCTGCCCGTCGAAATGGCTGCGCTTGTCGCGGTAGGGGGTCGATGTCGCGTGAACGAACCCCAGCTCCCCCGCAGCCCACAGCGGCATCAGCTTGGCCAGCCCCGGATGCGCGGCCCAGAAATCATCCAGCGGCAGCGCTCCGTCCTCAGCCCCCACCGCCAGCGCGGCAAGGCCGGGGCGATAGCGCGCAAAGCCCGCATCGCCGCGCGGCTGCACCAGATCCAGCCCGTCCATCGCTCCGCGCAGGATGATCACCACCAGCCGGTTCTCGCCCGGCGCCGCGGCAAAGGTGGCGGTGGACAGCAGCGGGTGCGCCGCGGCAGAGCAGCCGATCAGCGCCGAGCCTTGCAAGAACAACCGTCGGTTCAGCATCGCATCCTCCTATCGGCGGTTGAAATCGGGCGAGGCCAGGATCAGCCCAGTGCCCTCGGCCACGGTCTCGGCCCGGCCCACGGCCCAGGCCAGCCGCTCGCCCGCAGCATCGTCCAGCGCGGCGCGCAGCAACCGGCGCGGGTCTGGCAGCGGGTTGACCCAGAAGCGCGGCCCCTTCATCGCCCATTCGATCCGCGCCGCAAGGCCCTGCGGGTTGATCCAGTCGCTCGCCGCCTCGGGCCAGCCGTCGGGGCCGGGCGGCGATGCGAAGGGCTGGCCCATCAGCCGCAGCGGTCCCAGCAGATGGTTGTTTGCCGGCCCATGCTCCAGCGCCGCCACCTGCTCGCCGGTCACCCCCAGCGCCCGCAGCGCCGCCACCAGAAAATCCTGCGGCTGCCGGGCCTTGGCGCCGAACGTGTCCCAGGCCGCAGGATGCTCCAGCATCGCTGCATAAACGGGCATCAGCGCCCCCTGACCCTCCGCATAGGCCGCCGCCATCGCCTCCACCATCCCCGCATCGGGATCGTCAGAGGTGAAATGCACCGCCAGCTTCCGCGCCAGGTGCCGCCCGGTCTCGGGATGCAGCGCCAGATCCTCCAGCGCCGCGTGGATCTCGGTCACGTCGGCCGGGTCCGCGCCGCCGTAAGCCTCGCCCAGAACCGTCTCGGCCCCCGGCTCGGCCTTGGTCGGATCGAAATGCCAGCCGGCGCGGTAGGTCCAGGAAAGCCCGGTGAGCAGCAGCGCCAGTTGCCGCACATCGGCCTGCGCATAGCTGCCGCCCACACCCAGCGTGTGCAGCTCCAGCATCTCGCGCGCGAGATTCTCGTTCAGCCCGCCGCGCTTGCGCCCCGAGGCGGAGTTCGGCCCGACCGAGGAGGTCTGGTCCAGATAGACCAGCATCATCGGGTGCAGCGCCGCCGCCTTCAGCATGTCCGGGAAGCGCCCGGCCAGGTGCGGGCGGATCGCCTCATCGGCAAAGACCTGCGCCATCGGTCCCAGCTCTGGCCCGCGGGCACGGGTGGCGAAATGGTCGCCCCAGAACTGCACCAGCCGCTCGCGAAAGCCGATCTCGGCGGCAACGGTGCGCGCCATGGTCAGCTGCGCGCCGCGATTGGTGGCCACGCGCAGCTGCTGGCGCAGCGCGCGGTAAGCCAGCTCCGGTTCCGGATCGCCAGCCTCGGTGCCCGCTTGCGCCGCGCGCCTTGCGGGGCGCACTTGCCGGGCCAGTTCCTCGGCCTCGGGCCGGGTGATCACGGGAAAGCGCGCGGCCATGGTATCGGGCGCGGTCAGATCCCCCAGCAAGGCAGCGGCATCCAGCGGCGCGGGCGCGGGCCCGGCCTCGCGCGGCACAAGACCGCTGCCGAAACGGATCGCGGCGATGGTGGAGACCGAGGGCATAGCGAATCCGGCTGGGAAAGGGCTCCGCGCACCCTGCCAGAGAACCCGCCGCAGCGCGGTAAAATTCGCTTGTGCAGCATCCCCGGCGGTGCCCCAGACACGAAAAGGCCCGGCGCGATGGCCGGGCCCTTGTCAGACTGCCGAAATCTCAGTCCTTCGGGATTACCCGCAGCCGCAGCTCGCGCAGCTGCTCGTTCATCGGCTCGCTCGGCGCGCCCATCATCAGGTCTTCGGCGCGCTGGTTCATCGGGAACATGATGACCTCGCGGATATTGCTCTCATCGGCCAGCAGCATCACCATCCGGTCGATGCCCGCCGCGCAGCCCCCGTGCGGCGGCGCGCCGTATTTGAACGCCTTCACCATGCCGCCAAAGCGCTTTTCGACTTCCGAGGCCGGGTAGCCCGCAATCTCGAAGGCCTTGAACATGATCTCGGGCGTGTGGTTGCGGATGCCGCCCGAAATCAGCTCATAGCCGTTGCAGGCCAGGTCATACTGATAGGCCAGCACCTGCAGCGGATCGCCCTGCAGCGCGGCAAGGCCGCCCTGCGGCATCGAGAACGGGTTGTGGCTGAAGTCGATCTTGCCGTCGTCGGTCTTCTCGAACATCGGGAAATCGACGATCCAGGCAAAGCGGAAGCAGCCCTCCTCGACCAGCCCCAGCTCGCGCCCGATCTCGTTGCGGGCCCGGCCTGCCACGGCCTCGAAGGTCTCCGGCTTGCCGCCGAGGAAGAAGGCGGCGTCGCCCTCGCCCAGACCAAGCTGCACACGAATGGCCTCGGTCCGCTCGGGCCCGATGTTCTTGGCGAGGGGGCCGGCGGCTTCCATGCTGCCATCCTCGGCCTTCCGCCAGAAGATATACCCCATCCCCGGCAGCCCCTGCTGCTGCGCGAAGGCATTCATCCGGTCGCAGAACTTGCGTGACCCGCCGCCCGGCGCCGGGATGGCGCGGACCTCGGTGCCCTCCTGCTCCAGCAGCCTGGCGAAGATCGCAAAGCCCGATCCGGCGAAATGCTCGCTGACCACCTGCATCTCGATCGGGTTGCGCAGGTCGGGCTTGTCGGAGCCGTATTTCAGCAGCGCGTCCTTGTAGGGGATCAGCGGCCAGTCGGCATGAACGGTCTTGTCCGGCGCGAATTCCTCGAACAGCCCCTGGATCACCGGCTGCACGGCGGCGAAGACATCTTCTTGCGTCACGAAGCTCATCTCGACATCCAGCTGGTAGAAGTCGGTGGGCGAGCGGTCGGCGCGCGGGTCTTCGTCGCGGAAACAGGGCGCGATCTGGAAATACCGATCGAACCCCGCCACCATGATCAGCTGCTTGAACTGCTGCGGCGCCTGCGGCAGCGCGTAGAACTTGCCCGGATGCAGGCGCGAGGGCACCAGAAAGTCGCGCGCGCCTTCGGGGCTGGAGGCGGTGATGATCGGCGTCTGGAACTCGGTAAACCCGCTGTCCCACATCCGGTTGCGGATCGACCGCACCACGTTGGAGCGCAGCATCATCTTGCGATGCAGCCCCTCGCGCCGCAGGTCGAGGAAGCGATAGGTCAGCCGGGTCTCCTCGGGATACTCCTGATCGCCGAACACCGGCAGCGGCAATTCTTCCGACGGGCCAAGCACCTCGATCTCGCGGGCATAGACCTCGATCTCGCCGGTCGGGATCTTGGCATTGACCAGCGAGGCATCGCGCAGCTTCACCGTGCCGTCGATCCGCACCACCCATTCGGCGCGCACCTTTTCCAGCGCCGCAAAGGCCGGGCTGTCGCCGTCACAGATGATCTGGGTCATGCCGTAATGGTCGCGCAGGTCGAGGAACAGCACCCCGCCATGGTCGCGCACCCGGTGCACCCAGCCCGACAGGCGCACGGCCTCGCCGGCGTGATCCTTGTTGAGTGCGGCACAGGTATGGCTGCGATAGGCGTGCATGGTCGTCCCCTTCCCCGAGGCATCTGGCGTCGCGGCCGATACACCGCGGCGGGGCCGGGAAGTCAAGGGATCGCCTTGCCGGTGATTGTCTGCAATCTGGCACCAATTGCCAAACTCGCGCCGCATTCTCCTCTTATCTGGCGCAGAAGCCTCCTCAATGCGTGTGCCAGTGATGACTCAGCAAGCCCTCTCTTTCATTCAGCTGCCGCCTGGCTATGCGCGGGCGGCGTCCCGGCTGTCTCTGGCGATCCTGGGGGCCTGGGTCGTCATGGCCTTCCTGGCCTGGCGGGGCGAATGGCCCAATGATCTGGCGGCGCTGTGGTTTGCCGCGCATTTCCTGGCCGAGGGGCAACCCGATCTGGTCTACGCTGCGCCGCCGCTGTTCTTCGGCAGCACCGCGCCCGAATGGCAGCCCTATCTCGACCAGTTGGGCGCCCCGGGCACAGCCGCCGCCTTCCCCTATATCTACCCGCCGCTCTGGGCCGGGCTGATCGCGCCGTTGACCAAGGTGATGTCGGCGCAGACGTTCTTTGACGCTGTCCTTGCGGCGCATCTTGCGATGATGGCAGGCTCGGTGCTGCTGGCAGAGCGGCTGGTGCGGCCAGCCGAGGTTCCCTACCCGGTCTTCATCCTGTGGGGGGTCAGCGTGCTGGCCTTTTCGGTGCCGGCAATTTCCGGGGTCAGCCTGAACCAGCCGACCATCACCGCGACCTTCCTGATCCTTCTCGCCTTCCGGATCATGGCGCAGAGGCCGGGCCGGGCCGGGGCCGCGCTGGCGGTGGCCGCCGCGCTCAAACTCACACCCGCCGCCTTCGTGCTGCTGATGCTCGCGCGGCGGCGGCACCGTGCGGCGATGGCCTTTGCGATCTGCGCGGCCGGGCTGGCGCTGGCCTCGCTCTCCCTTGGCGGAGCGCTGCACGCCGCCTTCCTCGCGCAGATGAACGGCGCCTCCGCCACCACCTTCTGGGGTCTGGTGAACCCCTCGCCGCGGGTTCTGGCGCTGCTGGCCGCCGACCGGCTCGGGGCAAGCGAGCCCGGCGGGGTGCAGATGCTCGAGGTTGCCGGGACCGGCTTCATCGTGCCGATGCCCGCCTGGCTGGGCCGGGCTGCCGCGCTGGCGGCGCTGGCGGTGGCGCTCCCCGCGGCCTGGCTGACGCTGACCCGCAAGGGGCGCGAAGCCGACGGGCTGGCCTTGTTGGGGATGTTCACGGCACTGTTCCTCTTCGGCCCCCTCAACTGGCAGCACTATCTGCTGGGGCCGCTGCTGCTGGTTCCGGCGCTGGCGCTCGCCTTGCCGATGCGGCTCGCGCTGCCGGTGCTGGCTGCGGTCTGGTTCGCCTCCTCCGCCTTCTGGCTGCAGTTGAGCTCTGCCGCGCCAGACCGGCTGCTGCTGGTCACCCTGGTTGCGACCCTGACCTGGTCCGCCGTGCTGGCGCTCACCCTCGTTGCGCTGGCGCGCCTGCCCCGCAGCCGCTGAAAGCCCCGCATACAGGGCCAGACCCCGCCGCCGAATTGCGCAGGCGCGCCGGAATCGCGCTTGCACCGCGCCGCCCCCCGACTATAACCGCCCCAATTTGCGCGCCCGGACCCCTCGTCCGGGTGCCTTTTGCCGCGAAGAACGAAGGGGTCCACCATGCCGAAAAGAACCGATATCAAGTCTATCCTGATCATCGGAGCCGGACCCATCGTCATCGGTCAGGCCTGCGAGTTCGACTATTCCGGCGCCCAGGCCTGCAAGGCCCTGCGCGAGGAAGGCTACCGGGTCATCCTGGTCAACTCCAACCCCGCCACGATCATGACCGACCCGGAAATGGCCGATGCCACCTATATCGAGCCGATCACCCCGGAAATCGTCGCCAAGATCGTCGAGAAGGAACGCCCCGACGCGATCCTGCCGACCATGGGCGGGCAGACCGGCCTCAACACCGCGCTGGCGCTGGCCGACATGGGCGTGCTGGAGAAGTTCGGGGTCGAGCTGATCGGCGCCAAGCGCGAGGCCATCGAGATGGCCGAGGACCGCAAGCTGTTCCGCGAGGCGATGGACCGGATCGGGCTGGAGAATCCCAAGGCCACCATCATCGCCGCGCCCAAGCTGCCGAACGGCAAGTATGACATCAACGCCGGCGTGGCCGAGGCTATCGCCGCCATCGAATATGTCGGCCTGCCCGCCATCATCCGCCCCGCCTTCACCCTTGGCGGCACCGGCGGCGGCGTCGCCTACAACCGCGACGACTACGAGGCGATCGTCCGCACCGGCCTCGACGCCTCGCCGGTCGCGCAGGTGCTGATCGACGAGAGCCTGCTGGGCTGGAAGGAATTCGAGATGGAGGTGGTGCGCGACACCGCCGACAACGCCATCATCGTCTGCGCCATCGAGAATATCGACCCGATGGGCGTGCATACCGGCGACAGCATCACCGTCGCCCCGGCCCTCACGCTCACCGACAAGGAATACCAGATCATGCGCAACGGCTCCATCGCCGTGCTGCGCGAGATCGGGGTGGAAACCGGCGGATCGAACGTGCAATGGGCGATCAACCCCGCCGATGGCCGCATGGTGGTCATCGAGATGAACCCGCGCGTCAGCCGCTCCTCGGCGCTGGCCTCCAAGGCCACCGGCTTCCCCATCGCCAAGATCGCGGCGAAACTCGCCGTCGGCTACACGCTGGACGAGCTCGACAACGACATCACCAAGGTCACCCCCGCCAGCTTCGAGCCGACCATCGACTATGTCGTGACCAAGATCCCGCGCTTTGCCTTCGAGAAGTTCCCCGGCAGCAAGGCCGAGCTGACCACCGCGATGAAATCGGTGGGCGAGGTCATGGCCATCGGCCGCACTTTTCACGAATCGATGCAAAAGGCGCTGGCCTCGCTCGAAACCGGCCTCTCCGGCTTCGATGAAATCACCATCCCCGGCGCCCCCGAGCAGGCTGCCATCATCAAGGCGATCTCTGCCCAGACCCCCGACCGCATCCGCCTGATCGCGCAAGCCATGCGCCACGGCCTCAGCGATGACGAGATCAACCGCGCCACCAGCTTCGATCCGTGGTTCCTCGCCCGCATCCGCGAAATCATGGATGCCGAGGCAGAGATCCGCGCCGCCGGCCTGCCGATCACCGCCCCCGGCCTGCGCCGGCTCAAGATGATGGGCTTCACCGATGCCCGCCTCGCCACCCTCACCGGGCGCGACGAGGCGCAGGTGCGCCGCGCCCGCCGCAACCTTGGCGTCACCGCCGTCTTCAAGCGCATCGACACCTGCGCCGCCGAGTTCGAGGCGCAGACCCCCTACATGTATTCCACCTACGAATCCCCCGCGATGGGCGACGTGGAATGCGAGGCCCGCCCCTCGGACCGCAAGAAGGTGGTGATCCTCGGCGGCGGCCCCAACCGCATCGGCCAGGGCATCGAGTTCGACTATTGCTGCTGCCATGCCTGCTATGCCCTCACCAAGGCCGGCTACGAGACGATCATGGTCAACTGCAACCCCGAGACTGTGTCCACCGACTACGACACCTCGGACCGGCTCTATTTCGAACCGCTGACCCTCGAACACGTCCTCGAAATCCTGCGGGTCGAGCAGGAGAACGGTACCCTCCACGGCGTCATCGTGCAGTTCGGCGGCCAGACCCCGCTGAAGCTGGCGCAGGCGCTGAAGGATGAGGGCATCCCGATCCTTGGCACCACGCCCGACGCCATCGACCTTGCGGAAGACCGCGAGCGCTTCCAGCAACTGCTGAACCAGCTTGGCCTGCGTCAGCCGGTCAACGGCATGGCCCGCTCGCGCGACGAGGCTTTCGCCATCGCCGCCCGCGTCGGCTACCCGCTGGTGATCCGCCCCTCCTACGTCCTTGGCGGCCGCGCCATGGAAATCGTCCGCGACGATGCCCAGCTGGAGCGCTACATCCGCGAGGCGGTGCAGGTCTCGGGCTCGAGCCCGGTGCTGCTCGACAGCTACCTGTCGGGCGCGATCGAGGTGGATGTCGATGCCATCTGCGACGGCACCGACGTGCATGTCGCCGGGATCATGCAGCATATCGAGGAGGCGGGCGTCCATTCCGGCGATAGCGCCTGCTCGCTGCCGCCCTACTCGCTGAGCGCCGAGACCGTGGCCGAACTGAAGGTGCAGACCGAGGCGATGGCCCGCGGCCTCAACGTCGTCGGCCTGATGAACGTGCAATTCGCCATCAAGGACGGCGAGATCTATGTGCTGGAAGTGAACCCCCGCGCCTCCCGCACCGTGCCCTTCGTCGCCAAGGCCACCGATAGCGCCATTGCCTCCATCGCCGCCCGGGTGATGGCCGGCGAGAAGCTGGCGGCCTTCCCGATGCGCGCCCCCTATCCCAAGGGCGTCGGCCCCGATACGCCGCTGCCCTATGCCGACCCGATGACCCTCGCCGACCCGCAGACCCCCTGGTACTCGGTCAAGGAGGCGGTGCTGCCCTTCGCGCGCTTCCCCGGCGTCGACACCCTGCTGGGGCCGGAAATGCGCTCCACCGGTGAGGTGATGGGCTGGGACCGCACCTTCCCGCTGGCCTTCCTCAAGGCGCAGATGGGCGCAGGCACGATCCTGCCGGAAGAGGGCCGGGTGTTCCTGTCGGTCAAGGACATGGACAAGACGCCCGAGCTTGCCGCCGCCGCCCGCGATCTGGTGGCGATGGGCTTCACCCTCGTTGCCACCCGCGGCACCGCCGAGTTCCTGACCGGGGCCGGCATCGCCTCGGAACTGGTGAACAAGGTCTATGAGGGCCGCCCGAACATCGTGGACATGCTCAAGAACGGCGATATCGCGCTGGTGCTGAACACCACCGAAACCCGCCAGGCGATCAGCGACAGCCGCGACATCCGCGCCGTCGCGCTCTATGACAAGATCCCCTATTTCACCACCGCCGCCGCCAGCATCGCCGCGGTGGAGGCGATGAAGGCACGGGATGAGGGCATCGGGGTCAGGACGCTGCAGGGGTGAGGCGCGGCCCCGGCTCTGCCGGGGCGAAAACGCTCCAGTGGAGCGTTTTCAGCGCCGAACGCCCGAGGCCATGCCGAGGGCCGGACGAGCCGGGAAAGGAAACGCTCCAGTGGAGCGTTTCAACCGTGAACGCCCGAGGCTATGCCGAGGGCTGGGGGCCAGCCCCGCAAAGCCCCTTCCCTTCCCTTGCCCGGAATCAAGGCGCCTTGGCGCCGCCGGGCAGCGCCCGTCCGCCCCCCCGGGCGGGCGCTCCTTACGGTTCCGCCCAGAACCACGGTGGGAGATGCTGCACCATAAAGTGCCTAGACCCGCCGTCGCTCGCCCACCCGGCGGACGGGCCCCGCCCTCCACCTGCACTAGCTACTCCCCCAACATCCTCCCCATCTCCTCCGCCATCCGGTCCTCCTCCGCCTGCACTTCGCCCCACTCCGGCCGCGGCCCGTCGCATTCCAGATCGACCACCCGGCGCTTGTAGTAATCCATCGTGTCGGCGCCGCGGATGATGCCCGCCAGGCGGCCATGCATCCAGACCCGCAGCACCTCGTTCATCCGGCCCTGATAACCGGTGCCCATCGACTTGAAGAAGCGCACCACGTCCTCCTCGACCAGCATCGTCACCTTCACCTTGCGCTTGGGGTAGCGCTGCTCGGCGATGGCGTGCCAGCCAACCGGGATCTTCCGGCTTTGCTCGATGGTATGATGCAGGTCCCATTCCAGCCGCCGCATCGCATCGGCCATGTAGTGGTAATTCTCACGCTGGGTCTTGGTCAGCTTCGCAAGCTCAGTCATCGGCAGTCTCCGGGGCAAACACCTGCCCCCAAGACTGCCAATGGCTGATTAAAAAGCTTTACATATAGCGTCCGTATGGGGTCCAGACGGGTTCCGCCCCCCGCGGATCAGTCGGAACACACCCACACGGCCCCGCCAACCACCACCACGCTCGCCGCCGCCCCGGCCAGCGCCACCGGCGCGCTCATCACCCCCGCCACCGTCGTTCCGAGGCCCGACAGCGTTGCAGCAAGGCCCGAGGTCGATCCCGACAGGATCACCGCACCCGAGTTGTGGCGCACCGCCTCCACCCCGGTGGTGACCGCAATCCCGGCCACATCCTTGGCGCCCTCCGCAGTGGAATTGACGAACTTGCAGGCCCGCCCCGTGGTCTCGCACAGCCCGTAAGCGTCGCGCTCGCCCATCGCCAAGCCACTGAAACCATTGAGCATCGGGTCATGCTGCAGGCAGAATACCCCCCGCTCCTGCTCCGTCAGTTCAGGTGCCATATGGGCGATGATCACCCGCGCCGGGCAGGTGCCCTCGTCCAGCCCCCAGCGCTCGCGGCGCGAGGACCAGACATCCGCCTCGTCGTTATAGCCCAGCGTCACCGCCACGCCCTCGACCACCGCCGAACACATCTGCGGCTCGGCCCGCGCCGGGCCTGCCCCCATCGGCACGGCCAGCAGCGCAGCGGCTGCAACCATCTGAAATCGCTTGAACATCCTGGCTCCGTTCTGCTCGTGGCGCCTTTCCGGCGTCCCTTGTTGCGCCCATCATACCCCAGCTTGCATCCCCTCAACAGCGTCGCCCCGGTCACATCCCCGTTCACCGAAACCCTTGACATGCGCGGCAATCTGCCCCATCTGCCAACCATCCGAAGCCCGCTGCCGCGTGAGCAGCCCCGCCACCTTGAAGGCGACAGGCTCGGAGATCAGGTTCCCATGTCACGCCAGGGGTCCAGCGGGCACGTCTGCCCGCGCCCCGCCGCACTGCCCCGGAGCCTTCCGGGGTTGACATTTGCTGCGCCCCCTCCGGCGCATACTACGGATAAACCTTTGGAAAACTTCGACAATCTCGGCCTGTCCAAACAGGTCCTCGAAAATCTGGCCGCCATGGGCCTGACCAAGCCGACGCCGATCCAGGCGGAAGCCATCCCCTATATCGTCAAGGGCCGCGACCTTCTGGGCCTCGCACAGACCGGCACCGGCAAAACCGCCGCCTTCGGCCTGCCGATGGTCACGCGGCTGATCGAATACGGCAAGCGCCCGACCCCCAAATCGGTGCGCGCGCTGATCCTTGCCCCGACGCGCGAGCTGGCCACCCAGATCTCGGACAACATCACCGCCTATGCCGACGGCACCCCGATCCGCGTGTTCCGCATCGTCGGCGGCGCCTCGATTAACGTGCAAGTTGAAAAGCTCAAGCGCGGCGTCGATGTGCTGATCGCCACCCCGGGCCGCCTGATGGACCTTCTGGACCGCGGCGCCCTGACCCTCGCCGACACCAAATATCTGGTGCTGGACGAGGCTGACCAGATGCTCGACATCGGCTTCATCCACACCCTGCGCCAGATCGCCCGGCTGCTGCCGCGCGACCGCCAGACGCTGCTGTTCTCCGCCACCATGCCCAAGCTGATGGAAGAGCTGGCCGACAGCTACCTGACCGACCCGGTCCGCGTCGCCGTCGATCCGCCGGGCCGGGCTGCCGAAAAGATCACCCAGGGCGTCCACTTCACCAACCAGGGCGACAAGGCCAAGCTGCTGGCCGACTATGTCGCCAAGCACCCCGGAGAGCTGGCGCTGGTCTTCGGCCGCACCAAGCATGGCTCGGAAAAGCTGATGAAGCTGCTGGATTCGTGGGGCTTTTCGGTCGGCGCCATCCACGGCAACAAGAGCCAGGGCCAGCGCGAGCGCACCCTCGCGCAGTTCCGCGCCGGTGAGATCAAGGTGCTTGTCGCCACCGACGTCGCCGCCCGCGGGCTCGACATCCCCGACGTGCGCCACGTCTACAACTACGACCTGCCGAACGTGCCGGAAAACTACGTCCACCGCATCGGCCGCACCGCCCGCGCCGGCAAGGATGGCAAGGCCGTCGCCTTCTGCTCGCCGCTGGAAGTCGGCGATCTGCGCGCCATCGAAAAGGCCATGAAGGCCCCGATCCCGGTGATCGGCGGCGAGGTTCCGGTGGCGCAGACGCCGCAGCCGGGTGCCCGCCCTCAGCGCAAACCGGGGCAAAAACCCTCGGGCGCGCCCAAGCAGGGCGGCTACGGCAAGCCGATGGCCGCTGACGGTGCCCGCAAGCGCCCGGCCAAGCGCCCTTCGCGCCGCCCGCGCAGCGAACAGGCCGCCTGAGCCTGACGGACTGACCATTCGGCCAAGGGGCGGGGTGCTTGCAGCACTCCGCCCCGCGCTTTATGGGGTGGCGGCATGGCCAAGCTGTATTTCCATTACTCGACGATGAATGCCGGGAAATCCACGATCCTGCTGCAGGCATCGCACAACTACCTCGAACGCGGGATGCAGACCTATCTGCTGACCGCCCGGCTCGACGACCGCGCCGGCCCCGGCCGCATCGCCAGCCGCATCGGGATCGGCACAGAGGCGGATGGCTTCGGCGCAACCTCGAATATGTTTGAAAAGATCAAGGATCGGATGGCCGCGGGCCCCTGCGCCTGTGTTTTTGTTGATGAAGCACAATTCCTGACCCCGGCGCAGGTCTGGCAGCTTGCCCGCGCCGTCGATGATCTGGGCGTGCCGATCATGTGCTACGGGCTGCGGGTGGATTTCCGGGGCGAGCTGTTTCCGGGCTCTGCCGCGCTACTGGCCCTCGCCGATGAAATGCGCGAGGTCCGCACCATTTGCCATTGCGGGCGCAAGGCCACGATGGTGGTGCGGCGGGGGTCTGACGGACAGGTGCTGGTGGCGGGGGATCAGGTGCAGATCGGCGGCAACGAGACCTACGAGTCGCTCTGCCGCCGCCATTGGCGCATCGCCACCGGCGACGCATAAAAAAGGGGCCCGAAGGCCCCTTTTTTCGTATAGTGGATCAGATCACAGCTCGCGATCGCCGAAGTACTTGTCGACTTCGCGCTCGGCCTCGTCCTTGGTCTTGCCGTATTTTTCCTGCACGAGGCCGGCCAGCTTGTCGCGCTTGCCCGCGGCCACGTCGAGGTCGTCATCCGTCAGCTTGCCCCATTGCTCTTTCGCCGAGCCCTTGAGCTGCTTCCAGTTGCCTTCAACGATATCCCAGTTCATGGCAGTCTCCTTGATAAGGTTATGCCAAAGCAACTCCCAAACGGACGGCCGGGTTCCGGAAAAACCTCGGAATCAGAACAGTCGGCCGCCCAGAGGCACCTGACTACCCGGCCCGATCAGCACCACTTCGCCGTCGGCATCCGGCACCCCCAGCGTCAGAACCTCGGACCGCATCGGGCCGATCTGCCGGGCCGGAAAGTTCACCACCGCCAGCACCTGACGGCCGATCAGATCCTCGGGCTGGTAGTGCCTGGTGATCTGCGCCGAAGACTTCTTCTCCCCGATCTCGGGGCCGAAATCGATCCACAGCTTGTAGGCAGGCTTACGCGCCTCGGGGAAGGGTTCGGCGCGGGTGATACGGCCCACGCGGATATCCACCTTCAGGAAATCGTCAAAGCCGATCTCGGCGGGCTTGTCCTTTTCACTCATTTACCAAGCTCCCGCCCTCGATCCGCGGCTGCCTTCACGGCTTTTTTCAACAAGGGCGGGAAGCCCGCCTCCTCATCCATCAGCACTGCCAGCGCCGCCGCCGTGGTGCCGGCAGGCGAGGTCACGTTGATGCGCAGCTGCGCCGGGGTTTCGGGCGAAGCCTCGGCCAGCGCCCCCGCCCCGCCAACGGTCGCCTTGGCCAGTTGCAGCGCCAGAGCGGGCGGCAACCCCTCCGCCTCGCCCGCGGCGGCCAGCGTCTCGATCAGGTGGAACACATAGGCGGGGCCGGAGCCGGACACGGCAGTGACCGCATCCATCTGATGCTCGCCCTCCAGCCGCACCACCTGGCCCACAGCCGACAGCAGCGCCTCGGCCAGTGCCAGATGCTCTTCGGTCGCCTGCGCATTGCCGGTGATCGCGGTGATGCCGCGGCCGATGGCGGCGGGGGTGTTCGGCATTGCCCGCACGATGGGGGTCTCCGCCCCAAGCACCTGTTCGTAATGGGAAATCGTGGTGCCGGCGGCCACCGACAGGAACAGCGTCGGCCCGTTACCCATGCCTTGCAGGGTCGGCAACGCCTCGGCCATCATCTGCGGCTTGACCGCGATCAGCACGATGGCGGGGCTGTCCGGCAACGGCTGGTTGATCTGCACGCCGGTCGCCATCAGCCAGTCCGAGGGGCGCGGGTCGATCACCCAGACGTTGCTTGCTGGCAGGCCCTGCTTCAGCCAGCCTTCCAGCATCGCCGAGCCCATCTTGCCGCAGCCCAGCAGAACCAGACCGCGGGCCTTGACCGTTTCCATATCCATTCGCCCGTCCTTCCGGTGATCCCTGACGGGGCCGGAGCTTAGGCGCGGCCGTAGGCCTCGGCAATGGCGACCTTCATCGCCGACTCGGGCGTCTGCTCGCCCCAGCCGACCAGCTGGAAGGCGGGGTAGAAGCGTTCGGCGGCGATCACCGCGGTGCCGATCATCTTGTCGATCTGCTCGGGCCCCGCGACCTGTCCGCCTGCCAGAACAAGGCCATAGCGCCAGACCATCATCCGCTGCTCGGCCCAATAGGTGAAGGCGCCGGACCAGACCTGGTCGTTGATGCGGTTCAGCACCTCGTAGAGATCGGCCATCCGGTGCGCCGGCGGCTCCATTTCAAAGGTGCAGATCAGCCGCAGCGTCTCATCCTGGGGCGACCAGGCGAGGGTGAGCGAATAGGTCCGCCACTGGCCCTCGACGGCCATGGCGATCTGATCCTCGGTGACGCGGTCGAAATCCCATTCATGGTGTTCGGCCAGCGTCTCGACGATGTCGATGGGGTGAAGGTCGTCGGAGAGCAGGAAGTCTTCGGAAAGCGACATGCCGCGCCTCTTGCCTTGTGCCGGAGACGAGGAGGATCGCCTAGCGGCAGGGTGCATTCACAAGGACAGGCGGTGTTCTCCGAATGCCCTTACAAGATATGGTGCAAGGGCGGGCGGCTTGTGTAAAGGGGATTCTCGGGGTGGCCCACGATATGTTGTGGACGAAAAGCAAAACACCGCAATCGGGTGCGCTGCCCCCGAATTGCGGTGTGCTTTAAGTCAGGCGCGGTTCAGCCCTGTTTGGCAGCCGCTTCCAGCGCGGCAAGGCGCGCCGACAGCGCCTCGTTCTCCTCGCGGGCCTTCTGGGCCATCGCCCGCACCGCATCGAATTCCTCGCGCGTCACGAAGTTGCGATCCGCCAGCCAGCGGTCGAACCAGCTTTTCATCGCTGTCTCGGCTTCGGTCTTGGCGCCTTGGGCCACGCCCATGGCATTGGTCATCAGCTTGGACATGTCGTCGAAGAACTTGTTGTTGCTCTGCATCTGGGTCTCCCGGGGATTTGAGCTTATATGGGCACAGCCAGCCGCCGAGGCAAGCCGCAGGCGCCCGGCGCGGCCATGAATCGCAGGTGGGCTGCGGGTTGACAGTGGGCGCCGCCTGCGGTCACTCCTCCGCCAAAGGCCGCGGCCAGAAGGACTGCCATGAACTCTGCCATCCTCTTCCCCGACTTCCTGTCGCCCGAGATCTTCACGATCGAGATCGGCAGCTTCGCCTTTTCGCTGCGCTGGTATGCGCTGGCCTATATTGCCGGGCTGATCGCCGGCTGGCGGATCGTGGTTGCGCTGATGCGGCGGCCGGGGCTGTGGCCCGCGGGCCGCGCGCCGATGCCGGTGGAACGGGTCGAGGATCTGCTGACCGCCATCGTGCTGGGGGTGATCCTGGGCGGACGGATCGGCTTCGTGCTGTTCTACCAGCCGGGGTATTTTCTGGCCAACCCTTGGGACATTCCGAAGGTCTGGCAGGGCGGCATGGCCTTCCATGGCGGCTTTCTGGGCGTCGTGCTGGCAGGGCTGTGGTTCTGCCGCCGCCACGGGGTGCCGATGCTGCAGCTGGCCGACGCGCTGGCCCTCGCCACACCGGCGGGGCTGTTTTTCGGCCGCATTGCCAATTTCATCAATGCCGAGCTTTGGGGCCGCCCGACCGACATGCCCTGGGGCGTGATCTTCCCCGGCGAGGCGGCGCAGACCTGCGAGGGCATCGTTTATGGCCTGTGCGCCCGCCATCCCTCGCAGCTCTACGAGGCGGGGCTGGAGGGGTTGCTGCTGGGGCTGGTGCTGCTTCTGGCGGTGCGGGCCGGGGCGCTGAAGCTGCCGGGAACGGTGACCGGCCTGTTCATTGCCGGCTATGGCGCGGCGCGGTTCTTTGTGGAGTTCTTCCGGCAGGCCGATCCGCAATTCATCACCCAAGGCAACCCGATGGGCAATGCGCTGCAACTGGGCGGCACCGGCCTGTCGATGGGGCAGCTGCTGTCGCTGCCGATGATTGCGGTGGGGGTCTGGCTGATCCTGCGCGCGCGCCGGCAGGCCGCCACCCCGGCATGACCCCGCTGGCCGATCTGCTGGCTCGCCGCATCGAAGCCGGCGGGCCGATCACCCTGGCCGAGTATATGGCCGACTGCCTGCTGCACCCCGAGCATGGCTATTACTCCACCCGCGACCCCTTCGGCCGCGGCGGCGATTTCACCACCGCGCCAGAGATCAGCCAGATGTTCGGCGAGCTGCTGGGGCTGGCCCTGGCGCAGGCCTGGCTGGACCAGGGCTCCCCCACGCCCTTCGTGCTGGCCGAGATCGGGCCGGGCCGCGGCACGCTGATGGCGGATGTGCTGCGCACCCTGCGCGCCGTGCCGGGGATGTTCGCCGCCGCGCGGGTGCATCTGGTCGAGGCCTCGGCCACCCTGCGCGCCCGGCAGCGAGAGACCCTCGCGGACCAACAGGTCACCTGGCATGACGGCATCGACACCCTGCCCGAGGCGCCGCTGCTGTTGCTTGCGAACGAGTTCTTCGACGCGCTGCCGATCCGCCAGTTCGTCCGCGCGGACCCCGGCTGGTGCGAGCGGCTGGTGGGCCTCTCGCCCGAGGGTGCCCTGCAACCCGGCCTCTCCACCCCTGCCCCGCTGGCGGCGCTGGCCCACCGGCTGGCGGATACCAAGGAGGGCGATGTGGTGGAAATCTGCCCTGCCGCGCCCGCCATCGCCGCCGCCATCGCCGCCCGCATCGCCCGCCATGGCGGCGCGGCGCTGATCGTGGATTATGGCGGCTGGCACAGCCTTGGCGACACGTTTCAGGCGGTGCAGGACCACGCAACGGCCGATCCCTTCGCCGCACCCGGCGAAGCCGACCTGACCGCCCATGTCGACTTCGAACCGCTGGCCGCCGCCGCCCGCGGCGCCGGGGCCGCGGCCAGCGCCCTCGTGCCGCAAGGCGTGCTGCTGGAGCGGCTTGGCATCGCCGCCCGGGCCGAGCGGCTGGCCCAGGGCCTGAGCGGCCCGGCGCTGGAAAGCCACCTCGCGGCGCATCGCCGCTTGACCCACCCCGGCGAAATGGGAAGGGTGTTCAAGGCACTGGCCATCCACCCGCAGCACCACTCACCCCCTCCCGGTTTCGAGCCCTCCGCCTGATGACATGACCCTTGAAATCCTGACCGCCCCCGCGCTTGGCGACCTGCGCCACGGCTTTTTCACCCGCAGGGGAGGTGCGTCATCCGGCATCTTTTCGGGTCTCAACTGCGGGCATGGCTCGACCGACCTGACCGAGGCGGTGGCGGTGAACCGCGCCCGCGTCGCCGCCGCGATGCGGGTTCAACCCGCGCAGCTGATCGGCGTGCATCAGGTCCATTCCTCCGAGGTGGTGACGGTCACCGGCCCACTGACCGTCGCACAGCGCGCCGATGCGCTGGTGACGGCAGTGCCCGGCCTCGCGCTTTGCATCCTGACCGCCGATTGCCAGCCGGTGCTGTTCGCCGACACAACCGCTGGCGTGATCGGCGCCGCCCATGCCGGCTGGCGCGGCGCGCTTGGCGGCATCCTCGAGGCGACACTGGAGGCGATGGAGGCGCTTGGCGCGCGGCGGGGGCGCATCGTGGCCGTGATCGGCCCCACCATCAGCCAGCGCGCCTATGAGGTCGGGCCGGAGTTCCTGGCCGAGTTTCTGGCCGAGGATGGTGAGAATGCCCGCTTCTTTGCGGGCGGCAGCGGCGACCGGATGCAGTTCGACCTGCCGGGCTTTTCGCTGCACCGCCTGCGGATGGCGGGCGTGGCCGAGGCCGAATGGACGCGCCATTGCACCTATTCGGACCCGGCGCGCTTCTACTCCTACCGCCGGTCTGTTCACGCGGGTGAGGCTGATTATGGCCGGCTGATCTCTGCCATCCGGCTCTGACAGATCCCGCCGCGGAACCACCCGATCCCTGCCGCGCTGTTGCCATGCCGCCGCCGCAAAGGCGGGCGACAAAGGCGCCAAGACGGGCACGAACCGCCCGCAGGATGAGGGAGCACAAAGATGAAACCGCAACGCCGCTGGATGATCTCGATCCTGGCCGAAACCGCCCGTGAAGCCGCGAACCCGACGCTGATGCCCTGGCAGCACAAGAAAGCCGCCGCCCCGATCCGCGCCCCGCGCGCCGCCGCCGTCCAGCCGCTCCGCGCCGCTGCCCGCGGCTGACGGAGTGGCGGCAGGTCTGCCCCTTCCCAACCCGCCCGATTCCCGCGCAGCACGGCGCCGACCGGCGGGATTCCGCGCCCTCGGTGCATCCGCCGAAACAATGCCGCAGCCTTGCCTCAATGTAGCCCCGAGCCGCCAGCATACTTGCAACGACTCTGACGGATCCTGCCGCCTCTGCATCTCCCCCGTCCTTGCGAGGACTGATGCAGATGTGGCCAGCGAAAGGCTGATCGCATGTCCTATCCCAACCGCGCCGCCGCCGGTCTTGCGACGCCAGGCGCCGAAGCAATGTCCAAGGCCCATCCCGACTGGGCCACCCGCGCTGAACGGCGCCCGCTGCGCGCCATGCCTCTGGCGCGGCGCTACGAGGCGTCCTTCCTGCGGACGTGCGGTGAAATCGGCACCCTCTCGCGCCTCGCCCCGGCGATGCCGCTGTTCGAGCAGGCTTTCTCGGCCGTCGCCCGCGGCACGCTGATCGCCACGCCGCAAGGCCCGGTCGCGGTGGAGGATCTGCTGCCCGGAACCCTTGTCACCACCGCCGAGGGGGAGCCCGAACCGCTGCTCTGGTCCGGCAGCATCACGCTTTACCCCGCCGCGAACAGCGATACCGGCAGCAGCGCCCCCGTGCCGGCGGCCGAGCCTGCACGGCTGACGCGGATCATGGCCGACAGCTTCGGCATGGCCCGGCCGATCACAGATGTGGTGTTGGGCCCGCATGCGCGGGTTCTGCGCCGCGACGCGCGCCTGCGCCCTGTGGTGGGCGGCACCGAAGCCTATGTGCCGGTCCGTGCCTTGCAGGACGGCGACAGCGTGATCGAGGTTGCGCCCTCCACCCCCGTCACCGTGCATCACCTTGTGCTTGGCCGGCAGGCCACGCTCAGCGCCAGCGGGATCGAGATCGAGAGCTTCCACCCCGGTATGGGCTTTGCCCAGATGATGGACCCGCAGCTTCTGTCGCTGTTCCTGTCGCTGTTCCCGCATCTGCGAGAACGCGGCATGGCGCTGGACGGGTTTGGCGCGCCGTCCTACCCGCGCCTGACCAAGTTCGAGGCCGAAGACCTGCTGGCCGGCTGACTCAGGCCGTCCGGTTCAGCCGGTCTTCCAGCACCTCGAAGGGCACGCCCGGATCATCCTTGGCGCAGCGGATCACCAGGCTGGTCTTGACGCTGGCCACATTGTCGGCCGCCGTCAGCGCACCGGTCAGGAAGGTCTGGAAGCTGGACAGATCGGGCGAGACGCATTTCAGGATGAAGTCGATCTCGCCGTTCAGCATGTGGCACTCGCGCACCAGCGGCCAGGCCTTGCAGCGCGCCTCAAAGGCCGACAGGTCGGTTTCGGCCTGGCTGTGCAGCCGCACCATGGCGAAGACGGCAACCTCGAAGCCCAGTTCGCGCGGGTTCACATCGGCATGAAAGCCGCGGATGAAGCCGGTTTCCTCCAGCGTGCGGACCCGGCGCAGGCAAGGCGGCGCCGAGATGCCCACCCGGCGGGCCAGTTCCACATTGGTCATGCGCCCGTCCGCCTGCAGCTCGGCAAGGATCTTGCGGTCGATCTCGTCGAGTCTGTGGCCAGCCATTGCGTTCCTCTTTCGGAATTTTGTCGTTACTTACCCCTGCAACCGGGGCGGCGCAATAAAGTTTCACGGGCGCGCGTTGCCATTGCAGCATAGCGTGCGCCAAAACCGACCCTGCGGCGCGCGATTACGCACCCTGCGGGCCAGACCGCCGGAGCTGTGCGCCCGTCGCCCCCACGCAAGCCTTGCCCTGCGCAACTGCCCGCTGCGGCAAGATCCGGGGTTTTCGTGCCGCGCCGGCGGCTCTATATCGGCCGGGACCGGGGCGCAAGGGTGCCCCGCAGGAGGGACGACATCATGGGCGAGACCAAGCACAGCCGGGTTCTGATCATCGGCTCGGGCCCCGCGGGTTACACGGCGGCCGTCTATGCCGCGCGGGCGATGCTGCAGCCGGTTCTGGTGCAGGGGATCCAGCCGGGCGGGCAGCTGACCATCACCACCGATGTGGAAAACTGGCCGGGCGAGTCCTCGGTCATGGGCCCCGACCTGATGGTCAAGATGGAAACCCATGCCCGAACCATGGGGACGGAAATCATCGGCGACACCATCCTGTCGCTGGACCTCTCGCAGCGCCCGTTCACGGCGCAGGGGGACAGCGGCACTACCTATACCGCCGATGCGGTGATCCTGGCGACCGGCGCGCAGGCGCGCTGGCTGGGGCTGCCGTCGGAAGAGAAGTTCAAGGGCTTTGGCGTCTCGGCCTGCGCCACCTGTGACGGATTCTTCTATCGCGGCAAGGAGGTCGTGGTGATCGGCGGCGGCAACACGGCCGTGGAAGAGGCGCTGTTCCTGACCAACTTCGCCAGCAAGGTCACGCTGATCCACCGCCGGGACACCCTCCGCGCCGAGCGGATCATGCAGGACCGCCTGTTCAAGCACGAGAAGATTGCGCTGCTGTGGAACCATGAGGTGACCGAGGTTCTGGGCACCGAGGCGCCGCTGGGGGTCGAAGCCGTCCGCGCCCGTAACGTGCAGACCGGCGAAGTGGCCGACATTCCCTGCGCCGGCTTCTTCGTCGCCATCGGCCACTCCCCCGCCTCGGAACTGGTCAAGGACCAGCTGGCGCTGCATTCGGGCGGCTATGTGAAGGTAGAGCCCGGCTCGACCGCCACCTCTATTCCCGGCGTCTTTGCCGCGGGCGATCTGACCGACCATATCTACCGCCAGGCCGTCACCTCGGCCGGCATGGGTTGCATGGCGGCGCTGGACGCTGAACGCTTTTTGGCGGCGCACTGAAACCGAAGCCGCGCCGCATCCCTGCGGCGCGGTTGACAAATCGGCAAGCTCTCGGCCCCATTCTCGCCTCAAGGTGACAAGGATGACGCACCCATGAGCCAGCCCCCGATGCCCGCGCCGGGCGAGCCCGCCCCGACCTTTGCGCAACGCTCGGCCGGCAACCCGCGCTACACCTTCGATGCCGCCGCCGGGCGCTATCTGGTGCTGTGCTTCTTCCATTCGGCAGCCTCCGATGCGGCGGCGTTGCGCCTGCGCGCCGCCGATGAGCGGCCAGACCTCTTCAACGACGCCTTCGCCAGTTTCTTCGGCGTCTCGACAGACCCGGCGGACGAGAGCCTGCAGCGGGTGGCCAACCGGATGCCGGGCTACCGGTTCTTCTGGGACCATGACCTTCTTGTGTCGGGCCTCTACGGAATGCTGTCGGCAGAGGGCGAGCGGATCGGCGCATGGGTGGTGATCGACCCGACCATGCGGGTCATCGACACGATCCCCTTCGCGCCGGGTGGCAGCGATATGGCGCGGCTTATGGCGGTGCTGGCGGACCTGCCCCCGCCCGGCCGCTTTGCCGGAATCGAACTGCAGGCCCCGATCCTGTTCCTGCCGCGGGTGTTCGAGCCGGGGCTCTGCCGCCACCTGATCGACCTCTACGACGCTCAGGGCGGCGAGCTGTCGGGCTTCATGCGCCAGCGCGATGGCAAGACCGTGTCCGTCAATGACAGCCACCACAAGGTCCGCCGCGACATCACGCTGGAGGACAAGGACCTGATCGCCACGCTGCAGGCGCGGATCCTGAAGAAGGTCGTCCCCGAGATCGCCAAGGTCCACATGTTCCACGCAACCCGGATGGAGCGCTATATCGTCAGCTGCTACGACGGGGCCGAAGGCGGCCATTTCGCGCCCCACCGCGACAACACCACCGCCGGCACCGCGCATCGCCGCTTTGCGGTCTCGATCAACCTCAACGATGATTTCGAGGGCGGCGAGGTCAGCTTTCCCGAATACGGGCCGCGCAGCTTCAAGGCTCCGGCGGGCGGCGCGGTGGTGTTCTCCTGCGCGCTGCTGCATACGGTCAGCCGCGTCACCAAGGGCCGGCGCTTTGCCTTCCTGCCCTTCCTCTATGATGACGCCGCCGCCGCGCTGCGGGCGAAGAACCAGCATCTGATCGACCTTGGAGGCGCAAGGGACGGGGAGCGGGGCTCTGCGGCACTGTAGCGGTGAAGACCGACCGTGTTCCCCGGCATCATTCCGTGGGGGACCTGACCAGCCAAGCCCTTCCGCCAACGTGTCTCCTTGTCGGCGATGGGCTTCATGGCCGGACGCTGAGCGGTTTTTGGCGGCAGAACCGGAATGACGTGCTGCAGTGCGGCGAAAACACGCCGCTCCAGTCCCTTTTTCGGCCACATCCGCCCGTTCGGCTTGAATTCCACCGCTTTCCGTAGATAGGTGCGCTGGAAACCGTCCATTTCCGGTGCTCCCCCGCGAATTTCAAACTGAAGGCAAGCCGTCATGTCCCTTCCGAACCTTGCTCCGATCCCGGAGCTCTATGTCTCCCACGAATCCGCCCAGAAGCTGAAGCATGAGGCCGGGACGCTGCCCTCCTGGGATCTGACCCCGCGGCAGATCTGCGATCTGGAACTGCTGATGAACGGCGGCTTCAACCCGCTGAAGGGCTTCCTGACCGAGGCGGATTACACCGGCGTCGTCGAGGAGATGCGGCTGGCCGATGGCACGCTGTGGCCGATGCCGATCACCCTCGATGTCAGCGAAGCCTTTGCCGGCACGGTCGAGCCCGGCCAGGACATCGCGCTGCGCGATCAGGAAGGCGTGATCCTTGCGATCCTGTCGGTGACCGACAAATACACCCCCAACAAGGCCCGCGAGGCCGAGATGGTCTTTGGCGCCGATGACCTTGCGCATCCGGCGGTGAACTACCTGCACAATCAGGCCGGCCCGATCTATCTGGGCGGCCCGGTGGTCGGCATCCAGCAGCCCGTGCATTACGACTTCAAGGCCCGCCGCGACACCCCGAATGAACTGCGCGCCTTCTTCCGCAAGATGGGCTGGCGCCGCATCGTGGCCTTCCAGACCCGCAACCCGCTGCACCGCGCCCACCAGGAACTGACCTTCCGCGCCGCGCGCGAGGCGCAGGCCAACCTGCTGATCCACCCGGTCGTCGGCATGACCAAGCCGGGCGATATCGACCACTTCACCCGCGTGCGCTGCTACGAGGCGGTGCTGGACCAGTATCCCGCCACTACCACCACCATGAGCCTCTTGAACCTCGCCATGCGCATGGCCGGCCCGCGCGAGGCGGTGTGGCACGGCATCATCCGCCGCAACCACGGCTGCACCCACATGATCGTCGGGCGCGACCATGCCGGCCCCGGCAAGAACTCGGCCGGGCAGGATTTCTACGACCCCTACGCAGCGCAGGAAATGTTCGCAAAGTATCAGGATGAAATCGGCGTCGAGATGGTCGACTTCAAACAGATGGTCTTTGTGCAAGAGCGGGCCCAGTACGAACCGCGCGACGAGGTCGAGGCCGGCGCCACCATCCTCGACATCTCGGGCACCGAACTACGCCGCCGTCTGGCCGAGGGGCTCGAGATCCCCGAATGGTTCTCGTTCCCCGACGTGGTCACGGAACTCCGCCGCACCCGTCCGCCCCGCGCCAACCAGGGTTTCACGGTGTTCTTCACCGGCTTTTCCGGCTCGGGCAAATCCACCATCGCCAATGCGCTGATGGTCAAGCTGATGGAGATGGGCGGCCGCCCGGTCACGCTGCTGGACGGCGACGTGGTGCGCAAGCATCTGTCGTCCGAGCTTGGCTTCTCGAAAGAGCACCGCGACATCAACATCAAGCGGATCGGCTATGTCGCCTCCGAGATCACCAAGAATGGTGGCATCGCCATCTGCGCGCCGATCGCGCCCTACACCGCGACCCGCCGCGCCGTGCGCGAGATGATCGAGCAATACGGCGCCTTCGTCGAAGTGCATGTGGCGACCAGCATCGAGGAGTGCGAGAAACGCGACCGCAAGGGCCTCTACAAGCTGGCGCGCGAGGGCAAGATCAAGGAGTTCACCGGGATCTCCGACCCCTATGAAGTGCCCGAAAGCCCCGAACTGCGCGTCGAGACCGAGAATGTCGATGTCGACAACTGCGCGCATCAGGTGATCCTGAAGCTGGAAAGCATGGGCCTGATCGGCCGCGGCTGACCTGCCCCAACCCAACCCGGCGGCGCGGCGACGAAGGTTGCCGCGCCGTTCGCATGTCCGTGTTGTGTCATGCTGCAGGTGAAACCCGATCCCGCCCCCCGCGTTGACGCTAGCAGCAGTCAACCGGCGGTGCGCCACCGCCTCCAACCCGCCCCGGGGGGCACCCTCGTGAGGAATGCAGCGCGCCCGCCTTGGTCCCTTGCCCCGCGCACCCTGGTCAGCCTGCTGATGCTGGTGGTTCTGGCAGCGCTCTTTGCCGCCGGGGCGCTGACCGTGACCCGGGCCTTTCATGCCGAGAACATCGCCCGGCAGGAAATGACAGAGGCGCGCGAGACCCTCACGCAGGTCAATACCCTGATGCTGATCCTCTATGAGGCGGAATCCGCGCAGCGCGGTGTCCTGCTGGGCGATCCCGCGGCCGAAGCCCCGTTCCGCGCCGCCGAGGCCGCACTGCCCGCTGCCGCTGCGCAGATGCAGGCCTCGCTCGACCGGGCTGGCAGCGATCTGTCGGCGCAGGGGCGCCGGCTGGGCGCCTTGGCCGCGCAGCGGATGGCGGCCCTCTCTGCCGCCCTGGCGCCGGCGGCAACGTCAAACCCCAGCCCCCGCGACGCGATGGAACCCCTGCGCGCGACCAGTTCGGCTATCCGCCGCGAGGAAAGCGCGCTGATGGACGCCGCCTATGCACGGGCCGATAGCGAACGCCTGCGGGCCAAGCGCACGCTCGGCATGATCGGGCTGGCGGTGCTGGGGCTGATCGTGCTGGCGGCGATGCTGGCCTTCCGCAGCGCCCGCAGCGAATCCCGTCTGCGATACCAGCGCGAGATCGAGGTGCAGCGCGACCGCGCCGAGCTGGTCTCGCATGAGCTGAGCCACCGGGTGAAGAACCTCTTCGCGGTGACGATGTCGATCATCTCGGTCACCGCCCGCAGCGAGAGCGACCCCAGGATCGCCGCGCAGAAGACCCGCTCGCGCATCCAGGCCCTTGCCCGCGCGCATGAATTGTCGAGCGGGCAGAACCTGATGCGCACCGCGCCGTTCGGTGACTTGCTGGAGGCCGTGGTGCGGCCCTACTGCCCGCCCGCGGCGATCTTGCGCCTGAGCGGCCCGAAACTGGTGCTGCCCGCCCGATTGCTGACGCCGATGGGCCTGATTTTTAACGAGTTGGCAACCAACAGTATGAAATATGGAGCTTGGTCTACAGCTTCGGGAACCCTGACGGTCGATTGGACGTTTGCTTCCGATGATACGCTGGTTGTGGTATGGCAAGAGCGGCTTGCCGAGGACGGACCGCCACAGCCCGGACGCGACGGCTTCGGATCGACGATGATAGACCTGTCGCTGCAACAGGCCAAGGCCACGATGGAACGACGCTGGGGCGAACAAGGACTGACCGCAACGCTGAGATTTCCGTTCAGCAGCGCAGACAAGGTCGAGGTCACGGCGACAGGCAAGGACTAGGAACATGCTCGAAGGCAAGAAGATCATGGTGGTGGAGGACGAGGCGCTCTTGGCGCTCGATCTAGCCATGACCATGGAAGATCTGGGGGCGGCAGTCGTCGGCCCCTGTTATCGTTTGGGTACCGCGCTCGACCTTGTTCGCAAGATGAAGGTCGATGGCGCAATCCTCGATGTGGACCTGAACGGCGAGACGGTGTTTCCGCTGGCGCGTTACCTTGACGAACAGGGCGTGCCCTTCGTGTTCCACACCGGCCGCGCCGATCCTGCCAGCCTGCTGGAAGCGTTCAGCCGGGCGCGGATCTGCACCAAGCCAAGCACCCCGGAACGCATCGCCGCCTGCCTCGCCGAGGCCCTTGCCGACGCCGACCGCGACTCGGACAACGAAAACTACGCGCCGGCCTATGCGCAGGACGGCAGCAGCGAAAGCTCGCAGCAAGCCTAGGCCGGCCTACCCCGATTTGCGCGCCGACGTGTCCTGCCGTCCCGCCATCCTCGCCAGCAAAAAAGCGGCCCCTATGGGCCGCCTTTTGTCGTGTCCGTTTGCCCGAAGTCAGTGAACGCTGACCGGTGCCAGGTCGTTCTGCCGCGCCAGCAGGAAGGCCATCTTGCGGTCGCGCACCAGCGCCAGCCGCTCGCCCGCCGCGTCATGCACGGCATAAAGCGTCTCCAGCCCCTCTGCCTGCGCCTGAACCTCGCCCGGCAGGTCCGTCACCGCCACGCTGCGCACGTAGACGATGCGCTCGCCGGCTTCGGGGCCGAATTCAAAAGTGGTGTTCATTGCGTCTCCCCTTTCCTGTCATTTGCGCCCGATGCGGATGGTCTGCACCACCGGCTCGGGCACTGCGCGATTCAGATCGATATGCAGCAAACCGTTCTCCAGCGCCGCACCTGCCACCTCGACCCCCTCGGCCAGCACGAAGCTGCGCTGGAAGGCCCGCGCGGCAATGCCGCGATGCAGGTAGATGCGCGTTGCATCGTCCTCGCCCTGCCGGCCGCGAACCAGCAACTGCCGATCCTCGACCGTGATCGCCAGATCCTCCTCGCGGAACCCGGCCACGGCCAGGGTGATCCGATAGGCATTCTCACCCGATTGTTCGATATTGAAGGGCGGATAGCCCTCGCTGCCGGCTTTCGCCGTCCGCTCCACCAGCCGTTCCAGCTGATCGAAGCCCAGCAGATAGGGATGCGCCCCAAAGGTCAGTTTCGTCATCGGGCAAGTCCTCGTCCAAGCGACATTGCAGTCAGGGCCCCGGTTCCGGCAGCCCCTTCCCATCAGATATGGGCACGGATCGCGGGCTCGGCAAGAGGCCGGTGCTCGGCGGCGCGCCGCTTGCGGCGCCTTACAGCACACTTCCCGCAAGCAGCGGAAATTGCTATGTTTCGGAAATGCCCGCGCAACGACTCAGCTGCCAGCAGGATCGAGATGAACGCCCATATGGACATGCATGCGCACGGGGAAATGAACCATGAGGATGTGCTGCGGGTCAAACTCGGCGTTCTGCGGCGCGAGCACCGCGATCTTGACGACGCCATCCATGCACTGGAGGCCAGCGGCCGCGGCGACCAGCTGACCCTGCGCCGGCTGAAGAAGCAAAAGCTCGGTCTCAAGGACCAGATTGCCCGGATCGAGGATGAGCTGACGCCGGACATCATCGCCTGAGGCGCCATTGCGCCCCGGCACGCCCCCGCTATAGTGCGCACTTATTTTTCCGGGGGATGCAATGGGCGTGAAGGTCGGAATCATCATGGGCAGCCAGTCGGACTGGCCCACGATGAAAGAGGCGGCGGTGATCCTCGATGAGCTTGGCATCGCCTATGAGACCAGGATCGTCTCGGCGCATCGCACCCCCGACCGGCTCTGGACCTATGGCAAGACCGCCGCTGAGCGCGGACTGCAGGTTATCATCGCCGGCGCGGGCGGCGCGGCGCATCTGCCCGGCATGATGGCCTCCAAGACGCGGATTCCCGTTGTCGGCGTGCCGGTGCAGACAAGGGCGCTGTCGGGCGTGGACAGCCTCTATTCCATCGTGCAGATGCCCAAGGGATACCCCGTCGCCACCATGGCCATCGGTGCGGCCGGCGCCGCCAATGCCGGGCTGATGGCCGCCGGCATCCTGGCGCTGAACGATCCCGCGCTGGCGGCCCGGCTGGATGCCTGGCGCGAGGCCCTCTCCGCCTCGATCCCCGAGGAACCCGCCGATGACTGATGCCCCCCTTCCCGTCGGCGCTACCATCGGCATCCTTGGCGGCGGCCAGCTCGGCCGGATGCTGGCGGTTGCCGCCAGCCGCCTTGGCCTGCGCACCCATATCTTTGAGCCCGCCGCGAACCCGCCCGCCGCCGATGTCGCCCACCGCGTCACCACCGCGCCCTATGAGGATGCGCAGGCGTTGGCCGCCTTTGCCGCCTCGGTCGATGTGGTGACCTATGAGTTCGAGAATATCCCCACCTCGGCCCTCGATCTCATCGAGAGCCTGCGCCCGATCCGCCCCAACCGCCGCGCGCTGGCGATCAGCCAGGACCGGCTGCTGGAAAAGACCTTCCTGAACGGCGAGGGGCTGGCCACCGCACCCTGGTGCTCGGTCGAGGACGCCGCCGATCTGGCAATCGCGCTGGAACGCATCGGCACACCGGCGATCCTCAAGACCACCCGCCTTGGCTATGACGGCAAGGGACAGGCCCGGATCATGGCGCCCGAAGACGCAGCAGACGCGCTGGCCGCGATGGCCGGTCAGCCCGCGGTGCTGGAAGCCTTCATCGACTTCAGCCGCGAGATCTCGGTGATCGCCGCCCGCGGCCCCGGCGGCGAGATTGCCGCCTACGACCCCGGCGAGAATGTCCACAAGTCCGGCATCCTGCACACCACCACGGTGCCCGCCCATATTCCGCCCTCGCTCCGCAGCGATGCGGTGCTGATCGCGGCCCGGATCCTGAATGCGCTTGGCTATGTCGGCGTGATGGGGGTAGAGCTGTTCGTGACGCCCAAGGGCCTGATCGTCAACGAGATCGCCCCCCGCGTCCACAACTCGGGCCACTGGACGCAGAACGCCTGCGCCGTGGACCAGTTCGAGCAGCATATCCGCGCGGTGGCCGGATGGCCGTTGGGGGATGGCAGCCGCTTTGCGGATGTGGAGATGCTGAACCTTATCGGCGATGATGTGGACCAGGTGCCGTCACTCGCCCGCGACAGCGGCACCGCGATCCACCTTTACGGCAAGGCCGAGGCGCGCCCCGGCCGCAAGATGGGCCATGTCAACCGCGTGAAACCGCTCAGGGCAAACTCGGCCCGCGGCTGATCCGCAGCACCGACAGCAGCACCCCGGCAATCACCAGCGCGGCCGCGGCCCAGAACCGCGGCCCCGGCACCTCGGCCAGCAGCACGGCGCCTGCCAGCGCGGCCAGCACCGGCACCGTCAGCTGCGCCACCGCCGCCACGCTGGCGGCCAGCCGCGGCAGCACCGCATACCACAGCGCATAGCCGAGGCCCGAGGTGACCGCGCCCGATGCCACCGCCGCGGCGAACCCCGCGCCGCTCACCCGCTCGCCTTCGGGAATCGCCAGCAGCACCAGCAGTGCCAGCGGCAAGGCCAGCACGAAATTTCCCGCCGTCGCGCTGAGCGGATCGCCGGCCCGCCGCCCGGCCAGCGAGTAAAGCCCCCAGCCCATGGCCGCCGCCGCCATCAGCGCCGCGCCCATCGGGTCGGGCGCCGCCCCCATCCCCGGCACGGCGAGCAGCGCGAGGCCCGCCAGCGCCAGCCCGGTTCCGGCCCACCGCCGCAGCGGCACCGGCTCGCGCAGCGCCAGCGCCCCGGCGAACATCGTCACCTGCACCCCGCCGAACAGGATCAGCGCGCCGGTCCCCGCCTCCAGCGTCAGATAGGCATAGGAAAACCCGATCATGTAGACCGCCAGCGTCACCGCGCCAAAGGCCCGCAGCCGACCCTGCCCCGCCAGAGACAAGCCCCCCCTGCGCGCCCAGACCAGCCCCGCCAGCATCAGGGCCCCCGCCGCCAGCCGGACGGCGGCGAAGCTCGCCGGCCCCATGCCGCCCTCGACCAGCGCCAGCCGGTTCAACAGGGAGTTCGCGGCAAAGGCCACCATCGCAAGGCTTACCAGCAGGATCAGGCGCATCAGGCCAGCCTGCCCCGCGCCCCCAGCTCGCACAAGCCCCCGCGCAAGGCCCACGGGCGAGGCCAGCTGCGCATGGACATCCCCCGCGCCCTGTCGCAATCTTGGCGGATGCTTCAGTCCCGATCCCCCCGATGAGCCGCGCCTTCGTCCGCGAGGATGCGCCCGACGCCGCCCCGCAGCTGCCGGACCTGCCGGTCAGCGCGCATCCCAACCATGTAACGCCCGCCGGCCTTGCGCAGCTGCACGCCCGCCTTGCCGCCGCGCAGGAGGAACTGGCGCGGCTGCGGGCCCGCGCCGACCGGCTCGACAAGCTGCCCGAAGCCAGCGCCGAGCGGGACATCCGCTACCTGCAGGCCCGCATCGCCGGCGCGATCCCGCTCGATCCGGCCAGCCAGCCACGGGACCGCGTGGCCTTTGGCGCCGAGGTCACCGTGCGGGACGAGACTGGCCGCGCCACCGTCTATGCGATTGTCGGAGAGGATGAGGCCGACGCCGCCCATCGCAAGATCGCGCCGCATTCGCCGCTGGCGCAGGCGCTGATCGGGGCCGGGATCGGTGACTTGGTGGATTGGCCGCGCCCCGCCGGGGCGGTGACGCTGGAGATCGTGGCGATCCGCTATCCGAATTAAAGACCCGCGAAGGGCTCGGGGTAGATCAGCCGCTCATGCGCGCCGGCGGTGCCGGGGGCGATGGGATAGACCAGCGTGTATTCCCGGGCATAGGGCGTGGTCAGGTATTCGGCCGCCTTCAGCGAGAACCCGAAGCGCCCGTAATAGGCCGATCCGCCCACCACCACCACCGCCTTGGCGTGGCGCTGGCGGCACAGCTCAAGCCCGTGGCGGATGATCTCGCCGCCAAGCCCGCGGCCCTGTCGGCTTTGCATCACGCAGACCGGTGACAGCGTCCACCAGCCCTCGGGCGCGGTCAGGCGCGCAAAGGCGATATGGCCCATGACCTGACCTTCTTCCTCGGCCACCAGCTCCAGCGCCAGATCGCCCGCGCTGCGCAGTGCCTCGACCAGCCGCGATTCCTCGGGCCGCTCGAAAGCGGTCTGCAGCAGGATCGACACAAAGATGTGGTCCCGCTCTTCGACTTCGCGCAGTTCCATTGGCGTCCCCAATCCCCATCACAAGCCCCGGCCCGCGCAGCAGCCTGCCTATGCGCAGTCTGCACTCTCGCCGCACCGGCGCAATCCACGCTGCAGCGCAGCGCAATCTTCGGACAAACCGATGCAGGAATGGCGCCGCTTCCGCAAGCAGTTGCGCCCAACTTGTGCAGAATTCGCGCTATCCCGGGGCGGCTCGCGCCTGCACGACAAGGTCATGCACGAAGCCAAGCTTCTTCAGCACGGCCGGGGGCAGCACGAAGGGATAAAGATCCGACTGTCCCATCGAGCGGTTCAGCGCGTTCAGCGCCACCGTCAGCGGCATCCACGCCCCCAGCAGCCGCCGGACACGCCGCACCTTGTGCGGGTCGAAATCCAGCTCGGCGCTCAGCTCGCCATCGTCATCCAGCTCCGGCTCGACGCTGAGTCCGAAGGCAGCGGCCGTTTCCAGCGTGTCGACCATATGCAGGTAATGCGCCCAGGTCTCGGCCCAATCCTCCCAGGCATGCATCGTGGCATAGGCGCTGACATGCCCCTCCTGCCAGCCCGCGGGCGCGCCATTGGCATAATGCCGACCAAGCGCCGCGGCATAATCCTCGGTGTCATCGCCGAACAGCGCCCGGAATTCGTCCAGATGCCCGCCATCACGCACCAGGATATCCCAGTAGTAATGCCCGACCTCGTGGCGGAAATGCCCCAGCAGCGTGCGATAGGCCTCTCCCATGTCGGTGCGCATCTTCTCGCGCGTGGCGTCATCCGCCTCGGTCAGCGAGATGGTGACAACCCCGTCAGCATGGCCGGTCAGCACCCGCTCGCTTGCGCCCGGCGCATCGGCCAGAAAATCGAAGACGAGCGGCTCGGGATGGCCCTCGCCGGGCCGCGGCAGCGGCAGGCCAAGGCGCAGCAGCGAATAAACCAGCCGGCGCTTGGCCGCCTCGATCTTCTGCCAGCGGGCATGGTTCACGGCGTCCGACAGGTCGGGCACGGTGCGGTTGTGGCAACACGCAAGGCAGAACGCCTCGCCCTCGCCCGCGGGCAGCATCCAGTTGCAGGCGCTGCGCTCCCAGTTGGCACAGAACCGGTAGCCTGCCGCGTGATCGCCAAGGTCGCCCGCGGCGCCGGAATCGTCCTTGCGGTCATCGCTGGGTTTGCCCTCGCCGGGCACGCCGTCCCCCGCAATCACCCAGACCGAGCCCTCGGGCTCGACAGCCAGCATCTGGCCGCGTTCGGGCAGATAGCCGACATTGCGCCCGCAGCGCAGGCATTTTGTGTTCTCAAAGTGCAGCACCTGGCCGCAGCATTGGCACTGGAACAGTCTCATCGCGCCCTTCCCGGGGCAGCGCCCCTGATGTCCGGCCGCCCGCGCTTCCGCCGGGACGCAGCCGCAATCGCGGCGCGAGGGTCTATGCCGTCGCCATTCCGCCTTGGGCAACAACCGCCATGCAGACCCGGTTCCGTCCGCCCTGCTTTGCGGCGTAAAGGCCACGGTCGGCCTCCGCGATCAGCGCCGCACGGCTAAGCCCGGCGCGCGCAATCGCCACCCCCACCGACATCGTCACCGGCTCCTGCTCGGCGCGCAATTGCCCCGCCACGGCCGAGCGCAGCCGCTCCGCCGCCTCGCGCGCATCGCCGATGGTCAGTCCGGGCAAGAACACCCCGAACTCCTCGCCCCCGAGCCGGGCCAGCACGTCGCGCCGGCGCAGCGTGCCAGTCAGGATCACCGCGGCATCGCGCAGCACGGTATCGCCCACGGCATGGCCATAGCGGTCGTTGACCGCCTTGAACCCGTCGATATCCAGCATCAGCATAGCCCCCGGCGTGCCTTCGGCCACCCGCGCGTCAAAGCCGCGGCGGTTCAGAAGGCCGGTCAGCGGGTCGGTCTCGGCGGCGCGGCGTTCGATATCGATGCGATCATCCACTGCAAGGATCAGCCGGTTGGTGCTCGACATCAGCCGCCCCACCTGGTCGTGATAGCCAAACGGCAAGGGCTCTGCCGTGCCCGCCGTCTCGAAGGCGCGGATCGTTTCCTCGACCCGGTAGATCGGCTTCAGGATCGCATGCAGCGCCAGCAAGGTGGCCCCGGTGCCAAGCAGGGTGGCGACCAGCGCGACCCCCAGCACATGCAAGCTTCCGCCCGCAAGCATATGCGGATGGCCGAGGGCCCATCCCAGCAGTGCCAGCAACGGAACATGCGTTCCGACGAATGCGACGAAGAACACCTTCGCCATGAAACTACGAGGAAATACACCAGACATCGCGGAATAGAGCCACATGACCCATTCCCTCCCTGTTAGCGCGCCAACCAGCACCCTAGGCGGCGGCGGAGTCCTCTGCAAAGCAAAAGGGGCCCGCGAAGGGCCCCTTTCCGTTCCGGTAAAAGATATACCGAAGTTACATCATGCCGTCCATGCCGCCCATGCCGCCCATGCCGCCGCCGCCGCCAGCGCCGGACTTGTCCTGCGGCTTTTCAGCGATCATGGCTTCGGTGGTGATCAGCAGGCCCGCGATCGAGGCTGCATCTTCCAGCGCGGTCCGCACGACTTTCGCCGGGTCGATCACGCCGAAAGCGAACATGTCGCCATATTCTTCGGTCTGGGCGTTGAAGCCAAAGGCCGGGTCATTCGACTCGCGCACCTTGCCAGCCACGACCGAACCGTCGACGCCAGCATTCTGCGCGATCTGGCGCAGCGGAGCTTCCAGCGACTTGCGGACGATGGCGATGCCGGCAGTCTGGTCGCTGTTTTCACCGACCATGCCTTCAAGCGCCTTGCCAGCCTGGATCAGGGCCACGCCGCCGCCGACAACGATGCCTTCCTGCACGGCCGCACGGGTCGCGTTCAGGGCGTCATCGACGCGGTCCTTGCGCTCTTTCACTTCGGTCTCGGTCATGCCGCCAACGCGGATCACCGCAACGCCGCCAGCCAGCTTGGCCACGCGCTCTTGCAGTTTTTCCTTGTCATAGTCCGAGGTGGTTTCCTCGATCTGCGCGCGGATCTGCGACACACGGGCTTCGATCTCGGCCTTGTCACCGCCGCCATCGACGATGGTGGTGTTGTCCTTGGTGATCGAGACTTTCTTGGCCTTGCCGAGCATGTCGATGGTGACATTCTCCAGCTTCATGCCGAGGTCTTCGCTGATGACCTGACCACCGGTCAGGATCGCCAGATCCTGCAGCATCGCCTTGCGACGATCGCCGAAGCCCGGAGCCTTCACGGCAGCGATCTTCAGGCCGCCGCGCAGCTTGTTGACGACCAGCGTGGCCAGAGCCTCGCCTTCGACGTCTTCCGAAATGATGATCAGCGGCTTGCCCGACTGGATCACGGCTTCCAGCAGCGGCACCATCGGCTGCAGCGACGAGAGTTTCTTCTCGTGCAGCAGGATCAGCGCGTCTTCCAGATCCGCAACCATCTTCTCGGGGTTGGTCACGAAGTAGGGCGACAGGTAGCCACGGTCGAACTGCATGCCCTCGACGACTTCGACCTCGGTCTCCATCCCCTTGTTCTCTTCGACGGTGATGACACCCTCGTTGCCGACCTTCTGCATCGCGTCAGCGATCTGGCGGCCGATGAAGGCTTCGCCGTTCGCCGAAATGGTGCCGACCTGCGCGACTTCGTCGGTGTCCTTCACCGGACGGGCAGCCGCCTTGATCGCCGCGACGACCTTGGTGGTGGCGAGATCGATGCCGCGCTTCAGGTCCATCGGGTTCATGCCCGCTGCGACCGACTTCAGGCCTTCCTTGATGATGGCCTGGGCCAGCACGGTGGCGGTGGTGGTGCCGTCGCCGGCCTCGTCATTGGTGCGGGAAGCGACTTCCTTCACCATCTGGGCGCCCATGTTCTCGAACCGGTCTTCCAGTTCGATCTCTTTGGCGACCGAGACACCGTCCTTGGTGATGCGCGGGGCACCGAACGATTTCTCGATGACGACGTTACGGCCTTTCGGGCCCAGCGTCACCTTGACAGCATCCGCGAGGATGTTGACGCCGCGCAGCATGCGATTGCGGGCATCGGTATCGAATTTGACGTCCTTGGCAGCCATTGGATTTGCTCCTGGTTGTCTTGGGTTACGGGGAGGAAAGCGGTTCTTGCATCAGCCTTGGGGCCGGGCTCAGGGCACCAGGGGTCACCCCCCGGCATCCGAACCCGAAATCCCTCAGGAGAGGATGCCCAGAATGTCGCTTTCCTTCATGATCAGCAGCTCTTCGCCGTCGACGGTCACTTCGGTGCCCGACCACTTGCCGAACAGAACGCGGTCGCCCGCCTTCACCGACATTGCGATCAGCTCGCCCGAATCCTTGCGCGCGCCCTCGCCGACAGAGACGATTTCGCCCTCGGCAGGCTTTTCCTTGGCATTGTCGGGGATGATCAGACCGCCCTTGGTCTTTTCTTCGCCTTGCACACGCTTGACCAGCACGCGGTCATGCAGCGGTTTGAAAGCCATCTGGTAACACTCCCTAGGTTCCAGGTTAAGATCCGTTGGCACTCGTCTTGGGTGAGTGCTAACGCGATGCAGAGGTAAGCGGGTCACCATGCCGTGTCAACTCCCCGCCCACGGCAAAATGATCCGAAAATCGCGCGTCGGTCTGGAAACCTGCCCCCGCAGGTGCCAGCTTGGGATGGGGGCTGCGTCCGCCCCTGCCATCCGCGAGGTTCCCGATGCTCCGCCGCTTCCTTTGCACCCTCGCCCTTGTCGCGCTGCCGGTCGGCGTTCCGGCCCAGACAGAGCTCCAGACTGAGGGCCAGACCGAGAACCAGACGGCACCCGAGGCGACGGCCCGCCCCGCCTGCGCTGGCACCGACCTCCTCGTGGACCTCCCCGCGCCCGAGGCAGAGGCACTCGCCGCCGCGATGGAGGGGCAGTCCTACCCCGAGGGCAATCACTGGCTTGCCCGCAAGGGCGCGGCAGAGATCACGGTGATCGGCACTCTGCATATGTTCGACCCGCGGATGACCGCCGTGATGGACAACCTCGCCCCCACCGTCGAGGCCGCCGATGTGCTGCTGGTCGAAGCGACCGAGGCAGAAATGGCCAGGATGCAGGCCGAACTCGGCCGCCGCCCCGACCTGCTGTTCCTCACCGAGGGGCCAAGCCTGCTGGAACGCCTCACCCCTGACGAGTGGGCGCAACTTTCCACCGAACTGTCCGAACGTGGCGTCCCCGGCATGATGGCCGCCAAGATGCAGCCCTGGTATGTGGCGATGATGCTGGGTATGCCCGCCTGCGCCATCCCGCAGCCCGGCCAGCAGATGCAGGGCCTCGACAAGATGCTGATGGACAGCGCCGCAAAGGCCGGCACCCCCACCCGCGCGCTCGAAGCCTATGATACCGTCTTCGACATCTTCGCCCGCTTCACCATGGACCAGCAGCTCGACATGATCCGCGCCTCGCTGCCGCTTGCGGGCGCCGCCGAGGATGTCTTCGCCACCCTCACTGCCGCCTATTTCGCCGAGGAACACCGCCGTATCTGGGAGTTTTCCCGCATGATGACGCTGGGTGCCCCCGGCGCCAATCCCGTGCAGGCCGAGGCGGATTTCGACCTCCTCGAACGCGCCCTCCTCACCGAACGCAACCGCGCCTGGATGGAGGTGATCGAGGCCGAGGCCGGGGACGGCACTGCCCCCCGCAAACTGGTCGTCGCCGCCGGCGCCGCGCATCTCTCCGGCCCCGATGGCGTGCTGACCCTGCTGGCCGCGGACGGGTGGGAGCTGGAACGCCAGCCCTTCTGACGGCGTTGACCCGCCAGCAGACAGGAGCCCCGCCATGACCGCACCGATCTGGACCCTGGAAGCCGCCCTCTGGACCGGCGGCCTCCCCGAATACCGCAAGTCGATGGACCCATCCTGCATGATGGTCCTGCCCGGGCCCGGCATCTTGCAGGGCGAGGCGATCCTCGCCAGCCTGGAGGCCGCCCCGCGCTGGCGCGAGGTGGACATGGCCGGCCGCCATCTGGCCGAAACCGACGGGCTCTGCGTGCTTGGCTACGTCGCCACAGCGAACCGCGAAGGCGCCGCACCCTACCGCGCCGCCTGCTCCTCGGCCTGGGTGCGGCGCGAGTCCGGCTGGAAGATCGTCCAGCACCAGCAGACCCCGCTCGACTGACCGCGCCCCTTCCCCTTTGCCTTTTCCAAATATCCCGGGGGGCGCGGCCAACGGCCGCGGGGGGCAGCGCCCCCCTCTTCGCCGACACCGGCCGTCCACCCGTCCCCGGCGAGACCACGCCCCCCTTCCCCGGTGACAACCCATGCTGCAGCGCCTATAAGGCGGGCGCATTCCATTCTGCCAGTGCGGCATGACCCGAAGGGACTATTTCATGATCAAGGTTCTCGGCCACAAATCCCCCGACACCGACTCCACCGGCTCGCCCATCATCTGGGCCTGGTACCTGACCGAGGTGAACGGCACCCCTGCCATCCCGGTGCTGCTGGGAGAGCCGAACACCGAAGCGGCGTTCATGCTGACCCATTGGGACCTGCCCAAGCCGCAGATCATCGCCGATGTCACCGCCGAGGACAGCGTGGTCATCGTCGACACCAACAACCCGGCAGAACTGCCGCCCTCGATCAACGATGCCAAGATCCTCGGCATCATCGACCATCACATGCTGGTCGGCGGCCTCAAGACCCGCACCCCGATCGACATCACCATCCGACCGCTGGCCTGCACCGCGACCATCCTGCACGACCTGATCGGCGCGGATCTGGCCCGCGCCCCGCGCGGCATCAAGGGTGCGATCCTGTCCTGCATCCTGTCCGACACGCTGGAATTCCGCTCGCCCACCACCACTCCGCATGACAAGGCCGTGGCCGAAGCGCTGGCCGCCGATCTGGGCGTCTCGATCCCGGATTTCGCCGCCGAACTCTTCGCCGCCAAATCCGATGTCTCGGCCTTCTCGGACGCGGAACTGCTGCGGATGGATAGCAAGGAATACACCATCGACGGCACCGAGCTGCGGATCTCGGTCCTGGAAACCACCTCGCCCCGCATCGTGCTCGACCGCAAGGCCAGCCTGATGGCCGCCATGCCCGCCGTGGCCGCCGAAGACGGCGCCGAGCATGTCATGCTGTTCGTCATCGACATCCTGCGTGAAGAGGCGACGCTGCTGGTCCCCAACGACCTGGTCAAGCGCATCGCCGAGGCCAGCTTCGGCTGCACCGTCACCGGCGACACAGTCGTGCTGCCGGGCATCATGAGCCGCAAGAAGCAGATCATCCCGGCGCTGAAGCTCTGATCCGACAAGGGGCGCCCCACCGGGCGCCCCTTGTCCGCGCTGCGGGGATGCCCGCAAAACTGCCATATGGAAACCATATCGTTTCCATATGCTTTCCACCCCTCCCCCGAAGGTTCCCCCCATGACCCGCATCCTCTCCTCGCTGTCCGAAATCGCCGCGGACTATGACGCGCTGCTCTGCGATCTGTGGGGGTGCCTGCATAACGGCATCGCCCCCTATCCGGCCGCCGTGGCGGCGCTGCAGGCGTTCCGGGCGGGCGGCGGCAAGGTGGTGCTGCTGACCAACGCCCCCCGCCCCAATGCCGACGTGATCGTGCAACTGGACCGGATGGGCGTGCCCCGCGATGCCTGGGACGTCGTCGTCTCCTCGGGCGATGCGGCACAGGACGCGATGTTCGCCGGGGCTGTCGGCCGCAAGGTCTGGTTCGTCGGTGCCGACAAGGACCTGAACTTTTTCAATGAGATCCCGTCCGGGTGGGCGGATGCCCCCGCCATCGAGCGGGTGCCGCTGGAGGAAGCCGAGGGTATCGTCTGCACCGGGCTGTTCGATGACCTGACCGAGACGCCCGACGATTACCGCGCCCGGTTCCTGCTGGCCAAGACGGGCGGGCTGAAGCTGCTTTGCGCCAATCCGGACATCGTGGTCGACATGGGCGACCAGCGCATCTACTGCGCCGGCGCCCTCGCGCAGCTCTACACCGAGATGGGCGGCGAAAGCCTCTATTTCGGCAAGCCGCACCCCCCCATCTACGACCTCGCCCGCCGCCGCCTCGCCGATCTCGGCGGCCCGGGCAACCCCCGCCTGCTGGCCATCGGCGACGGCATCCGCACCGATGTGGAAGGTGGGCTGGGGGAGGGTATCGACACGGTGTTCATCACCGGCGGCCTTGCCGCAGAAGCCTTTGGAAACGATGTGGAAAATCCCGAGGCCGCCGCGCTGGACAGCTGGCTGGAAGCGCAGCAGCTGGTGCCCCAATACGCGATTGGCCGCCTTCGCTGAGCGGTCGCCCGGCATCCGTAAAGTAACATTATTGCCATATTAAGCCATCAAACGATAATTAGTTACCCTATGGCTGTTGCGCGCCCGGCGCCCGCAGTGCTATGCTGCACTGCAACATAGCCCCAAGGTCGGGAATCGGAATGATGCTGGACAACTCACCCCGCGGCACGATCTGCATCGAGGATCTCGAGATCGGCATGGTGCGTTACCTGCGCAAGGAGGTGACCGACCGCGACATCGAGCTGTTCGCCGAGGTCTCGACCGACCGCAACCCGGTGCATCTGGATGAAGCCTATGCGCAGGACACCATCTTTGGCGGGCGCATCGCCCATGGGATGCTGACCGCCGGCCTGATTTCGGCGGTGATAGGCGAGCAGCTGCCCGGCCACGGCACCGTCTATCTTGGCCAGACGCTGAAGTTCATGGCCCCCGTCCGTCCCGGCGACATGGTCTATGCCGAGGTGAAGGTCATCGCCATCGACCATGCCAAGCGCCGTGTGACCCTTGAAACCCACTGCGCCGTGGGCGATACCGTCGTCCTGAAGGGCGAGGCCGTGGTTCTGGCGCCAAGCCGCAAATTCGACTGATCCGGCGGGCCGCTCCCCGCCCCGGGGGACGATGCGCAGACTGACCGACTGGACCGGGCTTTCCGATGCCGACCGCGGCGCGTCCATTGCAATGGGCAATTTCGACGGCGTCCATATCGGGCATCAGGCGGTGCTTGCACAGGCGCGCCGCCCCGGCGCCCCTTTGGGGGTGCTGACCTTCGAGCCGCATCCCCGCGAATATTTCGCCCGCGATGCGCCCCCCTTCCGCCTGATGAACGCCGAATCGCGGGCTAACCGGCTGGAAAAGCTGGGCGTGGACTGGCTGTATGAACTGCCCTTCGACGCGCGCCTTGCCGGGATGGAGGCCGAGGATTTCGCCCGCGAGGTTCTGGCCGAGGGCCTCGGCGTCTCCAACGTCACCGTCGGCGCCGATTTCTGCTTCGGCAAGGGCCGCCGCGGCACCGTCGCCAAGCTGCAGGCGTTCGGCGCCCGCTTCGGCTTCGGCGTGACCATCGCCGAATTGGTGGGGCTGGAGGGGCAGGAGATTTCCTCGACCGCGATCCGCACCGCCCTGTCGGAAGGCCGCCCCCGCGATGCCGCCCGGATGATGGGCCACTGGCACCGGATCGAGGGCGAGGTGATCCACGGCGAAAAGCGTGGGCGTGAGCTTGGCTATCCCACCGCGAACATGGGCGTCGACGGGCTGCACCTGCCCCGCCTTGGCGTCTACGCGGTGAAGGTCGATGTGCTCGAGGGGCCGCAGGCCGGCAGCTATGGCGGGGCGGCGAGCCTTGGCGTGCGGCCCATGTTCGGGACGAACACCCCGAACCTGGAGAGCTTCCTGTTCGACTTTTCGGGTGATCTCTACGGCAAGCACCTCTCCGTCGCTTTCGTGGACTATCTGCGCCCCGAGATGAAGTTCGACGGGTTGCCGGCACTGATGGACCAGATGGCGGCGGACTGCGCGCAGGCCCGCACCATCCTCGCCGGGCTGTGAGACACCCGCCCCTTCCCTTCCGCGCCCGCATACTGCACTGTCCCGCCCGATGACACGCCCTGCCCCTCCCCTCCGCCCCGAGTTCTGGACGCTGCCGCTGAACCGCCTGAACCCCACCGAGTGGGAGGCGCTCTGCGACGGCTGCGGCAAGTGTTGCCTGAACAAGATCGAATACGAAGACAACAACGAGATCGCCTTCACCAACATCGCCTGCAAGCTGCTGGACGGGCAAAGCTGCCGCTGCACCAATTACGAGATCCGCCACCAGTTCGTGCCCGATTGCGTGCGCCTGTCGCCCAAGACCATCAACAAGATCGCCTACTGGATGCCCTCCACCTGCGCCTATCGCCTGCGCCATCAGGGCCAGCCGCTGTTCGACTGGCATCCGCTGATCTCGGGCGATCCGAACTCGGTCCATGCCGCGGGCCAATCGGTGCAGGGCTGGACGGTGCCGGAATTCAACGTCCCCGAAGAAGACTGGGACGACTACATCATCGAGGACCTGTGAATGAACTTCGCCTCTGACAACTCCTCAGCCGCCGCGCCCGAGGTGATGGCCGCGCTGCAGGCCGCCAATACCGGCTATGCCGCGCCCTATGGCAATGACGAGATCATGGGGCGGGTGCGTGCGAAGATCCGCGAGATCTTCGAGGCGCCCGAGGCGGCGGTCTATCTGGTGGCCACCGGCACCGCGGCCAATGCGCTGTCGCTGGCGATCCTGACCCAGCCCTGGGGCGCGGTGTTCTGCCATCGCAACGCCCATGTCGAGGAGGACGAATGCGGCGCGCCGGAGTTCTACACCGGCGGCGCCAAGCTGGTGCTGGTCGAGGGCGCCCATGCCAAGATGACGCCGGACGCGCTGCACAAGGCGATCAATTTCATCGGCCGCGGCGGCATCCACAACGTCCAGCGCGGCATGGTCACGATTACCAACGCCACCGAGAATGGCACCGTGTTCTTCCCGTCCGAGGTGAAGGCACTGGCCGCCGTCGCCCGCGGCTTCGGCCTGCCGGTGCATATGGACGGTGCCCGCTTCGCCAATGCCATCGTCGCCACCGGCGCCACCCCGGCCGAGATGACCTGGAAGGCCGGCGTCGATGTGCTGTCCTTCGGCGGCACCAAGAACGGCTGCATGGGGGTCGAGGCGGTGGTGATCTTCGATCCCGCCAAGGCCCGCGAGTTCGAGCTGCGCCGCAAGCGCGGCGGGCACCTGTTCTCCAAGCACCGGTTCCTGTCGGCGCAGATGGAAGCTTACCTGACCGACGGTCTCTGGCTGCGGCTGGCGGGCCGGGCCAATGCGGCGGCGGCGCGGCTGTCGGCGGCGCTGCTGGCGGCGCCGCAGACCAGCCTTGTGCATCCCTGCGAGGCGAACTCGGTCTTCGCCGCCTTCCCCCGCGCAGGCCACAAGCGGGCGCAGGCGGCGGGCGCGGCCTATTATCTCTGGCCCGGCGATCAGTCGATGGATGGGCCGGACAATGAGTCGCTGGCCGCGCGGCTGGTCTGTTCGTGGTCCACGACAGACGCAGACGTGGACGCCTTCGTATCGCTTATCCGCGGCTGAGCAGCCCCGCGATCAACGCCGCCACCTCTCCCGGATGGGTCAGCGGCAGCATATGCCTGGCCCCCGCCACCACCTCCAGCCGCGCGCCGGGGATCCGGCCAGCCAGCACCTCCATCACCGCCGGGATCGAGGCGGGGGAACGGTCGCCGCGGATCAGCAGCACCGGCATCGCCAGCGCCTCCAGCCGGCCCTGCCGCATCAGCCCCGCCGAATCCCCCTCATTCGCCGGGGCAATCGCGGCCAGCAGACCGATGCGCCGGATGAAGTTGCCGCGCTGGCGGGCATCGACGCTTTCCCAAGGCAGGCCGTTGCCCCAAAGCCCCACGAACAGCTCTGCCGCCAAAGCCGCGTCACCTGCCTGCATCGCCGTCCGGAACGGCGCGGACTCCGCCAGATAGACCGGCCAATGCGGCCCGTCCTGCAGCGCCGCGAACAGCACCGGCTCGATCAGGGTCAGCGTCCGCACCCGCGCAGGCGCCTCCAGCGCCGCCGCCAGCGCCACCAGTGCGCCGAAGGAATGGCCGATCACATCCACCGGCCCCTCGGCCTGCCGCAGCAGCTCCAGCGCCGTGGCAGTCGCCGCCCCCAGATAATTCGCGCCACCCCACAGCCCCGGCTCCCAGTCGGCAGATCGGCCATGCCCCGGCAGATCGAACGCGGTCATCGTCAGCTGCCCGCCAAGCGCCGCCATCAGCGGCGCCCAAGTCCCCGAATGCGCCAGCGAGCAATGGATGCCAAGCGCGGGCCGCGGCCCCTGCCCGAACTGCTGCACGAAGGCCGCCGACCTCAGATCATCGCGCATGGCGCTCCCGTTTCCCCCGTGACACCGGCGCCTGATTTCACCGCGGCGCAGCGAAAACAGCAGGAGCGGTTTGCGGCAAGGCTAGCCGGGTGCTAAGGCGGGGGCAACGTCACGAATCCGTCATTCGACTGCCGCGAAGGACCTCCAATGCCCGTCATCACCGAGCCGAAGATCATCTCCGGCAATGCCAACCGATCGCTTGCGACTTCCATCGCCCGCCGCATGTCCATGCATCGCGGCATGTCCGTGGGGCTGGTCGACGCAAGGGTCGAGAGGTTCAACGACCAGGAAATCTTCGTCGAGGTTTTCGAGAATGTCCGCGGCGAGGACATGTTCATCGTGCAGTCCACCTCGAACCCCGCCAATGACAACCTGATGGAATTGCTGATCATCACCGATGCGCTGCGCCGCTCCTCGGCCGCGCGCATCACCGCGGTGATCCCCTATTTCGGCTATGCAAGGCAGGATCGCCGCTCCAAGGCCCGCACCCCGATCTCGGCCAAGCTGGTCGCCAACCTCATCACCGAGGCCGGGATCGACCGGGTGCTGACGCTGGACCTGCATGCCGCCCAGATCCAGGGTTTCTTCGACATCCCGGTGGACAACCTCTATGCCGCGCCGATCTTCGCGCTGGATATCGAGCACAACTTCAAGAACCGGATGGACGAGCTGATGATCGTCTCGCCCGACGTGGGCGGCGTGGCGCGGGCACGCGAACTGGCCAAGCGGATCAACGCGCCGCTGGCCATCGTCGACAAGCGGCGCGAGAAGGCCGGCGAAGTGGCGGGCATGACGGTGATCGGCGACGTGGCGGGCAAGACCTGCATCATCGTCGATGACATGTGCGATACGGCCGGCACGCTGTGCAAGGCCGCCGAGGTGCTGATGGAAGCAGGCGCGACCGAGGTTCACAGCTACATCACCCACGGCGTGCTGTCGGGACCGGCAGTGGAGCGCATTTCCAAATCGGTGATGAAGAACCTGGTGATCACCGATTCCATCGAGCCGACCGCCGCCGTCAAGGCCTGCGCCAATATCCGCATCGTGCCGACCGCGCCGATGTTCGCGCAGGCGATCCTGAACACCTGGAACGGCACCAGCGTGTCCTCGCTGTTCGAGACCGACACGCTCGTGCCGATCTACGAAGGCCTCTACACCCGCGGGTAAAGCCAAAGCTGGGCCTTGGTGGCGGTCAGCGAACTTCCCAGTCATCGTCACTGGGCAGCTCGCCGATCGCCAGCCAGTCGGCGCGCACCCGGGCGACCCGCGTGTCGCCCCAGGTACGAAACACCACGGCAAAGCCCTCTTCCGTGATCATGTCGGCGGAAATGTCGGCGCGCTGGTTCGACTTCTTGTCCATATCCCACATCGAGATCGTCACCTGCACCGCAGGCGGCGTGGAATAGCGCTCAGAGAAGGACACAAGCTGGCGCAGCTCGCGCGGGCCGGAGCCTGTCCACATCGCGCCGCCATGCTGGTAGTCGGAGAACAGAACGATGGAGCCCTGATCGACCCCCACGAGAAACTTGCTCAGTCGCCGCATCGACCGCCCCCGCCCTGCCTTCTTTGTGCAAGTCTGACGTGTAAAGGCTTCACTGAAAAGCACAAAGCCCCGGTTTCCCGGGGCCTTGCAAAAACACCGTTCGCCAAGGTCAGAGCGACGCTTGGTTCGGGTCGAGCCCGATATGCGTGCCCATGGCCACCATGTCGGCCAGCAGTTTGGCGGCGGCTTCCACCGCTTCCTCGCCAGCTTCCTCGCGGGCACTCTCATGCTGCCGCTTCGCTTCGACGACCATGGTCGTATACACTTCCTGGGTCATCTCGGTTGTCGGCAACCCGCGCTCGGCCAGCACCGACACGCTGTCGCCGGTGATCTCGGCAAAGCCGCCGGTCACCGCATACTCGGTGCTGCCCTCGGCCGAAATCACGGTCAGGATGCCCGGCCGCAGCGTCGTGATCATCGGCGCATGGCCCGGCATGGCGGTCAGATCGCCATCGGCACCGGGAATGCGCACCTCGCGCGCCTGAACGGAAGTCAGCTTCCGTTCGGGCGAGACGAGGTCGAACTGCATCGTGTCGGCCATTGTGCCCCCTTACGCCGCTTCGGCGGCGAGACGCTGCGCCTTGGCGATCACTTCTTCGATGCCGCCCACCATGTAGAAGGCCGCTTCCGGCAGGTGGTCGTATTCACCGGCCACAACCGCCTTGAACGACTTGATGGTGTCCTCCAGCGGAACCTGCTTGCCGTCGGCGCCGGTGAAGACCTTCGCCACGTCGAAGGGCTGCGACAGGAAGCGCTGGATTTTCCGCGCGCGGGTCACGGTCAGCTTGTCCTCTTCCGACAGCTCGTCCATCCCGAGGATGGCGATGATGTCCTGCAGCGACTTGTAGCGCTGAAGGATCTGCTGCACGTCGTTGGCAACCTTGTAGTGCTCTTCGCCGATCACCGCCGGGTCGAGCAGGCGCGAGGTCGAGTCGAGCGGGTCGACGGCCGGATAGATGCCCAGTTCCGAGATCGCACGCGACAGCACCGTGGTGGCATCGAGGTGCGCGAACGAGGCGGCAGGCGCCGGGTCGGTAAGGTCATCGGCCGGAACGTAGATGGCCTGCACCGAGGTGATCGACCCCTTCTTGGTCGAGGTGATCCGCTCTTGCAGGGCGCCCATGTCGGTCGCCAGCGTCGGCTGATAGCCCACGGCCGAGGGGATCCGGCCCAGCAGGGCCGACACTTCCGAACCCGCCTGGGTAAAGCGGAAGATGTTGTCCACGAAGAACAGCACGTCGGTGCCGGACTGGTCGCGGAACTGCTCGGCCAGGGTCAGGCCGGTCAGCGCGACGCGGGCACGGGCGCCCGGCGGCTCGTTCATCTGGCCATAGACAAGGGCCACCTTGGAGGCCGTCAGATCGTCGGGGTTGATAACGCCCGACTCGATCATCTCGTGGTAGAGGTCGTTCCCTTCACGGGTCCGCTCGCCCACGCCGGCGAACACGGAATACCCCGAGTGCACCTTGGCGATGTTGTTGATCAGTTCCATGATCAGAACCGTCTTGCCCACGCCGGCGCCGCCGAACAGGCCGATCTTGCCGCCCTTGGCATAGGGCGCCAGCAGGTCGATCACCTTGATGCCGGTGACCAGAACCACGCTTTCGGTGGACTGTTCGTCGAACAGCGGGGCCGGCTGGTGGATGGCGCGGGTTTCGGTCGCGTTGACCGGGCCCTTTTCATCCACCGGCTCGCCGATCACGTTCAGGATCCGGCCAAGCGTCGCGTCGCCCACCGGAACCGAGATCGGCATTTCAAGGTCGGTCACCGGGGCGCCGCGCACGAGGCCTTCGGTGGCGTCCATGGCGATGGTCCGCACGGTGTTCTCGCCCAGATGCTGGGCGACTTCCAGAACCAGGCGCTTGCCGTTGTTGACGGTTTCGAGGGCGTTCAGAATAGCCGGCAGTTTGTCTTCAAACTGCACGTCGACGACGGCGCCGATCACCTGCGTGACTTTGCCAGTTGCGTTTGCCATGTGGTTTCTCCGGTTCCGTCAGAGCGCTTCGGCGCCCGAGATGATTTCGATGAGTTCCGTGGTGATCGCGGCCTGGCGCGAGCGGTTGTAGACGATGGTCAGCTTGTTGATCATGTCGCCCGCGTTGCGGGTGGCATTGTCCATCGCGCTCATCCGCGCACCCTGTTCCGAAGCCCCGTTTTCCAGCAGCGCCGTAAAGATCTGCGTGGCGACAGAGCGCGGCAGCAGATCGGCCAGGATACCCTCCTCGGAAGGCTCGTAGTCATAAAGCGACGAGGCTTCCGCCCCGCCTTCGAACACCGCCGGGATCACCTGCTGCGCGGTCGGGATCTGGCTGATCACCGACTGGAAGCGGTTGTAGAAGATCGTCGCCACATCGAACTCGTTCGCGGTGAAGCGGGCGAGGATGTCGCGGGCGATGCCCTGCGCGTTGTCATAGCCGATGCGCTTGACCTCGGACAGGTCGACATGGCCGATGAAGTACTGGCCAAAGTCGCGCTTCAGCTGCTCGCGGCCCTTCTTGCCGACGGTGAGGATCTTCACCGTCTTTCCGGCCGCCAGCAATTCGTTGATCCTCGCCCGGGCCAGCCGGACGATGACGGTATTGAAACCGCCGCACAGACCCCGTTCCGAGGTCATGACGACAAGCAGATGCACCTTGTCGGCGCCGGTGCCGGCCAGAAGGCGCGGCGCGCCTTCGGACCCGGCGACCGAGGAGGCAAGCCCCGCGACGACGGCATTCATCCGCTCGGCATAGGGACGCGCGGCCTCGGCGGCCTCCTGGGCACGGCGCAGTTTTGCGGCCGCGACCATCTGCATCGCTTTCGTGATCTTCCGCGTGGATTTCACGCTTCCGATCCGGTTCTTCAGGTCCTTAAGGCTAGGCATAACCCTGTCCTCTCCCCCGCTCAGGCGAAGGTTTTCGCGTACTCGTCGAGAGCAGCGCGGATCGACTTTTCAAGATCGCCCGCAACTTTACGGTCGTTCCGGGTGATGTCGTCCAGCAGGTCCTTGCGGTTGTTGCGCAGATAGGACAGCAGGCCCGCTTCCCAGCGGCCGACTTCCTTGACCGGGACGCCGTCGATATAGCCCTTGGTGCCCGCGAAGATGACGATCACGATTTCCGCGTTGGTCATCGGCGAGTATTGCGGCTGTTTCATCAGCTCGGTCAGGCGCGCGCCGCGGTTCAGCAGCCGCTGGGTCGAGGCGTCGAGGTCAGACCCGAACTGCGCGAAGGCCGCCATCTCGCGGTACTGCGCCAGTTCCAGCTTCACCGGGCCGGCCACCGACTTCATCGCCGAGGTCTGGGCCGCAGAGCCGACGCGGCTCACCGACAGACCGGTGTTCACGGCGGGGCGGACGCCCTGATAGAACAGCTCGGTTTCCAGGAAGATCTGGCCGTCGGTGATCGAGATCACGTTGGTCGGGATATAGGCCGACACGTCACCGGCTTGCGTCTCGATGATCGGCAGGGCGGTCAGCGAGCCCGAGCCGAAATCCTCGTTCAGCTTCGACGACCGCTCCAGCAGGCGGGAGTGCAGGTAGAACACGTCGCCCGGATAGGCCTCGCGCCCCGGCGGACGGCGCAGCAGCAGCGACATCTGGCGGTAGGCGACGGCCTGTTTGGAAAGGTCATCATAGATGATCAGGGCATGGCGGCCGTTGTCGCGGAAGAATTCCGCAATGGCGGTCGCCGAATAGGGCGCCAGGAACTGCATCGGCGCCGGGTCCGAGGCGGTGGCAGCCACGACGATCGAATAGGCGATCGCGCCGCTTTCTTCCAGCTTCTTCACCAGCTGCGCCACGGTCGAGCGCTTCTGCCCGATGGCGACGTAGACGCAGTAGAGCTTCTTGCTCTCGTCGTCGCCGGCGGCTTCGTTGTAGGATTTCTGGTTGAGGATCGTGTCGAGCGCGATGGCGGTCTTGCCGGTCTGGCGGTCACCGATGATCAGCTCGCGCTGGCCACGGCCGACCGGGATCATGGCGTCGACCGATTTCAGGCCGGTCGCCATCGGCTCATGCACCGATTTGCGCGGGATGATGCCCGGGGCCTTGACGTCGGCCACGCGGCGCTCGGTCGAGACGATCGGGCCCTTGCCGTCGATCGGGTTGCCAAGTGCGTCGACGACGCGGCCCAGCAGGCCATTGCCTACCGGCACGTCCACGATCGACTGGGTCCGCTTGACGACATCGCCTTCCTTGATGTCGCGGTCCGAGCCGAAGATCACGATACCGACGTTGTCGACCTCGAGGTTCAGCGCCATCCCGCGGATACCGCCGGGGAATTCGACCATCTCGCCGGCCTGGACATTGTCGAGCCCGTGGACCCGTGCGATCCCGTCACCGACGCTGAGCACGCGGCCCACTTCGGCAACTTCGGCGTCCTGGCCGAAGTTCTTGATCTGCTCCTTGAGGATCGCAGAGATCTCGGCTGCTTGGATTCCCATTATCCGACCTCTTTCATGGCATGCTGGAGAGAGGCGAGCTTCGAGGCGACCGACGTGTCGATCATCTTCGAGCCAACCTTGACGATAAGACCACCGATGAGGCTTTCATCGACGGCCGTGTTCAGGATGACGGTCTTGCCGACCGTTTTGGAAAGTGCGGCTGCAAGGCGTTCGGACTGCGCGGCCGACAGCGGCGAGGCCGCGGTCACATCCGCGGTCACTTCGCCCTTCTCGGCGGCGATGCGGTCCTTCAGCGCCGTGACCAGCTGCGGCAGCACGAACAGCCGGCGCTTGGCCGACATCAGCGCCAGCGTGTTGGCCATCAGCTGCGACAGGCCCATCTTCGCCACGATGGCGGCGATGCTGCGCGCCTGCTCGTCGCGGCTGTAGACCGGCGATACGATCAGGTCGCGGAATTCGGCGCTGTCCTTCAGCGCAGCCCCAAGTGCCGAAACGTCGGCCTCCAGCGTCGCAAGGCTGCCGCCTTCCTTCGCAAGGTCGAAAACGGCCGTCGCATAGCGCCCGGCGATGTTTGCGGAGATAGAAGCTGGTTCGGACACGTCCACCCTTCCGATGTCTTTGCCCCGGACCTGCTCCCTGCAGGTAGAGGGCGACCCGTGGTCTGCGCGGAGTTCCGCCACACACCCAAATTCGGCGCGGGTTTAGCAGAGCAAAGCCCGTGTCGCAACCGCCAAGAGCGTCCCGGCATCGGCCAAAAACGTCGATTTGTCTGGGACTTGGCCGGGGGTCAGCAAAAAGGTGTAAAATAAAACGGGGGTGTTGTGCGCTAACACCCCGGCAGGGGTCGATATTCTTGCAGCGTCCGCCTGATGCGGCCCGCGCCGCACTGCGGCGATTCACCTCGCATGCGCAGCGCCGCAAAGGTCCGGCCGCGCGTCAGGCCCCCGGCCCTACGCGCTCGGCAAGGCGCCCGCGACCGTCCCCGGCACCGGCTGCGCGGCCCCCTCCAGCACCCGCAAGGGCCGCCGCACCGCCGCCGCCAGCCCCGGCCGCGTCGGCGCATAGACCTGCTTGGAGACCTCGATCATCAGCACCCCGCCGGCGAGGGCAGAGCTGATCCTGGTCCCCATCCGCTCCCACATCGGGGCCGACCGCAGCCAGAACCGCCGGCTGGTCGGCGGGATATAGAGCGCCGCCAGATGCCGCTCGGGCACGAACCCGGCCCGGCGCAGCTGCGCATCGAGCTGCCCCAGCGTATAGGGCCGTCCAAAGCCGAAGGGCGTCACGTCCCGCCGCGCCCAGAGCCCGGCCCGGTTCGGCACGATGAAGATCGCCCGCCCCCCCGGCCCCAGCACCCGCCGGCACTCCTCCAGCACCGCCGTCGGATGCTCGGATGTCTCCAGCCCGTGCATCAGCACCAGCTTGTCGACCATCCCCGTCTCCAGCGGCCATTGCACCTCTTCGCACAGCACCGACACATTGGCCAAACCCGCCGGCCAGGGCATTACCCCCTGCGGCGCCGGCATCAGCCCGATCACCCGCCGCGCGGTCGACAGGTAGGGGCGCAGCAGCGGCACCGCGAACCCGAAGCCCGCCACGGTCTGCCCCTGTGCCTCGGGCCAGAGCGCGACCATCTGGTCGCGGATCGCCTTCTGCGCCACCCGCCCCAGCTGCGTGCGGTAATAGAAATTGCGCAGGTCCAGAACATCAAGATGCATTGCGCCGGCCGGCTCCGTTGGGCAAAGTCGGCCCTCACCATACCCGGATCCCAGAGGAACGCCATGCTGCAGCTTGTCACCATCCCCTGCCTTTCCGACAATTACGCCTTCCTCGTCCACAACGCCGAGACGCGGGAAACCGCCTGCTTCGACGTGCCCGAAGCCGCGCCGATCCTTGCCGCGCTGGCGGATCACGGCTGGAGCCTGACCGACATCGTGCTGACCCATCACCACCCCGACCACATCCAGGGCGTGCCCGAGATGGTCGCCGCCACCGGCGCCCGCGTCACCGGCGCCGCCGCCGACGCGCACCGCCTTCCGCCGCTGGACAGGGCCGTGGCCCCGGGCGAGCAGTTCACCCTCTGCGGCACCCGCGCCGATGTGATCGACGTGTCCGGCCATACCGTCGGCCATGTCGCCTATCACCTGCCTGCCGCCGCGATGGTCTTCACCGGCGACAGCCTGATGGCGCTTGGCTGCGGGCGGCTGTTCGAGGGAACGGCGCCGATGATGTGGGCCAGCCTGTCGCGCCTCGCCGCGCTGCCGCCCGAAACCACCGTCTGCTCGGGCCATGAATACACCGCCGGCAACGCCCGCTTTGCCCGCACCATTGAACCCGGCAATCCCGCGCTTATATCCCGCATCGCAGCCATCGAGGCTGCACGGGCCGAGGGGCGGCCCACCGTGCCCTCGATGCTGGGCGAGGAACTTGAAACCAACCCCTTCTTGCGGGCGGGACATGCCGCGGTGAAATCCGCGCTTGGACTGGCCGGTGCAGAAGATGCCGCGGTTTTCGGCGCGATCCGCGCTGCCAAGGACCGCTTCTGACGCTTTTGTCGCCGGGTTGGCGATGCGGGCACGAACGGATCGTCGCAATCTGTTCACATTTTGCGTCTGTGCGAAGGCCACAGACCAAATCTTCGAAATAAGACTTGAAGCCCGGCGATTTCCACCGAACTTTAAGACCATGAGGCCACGGTCGGCAGGGACATGTCCCTCGGGGCTCCGCCCCCTTCCGACCCTGAGGAAAGGAGCACGCACGTGCCGTCGTTTTCGAACACACTCGAACAGGCCATCCATGCCGCCCTGGCGCTTGCCAATGCACGCCGGCACGAGCTTGCGACGCTTGAACATCTGCTCCTGTCGCTGATCGACGAACCCGACGCCGCCAAGGTGATGCGGGCCTGCAACGTCGATCTCGACGACCTTCGCCGCACGCTGGTGGAGTTCATCGACGATGACCTCTCCACCCTCGTCACCGATGTCGAGGGCTCCGAGGCAGTGCCGACCGCCGCCTTCCAGCGCGTGATCCAGCGCGCGGCGATCCACGTGCAATCCTCGGGCCGCACCGAAGTGACCGGCGCCAATGTGCTGGTGGCGATCTTTGCCGAACGCGAATCCAACGCCGCCTATTTCCTGCAAGAGCAGGACATGACGCGCTATGACGCGGTGAACTTCATCGCCCACGGCGTCGCGAAGAACCCATCCTTCGGCGAAAGCCGCCCGATCACCGGCGCGACCGAGGATGAGGCGGAAACCGGCAGCACCGGCAGCGCAGCCCCCTCGGGTGGCGGCGATGCCAAGGAATCCGCGCTGGCCAAATACTGCGTCGATCTCAACGCCAAATCCCGCAAGGGCGAGGTCGATCCGTTGATCGGCCGCGAGCAGGAGGTGGAACGCTGCATCCAGGTGCTGTGCCGCCGCCGCAAGAACAACCCGCTGCTGGTCGGCGATCCCGGCGTCGGCAAGACCGCCATCGCCGAGGGGCTCGCGCTGAAGATCACCCGCGGCCAGACCCCCGACATCCTGTCGGGCGCCACCATCTACTCGCTCGATATGGGCGCGCTGCTGGCCGGCACCCGCTATCGTGGCGATTTCGAGGAACGGCTGAAGGCGGTGGTGAAAGAGCTGGAGGATCACCCCGACGCGATCCTGTTCATCGACGAGATCCACACCGTGATCGGCGCCGGCGCCACCTCGGGCGGGGCGATGGATGCCTCCAACCTGCTGAAGCCCGCGCTGCAGGGCGGCAAGCTGCGCTGCATGGGCTCCACCACCTACAAGGAGTTCCGCCAGCACTTCGAAAAGGACCGCGCCCTCGCCCGCCGGTTCCAGAAGATCGACGTGAACGAGCCTTCGGTCGATGACACCGTCAAGATCCTGATGGGCCTCAAGCCCTATTTCGAGGAGCATCACGACATCCGCTACACCCATGACGCGATCAAGTCGGCGGTGGAACTGGCGGCGCGCTACATCCATGACCGCAAGCTGCCCGACAAGGCCATCGACGTGATCGACGAGGCGGGCGCGGCCCAGCATCTCTTGGCCGACAGCAAGCGCCGCAAGACCATCGGATCCAAGGAGATCGAGGCCGTCGTGGCCCGCATCGCCCGCATCCCGCCCAAGAACGTGTCGAAGGACGATGCCGAGGTGCTGCGCGATCTGGAAAAGACCCTGAAACGGGTGGTCTTCGGGCAGGACAAGGCGATAGAGGCGCTGGCCTCGGCGATCAAGCTGGCCCGCGCCGGCCTGCGCGAGCCCGAAAAGCCGATCGGCAACTACCTGTTTGCCGGCCCCACCGGCGTCGGCAAGACCGAGGTGGCCAAGCAACTGGCCGACAGCCTCGGGGTGGAACTGCTGCGCTTCGACATGTCGGAATACATGGAGAAACACGCGGTCAGCCGCCTGATCGGCGCGCCTCCCGGCTATGTCGGCTTCGACCAGGGCGGAATGCTGACCGACGGCATCGACCAGCATCCGCATTGCGTGCTGCTGCTGGACGAGATGGAAAAGGCGCATCCGGACGTCTACAACATCCTGCTGCAGGTGATGGACCACGGCAAGCTGACCGACCATAACGGCCGGACGGTGGATTTCCGCAACGTGATCCTGATCATGACCTCGAATGCCGGCGCGTCGGAAATGTCCAAATCCGCCATCGGCTTCGGGCGCGAGCGTCGCACCGGCGAGGATACCGCCGCCATCGAGCGCACCTTCACGCCCGAGTTCCGCAACCGTCTCGATGCGGTCATCAGCTTCGCCCCGCTGCCGCGCGAGGTGATCATGCAGGTGGTCGACAAGTTCGTGCTGCAGCTCGAGGCCCAGCTGATCGACCGGCATGTGCATATCGAACTGACCCCGGAAGCCGCCGCCTGGCTGGCCGAAAAGGGCTATGACGACAAGATGGGCGCCCGCCCCCTCGGCCGGGTGATCCAGGAGCACATCAAGAAACCGCTGGCGGAAGAGTTGCTGTTCGGCAAGCTGACCAAGGGCGGCGTGGTCCGCGTCGGTGTGCGCGATGGCGGCATCGTGCTCGACATCTCCGAGCCGGTGAAACCAAGGCTGACCGGGCAAAAGCCGCCGCTGCTGACGGCGGAGTAAGACAAGACGCAGACCCCCGCCAGTGGCGGGGGTTTTGCTTTAGGGCCCTCCGCTACGGGCCTTCAATTCCGGCTAACAGCATACCAGGGGTGGGACCGCTCGGCACTTCCGCGGCCCCTCGGCGGCCGCCCAAGGACAACCGCCTGGCGGAAGGGCTAATGCCTTGTGCCGCGCCCTTGCTCCGATGCATCCAAAGCCGCCAAACCCAGACCTGCAATGTCGGACGCGGATACGATTTGCTGACGCGCCCTGGGAGACCGCGGAACTTCATCAAATCGGCCCGAGAAGTTCTGCGCATCAAACGGCACATCCAACGCTTCAAGGATTTCACCAAGCAGTGTCGGTCGCGCGATGATATCCTCGAACCGCAGGATGCGGACATAGTCCGGATTTTCATCCGCCAGACCCTGCCAGACCCCATAATATGCCCGGAAGTCTGCGAGAAGCTCAGGGGCCGCCTGCATGGCTTCGGACTTGTCCGCAAACCACTGGCAACTCAGTCCCCAGTTCATGATCGACTTCAGCCACCCTGCTTCGTCCTTGCGGATCACGATATGCCGGCAACGGGCCGGATACCGCGCGAACGCCTCGATTTCCGTCAGCGACGAAGCGACAAGGTCATTTCCATACTCGTCCCTGATCTGATCGAGGATGGTGCTTTTGTCAGCCTGCCAGCGAAAGTGCTTGTGGCTCGGCTTGCTGCGGTCCGGATCGATCGAATTGATTACCGGGACCCGAAGGCTGCGCAAACACATGAGCAGGTAGTTCGATCCGCTGCGCTGAATACCGTGGTGAGCAACGACAGTTTGCCCCCGGGCGACAGCGCGTTTCGATTGAATGGCGTAGCCAAGGGCCTGAGCCCTGTCTTTAACTTTCGATAGGATCACGTTGACCTCTCGCGAGATGTGAAAAGAGATAACTCTCGGGGGGCACTGGGACTTGGCGCGCGAAACGTCGCAACACCATTGAATCTCATCTATAGGTTGAGCGCAGGGCGCTGTCGGGTCAACCCATTGACGGGTTGCCCATGCAGGATCAGCGTCATTCAGCCGTTTAGGGCGTTGCGCACGGCAGATTTTCGCGCAGGGTCACTGCGTTACCGCTCTGTCAGCTTCAGCTCGATCCGCCGGTTCGCCGCCCGGGCCTCGGGGCTATCCCCCTCCACCACAGGCCGCCACTCCCCGAACCCCGTGGCCGCCAGCCGCGAGGGCGGGAACCCCAGCCCGTCGATCATGTAGCGCACCACCGACAGCGAGCGCGCCTGGCTCAGCTCCCAGTTGTCGCCGAACTCACCCTGGCCCGACAGCGGCACATTGTCGGTGTGGCCATCCACCCGGATGATCCAGTCAAGCTCTGCCGGGATCTCCCCCGCCACCTCGTTCAGGATCGCCACCACCCCGGCGATCTGCGCCCGGCCCTCGACCGCCAGATCGGCAGACCCGGTGCGGAACAGCACCTCGGAGGAGAACACGAAGCGGTCGCCGACCACCCGCACCCCCTCGCGGCCCTCCAGCAGCTGCGACAGCCGCCCGAAGAATTCCGACCGGTAGCGCTCCAGATCCTGCGCCTGCGCCTCCAGCCGTTTGCGCTCCGCCTCCTCCAGCTCGGCGCGGCGGCGCTGTTCGGCGGCGACCTGCGCCAGCGCGGAGTTCAGCTGGCCGCCAAGCGTCTCGATCTGCACCGAGGCATCGCTGTCGCGCGCGGCCGAGGCATCGAGCAGGTCCTGCAGCGCCCCAAGCTGGCCGCGCATCGCCGCCAGCTGTTCGTTCAGCACCGCGATCTGCCGCTGGCCGTCGGCCGACACATCGCGCGCCTCGGCCAGTTCGGCCTGCGCCACAGCCAGCAGCGCCGCCTGCCGCTCCGCCTCGGTGGTCGTCTCCGCCACCTCGGCCAGCTGCAGGTCGAGGTCGCGCTTCGCCGCCTCGGCCGCGGCCAGCAGGGTCAGCGTGTCCTCGGCCCGTTGCCGCTGTTCCTCCAGCGCCAGCGTCATCGCCGTCAGTTCGGCATCGGCATTCTGCAGCCGCGCGCGCAGCGCCTCGGCGGCGGCGGCATCGGCGAGTTGCGCGGCCTCGGCCTCGGAAATCTGCACCTGCGCCGCCGAAGCCGCAGCCTCCGCCGTCGCGGTCCGGTTCCGCAGATCGGCAATCAGCGCCTCCAGCGCCTCGCGCCGGGCCGCGGCCAGCCGCGCCGCCTCGGCCTGTGCATCCGTCTCATCCCGCGCCGCGGCCAGCGCGAGGTTCAGCGCCTCCTGCTCGCTCAGCAATTCCGCCTGCGCCGCGTCCAGCTCGGCCACCTGCCCAAGCGCACGGTCCCGGTCGGCGATCAGCGCCGCCACCTGCGCCTCGAAGCTGGTGATACGGCTCTCGGCCGCGCCAAGCTCTGCGGTGCGGTCCTCGATCTGGCCCCGCAAGGACGCGATCAGCGTCTCCTGCGCCGCCGCCGCATCCCCCGCCGCCGCCAGCCCGGCCTGCAGCTGCGCCACCTGCGCCCGCTCCAGCCCCAGCGCATCGGCAAGGCCCGCGACCTGCGCCGCCAACTCGTCCAGTTCCGTGCTTTGGCTGCTGATCTGGTCGCGCAGCACCGATTGCACGACGGTAAAGATGGTCAGGATGAACATCAGCACCATCAGCAGCGTCGTCACCGCATCGACGAAACCGGGCCAGATATTCGACGGCCCCCGCCCGCTGCGCCGCGACAGCGCCATCTCAGCCCCTCCGCCCGGTCACATGGGCAGGATCGGCCAGCCCGCGCACCGCCCGGGTCAAAGCCGCCAGATCCCCGCGCAACTCGCCGATGGATTCCTGCCGCCCGGCGGCCACCTCTTCCAGCAGCCGCAGCATCTGCACGTCGATCGACCGCAGCCGCATCCGGCTTTCGGCATCGGCGCCCTGTCCGCCCGCCTCGGCCTGCGCCTCAAGCGCCGCGATCATCCGCTCCTGCCCGCCCGCAATCCGGTCCAGCAGCGCGGCGGTGCCGGCATTGGCCTCCATCTGCCGCGCCAGCCGCTCCACCGATCCGGCCAGCATCGCCAGCCGCTCATCCACGGCCGAGCGGCCCCCGTCGGCCTGCGCGACCAGCGTCTGCAGAACTTCCATCTGCTCGGCCATATGGTCCATCATCGCCGCCATCGCGGCCTGATCGGTGGCGCCCTCGCCATCCGGGCCGGCAAAGCTCAGCTTGGTGATCGAGGACAGCCACTCCTCCAGCTCGCGGTAGAACCGGTTCTGGCCGTGGCCCGCGAACAGCTCCAGAAGCCCGATCACCAGCGATCCCGCCAAGCCGAGCAGCGACGAGGAGAACGCCGTGCCCATGCCGCCAAGCTGCGATTCCAGCCCGCGCATCAGCTTGTCGAACACCGCAAGGCTGCTCTCGCCCTCCTGCGGGGCCAAGGATCGGATCGTCTCCACCACCGCCGGAACGGTGATCGCGAGGCCATAGAAGGTGCCCAGAAGGCCCAGGAAGATCAGCAGGTTGCCCAGATAGCGGGTGATATCCCGCGCTTCCTCGATCCGCGCCTCGACCGATTCCAGCATCGACCGCGCCGAGGAGTTGGAAATCTGCCCGCGTGCCCCGCGGGACCGCAGCAGCGCGGCCAGCGGCGCCAGCAGCCGCGGCGGCGCGGCGAAGTCATGCCCGGGATTGCCGGCGGCAAAGCCCTCGATCCAGCTGACCGATTGCGCCAGCACCACAACCTGCCAGAAACAGGCCAGGATCCCCAGCACGAACACCCCGATGATCAGCCCGTTCAGCCAGGGGTTCGAGGCGAAGATCGAGGCGATGGAGGTATAGGCCAGGAACGCCCCGGTACAGACCAGCCCGGTCACGATCAGCATCAGCACGGCCTGCCGCACCGGCTGCGAGAACGAGGGCTCGGGCTGTTTGAGGATCCGGTCCTTCAGGCCCCTGCCCTGCGGGGCCCGGTCGATATGGGGCTGCTGCATGAGGTCTCCCGCCAGTATACCTTGGCCCAGCTGTCCACCTTGGTCCGACAACTGTCTGCCTTGGCGCGACAATAGGGTTCGCCGCGGCCAGTGCCAACCGTTATCGGCAGTGCAGCATTCCCGCGGCGATCACCGTTGCGCAAGTGCCCGCACCCGCGCCGCCAGCCAGTCAAGGTCGGGATCCCCCAGCCCCAGCTGGTCCAGATGCGCGGCGGTATTCCACAGATAGTCGCGGTTCGGCCCGCGCCCGCCCTGCGCCTTTGCGATGATCTGCGCCTGCTCCTCCAGCGGCAGGCCGCCGCAATACTGGGCATGCGCGGGGTCGATCACATAGGCCAACGCCTCCACGGTCCGCCCGTCGGTCAGCGCCACCTCCAGCATCCGCTCCAGATAGGCCGAGCTTACCAGCTCGCGTTCCCGCAGCATTGCCAGCGTCCCGGCTTCGGAGCCCGGCTCCACCCGGAACGCGACCCCAAGGCAGGCCGCCCCCTCCGCCGCATCCAGCGCCAGCACCAGCCCCGGCGCCGCCTCGCTGCCGCGGTGATGGATCGACCGCATGCAGAAGCTGCGGTGCCACCCCTCCAGCCGCGCCGCCACCGCCTCGGCCACCGGAAATTCGGGCTGCCAGATCAACGAGCCGTAGCCGAATACCCACATGTGATGCCCTCCGCTCTGGCCCCTGCGCCCGCCCCCCTGTAAACACCAGCGCAACGGCACAGGAAAGGCCCCGGCTGATGCGCGCGCTTCTCTGGATCACCACGGCGGCGGCCGTGCTTTACGGCGGCTACTGGGTCGCCGGCTCCACCGCCATGCGGCGCGGGGCCGAGGCGGCGTTGGCCGATCTGCAAGCCCAGGGCATCGCCGGCCCGGCCGAGATCACGCTGCACGGCTTTCCCAGCCGCTTCGATCTGACGGTGGAACCCGTGGCCCTGCGCAGCGGCGCCGTCGAATGGTCCGCCCCCTTCGTGCAGCTGTTCATGCTCGCCTACCGCCCCACCCATCTGATCGCGGTCTGGCCGAACGAACAGACGTTGACGCTCAACGGCCTGCCGCTGACGATCACCAGCACCGACATGCGCGCCTCGGCCGTGGTCGGGGTCAGTGCCGACCTGCCGCTGGACCGCACCGTTCTCGTCGCCGAGGATCTCGCCATCAGCGCAGGCGCCGACCTTGGCGTCCGCCTGACCGAGGCACGGCTGGCCACCCGCGCAACAGATGCGGGCCGCCTTGTGCATGACCTTGGGGCCGAACTGCTGGGGCTGACCCTCTCCCCCGGCCTGCGCGCCGCGGCCGATCCCGAGGGCACGCTGCCCGAGGCGATGGACTGGCTGCGCCTCAACGCCGCCCTCACCCTCGACCGGCCGCTGGACCGTCACGCCGCCAGCGCCCCGCCGCGCCCGGTGGCGCTGGACCTGCGCGATCTGTCGCTGCGCTGGGGCGATCTGTCCCTGACCGCCAGTGGCCAGCTTACCCGCGGCGGCGATGGCCGTCTGCAGGGCCGGATCGAGATCGACGCGGATCACTGGCGCGAGATCCTGGCGCTGGCCGTCGCCACGGGGCTGGTCCGCGCGGAACTCGCACCGACCTACGCCGCCGCGCTGGAGCAATTGGCCGCGGTCTCGGGCACCGATCCGGACCGCCTGCAGGTGCCGCTGGTGCTGTCCGGCGGGTGGATCACGCTTGGCCCGCTGCCCATCGGCATCGCACCCCGGATTTAGCGGCAGTACGCGGTCCGGCGACCCGCTGCCGTATCCAGATGCAGGTGGTCGCGGTGATAGACATCCGCGTTCGGCCCCAGAACCGTGCCGAACGGCCCGCAGGCGGCCTTGTGCATCGCCTTCAGGATCTTGCCGTGCTCGCGCTCGTTCCAGCCCTTCAGCACGGTGATCGACACGCCATTGGCCAGCGTCACCGCCGAAATGTCGATGGCCTTGCCGCGCCCATGCTCGGAAATCTTGGCGCCGCGCTGGTTGTTGCGCGGACGGCAGGTGTAATGCCCCGCCACCTGCAACTGGGTGACGCCGCCCCCCAGCCGACCGACGGCGGGCTTCACCCCCCGCTCCACCCAGCGGTTCAGCGCCACCGCGGTGGCGCAGTCGATGGTCGCGGGCATCGACAGCTTCACGCCGGAAACCGACGTCACCATCACCCCGTCCTTCAGCCCGCAGCCCTGCACCTGCGCCTTGATCGGCGGAATGGTGGTGCCGCGAATGCCCGGATTGCCGCAGACCGATCCCTTGCGCCCCGTGGTCGCCTCGGGCACCGGCTGGGTGCGGAAGCCCGCCGCGGCGACGGCCGACCGGCGCTGCAGGTTCTCGGGCCGCGGTTCGGGCCGGGCACTCGTCGGCGCATAGGCGATGGTCGCGGACGAGACCTGCACCACCTCGGTGCGCAGCGCCGCCACCGGTCGCGGGCGTGGCCGCAGCCCCGGCAGAGCGGGGCCAGCCGGGGCCGCCACCGCGACAGCCGTCGTTCCCGGCCGCGGCTTGGGCCGTCGCACGGTCGCTTCGACAGCTTTCAAGACGGCCTCGGCGGCGACGGGCGCCGTCACAGGCGCGGCCACAGGCCGCGGCAGCGGGCGCGGCGCGGCAGCGGGCGCTTCGGCCCACGCGCCGCTCACCTGCCCCAGCATCAAAAGCGCGGCCAGCAGCGCCCGCGCCGCGAGCTTCATCTGCCGGCCTTGCTGCGGCCGAAATCCGGCGCAGCAGTATCCTGTCCCGCCTCGATGATGCCGCGGCGGATCGCGCGGGTGCGGGTGAAATAGTCGAACAGCATCTCGCCATCGCCGGTGCGGATCGCGCGTTGCAGCGCGAACAGCTCTTCGGTGAACCGGCCGAGAATCTCCAGCGTCGCGTCCTTGTTGGTCAGGAACACGTCGCGCCACATCGTCGGGTCGCTGGCGGCGATGCGGGTGAAGTCGCGGAAGCCCGCGGCAGAATACTGCACCACCTCGCTGTCGGTGACGCGGGCCAGATCGTCGGCCACCCCCACCATCGTATAGGCGATCAGGTGCGGAGTGTGGCTGGTGACGGCCAGCACCAGGTCGTGATGCTCCGCCTCCATCTCATCGACATTGGCGCCCATGCCCTCGCACAGTCCGCGCAGCTGCGCCGTGGCGGCAGGGTCGCCCCCCGGCAGCGGCGTCAGCAGCCACCAGCGGTTGCGGAAGAGGCCGGCGAAGCCCGAATAGGGCCCGGAATGCTCGGTCCCGGCAATCGGGTGACCCGGCACGAAATCCACGCCCTCGGGCAGATGCGGCGCCACAGCGGCGATCACCGCCTGCTTGACCGACCCCACATCCGTCACCGTCGCCCCCGGCTTCAGGTGCGGGCCGATCTCGGCCGCGACCGAGCCCATGGCCCCCACCGGCACGCACAGCACCACCAGATCCGCGCCCTGCACCGCCTCGGCGGCCGTGGCGAACACCTCGTCGCAAAACCCGATCGCCAGCGCCGCGGCCCGGCTTTCCGCGCTCGGCGCATGGCCCACGATCCGCCCCGCCAACCCATGCGCCCGCATCGCATGCGCCATCGACGAGGCGATCAGCCCCAGCCCGATCAGCGCCACCCGGTCATAGATCATGCAGCCCCGCCTTCCGCCGCCCCTGTCTCGGGGTCAGGGCGCGGCTTGGCCAGCGCCTTGAACTGGCCGATGGCATGGGCAATCCGCCGGCAGCTGGCTTCATCGCCTACGGTGATGCGCAGGCAATTCGGCAGCTTGTAGCCCGACACCCGACGCACGATCAGCCCCTGGCTTTGCAGCCAGGTGTCGCAGGCGGCGGCCTCGGCCTCATCGGCAAAGCGGGCAAGGATGAAGTTCGCTGTGGAAGTGTCTGACGGCACACCCTTTTCCGCCAGCGCCTCGGCCATCCAGGCCCGCAGCCGCGTATTGTCCGCCCGGCAGCGATCCACCCAGTCCTGATCGCGCACCGCAGCCTCGGCCGCCTCCAGCTGCGCGGTGGACAGGTTGAAGGGCCCGCGGATGCGGTTCAGCACGTCGATGATGGATTTGGGCCCATAGCCCCAGCCGATCCGCAGCCCGCCAAGCCCGTAGATCTTCGAGAAGGTCCGCGTCATCACCACATTGGGCCGCGTCGTCGCCAGCCAGGCACCGCCATCATAGCCCGCCACATATTCGGCATAGGCCCCGTCCAGCACCAGGATCGCCTGCGGCGGCAGCCCGTCGGCCAGCCGCTCGATCTCGGACAGGCCGATCATCGTGCCGGTAGGGTTGTTGGGGTTGGCGATGAACACCAGCTTTGTGGCCGGCCCGCAGGCGGCCAGGATCGCATCGACATCCGTCACCCGCTCGCGCTCACGCACCTCGACCGGCGTCGCGCCGGCGGCCATGGTCGAGATGCGGTACATCAGGAAGCCATGTTCGGTGAACACCACCTCATCCCCCGGCCCGGCATAGGCCTGGCACAGGAAGTGGATGATCTCGTCGCTGCCGACCCCGCAGATGATCCGCGCGGCATCGAGCCCGTGGACCTCGCCAATCGCGGCGCGCAGGCTGGCATGGTCGGTGTTGGGATAGCGGTGCAGCTTGTGGACCGACCGCAGGAACGCGTCCTTGGCCTTTTCCGAGGCACCGAACGGATTCTCGTTCGAGGACAGCTTGATCGCATCGGAGAGGCCTGCCACATGGCCAGCCCCGCCTGCATAAAGCGCGATATCAAGAATGCCGGGCTGCGGGCGGATCTGATCTGACATGGTGAACACTCCGAAACTTCCGGCTTTCTAGCCGCCCGGGGGGGCCAATGCCAGCAGCATGTTGCTGCACCCGCGACTCCGACCCCCGGCATGGCAAAAGGGCCGCCGGCTTGCGCCGCGGCCCTTTCGTGTGAGGCTGACGGGACGGCGCCGAAGCGCCTGCCCGCATCAGTTCTTGGCGTAGTATTCGACCACGAGGTTCGGTTCCATCACCACCGCATAGGGCACATCGGCCAGCGAGGGGGTACGGACGAAGGTGGCGGTCATCTTCGAGTGGTCGGCTTCCAGATAGTCCGGCACGTCGCGCTCGGTCAGGCTCACCGATTCCAGCACGATCGCCAGTTGGCGCGAGCGGTCACGGACGGCGATCACGTCGCCCTCTTTCACCCGGAACGACGCGATGTTGACGCGCTGGCCGTTCACGGTGACGTGGCCGTGGTTCACGAACTGACGGGCGGCAAAGATGGTCGGAACGAACTTGGCGCGGTAGATCACCGCATCCAGACGCCGCTCCAGCAGACCCACCAGGTTCTCGCCGGTGTCGCCCTTGACGCGCTCGGCCTCGCCAAAGATCTTGCGGAACTGCTTTTCGGTCAGGTCGCCGTAGTAGCCTTTCAGCTTCTGCTTGGCGCGCAGCTGGGTGCCGAAGTCCGACAGCTTGTTCTTGCGGCGCTGGCCATGCTGGCCCGGGCCGTATTCACGCTTGTTCACCGGGGATTTGGCACGGCCCCAGATGTTCTCGCCCATGCGGCGGTCGAGTTTGTACTTGGCAGAGGTGCGTTTGGTCACCGCTGATCTCCTTCGTTGTTGTTCTTGGTGCCCCCGGGCAGGCCGGCGGCGTTTTTTGGTTCGAAGGGCGTTGTCCTTTGCCTTGGGGGTTCCCCCTTGGCCGACAGGCATCCCCTTGCGAGGGCCACCAACACCAATGAAAAAGCCCCGGACAAACGGGTCCGGGACGGCGGGCTTATACAGGGGCGGGGCGGGGAGTCAACAGGGAGGGGCTGGGTTCCCAATACGGGGCTGCTTCCTCTTGCCCGGAATCAAGGCGCTTCAGCGCCGCCGGGCAGCGCCCGTCCGCCCCCTCGGGCGGGCGCTAGCCAACCGCCGTGCCTAGAACGCCGTTGGAAGTAGGCCGCACCATAAAGTGCCTAGAACGGGCGTTGCTCGCCCACCCGGCGGACAGGCACCGCCCTTTGACCGTACAAGTATCCCTCACGCCGCCTCATGCCGCAGGATCGCCGCCTCCGGCGCGCTCAGATTGCGGCGGGCGTAGTCGCCATAGCTGCGGGGGTCCGCCTCCACCTGCGGCAGCAGCGCGGCCAGCCCGCGGCGTTGCACCGGGTCCAGCATGTCCAGCGCGGCATTGGCGGGGTGGAAGCTCTCGGTCTCCAGCCCGTTGGCGCGGATGATCTGGTGGCGCTCCAGCAGCAGATGCACATAGGTCACCTCGCGCAGGCTGTGATCCACATGCACGCGGGCCCCGTCGATCATGTCGCCTGCCGCCACCAGCACCTCGGGCGTGTTGAACAGCGCCATCGCCGCCGGGCCGCGCAGCAGCATCCGGTGGCGGGGCGAGACGATCAGGTCGGCTTCCGGCCGGTCCTCGCCCATCGCGCCCCGGCGAATACGTATCGGCCGCAGCTCGGGCATCGCATAAAGCCGCGCGCCGGTCATCCGCCGGCTGCCGGTCCAGATCACCTGCTGCGCGCCATCATCGCGGGTCCAGAGCCGGTCGCCGGCGCGGATCCGCTCCACCGGGCGCGGGCCCTGCGGGGTATCGACCAGCGTGCCGGTGGTGAAGCAGATCACCCCCGCCTCGGACCGCGGCCCGCGGGTCATCGCCTCCGCCCCGTCCAGCGTGCGGTTCACCACCCACAGCTCGCGCCCCGGGGGCGGCATCTCTCCGGTGACCATCAGCAGCCGCGCCGCACTGCCCTCCACCGCGATCACCGTCACCTGCCAGGCGGTGAGGCCATCGGTGACGACAAAGCCCTGCTCGGGCACGCCGGCATCGCCATAGGGATTGATTTCGACTTGCGTATCAGGGTCGCTCTCGGGGGCGGCGCCAAAGCCCGCCGCGCCGATCAGCCGACGCACCGCGCGCGCGGCCCGTCTGCGTAGGTCTGCCTCCCCCTCGGCACTGTGCAGGACCAAAAGCCCGGCCGGCCCGTCCACCCGCACTGCCTCGCCCCACCAGCGCCATTGCGCGCCAACGATCAGCGAGGGAAGCGGCGCGGCGCGAATGCCGTCCAGTTCCGTCTGCGACCAAGAGATGACAAACGTGCCGGAAGAGCCCGTTCTCATTGCCTGAAATACCTGCCGTCGTCGTTTCTTGTTTTCGGCCTTAGGGCCGTTATATCAGAATGTTAGCACGCGTTCCTCATGTTGGGAAGCGCGCGCGCCTGCCGCAGCGTCAAAAGTTCATCCGAAACCGCATCGACCCCAGCACCTGCCCTTCAGGCTGGCCCTCGAACTCTTCCGACAGCCAGGTCGCGCCATAGAACAGCCCCATCCGCTCGCCCCGCACCTGCATCCCGGCGCGCACGCGGAAGCGGTTCTCCTCGGGATCGGGATCATTGCCGCCGCCGTTCAGATAGACGCTGTCCGCGACATAGGCCGCGTCGCCCCCCAGCACGAAACTGGCCCCCGGCTCGGAATTGCCCGAGATCGAGACATAGCGGTGCCCGGTCACGGTATCGCGCGACCACAACGCCCCGCGCTCGATCTGGCCGAAGTTGAGGTCGGCCCCGACGCGCACCAGCGTCTCATCCCCCAGCCGCGCCTCGGCAAAGGGGCGCAACTCGGCATGGCTGCCAAGGGCAAAGGTCCGGCCAAGCTCGCCCGACAGCGTCGGCACGATGCGGTTGCCGATCTGGTCATCGACCACGCTGACCGCCGGCGCCGAGACCTGCTCGTGCAGCCAGTCATGCACGCTGCCGACGCCGGTCTTCGGCCCCATCGCCACCAGGTCGAGCCCGGCGGTTGCCTCGGCCGTGCCAAGCGCGAAATGGCTGTGCAGGCCGAAGGACAGCACCCCGGCATAGCGCCGGTCCCAGGCCGGCGGGGTGGAGAGTTCCGAAGGCGCGATGATTTCCGACCGCAGGCGGAATTCCAGCAGGCTGCCCGGCTGGGCCGGCAGCATGCCATCCCACATCGGGCCGCGCAGGATGCTCATCTGATAGCCACCCGTGCGCCAGCGATCCTCGCCATCGCCCAGATAGTCGTTGCTGAACATCCGGCCGATGCCGAGCGTCATCCGCTCTTGCGCTGCCAGTGGCGCACCCGCCACCAGAAGCGCGCCGACCAGCGCCGCGCGCGTAAATGCGCCGCAAAGCGCCTTTGGGGACCTGCCCATCCCGACCTCATATGTTCACTGCCTGTTGACGGTTTTCCGTCATTACAACTTTTGTAGCGGCAAAGTCACAATCGCGCTAGTGCAACTCGGCCACAGGGGCGCCAGAAGCGCTGAACGGGGCAGCGGTGCCCCGAAAATGCCTTATGTTCTGGACGCCTGCCCGCTCAGAACGCCTTGCCCACTCAAAACGCCTTGAACGTCATCGTGGTCAGCGTCCTGCTGATCCCCGGAATATCGAACAGCGCCTCGGTCAGCCAATGGCCCACATCCGCCTCCTCCGGGATGTAGACCTTGGCGATCAGGTCATATTCGCCCGAGGTGGAGTAAAGCTCGCTCACCACCTCGCGGGCATAGATCGCGTCAGCCACCTCATAGGTCTTGCCGGGCTGGCAGCGGAACTGGACGAAAACACAGCGCATGGGGGGCCTCCTTTGATGGGGGCAGGATAGCCGCGCGGGCGGAGGAGAGGAAAGCCCCAACCACTCCCCTTCCTTGCCCGGAATCAAGGCGCTTCAGCGCCGCCGGGCAGCGCCCGTCCGCCCCCTCGGGCGGGCGCTATTCCACGGTTCCGCCTAGAAGTTCTGTGGAGGTAGGCCGCACCATAAAGTGCCTAGAACGAGCGTAGCTCGCCCACCCGGCGGCCGGGCGCCGCCCTCGGTTCGGGCCAGCCGCAGAGCGCGCTGAGCCCCTCACTCCTCTTCCCGCAGCAACGCGAGCGGCGCGGCATTCTGCGGCAGGTCCTCCACCGTCAGCCCCGCCACCGGGCGCGACAGCCGGTTGCGCACCACCCACAGCAGCCGCTTCTCGGCCCGGGTGATCGCCACATAGGCCAGCCGCTTCCACAGCGGGATGCCCGCCTCGGACCGCCCGGCGCGCGAGGCGGCGTAGAGGTCCGGCGCGAAGACCTGCACGTTCTCCCATTGCGAGCCCTGCGCCTTGTGGATCGTCACCGCCGCCCCGTGCAGGAAGGCCGCCCCCATCCGCGCGGCATAGGGGATGAACGGCTCCTCCTCGCCCGGCAGTTCGATCTTGATGATCGACGCGGCCGAGACCTGCGGCTCCTCCGCCCCGATCACGTGGATACGGCTGAAGCCCGGTTTCTTGCCCGGCCCCAGATAGATCACCTGAGCGCCCTTGATCAGCCCCCGCGCCTCAAGGTCAATCCGCTTCTTGCGGTGCTTCAGCGGCAGCTCGATCCCGTCGCAGATCAACGGCTCGCCCGGCAGCAGCGCATCCAGCGGCGCCCCGAACGCGCCGCGAAACGCCTGGATCAGCCGGATCCGCGTCTGGTTGCGCCAGACCAACACCGGCGAGCGCGCCATCAGGTCGCTCTCCACCCGCTCGGCCCAGACCACGCGCGGGTCGCGCTTCGCGGCCTCCTCCACCATCCGCTCGAACCGCTCGAAGGTCAGGTCCTCATCGGCCAGCGCATGGGCCAGGTCGAGGATCGGGTTGTCGCCCTCCTGCCGGTGGATGCGGTGCAGCTCCAGCCGCTGCCCCTCGGGCAGACGGTCAAAGGCCATCGCGCCCGACTGGTTCACGGGGGCCAGCTGCGCCGGATCGCCGAACATCACCAGCGTCGGGAAAATCTCCTTCAGGTCCTCGAACTGCCGGTCATCGAGCATCGAGCATTCGTCGATCAGCCCGATATCCAGCGGGTCCTCGCGCCGCTTCCAGCCAAGGATGAAATCAGACCCGCGCAGGCCCGCCGCGGCCAGCGCCCCCGGCACCGATTTCACCTGCTCATAGAAGGCCTTGGCCCGGTCGAGCGCCGTCTCGCTCAGCCCCTCGACCACCGGGCGCTCGCCGCCATTCGCCAGCCATTCGGCGATGCGCTCATATTCCGGGTCATAGACCGGGCTATAAAGGATGCGGTGGATCGTCGTCGCCGGCACGCCGCGATTGCGCAAGACGCTCGCCGCCTTGTTGGTCGGCGCCAGAATCGCCAGCGTGCGCCGGTCCTTGCGGCGCTTGCCCTCGTAATCGCCCGAGATGATGTCGACGCCCGCCTCGTCCAGCGCCTTGGTCAGCGCGGCCAGCAGCATGGTCTTGCCCGACCCGGCCTTGCCCACCACCGCCATGATGGTGCGCGGCGCGCCCTCCTCCACCCGGTCGGTGGAGCTGCCGACGATATCGACCCCCGCCCCCTCCAGCGCTTCGGCCAGACGGTCCCAGGCTTCGGCCTGATCAGGAGAGAAGGTGAGCGCGGTGCCGGTCATCGGCGGCGACCCTAGCGAAGGGCGCGGGCGCGCACCAGACCCGGCGCGCCCTCAGCCAGCCCCGCGCCCTGGCCCTTTGCCTTTTCCAAATATCCCGGGGGGAGCGGCCAACGGCCGCCGGGGGGCAGCGCCCCCTCTTGCCCGGCAACGCGCGCAGCGTCGGGAGGCAGAGCCCCCTCTTGCCCGGAACAAGGCGCTTCAGCGCCGCCGGGCAGCGCCCGTCCGCCCCCTCGGGCGGGCGCTCCGCAACGCCAGTGCCTAGAACGACGGTAGGGAGGTGCCGCACCATAAAGTGCCTAGAACTGCCGTTGCTCGCCCACCCGGCGGACGGGCACCGCCCTCTGACTGTGGTGTTTGACTGGCGTTTCTATCTCGCCTCGCAAGCCTCCACCCCAACGAAAACGCCCGCCCCTCCCCGGGACGGGCGCTCTTCTCTCTCCCTACCGCCAGCTCACGCCGGCCGCCCCGCCTCCAGCGCGTCCTCGAAGGTCCGCAGGCCAGCACGCGGGCTCTGCACCAGCACCGCCATGTTGCCCGGCTTGTGCTCATTGCGCAGCATCTTCATATGCGCGCCCGGGATCTCGTCCCACGGGAACACTTCCGACATGCACGGATCCAGCCGCCGCTCCAGCATCAGCTTGTTCGCCGCTGCCGCCTGCTTGAGGTTGGCGAAGTGCGAGCCCTGCACCCGCTTCTGGTGCATCCACAGGTAGCGCACGTCGAAGGTCAGGTTGAACCCGGTGGTGCCGGCGCAGATCACCACCATGCCGCCGCGCTTGACCACGAAGACTGACACCGGGAAGGTCGCCTCGCCCGGATGCTCGAACACCATGTCGACATTGTTGCCCTTGCCGGTGATCTCCCAGATCGCCGCCCCGAACTTGCGCGCCTCCTTGAACCAGGCGGCATATTCCGGCGTGCCGACCTTCGGCATCTGGCCCCAGCAGCTGAAGTCCTTGCGGTTGATCACGCCCTTGGCGCCAAGGCCCATGACGAACTCGCGCTTGTCTTCTTCCGAGATCACCCCGATCGCATTCGCCCCCGCCGCATTGATCAGCTGGATCGCATAGGAGCCAAGCCCCCCCGACGCGCCCCAGACCAGCACATTGTCGCCGGGCTTGAGGATATGCGGGCGGTGCCCGAACAGCATCCGGTAGGCGGTGGCCAGGGTCAGCGTGTAGCAGGCGCTCTCCTCCCAGGTCAGGTGCCGCGGGCGGTGCATCAGTTGCTGCGCCTGCACACGGGTGAACTGCGCGAAGCTGCCATCGGGCGTCTCGTAGCCCCAGATCCGCTGGCTGGGCGAGAACATCGGATCGCCGCCGTTGCACTCCTCGTCGTCGCCATCATCCTGGTTGCAATGGATGACGACCTCGTCGCCCACCTTCCAGCGCTTGACCTTGTCGCCGACCTTCCACACGATGCCCGAGGCATCGGACCCGGCAATGTGATAGGGTGCCTTGTGGCCGTCGAACGGGCTGATCGGCACGCCAAGGCCGGCCCAGATCCCGTTGTAATTGACGCCCGCGGCCATCACCAGCACCAGAACCTCGTGGCTGTCGATCTCGGGCGTGTCCACCACCTCGACCAGCATCGAGGTATCGGGCTCGCCATGCCGCTCGCGCCGGATCGCCCAGGCATACATCTGTGCCGGCACATGGCCGAGGGGCGGCATCTCGCCGATCTCGTAAAGGTCCTTCTCGGGCGCGTCATAGGGCGCAATCTCGGTCTGGGTATCAAGAGCCATGACAGTACTCCTTGGCCGAAACGGGGTGTGCCGCAGCGCAGAATCGCGCGGCCTCATGCAGCAGGAAATACGTTTGGCCGCGCAACAATGCAATATGGAACGTTACGTTTTTGTAATTTTATGACCAGCAGGCCGGGCGCGCCACCCGGCCTGCGGCCTCGGGTCCACCCCTAGTTGTAGGTGAAGGTGCCCACCTCGCAGACGTTCAGATCGCTCCGCACCACCTCGTCGCCATCCTCGAACACCGCCAGCAGGTCGTATTTGCAATAGCCGGTGCCATCGTCGATGTTGACCATCACCGAGGAGCCAGAGGGCAGCACGTCGGGCCCGAGGATATCCTCCTGCCAGTCGCTGGTGCCGGTGTTGGAGGCATAGAATTCCACGATCGTGTAGCCGGTCTGGTTGACGATCTTGACGCGGCGATCAAGCGCGGCGGCGGGCAAAGCCATGGCCGCGCAAAGCGCGCCGGCAACCCCGAGGGACAGCAGGGAACGAGTCAGCATGAAAGAACCTGTTGGTTACGCACCGGCGCCAAAATCCGTCGGCATCACCAGTCTGTGATCGGCGCCCCGGCGCATTGCAACAAAAATCCCCAGCCGCAGCGCGGCACATCCCCGCCGCAGCGCGGCGAATTGACAGCGACACATTCTTTCGCCTATCACCATTTTCAGCGCAACTATCTTGCCGGGCCGCCCGCCCCCGGATTCGGAGCACCGCATGACCGACACCGCCCCCGCCCGCGACAAGCCCTGGCTGTTCCGCACCTATGCCGGCCATTCCACCGCGACCAAATCGAACGCGCTCTACCGCGCCAACCTTGCGAAGGGGCAGACCGGCCTCTCGGTCGCCTTCGACCTGCCCACCCAGACCGGCTATGACAGCGATCACGAACTGGCGCGGGGCGAGGTCGGCAAGGTCGGGGTGCCGGTGACGCATCTGGGCGACATGCGGGCGCTGTTCGACGGCATCCCGCTGGACAAGATGAACACCTCGATGACGATCAACGCCACCGCGCCCTGGCTGCTGTCGCTCTATATCGCCGTGGCCGAGGAGCAAGGCGCCGACGTTTCTGCCCTGCAGGGCACCGTGCAAAACGATCTGGTCAAGGAATACCTCAGCCGCGGCACCTATATCTGCCCGCCGAAGCCCAGCCTGGCGATGATCACCGATGTCGCCGCCTATACCGCCGTGCATCTGCCCAAATGGAACCCGATGAACGTGTGTTCCTACCATCTGCAAGAGGCAGGGGCGACGCCCGAGCAGGAGCTGGCCTTCGCGCTGGCGACCGCTGTGGCGGTGCTGGACGACCTGAAGGGCAAGGTGCCCGAGGCGGAGTTTCCGGCGATGGTCGGCCGCATCAGCTTCTTCGTCAACGCCGGCATCCGCTTCGTCACCGAACTGTGCAAGATGCGCGCGTTTACAGAGCTGTGGGACGAGATCTGCCAGACCCGCTATGGCATCGAGGATGAGAAATTCCGCCGCTTCCGCTATGGCGTGCAGGTCAACAGCCTCGGCCTGACCGAGCAGCAGCCCGAAAACAACGTCTACCGCATCCTGATCGAGATGCTGGCGGTGACGCTGTCCAAGAACGCCCGCGCCCGCGCCGTGCAGCTGCCCGCCTGGAACGAGGCGCTTGGCCTGCCCCGCCCCTGGGACCAGCAATGGTCACTGCGCATGCAGCAGATCCTGGCCTATGAAACCGACCTTCTGGAATATGGCGACCTCTTCGACGGCAACCCGGTGATCGCGGCACGGGTGGAGGCGCTGAAGGACGGCGCCCGCGCCGAGCTGGCGACGCTCGACGCGATGGGCGGCGCGATTGCCGCCATCGACTACATGAAGGCGCGGCTGGTCGAATCCAACGCCACCCGCCTCGGCCGGGTGGAGACGGGCGAGACCATCGTGGTCGGCGTCAACCGCTGGCAGCAGGCCGAACCCTCGCCGCTGCTGGGAACCGATGGCGGGATCATGACGGTCGATCCGGCGGTGGAGCAGGACCAGATCGCCCGGCTGGACGCCTGGCGCCGCGCCCGTGACGGCGCGGCGGTGGCGGCGGCGCTCGCCGACCTGCGCGCGGCGGCCAGTGCCGGGCGCAACATCATGCCGGCCTCGGTCGCGGCCGCCAAGGCCGGGGCCACCACCGGCGAATGGGCCGGGGTGATGCGGCAGGTGCATGGCGAATACCGCGGCCCGACCGGCGTGTCGCGCAGCCCCTCGAACCGCACCGAAGGGCTGGAGCCGATCCGCGAGGCCGTCGATGCGGTGTCGTCGAAACTCGGCCGCCGCCTGACCTTCCTCGTCGGCAAGCCCGGCCTCGACGGCCATTCCAACGGCGCCGAGCAGATCGCCTTCCGCGCCCGCGATTGCGGGATGGAGATCAGCTATGACGGCATCCGCCTGACGCCGGCGCAGATCGTCGAGGCGGCGGTGGAGCGGCAGGCGCATGTGGTGGGCCTGTCGATCCTGTCGGGCAGCCACCTGCCGCTGATCGCCGAGGTGCTGGAGCGGATGGCGGCGGCGGGCCTTGGCCATGTGCCGCTGGTGGTGGGCGGGATCATCCCGGAGGAGGACGCGGCGGCCCTGCTCGCGCAGGGGGTGGCCCGGGTCTACACGCCGAAGGATTTCGAGCTGAACCGGATCATGATGGATATCGTGGCGCTGGCGGAGCCGTCTGCCGCGGCGGCTTAGGTTGCGCCCCTGGCCGGCCGCCGGGGGCTGTCTGCCCCCGGACCCCCGAGGATATTTGGAAAAGGCAAAGCGGGGCCGAGTTCCTGAGAGTTTCGCTATGCATATGACATATGTATGGGTTCTGTATGGCTTCCACATGCCGTGATGGACGGGGGGGGCGGCATGCGGTATCACCCCGGGCGCAGACCTGCCAAGGAGCAAGCCCATGTCCGGCCACGCCGCCCCGATCCCGATGACCGCCCGCAGATCCGGCCCGCTGACCGGCAGTGCCGAAGTGCCCGGCGACAAGTCGATCAGCCACAGGGCCTTGATTCTGGGCGCTTTGTCGGTGGGGCAGACGGTGGTGACCGGCCTTCTGGAAGGTCAGGACGTGCTCGACACCGCCAGCGCCATGCGCGCCTTCGGCGCCGAGGTTGTGCGGCATGGCGCAGGGCACTGGACGGTTCAGGGCGTCGGCGTCGGTGGCTTCGCGGAACCCCTTGATATCATTGACTGCGGCAACTCAGGAACCGGGGTTCGGCTGATCATGGGCTGCATGGCGACCTCGCCGATCACCGCCACATTCACTGGCGACGCCTCCTTGCGCAAACGGCCGATGGCGCGGGTGACGGACCCGCTTTCTCTCTTTGGCACAAGGGCTTACGCGCGCTCTGGCGGGCGGCTGCCGATGACGGTGGTGGGCGCCGCCGATCCGGTGCCGGTGCGCTACCGCACGCCGGTGCCCTCGGCGCAGGTGAAATCGGCGGTGCTGCTGGCGGGGCTGAATGCGCCGGGCGAGACGGTGGTGATCGAGGCGGAGCCCACCCGCGACCATTCTGAAAGGATGCTCAAGGGCTTCGGGGCCGATCTTCATGTAGAGGACACGGCCGAGGGCCGGGTCATCACCCTTGTCGGCCAGCCGGAACTGCGCGCGCAAACCGTGGCGGTTCCGCGCGATCCCTCGTCCGCGGCCTTCCCGGTCTGCGCGGCGCTGATCGTGGAGAATTCCGACATATCGGTGCCTGGTGTCAGCCAGAACCTGACCCGGAATGGTCTTTATACAACATTGGTCGAGATGGGCGCGGATATCGAATTCGGAAACCCCCGCGAAGAGGGCGGCGAGCCGGTGGCGGACCTGCGGGTGCGCTTCTCGGCGCTGCAGGGCATCGAGGTTCCGGCCCATCGCGCCGCCAGCATGATCGACGAATTTCCGGTGCTGTCCGTGGTTGCCGCCTTTGCGGAAGGCACCACAATCATGCGCGGTGTCAAGGAGTTGCGGGTCAAGGAGAGCGACCGCATCGACGCGATGGCGCGGGGGCTGGAGGCCTGCGGCGTGCGCATCGAGGAGGATGAGGACACGTTGATCGTGCATGGCATGGGCCCCGGCGGCGTGCCCGGCGGCGCGACCTGTGCGACCCATATCGACCACCGCATCGCGATGAGTTTCCTGGTGCTCGGGCTGGCCAGCCAGAGGCCGGTGACGGTGGATGACGGCTCGCCCATCGCCACTTCGTTCCCGGCGTTCGAGGGGCTGATGGCCGCACTTGGCGCCGACATCTCGCGCTGAAGGGGACCGCATGATCTTTACCGTTGCCATCGACGGTCCGGCCGCGGCCGGCAAGGGCACCATCGGCCGCGCGGTGGCGGAGCGGTTCGGGTTCGCGCATCTGGATACCGGCCTTCTGTACCGTGCCGTCGGCGCCAAGGTCGCCGAGGGGGCGGACCCCGTCGCCGCCTGCGCGCTGACGCCCGGGGATCTGGCCCGCGGCGATCTGCGCAGTGCCGAGGCCGGGCAGGCTGCGAGCCGGGTTGCCGCAGTTCCCGAGGTGCGGGCGGCGCTGCTGGACTTTCAGCGGCGCTTTGCCCGGCGCGAGGGCGGGGCGGTACTGGACGGGCGCGACATCGGCACCGTGATCTGCCCCGAGGCGGAGGTGAAGCTGTATGTGACCGCCAGCGCCGAGGTTCGGGCCGGGCGGCGCTGGCAGGAACTGGGCGGCGAGGCGGCGCCCCTGCCCTATGCCACCGTGCTGGCCGAGGTGGTGGAGCGCGATGCCCGCGACATGGGCCGCGCCGATGCGCCGCTGCGGCCTGCCGTGGATGCGCTGATCCTCGACACCTCGGCGCTGAGCATTGACGAGGCGGTGGCGCGCGCCGTGGCGGCGGTGCGAGCGAGGCGGGGCTGAGGCTTGGCCTTTTGCCGCTTCGGCCCCATCTTTGCGGGATGCTGAAACGCCCTCCCTTCCTTGCCGCGCTGCTGCTGGCGGCACTCCCCGCCAACGCGGGCAGCGACCATGGGCTGCTGTGGAACCGCACTGGCCTGCCCGCGGTGTTTCCGTTGCAGGTGCAGACCCTTGACGGCGAGGATCGCTCGCTGCTGCTGACCGATGCCGCCACCGGCGAGGCGGCGCTGGCCGCGTTCATCGAGGGCGGGCGGTTCTTCCGGGTGCTGGTGCCGCCGGGCAGCTACCGGGTCAGCCTCGCGCCCGGTGACATCTGGGCGGAGGACGGCGAGCCGCAGAACGGCACCGTGGAACTGGCCGCCCCGCTGACCTTCGGGATCACCGGCGCCGGGCGCAAGGCGGGCTACCGGATCGACCTGCGCGAGGCGGGCGAGGCGCAGGTGACCAGCCAGGGCATCTGCCAGACGCTGCGGCTGGACCCGGGCAGCCTTGGCCAGCCCTGGGGCCGGATAGACTCCACCCCACCGGGCGGGCGGGCCGAAGAATTCCTGCGCGGCGACGAGCGGTTTCCGGCGCCGGAGTATGTGGTGATCTCGCGTCCCTGCGACTGACCCTGCAGGCATCGGCCGGACGGTGCTACGGGGTCGCTGATCGGCTTCCCGCACGGTCGGGAGAGCGGGCGGACCTGCGTGTCTGCACAGGGCCTGTGCGGGCCGGCGAGGTTTCTTTCCTTCCGCAGGGGTTCCGCATCCCCATCTTTGCAGTGCCGCGCCGCGGCATGTGAAAGGAACACCGATGCTGACCGAAAAGCTGAACTGGCGCTATGCCACCAAGAAGATGGACCCGGCCCGCGCCGTGCCGCAGGACAAGGTGGACCGTATTCTGGAAGCGGTGCAGCTGGCGCCCACGTCCAGCGGGCTGCAGCCCTTCGAAGTGATCGTCGTCACCAATCCCGAGGTGAAGGCGCTGCTGCGGGCCGTGGCCTTCGATCAGGCGCAGATCACCGATGGCAGCCATGTGCTGATCTTCGCGGCCTGGGACAATTACACCGCCGAGCGGATCGACGCCGTGGTGACCGAGACCGCCCGCCAGCGCGGCGAAGCGACGGGGGTGATGACCGGCTATTACGACCGGCTGAAGGCGATGTATCTGCCCCGCAGCGCTGAAGAAAACTACCAGCACGCCGCCCGTCAGGCCTATATCGCCTTCGGCATGGCGCTGACCGCGGCGGCCTTCGAGGCGGTGGACGCGACGCCGATGGAGGGCTTCGACCCCGATCAGGTCGACGAGATCCTGGGCCTGCGCGCCCGCGGCCTGCGCTCGGTCACGCTGCTGCCGCTTGGCTACCGCGCGGAGGAGGGCGACTGGCTGCTGGGGCAGAAGAAGGTTCGCAAGCCGATGCAGGACATGGTCACCGAGATCGCCTGACCGCGGCATCGGCCTGAAAATCAAGGCGCGGCCTGGGCGACGGGCCGCGCTTTCGCTTGCGTGCAAGGGCGCTTGCGGCTATAGGCGCGCCATCCAGTAGACGGAAGTCGCGCAGCGCCGGGGAACCGGGGCCGCCGCGGCCTTTCATCATTTTGGGCAACCAAAGACCGGCGGAGCCAACCGCAAGGCCAGAAAAACGCTTACAAAGGAAACTGACACGCATGTGCGCCAAAGCGACTATGGAAGAATTTGAAGCCCTTCTTCAGGAGAGCTTCGAGATCGATACCCCCGACGAGGGATCGGTCGTCAAAGGCAAGGTCATCGCCATCGAGGCGGGCCAGGCCATCATCGATGTCGGCTACAAGATGGAAGGCCGCATCGATCTGAAAGAATTCGCGAACCCGGGCGAAAACCCGGACATCGCCGTGGGTGACATCGTCGAGGTCTATCTGGACCGCGTCGAGAACGCCCGTGGCGAGGCCGTCATCAGCCGTGAGAAAGCCCGCCGCGAAGAGGCCTGGGACCGGCTGGAGAAAGCCTACGAGAAGGAAGAGCGCGTCGAGGGCGCCATCTTCGGCCGCGTCAAGGGCGGCTTCACGGTCGACCTGGGCGGCGCTGTTGCGTTCCTGCCGGGGTCGCAGGTCGACGTGCGCCCCGTGCGCGATGCCGGCCCGCTGATGGGCCTGAAGCAGCCGTTCCAGATCCTGAAAATGGACCGTCGCCGTGGCAACATCGTTGTCTCGCGTCGTGCGATCCTTGAAGAATCGCGGGCCGAGCAGCGCGCCGAAGTCATCGGCAAGCTGGCCGAAGGCGAAGTCGTTGACGGCGTGGTCAAGAACATCACCGAATACGGTGCGTTCGTGGACCTCGGCGGCGTCGATGGCCTGCTGCACGTGACCGACATGGCCTGGCGCCGCGTCAACCACCCGAACGAGATCCTGAACATCGGCGAGACCGTCAAGGTCCAGGTGATCAAGATCAACAAGGAAACCCACCGCATCAGCCTTGGCATGAAGCAGCTGCAGGCCGATCCGTGGGATGCCGTCGAGAAGGCCTATCCGATCACTTCGGTCCACAAGGGCCGCGTGACCAACATCACCGACTACGGCGCGTTCGTCGAGCTGGAGGCCGGTGTCGAAGGTCTGGTCCACGTTTCGGAAATGTCCTGGACCAAGAAGAACGTCCATCCCGGCAAGATCGTCTCCACCTCGCAGGAAGTGGATGTCATGGTGCTGGAAATCGACACCGCCAAGCGCCGCGTTTCGCTGGGTCTCAAGCAGACCATGCGCAACCCGTGGGAAGTGTTTGCCGAAACCCACCCGGTCGGCACCGTCATCGAAGGCGAAGTCAAGAACATCACCGAATTCGGTCTGTTCGTCGGCCTCGACAACGACATCGACGGCATGGTCCACCTCTCGGACCTCAGCTGGGACCAGCGCGGCGAAGATGCCATTGCGAACTATCGCAAGGGCGACATGGTGAAAGCCGCCGTGACCGAAGTCGACGTGGACAAGGAGCGCATCTCGCTCTCGGTCAAGGCGCTCGACGCCGACACGTTCTCGGATGCGGTTGACGGCGTGAAGCGCGGCTCGATCATCACCGTCACCGTGACGGCGATCGAGGAAGGCGGCATCGAGGTTGAGTACAACCAGATGAAGTCGTTCATCCGCCGCTCGGATCTGTCGCGGGATCGGGCTGAACAGCGCCCGGAACGCTTCCAGATCGGGGACCATGTCGATGCGCGCGTGACCAACGTCGATTCGAAGACCCGTCGTCTGGGCCTGTCGATCAAGGCGCGTGAGATCGCGGAAGAGAAAGAAGCCGTCGAGCAGTATGGCTCGTCGGACTCGGGCGCCTCGCTGGGGGATATCCTCGGTGCGGCTCTCAAGGGCGGCGACAAGTAAGCTCGGCACCCTCGCGCAAGCGAACATCGCGGCCCCACCCTTCCCGGGTGGGGCCGTTTTGCATTGCGGGGGCGGCGAATCGGCCCGCTTGCGGCCCGCACCCGGCGACGGCGCCGCGCCGCAGCATCGCAGGGGCACCGGGCCGCTATGGGCGACTCCCCGCGGATCACGGCAAAACCCGCGCTATTCCAATGGCTTTCCTGTTTGTGCCGGCCCTGTTTGCGCCTATAGTCGCGCAATACGGCGGGGGCTGCCGATGCCTGCAAGGGGACTCACATGATCCGGTCCGAACTGATCCAGATGATTGCCGAAGAGAATCCGCACCTGTTCCAGCGGGATGTAGAGCGGATCGTGAACACGATCTTTGAAGAGATCACCGAAGCGATGGCGCGGGGCGACCGGGTCGAGCTGCGCGGCTTTGGCGCATTCTCGGTCAAGGGGCGCGATGCGCGCACCGGACGGAACCCGCGCACCGGCGAGGCCGTTTCGGTCGAGGAAAAGCATGTGCCGTTCTTCAAGACCGGCAAGGCGCTGCGAGACCGGCTGAACGGCGAAGGATGACCCTGCGATGATACGTGTGCTGCGACTGGCCCTTCTGGGACTGCTGGCCCTTGTGCTGCTGACGGTGGCGCTGGCCAACCGTGCCCCGGTGACGCTGCGGCTACTGCCCGAGGATGCGGGGACGTTCCTTGGCCTTGACTGGGCGATCCAGCTGCCGCTGTTCCTGGTGATCTTTGCGGGTGTTCTGGCCGGTCTGCTCATCGGCTTCGTCTGGGAATGGGCGCGCGAGGCCAAGCATCGCAGCGCCGCCAGCCAGCACCGGCGCGAGGCCGCGCAGCTGAAATCCGAGGTGAACCGGCTGCAGGGCAGCAATGGCCAGCCCAAGGACGAGGTTCTGGCGCTGCTTGAGGGCGGCGCCCGCAGCCGCTAAACCCCGCGCATGCATACCCGCGTGAAAATCTGCGGCCTGACCGAGGCCGCCCATGTCGACGCCGCCGCGATGGCGGGTGCGACCTATATGGGTTTCGTGTTCTTCCCCCGCTCCCCTCGCAACCTGACGCTGCCCCAAGCCGCCGCGCTGGCGCTGCAGGTGCCGATGGGCATCGCCAAGGTGGCGCTGGTGGTGGATGCCGAGGACGCCGCGCTCGATGCCATCGTGCAGGCGGTGCCCTTGGACATGCTGCAGCTTCATGGCCATGAGAGCCCCGCCCGCGTCGCCGAGATCCGCGCCCGCTATGGCCTGCCGGTGATGAAGGCTTTGGGGATCGCCGAGGAGGCGGACCTTGCGGCGATTGCCGGTTATGCGCAGGTGGCCGACCAGATCCTGATCGACGCCAAGCCCCCCAAGGGCGCCGCCCTGCCCGGCGGCAATGGCCTTGCCTTCGACTGGCGGCTGATTGCGGGGCGCGAGTGGGAGCGGCCGTGGATGCTGGCGGGCGGGCTTACCCCGGCGAACGTCGCCGAGGCGATCCGGCTGACCGGCGCGCGGCAGGTCGATGTGTCTTCGGGCGTGGAATCGGCGCCCGGCGTCAAGGACCCCGCCGCCATTGCCGCCTTCATTGCCGCGGCCGGATAGAAAAGGGCGCGAGGATTTCCCCCTCGCGCCCGCACTCGTCACCAGACTGATTACAACTGCACTCGTTACGACTTGCCGCTTACATCGCCGGAAGGATGGCGATGTCGCGGATCTCGCCCGAGGCGCCGGTCAGCTCCCAGCTTTCGATGACGGCGCCGGTTTCCAGATCGACGGTGTGGATCCCGCCCATCGCGGCCAGCCAGGCGGTGTTCGCGCCCTCGGCGGTGGTGGCGATGTCAAAGCCCACCGGGCCTTCCAGCGCCGGCCCCAGCTTGCCGACAGCGGCCAGCGTGCCATCGTTCGGCGCGGTCTGCTTGATCAGCGCCGAAAGGGTCGCGTCGATGTCATACATGCCGGTCGCCTCGGGCGTGCCATAGCTGTTGATATAGGCGGCGGCCACGATGTTCGGTGCCTCGCCCGCATGCATGTCGCCCGCCTCGAAGGCCAGCGCGCCATCGACGGTCACTTCGCCGGTATCGACGTTGACGCGGTGATTGGTGGTGCCGGTCATGAAGCGCAGACGGTCGGCCATCGGGTTGAAGTCGACGATGACAGGGCCATCGGTCGACGGCAGCATGGTGTCCATGGTCGACAGTTCCGTGGTCTCGCCCGTCGCCGGGTCGATCACGACGATCACGTGGTCGGCGGTCACGCCGACAAGGGTGTTGTTCGACGGGCGCAGGTCGATGCCCAGAAGGCTGTCCACGCCCTGAACCTCGACTTCGCCGGTGACGGTCGCGGTGGAGGTGTCGATCATCAGAAGCGTCTTGTCCCCCGAAAGGCCAACAGCGGTATCCGCAAAGGCCGGGGCGGTGGTCAGCAGCAGGGCTGCGATAAGGCGGGTCATGTGTCTCTCCATTTTTCAAGTCGATGGCGCTGCGGAGGTCCGCAGGGCCTGTCGGTCGATGGTGAAGGTACGGACGCAGTTGCAGGGAAGTTGCGGGGGCCCGGATAACGAGGGCGTGATCAACGGTCTGTGGGCTGGCGGGGCCATTGTGCCGCTTTACCCCAAGGGGCCGGGGCGCTAGATCAGCAAGTGCGCAACGGAGGACGACAGATGCCCGACGACCTGATCAACAGCTTCATGAACGGCCCCGATGAAAACGGCCGCTTCGGCATCTTCGGCGGGCGCTTCGTGTCGGAAACGCTGATGCCGCTGATCCTGCAGCTGGAGGCGGAGTATGAGCGGGCCAAGACCGATGAGACGTTCTGGGCGCAGATGGACGATCTGTGGAAGAACTATGTCGGCCGTCCCTCGCCTTTGTATTTCGCGGAACGGCTGACCGAAGAGCTTGGCGGCGCCAAGATCTACATGAAGCGGGATGAGCTCAACCACACCGGCGCGCACAAGATCAACAACGTGCTGGGGCAGATCCTGCTGGCGATGCGGATGGGCAAGAGCCGGATCATCGCCGAAACCGGCGCCGGCCAGCACGGCGTGGCGACGGCGACGGTCTGCGCGCGCTTTGGCCTCAAATGCGTGGTCTACATGGGCGCGCATGATGTCGAACGGCAGGCGCCCAACGTGTTCCGGATGCGGCTGCTGGGGGCGGAGGTGATCCCCGTCACCTCGGGCCGCGGCACGCTGAAGGACGCGATGAACGACGCGCTGCGCGACTGGGTCACCAATGTGCGCGACACCTTCTATTGCATCGGCACCGTGGCCGGCCCGCACCCCTACCCGGCGATGGTGCGTGATTTCCAGTCGATCATCGGCAAGGAAACCCGCTGGCAGCTGGAAGAGCATGAGGGCAAGGGCCGCCTGCCCGACACGATCATCGCGGCCATCGGCGGCGGGTCGAACGCGATGGGGCTGTTCTTCCCGTTCCTCGATGACGCCTCTGTCCGCATCATCGGGGTCGAGGCCGGCGGCAAGGGCGTCGATGACCGGATGGAGCATTGTGCCTCGCTGACCGGCGGGCGCCCGGGCGTGCTGCATGGCAACCGCACCTATCTGCTGCAGGACGAGGATGGCCAGATCCTCGAGGGCTATTCCATCTCGGCCGGGCTCGACTATCCCGGCATCGGGCCGGAGCACGCCTGGCTGCACGAGATCGGCCGCGCCGAATATGTCAGCATCACGGACGCCGAGGCGCTGGCCGCGTTCCAGACCTGTTGCCGGCTGGAAGGCATCATCCCGGCGCTGGAGCCAAGCCATGCGCTGGCCCATGTCATCAAGATCGCGCCGACGCTGCCCGCCGACCATATCATCGTGATGAACATGTGCGGGCGCGGCGACAAGGACATCTTCACCGTGGCCAAGCACCTTGGCTTTGACATGAAGATCTGACGGCCAGTCACCTCGGCGCGTTATTGGCGCTTCGTGAGCGGCAGACGGCATAAACCCAAGGCATATCGGGCTGGGTCCGGGGATATAGAACCCCGGACCTAAACCCCGGGGCAATTGTTGGCGCCGTTCGAATGGCCCTGTCTGGGGGAAGACCACATCCGGTCTTCCCGAAGCACAGGAGCATTCCAATGAGCCGACTTCTTGTCACCGCCTCGGCGCTGGTGCTGATGGCGGGCGCCGCACAGGCGCAGACCGCCCCGATCTCGCCCGTCGCCGGTATCGTCGCCGACCTCAAGGATCAGGGCTACACCCGCATCGAGGTCAAGCCCGGCCGCGGCGTCACCGAGATCGAGGCGATCCGCGGCACCGAAAAACTGGAACTGGACGTGGCGAGCCGCACCGGCCACGTGATCAAGACCGAGATCGACACCGTCCGCCCCGGCGAGAACACCACCCCCGGCGTCTATCTGGACCGCGGCGGCCGCGGCCGCGATGACAGCCCCTCGCGCAATCGCTCCAGCGATGACGACTCGCGGGACGGCTATGACGACTCGGACGGGCGGGACGATGACGACGACCGTGACGACGACGACGATCGCGATGATGATCGTGACGACGACCGCGACGATGATCGCGACGATGATCGCGACGATGATCGCGCCGGCGATGACGACTGAGGGACGGGTGGAGTTCTGCCTGCTCTCGCCGCCAACCGAACCGATGCCCCGCGCAAGGCGTTGCGCGGGGCGACCCCGGCTTGGGCGGCGGCGCTTGCCGCCTTGCCCCCGTTCTGGGAATACTCGATGAACCACCCCCGCAAGCTGGCACCCCGCCCGCTGACCCCATGGACACCGCAGTGAACCGCCGCATCCTCCTGAGCGCCCTTCTGGCCATGGCCCTGTCGCCGACGGCGGCGCTTTCGCAGACGCTGGCGGAGCGCATCGCGCGGGAGCTGCGGTCGGAGGGATTCCCGGAGGTCTCGACCACGCGGACCCTGCTCGGCCGCGCCCGTATCTATGCAAGCGGCCCCGCCGGCACCCGCGAGATCATCCTCGACCCCCGCACCGGCGAGATCCTGCGCGATCTGTGGATCTCGCCAAGCGGGGCGCCGACCAACCCGTTCACGGCCGGTGGTGATGACGGTGGCAAGGGGGGATCGCCGGGCGGCCGCGCACCCGGCGGATCGTCGGGGGATGACGACGATGATGATGACGATGATGACGACGACGACGATCGTGACGACGACCGGGACGATGATCGCGACGACGATGACGACGATAGCGACGGCGACGATGACTGAGGCGCGGCCATGACAGCCCTCGAAGCCATGGGCCCCGCGCGATGAAAAGCCTCGTCGCGGTCCTTTTCATTCTGGCGGTACAGGCGGCCTGCGCCGTCTTCTTCGTGTCCGACATCCTGCTGTCAGTGCTGGGGATCTATGTCGCGCCGATCAGCTGGCAGAACCGAGAGCTGCTGGAGATCGGGGCGGCGCTCGGGCTGATGCTGGGGCTGGCGCTTGGGGGGCTGACGCTGGCGCGCAGCATCCGCGGGCGCCGGGTCGCCGAGGAAAAGCTGCGCCGCGCCTCGGGCGCGTTCATGGAATTGCTGGACGAGCGCTTCACCGGCTGGGGGCTGACCCCGGCGGAACGCGACGTGGCGCTGTTCGCGGTCAAGGGAATGTCCACCGCCGAGATTGCCGCACTGCGCCAGACCTCGGAAGGCACGGTGAAAGCGCAGACCAACGCGATCTATCGCAAGGCAGGCGTCACCGGCCGCCCGCAGCTCTTGTCGCTGTTCATCGAAGATCTGATCGACGGCGAGTTGCCCACCCGCACCGAGGCCTTGCCGCCCCCCGCCGCCCCCGTGGCGATTGCGCCGCCTGCGCCGGTCTTGCAAGCCGACCAGCCGCCCGGCGCGCCCTGACCCGCCGCGTGCCCTTGCAGCCCCCAGCTGGCCGCGCATGATGGCACGCTGGCGGCCGCGGGCTTTGCCGAGACGTTCCCGCACCGCCCGCATGGTTTGTGGCACTTCGCCGGTGCCCTCGGCCAGCCTGCAGTCGGGGGCCACGCTGGAGCTCGCAGGCCCGCTGCCGCGGCTCTTAGCCGGGCTTCGGTCCCTCTGACAGCAGGCTGCGAAACCGGGCAATGCTGGTCTCCATGAACTGCCGGGCAATCTCGGTCGGCGGAACGCCATCGGTCACGGCAAAGGCGAAGCGGTGCAGAAGCCGCTCTTTCAGCGGGCGGATCTCGATGGGCAGGTGGGCGAAGTCCCGGGCCATCAGCTCGTTGACCAGCGTCACGCCGAGGCCGCGGGCCGCCAGCGCACAGGCAGATTGCACCGAATGCGCCTCGACCCGCACCAGCGGGCGCAGGCCAACCTCCCAGAACGCCTCGTCGATATCGCGCCGCGGCAGCCGCATCCGCCCCAGCAGGATCAGCGGGATGGAGTGAAGATCGCCGATGGACACCACCTTGCGCGCGGCCAGCGGGTGGCCCCGCGGCATCACGCAAACGGTCGGCACCTCGATCACCGGGGTGGTGCCAAGGCCGGTGCGCTGCGTGGGCATCCGCAGAAATCCGACCTCGGCGCGCTCGTCGAGGATCATCCGCTCGATCGTGTCATAGGCGCCGGTATGCAGCTCGACCTGCACCCTTTCAGTCTGCTCCAGAAACTCCGCCAGGATCGTCGGCACGATCGACATGGTCAGGCTGGCGGGAAAGGCGACGCGCAGCATCTCGGTCGCATAGTTGCCGGCCTTCAGCTCGCCCGCGCGCTGCGTCAACCGCGCGCCGTGGTCGACAAGCCCGGCGATCTGGCCCTGCAGCAGCCGGTTTTCGCGGGTGGCGATCAGCCGGCCCCGGTCGCGCACGAACAGCGGCAGGCCAAGCTCTTCCTCCAGCTGCGCGATGCGGCGGCTGACCGCGGATTGCGACAGGCCAAGCGCCTCGGCCGCGGCCTGAGTCGTGCCCTTTTCCACTACGGCGCGGAAGGTCTCTAGCAGGCTGAAATGCATCTATGCGAATCCGTCATAGGTCAAGCGGCGTCCCTCATAGTCTTGCATAGCCGCGAATCGTTCTGCAATGTCGTTGCGTAACGGGAAGGTAAACAAGCAAAATGGCATCCACTCGGGCGGTGGCGCGGTCGCGTCAACGGGCGGTCGCGGTATGACCGTCTTCATATTCCGGCGACTGATCCAGGCCGTGATCGTGCTGCTGGTCACGTCCGTGATCGTCTTCCTCGGCGTCTATGCCATCGGCGATCCGCTGGAGATCTTGCTGCCCGGCGATGCCACGGCGGCGGAACGGGCGCAGGTCGCGGCCTCGCTGAACCTCGATGCGCCTTTGCCTTTGCAATACGTGACCTTCCTCACCTCGGCGCTGACCGGGGATTTTGGCAATTCCTTCGTCTTCAACCGCCCTGCCCTGACGGTGATCTTCGAGCGGTTGCCGGCAACGCTGGAGCTGACGATCACCGCGCTGGTGCTGTCGCTGGTGATCGGCCTGCCGCTGGGGCTGTGGGCGGGGACGCGGCCCGGCACGCTGGTCGATGAAAGCGTGATGACCGGCTCCATCCTTGGGTTTTCGCTGCCGAACTTCTGGCAGGGCATGATGCTGGTGATGATCTTCTCGGTCTGGCTGGGCTGGCTGCCCTCTACCGGGCGCGGCGAGACCGGCACCATCCTTGGCATCCGCACCAGCTTTGCCACATGGGACGGGATCACCCACCTGATCCTGCCGGCAACCAACCTGGCGCTGGCGCAGATCGCGCTGGTGATCCGGCTGACGCGCACCGGCGTGCAGGAAACCATGCCGCTGGATTTCGTGAAATTCGCCCGCGCCCGCGGGCTGAGTGAGCGGCGGATCCTGTTCGTGCATGTGTTCAAGACGATCCTGATCCCCATCGTCACGGTGATCGGGGTGGAGTTCGGATCGCTGATCGCCTTTGCCGTGGTGACGGAAACCATCTTTGCCTGGCCCGGCGTCGGCAAGCTGATCATCGACTCGATCAACGCGCTCGACCGGCCGGTGGTGGTCGCCTACATCCTCGTCATCGTGGCGATGTTCATCGTCATCAACTTCCTTGTGGACGTGCTCTACTCGCTGCTCGACCCGCGGATCCGGGGGCGGGCATGATGGGGGCGCTTCTGTCCGGCGAGACGATGTTCGCCCGCATCCTGCGCGGCATCCTTGCCAGCCCCAAGGCCACCGCCGCCGCGCTGGTCTGCCTAACCTTGGTAGCCGCCGCGCTGCTGGCCCCGCTGATCGCGCCGCAAGATCCCTATGACCTTGGCGCCATCGACTTCTTCGACAGCCGCCTGCCGCCGGGCAGCGACAGCCTGTCGGGCATGACCTACTGGCTGGGCACCGACACGCAGGGCCGCGACATGTTCTCGGCCATGCTCTACGGGCTGCGCACCAGCCTTGCCGTGGGCCTGACCTCGGGCCTGCTCGCGCTGGTGGTCGGCACGACGCTTGGCCTGATCGCGGCCTATATGGGCGGGCGCATGGATGCCTTCATCATGCGCTTCGTGGACCTGATGCTGGGCTTTCCGACCATCCTTGTGGCGCTGATGATCCTCGTGGTCTTCGGTCAGGGCACGTGGAAGGTGATCCTGGCGCTGGTCTTCGTGCAATGGGCCTATTTCGCGCGGGCCGTACGCGGCGCGGCGCTGGTGGAAACCGGCAAGGACTATGTCGAGGCGGCGCGCTGCCTTGGCCTGTCCTCCACCCGCATCCTTGCGGCGCATATCCTGCCCAACTGCCTGCCGCCGCTGATCGTGATCGGCACGATCCAGGTGGCGAACGCCATCGCCGCCGAGGCGACGTTGTCCTTCCTCGGGATCGGGCTGCCGATCACCGAACCCTCGCTCGGCCTGCTGATCGCCAATGGCTATCAGGTGCTGCTGGCGGGGCTGTACTGGATGAGCGTCTATCCGGGGCTGTTGCTGCTTGCCATCGTCTTCTCGGTCAACATCGTTGGCGACCGGCTGCGCGAAGTGCTGAACCCGAGGCTGGAAACATGACCGCACCGCTGCTGAAGGTCGAAGGGCTGAAAACCTGGTTCGATACACCAAGGGGTATGGTCAAGTCGGTGGACGGGGTGGATCTGGAGCTGCGCCGGGGCGAGATCCTGGGCCTGGTGGGCGAAAGCGGGTCGGGCAAGTCCGTCACCGGGTTTTCGCTGATCGGGCTGGTGGACGCACCCGGCCGCGTGGTCGAGGGGCGGATCGAGTTCAACGGCGAGGATCTGCGCACCGCCTCGCCCGCGCGGCTGCGCAGCTTGCGCGGTGACCGCATCGCCATGATCTTTCAGGATCCGATGATGACGCTGAACCCGGTGCTGCGCATCGGCACCCAGATGATCGAGACGGTGCGCGCCCACCGCAATGTCAGCCGCGCCGAGGCACGGGCCAAGGCGGTCGAGGCGCTTGGCAAGGTCGGCATTCCGCGCCCGGCAGAACGGATCGACGCCTATCCGCACGAGTTTTCGGGCGGGATGCGGCAGCGTGTGGCCATCGCCATCGCCCTGCTGCACGAGCCCGACCTGATCATTGCGGATGAACCCACGACCGCGCTGGACGTGACCATCCAGAGCCAGATCCTGGCCGAGGTGCAGAAACTGGCGGCCGAGATGGGCCTCGGCCTGATCTGGATCAGCCATGACTTGGGCGTGGTCGCCGCGCTCGCACAGCGGGTGGCAGTGATGTATGCGGGCCGGATCGTCGAGCGTGGCACCATCGACGAGGTGCTGGACACCCCGCGCCACCCCTATACCGCCGGCCTGATCGGCTCGACCCCGATGGCGAATGTGCGTGGGCAGCCGCTGCGGCAGATCCCCGGAACTGCACCGCCGCCGCTTGGCCGGCCCGAGGGCTGCCCCTTCCGCCCCCGCTGCGCCTTTGCCACCGACATCTGCCGGACCGAACCGCAGGAGACGCTGGCCGGCGGGCATGGCTGGCGCTGTTTCCATCCGCTGCAAGACGCCGCCGAGGTGCGCGCATGACCGACATGATCCAGACGCCCCCCGCCGCCCGCGCCGTCGCCGTGACCAAGCGCTTCCAGCGCAAGACCGACTTTGCCGACCGGCTGGCGATCCGCCTCGGGCTCGCCGCGCCGCCGCCGGCCGTCCACGCGCTCGACGCGGTGGACCTCGAGGTGCGCAAGGGCGAGGTGGTGGGGCTGGTGGGCGAATCCGGCTGCGGCAAGTCTACCCTTGGCCGGGTCATCGCGGGGATGCTGCCGCCCACCTCGGGCCATGTGGAGCATGACGGCAAGGACATCGCCCAGCTTCGCGGCAAGGCGGCGCGGGACATGCGGCTGGCCACGCAGATCATCTTTCAGGATCCGATGTCCTCGCTGAACCCCCGCAAGCGGGTGCGCGAGATCATCGGCGAGGCGCCGCGCGTCCATGGGCTGGTGCCCCGCGGCGGCACGCGCAAGCTGGTCGAGGATCTGCTGGCCCGCGTCGGCCTTGATCCGGCGATGGCGGATCGCTACCCGCACCAGTTTTCGGGCGGGCAGCGGCAGCGCATCGGCATTGCGCGCGCCCTGGCCGTGAACCCCGATTTCCTGATCTGCGACGAGAGCATCGCCGCGCTGGACGTGTCGATCCAGGCGCAGGTCATCAACCTCTTCATGCAGCTGCGCGCCGAACTGGGCCTGACGCTGCTGTTCATCAGCCATGACCTGTCGGTTGTGCGCCACATTTCGGACCGCGTGGTGATCATGTATCTGGGCCGGGTGGTGGAAGAGGCCTCGACCGACGCGATCTTCGACACACCCCGCCACCCCTATACCGAGGCGCTGCTGCACGAGATCCCGCGGCTGGACCGGCGGGCGCGCAGCTTCTCGCCGGTGAAGGGCGAGATCCCCTCGCCGGTGAACCCGCCTTCGGGCTGCCATTTCCACCCACGCTGCCCCTTTGCGATGGAGATTTGCGCAACCACGCGCCCGCCGCTGCTGGACGTCGCCGCCGGGCACCGCGCCGCCTGCCACCTGAATGGCGGGCAAGGGCGGCTGCCACTTGAAACCCAGACCCAGACACAACAATGACAACAGGGAGACTACCGATGACCACCATGAAATCCGCCGCCCTCGCGGCGCTGCTGTGCGGAACGGCCCTGCCGTCGCTGGCGCAGGACCTGACCATCGGCCGGTCGAGCGAGCAATCCTCGATCGACCCGCAATTCTCGCGGACCGGCAACAACCAGATGACCTCGACGATGATCTTCGGGCGTCTGGTGGAGTTCGACGCGAACCTGCAGGTCAGCCCCGGCCTTGCCGAAAGCTGGCAGAATATCGACGCGATCACCTGGGAGATCAAGCTGCGCGAGGGCGTGACCTTCCACGACGGCAACCCCTTCACCGCCGATGACGTGATCTTCTCGCTGGAGCGGGCGGATGAGGTGCCGAACTCGCCCGCGCCCTATACCGATCAGGTGTCCGCGGTCGCGGGCATGGAAAAGGTCGATGACCTGACCATCCGCATCACCACCAAAGATCCCGCGCCGACGCTGATGGAAGACATCGGGCGGGTCTTCATCATCTCGAAAGCCGCCTCCGAAGGCCGGAGCAGCGAGGATTTCATGACCGCCGAAGTGGCTGTCGGCACCGGGCCCTACAAGTTCGTGTCCTGGACCCCGGGCGAGGCGCTGGACCTTGAGGCCTATGACGGCTTCTACGGCGACGCGCCCGAGTTCAAGGATGTCGAGGTGCGCTTCATCTCGAACGATGCCGCGCGGGTGGCGGCCCTGCTGTCGGGCGCGGTGGACGTGATCGACGCGGTGCCGCCGACCGACGTGGCCACGATCGAGAACAGCGAAGGCTTCAACATCTATTCGGCGCAGTCGGGCCGCATCATCTATCTGGGCCTGTCGATGCGCGGCGATACCGCCCCCGGCGTGACAGACATCAACGGCGAGCCGCTGTCCGAGAACCCCTTCAAGGACCCCCGCGTGCGCAAGGCCGTATCGCTGATGATCGACCGGCAACTGATCGTGGACCGCATCCTTGGCGGATCGGGCGTTCCCGCCGGGCAACTGGTGCCCGAGGTGCTGGGGGGCCATGCCGCCGACGTGACCCCCGACCAGCCCGATCCGGAACAGGCCCGCGCGCTGCTGGCCGAGGCGGGCTATCCCGAAGGCTTCGGCATCACCATCTCTTCCTCCAACGACCGCTTCCCAGGCGATGCCGATCTGGCGCAGGCGCTTGGCCAGATGCTGACCCGCGGCGGGCTGAAGGTGACCGGCGTGCAGGTCTTCCCTTACAACGTCTATTCCAAGGCGGCGACGGCAGGCGATTACGGCGCGTTCGTGTTCTCGCTCGGGTCCTCCACCCCGACCTCTGGCCCCAGCCTGCAGGCGCTGCTGCACAGCTATGACAAGGATGCCGGCGTCGGCGCCTTCAACCGCGTCCGCTTCTCGAACCCCGAGTTCGACGCGGCCGTGAACGCGGCGAACCAGGAGTTCGATGAGGCCACGCGGATCACCATGCTCGAAGGCGCAACGCGGCTTGTCTTCGCCGAAACACCGGTCGTGCCGCTGTACTGGCAGGTAATCCACTGGGGCCTGCGCGACGGGCTGGAAATCTCGGCGGGCCTTTCCGAAGACACGCTGCCCCAGAACGTGCGGAGCGTGGAATGAACTTGCAGGTCGCCCTCTCGCCCGCGGAGCCGGTGGAAGACGGCATCGTCGTCCATCGTGATGTGATGATCCCGATGCGCGACGGTGTGCATCTTGCCACCGACATCTACCGCCCGGCAAAGGGCGGCCGCCCCCTCGACGCACCGCTTCCGGTGATCTTCGAACGCACGCCCTATGACAAGTCGGGCACGCCGCGGACAGAATTGTCCGTGGCGCGCCCCACCTCCTACAGCCGGCCCGAGCTTGCACGGCTGCTGGTGCGCGAAGGCTATATCGTCATCTGGCAGGACTGCCGGGGCCGCTATGGATCCGAGGGCGCATTCACCAAATATGTGAACGAGGCCGAGGACGGCTATGATTCCATGGTCTGGATCGACGCGCAGCCGTGGAGCAATTCGCGCATCGGCACCATGGGCCTCAGCTATGACGCCCATGTGCAGATGGCGCTGGCCTGCCTCAACCCGCCGGGCCTTGCCTGCATGGCGGTGGATTCGGGCGGCTTTTCCAACGCCTTCACCTGCGGCATCCGCCAGGGCGGCGCGCTGGAGATGAAGCAGGCCACCTGGGCCTATAACCGCGCGATGGAAAGCCCGGCTTCCGTGGCCGACCCCGCGATCCTGCGCGCCATCGAGGCCGAGGATCTGCACGGCTGGATGGCGCGCACGCCCTGGACCAAGGGCCGCTCGCCGGTGAAATGGGATCCGGACTACGAGGCCTATCTGCTGGACCAGTGGCAGCACGGCACCTTCGATGCGTTCTGGAAGAAGACGGGCCTGTGGGCGGCGGGCTATTACGACACCTTCCCCAAGGTGCCGATCATCTTCATGTCGAGCTGGTATGACGCCTATGTGCAGACCACGCTGGAGAATTTCACCGGCCTGAAGGGCGATGCGGCCCGGCCGCTGACGCTGATCATGGGCCCCTGGACCCACGGCAACCGGTCCGAACGGGTGTTTGGCGATGTAGATTTCGGGGCGGAGGCGACCTTCGATGGGCAGGTGGACAGCGACTGGCTGGCCTATCGGCTGAAGTTCTTCGCGCGCTGGCTGAAGGATGAACCGGCGCCGGTGCTGGACGGACGGGTGCATCTGTTCGTGATGGGCGGCGGAACCGGGCGCAAGACGGCCGAGGGCCACCTGGACCACGGCGGGCGCTGGATCGAGACCACCGACTGGCCAGTGCCCGAGGCGGTGCCGCTGACCCTGCATCTGCGCGCCGACATGAGCCTTGGCGAGGACGCGGGCGCGGATGCGGTGCTGTCCTACGACTATGACCCGCGCAGCCCGGTGCCGACCATCGGCGGATCGCTGACCTCGGGCGAGCCGATCTTCGCGGGCGGCGGCTTCGATCAGGTGGAGGCGGAGGGGCTCTTCGGCTGCACCGCGCCGGGGATGCCGCTGACGGCACGGCCCGATGTACTGAGCTTCGAGACCGCGCCGCTTGTGGAAGACATGGTCATCGCAGGCCCGGTGACGGCGCGGCTGCGGGTGTCGACCGATGCGCCCGACACCGATTTCACCGCCAAGCTGGTCGATGTCTATCCGCCCTCGGCCGACTATCCGCGCGGCTATGCGCTGAACATCACCGACGGCATCTTCCGGGTGCGCTACCGCAACGGGTTCGACGCGCCGGAACCGGTCGGGGCCGATGAAGGCGCGTTCGACATCACCATCACGCCCTTTGCCACTGCCAATCGCTTTGCCAAGGGGCACCGGATCCGGCTGGACATCTCGTCGTCGAACTTCCCAAAATACGACATCAACCCCAACACGGGGGAGCCCGAGGGCACCTCGCGCCGCACCCGTGTCGCGGTGAACAGCCTTCACGTTGGCACGGGCGCGGGGAGCCATCTGCAGTTGATGCTGCTGCCGGAGGGGCGGGGCTGACGGCAGCAGTGCCTACAGGAAGTCGTCGCGGCGCGGGGTGAAGCAATCCACCAGCGTGCCCGGCGTCAGGCAAACGCAGCCATGGGTCAGGCCCGAGGGAATGACGAAGCTGTCGCCGGGGCCCACCTCGCGTTCCTCCTCGCCAAGGAAGAACCGGAACCGGCCGCTTTCGACGAAGGTCGATTGCACATGCGGATGGTTATGCAGCGCGCCCTCCGCGCCCTCGGCTGCAAAGCGGAACGCCACCACCATAAGATCCGGGTGATCGGCCAGCACCTGCCGCGTCACACCTTCGCCTGTCGTTACAACGGGATACTTGGTCATCTTCGCGTTCCTTGTCCGATGTCAGCTGAAGAACATGCCGCCATTGATATCGACATTGGCCCCGGTGATGAAGGCCGAGTCCTCGCAGGCGAGGAACAGCACGAGGTTCGCGATATCCTCGGGAGTGCCCTGCCGCTTGACGGGGGTGGCCGCCTCGACATTGCGGCGAACCTCGTCCTTGGTGTGGACGTTGTGGAAATCGGTGTCGATCATGCCGGGGCAAAGCGCATTGACGCGGATCCTGGGGCCAAGCTCCTTGGCGAGCCCGCGCGTCAGGGTCATGACCGCCCCCTTGGAGGTGGCATAGGGGATCGCCCCCGGCCCGCCGCCATCGCGCCCCGCCTGGCTGGCAAGGTTGACGATGGCCCCTGCCGACATATGCGGCAGGCATTCCTTGATCATGAGGAAGGTGCTTGTCAGGTTCAGGTCCATGACCGCGCGCCAGTGGTCCAGCGACATTTCGGTAATCTTCTTGCGCGCGATCATGCCGCCGGAGTTGTTCACGAGGATGTCGACGCCGCCGAACTCTTCTACCGTCCGGCCGACCAGCGCCGCCACATCCGCTTCGGCGCTCAGGTCGCCCTGAAGGGCGAAGGCCTTGCCGCCCTTGGCGCGGATCTCTTCGGCGGCCGCCTCGGCGCCCGCACTGCTGGAGAAGTAGTTGATGGCGACACTTGCCCCTTCCGCCGCCAGCCGCAGCGCGCAGGCGCGCCCGATGTCGCGGCCGCCGCCGGTGACGATTGCGGTTTTTCCGTTGAGTTTCATGCGTTTTCCTTTTTGGCAGGGCTGGCGGCCGGCACGCGGCCGACATCGAACGTCTTGGGGAGCACGACCTTGAAGGTCCGGTCCTCGGCATCGGTGAAGTAGAGGTTGCAGTCGTAGCCCTGGTCATCGAGGAACGAGAACACGCGGCGCGGCGCGGCCGCCGGATAGGGCACGATCAGCGTGGCGATCTGGTGGCGCACCGCCTTGGGGAAGCGGGCGGTCAGGCAGGTGCTGACCGGCAGCCCCTCGATCTCGGACGGATCGACGCCGGGGAAACCGGTTTCCTGCGACAGCTTCGGCGCGCCGGCCTCGGACCACAGGATCTGGCCGTAGAAGCCCCCCCGATCCCCCGTGTAGCGGAATGAGCTGTCGCCAAGGGCCATTGGCGCACTGGCGTGCAGCAGCCAGTCGATGGCGACGGGTTCATCCGCGTCGATGTTGTCGACGATGACGAGGTATTCTTTGTTCACCACATACACGTCGCGCAGCACCGACGTCACCGCAGGCGACAGCAGCTTGTAGGCGGCGGTCGCATCGCCGCGGATGAACACATGGTCGCCCCGCTCCTCGGCCGTCACGATCCGGCCCGCGGCGGCCATCGCCTCTGCCTTGTTGTCGCCCGAATACTGGCCCTTGCCGTCGATCAGGATGGCGTTCTTCGACCGGGTGTCGCGGCGCCAGTGCTTGTGCATGGTGCTGTTGAAGGCGACGTAATGCCCGGACTGGATCGCCAGATCCTCGCCAAAGGCCGCAAGGCAAAAGGCGTTCTGGTCGCCGTGGCTGTGGCTGACCGACCCGAAGGGCGAGGATTTCATGACGAACTGGAGATGCTCGCCCGGCTCCTGCATCCGGTGCTGGATTGCCACCCAGCCGGTGCCCTTGAACCAGCGGAAGCTGTCGCCCTCAGCCGGGCCCGCGCCCTCGATGATCGGGAAGTCGGACCGGTACAGCATCTCGTCGAAATGGAAGTCCCACCAGCCCCAGTTGTAGAAGGCCTTTTCGGTGCCCGGGTTGGTGCGGCGGATCTCGTCGTAATACCACTGATAGGCGCCGTTGCCGGTGACCCCGGCGAACTGGCGCAGGTTGTAGCCGATCTTGACCGAAGGCAGATCGCCAAGCGAACTGTCATCGCCAAAGGTCGCGCGGCGGGTGTCCGGCGCCTTGGTGTACAGCGGGAAATCCCCGGTCTTCTGGAAGAACGGCCGGCGGTAGAGGTCGAGGCCCGAGTAGCCCTTCAGCAGGTTGGCCGCGTCGATCAGATAGGCCATGCCCGTCATCCAGTAGTGCGGCCCCTCGGCCCAGCCACCGTCCTCGTCGCCCCAGGGCGAGTAGAGGGTGAACAGGAACTCTGCCGAATAGTGCAGCCACTCCTCGGCCTCGGGTTCGTCATCCAGCAGCGCGATCGCGGCGGGGATCAGCACGGCCGACACGGCGCGCACAGCGTGGCTGTCGAAGGGGAACAGGTGGATCTTGGCGTTCTTGATGATGTGGTCGGCGGTCTCGCGGGTGCGCACCAGAAGGGCCTTGCGGACCAGCGCGCGTTCGTCCTCGGTCAGTTGGTCATGCAGCCAGTCATAGCCCCAGGCCAGCGCCAGGTTCACCCGGAACGCCCATTCGTCGGTATAGACGCGCGAGGTGGTGCCGGCGGGGTTCCAGGCGGCCGCGCTCAGCAGCCACGCCTTCGCCCGCTCCAGCATCGCGGGATCGCCTGTCACCTGCCCGGCGATGGCCATGTGGCGGATCGCGTACAGGAGTTCCTGGCAGTCGATATAGGTCTGCCGCCAGACCGAGGCGATGCGCTTGTGCCCGGGGTAGCCGACAGGTTCCGCCATGATCTCGCGGTCCATCCAGGGCCGCGCCGAGGCCTCGTAGAACGTCGCCCAGGTGCAATGATCGGGATCAGCCGCGACGGCCTCCTTGAACGCCGCCAGCCGGTCCGGCGTCAGCCACAGGCGCGGGTGCGCGCGGCTGGCACCCTTGAAGCGCCGATCGCGGGCGGGCAACGGCGTTTCGGGCAGGCCGGTCGCCAGATGGAAGCTGCGCGTCTTGCTCCAGCCCGTCACCGGGGCGCCGGTTGCCGGGTCGCAGACGGCGTAGGACCAGTGATGCGTGCCGGGGTCCAGCACCGCATCGGGCGTGAAGAAGTTCAGCGGCAGGCGAGCGTAGGTGCGGGTGCTGCCGGCCGGAAACCCAGGATCGGCCGAGATCCGCAGCACATAGGTCGCCTCGTCCTCGATCACCGGCAGCCAGGAAAACCGCGGCGGGTTCTCGACGACCTCGGCGGCCTCGGCCGGTGCATAGCGGACGGTCAGGCCCCCGGTCTTGGGTTCATCGAGCGCAGGAAGGGTATTGCCGGACATCGGATCGCTTTCTCGTCAGGTTCGGTTGGAAGGGGCGCGACCAAGGCCGCGCCCCGGAAGGATCAGCCGTATTGCCGCTTGTAGGCCGAGTTCATCACGTCGATGACGTCCTGGTAGCCCATCTTGTTCAGCGTGTTGGTGTAGCTGTCCCAATCCGCCTCGACATCGCCGGTGCCCAGGATCCAGGCCTGCTGGCGTTCCAGCATGTAGGTCATGATCGACGGCCAGTGGCGGTCATAGACGGCCTGTTCTTCCTTGGTGAACGACACGCCGAGGAAGTCGGGGATCAAGAGGTCATTCGCCTCGTAAAGCTCGATCCCCGCCAGGGCCTCTTCGCTGGTCCACTGGATTTCATAGCGGTAGTCCTGCCAGTAGCCGCGCTGGATCTGCGCGCCGACCAGATACATCTGGCTGTTGACCGGCGAGTCGCTGTTCAGCACCTCGGGCTTGTAGACCGGCTCGCCGTCGACCATGTCCCAGGTCTCGCCCTCGACACCGAAATTGGCCAGCAGGCGGCCCTCCTCGGTGAACCAGAAGTCGAAATACTTGATCGTCTCGACCGGGTTCTCGTTCATGTAGCTGATCGCCCAGCCATCGGGCTTGATCGGGATGCGGCGGTGCTCTTCCATCCGCACGCCGCTGACCGAGGCAGGCGGCAGGAACGGGATGAAGTTCAGCCCCTCCACCCGGTCCTGCAGCGCCACGTTGTAGCCCGAGGTCGAGGCGAACCAGTCATGGGTCGATCCGCCAAGGTTTTCCGACAGAAGATAATCGCGCGAGCTGGCGCCGCGGGTGAAGATCTCGGGGTCGATCAGCCCCTCGGCATACCACTGGGCGATGTTCTTGATGCCCTCGCGATACTCGACCTGTGCATAGGGGTGCCGGATCTCGCCCTCATCGACGAAGAAGTCGTGATAGGTGTCCGACCCGCTGGACCGGCCGTCCCACAGGGTGACAAGGCGGATGACCTCTTCCCACTGGCGCGCGAAGAAGGGGATCTCGTCCTTCTTGCCGTTGCCGTTGGGGTCTTGCTCGCGGAACGCCTTCAGGACCGTGTAATATTCCTCCACGGTCGTCGGCTGCTCCAGCCCCAGCTTGTCCAGCCAGTCCTGCCGGACATACCAGGCGCGGCCGAACTTCCCGTCGGGCAGGTAGGGGATGTAGTAGACATTGCCATCCCAGGAGGCGATCGCCTGAAACAGCTCTGGCCGCTCGTCGAAGAACGCCTTGATGTTCGGGGCGTGCTCCTCGATCAGGTCGTTCAGCGGCACGAAGGCGCCTTCGGGCCCGTATTGGTTGACCGCATCCTTGATCCGGTTGCCGCCGACGATGTCGGGCAGGTCACCCTGCGCCAGCAGCAGGTTCATCGCCTCGTTATGGTCGGTGGAGTTCTTGCCCGCCGTCCGGTCGATGAGATGGATGTTGGTCATCTCGCGCGCCGCCCGCTCGACCGGGTAGGTCTCGTCATAGCCCTGCGAGCGCGGCCAGTGCATGTGAATCGTCAGCTCCAGCGGTTCGTCGACGATCTTGTGGGCGTCCTGCGCCCAGGCCGGCGCGGTCAGCGCCGTGGTGCCCAGAATGGCAAGGGTCAGCGTCAGATTTCGCATAGTCTCCTCCTCTTTGCGAAACACGGTCATTCCTTCACCCCGCCCAGCAAGATGCCCTTGCTGAAATACTTCTGGAGGAAGGGGTAGATGATCAGGATCGGGATGATCGAACAGACGATGATCGCGGCGCTGACCGTTTCGAACGAATAGGCAGAGCTCATCAGCGTGTTGGCGAATTCCTCGTCATCCGACAGCGCGACGATGACCTGCCGCAGGTAGACCTGCAGCGGGATCTTGTCCTTGTCCTGCAACAGGACCATCGCCCAGAAGAATCCGTTCCACCGCGCCACGATGCAGAATAGCGCAACGGTGGCGATGGCGGGTTTCGACAGCGGGATATAGACCTTCCACAGCACCTGAAATTCGTTGGCGCCGTCCATCCGGGCCGCCTCTTCAAAGCTTTGCGGGATCGCCTCGAAGAAGTTGCGCAGCAAGATGATGTTGAAGCCGTTGACCGCGAAGCCGATGATGATGCCGAAGTAACTGTCCAGCAGGCCAAGGTCGCGCATGTTCAGGAAGAACGGGATCAGGCCCGCGTTGAACCACATGGTGAAGGCCACCATCAGGTTCCAGAACCGCCGACCATAGAGCTGCGGCCGCGACAGCGCATAGGCGCCGGGGATGATGAACAGCAGGCTCATCAGCGTGCCGCCGATCGTGTAGATGAAGGTGTTGCGGTACGAGGTCCAGAACTCCGGCTCGGACAGCACCTGCTTGTAGGCCTCCAGCGTGAAACCCACGGGTGTCAGCACCACGTTCCCGGCCCGCGCTTCGAACCCGGTGCTCAGCGACAGCGAGGCGATGTAGATGAATGGATAGAGGGTGGAGATGGTGAACAGCCCGATCAGCGCCATGTTGACGATGACGAACAGCCGGTCCCCACGCGAATAGAGATTCATGTTGGCCATGGCGTTGTCCCCCTCACCACAGTGACGTGCGCGAATAGCGCTTCGAGATGGTGTTGGCGGTCATCACCAGCGCAAAGGCCACGACGGCGTTGAAGAGGCCCGCGGCGGCGGCAAGGTCGTATTGCCCGCCCTGGATGCCCTGCCGGTAGATGAAGGTGTTCACCACATCGGCGGTCTCGTAGGTCGCGGGCTGATACAGCAGGATGATCATCTCGAACGACACTTCGAGCATGTTGCCGATGCGGATGATCAGCATGATGATGATCGTCGGCAGGATCGAAGGCAGCGTGATCTTCCAGATCATCTGCCAGCGCGAGGCCCCGTCGACAACGGCGCTTTCGTACAGCGTGGGCGAAATCCCGGCGATGGCCGCAAGGTACACGATGGACTGGAAGCCCGCCTCTTGCCAGATGCCAGTGCCCACGAAGATCGGGCGGAACCATTCGGGCTTGGTCAGGAAGTAGACCGGGTCCATCCCGAACCAGCCCAGCATCGTGTTCACGATCCCCGCCGAGGGCGAGAAGGCGGTAATGACGATCCCCGCGATGATCACCGAGGAGATGAAGTGCGGCAGGTAGACGATGGTCTGCGCGGTCTTCTTGAACTTCTGATGCAGGACCTCGTTGAACATCACCGCCAGGATGATCGGCACCGGAAAGCCGAAGATCAGCCCGTAGAAGCTGATGATGACGGTGTTGCGCAGCGCCCGCAGGAACTGGTCGTTGTTGAACAGCGTGTCGAAATGCTCCAGCCCGATCCAGGCGCTGCCGGCCACGCCGCGGAACAGGCTGTAATCCTTGAACGCGATCTGCAGGCCGTACATCGGCTTGTACAGGAAGATGACCAGCCAGATGATCGTCGGCAGCAGCATCACATACAGCTGCCATTCGCGCTTCAGATGGTCGCCGATGCGCTGCACGCGGCCGGTGCGGCGATCCCGCTGCGCCTCGCGTGCCTCGATGACGATGGTTTCGGTGCGTTGGCCGGGGATGTCGGAGGTCTCGCTCATGGCGCGGTCCCCTGCCCCGCCAGCGCGTCGCCGGTCCTGGCATCGAACACCCGGATCAGATGCGGCGCGATGGTGAAAGCCGCGGCGCTGTCGAGCGCCGTTGCCCGCCCGACGGTGTTGGTGCGGATCACGAAGGGCTCGCCCGCCAGCGTGGTGTGCAGCAGCGCCTCGGACCCCAGCGTCTCGACCAGATCCAGATCCACCAGAACCGCGCCCGGTGCGTCCGCAGCGGCCAGTTCCACAAACTCGGGCCGGATGCCCAGGATGACCTCGCGCCCGGCACTGCCCTGCAGGGCGGGCAGTGGCGCAAGCGGAATGCGGGCACCCGCGACTTCGGCGACCGGGCCGGCGGTGCCCTCCACGATCCGCGCCGTCACCATGTTCATCGGCGGCGAGCCAAGGAAGCCCGCCACGAACACGTTGGCAGGGTGCAGGAACAGGTCCGTCGGCGTGCCGATCTGCTCGATCCGGCCGTTGTTCATCACCACGATCCGGTCGGCCAGCGTCATCGCCTCGACCTGATCGTGGGTGACATAGATGCTGGTCGCGCCAAGGCGCTTGTGCAGGCGCTTGATCTCGGCCCGCATCTGGGTGCGCAGCTTGGCGTCGAGGTTCGACAGCGGCTCGTCGAACAGGAACACCTTGGGCCGCCGCACGATCGCCCGGCCCATGGCGACGCGCTGGCGCTGGCCGCCCGACAGGTCCGCAGGGCGCCGCTCCAGATACTCCGTCAGGCCCAGGATGCCGCCGACCTCCTTCACCGCCGCGGCGATGTTGGCCTTGCTTTCCTTGCGGATGCGCAGGCCGAAGGCGATGTTGTCGGCGACGTTGAGGTGGGGGTAGAGCGCGTAGTTCTGGAACACCATCGCGACGTCGCGGTCCTTGGGGGCCACGCGGTTCATCCGGCGCCCGTCGATGGTCAGGTCGCCATCCGAGATCTCCTCGAGCCCGGCGATCATCCGCAGCGTGGTGGACTTGCCGCAGCCCGAGGGGCCGACCAGCACCACGAACTCTTTCTCCGCCACCTCAAGGTCGATGCCATGCACAACCTGCAACGCGCCATAGGCCTTGACGATGCCCTCCAGACGAACCCCAGCCATCACGCCTCCCGTTCTCTGCGCACCCCTGTCGCTGGCGCGCCCTCCACCCCTCCTCCGTTCGAGGCAGCCATCGGAATGCCTGCGATTCGAGCGAAGTTTAGACTGGTATACTAGTCGTGCATCTGGGATACTAGTGATAGTTTCAGGAATCGCCGGGCCGGGGAGCCGTCATGAGAGTCACCGAAATAACCGTCACACCGATCGCCGTTCCGGACGTGCCCCTGGCCAATACCAAGGGCGTCCACCAATCGGTGTTCCTGCGATCCATCATTCAGGTGAAGACCGATACCGGCCTTGTCGGCCTGTCGGAAACCTACGGTGCCAAGCGCACGCTGGCCGGCCTGCAAACGGTTGCGCCGCTGCTGGAAGGCCTCGACCCCTACGATCTGCGCGACCTTCGCGCCCGCATCGAACGCGCCCTGCCGGATGCGGGTGGCATCAATGCCCCCACCGCGCTTGCCGATCACCAGCTTGTCGATGTCGTCTACAGCGCCTTCGAGATCGCCCTTCTCGACATCCGCGGCAAGGAGGTCGGCCGCCCGCTCTACGACATCCTCGGCGGTGCCAAGCGCAAGACGGTCTCGTTCGGCGCCTATCTGTTCTTCAAGTTCGCCAAGCGCGACCTGACCTTCGGCCCCGACATCATGGGCGAGGTGATGACGCCCGATGCCCTTGTCGAACAGGCCCGCACCTTCGTCGGCGAATACGGCTTCCGCTCGCTGAAGCTGAAGGGCGGCGTGCTGGAGCCGGACCTTGAGGTCGAGACGATGCTGAAGCTGCGCGAGGCTTTCCCCCACCATCCTCTGCGCATCGACCCGATGGGCGCTTGGACCGTGCCGACCGCCAAGCGCGTGGTCGATCAGCTCAGCGGCGTGCTCGAATACCTCGAAGACCCCTGCCGCGGCATGGATGCGATGGCAGAGCTGTCAGCCCAGATCGACATGCCGCTGGCCACCAATCTGGTGGTGGTGGAGTTCGAGCAGATCATCGAGGCGGTCAAGAAGGACGCCGTGCAGATCATCCTGTCCGATCATCACTACTGGCGCGGGGCGACCGGAGCGATCCATCTGGGCGAGATGTGCCGCGCGGCGGGGCTTGGGGTGTCGATGCACTCCAACTCCCACCTTGGCATTTCGCTGGCGGCCATGTGCCACGTTGCCGCCGCCACTCCGAACCTGACCTATGATTGCGACACCCATTATCCGTGGTCCAGCAAGGAAATCGTCAAGGGCGGCCGCCCGCAGTTCCGGGACGGCACCCTGCAGGTGCCGGAGGGCCCGGGCCTTGGGGTGGAGCTTGACCATGAGGCGGTCGCCGAATTGCACGATCTCTACAACCGGGTGATGGTCGTCGACCGCGATGACACGGACGAGATGCTGAAATATGTGCCGGACTATGTGCGAAAGGTGCCCAGATGGTAAGGATGGCGCCACCCCGCCCCGCGCACGCGCCGCGGCCGGGCGCTACACGGTATTTGGCCAGATGGCAGAGGATGTTTGAGTGATGCAGTTGCCCACAGCCCGGGATCGACGGACCAGCGTCGAACAGATCTTCGACTACCTTTACGAAGAGATCCATTCCCTGCGCCTCAAACCCGGTGACAAGATTTCCGAGGCCGACATCGCCGCGCAGTTTGGCGTGTCGCGCCAGCCGGTCCGCGATGCGTTCAGCCGGCTGGAGAACCTCGACCTGCTGGTGATCCGCCCGCAGCGCGCCACCGAGGTGAAGCGCTTTTCCGCGCGCGAGATCGAGAAGTCGCGCTTCGTGCGCGCCGCTGTCGAGGCCGAGGTGCTGCGCCGGGCGGTGAAGTGCTGCGATGCGGCCAGCGCGGCGCTGCTGGACGCCTGCCTGGCCGAACAGCGCACGGTCGCCCAAAGCGGCGACTACCGCAACTTCAGCCGGCTGGACTACGAGTTCCACGAAGCCCTGTGCCGCGTCGCGGGCGTCGCCTTCGCCTTCGAGGTGATCTCGGCCGAGAAAAGCAAGGTCGACCGGCTCTGCATCCTCAGCCTGCGCCAGGGCGAACGGATGCCGCAGCTGATCGCAGATCACGAAGAGATCGTCCGCGCCATCAAGGCGGGGGATGCCGAGGCTGCCGTCGCCGCCGGGATGCTCCATCTCTCGCGCCTCGATGCCACCATCGAGGGCATCACCGCCGACAGCGCCCATTACTTCGAGCCGGATCCCGCGTCTGCCTGACCTTTCCTGTGCCCCCGGCACGGCCACGCCGCGCTGCCCGCCCCGTGCAGCGCGCGGCAGCGCGCCCAACAAGAACGCCCCCACCCGAATGTCCAGCTCCCGCCTCGAATTGCCGCCCCCGACCAATCGCACCGTGCTGCTGATGGCCTGGCCGATGACGATGATGGCGATCATGCTGCACGGCATCGTCGTGATCGACACCTATGTCGTTGCCGGCCTGGGCGAGGCGGCCATTGCCGCCATGGGCGTGGCCGGGTCCGTCGCGAACCTGCTGCTTGGCATGCTCTCGGCCTTCGCCATGGCAACCCAGATCCGGCTGGCGCAGGCCTTCGGTTCGGGCCGCGAGGTGGGGATGAAGTCCGGCTTCTACTGCGGGCTGTTCATCAACCTTGCCGTTGCCGGTGCCGGGGCCGTGCTGGTCCTGCTTTACGGCGGAAGGTTGCTGGACAGCCTCGCCCATACCCCGCAGATCGCGGCAGATGCCCGGCGCTACCTGAACGTGTTCTTACTGGTGATCCTTGCCGAGGCCGTGGCGCTGGTCCTGTCGAGCCATTTCAACGCCTGCGGCAGAACGCGCCTGCCTTTCTACAGCTACCTGATCTCGCTGCCGGTGAACGTGGGCGCCAGCATCGCGCTGATCCACGGGCTTGGCGGCCTGCCGGAGATGGGCGTCAGCGGCGCCGCCGCGGGCAGCGCGATTGGCTCGGCGCTGCGGACGGCGTTTCTGGCGCTGATGTTTCACCGGCACTTCGGCAGCTATCTGGGGGTCGCGGGCTGGCTGCGGGAGGCGTTCTGGCCCGCCTTCAGGGGCCATCTGCTGTTCGCCCTGCCCATCGCCGCAACCTTCATCAGCGCCACCCTGTCCAGCAGCGTCTGCACGATGATCTTCGCCAGCCTCAACGTGAACCAGTTCGCGGCGATGGTGCTGATCATGCCCTGGGTGATGATCGCCGGCACCATCGGCATGTCCTGGGCACAGGCCACGGGCATCATCGTCGCGCAACTGATCGGCCAAGGCCAGCGCGGCCCCGCCCTTGACCGCTTCCTCAGCAGCGCCTGGCGCGCGGCCTTCGTGACGGCGGCGCTGGTCGCGCTGATCTATCTGCTGGTCTGGCTGGTCACGCCGATCCTCTACCCCGACCTGCACCCCGAGACCCGCGCGACGCTGGCGCAGTTCCTGCCGATCCTGCTGCTGCTGCCCTTCCCCAAGGAATCGAACGCGGTCTGCGGCAACACCCTGCGGGCCGGGGGCGAGACGGTCTATGTCATGCATGTCTTCATCTGGTCGCAATGGCTGTTCCGTGTGCCGGCGACGGCGGTGATGATCCTGTGGTTCGACCTCTCTGCCGTCTGGGTCTTCTCGCTGCTGCTGGCCGAAGAGTTGGTCAAGCTGCCCGCCTTCCACATCCGCCTGTTCCGCGGCAAGTGGAAGCAGGCTGATGTCATGACCTGAGTTTGTGAGTGCCCCCTGCAGCATTCCCCCCACGCTACGGCTTGAATCCTGGCAGGGGCTCTGCGGCCTAGGGACGCTTGCCGAATTCGGCATCGGCGCGTTTCCACGCCAAGGCCTGATCGGACAGGGTGAAGCCTAGCCCGGGGCGGCTTGGCACGATCATCCGGCCGTTCCTGTTTTCCAGCCGCTCGTTGAACAGCGGGTCCAGCCAGTCGAAATGCTCGACCCAAGGCTCGAACTCGTAAGCCGCTGCCAAATGCAGGTGGATCTCCATGGCGAAATGCGGGGCGAGCTTCAGCTTCTTCTGCTCGGCCAGCGCGCAGATCCGCAGGAACTGGGTGATGCCGCCGACGCGGGGCGCATCGGGTTGGATGAAGTCCACCGCGTTCTTCTGGATCAGGTCGATATGCTCGGCGACGCTGGCCAGCATCTCGCCGGTGGCAATCGGCGTGTCCAGCGCGGCCGCCAGCGCGGCATGGCCCTCGCTGTCATAGGCATCCAGTGGCTCTTCGATCCAGACGAGGTTGAAGGCCTCCAGCTGCCGGCAGGCGCGCATCGCGGCCGGGCGGTCCCATTGCTGGTTGGCGTCGACCATCAGCGACACCCGCCCGCCGATCTTGTTGTTCACTGCCTCCACCCGGCGCAGGTCTTCGGCCATGTCGGGCTGGCCGACCTTGATCTTGATACCGCCGATCCCCTCTTCGATGGACCGCTCCACATTGTCCAGCACCTCTTCCAGCGGCGAGGACAGGAACCCGCCCGACGTGTTGTAGCACTGGACCGAATCCCGGTGCGCCCCCAGCAGCTTGGACAGCGGCAGCCCCGCCCGCTTGGCCTTCATGTCCCACAGCGCGATGTCGAAGGCGGCAATCGCCTGCACCGCCAGCCCGCTGCGCCCGACCGAGGCGCCGGCCCAGGCCAGCTTGGTCCACAGCTTGGCGATGTCATTGGGGTCTTCCCCCAGCAGCACCGGCGCAATCTCCTTGGCATGTTCGAACTGCCCCGGCCCCCCCGCGCGCTTGGAATAGCTGAAGCCGATGCCGGAATGGCCCTCCACCGTCTCGATTTCGGCAAAGAGGCAGGCGACCTCGGTCAGCGGCTTTTGCCGGCCGGTCAGCACCTTGGCATCGCTGATCGGGTTCTTCAGCGGCAGATGGATGGCCGAGAGGCGGATCCAGACGATCTTGTCAGGGGTCGTGGTCATGTGGGGCAGCCTTCGATGATGCGGGAGTTGGGCAAGGCTATTGCGGTTCGCGCCATCAAGTCCAAGATCGGTTTTGACCAGAATCGATACGGAAACAGAATAGATGATCGAGCTGCTGCAAGTCCGCTACTTCGTGATCCTGGCCGAAGAGCTGAATTTCAGCCGCGCCGCGCTGCGCCTGAACATCTCGCAGCCGCCGCTCAGCCGGCATATCCAGCAACTGGAACAGCAGCTCGACGTGCGCCTGTTCGACCGCACCAGCCGCCGGGTGACGCTGACCCCCGCGGGCCATGCATTCCTGGTCGAGGCCAGACGCCTGCTGGCCCAGACTGACGCCGCGGTCACCGCCACGCGGCGCGCGGCGCGGGTGGTGTCCGGCAAGCTGACCGTGGGCTTCGTCGGCGCGGCAACCTATGAGGTGCTGCCGCAGCTGGTGAGCATGGCGCGGACAGAATTGCCAGGGGTGGAGCTGGAGCTGATCCAGCTGGAAACCGCAGAGCAGGACGAGGCCCTGCGCGCCGGGCGCATCGACCTTGGCCTGTCGCGCCCGCTGGACGCCAGCCCCATGATCCACAGCCTCCGCATCGCGCATGAGCCGATGATGCTGGCGATCCCGCAAGGCCACCCGCTGGCAAGCCGTCGCCGCCCGCCCGCCGAGACGCTGCAGGGCGAGCCCTTCATCATGTTCGCGCCTGCCGCCCGCTATCTGCATGACATGCTGGCCGGGCTGCTGCACAAGGCCGGTATCGCGCCGCGGGTGGTGCTGCAGATGACCCATTCGCAGGCGATCCTGTCGCTGGTCAGCACCGGGATCGGGTTGGCCATCGTCCCGACCTGCGCGCGCAATGCCAGCTTCGACAATATCGTGTTCCGCCCCCTGCCCCGCCCGCTGGCCTGCCATGCCGACATGTTCGCCAGCTGGTCGCGCGAGAATGCCAACCCGGTCCTGCGCCGGGTGCGTGAGATGCTGCGGCCCTGCTGACGCAGGGGGGCTCACGCGGCCGCGGGCACCGCAACGCCCGCTGCCCCGGCAATCCCCGCCAGCCGCTGCCACAGTGCATCCGCAACCGGCACGCCTTCGGCCCATGCGCGTCGCCGCTTGGCCGCCGCCGCATCGCCCGGCACCCGCACCGGGCCGCCATTGGCGGCGGCAGGCGGGTTGCTGCGGCACAGATCGGCCAGATGGTCGGATTGCGCGGTAAAGGCGGCAAGGCCGGCAAAGGCCTCGGGGTCCATTACCTGCAGGAAGGCACTTTGCGCCAGCGGCCCTGCCGGTGTATTGGCCCGGCCCCGGCCCGACAGCCCCTGCCCCAGCAACTCCACCATCAGCCCAAGCCCATAGCCCTTGTGGCCCTTCAGCGCGCCGCCAAGCGGCATCATCGACCCGCCCCGTTCCGTCACCTCGCGCGGGTCGTCGGTCGGCTCGCCCGCAGCGGTCAGCGCCCAAGGCTCGGGGAAGCGCTCGCCGCGCGCGGCAAGGCTTTGGGTCATGGTCGTGGTGGTGATCGAGCAGGACACGTCGATCAGCACCGGATCGGCCGAGGTCGGAAACCCCGCCGCAATCGGGTTCGGCGTCAGCACCGGCTGGGTACCGCCATAGGGCGCCACGCGCGAGGCGGCGGGGTTCGACACGTGCATCTGCACGATCAGCCCGCGCTCCGTCACCCGGCGCATGAAGGCCGACAGGGCGCAGGTGTGATGGGCATTGCCGATCACCCCCGTCACCACCCCGAACTCCCGCGCCCGCTCGCAGGCCAGGTCCAGCGCCTCGGTCAGCAGCCAGGCGCCGGGCAGGCTGTTGCCGTTCCACACGAAGCTGGCGCCGCGATCGGCGACCACGTCATAGCTGCCAGCCCCCGCCAGCCGCCCCGCTGCCAGCTCGTCGATATACCAGGGCAGCAGGCCGACACCATGGGTGTCATGCCCGATCATGTCGCCCTCGACCAGCACGGCGGCGGTGGCGGCAGCCTTGTCCGCCTCCATCCCCGCGCTCGCCAGCAGCGCCTGTGCAAAGGCCGCCAGCGCACCCGGTTCGATCCGCGCCATCAGCTGCGACCGGCGATCAGCGCCTGCATCATCTCGACCTCTTCGCCGGTCAGGTCGGTCAGCGGGGCGCGCACCGCGCCGGTGGCAAAGCCGCGCAGCGCGACCCCGGCCTTGATTGCGGACACGGCATAGCCGGTCTTGCGGTCGCGGATGGCGGCGAAGGGATAGTAGAAGTCACGCAGCAGCCGGGTGCAGGTGGCATCGTCGCCCGCCATCAGCGCGCCGTGGAATTCCAGCGCGGTTTCGGGCACGAAGTTGAACACGGCCGACGAATAGGTTGGCATTCCCGCCCCCTTGTAGGCCTGCGCGAACAGCTCATGCGTCGGCATCCCGCCGATATAGGACAGCCGGTCGCCCAGCATCACCGTCACCCGGCGCACCATGTCGATATCGCCGGTGCCGTCCTTGAAGCCGACGAGGTTGGGGCATTCATCCGCCAGCTGCGCCAGTGTTTCCGCCGACACCCGCGCCTGCCCGCGATTGTAGACGATCACCCCCATGTTGGTGGCCTTGCACACCGCGCGGATGCGGTTGGCCACGCCCTCTTGCGGCGCCTCGGTCAGGTAATGGGGCAGCAGCAGGATACCGTCGCCGCCCGCCGCCTCGATCTCGCGTGCCATGTCGCAGGCGATCTTCGTGCCATAGCCGCAGCCGGCGATCACGGGGGCGGTGCCCGACACGGACAGCGCCGTGCGCACCACCTCCACCACCTCGGCCGGGGTCAGCGAGAACAGCTCACCCGTGCCGCCCGCGACGATCAACCCGGCGACGGGGAAGCCCGACAGCCATTCCAGATGCGCCGCGAAGGGCTTGGGGGCGAAATTGTCCTCGCCGTCGAACGGGGTGACCGGGAAGGACAAAAGGCCGTGGCGGATGATCTCGCGCAGTGTATCGGGGGCGATCATGGGAATACTCCTGGAAAAGGGGAAAGGGGTCAGCCGCGCAGGTCTGTGGACAGCACGTCTTCCGGCAGCAGCGCGTCGGGCAGGTTCTGGAAGCAGACCGGGCGCATGAAGCGGCGGATGGAGAGGGTGCCGACGCTGGTGGCGCCGAAGTTGGTGCTGGCGGGATAGGGGCCGCCATG